>CACDFI010000021.1 GCA_902551985.1 uncultured Pelagibacteraceae bacterium | reverse complement strand
AATATTTTGATTTTTTAATTTTTTTGAAATTAATTTGTTTACAGTTGCAACTGGTATTAAAACACTTTTTCCTAAATATTTTTTATTAGTTTTATCCCTTTTTTCATAAGCTTCGAACGTACCGGTTGATGCCCCTGATGGACATATTGCAGATGCACTTAAATTATTGGAAAATACTTCAGCTTCTATAGTAGGATTTCCTCTGCTGTCATATACCTGTCTTGCGACGACTCGTTTGATCTTACTCATTTATTATTTTTTAACTAAATTATCAATTTCCACAATTTGATTAATTAGCTCGTCTAATTTGTTTAAAGGCACCATATTAGGACCATCAGATGGAGCATTATCTGGGTCTTGGTGAGTTTCTAAAAAAATAGCTGCTATTCCTACGGCAGTAGCTGCTCTCGATAGATATTCAACAAATTCTCTCTGACCACCGCTTTTTTCACCAAGCCCACCAGGCTGTTGAACAGAATGAGTTCCGTCAAAAACTACTGGATAACCATTCTTTGCCATAATTGGGATAGATCTCATATCAGATACTAATGTATTGTAACCAAAACTAGCCCCTCTCTCTGTGACTAAAATATTTTCATTCCCACTTTCAGAAATTTTTTTTGTTACATTGACCATATCCCATGGAGCAAGAAATTGACCTTTCTTTACATTAATTATTTTATTGGTTTTAGCTGCAGCGATTAAAAGGTCTGTTTGTCTGCAAAGAAAAGCTGGGATTTGAAGGACATCTACATGAGGTGCAACTATAGAACATTGTTCTTGATTATGTATGTCAGTAAGAACTGGAACTTCTATATCTTTTTTAATTTTATCAAATACAGGTAATGAATTTTCTAATCCTGCTCCACGTTTACCCTTAAGACTTGTTCTGTTTGCTTTATCAAATGAAGTTTTATAAATGAAACCAATTTTATATTTTGTAGTAATCTCTTTGATTTTTCCAGCAATATCTAAAGCGTGTTGCTCTGTCTCAAGTTGACAGGGTCCTGAAATAAGACAAATTTTATTTTGGTTTGAAATTTCTATTCCGTTACAATTTATTACTTTATTTTCCATTATAAGATTTTGCAGCTTTAATAAATGACGAGAATAATGGATGGGGATTTAAAGGTCTAGATTTAAATTCTGGATGAAATTGAACACCAATGAACCATGGATGATTTTTTAACTCAATGATTTCGGGTAATTTGTTATCTGGAGAAATTCCTGAAAATATTAAACCTTTTTTTTCAAATTGATGCATTAAGTTAATATTGACCTCATATCTATGTCTATGTCTTTCATTAATTAAATTGGATTTATAGACATTTTTTATGGCAGAATTATTTTTCAATTTAGCTTCATAAAGACCTAATCTCATTGTTCCTCCAAGATTTTTTTCGGTCCCTTTTATAACTTTTCCATCTTTGCTCCATTGATCAATTAATCCAACTACAGGTAAGCATTTCTTATCTAATTCGCTAGATCCAGCTTTTTTTATTTTTAATATATTTCTAGCAAATTCAACAATTGCCATTTGCATCCCAAAACAAATTCCTAAAAAAGGTATTTTTTTTTGTCTTGCATATTTGATAGCCTCGATTTTGCCCTCCGTACCTCTCTTTCCAAATCCCCCAGGTATCAATATTCCTGAAACATTCTTTAATTTAGATTTAATTTCATTTGATCTAAGCTTGTCTGACTCAATCCTTACTAGGTTTACCTTAATTTTATTATAAATTCCTCCATGAGTAAGAGCTTCATCAAGAGATTTGTAAGCATCTTTTAGATTTACATATTTTCCTATGATTGCGATGTTAACTGTTTTTTTAGTGTTAAGAACTATCTTAGTTATTTTTTTCCATGGCAGTAAGTTTGGTCTTTTTTTTGATTTTAATTTAAAAAATTTTAATACCTGCTTGTCTAACTTTTGATTAAAAAAACTTATTGGAGCCTCGTAAATGGTTTTTACATCAACTGTTTCAATAACATTGTCGATATCTACATTGCAAAATAAAGATATTTTTCTTCTTTGATC
>CACDFI010000020.1 GCA_902551985.1 uncultured Pelagibacteraceae bacterium | reverse complement strand
GGAAAATGGAGCTTTGATGAGGATAATAGAAAAAAATTACCAAAAAATATTTCCATTCCTAAACAACCAAATATCAAAGAAAGTAGTCATACAAAAAATCTAAAACCTGTTATTCAAAAATTATTTAATAAACATCCTGGTCATACAGAAAATTTTTGGTTTGCTACTGAATATAAAGATGTTTTGAAACTGCTAGATTTTTTTATAAAAGAAAAACTTAACTTATTTGGAGATTACGAAGATGCAGTCGATCAAAAAAATAATATTTTGTTCCATAGCGCACTTAGTCCCTATCTAAATTTAGGTTTAATTACACCTGATATTATTATGCAAAAAGTTATGAATTTTCATCATGCCAAAGGTGTAAGACTCAATTCCTTAGAAGGCTTTATAAGACAAATTATTGGTTGGAGGGAATTTATGAGGGGAATATACCAAAATTATAACAAAGAAATGGAAAATGGAAATTTCTTTAAACATTCTAGAAAAATGAAAATTTCATTTTACAATGGCACTACTGGCTTAGACCCATTGGATCACTCTATTAAAAATGCTGATAAGTATGGATGGTCACATCATATTGAAAGATTAATGATATTATCGAACATAATGAATTTGTGCGAAGTTGAACCAAAATCAGTTTATAAGTGGTTTATGGAGATGTTTGTTGACTCGTCAGATTGGGTAATGGTACCAAACGTTTACGGTATGGGATTGTTTAGTGATGGTGGTATATTCGCTACCAAACCTTACATATGTGGTTCTAGTTATTTCATGAAAATGATGGACTTTAAAAGAGGCAGTTGGTGCAATATTATGGATGGTCTTTACTGGCGTTTCATAGATAGAAATAGAAAGTTTTTTTTAAAAAATCCTAGACTATCAATGATGGTGAGGATTTTTGATAAAATGAAGGAAGATCGAAAAAAATTAATCTTATCAGAGGCAGATAAATTTATTAAGACAAATACATATGGGAACTAAAGTATATTTTAACAATTCTTGTAATATTTGTAGGATGGAAATTAACCACTATAAAAAAATTGCTAATACTGATTTAGAGTGGGTTGATATTACCAATAACGAAGATGCTGTTAAAATTACATCTAAATCTCAAAAAGAATTACTTAGAAGATTGCATGTTATAGTTGATGGAGAAGTTATTGGCGGAGCTAAAGCATTTATTATTATTTGGTCAAAAATACCAAAATATAAATTTTTATCTAAAATTTTCTCAATAAAACCATTATTTTTTATTTTTCACTATCTTTATGAAATTGCAGCTTATTTTTTATTTTTAAAAAATAGGAAACAATTAAAATGAAGAAACAAAATTTGCCAACTAAGATTTGTAAAGTTTGTAATCGTCCTTTTACTTGGCGAAAAAAGTGGAAGCTTAACTGGGATAAAGTAAAATATTGTTCAAAGAAATGTGCTTCAAATAATTAACTACTGAGTTTTACTCTTTCTAGGATCTTTTAAAGATTTTAGTATTTTTGATAATCCAGTAATTTTCAAACTGTAGTAAATTACATAAATTAGGGTAAGTCCTAAAGCCATTGTCGATAGAAAAACAAATATAGCTGTTAAAATTTTTTCTTGGAACCAATTCTCAACGCCTGAATTAGAATAATAAAGAATATTCCAAAACAATACAAAAATTAATTCATATACAATTATAATTTTAAACATAAACTTGATATAATTCTCATTATAATTAATACTATTCAATTCTTGTCGCATGTCTAAGTATTTTTATGTGATAAAACGTTAATATAGATGAAAAAAGTAATTTGGATAACTGGTGGTGGCACTGGAATAGGAAAGGCAGTAGCTATTAAGTTTGCAAATCAAGGTTGGAATGTTGCAATTTCTGGAAGAAGAGAAAATATTTTAAAAGAAGTTGAGGACATTAATCCAAACATCAAATCATTTCCTTTAGATATAAATGATAAGGGAAAATGTTTTGAGATTATGAAGAATATAAAAGATGAGTTTGGAGATATTGATATTTGTTTCTTTTCTACAGGCACATGGGACCCAAAAAAAGAAAGAGAAATTGATGTTGAGCAAATTGAAAATGTATTTAAAGTAAATTTTTTTGGAACTCTCAATTGTATAAAAGCTGTTGAAGAACATTTTAGAAATAGGAAAAATGGAATAATAACAATAGTTTCCTCTATTGCAGGTTACAAAGGTCTGCCAAACTCTACTGGCTATGGTCCATCAAAAGCTGCTTTAAATAATCTTGCAGAGAGTCTTTACTTTGATTTTGGAAGATACGGTGTGAGAGTATGTTTAGTTTCTCCTGGCTTTATAAAAACACCTATGACTGATAAAAATGATTTTAAAATGCCATTTCTTAAAACACCAGAATATTCTGCGGATAAAATTTATGATGGTCTAATTAAA
>CACDFI010000019.1 GCA_902551985.1 uncultured Pelagibacteraceae bacterium | reverse complement strand
ATCCACTTACATTTAAAACTTTTCTCAATCTTCTTATGTGAACATCAACCGTTCTACTTTCTACATAAATATTTTCACCCCAAACATTATTTAATAATTGTTCTCTTGAATAAACTCTTTTTGGATTTTTGATAAAAAAATCTAATAATTTAAATTCTGTGGGTCCCAAAATTATTTCCTTATCATTTCTATAAACTCTTTTTGCCAATCTATCAATTTTAAGGTCTTTAAATTCCACAACATCAGTTGATGACAAAGGTTTAGCCCTTCTTAACAAAGATTTAATTCTTGCATTTAATTCTTTTTGGCTAAATGGTTTAGTGACGTAATCATCAGCTCCAGTTTCAAATGCTTTTAATTTATCTTCCTCCTCTCCTTTTGCAGTAAGCATAATAATTGGAATGTCATTATATTTTTTATCCCTTTTTAACTGTTTACATATTTCGACACCTGATAAATCTGGCAACATCCAATCTAATAAGATTAAGTCTGGCATTTTTTGTTTTATTGATTTTAAAGAGTCCTCTCCATTTTCACTTGAAGAAACCTTATGACCTTCTTTTTCTAAATTATATTTTAATAGAGTTGAAATTGGCGCCTCATCTTCTGCAATAAATATGTGTGCACTCATTACTTTGTTAATACTGAGTCGCTACCCTTAGGTCTTTCACCCTCTAAATAATCACCTGTAACTAAATAAAATACTTGCTCAGCTATGTTGGTTGTATGATCTCCTATCCTTTCAATGTTTTTAGTTACAAATAAAAGATGTGAGCCATATTCAATATTTTCCGTATTTGATTTAAGTAGTGAGATGACTTCTTCCATACATTTATTTGTTAAATCATCAACTTGTTCATCACTCTCCCATACTGTTCGAGCTACATCGCTTGATCTACTTAGATATGAGTCTAAAACAATTTTTAATTGTTTTTGAACCAAAATGCAGATTCTATTCATTGCTTCAATTAAATTATTTGGCAAATGCGTATTTATAAGTTTTGTTCTTTTTGCAATATTTTTGGCAAGATCACCTATTCTTTCTAAGTCTGAAGACATCTTTAGAGCTGCAACTGTTTCTCTAAGATCAACAGCCATTGGTTGTCTTAAAGCAATTAAATTTACTACCTCATTCTCTATCTGAGACTCAAAATTATCTATAACTACATCTGAATTTATAACATCATCAGCAAGGTTATGATCATTTGTTGATATTGCTTTCATTGCATTACCTAAAGCGGTTTCGCAATTTGCCCCCATTTCAACTAAATCATTGTTTAATTTTTTTAATTGGTCTTCGTAAGATTTTACTGTGTGTGGTTTTTCATTCATTATCCAAACCTTCCTGTTATGTAATCCTGCGTTTGTTGTTGAGTCGGATTCTTGAATATCTTATCAGTAGAACCTACTTCAATCAATTTACCAAGGTGAAAAAAACCAGTATTTTGAGAGACTCTTGCAGCTTGGGACATTGAGTGAGTAACAATTATTATAGTATGTTCCTTTCTTAATTCATCAATTAGCTCCTCTATTTGTGCTGTTGCAATTGGATCAAGAGCTGAACATGGCTCATCCATGAGTATTACCTCTGGCTTAATTGATATTGTTCTTGCAATACAAAGTCTTTGCTGTTGTCCACCTGATAAACCAGTACCTGGTTCGTGAATTCTGTCTTTTACCTCTTCCCAAAGTGCTGCTTTTCTCAAACTCTCTTCAACAATATTATCCATTTCACTTTTAGATTGAGCTATCCCATGTATCTCAGGTCCATAAGAAATATTCTCATAAATAGTTTTTGGAAAAGGATTTGGTTTTTGAAAAATCATTCCAACTTTTTCTCTAAGCCTTACAACATCTGTATCTTTTTGATTTATGTCATAGTCATTAATTTTTACGACACCACTGACTTTACAAATATCGATCACATCATTCATTCTATTTAAACATCTTAAGAATGTTGATTTACCACAACCAGAAGGTCCAATAAGAGCAGTTACTTTATTTGCTTCGATATCCATATTGATATCAAATAAAGCTTGTTTCGCTCCATAATAGACATCAACATTTTTTGCTTCTATTTTATTCATATTTTAGTTCCATTTCTTTTCAAATTTATGTCTAATTAATTGTGCTCCTAAATTCATAAAAATTAGGAAAAATAATAATACCATTATGCAAGCAGACACTTTTTCTACAAATCCTCTTTCGGCACTCTCCGCCCATATATAGATTTGAACAGGCAAGCTAGCTGCTGGATCCATAGGGGTTCCTGGTATTGTGTTAACAAAAGCAACCATTCCAATTAATATTAAAGGCGCTGTTTCACCTAATGCTTGAGCTAAGCCAATTATAGTACCTGATAAAGTTCCAGGTAAAGCCAATGGCACGGTATGATGCATCGTCGTTTGCATTCTGCTAGCTCCCATTGCTAAAGCTGCTTCTCTTATACTGGGTGGAACAGCCTTCAATGATGCTCTGGCTGCTATTATAATTGTTGGAAGAGTCATTAATGAAAGGGTTATGCCTCCAACTAAGGGTGTTGATCTAGGTAAACCAAATACAGCCAATAAAACACCTAATCCTAATAATCCAAAAACAATTGAAGGAACTGCTGCTAGATTATTGATATTTACTTCTATAAAATCTGTAAATCTATTTTTTGGTGCAAATTCCTCTAGATAAACTGCAGCTAGTAAGGCAACAGGAAAGGCAATTGACAGACAGACAAGTAT
>CACDFI010000018.1 GCA_902551985.1 uncultured Pelagibacteraceae bacterium | reverse complement strand
ACATGTATGAAGCCACACTCTTGACATTCCATCTTTAAATAATTTGTTAATGGCCTCTGAAAGCAAATAACCTCCACATTTTCTCCCAAAATACTCTTCTAAAATTCCAAAATATGCTATCTCTGAATGATCATTATCCATATCTCTTATAGTTTCATAATATCCTGCCAAGTTACTATTATCCCTTAAAACAAAGGTTTTTACTCTTGAATTTTCAACGTATTCAATCCATTTTTTATCCTCCCAAACCAATCTATCTATCCATCTGTGTTTTTTTCCAATTTGTTTATAAAAAAACTTATTTAGTTCAAAATCAGGTGGATCAACTTCACTTATTTTAAAGCTAGGTCCAGGACTCTCTGATCGATTTAGGTTTTTTATTGAATTTATTTCTAGAAAACTTCTGTCCACGTTAATAATCACGAGACCATTTTACCAATTTTCTCTCCACCAAACAAATGAAAATGTAAATGTGGAACCTCTTGTCCTCCATTCTCACTTATGTTTGCTAGTGCTCTATATCCTTTACCAGTATCTACAGATATATTTAATTTTTTTGCAACAGTATTAATACCTTTTATTAAGCCCACCATTTCTTCTGATGATGCATTCTGACTAAAATCATCTAAGTCAATATATTTACCTTTAGGAATTACTAACGCATGAATTTTTTTTTGTGGATTTATATCGTGGAAAGATAAAACAAATTTATCTTCATAAATTTTATTACAGGGAATTTCATTTCTTAATATTTTAGCAAATATATTATTATCGTCGTAATTCATAATTACATTTTTTCTAAAACCGATTTAACTGTATCTCCCATAACAGATGGATTTTTTGAAATTGTAATTCCACATTCTTTCAAAATTTCAACTTTTTCAATTGCACTTTCACCATATGCTGAAACTATTGCTCCCGCATGACCCATCACTCTACCTTTAGGAGCAGTCAAACCTGCAATATAAGCTATAACAGGTTTTTTCATGTTTTCTTTTGCAAATTCGCCTGCCGCTACTTCTTGGGGACCACCAATTTCACCTATCATTAATATTGCATCTGTTTCATCATCTGTTTCAAACTTCTCTATTATATCTCTAAATGAACTTCCATTTATTGGATCTCCCCCGATACCCACACTTGTTGAAACTCCAATATTTAAATTTTTGAGTTGTTGAGCAGCCTCATATCCTAATGTTCCTGATCTACTTATAATCCCAATTCTTCCTTCTTTATAAATATGTCCTGGCATTATTCCTAACATTGATTTTCCTGGACTAATAATACCTGCACAATTAGGGCCAACTAAAGTCATTTTAGAACTTTTGGTATATCTTCTCATATATCTTTTTATTTTGATCATGTCATGAGAAGGGATTCCATCTACAATTGCTACACATGTTTTAATTCCAGCATCAGCTGCTTCCATTGCAGAGTCTGCTGCAAAAGCTGGGGGTACAAATAAAATTGATGCATCTGCTCCTGTTTCACTTGCTGCGTCCTTAACTGTATTAAACACCGGCAAATTTAAATGCTTAGACCCACCTTTTCCCGGTGTAACTCCTCCAACTACATTAGAACCATATTTGATCATCTCATCTGCATGAAAAGAACCCATTTTTCCTGTAAAACCTTGAATAATAATCTTACTATTTTTGTCAATTAATACTGTCATTTTCTATTTTTTCAGTGCTGCAACTGCTTTATTGGCTGCATCCTCTAAAGTGTTTGCTTCAATGTAATTTATCTTACTCTCTTTTAAAATTTGATTACCTTTTTCAACATTTGTTCCTGCTAATCTAATAACCAATGGGACATTAACTTCTATTTTTTTTAGAGCTTCTACTATTCCTTCTGCCACCCAATCACATCTGTTTATACCAGCAAAAATATTCACAAGAATAACTTTCACTTTTTCATCCATTGTAACTAACTTAAATGCTTTAACTATTTTTTCAGGTGTTGCTCCGCCACCTACGTCTAAAAAATTTGCAGGGCTTCCTCCAGCCAATTTTATCATGTCCATTGATGCCATTGCTAAGCCAGCACCGTTTATAATATTACCAATGTTTCCATCTAAACTTACATAATTTAGCCCTCTATCAGACGCAAAAACTTCTTTTGAGTCCTCTTGAGTTTTATCTCTAAGTTCAGAAACTTGATTTCTTCTAAACATTGCATTGTTGTCAAAACTCATTTTACAATCCAAAGCTAAAATTTGTTTTTGTTTTGAAATAACTAATGGGTTTACCTCAACCATCGTTGCATCTAATTCACTAAATGCCTTGTAACATCCGATAATTGTTTCAGAAGCTCTTCTAATTAAATCAGGCTCAATTCCCAAACCAAAAGCTAATTCTCTAGCTTGGAAACTTTGCATTCCAACCGCAACTTCTATTTTTGATCTAATTATACTTTCTGGCTTTTCTTTTGAGATTTCCTCAACACTCATACCACCCTCTGTTGATGCAACCACCATAATACTTTCTGAACTTCTATCAAAAACTAAGCCAAGATATAACTCACGCTCAATATCAGTTGCTTCCTCAATATATATTCTATTTACTATTTTACCTTCAGGACCTGTTTGATTTGTAACTAATTTTTTTCCAAGTAGTTTATCTGTTGCTTGGGCAACTTCTAAAGGGGAATCACAAACAATTATTCCACCTGCCTTTCCTCTCGCTCCAGAGTGAATTTGAGCTTTGACTACCCATCTTGAACCACCAATCTCTCTAGCTTTATTCTCAGCATTCTCTGGACTGTATACAATTCCACCCCTTGGAATCGTTACTCCAAAATCTGAAAGTATTTTTTTTGCTTGGTATTCGTGAA
>CACDFI010000017.1 GCA_902551985.1 uncultured Pelagibacteraceae bacterium | reverse complement strand
TTATTTGCATAGAGTATAATTTTTGGTTTGGTCCACATATAAAATGCTCTGTACCTTATGATAAAAATTTCACTTGGGAAATTGGATCTAAATATTCTGGTGCATCTTTGAACTCTCTTTGTGACATTGCTAAAAAAAAAGGTTATTATTTGATTGCTTTAGAATCTCGCTGTGTAAATGCTTTTTTTATTAGATCAGATTTAAAAAACAAATTTGAAATAATAGATAATATTAAACATTTCAGAACACCCAATTATTACTCAATTGATGAGATTATAAGTAAAAGAAAAACGTTGTTAGAAAATTATAAGATTAATATTTTTAATTAATTTATCTAAAATATTATTAATATAAAAAAAAACCCCCAAAAATTTCTTTCTGAGGGTTTTTAATTTTGTTTAGTGTATGTTTTTAGAGTGTTCTCTAAATGGAAACGAATTACATTCCCATTCCACCCATTCCACCCATTCCTCCCATACCACCTGGAGGCATGCCACCTGCAGCAGCATCTTTCTCTTCAGGTTTATCAGCTACCATAGCTTCAGTTGTAACTAACAATCCAGAAATTGAAGCTGCATCTTGTAATGCTGTTCTAACAACTTTGACAGGATCAATAATTCCTTCTTTGAACATATCAACATATTGCTCTGTTTGAGCGTCGTAACCTTGAGAAACCTTATTTGCCTCTAAAAGTTTGCCTACAACAACAGATCCATCCACACCTGCATTTGTTGATATTTGTCTAATTGGAGCCTGAAGTGCACTCTTTACAATATCTATTCCAGCTTTTTGGTCAGCACCTTTGGCTTTTACTTTATCTAAGTCTTGAGAAGCATATAAAAGTGCGCATCCACCACCGACTACAATTCCTTCTTCCACCGCAGCTCTTGTAGCGTTTAGTGCATCCTCTACTCTATCTTTTTTCTCTTTTACTTCTACCTCAGTTGCACCACCGATTTTAATAACTGCAACTCCTCCAGCTAATTTAGCTAAACGTTCTTGAAGTTTTTCTCTATCATAGTCAGAAGTAGTTTCTTCAACTTGCTGCTTGATTTGAGCACATCTTGCTTCAATGTCGGATTTCTTTCCAGTGCCACTAACAATAGTACTATTTTCTTTATCAACTTTTACTCTCTTAGCCGATCCAAGGTCTGTAATTTTGACATTTTCAAGTTTAATACCTAGGTCTTCAGATATAACTTGACCACCAGTTAAAATTGCGATGTCCTCTAACATTGCTTTTCTTCTGTCACCAAATCCAGGAGCTTTCACTGCAACCACTTTTAAACCGCCTCTTAATTTATTTACAACTAAAGTTGCAAGTGCTTCTCCTTCTACATCTTCAGATATAATCATTAAAGGTCTTCCAGCTTGAACAACTGCCTCTAAAAGCGGGACCATCGGTTGTAGGTTTGTTAATTTTTTTTCATGTAAAAGAATTAGTGGATTTTCTAACTCAGTTGTCATCTTTTCAGCATTAGTTACAAAGTATGGTGATAAATATCCTCTATCAAATTGCATACCTTCAACAACATCAAGTTCTGTCTCAATACTTTTTGCTTCTTCGACTGTAATTACTCCTTCGTTACCAACTTTTTGCATTGCTTTTGCAATCATGCTTCCAATTTCTTTGTCTCCATTTGAGGAAATAGTTCCAACCTGTGCAATCTCATCACTATCTTTAACTTTTTTTGCTGAGGAAATTAATTTTTCTTTCACATGCTCTACCGCAGCATCGATTCCTCTTTTTACATCCATTGGGTTCATTCCAGCTGTAACATATTTACAGCCTTCTTTTACGATCGCTTGAGCCAAGATAGTTGCTGTCGTTGTTCCATCACCAGCTTCATCATTTGTTTTGCTAGCAACCTCTTTGACCATTTGAGCGCCCATGTTTTCAAATTTGTCATCTAGATCAATTTCCTTAGCAACAGAAACACCATCTTTAGTTGTTCGGGGTGCACCATATGCCTTATCGATAACAACATTTCTTCCCTTAGGACCAAGAGTAACTTTCACTGTATTAGCTAGTATATCAACACCTTTTAACATTGATGTTCTAGCATCTGAATCAAATTTTACTATTTTTGCCATTATAATTTCTCCTTCTATATTAATTTTATTTAGATGTAGAAATTCCCATAATGTCAGACTCTTTCATTATGCTGTACTCTTTGCCATCTATTTTAACTTCCGTTCCTGACCACTTGCCAAAAAGAACTTTGTCACCAACCTTAACATCCATTGGTATAATTTTTCCATCCTCAGTTTTTGACCCACCACCTACGGCAACAACTTTACCTTCTTGTGGTTTTTCCTGTGCAGAATCTGGGATTATGATTCCTCCAGCAGTTTTTTCACTACTGTCTAATACTTCGATTAACACTCTATCGTGCAACGGTTTAAACTTCATAAATACTCCTTTAAATTAGAATTCATATAGATGCATGTGACTATTTTTTCAAGATCTGGTCTTAAATATATAAAGTAGAAAATCAAAGAATTTATTAGTTTTTTAAGCTATATCTGAAATATGAGTAAAAATTTAGAGGAAATGGGCTTAAAATCTATTGTAAGTCAGTATGATTTATTTTTCATCGATATTTGGGGAGTAATTCATAATGGAATAAAGCTTCACGAGAATGCAGTAAAAGTTTTAGAAGAATTATCAACAAATAATAAAAAATTTATTTTACTTACAAATGCTCCAAGACCTAATTTAACTGTAATTAATACTCTTAAAGGAATGGGATTAAATAAGTTTTCTGAAACTGTTTTTACATCTGGAGAAGCATCTCTTAGATATATTTTAGAAAAATTTAAAAGCAAAAAATTTTTTCATTTAGGACCACCAAGAGATTTTGATTTATTCAGAAAATTTGAGAAAAATAAAGTTAACAATATAGATGACTCGGAATACATATTGTGCTCAGGACTTTTCGAGGAACATGAGAATGATTTGGAGTATTATAAAAATTTTCTATCAACGCAAATATCAAAAAAAATGATATGTACTAATCCAGATTTAATAGTTGATAGGGGAAATAAACGAGAATACTGCGCTGGATCTATAGCTAAATCATTTGAGGAAATTGATGGAGAAGTAATATATTTTGGCAAACCTTATCCGCCAGTTTATGAACTTGCTGCCACGGTTAAAGATAAAAACATACTATGTATTGGTGATAATTTAAATACAGATATAAAAGGAGCTATGATTCAAAATTTTGATTCACTACTGATCACAGGTGGTATACATAGACAAGAAATTTCAAATTTTTCTATTGAAAATGTACTAAAAAATTATGATGCAAAAATTAACTATTTTCAGAGTGAATTAAAATGGTGAAACAGTCTAAGATTTTTAATAATTTTAATATTTCACAAAAATTTAAAAATTCTATTATCTTGATTGGAAACTTTGATGGTTTGCATTCTGGACACCAAAAGTTATTTCAATTGGCAAAAAAAT
>CACDFI010000016.1 GCA_902551985.1 uncultured Pelagibacteraceae bacterium | reverse complement strand
TTTTTAATTAAATTTCCAGTAATCAACGCAGGCAAAAACATGCTTATGATATGTAATTGAATTACAAAACTAGTGCTATTCAAAGTCATATCATCATGAACATGCATACTGATAGGAGTTGCTGTCATTAAGAAAGACATTACAGCATATGCAAAAGATGATGAGACTAATGCCTGTAAAAATCTTGGTTGAGATATCAATTCTAAAATTGTTCTTCCCTTTGCTGTTTTTTTATTATTAATGACTTTATTTTCTTTATAAAAAATTAAAAAAATAATAGATGATAAAGTTAATAAAGATAAACAAAGATACGAGCCAACATACAATCCCTCTGAAATAATATTTTTTCCAAAATTTGCTAAGTTTGGACCCAGTAAAGCTGACAAAATCCCTGCAAAAAGTAATAATGAAATAGCTTTTGGTGCTTGTTTTTTATCAACACTTTCCGCTGCAGCAAAACGATACTGATGAGCAAAAGCCATTCCAAATCCAAGACAAAAACAAGAAAATGAATACAGAATAAAATTTTGCTTTAATACAGAATATGCCGCCAATAATGCAAATAATGAAGTTGTTATAGATGAAAGTATAAAACCTTTTTTTCTTCCTGTAATACTCATAATTTTAGATGCAGCTATAATAAAAATAGCGGTACCAACAATTGATAATGACATTGGTAATGTTGAAAGAGATTTGATTGGACTGATATTAGTTCCAATAATTCCACTTAAAAAAACTGTCACAGGTGCAACAGAAAATGCAAATGCGTTGCTTGCAAATAGCAACCATACATTTTTGTTCATTAAGATATTATACTCTTTTCTTACCTTGAACTACTCTGTCCAATATTAAAGCAACAAATAGTATAGCAATACCAGCTAAAATTCCTTGTCCAACATTTGCATATTGAAGTGCTTCTAGCACGTCTTGGCCTAAACCTTTTGCTCCTATAAGTGAGGCTACAACAACCATTGCTAAACTTAACATCACAGTTTGATTTACACCAGCAAGTATTGATGGAGTTGCAAGTGGCAAATCTACTTTTCTAAGTAGATACCATTTAGATGCACCATAAGCTATTGCAGCTTCTCTTATAGTTTCAGGAACGCCTCTTAAGCCTAACACTGTAAGTCTAACAACAGGTGTTCCTCCAAAAATCATTGTAATAATTACTGCCGCAACTTTCCCTGTTCCAAAAAACGCAATGACTGGAATCATAAATACAAATGCTGGCATTGTTTGCATAAAATCCATTATTGGTCTTATCATTGAATAAAATCTTTGACGCCTCGCACAATATATTCCTAAAGGTATTCCAATAACAATACTTAGTATTGCAGCTGTACCAAGTAAAGCAAGTGTGGTCATTGCTTTAACCCAAAATCCCAAAAAACCCATGTACGCTAAAAATCCTGCAGAGTATATTGCAGTTCTTATTCCTGCTGATAAAGCAGTTAAAACTACAATGGTTGTTATAATCACAATCCAAGGTGTTTTTACAAATAAAAGTTCTAAAAAATCTAGAACAGATCTAATTCCAATTGTTATTGCAGTAAATACCGTATCTCCTTTTATAACAGCATAATCAAAGATTGTTTCTACCCATTTAATAGATGTAAGTCTTATTTCTGGATGAGTAGGAAAATCATTCATAATTGAGAAGAAACCTGGAAAGCTATAATGTATTACTGAAAAAAACATAATGATCATAGTAAAACCAATGCTTAATAAATAATTTTTTGTTTTCATTCCAGGGCTAATCGTCTTATTTGATAACCATTCGGAGTATCTTTTTTCTAAAACTGTATTTGCTAATATTCCTTGAATAAATTTTACAAAAATCAATAACACAATTCCTGAAATAGTAATCCATATTGCTGAAGCCTCGATTTGTTGAACATCAACTACATATTCCTTCATTGCGTCTTCAAGTGATTTAATTGCCCTCTCGTAAACTTCGACTTTATCTGGGTTGTTTTCTTTTGCAGCCTCTAATTGTTTGTATCTAAAATCAATAGTTGATTGAATTTTATCAATTTTTTCTAAGGCATCTTTAGTAATGTTTCCAAATAGGCCTCTAATTATTTGAACAACAGCAAATGTTTCGATTATTAAGAATGCTAACGCATAATTCCAAATATTTCTTAATCCAAACCACATTGGTCCAAATAATGCTGCAAATAAGTTAAAAGAAAAAGAATAAGAGGGTTTGCTTCCAATTTTTTTAAATTCATCAATGTAGTAATCTGGATTAGAAATCACAAAATTTTTAATTAATTCAGATCTAGATAAATTTTTAATTTCTTTACTCACTATCATTACCCTCAACAACTGCTTTCAGCAAATCTGATTGTGTAATTATACCAACTTCTAAGTTGTCATTATTTGTAACTATTATTGGTTTATCTTCTGTTACTGACGTTTCAATAAGTTTGCTTAATATGTCGTTTTCATTAACTCTTTCATTATTGCTTAAATTATCTACAAAAGTTTTCTTATATTCTTCGATAGATTGCATAATTGTCTTAGCCTGAACGACTTTTAATCTTGAAATTCCTTTTACAAAATCTGCAACATATTCATCTGATGGATTTACTACTATTTCCTCTGGCGTTCCAATTTGTACTACTTCTCCATCTCTCATTATAGCTATTCTGTGACCTACTCTTACTGCCTCATCTAAATCATGAGTTATAAATACAGTTGTTTTTTTCATTTGCTTTGAAAGTTTTATAAATTCACTTTGAAGTTGTCGTCTTATTAATGGATCTAAAGCACTAAAAGGTTCATCCATCAAAAGAAATTCTGGATCTGCTGCTAATGCTCTAGCTAGACCTACTCTTTGCTGCATTCCTCCAGATAATTCATGAGCATATTTATTTCCCCATCCTTGTAATTCGACAATGTTTAAAATATTGTTTGCAGCATCTAATCTATCATTTTTGCTAACACCCCTAATTTCCAAAGGCATAGCTATATTATCTAAAACTGATCTATGAGGCATTAATGCAAAATTTTGAAAAACCATGCCAATTTTTTTGTTTCTTAATTCTTGAAGGTTTTCCTTATTAAATTGCATTACATCCTGATTGTTTATTAATATTTTTCCAGATGTTGGTTCTAATAATCTATTAATGTGTCTAACTAATGTTGATTTTCCACTTCCAGACAAACCCATTACACAAAATATTTCACCCTTATTGACATCAAATGAAACATTCGAAACACCAATTACAGAATTATATTTCTCTAATGCTTCTTGTTTTGAAATTTTTTTATTTTGGATTGCATCTAATGCATCTTGTGATGTATTCCCAAATATTTTCCAGACATTTTGAATTTGTATAGCTGCTTCCATGAAAATATTTTAACTTAAAATGAATGAAAATGATACCTGGCAACCAACGGTCGCCAGGTAATTTAATTTTTATTACTAAATTATAAACCTAACCAGCCGTCAACTGTTGATTTATTTTTAGACATCCAATCTCTAGCAACTTCTCCTGGATCTCTTTTTTGCACAGAAACTTCGTATGCCATCCAAGAAACATCATCTGCTGTTATTTGGAAATTTTTGAAAAATTCTACAATTGCTGGAGATTTGCTCTCAAGAGATGTACCCCATCCAATTTGAATTTGTTTCAAAGCATCCTTTGAAGCAACATATGATTTTTGATACCAGTCAGCATCAGCTTTAGGTTGGATCATTTTATATTTTGCTGGATCATATGCTGGTTCTTCAAGCATAACTACGTCTGCCATACCCCAAATTGCATGCGGTTTGTAGCAATAAAATGCATAACCCTCACCTTTTTTAATAGAGTCGAGAACTCTAGCATTTTTAACTGCTTCTGCTGCTCTGATAGGTTCAATTCCAGCATCATATAATTTATAATCTCTTAATTTAACTTGGTTAACATTAGCTGAAGCCCATCCATCTGCACCAATCCAAAATTCACCTTTACCATTTCCATCGCTATCCATAGCTTTAACAACTTCAGGTCTCCCCAAATCT
>CACDFI010000015.1 GCA_902551985.1 uncultured Pelagibacteraceae bacterium | reverse complement strand
GTTAAAAAAACATTATTCATGAAAGCCAAAAGCTCATGGTATAAAGGCGACAATATACCTGGTAAACCAAAGACCTTTTTACCTTATCCTGGTGGAATGCCAAAGTATAAAAATGAATGCTTAAAAGTTGAAAAGAACAAATATAAAGAATTAAAAATATCCTAAAATGAGAACTATAAAATTTTTAATAGTATATTTATTTTTAACAACCAATTTACTTTCAGCAGAGATAGAAATTTTAGTTGATAAACCAGGTGAGGGAAAAAAAATTATTAATCATTCTTGGGTACAAATTGAATATACCGGTTCATTTATTGATGGAAAAGTATTTGATACTAACGTTGGAAAAGACAGACCTTTAGTGGTTCAAATAGGAATGAGAGAAGTTATACCTGGTTTTGAAATGGGTATAGTTGGTACAAATAAAGGCACAATCAGAAAAATTAAAATTCCCTCAGAATTAGCATATGGTTCTTCAGGAGCTGGAGATGTAATACCTCCAAATGCAGATCTTATTTTTGAATTTAAGATTATTGATGTTTTGGATCCAAATTATAATTTAATTTCATCTGATCAATTAAAAAATTTATTAGATAATAATGCAGTTGTTTTAGATATTCGAACAGACGATCAATGGAAAAAAACAGGTGTAATTAAAGGATCATTTCAAGAGACTGCGTTTGATAAAAATGGAAAATTTAATGTTTATTTAATGGATAAAGTTAGAGCCTTAGCTGGCGCAGAGTCACAAAATATTGAAATTATATTCGTTAGCAATGATGGAGAGACTGCATCAATTTTAGGCAATGCCTTTGCAGAAGACCTAGGTTTTAAAAATGTATACGTTTTAAAGGGCGGAATAAAAGCTTGGATTAAAGAGGAAAAAGCATTAGTTTCTTTCTTAAAATAACATCAAATCATTTAAAAAATGAAGCTTAAAGATAGAGTAGCAATAGTTACAGGTGGGGGCAAAGGTATAGGCGAAGAAATTTGTATTGGCTTAGCAAAAGAGGGCGCTAAGATTGTTATAGCAGAAGTAGATATTACAAATTCAGAAAATGCTAAAAAAAAGATTTTAGATACAGGCAGTGAAGCAATAATCGTTAAAACTGATGTTTCTAAAAAAGATAGTATTAATGAAATGGTAGAAAAAACTATTCAAACATTTGGAAAAATTGATATCCTTATAAATAACGCAGGCATAAGACATGTAAAAAAATTGTTAGATCATTCTAAACAGGACTGGGACGATATGATTTCAGTAAATCTTACAGCACCATTTCTTGCAAGTCAGGCTGTAATTCCTCACATGATTAAAAACGGTAAGGGAAAAATTATAAATTTTGGCTCTATAGCTAGTTTTATGGGTAGACCTGATAGAGTAGGTTATGTTGCAGCTAAAAGTGGGGTACTAGGCTTAACGAGAGCATTGTCAGTTGACCTTACTGGAAAAAATATAAACGTTAATACTATTTGTCCTGGATTAATATCAACTCCTTTCAACCAAAAATATGCTGAAGACCCAAAACATGGTGAAGCCTGGGGAAAAGAAACAGTTGTAGGAAGATGGGGGCAACCAAAAGATATTGTTGGAGCAGCAGTATTTTTATCAAGTGATGAATCAGACTTTATAAACGGATCTGAGATTAAAATTGATGGTGGATGGCTTTCCTCAAAGGTTAGAAAGGGAGAATTAGATAATGAGTAATTTTGAAAAAAATTATGAATTAGCTCTTAATAATGCAAAAAGATTATCAGATAAAATTTTGATAGATGGTAAATTAATTTCTGCTCAAACCGATAAAAAAATATCAGTTTTAAATCCTAGTTCTGGAGAGAATATTGGTTCAGCACCACAATGTGATAAGAATGATGTTAATATTGCAGTCGAATCTGCTTTTAAGGCATTTCAAAAATGGAAAAAAATACCAGCACGTGAAAGGGGAAAGATGGTTGCTGCAGGTGCGAAGAGATTAGAGGAAAGAAAATCTGAGATTGAGACTTTGCTTTCATTAGATACTGGTAATGCTTTAAGAACTCAAGCTGTGCCAGAAACCGCTGCATCTATTGAGCTAACAAATATGTTTGCAGGACTATCAGGAGAGTTAAAGGGTGAGAATTATCCACCCAATATCCCAAATACTATTCATTATACAACAAGAGATCCAATTGGTGTGGTTTGTGCAATTGTACCATGGAATGCTCCTTTATTTTTAACAGTTGCTAAAATTGCTCCAGCAATAGTTGCTGGTAACAGCGTTGTGTTAAAAACAGCTGAACAAGCACCTTTTTGCGCTTTACTCTTATCTGAAATATTCCAACAAGAACTACCACCAGGAGTTTTAAATGTTATTTCAGGATTCGGAGAAGAGTGTGGTGAACCTTTGGTAACTCATGAAAAGGTAAGAAAAGTAACTTTTACGGGATCTTTTTCTGTTGGAAAAATCATTGCTGAAAAAGCTGCTCCGAAATTATGTCCTGTTACTTTAGAACTTGGTGGTAAAAATCCAAATATAATAATGAGTGACGCTGATTTAGATATTGCAATTCAAGGTGTAATTGATGGTATGAGGTATACCCGTCAAGGACAAGCATGTACTGCGGGGTCTAGAGTTTATATTCAGGAAAAAATTTATGATAAAGTTATCAATGGTGCAGTTGAAAAACTGAGTAAACTAAAAATGGGAAATGCTTTAGATGAAGGATCGGATATTGGAGCGATTATCTCAGAGGAGCAACTAAAAAGAACTTTGCACTATATGGATATAGCAAAACAAACTTCTTCAGCTAAAGTTGTACATGGTGGCAATCAACCAACAGGTGGTGATTATAAAAATGGTTTCTTTTATGAGCCTACACTTATGTCAGGGGTACCGGTAGACTCTCCTGTTTGTCAGGAAGAGATTTTTGGGCCAGTAGCTTGCGCTATTCCATTTAAAACATTTGAAGAAGTAATGCAAAGTGCGAACGATACACCATTTGGATTATCAGCTGTGCTTTGGACTCAAAATTTGTCTAGAGCTCTAGAATTTGTTGAAGATATTGAAGCAGGATTTGTTCAAGTAAACCAATGCGTTGCTCCAAGAGCAAATGTATCTTATGGTGGTTTAAAAATGAGTGGTCTAGGTAAAGAATATGCGTTTGATAGTATGATAAATCATTTTACTCAAAGCAAAACAGTTTTGATAAATCGAGGAAAATCAAATATAGATAGTTAAATATGACAGATCAAATTGCTTTCATAGGAGTTGGAAATATGGGTAATCCAATGGCCGACCAGCTAGTTAAAGCTGGAAAAAAAGTTAAAGCTTATGATGTCTCTCCTCAAATGATACAAAAAGCAAAAGAAGCAAATTTAAACGTAGTAGAAACTTTAGATGAAGTACTCGATGGTGCAAATTTTATAATTTCAATGTTACCTGAGGGAAAACATGTTAAGTCACTTTTTTTAGGCGAAAAAGGAATAATCGATAAAATATCAAAAGATGCATTGATTATTGACTGTTCAACAATCGATATAGAAACTTCGTTATTACTCGGCAAAGAAGCTAAAAGTAGAGGCATTAAAATGATTGATGCACCTGTTACAGGAGGTGTTATGGGTGCAAGAGTAGGCAAACTTAATTTTTTAGTTGGTGGAGATGACGAGTCTGTAAACTTAGCAAGACCATTAATGGACATTATGGGTCAAAAAATTTTGCACGCTGGACCCCAAGGAAGTGGTGTTGGAGTTAAAATCTGTAATAATATGTCCTTAGGTATTTCCATGATAGCTGCATCAGAGGCATTAATGTTAGCAAAAAGACTAAAGATGGATTTAAAAAAAGTTCATGAAATAATGAAAAATGCATCAGGAAATAATTGGGCCTTATCGACTTATACTCCCTTACCAAATTTAACAGATGGCGTTCCTTCAAACAATAAATACAGACCTGGTTTTTCTGCTGCAATGATGACAAAAGATTTAAAATTAGCAAATGATGCTGCAAAATCAGTAAGCGCATCAACCCCTTTAGGAAAACATGCTTTAGAAATTTTTTCAGAATTTTGTAACGAGGGAGAGTCTGAAAC
>CACDFI010000014.1 GCA_902551985.1 uncultured Pelagibacteraceae bacterium | reverse complement strand
GATATTATGAAATTTGAATATGAAAAAATTATTGAAAGCGGTATTTCTCTTCAAATCGATTGTCCTGACCTCGCTCTATCCAGACATATGATCTATAAAGATATTTCAGAAGAAAATTTTTTAGAGAGAGCTAACAAGCATGTTGAGGTTTTAAATAAATCATTAGAAAATATTGATCCATCTAAAGTAAGAATGCATATTTGTTGGGGAAATTATGAAGGACCTCATACACATGATATTGGGTTAAACAAAATTATTGAGATAGCTTTTAAAGCTAAAATAAATAAGTATTTGATAGAGTCTGCTAACCCTAGACATGCTCATGAATGGGAAGTATTTGAAAATATAAAACTACCAAAAGATAAGATTATTATTCCAGGAGTAATAGAGTCCACGAGCAATTTTATTGAACATCCAGATGTTGTAAAACATAGAATTTTAGCCTTTTCTAAAGTAATAGATCCAAGTCAATTAATGGCTGGCACTGATTGCGGGTTTGGCACATTTGCAGGATTTGGAAATGTTGATGAGAATATAGCTTATAAAAAACTTGAGTCACTTGTGATTGGATCAAGACTTGCGTCAAAAGTGATTTAAATATCTCTTTTATTAGATAATCCTTAAAGATATATTTTATTAGAATAATTATAAACAACAAAAATAAGAGAGATAATATGAGAAAAATACTAATAACCTTATTGTTCGCGCTTTTTGGAACAACAGCAAATGCTGATGGGCATTGCAGTAAACCAAGTGGTTCAATAAATATTTTAGCAAATGATTTTCCTGCGTTAAGAACTTTTGTAGAAACAGCTAAAGGATGTAAAGGAAGTGCAGATTTTAAAGTTACTCACTCATCTGAACACAACAAAATAGCTGTTCCAGCTTTAACTGCTAACCCTTCTGAATTTTCAGCAAGAATTGCAGCTAATAGTTCAATTGTTCCTTTAATGAATCAAGATTTAATTAGACCTATGGATGATCTAGTTAAAAAATATGGAAAAGGAATACAAGACTCACAATTAATAACAATTGATGGAAAAGTAATGGCTGTTGCTTTTATGGCAAATACTCAACATTTGTATTACAGAGAAGATGTTTTAAAAGAATTAGGTATACCTGTACCTAAAACTTACGAAGAAGTTGTTGCTGCATCTGAAAAAATAAGAGCTTCAGGTAAAATGCAACATCCATATGCAGCAGCATATAAAGCTGGATGGAATTTAGCTGAAGAATTTGTAAACATGTTCATTGGTCATGGTGGTGAATTCTTTAAAGCTGGAACTGCTGAGCCAAACATCAATAATGCAAAAGGTGTAGCTACATTAAACATGCTAAAAAAATTAGCGAGTTTAAGTAATCCTGATTATCTAACTCATGATAGTGAAGCAATTAAAGTTGAGTGGGAGTCTGGAAAAGTTGCTCTTATGACATTATGGGCATCAAGATCTGGAACTTTATTAGATGATGAAGGTGATGCAAAAATTACCGCAGCAACTAAATTAACAGGACCGGCAACTGTTGGTGGTGGAAATATTCCTGCAGCTACATTATGGTGGGATGGATTTACTTTAGCAAAAAATAGATCTGACAGTGATGCAGAAGCAACTTTTATTGCTCTAGCTCATGCTGCTTCAAATAAAAAAATGGTTGCAGATGCTGCTGACCAAGCTGTTTGGTTAGTTGAAGGTTTTGTACCAGGACCAAAATCTATTGGTGTGATTGAAGCTGTAAAAATGGGAGCAAAACCTTACCCGATGTTACCACAAATGGGTTTAATGCATGGTGCATTAGGAAGTGAAATAGTTGAGTTTTTACAAGGTAAAGAGTCTGCAGAACAAGCATTGAAAGATGTAGAAGCTGCTTATATTAGTAAAGCTAAAGAACAAGGCTTTCTATAAAATAAATATTTAAGTGGGGATTTAATCCCCACTTAATTTTAAATGCCAAATAAAACTTTTTTCTGGTTTTTCTTGCCAACTGGTTTGGTAATGATTTTGTTTATTGGTCTACCAATAATATCTACCGGTATCCAATCTTTTTATGCCCAACATGATCAAGTAGTAAAAGAAGTTAAAAAATGTGATCCATTTGGTTGTACAGTTTCAATAGTAGTTGATCAAGAAGCAACTTCCATATTGAGAGATGAAAAACCTTTGGGTAAATTTAATGGATTTGGCACTTATGTAGATAGAAATCACTTGGCTATTGAGCAAATTTCAGATTTTTGGAAAGAAACTGAGACCTTTGGAGAATTTATCAATCAAGTTACAAATTTACCTTTTTACAAAGCTCTTTTATTTACTTTAACATATTGTTTATTTGTTACCCCCAATGTTTTATTACTAGGTTTCATTATAGCGTTAAGTTTAAATGCAATATCTAGAAAAATAAGAGGCCCATTAATATTTGGCACTATACTACCAATGATAGTTACTCCACTAGTAGGTTCTCTTGTTTTATTTTGGATGATTGATGCAGAAGGTATTATTGGTGCAAATTTACAATTAATGATGGAAGATCCATATTTATCATTAAAATCATCTAGAACACTCACATGGATAACAATTATTATCTATGGAATTTGGCATCACTCTCCTTTTGCTTTTGTAGTTTTTTATGCTGCATTACAAACTGTTCCTCAAGAACCTGTCGAGGCAGCAATTATCGATGGAGCGTCAAGATACCAGAGAATTAGACATATTGTGTTGCCGCATATTTATCCAGTTGTTACTTTTGTGGCTTTAATATCATTAATGGATAATTTTAGAGTCTTTGAACCAATAATTGGTTTTAGTGCTGAAGGAAGCGCTCAATCTTTATCATGGTTAATCTATGATAATTTAGTTAATGAAGAAGTAATTTTATTTGGATCTGCAGCAGCAACCTCAATGATGACTATTATTGGAATAGCCATATTGCTAGCACCAGTATTAATTAGGACTTGGAAAGAGTTTAGGACGGCAAGATAATGGAATATGGTTTAGACAAAAGATCAAATGCTCTTAAAACATTTAATACAACTTTTATAATCATTTGGTTATTAATTGCATGCTTTCCATTTATTTGGACTTTCTGGGGATCGTTTAAAGTAAGAGCAGATTTTTTTTCTAGAGCTGATTGGTGGTATGCAATCTCAGCTTTTAATACTTTATTAGAAACAGGTGGTCAGTTTACTTCAAAAGCTTATTCTGAAGCTTGGACTGAAGGTGAATTTTGGAGAGCATCAAGAAATACGATTATAGTAACAGTATTTGTCGTCTCTATATCACTTTTTTTAGGAACTTTAGGTGCATATGCTTTGTCTAGGTCTACTGAAAGATACGCATTTTGGATTCTAATTGCAGCATTAATTTTTAGAGCAATGCCACATATTACTTTAGTCTCTGGATATCTTTTTCCTTTTTTTGAATTACAAATTTGGGGAATCTTACCAACAACAATTGTAGTTTTAGTTGCGATCAATCAACCTTTTACATTATGGCTTCTCTACTCTTTTTTTAAAACTGTTCCTAAAGAATTAGATGAAAGTGCGTTAATAGATGGTTGCTCATATTTTCAAGCATTTAGATATATAATTATGCCAGTGATGTGGCCTGGAGTAATTACAGCTGGTTTGTTTAGTCTTATGTTGGCTTACAACGACTTTACAGTCACTGCATTATTATTAAATCAAGAAAACCACACAATGGTTCCAAAAATACAAAGTTATCTTGGTACTAATCAGCATGAAGGTAATTTAATGTGGGCCGTTTCAGCAGTTGTGTCTGCAACCGCACCATTGTTTATGTTAGTCATGTTTTTTCAAAGACAAGTAATAAGTGGTTTAACCACTGGTGCTGTTAAAGGGTAATGGCAATCAAAGCCATATTATTTGGTTCTATTGGCACGATAGTAGAAACATCAAATATTCAAAGAAATTGCTTTAATTCAGCTTTTAAAATTTCAGGATTAAAATGGTATTGGAGTAAAAAATTATATCAATCGATGTTAAAAAAATCTGGAGGCGAAAAAAGGGTTAAAAAGTTTAGTTTAGAGAAAAAAACTTTAGTTGATGCCAAAAAAATCAGAAATTTAAAAACCATAATTTTTAACAATTATTTAAAAAAGAATAAATTAAAACCACGTAATGGGGTAATTAATGTAATCAAATATTGTAAAAAAAATAAAATT
>CACDFI010000013.1 GCA_902551985.1 uncultured Pelagibacteraceae bacterium | reverse complement strand
CACTCATAACCAATATTAAATCAATATTTTCAATTTCATCTATTAAAGTACTAATTGCTGTTTTAGGATTCAAAGAGACACCAACTTTTTTACCGAACTTCTTTATTAAATTTATTGAGTTTCTTAAATTTTCAGTAGCCTCAGGGTGTATAGTAATTATGTCAGCTCCAGCTTCTGCATAATTTTCTATGTACTTATGTACTGGAGAAATCATTAAATGTACATCAAACGGAAGCTTAGTGTATTTCCTGAGGTTCTTTATTACCGGGGGTCCTATTGTTAAATTAGGAACAAAGTGACCGTCCATAACATCAACATGAATTAAGTCAGCCCCACCTTCTTCTAACTTTTTAATCTCCTCTCCTAATCGACTAAAATCAGCAGATAATATTGATGGAGAAATTTGTATTTTTTTCATTTGATACTAAAAATATTAGTATCAATTTTTTGTTTTATTTGAATTAATTTTTACTAAATATTCTGTATAATTCTTGAGCTATCTCACTTTCTAAAGGAAAAGAAAGCATGCCCATTACTGAATAACCAAGTAAATAAGGCATTAAATAGAAACGTGCCATGTAAAAGAACCAAGCTACATATAGTGGCACTAAAGGCCCTACCAAAAAGCTAGGAGTAATTGGTCTAAACACATTTATAAGTGGATTTGTAAGTTTTACAAAAACTTTCATAAAGAAGAATTGAGAATCCTCTCTTTGAAAAATATTCATTGCAACTCTGCCAATCAATGTCCACATGATGACACCTAAAATATAATCAATTATATAAACTAGAGGATGAAAGTTAGCCGACATAATTCTAGAAAAAAGGGGCGAATTTAATCGCCCCTAAGTTTTTTATTGTTTATTTCTGTGCTAGTACCGTTTTACCACTTGGTACACGTACATCATCAACCATTTTCTGAGTAGCTGCATCTGGTGCTGTAGTCATTAAACTGACAACAATCATAGAAACTAAACTTACAGCTGCTCCAACTATTCCAAACGTAAGTTGAGTTATGCCTAAGAAACCAGATCCTCCACTTCTTACCCATATTAGGTAAGCAGTTCCAGATATTAGTCCTAGTAGCATTCCTGCAACAGCGCCTGGTGCATTAGCTCTCTTCCACCATACACCAAGTACAAGTGGGAAGAATAGTCCTGACATAGCAAAGTCAAAAGCCCAAATTACCGAACCTAAGATACCTTGTATCTCTAACGCGGCGATTGTTGCTCCTGCAAAACCAATTAATACAAGTAGTACCCTTGCAACAATTAGTCTTTTCGCTGTCTCAGCTTTTGGATTAATTATTTTGTAGTAAATATCATGAGATAACGCATTTGATATTGCTAACACTAATCCATCTGCAGTTGACATTGCAGCTGCCATACCTCCAGCAGCAACTAGACCTGAAATTACATAAGGTAATCCCGCAATCTCTGGAGTTGCTAATACAACAGCTTTACCACCCATAAAGAACTCGTTAAGCTCAAGAGTTCCATTACCATTAAAGTCACTGATAAACATTAAGTTTGCTTGGTTCCAGTTTTGATACCAATCAATAGCTTGAACTTCCGCAATTGTTTTACCAATAATTCCAGTTGGTAGCGTTGGGTCTATTAAAGAAAGTTTAGATAATGTAGCTAACATCGGTGCAGAAGAATAAAGTAGGAAAATAAAGAATAGTGACCAACCTACTGATCTTCTTGCAGTTCTTACACTTGGAGTAGTAAAGTATCTCATCATAACGTGAGGTAATGATGCAGTTCCTGCCATCATACACACTGCTAATGAAATAAATGCCCAAGGAGTTGCATTAACCGAAGAATGCGCTTTAGTTATTCCAGCTAAACCTTTTGGAACTGTTGCTAAATCAGCAGCAGAGTTTTTAACAAAACCAAATTGACCTTCTAGTTCTGCAATTCTTGCAACTTCATCAGCTAACATAAAGTGTGGGAAGAAACCTGCTCCCAACTTACTGCTAATCCAAAATACTGGAAGTAAGTAAGCTATAATTAATACAATGTATTGAGCTACTTGCGTCCAAGTTACAGCTCTCATTCCACCAAGCATTGAGCACATCAAAATACTTGCTAAACCTACATAAACAGCTATTCCAAATGGAATATCTAATGCTACAGATGCAATTGTACCTGTTGCATTAATTTGTGCTGTTACATAAGTGAATGAGGCTACTGTTAAAACTATGACTGCACAAAATCTTGCTAAGTTACCACCATAACGTGTTCCTATAAAATCTGGAACAGTATAACATCCAAATTTTCTAAGATACGGTGCTAATAACGAAGCAACTAGTACATATCCACCAGTCCACCCAACAAGTAGAGCCATATATCCATAGCCTTTGAAATAAATTCCACCTGCCATAGCAACGAAAGATGCACCTGACATCCAGTCAGCAGCAGTTGCCATACCATTGAAGACAGTTGGAACTTGTCTTCCAGCTACATAATAAGCATCAACTTGTAGTGTTCTAGATAACCAACCAATTAAAGCATAAATCAAAACTGTAAAAGCTACAAAAAAGATACCAATCAATTTTGAAGACATTCCAGCTTGTTCAGCTATTGCCATCAGAATAATAAATACAAGAAATCCTCCGGTATATATTCCGTAGACTTTTGGTAAATTATCTATAAATTTACCTTTTATCATTTGTCACCCTCTCTTTCAGAAAATCCGAACTCATCATCTATTTTCTCTTGTCGACCTGCAAACCAGAAAATTAAAATGACGAAGATCGCAAGTGATCCTTGACATGTAAACCAATACGTTAAAGGATATCCAAATGGTCTAATGCTAGATTCTTGCATTTCGGCTCCGAAGAGAAAGATGCCAATTGAGAAAACAAACCAGATTGCTAATGTAATAAAGAGCAAATTCCTGGTTTTTTCCCAGTGTTGTTCTTGTTTTGACATTTTTTTCTCTCCCTATAGGTTAAAGAAATAACCTTACTGATAATCAAATTTATTTAAACCCCTAAAAACACTCGATATTGTGGCATTTTTACTTTATACATCAACGTATTAGATAGATAAATGGCCCTCAAATACAGATTCAATCTAAAAGACATAAAACTTGAAGACTTTAAAGTTTATTTAGTTGCGATGTTTAAGGGCATTTTACCTAAGAAAAAAATAAAGAACATTGATGATCTTAAGCAATTCATTCAGCAAAAATCTGCTTGGGTATCTCAAGTTACTTTATATAACTATTTAAAAACTAGAATGGGAACTAAGTGGGTTCTGCATTTTGACGACGAAAAGTTTTTAACTTCAATAAATACTGCGAAGTGGAATATTTATGCAATATCTCTTCAAGATTTGTCATTTTATACAATTTCATATTTAAATGTTTTTTATAATTATAAAGAAACAGATAAAGCATCTGAAATTTACAATAATATTCTCGATAAAGAGTTAGAAAATGGTATGCCCACAGAGATTGTTGATGAGGCAAGAATAAGTTTTAAAAAAAGATTAGATCAAATTAAGTGGGAGGAATATTATAAATCTTGGCCATTTAATGAAAGTGCTTTGGCTTTATATAACTGGGCTCCTGTAGCAAATGAATTAAAAACTTTAGATAGGAAAATTGTTCTGAATTCAATGATTTTAAAATGGGATAACATTAAAGAGGAGTTTTCGAAATTAATAAAGATCTAAATATTTTTTCTATTGTCTACCAAACTGTCAACAACAGAAGGATCTGCTAAAGTCGTTGTATCTCCTAATTGACCATGTTCATTTGCAGCTATTTTTCTCAAAATTCTTCGCATTATTTTTCCAGATCTAGTTTTTGGAAGTCCTGGAGCAAACTGTATTAAGTCAGGTGTAGCAATTGGACCAATTTGCTTTCTAACCCAAAGTTTTAAATCTCTTTCCAAATCAAGAGTACTTTTTTCTCCCGCATTTAAGGTTACATAACAATAAAGTCCATTACCTTTAATATCGTGTGGGTAGCCAACCACTGCTGCTTCTGCAACTTTAGGATGAGCTACAAATGCACTTTCTATTTCTGCAGTACCTAGGTTATGTCCGGATACTATTATGACATCATCCACCCTACCAGTGATCCAATAATAACCATCTTTATCTCTTCTACATCCATCTCCTGTAAAATATTTTCCATCAAATTGTGAAAAGTATGTATCAATAAATCTCTGGTGGTCTCCATACACCGTTCTCATTTGTCCCGGCCAAGATTGTGCTATGCATAATCTTCCTTGAGCTTCTCCTTTTAAAACCTTACCTTCCTTATCAAGTATTTCTGGCTTAATTCCATAAAATGGTTTTGTCGCAGAGCCAGGTTTTAAATCTATTGCACCTGTCTGAGGACTAATTAATATTCCACCTGTCTCAGTTTGCCACCAGGTATCAACAATTGGACATCTACTATCTCCAACTGTTTTAAAATACCATTCCCAGGCTTCAGGATTTATTGGTTCTCCAACTGTACCTAAAAGTTTTAAAGTTTTTCTGGAAGTTTTTTTAACAGGTTTATCTCCTTCTCTCATTAGAGCTCTTATTGCTGTAGGAGCAGTATAGAAAATATTAACTTTGTATTTATCAACTATTTGCCACCATCTAGATGTATCAGGGTATGTTGGTATTCCCTCAAACATTATTGTTGTTGCACCGTTGGCCAGTGGACCATAAATAATATAGCTGTGTCCAGTAACCCATCCAATATCAGCAGTGCACCAATAAATATCTTTTGGTTTGTAGTTAAAAATATATTGATGTGTCATTGACGCATAAACCATATATCCACCGGTTGTATGAAGAACTCCCTTTGGTTTTCCAGTTGAACCAGATGTGTAAAGAATGAATAGAGGATCTTCAGCACCCATTTCCTCAGGTTCACATTTGGATGATACTTTTTTAGTCATTTGATGATACCAAACATCTCTATCATTAAACCAATCTATTTTCTTAGTACCAGTTCTTTTTACCACAATACATTTTTTAACATTTGGGCAGCTTTGCAGGGCTTCATCTGTAATAGATTTCAATGGAATTGTTTTGCCACCTCTTACTCCTTCATCTGCAGTTATTACATAATCGGACTCACAGTCATTAATTCTACCTGAAATACTATCTGGAGAAAAACCACCAAATATTATCGAGTGAACCGCACCTATCCTAGCACATGCTAGCATTGTGTAAGCAAGTTCAGGTATCATTGTTAGATAAATTGTTACCCTATCACCTTTTTGAACTCCTAAATTTTTTAAACCATTTGCAGCTTTGGAAACTTCTTTATGCAATTCTTTGTAGCTAATCTTCTTTTGAACTTTTGGATCATCACCAACCCATATAATTGCAGTTTTATCGGCATTCTTTTTTAAATGTCTATCAATACAATTTGCT
>CACDFI010000012.1 GCA_902551985.1 uncultured Pelagibacteraceae bacterium | reverse complement strand
TTTTTAGACAATGTAATTAAAGCTAAAAATTATATTAAAATAGGAGATATTTTTCAGGTTGTTCTAAGCCAGAGGTTTGAAACAAACCTTGTTAAAAGTCCTTTGAATATTTATAAAAAATTAAGAGTTACTAACCCTTCTCCATTCATGTATTTTTTTAACTTTGAAGATTTTCAAATAATAGGTGCAAGTCCTGAAATTCTAGTAAGACTAAGAGATAACAAAATAACAATAAGACCTATTGCTGGCACGAGACCTAGAGGAAAAAATAAAAAAGAAGATAAATTTTATGAAAAAGACCTCTTAAAGGATAAAAAGGAACTTTCTGAGCATCTAATGCTTCTAGATCTTGGAAGAAATGATACTGGAAAAGTTTCTAAGATAAACTCTGTTAAAGTAACTGAAAGTTTTAAAATAGAGAGATATTCTCATGTGATGCATATAGTCTCGAATGTTGAGGGTACATTTAATAAAAAATTTGGTAAATTTGATACTTTATTGGCTGGTTTTCCTGCTGGTACTGTTTCAGGTGCGCCGAAAATAAGAGCAATGGAAATTATTGATGAGTTAGAGACAACAAGAAGAAAAGTGTATGCCGGCGGCATTGGTTACTTTTCGGCGAATGGTGATTTTGATACTTGCATAGCACTTAGAACAGCAATTTCCAAAAATAAGAAATTTTATGTACAATCAGGAGCAGGAATTGTAGCAGATAGTAAACCAATCAATGAATTTAATGAGACTGTAAATAAAGCAAAAGCTTTACTTAAGGCTTTAGAATAAGGGTTATGAAAATAATTTTAATAGATAATTACGATAGTTTTACATTCAATTTATATCACTATCTTTCATCTTTTTCTAAAGTAGATGTTTTTAGAAATGATAAAGTAGATCAACATTTTATTTTAAAAAAAAAATATAATAAAATAGTTATATCTCCAGGACCTGGAAATCCAAATCAATCTGGAAATTGTTTAAAAATTGTAAAAAACTTGTATAAAAAAATGCCGATCCTTGGTGTTTGTTTAGGTCATCAAATCATTGGCCAAATATTTGGTTCCAGGATAACTCAAGCTAAAGAACTTGTACATGGAAAGACAAGCAATATTATAAATAAAAAAATTGGTATTCTTAATAATTTACCAAAAAATTTCACAGCTACCAGATACCATAGTTTAGTAATTGATAGAAAATCCTTATCTAAAGATTTAAAAATTACATCTAGCACATCCGACGGGACAATTATGGGGGTTATGCATAAGGAATATAAAGTTCATGGAGTTCAATTTCATCCTGAAAGTATCAAAACTAAATATGGTTTAAAAATTTTAGAGAATTTTGTAAAAGAGTAAAAATGGATCAATTTTTAGAAAAGCTCAGAAACAAAATAAATTTAAATTTTGATGAAAGTAAAAATGCATTTAAGATTTTAATGAGTGGTGAGGCTAGCGATCAACAAATTTATGATTTTTTAACTTTATTATCAGACAAGGGTGAGGTTTCAGATGAAATAGCTGGAGGTGTATATATATTAAGAGATAAGTCAAAAAGAGTAAAAGTTGAAAATTGCATTGATACCTGTGGCACTGGAGGAGATGGAAAAGATACTCTTAATATTTCAACTGCATCAGCGCTGATGTTGGCAAGTATGGGTGTAAGAGTAGCAAAGCATGGAAATAAAGCAGTTTCATCAAAATGTGGGTCAGCTGACGTTCTTGAAGCCTTAAATATAAATATAAACTTAGAACCAAAACAAATTGAGGAGCAGATAAAAAATTACAATTTTGGCTTTATGTTCGCACCAAATTACCACTCAGCAATGAAATATGTTGGTCCAACAAGAAAAAAAATAGGAAAAAGGACAATTTTTAATATGATAGGTCCATTAAGTAGCCCAGCACTTGTTGAGAGGCAGATAATTGGTGTTTTTGATAACAAACTTTTAAAAATTTTTGCTAATGCTCTTAAAAATTTAAATTTAAAATTTGCGTGGATTGTAAATAGTGAAGATGGTCTAGATGAAATATCACCTTACGCCAAAACTAATATTGTGCAATTAAAAAATAATGAAATATCTGAGTTTATAATTGACCCAGATGAATTAAATATTAATGCTGATAAATTCGAAAATTTGATTGGAGATGACGCTAAATTTAATTCTGATAAAATTTTAAATATTTTTGAAGGTGAAGATAATGATTTTTCAAAAGCTGTATGTTTAAACGCTGCAGCAGGATTAATGATATCTGAAAAATATGATGATTTTAAAATTGCTTATAATTATACTAGAGGTTTTATTAAGTCTGGAGCAGCATTCAAATATATAAAAAGTTTACAAAATGTCTGAAAATATCCTTCAGAAAATAATTGATCAAAAGAAAACTAAAATTGAAAAATTAAAACTTGAAATTGATATAAACAGCTTATTGCATTCAATAAATGAGAAGGATGTTTTTTTTGATTTTAAAAAGAAAATACAAACGAAAAACTCAGAAAATAAAATATCGATAATTGCTGAAATAAAAAAAGCAAGTCCGTCTGCAGGTATTTTGATAGATGACTATGACCCGGTTAAAATTGCCAATATATATTATTCTAAGAATGTAACATGCTTGTCTGTATTAACTGAAGAAGATTTTTTTTTAGGTAGTCTATCTCATATTTCTGAAATAAAAAAAAAAATTGAATTACCAATTCTTTGTAAAGATTTTTTTGTTGATAAATTTCAAGTACCTTTAGCAAAAAGTTATGGAGCTGATGCAGTCCTGATTATATTAGCTGGTATTTCTGAAAAAACTGCTGATGAAATTTACGAGGAGGCTTTAAAACATGATATGAGTGTGATTGTTGAAGTTCATACAATTGAAGAGGCAGAAAAATCAGTAAAATATCCGGATGCTTTAATTGGTATAAATAATCGAAACTTAAAAACTCTTAAAACTGAGATTAATACAACTTATGATATATATGATGTTGTTTCAAATCACTCTTCCCCTTTAATTTCTGAGAGTGGTCTAAAAACAAAAGATGAATTGCTTGATATAAAAAACAAGACCTCAATAAGCACTTTTTTAATTGGTGAATCACTTTTAAAAAATTTAGAAAATAATAATATTTTTTCTCTTTTGTAGAAATTTTACAATATTTATAATGCTTTTTAGCTGTTGTATAAATTGAAGAACTTTTATAGAACATCGATGTACTTAATTTGTTCTATGTTAACCAAAAAACAAAAAAACCTACTTCTCTTTATCAACAAAAAGTTGAGATCTACAGGTGTGTCACCTTCATACGAGGAAATGAAAGAATCGTTAAATTTAAAATCAAAATCTGGCATCCACAGACTTATTAGTGCATTAGAAGAAAGAGGTTTTATTAAAAGACTAGCCCACAAAGCGAGAGCATTAGAAGTAATTAAGTTACCTGAAACTGCATCTGCAAACGATATTTATAACAGTTTTTCTCCAAGCGTTATTAAGGGAGGATTAGATGAGGAAAATTTAAATAATTCTAACGATACAGAAATCCCTGTTCTTGGAAAAATTGCTGCAGGAACTCCAGTTGAAGCTATACAGAATGAAGTTTCAAGAATTCCACTACCAGCAAATATTGAAAAAGATGGAGAATTTTTTGGTTTAAAGGTCCAAGGGGATTCTATGATTGAAGCTGGAATTAATGATGGTGATACTGTTATTGTGAAAAAAGCAGATACTGCAGATAATGGAAAAATTGTAGTAGCTTTAATCGATGATCATGAGGCTATGTTGAAAAGAATTAGAAGAAAAGGCAAAACAGTTGCATTAGAAAGTGCAAATAGAAATTACGAAACAAAAATCTTTGGTCCAGATAGAGTTAAAGTTCAAGGAATTCTTGTATCTTTATATAGAAACTTTCAGTAAAATAGTCTAAATAAATCCCATGAAAAAAGTAGCAACTAGATTTGCTCCTTCCCCTACCGGTCCTCTTCATATTGGTGGGGTAAGAACAGCTCTGTTTAATTGGTTATATTCAAAAAACAAATCAGGAAAATTTTATTTAAGGATAGAAGATACAGATAAAGAAAGATCTAAGGAAGAACATAAAATTCAAATAATTAACTCCCTAAAATGGATGGGAATTAAACACGATGGTGAAGAATATATTCAATCAAAAATGATTGATGAACACGTAGCTATTGCTAAAAGATTATTAGAAAATGGAAATGCCTATAAATGCTTTTGTAGTGCAGATGAAATAGAGGAACAAAAGAAAAGAGCTAAACAAAAAAAAATTCCATATGTTTATAATCGAAAATGGAGAGATATTGCAGAAGATCAAGCCCCTAAGGATATAAAACCAGTTATTAGATTTAAAAGTAAAATAGATGGCACTACTATATTAAAAGACTTAGTTCAAGGAAACGTAGAGATTGAAAATAATACTATTGAGGATTTTGTGATTTTAAGAAATGATGAAACACCAACGTACAATTTATCTGCATCAGTTGATGATCATAATATGGAAATGACTCATATTATTAGGGGAGATGATCATAAAATAAATACATTTAAACAAATACAGATATATGAGGCGTTAGGATGGGATATTCCACAATTTGCTCATATACCACTTATTCATACTATAGATGGCAAAAAATTGTCAAAAAGAGACAATGCCTCAACATTAGAAGATTACTCAAAAATTGGAATTCTACCTGAGTCACTTAGAAATTACCTCCTCAGGTTAGGATGGTCTTATAAAGATAAGGAGATTTTTAATATAGATGAAAGCATAAAACTTTTTAATCTAGAAGGAATAGGCAAATCACCTTCAAAACTTGATATGAGCAGAATTCTTTCTATGAACGAATATTACATTAAAAATAGTGACGAAAATATCTTGTACAAAAAGTTAAAAGAATATTGTGAAACATATAAAGACAAAATTAAAGTAGAAAAAGAAAATACAATAAAGAACTCTTTATCATTTTTAAAAAATAAAGCAAAAACACTTGAGGATATATTTAATAATTCTAAATACATATTAAATGATAAAGTTATTTTTAATGATGATGATAAAGAATTGATAAAAGATGATGCAAAAAAAATAATAAATTTATTTAAAGATAAGATTTTGGAGTTAGAAGTTTTCAATAGAGAAAATTTAGAACAAATAATGAATGAATTAATAAAATTAAATAATACAAATTTCAAGGGCGTTGGCCAACCATTAAGAATAATGTTAACTGGATCTAAATTTGGACCAGGAATATATGATATAATATTATCTCTTGGAAAAAACGAGGTAATAAAAAGATTAGGAAATATAGGATAAGATAATTTTTGATGCTTCTTCAGAGGAAGAACTGGGAGAAGTCAAATTTTCAAGAGTTTTTTTTATTTCTCTTTTTTGTTTTTCTATTAAATTCGGTTTATTCAGAAAATAGTAAACACTTTTAAATATTTCATCTGCATTACATTCTGATTGTATTAATTCTGGAATAACTTCTCTGTTATTGATTATATTAATCATATTGGCAAATTTTATTTTTAGTAAAAATTTTGCTAAATAAAAATTAATAAAATTCATTTTATAAATAATTATTGATGGAATATTCATTTTACATACTTCTAGAGAGACTGTACCAGATTTTACAACGGCGAAAATTGATTTCTTTAAAACTGCAGTTTTAATTTTGTCATCATTAATAATTTCTAAATTTTGTAAAGATTCTTTTAAAACATAACTTGATATAAGTTCTTTATTTTTATCAGTTGAATGAAATATAAAATTATAATTGGGGTCTTTGTTATTCATTTTCTTAATAAAATTAATTAGAACTGGCATATGATAGTTAATCTCTGAAGTCCTACTTCCAGGAAAAATTGATATAATATTCTTTTTATCTAAAAATTGGTTTATTAGGATATTATCATAAATTTTTTTATCCAACAAAGGGTGTCCCACAAATGTGTTAGTGAGTTTTTCTTTATCAAAATATACCTTTTCAAACTTAAAAAGTAATAAAATATGGTCTAAAAATTTTTTCATTTTCTTAACCCTTCCTTCTCTCCAAGCCCAAACTTTAGGCGCAATAAAATGAATTATTTTGATTTTTGGATTTTTTTCTTTTACTAGTTTTGCTACTCTAAGTGTAAAATCAGGACTATCAACACTAAACAAAATATCTGGGTCAAATTTCAATACTTCTTCAACAGTATCTTTTATTTTTTGTTTTATTTTAAAAAAATTTAACAAGATATCAGTAAAAGCTATGTAGGTTATCTCTTTTTGGTCATAGATTGTCTTAATTCCTAATTTCTCTAAGTTCGTTCCACCGACACTTAAAAATTCTAAATCAGTTTTTTTTTTAATAATTTCTGAGACTACTTCAGAGGCTAATTTATCACCAGAGGGTTCGCCAGTGAGAACGAAAATTTTTTTCATATAGCAACGAGAAAGAGTTTGTTTTGATTTGCATATTTAATACAGACTTCTTTATTTAATATAATATTTTGATCTGATTTAATAACAATTCCCTTGATACCAACCCTATTACAATCTTTAAATGTGTCAATTCCTATTGTAGGCAAGTCTACTCTTAAATCTTGTTTTACTTTAGGTAATTTTATTAAAATTCCTTTTTTAATTTTGGATTTAGGTATAGATTTTATCATTTCTTTTGTACCTTTTCTTGTTTCTTTAGAGATGACCTTGTTGTCTCTTATAATTAACCCTTGTATATGATTATAAGAATTTATTTTTTTTAAAGTTAGAGTACCTTTAATTATTTCTTTTTTCTCCTCCTTGGATGGTTTTAATTTTGTATAAAATCCCTTTTTTAAAGTTAATTCAGGATTGAAAGTATTTAATCTAATAACGTTAATATTATTCTCTGATAAAATTTTTATTAAAACTTTTAAAACTGCTGCATCACCTAGCTTTGCCGCTTTCACTATTCTTGGTATATAAAAGAGACCTGTAAAATCCAATTTTAATTTTGATATCTTGGGTCTAATAATATTACCTGCAAAGATAACTTTTCTACACTTTTTTGATTTAATAATTTTTAAAATTTCACCAAATTTACCTATATTAATAAAAAAACTGTTTTTATTTTTTTTAAATTTATTATTTTTTGTAAGATCTATAATGAAATATTTAATGTTCTTTCTCTCTAATTTTCCAATAATTTCATATGGTAAATCTTTTTCTCCTAAAAAAAGTCCTATCATTATTTGTTAGGTGGTAGTGATATTGGTCTTTTTTTATCTGAATTTATGAAATTAAGTATTTTTTTTACAAATTCGTTCTCTTTAAAATCATTATTAAGTTCTTCTATATTTTTTCTAAAACTTGGAGTTTTAAATATTGTTTCATAAGCTAATTGAATTATTTTAATATCATCATTTGAAACTTTAGATCTTCTTAATCCAATCAGGTTTAATCCCATTAAATTGTTTCTATTTCCCATAGATAAACCGTATGGAATTACATCACTTAATACCCCAGTCATTCCACCAATCATTGCTGACTCTCCAATTCTAGAAAATTGATGTATTGCACAGCTCCCTCCAACTATTGCATTTTTTTCTATTGTGACATGACCACCAACTTGGACATTATTTGCTAAAACGATATTACTTGATATTTTACAATCATGTGCTACATGACAGTAAACCATAAATAAATTATTATCTCCTATAATTGTAACCCCTCCTCCTTGTTCTGTACCAGGGTTAATATTTACATACTCTCTAAATTTATTGTTATTACCTATAATCAATGAATTTTTTTCTCCTTTATATTTTAAATCTTGTGGGGGGGTGCCTATTGAAGAAAAAGGATATATTTGATTATTTTCTCCAATCGTTGTGTTGCCAACAATATTTACATGTGAATGCAGAACTGAGTTTGCGCCTATTTCGACATTTGGGCCTATGATTGAGTAAGGTCCAATATAAACATTATCTGAAATTTTAGCATTATTATCAACAATAGCTGTTTTATGTATCACACTTTATAAATAACAAATTTAATGTTTATTGCTTATCAATAATTACTACTGATTATTACTTTCTGTCTACAATGGTTGCAGACCACTGTGCATCTGCCATTCTTTTTTCACCAACAAATGCAGTACCCTTATATTTCCATACTCTTCCATGTGATCTAACAGCTTCTATATTAAGTTCTAATACACAATCAGGAATTACTGGATTTCTAAATCTTGCTTTTTCTATTGTCATTAAAAATACGAGTTTATTCTCATATGTTTCTCTATTTAATCCATTAGCAGTGAGTGCAGCAGCTGCTTGACCAAAAGCTTCTACTATTAATACACCAGGCATAACTGGTTCACCAGGAAAATGACCATTAACAAAAAAACTATCTTTTTTTACATTAACAATTGCTGTAGCTGAAAATAGTTTCTTAATATTTTTAAGCTCATCTATCAGAAGCATTGGTTCTCTGTGAGGTAATAATTCTTTAATTTGTTCTTTATTTAAATTAATCATTTATCTACTTTCTCTTAAAAATTTTCTTATATTTTTGGCAGGATATCCCATTACTTTTGTATTTGAAGGAATATTTTTAATTACTCCACTGCCTCCACCTATTTGAACGTTATCTCCAACTTTTAAATGACCTGAGATACCCGCTTGACCACCAATTAAAACATTATTTCCAATTGAAGAACTGCCAGCAAATCCAACTTGCCCAGTTATTATGCAATTTTTTCCTATTTTTACATTATGTGCAATGTGTACTTGATTATCTAAAAAAGTACCATCGCCAATAATAGTATTTGATAATGAACCTCTATCGATAGTATTATTACATCCTATTTCAACATTATTACCGATTATAACTGAGCCAATATGTGGGTATCTTATATTTCCTTTTTTACTTGGAAAAAAACCAAAACCTTTTTTTCCAACAACTGATCCGTCAAGAATATTTGTGTTATTTCCAACAATTGTATTTTTTAAAATAACATTACATCCAATATTACAATTTTCACCTATTTCAACATTGCTTTCAATTATAGTATTGTGTCCTATTGTGCAGTTTTTGCCTATATTTACATTTTTGCCTACTAAAACATTTTTTCCTACTTTTAATTTTTTATATTTTTTATTTTCTATTATAGAAACCTCTGTATCGTAATTTTCTTTTAATGAGTCTGGATAAAATAATGATGTAATTTTATAAACAGATAATAAAACATTTGAAACTTCAATTACTTTTATTTTTTTTGGAATCAGATGAAGAAATTTTTTATTAGTTATTATAGTTTGAGTTTTTGATACTTTTAAAATATTCAAATAATTTATTGAATTAAAAAAAGTGATGTCAAATTTTGTTGCTGTTTCTAATTCTTTTATATCCTTAATAACAGGATTAAATTTTTGTTTATTTTTTCCTAATTCTAAGAGAATATCATTTAACTTTATACCATTTTTTTTTTTATAAAACTGATTAGTCATATTTAAAAATTTAATTTATTAATATTTTTATTTAATAATTTTAATATTTGATCTGTTATATCTAAGTTCTTTTTACCTACTATGATATTTTTTTTTGGTATTACTATAGATATAGAATTTAGATTAACAAAATTAGTAATTATTGGATTTAATACTTCCAAAATTTTTTTTGTATTTTCAATTTTAAAATCATTTAAATCATTAATGTTTAATTTTTTTTTTTTTCTATAATTTGTTACTTCTTGAGATAAAATATTATATTTCTCATCAAAATCCTTTTCGCTTATTATATTCTTTTGGGATAATAGGTTTTTTTCTTTTTGAATTAATTCTTGTTCTATTTTTTTGTGTTTAATTAAATATTCACTCTTTTTTTTCTCAATGTGAGAATTTAAAAATTTTCCAACATCAGATGTTTTTAGTATCAAATTAATATCGATGTAAGCAATTTTAGCACTGGCACTTAAAGAAAATATATTTAAAAAGATGATAATAAATAAAATTACTTTTTTCATTTTTAAAAAGAGGTTCCAATTCTAAATCTAAAAGATTCTGTTTTATCTGTATCCTCTTTTGATACAGGTATTGCATATGAAAAACTTAATGGTCCAATCACTGTAAACCAATTGACAGAAATTCCTGTAGAGGATCTTATTTTGCTAGACTCTAATGAGCTGTCATAATCAACTTCTCTTAATGTTGCTGCATCAAAAAAAAGACTTAAATCAATATTTTCATATCCGCTCAGAACATTAGGAATTGTAGAGTTAAAGTTTAAAGCTGAGCCAAAATTACCACCAACATATTCGCTACCATCTTTAGGTCCAATTTTTCCAGACTCAAAACCTCTTAGCTTACTGCTAGGAATATAAACTCTTCTTGAAACCCTAACATCGTCATCTATAGAATTCACAGACTTGAAAAACAACTTTCCTGATAAAATTAAATTATCAGATACTGGATAATATTTAGATAAATTTATCGTATTTGAAATAGACAAATCATCTGAATAAATTGGTAAAATTTGCTCAAAACTGACTAGATGACCCTCTGTAGGTTGAAAACTTTGATCAAGTCTGTTTAGTGTTAAACCATATGTAAATAAATTTTCAAGATAATCACCTTCTTGTTTCTTTTTATGCGCGGATGCGGTTGAAGTTGTTTCAAGTTTTTCATAATAAGTAGAAATATCTAGATTAACATACAGATCTGAAAATTGTTCAAAACCTGTACCCAAGGCAAATCCGGTACGAGATGTTTTAAAGCCACCTGTGCTCAAAAAATCAGATGATGTACTTTCTACAGTTGTTTTTATTGATCGATCAGTATTTCTAAAGTTTGGATTCATTACACTGAATTTACCTTTAATTTCATCTTCAGATAAGGTTAAATTTGTTGAAAGCACAATACCTTTACCAAGATAATTTTTTTCTTGAATACCAGCAGATATTGTAGCCCCAGATGTTCCGGTACCTGCTCCAGCATAAATTTCACCCGTTGGTGACTCCTCTACTGTAATATCAATAATTTTTTTTTGACTATCGATATTAGATTTTTTTGTTGATACTTCTACAGATTTAAACAATCCTCTAGATCTAATAGCATTTATTGATTTATCTAACAAAACCTTATTATAAGCATCACCCTCATCAATAATAAACGAATTTCTAATTACTTTCTCTTCAGTGATAAAATTTCCAAAAAT
>CACDFI010000011.1 GCA_902551985.1 uncultured Pelagibacteraceae bacterium | reverse complement strand
AAAAATTGGTAAAAATCTTTTTATTGATCATGGTATGGGAGTAGTTATTGGTGAAACTTCAGATATAGGTGATAATGTAACTATTTATCATATGGCAACATTAGGTGGAATTGCTCCAAGTATTAATTCAGATAATCAAAGAAATATTAAAAGACACCCAACGCTAAAAGAAAATGTAGTTGTAGGATCTGGCGCACAAATACTTGGACCAGTTGTAGTTGGTAAAAATTCAAAAATTGGAGCTAATGCTGTAGTTACAAAAGATGTTCCAGAAAATGCAGTAATGGTTGGAATTCCTGCAAAAAATGTCGGAACCGCATCTGAAGAATTTAAACCCTATGGTGTTGCACCAGGGAGTGATACAAAGCTTGATGTATGAAAACTTTACAAAATAATTTTATCGAAGCAATTGGAAACACTCCTTTATTTAAATTAAAAGCTGCATCAGAAATTACTGGTTGTAATATTTATGGAAAAGCAGAGTACCTTAATCCAGGAGGCTCTGTAAAAGATAGAGCAGCTTTAGCTTTGATAAGAGACGCTGAAGAAAAAAAACTAATTTCAAAAGGAGGAATAATTGTTGAGGGGACTGCTGGCAATACTGGAATTGGTTTATGTCTTTTAGGAAATTCGATTGGTTACAAAACTATAATCGTAATGAATGATAATCAAACACAAGAAAAAAAAGATTTATTAAGAAGTATAGGTGCTGATTTGAGATTGGTACCACCAAAACCATATAAAGATGAAAATAATTTTGTTAAGTATGCAGGTCGTTTAGCTGAAGAATTAAAAAGTAGCAATAATCATGGTGTCGTTTGGGCTAACCAATTCGATAATACTGCAAACATGAAAGGGCATTATGAAACTACTGGACCTGAAATATGGGAACAAACTGAGGGAAAAGTTGATGGATTTGTTTGTTCCTCTGGAACTGGAGGAACTATTGCTGGAGTTAGTAGTTTTTTAAAAGAAAAGAATAAAAACATTAAAATATATTTATCAGATCCAACTGGTTCATCCCTATATAATTACATTGAAAATGGGGAATTAAAGAGTGAGGGTGGCTCGATAACCGAAGGTATTGGATCTAGTAGAGTTACTGCAAATTTTGCAAAAGCAAATATTGATGGAGCATTTTCAATAAGTGATCATGAGTCTTTACCTGTTTTATTCGATTTAATTGAAAAAGAAGGTCTTAGTTTAGGTACTAGTTGTGGGGTGAATATAGCTGGAGCTATTAGATTGGGTAAACTTTTAGGTCCTGGTAAAACGATTGTAACAATACTTTGTGATAAATCTGATAAATACAACTCAAAGATGTTTAATAAATCTTTTTTAAAAGAAAAAGGCCTTCCCTATCCTCACTGGATATAATCACGCATAGCAGTACTGTAATAAATTCATTACATTTCTATCTTATAATAAACTCTAATATGTCAATTAATTTAAAGGAGAAACTATGGACGTAAAAGAACAAACTAAAAAAGCATATGAACTTTTTGGTTCTGGAGATATGGAAACATTTTTTAACGATATGATCGATGATGAAATCGTTTGGACTTTTCCAGGTAAAGAAGGTGTACATCCACTTTCTGGAGTTCACAAAGGAAAACAAGCTATGATGGCTGCAATGTCTAAAATCCCAGCTACTTGGCCAAATTTCCATTTAAAAGTTTTAGATATGATAAGTGAAGGAAATAAAGTTTTTGCAAGAGTTCATGCAACTGCAGATAACATGGATACTATGTTTGGTCACTATTTTGAAGTAAGTGATGAGGGAAAAACTAAAGTTATGATGACTTTTGATGATACACTTAGCATGTTCAATGCAATGAAGAAGTAAGGAACAATATGTCAATTTTAGAAAAACTAAATAAAGCAATCATGGAAAAAGATGGTGTAGCAGCTGGTGAGCTGGTGCACGATGACTACAAAATGTTTTCCCATCTTAAAGGAGAATATGTGCATATGGGTAAGGCAGGTATGGTTGAAGCCGTAAGTAAAGGGATGATGAGTCCCGCAAAATACAGGATCCTTTTTGAAAATGATGAAATTGGTTTTGATCATTCGTATGTTACTTATCAAGATGGAAATACAGAAGCTTTGATGTGCTGTTGGAAGTTTAAAGACGGTAAAATCATTGAATTAGAAACTGGAGCAACAAAAATACCAAAATAACTATAAACTTACAAAGGAGTTAATATGGCCAGCATTGAGTTTAAAGCTTTTGATAAAACATATGAATTTGCTGGGGTTTGGGGGGAATAAAATGGTAAAAATGGTTGGTAACTTTGAGGTAAAAGACTGGGCTCATTGGAAAAAAATGTTTGATGAACATTCTGGCCCAAGAGAAGCAGCAGGTATTAAAACTATTTACGTTGGAAATGAAATAGAAAATCCAAATAAAGTACATATTGTGATGGAAACACCAGCAGCAGACACTATGCAAAAATTTATGCAGAGCCCAGAGAATGCTAAAGTAATTGCGGAATCTGGACATAAACAAGAGACAACAGTAATGAGCGTTTGCTCTGATTAAATTAACAAAAAAAAAGGAGATATATTATGTTTGTAAAAATAGAACAAAAACTTTTAAAAGGTTTTAATTCTTGGAAGGAAATGATGCTTGCAAATAGTGAGAAACTTAAAAAGTATGGAATGACAATAGCTTTTGCAGGTGCAGATAAAGAAGATGATAATGCTATGACTGTAGTTATTCATTTTGAATCACCCGAGGGCTTAAAAGGTTTTGGTGGAGATGCAGAACTAACTCAAGCAAGAATAGATTCTGGAGTAATAATGGACCAATCTAAAATGACCATGATGACTGATGAATCTGTAATGAACCACAAAGGATAATTCTAATGATGAAAAAAATATATGTAATTATGTTTTTTTTAATATTTACAACATCAAGTTTTGCAGATGGTCATAAAGGAAAAATTGATCTTAAAGGTTTTATTGTTGGAGATAACAAATTTCTTACTGATAACGAGGGTAACTTTTTAACTTTTACTTACGATGGAGTTGGAGGATTAATGGCAGTCGAAGGTACAACTTTCATGGATAATGCTTCACAATATTGCATTGGCGCAGGTACAATCCCAGGAAAGGGATTTGAAATGGGACACTGTAAAATAAATCAAATGGATGGGGATACTATTTTTACATACTACGAAATTCCACTTGGAGACTCAATGAATGGTACATTTAAATGCTTAGGGGGAACAGGAAAATATAAAGGTATAGAATGTAGTGGCGCAACAGGTTACACACAAATTAACTCAGCCCAAGAAAATAAATTTGCCTCATCAATTTATTTTAAAGGTGGATATTCTTTAATGAAATAATTGAATAATCATTAGATTAATTTAAAATACGAAATAAAAAAAAGGAAAAAAAAATGAAATACTATATGGTAACTCACACTTTTAAATCTAAAGAAATGAAAGACAAATTTAACGAGGTTTTAGGCGGCATGTCCAGAGAAGATATGATTAAATCTTCCACTAGCGATAAAGCTAAATGCCAAATGACATATTACACTCCAGGTGATACTATGACAATGTTTTGTCATTGGATGGCAGAAAGTACTGACGCTATTAATGAACAGCTTTCTCAGATGAATGATTTTTTTGAACCTCACCAATTTACTGAGGTTAAAGAAGAAGTTTTCGATTTTAACAAATAGGAGGAAAAAATGGAAAAAGAAGTTTTAGTGATCGTAGATTTGAAAGAAGGAAAACTTGAAAAATTTATGGGATGGATGCAATCAGATGAGGGTATGAGTGTAAGAAAATCAGCAGCTCATCCAGAAAAAACTATAGGAGCAGTAAAGCCAGATAAAAGTGGCGTAATGTTTAAGGTATTTGTTCATAATATGGAAAAAATGAAAGAACTAATATCTGGTACACATCCAGTTGGAAAGGAAATATATGATGAATGTGTTATCAAGATGACTGCTTGGGACTTGACTAAGGTTGAAATGTAATATGGCAAAATTTTACTTAATAGGCAAGATAAGTGGAGAACTAATGAAGAGAATGCAGAACGAACCAACTGCAGACAGATTTGCTTCTACAAAAAAGGTAACAGAAGCAGCTGGTTTAAAGCTTATTTCTTACGAGTGGGTTAGAGGTAGATTTGATGTAATCTCTTGTGTTGAAGGGGAATACGAACAAGCCGTTGCATTAAAGATAGCTTTTAAAAATTCTGGACTTATGGATGATTTAATGGTCCATGAAGTAATAGATTACAATAAAGCTTTCAGTAATGCTGCCAGTGCTGCAAAAACAGTCGTCAAGCCTGCTGAATAATATATAATTTATTTTAAAAAAAGGAGTAAATTATGAGTGCTTATGTATTATCGAGTATTAAGGTCAACAATCCCGATAACTATAAAGAATATGTCACAAAAGTTAAGTCTATAGTTGAAAAATTTGGTGGAGAGTACTTGGTTAGAGGTGGAGAGATGACAGTTATTGAGGGTGAATGGAATAATCCTAGATCTATCGTGATTAAATTTCAATCAAAAGAAAAAGCGATGGAATGGTATAACTCGGATGAATACAAACCAATTAGACAGATAAGACATGATAATGCTGTGTCAAATTCTATAATTGTTGAAGGAATATAAAAATATTAAAAGAGGAGAAAAGAATGTCAATATTAGAAAAATATAGTGCTGCATTAAAAAATAAAGATGAAGCAGCTATGAATGAACTTTTGCATGACGATTTCAAATTTACAATGCATAAATCAGGAAATACTTTAGGTAAAGCTGAAGTGATCAAATGGGCGATGAGCGGTGATATTAATCAAAGAGATACAAGAGTTGTATATGAAAATGACGAAGTGGGTGTACACCACGCATTTGTAACATTTGATGATGGAAACACTGAAGCAGTAATGGCAGTCTACAAATATGATAATGGAAAAATCATGAGTTTAGAGACTGGCGCAACACCAATGCCTAAATAATGAAAAAACTTATACTTTTATTTATTTTTATCGCCTTTAATTCTAATGCAGCGTCAATGAAGATGATTGGATCTAAGGGTGATCCGAATGAAGTAACCAGAGTAATAGAAGTAAAGATGTATGACAATTATTATGAACCGAGTTCAATTAAAGTAAAAAAAGGTGAGACGGTAAAAATAATTGTTAAAAATCTAGGTGAACTTGTTCATGAATATAATATTGCAACAAAAGAGATGCATATTAAACATCAGCCTGAAATGGCAAGATTAATAGAACATGATATTCTCTTGGGAGACAGTATTGATCATGCTAAGATGAAGGAAATGTCTAAAAAAGATCACTCACTAGGTCATAAACATGCTAACAGCGTGATGTTAGAGCCTAATAAAACTGGAGAAATTATTTGGAAATTTTCGAAAGATATAGCTTTAGAAATGGCATGCAATATTCCTGGTCATTACGAAAGTGGAATGGTTGGGCCAATAATTATTGAGTAACATCAAAATTTTGTAGATATTAATTTTAGATAATATTATTCTTTTTTAAATGAGTAATATAACTTCTTACATAATATTAATTATTGCAGTTGCTTTAGGGACTGCTGCAAATGGATTTGCTAAAGCTGCGAATGGTTTTACAATTTTTTTACCAAGTATTTTTACTGCGATAGCTATAATTGCTTGTATGTACACATTGTCGTTAGTTATGAAAACTATACCTGTTGGAATAACTTATGCTTCATTTGCTGGATTATGTATAATTGCAACTTCTATAGTTGGAATTTACAAATTTAATCAAATTCCAGACTTATTTACAATCATTGGTCTAATACTAATCATTTCAGGAGTATTGATTGTAAATTTAGTTGGAAAATCAAGTTAACTTATTTAATTTCACTTGGTATTTTATGATTGCCATCTTCTTTTAGATCCAAAGAATATTCTTTAACTACACAATCTATATCAAAATCTGAGTATAGATGAGGAAACATGTCTCCAGAAGATGATTGTTCCCAAACTAATTTCTGAAGTTTAAGTGCGTCTACTTTTAAAAGTACTAAATTAGGTTGATTTAAATAAAATTTATTAAGTGTCTGTTTTACTTGATTTATATCAGAAAAATGGATGAAACCGTCCTTTAAATCAAGGGATGTGCCTTTAAAAATTTTATTTTCTTTTGCATCATTCCATTCAGATTTTGTACAAATTTTGTAAACAAAATCAAAATTCATTTTATTTTAGAAAATCATCGACTTCTACTTGGTATCCCTCAACTAGTCGATTTGTTTCATTTGCCATTCCAACTATTGCAATCATTTCATTTATCATCTCATCAGTGGCACCCTTTTTTTTTGCGGCCAATGTGTGAGATTTAATACAATACTCACAAGCATTTGTTATTGATACAGCAACATAAATTAATTCTTTAATCTCTGGCGCTAGAGCTCCTTTTTTCATTACTTGTTGTAGTGATCTCCAAGTCCTTTCTAGCGTTTCTGGACTGTTAGCCATAGTTTTCCAGAAATTTGGAATTTCAGTAATTTGTCTTGCTTCTTTTATTTCATCAAAAATTTCTTTTACTTTTCCAGATGCTTCTTTATCTGAAATTTTGTTAAACACTGTCATAATTTTCTCCTTTTAGTTATAAATTGACTCAATTTTTGGCATTAATTTTAATAGTTCCTTTGTATAATTATGTTTAGGATTTTTAAACAATTCCTCTGTTTCAGAAACCTCACATAATTTTCCATCTTTAAGTACAGCTATTTTATCACACATTTGTCTAACTACAGGTAAATCGTGGCTGATAAACAAAATAGTTAAATTTAATTGTTCTTGTAAATCTTTTAATAAGTTTAAGATTTGAGCCTGAATACTAACATCAAGGGCTGAGGTTGGTTCATCACAAACAAGAAGTCTAGGCTGTGTGGCTAATGCTCTTGCAATTGATATTCTTTGTCTTTGACCACCAGAAAACTCATGAGGGTATCTTATTGCAGATTGTTGACTTAATTCTACAGACTCTAATAAATCGTAAATATAATTATCTAAATCCATAGATTTTATATTTGGGTTATGAAGTTTAATTGGTTCTGCAATAATTTCTTTTACTTTGAGTCTACCATTTAAAGAGGAAAATGGGTCTTGAAAGATCATCTGAATTTGTCTTCTAAATTTTAACAAATCTTTATTTTTTTTGATCTTAGTAACATTTACATTATCAAAAAATATATCCCCAGAACTTGGTTTAAATAAATTCACAACCATTTTTGCTATAGTTGTTTTACCACTACCACTCTCACCAACTAGACCAAATGATTTACCTTCCTTAATATCAAAAGAAACATCATCTACTGCCATTACTGAATTTTTTGTATTTTCAGTGAAAAAACTATCATCGAAAGATTTACTCAAATTTTGGATTTTAACTAAGTTTTGATCTACAATACTTTTTTTAGACCATCTGTTTAATATTTTGATATTATTATTTTGATTATTTAAATTCTCTTTTTCAATAATTGTAAACCTTGATATTTTTTTATTTGTTGGTGGTACTGAGCTAACTAGACTTTTTGTATATTTTTCTTTTGGTTCTACTAAAACTTGCTTTGTTGGGCCAATCTCCACCAGGTCTCCATTTTTCATTACAGCTACTCTATCTGTAGTTTCTGCAATTACACCCATATCATGTGTTATGAGTATGACAGCTAAATTTCTCTCCCTAGTTAACTTTTTTATTAATTCAAGAATTTGGGATTGTATTGAAACATCCAGTGCTGTAGTAGGTTCATCTGCAATTAATAATTCTGGCTCACAACACAAAGCTAGAGAAATAACAACTCTTTGTCTCATACCTCCAGAAAATTGATGAGGATAATTGCTAAATCTTTTTTTTGCTTCTTTTATACCTACCTCTGTCAATAGATTGATTGCTTTGTTTTTTGCTTCATCTGTACTTATATTTAAATGAGTTTGTATTGTTTCAATGAGTTGTTCTCCTACAGTAAGAATTGGATTTAAAGAAGTTTGTGGATCTTGAAATATCAATCCTATTTTTTTTCCTCTGTATTGAACTATAGTTTCTGGATTTTCACTGATATTTGTTTCACCCATAAATATTGACCCGCTTGAAATTTTACCTGGCTCATCAATCAAGTTTACTATAGCGTTAGCTACGGTACTTTTTCCCGAACCAGACTCGCCAACTATTCCAACTATTTCACCTTTATTAATATCTATATTTATGTTTTTGGCAGCATTTACTGTTTCTTTCCTCATTTTATAGTCAATGCTTAAGTTATTTATTTTTAGAAACGTCATTTTTTAAGCTTTGGATTAAGTGTGTCTCTCATCCAATCTCCTAATAAATTAATTGAGAACGCAAGAATAACTAAGAATATTGCTGGAAAAAAAGTTATCCACCACTCACCTGAAAATAAAAAGTCATTTCCTAATCTAATTAATGTACCTAATGATGGTGTTGTTGGAGGAACTCCAACTCCTAAAAAACTCAATGTTGACTCAGCTATTATTGCAAGTGCCAGACCAATAGTTCCTATAACTAAAACAGGTCTCATAATATTTGGTAAAATATGTTTGAACATTATCAGTAAATTTGAAACTCCTATAATGGATGAAGCTGAAACATAATCTTTATTTTTTTCTACTAAAGTTGCAGCACGAGAAACTCTTGCAAATTGAGGCCATTCTGAAATTCCTATAGCAAAAATTAAAACATAAATTGCCATCTCATCGTGCATTTCTCTTGAAATGATACCTCTTGCAATACCGTCTACTAGTAAGGCCATCAATATACTAGGTACAGTCAACTGAACATCAGTTAATCTCATAACTATCATTTCATATTTTCCACCAAAGTATCCTGCTGTTAGACCTAGTGAGACACCTAAAATTAGACTAAAAATAATTGCAGAAAATCCAACTATTAATGAAATTCGTGAACCATAAAGTATTGTGGAAAGCATATCTCTTCCTTGTCCATCAGTACCTAGAATAAATTTTGCCATACCTTCATCAGTCCATGATGGAGGTGTAAATGCTTCCATTAATGATAGAGATGCTGGATCAAATGGATTATGCGGGGTAACAAATTCAACAAAAAAAGAGCAAAAGAAAATTATAAACAATATTATTGAAGATACGATTGCAGTAGGAGATTTTATAAAACTAAAATAAATATCACTATCTTTGAATTTTTCCCAATGATTTAATGCTCTATTATCCACTAGTAACATCTCCTTTAACTCTTATTCTTGGATCAATAAAATAATACAAAATATCTACTATAAAATTTATCATCACAAATACAAAAGCTATAAACACCAAATAAGCTGACATAATTGGAATATCTACAAACTGAACTGCTTGAATAAAAAGAAAACCCATACCAGGCCATTGAAATACTGTTTCAGTGATAATTGAGAAAGCCACTAAAGTTCCAATATTTATTCCAGCAATAGTAATTACAGGAATTAATCCATTTTTTAATGCATGTTTATAATTAATACTTTTTTCACTTATTCCCCTTGCTCTTGCAAATTTTATATAATCAGTTTGTAAGATTTCCATCATCTCTGCTCTTACCAATCTAATTATATAAGTCATTTGAAAAAGGCTTAGCGTTACAGATGGTAGTATAATTGCTTTCAATCCTGAAATTGTTAGAAGTCCCGTTGACCAAAAACCTAGATCTATCACCTCTCCTCTTCCAAAAGATGGAAGCACTCCTAATATGACTGCAAAAAGATAAATGAATAATATTCCAATCACAAATGTTGGAAGAGATACCCCTAGAAGAGATACTGCTAATATAAAGTCACTCAAAAAACCTTTTCTGTTAATACCCGTATAAACCCCTAATAAAGTACCGGAAACTAATGCAATTAATGCAGAAATTAGAACTAACTCAATAGTTGCTGGCAGTCTTTCAATTATTAATTCTGAAACTGGTCTTCTAAGTTGGTATGAAATTCCAAATTCTCCCTTAGAAGCGTTAACTACGAATCTTGAAAATTGAATATGTATAGGATCGGTTAATCCAAGTGTTTCTCTTAATTCAGCTCTTTCTTCATCTGAAGTTTCTTCACCAACCATGTTGTTAATTGGATCTCCCACAAAATTAAATAAGGAAAATGAAACAAATGATACGACGAGCATCACTATTACTGATTGAATCAAACGTTTGAAAAAATAATTTATCAATTTAAGAAATTTTATAGTTACAAGCCCTTTATTTAACTAAAGGGCTTGTAAAAAAGTTATTTATTTAAAACTTGCAAAACGGAATAATGGTTCATTATTCGGTCTAATTGGAACATCTACATTTTTTTTAGTTGCCCAAGAAATTACTTGGTGATGTAGAGGAAGATACGAAATATCGTCTTTTACAATTTTCCAAGCATTTGCAATAGCAGCGTTTCTTTTATCCAAGTCAACTTCGCCTTCCATAACTCTAATTGCAGCATCAACTTCGCTGTTACTAAAGTTTACTTTATTCCAGCTAGCACCAGACTCATATAAGTAATGGAATACGTAGTGACTATCCAGAGTTGGAACTCCCCAACCTAACATATAGAAATCACCTTTATCTTCTTTTAATTCCTTAAAGTGCTTACTTTTTGTTTGAGCAAATAAATTAACATTGACGCCGATTTTGCCTAACATACCAACAACAGCTGTACAAATTGCTTCGTCATTAACATATCTATCATTAGGGCATCTTAACTCAACATCAAAACCTTTAGGATATCCTGCGTCTGCTAATAATTTTTTAGCTGCATCAACATCATAAGGTAATCTTTTATCTAACTCTTTTGTATATCCATTTACACCAGGAAAAGTTATAATTCCTGCGGGCTCACTGAGACCTCTCATTACTTTTTTCTTTATCGCCTCAATATCTATTGCTTGATAAAGAGCTTGTCTTACTTCTTTTTTCTTAAATGGATTATCTCCAGTATTTCCAGATCTAAGTTTATCTGCTGCTTGGTCCATACCTAAAAAGATTGTACGCATTTGAGCAGTGCTAACTACTTCATGGTCTGAAGAATTTCCAATTCTAGCCAAATCTTGAACTGGTGCATCAGTAACTAAATCAACTTCTCCAGATAATAATGCTGCAACTCTTGTAGCTGAGTTTTTAATTGGCAATAAGTGTATTTCAGTAACACTATTATCTTTCATTGAACCCCACCAATTACTATTTCTCTCAAATACTGTCTTGGTATTTGGCTCTCTTAAAGTAATTTTGAATGGTCCAGTTCCCATTGCATTTGTCGCTGAGAGGATATTAAAGAAAAATGGATTTCTCTAAAATCAATATTTTCAGACATTAAATTTACTATAGAACATGTAGGTTTTTTAGAGGAAGCAGGTCAAAACCCAAGGGTATCAGTTAGATGGTTTTTAGAAGGCACT
>CACDFI010000010.1 GCA_902551985.1 uncultured Pelagibacteraceae bacterium | reverse complement strand
ATTATTTTTATCTTTACTCCAAATTTTTTTATTTCTAAATGTTTCTGCAATAACATAAAATTCTTTATTTGAGATATTGCAGTATTTACAAAATTTCTTAATATCTTTAAGAGGTGGTTTTAGACCATCTGCCTTGACTATTTTAATAGCTTTTGCTCTCGAAATTCTTCTATTTCTTATTTCAATGGATAAATTATCAAATATTCTTGTAAAACCAAATTTATACCATTTAAGCCAGTGATGAATAGATATGAAATAATCGTCGATATCTGCAAATTTATAGAAACCAGTTCTAGCAGTTTTAAATGCTTTAAAACCCTTTTTTTTTGCAATTTTGTAAGTTTTTAAAGGATCCCATTTAAAAAAATATCCTAGGAAAATCGACTCTGGATTAAAGTGGTTTGCTCCATAAGAACTATAATCAAAGTAGCTTGACATTTTATTTTTTGGTAAATTTTTTGAAACCCAATCTATAGCTCTGGTATTATGTGTGACTCCATATTTTTTATACCAATTTTTGCTAAGATTTTTTTGATTATCTTTAGAGCTTATATTGCCATACTCCACAGCAGAATTTTCACCCCATATAATGTAAGGAATTTTAAAATATGACGCTATCAAAACAGGAATATTAAACATTGCCAAATGCATAGGTATTGCAATTGCTCCATATTTTTTTAAACTTTCTAAAGTTAACTTCCTCTCTATTTCTGGATTTACACTCCAATCAATATGGTCAACACCTAATGAGATAAGGTTATTTAAATTCTCTTGACCTATTTTTGTCCTTTGAGGTGATCTCCAGGTTACAGTAAGTGGATTCAATCCATACTCGAGGCATTTAATAGTTTGCCATGTACTATCTTTACCACCAGAAACTGGGATAACACAGTCATATCTTAATTTTTTTGACTTTATTTTTTTTACAATCTTTTTAAACTCTTTTTCTCTTTTTTTCCAATTTGTATTTTTTTTTTTTGAAAAGTTATTGCATGCTGAACATACTCCATTTTTTTCGATTATTAAATTGGGTCTTGTATTTGGCAACAAACAATTTTTACACCAAATTAATTGCATTAATTAAACCTATCCATAAAAGTTTTTAAACTAAGAAAAGAAAATAAAAACTTACTATAACCATTATTCTGAAGTAAACGTTCATTTTTAACTAATTTGATAATTTTTGATTTATCGACAAAATCATAAATTTCTGATTTTTGCTCCAAATTGTTTATCATTTTCTTATCTTTAAAATTGAATAGACTTAAGATTGAGGCATTAAATCCTGATTTAATTTTATTGTTTAATACTTTGTTATTTAAAATTCCTTTAAGACTAGATCTCAAAATAAATTTGTTCTCACATTGATTTAATAATTGTTCTCCCTTAACATTAAATAAATATTCAATAAGACTTGTGTCTAAAAATGGTGATCTATTTTCAATTGAGAACTGCATAGAATTTAAATCTTCACTGTGCATAAACACTGGAACATTTTCGTGGAATAGTTCATTTGCCATTCTATTTTTTAGTAAATTATCAAAATATTTTTTTTCATTAAAATTATATTTTATTTCTTTTTTACAAAACCGTTTATTGTTGTTGAAATTATCAAAAATATAACCCCTAAAATTTCTATCTTTAAAAAATAAATTATGTCTTTTAAAAATTTTATTTCGCAGATGTGGCTTTATATTTTTACTCCAAATTTTTTTAAACAACTTGAATTTTTTTGGATTATTTTTTCTTAATTCATTAAAAATCATAAGATAATGGTCGTAATATCCTCCATAAATTTCGTCTGCTCCAGATCCTGACAAAGATACTTTAAAACCTTTCTTTTTAACATAAGAGCAAAGGTGATATTGTATTAAATTTGTAATGGTGAATACTGGATAATTATTATAATCAGTAGATTTCTTTAAAATATCAAAAAAATCTATTTCTTTTCCTAGCCTGATAAAATTAGTTTTCACACCGCAGTCTTTCGCAGTCATATTTATTAATCTCTCCTCATTGTATCGTTTATCAGAGTCAACAATTGAAAATGTTTCTAATTTTTTTCCTAAAATTTTTGATGTAATGCTACAAATTGCACCTGAGTCTATTCCACCACTCAAATTTAATGCAACAGGTACATCCGAAACCAATCTAAGGTTTATAGATTTTATCAATAATTTTCTTGTATTTTCAATATGCTCTGAAAGAGGTAGTTTTTCTATATTTGTATTTTTTCTGAGTTTCCAAAAGTTTTTTTTAGAAATTTCTGAATTGTTTTTAATCGTTAAAATTGACCCTTTTTCTAAATGATTTATGTTTTTAAAAAAAGTTTCATCATCTTTAAATAGAGATTTATATCCATATTGAAGAAATTTATTTATTTTTTTGTTATTGAAATTTTGATTAGTTGAAAGAATTTCATTTATATAACTAATTTGAGATGCAAATATAATTTCATTATTTTTTTTATAAAAAAGAATTGGTTTTTCTCCAAACCTATCTCTGGAAGCAATAATTTTTTTTTGTTTAAGATCAAAAATAACAATTGACCACATACCCTCAAAATATTCAAAACATTTTTCTTTATATAAATTATAATAATGCAAAATTACTTCGGTGTCTGATAACGTTACAAACTTACTATTTATTTTATTTTTTAACTCTTTGAAGTTATATATTTCACCATTAAAAACTAATAAATAATCTTTAAAATTATATGGTTGATTAGATCTTCTATGTAAATCTTGAATAGATAATCTTGAGTGAAAAATATGTAGATTTTTTTTGTTAAATTTAATCTTTTTATAAGATTGATCATCTGGTCCTCTACATTGCATTAAATTTTTTATTTTTACAGCTTTGCTTTGAGGAATTTCTTTATGAGAAATATAAACTAATATACCACACATACTATATTAAATAACAAAAAACCTATTTAGTTTAAATGATGAATTTTTATTTTCTTTTGGTAACAAAGTAGTAACAGCAGTTTTTATTTTATTTTTTTTAAGAAATTTTATTATTTGATTATTAAAAGATGTTTTAAAACCTTCAGGGTAAGAATAGTGTTTGGTCTTTATATTTGCTTTTTTTAACAATGTTTTCAAACTTATTAGTATCTCTTTTTTGTATTGAGCTTCTTTCAAATGTCCTAAAATATTATGATTATGAGAATGTGCGCCAAATTCAGAAAGTCCATTTTTACTCATTTTTTTAACATGCTTCCAACTTAATTTTTTATCTAAATCACTATTGGAAGATTTTGGTGAATATAATTTTATATCTTTAAGCAAAATTTCGGCAAATTTATTTAAATCTGTATCTCTTAGAGATTTACAGTAATTTCTGACAAAATTTAGAAAATATATTTTATTTTTTCTGTTATCTAGTCTAAATCTTTTTCTTAAAATTGATGAATATATAAATTTTTTTTTATTATTATTAATAGCTATATCAATTCTATCTATCCATGAGATTAAATTTTTATCAACATAATTCGTTGTCAAATATATTATATGAGGTATTTTATACTTTTTAAGTATAGGCAAAGCATACTTATAATTATTATGGAACCCGTCATCAAAAGTAATAATATATTTTTTAAAAAAATCACCTTTATTTTTCTCAATCTCATTCAGCGTTATAGCCTTTCCATGCTCTGATAAGTATTTTATATATTTTTCAAATTTTTTTTGATCAATATGTTTTAAATTATAGTTTCTTACATTGCTACTATTAGGTTTTTTTTTTATCACTCCATGAAAAAGATAAATTGATAAATCTCTTGAATTCAAATTATTCTTCAATTTTTTTAAGTTATTTATTATCATTGTAAATAAATTTTATTTTTTTCTTAAATTTAATATTTATAATTTTTTTTAATTCAGATGGCATGAAACTATAGTATCTACCGATTTTTTTTTGTTTCATTTTCCTCAGATTTGGATTTTTAATAACTTCATTTGCTAGTTTTATACATAATTCTGTATTTAATAATCTCACTTGATAAAGATACTTGGTATTTTTAAGATTTAGTTTTTTTTTTAAAATTATTTTTCCTGTATCTAGATTATTATCGACTTCATGTAATGTTACTTTTAAACCCCTTAGATCGTTATGATATAATGACCACAAATGACTGTCTAAGCCTCGATAAAAAGATGTATCACCCCCATGAAAATTAAAAATACTTTTTTTTACAGTATTTAAAAAAGCTTTTTTAAGCCTTGATATACCAAATGAAAAAATAATATCTGGATTATTAGACTTAATAAAATCAATTGTTTTATTATTATTAATATTTTTAACATTTAACACATTTAAATTTTTACTTATTCTAATAGATCTATTCTTAAACCATATTTTTTTTTCGTATAATGCCTGTTTTTTTTCAAAATTATTATGTACGTTAAATACTGGCTTCAATGATTCATTTTCAAATATAACTGATAAATTACAATTTTTTGATATCTCATTTATAAAAAAAAAATGGTGGGGTGTTTTTGTTGACAATAAAATAACATTTTTTTTCATCAGACTAGATTTTCTGGTAATAAATTATCGTATTTACTCATATTTTGATTTAATTTTTTACCTAAATATTTATCCAAATCTGATATGAAAATGCCTCTATTTAAAGATCTTACTTTTAAAAAATCATTTTTCTTTATTTTATGTCCTCTTTTAAGATTTTTATTTAAAATTAATTTTCTTCTCATTAAATGTAAATTTTTTTTTTCTTCAGGATTAATTATTTTATTTAAGTTGCCAAGTATATTTTTTAAACTTTGAATTTTTTTTACAAATTTACTGAAGGAATTTAAACTCAAAGATATTTTATGGTCTCTAAAATTTGAAAAATTATTTGATAATGTAAAGTGCTTTTCTATAATTTCAGCTCCAACTACATAAGATAAAGAAGTTATGTTATAACCTAAGGTATGATCTGAATAACCAATTGTAACATTTGGAAATTTTTTTTTAAGAAAATAAATGGAATTCAAATTAATTTTTTTCTTTGAAGCTGGGTAAGCAGAAACACAATGCATTATACATAAATTTTCTTTTTTTTTAAAAAATTTTAATTTTCTGAAATAATTTATGATTTTATAAATTTCGTTATAAGTTATTAGCCCAGTTGAAATTATTACCGGCTTTTTGAACGATCTAATTTTTTGCAATAAATCAAAATAATTATTGTCTCCAGAAGATATTTTGAAAATATTTTGAATTTTGTTCAAAAAAATTGCACTTTCAATATCAAAAGGTGTTGCAAAAAACTCTATCTCTAATTTATCACAAAGTTTCTTCAAATTAATTATTTGTTTTTTTTTCAGAGAAAATTTTTTCAATTGATGAATTCTTTTTTTATCCTTTGGAGAGGAATATTTAAGTGGATTATAGATTTGAAATTTTACTGCATTCGCACCTGCCTTCTTTGCAGATTTAACCAATTTTATTGCATTTTTGTATGAGCCTTCGTGATTATTTCCTACTTCAGCAACAATAAATGGTTTAGAGAATGAGTTAAAGTTTTTCATGAGATATAGTGATACAAGTAAACTATACTTTTTGGAGAAAATTTCAATGAGTCATAAAGTTTTATTGCTTGGACATTTTTTTTTTGAGTGCTAACAATAATTTTATTTTTTTTTAACTTTCTCAACATATACAATGAATAATTTACTAAATCTTTTGCGAAGCCACGGTTGGTAAATTTTTTGTCAATGCAAATTAAATCTATTCTTGCAATATTTTTTTTCTCATATTTTATTAAACAAAATCCAGTTATTTTTTTTTTGAAAAATTGTACAAATATTTTTTCTCCACGAAGTCCTTTAAAATGATCCAACATCCATTGTTTTCTAATAAGATCTGATTTGCTCTTCGGTAATCTGTTATCTAAATGAAATCTACTTGTTTTAAAATTTTTGTAAGCAATATCTGTTACTTTATTTTTTTCAAATTTACTTAAAGTGGATTTATATGATATATTTTTTTTCTTAAGATATTTAATGTTTTGAACATTTTGTTTCTGGTATGTGATATTTTCTCCCAGATACTTTAATCTATTATCTAAAAAATATGCCTTATTTATAGGTTTCTTTGTTTTTAAAAAAATAAATGAATTTTTATAATTTTTGAAAAATTTTATATCTTTTTGATCAATTACATTAAAACAATTTTTACTGAAGGTTTTTTCTAGCCATTTATCTCTAACAAAAATTTCAGATGATAAATATTTTTTTTCTAACTCTTTTAAATCAATTGATGTTTCAATTAGTTTTACTTTTTTATCTCTAAGATTAAGAAAATAATTATTTTTAAATTTTTCAATATATCCAAGGCGATTATTGGAATTTATATTAGTTGTTTTAATTTTATTTAGTGAAATTTTATTTTGTCCAAAATATAAAAAAGGTGCTTCATAAAATGGGACAAGAGCTTTATGAAAATCAATTAAATTATTCAATTTAATTTTTTTTAAAATTACTAAACTATCATCTGCTTTACGTTGGGGATAATACTTTGATGGAAATATTTTTTTTTTTTCTAATTTAATATTTTGTTTTAAATAATATTTCTTAATTACACCCCATAATAATATACAAAATAATTTTTCAGATTTCTCGTTTATGTCTTTAATATTATCTGCTTTGGTAATTTTAAAAAAACTAGTACCCAATACTTTTCCACTGTCTATATATTTATTTATTCTTAGGACAGAAATTCCAATACTTTTTTTTCCCTCAATTTTTTGCCAAACTAATGGTGACCCTCCTCTATATCTTGGTACAGGGCCACCATGAAGATTTAATATATCAATTTTTTTTTTCTTAAAAAAAAACTTTTCGCCAAAAATATATGGAAAACCTGCACTTACTATTAAATTAACTTTTTCCTGTTTTATTTTAGAATTAATAATTGGATCCTTTAAAGAATTTATCAGATAATATTTTTTATTAATTTGCTTTAATATTTTTCTATTTAAATTTTTTTTTGCTAAAAAGATGCATTTTATAGCAATTTTATTTTTTAAAGATTTAAGAACCTTTAAACCCCTTTGACTATTAAAAAAGATGGCTATCTTTAATTTTTGCTGTTTATGAATTCTTTGTACCACTGAATATATTTTGGATATGCGTCATCAATTGAAAAAGTTGGATTAAAACTTAAAAGTTTTTTTGCTTTTTCAATACTCAAAGTACCCCTTTTTGGCATTAATTTATCTCTTTTTTCATAAGATATTTTTGCATCTGGAAAATGTTTAAGCAATATATCTTTTAGATTATTAATTGTTCTAGCATTTCCATATGTTAAGTTGAATATTTGATTTTCAGCTTCTTTTTTTTCAATTGATGCTATAACCCCATTACAAAGATCTTTGATATAAGTAAAATCTAACTTATCTTCACCATCTCCACCAATTTTTATTTCTTGTTTGTTTATAGCATTCTCAATAAAAATTTGACCTACTCTTCTGCTTACACACCTTTCCCCGTAAAGTGCCGATGGTCTTATTATCGTAAAAGGAAGACTAAAAACTTGATTATAAGCTTTAATAATTTTTTCCCCACAATACTTTAATGTTCCATAAATTCCTATTGGATTACAATAGTCTGTCTCGCAAACTTCATCTTTAGAAAAATTTCCATAAACCATACTTGATGAAAAATAAATTAGTCTTTCTATTTTATCCCTTGTTGAGTCTAAAACATTTTCAAGCGTTCTAAAACTGTGATCAAATGTACTATATGGATCTTTATTAGATCTATTTGAATGAGAAACAGCTGCCAAATGCACCACGATATCTGGTTTTAACTCATCAATAAGTTTTGCAACTAAATGGTAATCTCTTGCATCTAATATTTTTAATTCAATATCATGTTCTTCTAAAAGATTTAATCTTGAATTAATGATTTTTTTGTTTAAAGTTTTAAATTTCAAGCTATCATAATTTCCTATAACTGATATTAAATTATTAACCATTAAGTTATCTACACAAGTAACTTCAAAACCAGAGGTTCTTAACTGTATAGCAAGATTGTGACCTATAAAACCTGCTCCTCCGACTATACAAATTTTTTTCATTAGTATCTATATAACTTTATTTATTGAATTCGCAATCAAATCTAAATCTTTTTTTTTAAGATGTGTCCCAAGTGGTAATGCAATTGATCTGTAACTGAATTTTTCAGCATTACTGAAATTATTGGAAGAATATCCATATTTTTTTTTATAATATGACATTTGTGGAATTGGTTTTGGATAATAAATACTTGTGCCCACTCCTTTTTTATTTAATTTCTTTATTACTTCCAAACGATTAATTCTTTTATCATTTACGACTAAACATAAACAATAGTATGAACCATTAAATTTTTTATTTTTAAAATCTACAATATTAAAATTATTTTTTTTTTGAATTTTTGATACTAAATAATTATAATTTTTTTTTCTAATTTCTAAAAATTTAGGAAACCTTTGAATCTGTTCTATCCCGATTGCTGCACTAATTTCGTTCATTCTATAATTCAATCCCAATAAATTTGCATCATATTCTCCAGGAACTCTCCTATTCAAATAATTTCTGTTTACACCAAATGCTTTAAGTTTATTAATTTTTTCTATTATTTTCTTGTCATTTGAAATTACCATTCCACCTTCTCCTGTTGTCATATGTTTTATTGGATAAAATGAAAATACTCCTACATTTCCAAAATTTCCAACATGTTTTTTATTTATTTTAGCTCCTAGTGCCGTAGCACAATCTTCAAGAACAAGAAGTTTATTTTTTTTTGCAATTTTAAGAACACTTTGTACATCTGCTGGATTTCCCAAATGGTGAACTATAGATATTGCTTTTGTTTTTTTTGTTATTTTTTCTTTTATCTTATTTATATCTATTGTTCCATTATAAGAGTTGCAATCAACAAAAACAGGTCTAGCTCCAGTTATACTAATTGAATGAGCTGTCGACACATGGCTTTGAGCTGTTACAATAACTTCATCTCCTTTTTTAATATTATTAGCGAGGTAGAAAAGATGCATGCCAGCTGTACAAGAAGATACAGATGTAGCAAATTTGCTTCCTGTGAATTTTGCAAACAGAGTTTCAAACTTATGTGACAGAGGTCCATGTGCTAAAATTGGATTTTTTAAAACTTTCACCACAGCTTTGATCTCTTTTTTTGTTATATCCGGTCTTCCAAAAGGTACTTTAATCATAATTTAATTATTTTATTTTTCTTATGACTTTTAACCATAAGTAAACAAATCTTCATCAAGTAAAATAACTCATTTTCTGGTGTAATTAATTTTTTTGTTTTTGTTCTTACTGCTTTTATAAAATTATTGAGTATTTGTCCTTTCATTTGATTATCAAACTTATACTTTATTTCTTTTTTATTTTTTTTTTCATTTTCCCTAAAAAACTGCTCGCTTTTATCTCTCTTATAAAAATAAGAAAATTTTTGACTATAAATATTAAAAATATGATGATGATCGGTTGAGCTTGAAAAATTTGATGAAATTTTTGCTATAGAATTATCTTCAAACTTTAAAAGCGAAACAGCAAAATCATCAGTAGTATTTTTAAATTTATCTGTGATAATTTTATTACTCATTGTATAAATTTCTTTGACTTTTTTTTTTTTTAATTTAAGCACTAAATCAAGCAAATGGATTCCACCGCCTAAAATTACTGAGTAATTTTTGATTTTACCTCTCCATCCCCTAGTTAATTTTTCAAGCCTTCCATAATTATAGTCTCCCTCCAAAAAATAAATCTTTTTTAGTTTTTTTTTATTCTTAAAAAGGTTTTTAAAAAAGGGATGCTCTCTTAATACCAAATTTGATGAAATATATAAATTTGGTTTTTGTTTTTTTATTTTTTGGATTGTATTTAAATCTTTCATAGTTAAACACATTGGCTTTTCTACAAAAACATGTTTATTATTTTTTAGAGACTTGCTTACTTGATTAAAATGGTCTTTATCATTGGACGCAATTATTATTAGATTTACATCTTTGTCATTAACAATATTATTAAAGTTTTTTGTTGCTTTTGGTACATTAAATTTTTTTTTGTAAAACTGTAATCTAGTCTCGTTAGTATCACAAATATATTTAACAAACGTATTTTTATTTAATAAACTATTTTTAAGATGGAATGCACCTACACCCAGACCGACTATACCAACAACAATTTTATTTTTTTTATTTCTTAACATAATTTTTCCAGGTTGCAAAAATTCCCTTTTTTTTTATTAACCTTGAAATAAAATGATAGTCATCATTTTTATCCACACATAAATTATAGTTGTCATATTTTTTTTTTTGTCTGAAGTTAAAAATTTTATATTCATCTTTTAAATAAAAATACTTAGTAACATGTTCTTTTTGGTTTTTTGAAAGTATTTTACTTGATAAATTAAAAATTTTTGGGTTAATAATTTCTACAGATTGACCTTTTGGGAATGTTCTGTATTTTATATTACTAATCAAATCAAAAGATTTTTTGTTATTTGAAAATAATATCATTTTGTCAATTAAACGCCAATCCATAAGAGGGCTATCTGCTGAGATTCTAATTACTTTTTCTGGTTTATATTTTTTGATTGCACTTTTAAATCTTAAAAAAACATTGTTTAACGATCCACAAAAAAAATGAATTTTTTTTTTTTTACAGAAACTAACAATTTTTTGATCACTATTTGTACTTGATGTTAACACAACTATTTTACTTATTTTTTTACTTTTTTTTAACCTTCTGATTAATATTTCTAAAAGAGTTAATCTGCCTATTTTTTTTAAAACTTTTCCTCTAAGTCTTTTTGATGAATATCTAGCTTGTATAAAACAATAAAATTTCATTAATTATATATTTGTAAATATATTCATTACATTAATACTTAATGAATAACTATAAATATGACTTATTCTAACGAGTAAACTTTTCCTCTATATAATGAGAATTCTCTTTATTTAGCGGTAGAATCTGATTTCCCGAACAGATATCCAAAGCTCTTACTATTCCAGTAACTCTAATTCTATTTCCAGAATTAGCAATCGATCTATGAATAACGCTACTATCAAATAGAACAATATCTCCGGGATTTATTTTCACAATTTCTGCGTTTCTATCTTCCCCTGGATTAAGATTGATAGTCCAATCATTAAGTCCAGATTTTTTTTTAACATAAAAAGTTTCTCTTATCCCATTTTTATGAGATTTAGGTATCAAAGTCATGGATCCATCAATTTCATTAACTGGCCCTAAAATTGGAAACCAACATGTTAGTATATTTGAATAACCAGCATACGAGCCAGACTCTTGATGCCATTTAAAATCAAACCTATCATCATTTGGAAATTGAACTGGTGTTTGAAATAGAGTTAAATGAATTTTTTTTTTGTCAGCGTTATAAAATTTTGAATACAGATCACCCATTTTAAGTGAATCTATTAGCGTAATTGCTTCAGATGACGAGCTAATAGCTTTCTGCACATTATAAACTTTATTGTGATCTTCTTTTTCAAGTCTATAAATTAAATCCTCTAAATTATTTGTTCGAACAGATTTTTTTAAATTGTAAGAAAACATTGTAAATAAAGCGTCTTTCAATGAGTTAATTAAACTAGGTTTAATATAGTTTTTAAGAATTATGTAACCATTCTGTTTAAATTTGTTTATATTAGTTTTGCTCAACATTGTGACTACCTTATGCTACCTTTATTATCATAATTATCTTTTTTTTCCAAAAAAAGTAAGGTGCTCCCCTTCACTTTCATAATTAGTCAACTTCATTGTGTATCTACCAATATGAATAGGTTTAAATATTCTCATTCTATTAATCATATCATCTTGGTTTTTTACGAAAAATTGATTTAAATTAATGTTAATCCTAGAGTTTTTAAACTTAACATGCCTTAGCCAAGGATCAGCTGTTTTTTTTGAATTATTAAAATAATCCCACTGATTTGGTGTTTTAAAGGTTGCAAATATTAATCCATTTTTTTTTAATGATCTGTTAAATATCTCAAGAAGTTCATAAAAGTCTTTTTTACCCAAATAATATAAAGATTGTAAGGCAAAAATTACATCAACATTATTTTTGAAACCATATATTTTTTGATCACTTGGAATAAATTTGCATACCTCAAATTTTAAATTTTTATTATTTTTTTTATATCTTTTTTTTGCAGTTTGAATTGAAATTTTAGAGATATCTAAACCAATTGTATTGTAACCTTGCTCTGCAAAAAAATTTGAGCTACTACCTTCACCACAACCAAAATCAATCAATTTAGAATTTTTTTTTGGTAAATTATATTCATGTTTTAATATTTTTGACTGAAGTCTAAAAACTATACTTTCCACATTTGGTGAGTTGTATTTTTTTTTCCAAAATGTATCTGTTGTTTGGTATAATGAATTCATAATTTACTTATCACATCATTTTTTTTGGCACAGTATTCTTAAATCACCACTTCCAAATTTTAAATCAAAATATTTATCATTTAAAAATGGTTTATCAAAATCAGTATTTGTTCCACCATTTAATTGAATAAAATTTGTAAATCCTATTCTACTTAAATAATTGGTATATTTTTTTAAATCATAATGCTGATATTTTGCATTTGTGTAATCTGACATATGATAGGTTTTTGAATAACTAAGATTTAAATCTCTAATTTTATTTAGTTTATAATCTATATTTACATCTTTAAGAATAGTTTGTGACATATCTGCTAAAATATCTCTTATGCCGCCAAATCCATCGGTATAAAACCATGCATAACCACCTTTTTTTAAAACTCTATGCAACTCTTTATAAGCTAAGGTAGGTTTATCTAAATGGTGGAATACACCGTTTTGAATTGCTACATCAAATGAATTTGATTTTAATTTTGTTTTATAAACACTACCAACCTTGAACTTAAGGTTTTTATTAATTTTGAGTTTTTTTTTAATTTTATTTGAAAAATTTATACTTTCCTTACCATAATCAATACCATAACCAAATGAACAACCCTCCATAAAAGCAGCAATTAAAAAATTTCCATGTCCACAACCAAAATCTATTACTTTTTTATTTTTAATTATTTTTTTTAAGTTGTTAATTTTAATTCTATTTCTATATCTTCCAATTCTATCTTTTAAATATTGACTAAATGTATACTTTGACCAAAGAATATTAAAAATTTGTTTGTGAGATTTTTCTTTATTAAATGGTTGTTTAAGAACTTTTGTCATATTTGAGTGTATGTTATTTTTTTTTATTAAATCTATCTTATAACTTAAGTTATCTAAAACTTTTAAAATTGCAGGAACTGGATAGTAATTTCTTTTAAAAATTATATTTTCAATCTCCAAATTTGCTAGAATAATTTCTGATATTAGAAAAGAAATTGCAAAGTTTGTTTTTGGAAGAAGCTTTGTCTTATTTATAATTTTTTTTGAAATCTTTGATACTTTTAAAAGTATTTTTTTGTTGATAGTTTTAGTATTTGCTTTCATATTAAAAATCTAAGTAAACTATTATAATTTTATATCAATAAATTATTATGTTTCTTAAAGGAATACCCTAGCTTTTCTCACTATTTTCTGTCCATATAAAAAACTGTTCATTAATTATATTTGAATTGGTCAGTTGAAATCTTTTGTTATCTTTAGTCTTAATTACATATGTAGAAAATGGATTATTTACCTTTTTTATATCAATGTTGATATTCCATTTTTTTGATTTCTTTATTTTATTTTTCGGTAAAAATTTCAAAAAATTTTTGTAATAATACAATATTCTTTCATCCTTCCATTTAATTGTTCCTGGTACTCTTGTAAAATAACGTGTTTCAATTGGGTATGAGTTTAATCTCTGAAAAATAAAAACATTTCCTTTTTTATTCAAATATTTCAGACTTTTGTTCAAATATTTTATAGGATTAGCAAATAAATTGTAGAATCCAGCTGCAACGACTATATCAAAATTTCTCAATTTTTTATTAAATTTTTTATAATCTGCACGTATAAATTTTATTTTTCCTCTGAAAGATTTTTTTTTTGCCTCACCTATCAGTTTTTTATCAAAGTCTATACCAACAATTTTATTTAAATTTAATTTTTTATCTAAAAATTCTAAAAATTTTCCATCAGCACATCCTAGATCAATAATGTTAATATTTTTTTTTTTTTTATAATTTTTAATAATAATGTTTCCTAGTGCTTTTTCATGCTCTTTTAAAGGTCTTTGAAAATTATAATAGTTTTGATTGGCTTTAATCATAATTTATTTGAATTATTATTTATAGTTTTAGTTTAGATAAATCTAGTAAAAAAATTTTAAAGATTAAGTTCTTGAATTACTTCTTTTAAATGATCAATACTTTTAATTTTTCTTGCGAAGCTATTACAAAAAAGATTTCTTGACTCAATTGTATCTTTTTCAACCCACCAATTATTTAATATCTTATTTTCATTATTTATATGATTTACAATAGAAGAAGTATTTGTATGCATTAATTTTTTTTCAATCATAGAATTATAAATATATCTATATTCCTCATTTAAAGGTTCGTACTTTTCATTGTGATACAAGACACTTGGGATATTGTTTGATATTGCTTGATTATATGGCGTTCCAATATATGTAAATAAATTTAAATCTGTTTCATTTATTTTTTTTTCTAGAGATCCAGACATATATTCTACATTATTATTAATTATTTTCTTTTCTAAGTATGGTCTCAACGGCGAACCTATCTCATTATTTTTTTCTCCCGCGGGATGTAAAAAAATTCTTATATTTTTATCTCTACTAATATTATTTACTATATTAATTACATCAGTAATGTAAGTTTCAGAATTTTTATAGGGATTACCATTAGTAGAAAAATTAACAAAATAATCTCCAGCAGTTCTCAACACTATATTTACTAGATTTTTATTTTTTTTTAATTTTTTTTTTTTAAAACTAATTGGAATTCCAGCAGGAGTAATTTTTTTTAAATTTTTTTTCCATCCCCAAGATAAATAATTGTCAGAAATATCTAATTCATGTGCCAAAAAATCATCCTTAAACTTAAATTGCTCATAATACCCACCATGCTGATAAAGTATAAGTTTGGTACCTTTTTGAGTCTTTTGGGCAATCCAAAATTTAAACAGTTCATCTTTGTGGTATGAAACAGAGTCAATAATGATTTTAGGATTATGATTTTTAAAAATTGTATTGGATACATCTAGATTATCTGCAAAATTCTCAAGATAGCATCGAGGAAACATAAAATAGATAAGCTCAAGCGCAATACTTTCAAAGGAATTATCACTCCCAACTTGAACTTCTTTTTTTATTTTTTTTAAAAATGTTTTTCTTAAATTTTGATCAAATTTTCTTTTATCTCTTACATCAGAATTTATTGGTCTTAAATATGGATAATTA
>CACDFI010000009.1 GCA_902551985.1 uncultured Pelagibacteraceae bacterium | reverse complement strand
TCACCTGCGAATTGGAACGCTGCATTTTTACCAGTTTGGTATCCAGCTCCTGTCATATCGCAGTCAATAATTCCAGTTTGTGCAGAGTTAAATACCTCGGCAGACTTACCTGTTACAGATGACGAGTAGAACATTTGCACTTTTAAGCTTCCGCCAGAGAACTTTTCTACGTTCTTAGCGAACTGAGCTGCAACTTCACCATTTGGTGAGCTTGCTGTGAAGTGAGTTTCTATTTTAAGCGTTTTTGCATGAGCAGAACCGAATAAAGCAATAGATACTACAGCAATAGCAGCTGTTAGTTTTGTTATTAATTTTAACATTATTTCCTCTCAGTTATGTTTTTTTTTTAAATTTAAACATAAAGATAAAAAGATTTCAAACAAAAGAGAGAAATTATGTATAGAAACTATATGTAATTTAAAATTTACAACTTTTGATTGTATACTAAATTACTTCTGAAAGTAGTGGCTTATTTGAGAAAAAACACTTTAAATTATTAACTGCTAACATACTCATTGCTAATCTCGTCTCATGTGTGGCGCTTCCAACATGAGGTAAAACAAAACAGTTATCTAATTCTAAATATCTTTTATCTAGATTTGGTTCATTATTAAACACATCAAGTCCGGCAGCATAAATTTTTTTGTTTTTCAAAGCTTCTATTAGTGCATCGTCATCTACAGTCGAGCCTCTTGATGTATTAATAAATACTGAATGCTTTGGAAACAATTTCAAGGTTTCTGAATTAATTATATTTTTAGTTTCTGGAGTAGCAGGCGTATGTAAACTTATATAATCACAGTTAGGTAGCATATATTTTAAATCTGAATAATAAGTAGCATCTTTTTCAAGATCTTTAGATAATTTGCTTCTATTGAAATAAATTATTTTCATTTTAAAAGCTCTCGCTCTCTCAGCCACGATCTGACCAATTCTACCCATTCCTATGATGCCTAAAGTTTTCCCAGTAATTTCATTACCTACCATTAATTTAGTAATATCTGGTCTGTGATCTTTCCAAGTATTTGTCTTTACCAAATTGTAAGCTTCTCCAATTCTTCTTGAAGATGCTAAAATTAGTAGAATAGTTATTTCTGCTACAGCATCGTTTAATACATTCGGTGTGTTCGATACTTTTATATTTTTTTCCTTAGCTGATTGAGTATTTATATTATCATATCCAACTCCAACATGACCAATTACTTTTAACCTCCCTGTCAAACTATCAAAGAAATTCTTATCTAATTTGTCAAAACTTGTTGAAATTAATCCATCATAATTATTTACAAGTTTAATTAATTCCTCATACGAATAAGGTTTGTCCTTCAAATTTAAAGTAACATCGAATTCTTGTTTTAATATTTCCTCTGCTCCATCAGAGATTTTTCTAGAAACTAGTATTTTTGGTTTCATCTAATGGGAGTTTCTTAAAATACCCTTAGTTTTAGTAATATCTAAATATTGATCTCTTGACATAATGCATGCTCCATCTTCAAGTTGACCAACATTTGATCTAGAAATTTCTTGCCAAGGAGTTTGGTTATTCAGTTTTTTTATTTTTTTCTTTTTTCTTCTTTTTGTAAATTCTAATTTTGCTATTTGAAGGTCTACTCTTCTTTTATTTAAATCTATTGTCATTTTATCGCCAGTTTTAACAATTGCTAAATCTCCACCTACTGCAGATTCTGGTGATACATGAAGTATTGATGGACTTTCTGAGGTACCGCTCTGTCTACCGTCACCAAGTGTTGGTAAAGCATTTATGCCCTTTTTTAATAGTCTATCTGGTGGTTGCATGTTCACCACTTCAGCAGATCCTGGATATCCAACAGGTCCACATCCTCTTATTATTAAGATTGAATTTTCATCAATCTTTAACTTTTTGCTGTTTATTCTTTTATGATAATCTTCAGGTCCTTCAAAAACAACAGCTTTACCTTTAAAGACATTTGGATGTTTAGGATTTGACAAATATCTTTCCCTAAATTCTTTGCTAATAACTGAAGTTTTCATGATTGCTGATGAAAAGAAATTACCTTTCATAACTAAAAAACCTGCCTTATCAGTTAAGTTATCTTTGAAAGTTTTTATTACATCTCTATCAACATTGATTTTTTTTCTTAAGTTTTGAGCAACTGTTTTTCCTGTTACAGTTATTAAGTTTTGATGGATTTTTTTATGTTTCATTAATTCTTTCATGATTGCAGGTATACCGCCTGCTCTGTAAAAACCTTCCATTAAATGTTCTCCAGCAGGTTGGCAGTTCGCCAGTAAAGGTATTTTGTGCCCTAATTTTTGCCAATTGGATAAATCGAATTTTACACCCATGTGTTTTGCAATTGCAATTAAATGAGTAGTACAATTACTTGATGCACCTATAGCACTAGCAACCACAACTGCATTTTCAAATGCTTTCTTTGTCATAATTTTTGAAGGTGTAAGATCTTCATGAACCATATTTACAATTCTTGATCCTGTCTCAAAAGAAATTTGTTCTCTTTCTCTATAAGGTGCTGGTATCACCGCACATCCAGGTAAAGACATTCCTAATGCCTCTGCAACTGAATTCATTGAGGAAGCAGTTCCCATTGTATTACAGTGTCCAGGACTTGGTGATGATGCTGCTGCCATATCCATGAATTCTTCATAATTAATTTCTCCCTTAGCATGTAGTCTTCTAGCCTCCCAAATAATGGTTCCTGCTCCAGCTTTCTTGCCCTTATAATTTCCATCAAGCATTGGGCCACCTGATAAAACAATTGCTGGTATATTTACTGTTGCGGCTGCCATTAATGCTGCTGGAGTAGTTTTATCACATCCAGTTGTAAGTATTACTCCATCTATTGGATATCCATATAGAACTTCGACTAATGATAAATATGATAAATTTCTATCTAACATTGCAGTAGGTTTTTTTCCAGTTTCTTGAATTGGGTGAGTAGGAAATTCCATAGGAATGCCTCCTGCTCTTCTAATTCCATCTTTAATTCTTTTACTCAAGGATAGAAAATGTCTATTACATGGAGATAAATCACTACCTGATTGAGCAATACCTATTATTGGATTACCAGATTGAAGCTCTTCTCTTGTAAGTCCATAATTTAGATATCTTTCCAAATACATCGCTGTCATACCTGGATCTTTAGGATCATCAAACCACTGCTTGCTTCTTAAATTCTTTTTTTTCATCAAATTATAAATATATTATTTAAATTAAATTAATTTATAATATTTTATAAAACTTATATTAAAAAATGAATAGTCTAATTGTTCTCAATAAAAACGATAATGTTGGTGTAAGTCAATTCATAATACCAGAAAAAACAAAAATTGATGGTCAGGATATTAGCACTATTGATCCAATACCTTTTGGGCATAAAGTTTGTTTAAAACCTATAAACAAAGGTGATCCTATAATTAAATATGATCAAATAATAGGATTTGCTTCTAAAAACATAAATGCAGGTGAACATGTCCATTCTCATAATTTAGAATTCAAAGAATTTGAAAGAAACTTCAAAGTAAAAAACAAAAAAACAATTGTAGATGAAAATATAGATACCTTTTTCAATGGAATTTTGAGAGAAAATGGTCAAGTGGCTACAAGAAACTATATTGGAATTGTGAGTACAGTAAATTGTTCAGCTACTGTAACTAAAATGATTGTTGAAAAAATAAAATATTCAAACATCTTAAATGATTACCCTAATATAGATGGAGTGGTGCCAATTACTCATTCAACTGGATGCGGTATGAATACAGTTAGTGAGGGTATGCAAATGTTTCAAAGAACTATTGATGGTTTTAAAAATCATCCAAATTTTTCACACGTTTTTGTTATTGGTTTAGGTTGTGAATGTGCACAAGTAACTTTATTTGATGAGTCTGTAAAAAAACATAATAGGATACATTTTCTAACTATTCAGGATGAAGGTGGTACAAAAAAAATTGTAGAGAAAGTCTTATCTCAAATTAAAAATCTGTTATCTGAGGCTAATGATATTAAAAGAACTCCAGTGCCAGTGAGTAACTTAACATTAGCTCTTCAATGCGGAGGATCAGATGGGTATTCTGGTATAACCGCAAATCCAGCTTTAGGTGTAGCAGCTGATATGTTGGTAAAAAAGGGAGGGAGTTCAATATTATCAGAGACGCCAGAGATATATGGCGCTGAACATCTATTGATAAACAGAGCAAATAGCAAAGAAACAGCAGACAAATTAATGAAAAGGTTAGAATGGTGGAAACATTATACCTCAATAAATAACAGTACTATGGACAATAATCCTGCGCCTGGAAATAAAAGAGGTGGCTTAACGACAATTCTAGAAAAATCTCTTGGTGCAGTTGCAAAAGGCGGTAAGTCAATTTTAGAAGATGTACTGGAATATGCGGAGCCATTGAAAAATAAAGGTTTTAATTTTATGGACTCGCCTGGGTATGATCCAGTTTCTGTTACAGGTCAAGTTGCTTCAGGAGCAAATGTTATTTGTTTTACTACCGGAAGAGGATCTTGTTTTGGATGCAAACCAGTACCAAGTTTAAAATTATCCACCAACACTGCAATGTATGAAAAAATGGAAGAAGATATGGATATTAATTGTGGGACTATCGCTGAAGGAAAAGAAGATATTGAAAAAGTTGGGGGTAAAATATTTGATCTTGTTGTAAATACTGCTTCAGGGAATAAATCAAAAAGTGAAATTAATGGCTACGGTGATGAGGAGTTTAATCCTTGGCAAGTAGGCGTTGTGATGTAACTTTTGATTAATTTATAAAAACTACCCATGCCTAAAAATCAAAAAGCTTCTTTGATAAAAGTAATATTTCTATCTGCATCTGGTTTTTTTTTATTTGTATGCATGGATTCCACAGCAAAATATTTAGGAAGTGTTATGCCTGTTACACAAGCTGTATGGGGTAGATTTTTTTTTCACTTTGTTGCGCTTTGTGTTTATTTTTTACTTTTTAAGCCAAAACTTAATTTAACAAGAAATTTTAAAATTCAAATTGTAAGGTCTTTATTAATGGTAACTGCAACTTTTTTTATGTTTAATTCATTACAAAGATTTGATTTAGTTGATATTTATGTAGTTTTTTTTAGTGCACCACTAATTGTTTCGCTATTATCAGCATACTTCTTAAAAGATATTTTATCACCAAAAGGTATAGTTTTAATGTTGTTAAGTTTTGGATCAATTGTTTATGCTTTAGGGCCTAGTATGAAAATATTATCTCCAGAGCTTATATTCCCAATAGTACCTCCGTTATGCTGGGCACTTTATCAATTCTTTACAAAACTTATTTCTGGGAACAATGAACCTTTTTCAGCGGTTTTTTATACTGCAGTTACTGGTGCTTTAATATTTACTATTTATATTTCTTTTAATTGGGTGCCAATTGAGAACAATATTTATTGGATTGGTTTAGTAGCTATGGGAATTTTTGGCTTCGTAAGTCATTTTATAATTATTTATGCAATTCAGTTGTCAAATTTATCTTTTGTAACTAACTTTCAATATTCACAGTTATTATGGTCAACTATAATTAATTTTTTAATTTTTGGAGTACCTGCAGATATAAGCAAAATAATAGGTCTTATAGGTATTATAATTTTCGGAGTTTTGTTTATTAGAGTTGAAGGATCAAAAAAGGTCAAAAAAATTAGTTAATATTAATTTTTTTTCCTAACTTTGAGCTTTTATTTATCGCATCAAAAATAATAAGAGAATTTAATCCATCTTTACCGGTTACTTTAGGTTTTTCTTTGTTCAGCACTACTTTTGCGAAATGATCAATTTGATTAATTAACGTTTCATTACTCTTCTGAACATTGATTTTATTATTATGAATACTATTCCACCAACTTCTTTCTTTTTGATAGTACCAAAATTTTAAATTAGGGAATTGAACCGAGCCCTTTGTTCCTCCTATAAAATAAGATGATTGATCTGTTGCTGGATAAGCAGGATTTTCACCTGCCGTTAATTCATAACTCCAAGGAGAAACAATTGTATCTGATATATTTAAAGTACATAAAGCACCTGACTTAAAAAATAAATTTACTGAAGCTGTATCTTCAACTTTATATTTTCTTATACTATTTGATTTAAAAGCCTGAACATATTTTACTGGGCCAAGTAAATAACAAATCATGTCAATATCATGCACTAAATTAATACCTAATGGTCCTCCACCATCACTTATTCTCCATTTTTCATTAAAATATTTTTTATGTTTATATAACCAACATAAAATGTTTGCAGATACAATTTTGCCAAGTTTTTTATCATCTATTATTTTTTTTACTTTATTAACTATAGAATTGTGTCGTCTGTGATAGCCTATTAGCAATGATGTTTTGTTCTTTTTTGCACTGCTAATAATTTTTTTTGCTGATTTAATATTATCTGAAATAGGTTTTTCTAACAAAACAGGTATTTTTGAATTTAGAAATTTTACTGTATCCTTTTCATGTAAAATATTTGGAGTTGCGACTACAACTGCATCAGGCTTATCACTTTCCAATAAAATTTTGGTCGATTTATAAAGTGGAACTTTGAATTTTTTGGCTAACTCAATCCCTGCTTTTTTAATTTCAACAATTGAGTGAAGAGAAGTATTTTTAGATCTTTGGATTGCTTTTATATGCTGCAATCCCATTAAACCAATTCCAATTACTGAAATTTTTACTTTCTTAGGCACAAATCTATATCTTAGGTGATACCAGCATCAATAATAAAGTTCTGTTTAGTACATCCTGAGGACACATCAGAAGAGAGATGAACAACTAAACTTGCTACATCAGCTGGTTTTAATTGTCTTTTCAAACATTGTTTATCAAGGATAAACTTTTTATACTTGGGCGTTAACCAGTACTTTATTTGGCGTTCAGTAGCAATTGATCCTGGGGTTACAGAATTACATCTAATATTATATTTACCAAATTCTCTTGCAAAAGATCTAGTTAAACCAATAACAGCTGATTTTGCTGTTTCGTAAGCAACCTTGTCACCTTCCCCTAACATCCAAGAAACTGAACTCAAATTTACGATAGCTCCACCTTTTTTTTGAATCATTCCTTTTAAAACAGCTTTAATTGTAAAGAAAAAATGTTTTAAGTTAACATCCATTCTGTTGTTCCAATATTTTTCATTTACCTCTTTAGTGGAATGCCTATCATCATTAGCTGCATTATTTATCAAAATATCGATAGGTCCTTTAGATTTTATTATTTTTTTAATTATATTTTCTAATTTTTTAATTTTTAAAAGATTACATTCAATAAAGTGAGGAGCTTTAATCCTTTTTTTTTTTAAATGTGAAACTAATTTTTTTGACTCTTTTATATTTATATCTACAAAATAAACTTCGCATTCTTGCTCACAAAAGTGCTCTACTATAGAAGCGCCTATTCCAGATCCTCCTCCTGTAATAAAAACTCTTTTATTTTTAAGATCAAAATATTTTACTTTCATTTTATATCCTTTCCTCAGTTTTAGCATCAAATAAAGAAATTTGTGTTAAATCAAAAAATAATTTTGTATTTTTTGATAATTCAATCTTAATAGTAGATGGAAATTTAGCTAATACTTCTTGATTTTCATAATCAAATGTCATTATTTGTTCATGACCAATATACTCACTTAAATCAGCTCTTAGATTAATTTCAAAATCTCCCTCGTTAGATTTTTTAGAGAAAATATGCTCTGGTCTTATACCAAAAAAAACTTCTTTATTTTCTAAATTAGATTTTTCTATAAAATCATAACCATTTATTGGAATTTCAAAGTTTGAGCCATTTGCAACAAATGAAATTTGATTTGAACTTTGTTTCAGATTACCCTTAATTAAGTTCATTGAAGGTGAACCAATAAAGTCTGCTACGAATGTATTGCTAGGCTTGTTGTAAATATTTTCTGGTGTATCATTTTGCTGGATCACACCATGATTCATAATTGCAATATTAGTTCCTAAGCTCATTGCCTCGGTTTGGTCATGTGTTACATAGACTACGGTGGTTTTAAGCTGTTGATGAAGTTTTTTAATTTCTCTTCTCATTTCAACTCTTAATTTTGCATCAAGATTAGATAAAGGTTCATCAAATAAAAATATTCTTGGTTCTCTCACTAACGCTCTTCCGATTGCCACACGTTGTCTTTGTCCTCCTGATAATTGCGAAGGTTTCCTTTCAAGTAAAGCATCTACTTGTAAAAATTTTGAAACTTTTTGTAATTGTTCCTCTATTTTTTCTTTTGATACCTTTGCTTGTTTAAGGCCAAAAATCATATTTTCACGTACATTCATGGATGGATACAAAGCATAAGACTGGAATACCATTGCAATATTACGGTCTTTTGGTTCAACTTTACTTACATTATAATCATCTATAAAGACATTCCCTTCATTTATTGTTTCTAAGCCTGCAATAATATTTAATAGTGTTGATTTTCCACAGCCAGAAGGGCCTAAAAGAACTAAAAAATTCCCTTCGTCTATTTCTAAATTGATTTTTCTTAAAACCTCTGTTGTTCCAAAATTTTTCGATAATTCTTGAATTTTTAAAGTTTTCATCTTTATCCTTTCACTGCTCCTGAAGTTAATCCTCTAATAAAGTATTTGCCTGCTAACACATAAACAATAAGTGTAGGAACTCCAGCAATTATTGCAGAAGCCATATCTACATTATACTCTTTAACGCTTGTACTCGATAAAACCATATTGTTTAGCGCAACTTGAATTGGTGCTGCCTCTCCAAATGAAAAGGTTGATCCAAATAAAAAGTCATTCCATATTTGAGTAAATTGCCAAATAACTGTTACTACTATTATTGGAGCTGATATAGGAAGTAAAATTTTGAAAAATATTTTAAAAAAACCAGCCCCATCTATTCTTGCAGCTTTTACTAATTCTGTTGGAACGGAAACATAATAATTTCTAAAAAACAAAGTTGTAAATGGAATTCCATAAACTGTATGTACTAACACAAGACCAATTACTGAGTTTGATATTCCTAAAACTCCAAGAGTTCTAGCCATCGGCAATAAGATTGCTTGGAATGGAATGAAACAACCAAATAATAAAAAAAGAAATACCCATTGGTCTCCTTTAAATCTCCATTTTGTTAAAACATATCCTGTCATTGCTCCAATAAATGTAGAGAAAAATACAGCCGGCACAACCATCTTAATTGAATTCCAAAAGTATGGTTTTAAAAAAGTATCACCTGCTCCGTATCCTCTACCTCCCCAAGCAACAGCCCAAGAGTCAAAGTTTAATCCACTTGGCCAAGTTAATAATGTTCCTTGACGAATTTCCTCCATTGTTTTTAATGAAGTTACGATCATTACATATAATGGAAATATAAAATATAACGCAAAAAGTATTAGCACAAAGTACAAAAACCATCTCAAGAACATGTTTGTATATTTAGATCTTTGTTCGAGCTGTTTATACGAAGTGTGTATCTTATCTTGCATTTTCTCTCCTCAACTCTGAATATAGGTATGGTATTATTACAGCCGCTACTGCCATGAACATCATCATTGCACTTGCAGCCGATAGACCAACTTGGCTTTTATGAAAAGCGGTTTGAGTCATATATAATGCGGGCATAGTTGTGGATATTCCTGGTCCACCCTGTGTTAAGGCAACTATTAGATCATAACTTTTAATTGATATGTGTACTAAAATTACAAAACTTGTAAAAAATACTGGTCTCATCATTGGAAGTAATATTTTCCAATAAACTGTAAACAAATTTGCACCATCTATTTTTGCTGCTTTAACAATTTCATCTTCAACTGATCTCAATCCAGCTAAAAATAATGCCATCACAAAACCAGCAGATTGCCAGACACCTGCGATAACAATGGTATAAATGGCCATTTCCCGGTTAACTAACCAATCAAATGTAAAGTTTTCAAATCCCCAATCAATAAACATTTTTTGAATACCAAGAGTTGGATTTAAAATCCATTTCCATGCAGTTCCTGTTACAATAAAAGATAAAGCCATAGGGTATAGGTAAATTGTTCTTAAAACGCCCTCTGCTCTAATTTTTTGATCCAAAAATATTGCAAGAATAATTCCAATTACCACACAGAATATTAAAAATAATGCAGTAAAAATAAGTAAATTATCTACAGCTATAAGCCACTTTCTTGACCCCCAAAGTTTAACATACTGACCAACACCCCATAATTCATATTTGGGTAAAATTTTTGAATTAGTAAAAGATATATATAAAGTCCAAAGCACAAAACCATAGACAAACCAACCAATTAATCCAACAGCGGGAGCCATTACAATTTTTGGTAAGTTTTTTTCCAACCACTTGAACATTATAAATATTTTTTAGTTTTGATTAAAAAAAAAGGCCACCTAAAAATTAGGTGGCCTTAATTTTTATATTTTACATATTGTCTAATACAGAATCAGCTAAAGCATTTGCAGCATCAACAGATGACATATCAGAATTAAAGTGTTCTGTTATTACATCTTGAAGTGCAGCCTTCATAGTATTACCTTGAGCCATTCCATGAGCAAAACTTGGTACTAAACCACCACTAGCACCTGCAGTTTTAATATCAGAATTTGAAGTTTTTGCACATTTATCAAATTCATCCATAGAAACATCTAATCTTGCTGGAATTGATCCTTTGTAAAGGTTAAAAACTTTTTGGAAGTTTTTACCCATCATTAACTTAGCTAATAATTTTTGACCTTCTTGTTTATCTGGATCACTAGTTTTATAGAATATAAAACTATCTACATTATACAAGTATCCATTATTAGAAGGTGTTGGAGCGCAGTAGTAATCTACACCTGGAACTTTTCCTGCAGCTGTAAATTCACCTTTTGCCCAATCTCCCATAATTTGAAAACCTGCTTTACCTTCGATAACCATTCCAGTAGCAACGTTCCAATCTCTTCCTGGGCTACCTTCATCTGTAAAACCTTGAAGTTTTCTCATTTGATCAAAAACTTTAACAGTTGTTTCACTTCTTAAACAAGTTTCTTTAAGATCAACATAGCAGTTTTTATAATAGTTGTTACCACCAATACCCATAGCTACTGCTTCAAATACTGTTGCATCTTGCCAAGCTTGACCACCATGTGCAAATGGAATTACGCCAGCTGCTTGTAGTTTTTCTGCTGCTGCATTTAATTCATCCCATGATGTTGGAACCGAAATTCCATTAGCATCGAACACTGCTTTATTTGCCCACATCCAATCAATTCTGTGAATGTTAACTGGAGCTGCACAATATGGACCACTATTATTTTGACATTTATGAACTGCTGCAATCATCGGATCTAATAAACTATCCCAGCCCTCTGATTGTGCAATTGGATCAATGTTATATGGAGCAACTACTCCTTCTTGATCATATTCTTGAATTGTTGGTCCTTTAATTTGAGAAGCTGACGGAGGATCTCCTGCAACTATTCTTGCTTTTAGAGCAACATTAGCAGCATCTCCACCACCACCTGTTACTGGCATATCTAGCCATTCACCACCATTTGCAGCGAAATCATCTTTTAATACTTTAAGAGCAGCAGCTTCACCACCTGATGTCCACCAGTGCAGTACCTCAATTTTAGGTCCAGCAAAAGAAGAAGTAGATGTGAATGCAAATGCTATTAAAGCGATTAACATTTTTTTCATATATTTCCCTCTTATTTGTTAAATTAAGTTAACTTAAAAAAATCAAGTATAGATTGTTTTAGGCGAAGTCCACAATAAAAAAAAATTCAACCTGAAATTGATTTTAAGAATAAAGTATTATTTTTATTGCATTGAAATTTAAGGGATTTTTTTTTGAATTTTTTTTTAAATTCCAAATTGTATTTTAATAAATAGATTTTCTGCCCAACCTTGCCGCTCCTCTAACACCGCTAGCGTCACCATATTTTGGTTTTAAAAACACACCTTCATATTCTCTTCCAGTTACAAATTTTCTTACGATAGTTTCAATTTCACTTAAAAAATCAATTTCATTTGAAACACCCCCTCCAAATACAAAACAATCAGGGTCAAGAATATTTATTATATTTGACAGTGACATAGCTAAATTTAATTTAAAATTATCAATTAAATCTTCTGCGTCTAGATCATGCCTTCTATACAATTCAAAAATTTGATTTGTTTTTAAATTCTTTTTAAACTTTTTATTAAATTTTTTTGCTAAACTTAACCCCGACATAAAACTCTCAATCTCACCTTCTCTTAGATTGGTAGACTCAAAGTTTTCTTTTTTTGCTATTAAATGGGTAATTTGGTTATGTCCCCACTCTCCTGCTACGCCATTAGGTCCAGAAACAATTTTTTTATCTATTACCAAACCACCACCAACACCAGATCCAATTATAATTCCATAAACAATTTTATAGTGTTTTCCTGAACCATCTAAAGCCTCTGATAAAGCAAAGCAATTTGCGTCATTCTCACAAAATACTTCTTTTCCTAATTCCTTTCTTAAATCATTTTGGAATGGTTTTTTTTCTAGCCAATAACAATTTGGTGCATTCTTAACCAATCCAGTTTGTGGCGAATGTACACCAGGATGACAAACACCAATTGGTAATTCTTTATTAAATTCTTTCTCTAGCTTTTTATCTATTTCTTTTATAGTTTTAATAATTTGAAAGTAATCTTTTGGACAATCTGTTCGTTCACGATTACTTTCGTTACCATTTGCATCTAATACTACACTTTCAATTTTTGTAGCACCTACATCAATTCCTATTTGCATAACTAATAAGTTGCTCTACCACCACTCAAATCAAAAACTGCGGCTGTTGAAAAAGAATTTTCTTCGCTTGATAACCAAGTAACTAAAGATGCTAGTTCATTGACTTTAGCAAATTTATTTCTTGGAATTTTAGATAACATGTAATTTATATGTTCTTCTGTCATTTGATCAAATATTCTCGTTTTTGCTGCAGCTGGTGTCACACAATTTACTGCAATATTTTTTAATGCTAACTCTTTGCCTAACGATTTAGTAAGACCTATTACCCCTGCTTTAGAGGTGCTATAAGCACTAGCATTAGGATTGCCTTCTTTTCCTGCAATTGATGCTATATTTACAATTCTTCCATAATTATTCTTAATCATGTATGGGGTAACTGCTTTACAGCAATAAAATACTGCATTTAAGTTCAAATCTATTACTTTTTTCCATTCGTCGAGTGGATATTCAACTACTGTAGTATTTTTTCCTGCGACTCCCGCATTATTGATGAAAATATCAATTTTTTTGTGAGTTTTTTCAACTTCAGCTAAGTTTTTTTCAATACTCTCATAATTTCCTACATCTACTATTTGATATGAGACCTTATCAGAATTAATTTTGCTAATAGCTGTTTTAATTGCCTCCTCATCTATATCCCAAATTACTACACTCGCTCCTGACTCGATAAATCTCTCAGTTATAGCTAATCCAAAACCTTGTGCTCCTCCTGTTACTATTGCAACTCTATTTTTTAAATCAAAATTGATCATATTAATCTTTTTGTTTTTTTGTTCTTAATAAAGGAAAAGCCAACGCAATTAAAGATAAAATAAAAAATGTTAAAGCTATTGGTCTAGTTAAGAACATGAGCCAATTTCCATCAAATATAACTAAAGACTGTCTTAAGGTTCCCTCAACTAGTTCTCCTAAAATTAACCCTATAATTACTGGGACCACTGAAAATCCAAATCTTCTCATAAAAAATCCAAGTACACCAAAGAATAACATAATCCAGACATCGATTATTGACTGGCTTAAAGAATAAGTTCCACAAACAGATACAGCAAATATCATAGGCCATAAAATTTTGTTAGGAACAAGAGTTATCCTCGCAAATAATTTAGCTCCAAAAAATCCAAATATAAAAAATAAAACATTTGCTATTAACATGGCTCCAAAAATTCCATATAAAAAGTCCGGCTGTTCTCTAAACAAGTCTGGGCCAGGTCTAACACCATGAATAATTAAACCAGTTAATATTACTGCTGTTGTAGCACTTCCAGGAATTCCAAGAGCTAATGTTGGAACCATTGCGCCCCCAGTAGCAGCATTATTGGCAGCTTCTGCTCCAGCAATTCCTTCTATTGATCCTTTGCCAAATTCTTCTGGTTCTTTAGAAAATCTTTTTGCCTCTGAATAACCAATTAAAGATGCAACTGTTCCTCCCTCTGCTGGCAAAACTCCGATGAAAGAACCTATGCCACTTGACCTAAGAATTGTTTTCCATGTTTTTTTGTAATCATTTAGAGATGGAAGTTTTACTGCTTTAAGTGCAACTCTTTTGAAAACTTGATCAAGAAGTGTGGACTGGGTTAACATTTCACTTATAGCAAATAAGCCAACTACTACAGGAATAAATCCAATACCAACCGAAAGTTCATTAATTCCGTAAGTAAATCTATCAATTGAAGTCATAAAATCTTTTCCAATAGTAGAGATTAAAATTCCAAACGCACCAGCTATTAAATTTTTAATTGGACTTCCCTCACCAATTGATGCGAGCATTGTTAAACCAAAAATAGCTAATGCAAAATATTCTGGTTGACCAAATTCATAGGCAAGTTTAGCTAATACAGGTGCAAAAAATACCAAAACTATAACACTAAATATTCCACCCACTGTACTTGAAACTGTTGCCATACCTAAAGCTCTTCCTGCCTCTCCCTTTTGAGCTAAAGGATAACCATCTAGACAAGTAGCTGCTGCCGCTGGAGTTCCAGGAGTATTTATTAAAACTGCAGTGATTGCACCACCATATGTTCCAGCACAATAAATTGATGTTAAAAGAACTATTGCCGAAAGAGGGTCCAAAGTCATGGTAAATGGTAAAATTAATGCTCCACCAGTTGTGGGGCCTAATCCTGGTAGAACACCTAAAATTAGTCCAAATAAAGTTCCAAAAAGTAAAACAATTAATAACTTGGAACTAAATAAAGGCGCCATCATTAATAAAAGATTTTCCATACTAGTAATAATAAAGGTTTGTAATTATTCCTGGAGGAAATCTAAGACCTAGTATCATTTCGAAAAATATAAAAACTACTAGTGGAAATATAATTCCAACCAATAATAAATAAAAAACTCTTTTTTCACCCCAATTGTAAGAGACAAATATTGAAAGAACTGAGATAGCTAAAAAAAAATCTAATGTTTTAGAGATTATAACAAATAAAATAAAACTTAAGATTGTTAAAAAAAAAGGTTTTGGAAGTTTTTTTTCTTTTTTCCACGGATTTTTGAATGATAGATAATAAATAATTGTTGTTAAAAACATTATCAATACTAATAATCCTTTTGGGAACGTTGCAGGCTGAATACCTCTGTTTAAGATTGGTGGAACCTTATCAAAAGTAAAAGTGGAAATTAATAATATTGTAGAAAAAAAAATTATTACAAAAAATACTTTAAATTCATCTTTAAAAAAAAAGGGCAAACTTTTGTTTGCCCTTTTTTTATTTTGTACATTATTCATAAAAAAAATGTACTTTCTTATGACTAATTAATGTAACCCAAAGCTTTAAGTTGAGCAGTCATTTCTGCAAGCATCACTTCCATTTGCTTGCCCCACTCATCAGCTCCTACAACACTAGTTGAATCAAGTCCGATGTCAGTTAAAAAGCTTTGGAAATATTTATGTTCCATTGCTTTTATCATAGCATCTTCCAATTGTTTCTTTCTATCAGCTGGAACTCCTTTTCTTGTTACAAATCCTCTAACAGTTGATAACACAACTGGTATTCCAAGCTCTGTAGCAGTAGGAACATTACTTAATTTTTCCATTCTGTTACTTGCAAGAACAACTGAAACACATAATGTTCCATCTTCAATTTCTGTAACTGCCTCACCTAAGTTTAAAACACCTACATCAATATCGCCTTTGATTAGATTAGTTTTGATAGGACCAACTCCTTTGTATGGAACAATTGTTGGGTCAGTTAGTTTTCCTTTTTTTGTAAATGCAATCGCGCTTACATCATCAATACCACCAACATGAGTTGTACCATATTTTAATGATTTTGATTTTTGTGCGCTAATAAATTTCTTAGCATCTTTGATTTCATTTTTACAATTTACAACAAATAACTGAGGATCATCTGTTCCTCTTGCTAGTGGTTGCATGTCACTTAATTTAACTTTAGTTTTACCCAATGCCATTGATACAGCATGACCTGTTGTCCAAGTTAAAGTGTGTTGACCATCTGCAGGTAAAGTCATCATATAATCCATTGATGCTGCTCCACCACCACCTTTTTTGTTAACTAATTGCATATCTTGTTTTAGATACCTTCTAGTTCTTAGTAACATCATTCTAGTTGTTACGTCTGTTCCACCACCAAAACCAGCATGAGTAATTGCTTGGATTGGGTGTCCATCTGCTTTTGCAGAAGTAATCATAAGTGGAAGTGCAACAACGAAAAATTCAGTTACCAAAAAAGCGGCAGCTAAAAATAATTTAAAACTTTTTTTCATTATTTCCCTCTAATTGTTAATTTATAATTATTAATATAATCATAATCTGATACAAACCGTAAAGAAAAAAATGTCTCTTAATAAAATTAATATTGCATTGTTACTTGGTGATCCTTCAGGCATAGGACCCGAATTGGTCTCAAAATTATTGAATGAAGATATTACGAATAAAGCTAACATTATTATAATTGGGGAAAAAAAAATTTTAGAAAATGGGAATGAAATTTCTGGTAACAATCCAAATATTAATTATGTAGATGATTTTAACAAAATAGATTTTAAAAAAAATAACAAATTTTTTCTGGACATAACTCAGGGTAAAAATCATGATTACAAACTTTCAGAGTGTTCAAAGGAATCAGGGGAAAGTGTCCTGTCAGCTCTAAATATTGCTTTAGAATTAGCTAAAGAAAAAAAAATTCATGCAATTAATTTTGGTCCATTTAATAAAACCAGCCTGAAACTTGGTGGAAATAAATATTCTGATGAATTACATTTAATGGCTGAAAAGCTAAATGTTAAAAATTTTTTTTGTGAATTTAATGTAATTGATAATTTTTGGACTGCGCGTGTAACATCGCATATTCCAATTAAAGAAGTCCCAAATAATATAAAAAAAGAAAAAATAATCGAACCAATTAAACTGATTAATGAAGCAATGAAGTTAAATGGTATAGAAAATCCTAGAGTGGCTGTTCAGGCGTTAAATCCCCACGCTGAATTTGGTTCAGAAGAAAAGGATGAAATTATACCGGCAATTGAAGAGGCAAAAAAAATGGGAATAAATGCTGATGGTCCTTTACCTTGTGATACCTCGTTTATTACAGCATATAAAAATGGAAATCATGATTGTATTGTTGGTATGTACCATGATGCACTTCAATCTGGATTAAAAGCATTTGGATTTGATCGAGGTGTAACTGTCCAAGGTGGTCTTCCTGTGCCTATTACTACTCCTGCCCATGGCACAGCTTTTGATATTGCTGGTAAAAATGAAGCAAATTTAGAACCTACTTTGAATTCGTTTAAAATTGCATTAACAATGGCTGAAAATAAAAACAATTAAATGTCTAAAATTAAAAGTATTCGAACAAAAGTTTATCAATGGAATGGCAAAACTGTTCCACCGCAAAATAATTTTTGCACAAATGCTTCTGACCTTTTATTTGAAAAATCGGATGCTATGGGATCTTTTAGATTTCATGAATGGTTAATATGCGAAGTTGAAACAGACGACGGAATTTTTGGGATTGGAAATGCAGCGCTTGCACCACAATTAGTAAAAAAAACTATTGATACTTATTTAACTCCTTTAGTTATTGGTGAGGATCCTTTTGATTATGCTTATATTTGGGAAAAAATGTACAGAAGAACTCATGCATGGGGAAGAAGAGGATTAGGAATGGTAGCAATTTCAGCAATTGATATTGCGCTCTGGGATATAATGGGAAAAATTACAAATAAACCTGTTTTCAAATTATTAGGAGGAAGAACTAAAGAGAAAATTCCAGTTTATGCCTCAAAACTTTATAGCCAACCAATTAAAGAACTGCAAAAAGAAGCTGAAAGCTATGTTAAGCAAGGTTTTAAAATGTTTAAAATGAGATTTGGATGGGGACCAAAAGACGGGCCTGATGGAATGAAAAAAAATTTAGAATTAGCAGAGGCTGTTAGGGAAGTGATTGGCTATGACACAGACCTTATGATGGAATGTTATATGGGATGGAATTTAGATTACACTAAAAGAATGATTCCTAAATTAGTAAAATTTAATCCTAGATGGCTAGAGGAGCCTGTAATAGCAGACGATATTCATGGTTATGCTGAACTAAATAATATGAATGCTATTCCGATATCTGGTGGAGAACATGAATTCAACTTATTTGGATTTAAACAATTATTAGATTTAAAAGCAGTTAGCTATATTCAATATGATAATAATAGGGTTGGTGGT
>CACDFI010000008.1 GCA_902551985.1 uncultured Pelagibacteraceae bacterium | reverse complement strand
AAAAAATAAAACTGAAATATTTTCTTTAGAGGATGTGGGTGATTTAACTTATCCTTATAAAGTTTTAGAAAATAATTCAAAAGTAATTGATAAAATAATCAAAAATGAACACAATCTTTCAAACAAAATTGCCAGTGCAGAAAAACCTATAATTATCATAGGTCAATCAATATTAAATAGTAACAATGGCGCATATATATTTGAAGAGTTAAAAAGGTATTTAACTAGTATTAATAAAATTGATGATAATTGGAATGCACTAAATATTTTATCAACTGATGCATCAGCTGTTGGTTCTTATGATTTAGGCATTTTCTCCTCAAATGATGGAAGTAATAAAACTCTTAAAAAAATTGAGGATGGTGATGCAGAAGTTATTTTTTTATTAGGTCAAGATAACCTCAAAATTAAAAAAAGTAATGAATTTATAATTTATATTGGAAGTCATGGCGATAATGGTGCAGATATGGCAGATCTTATATTGCCTGGTGCCGCATATACTGAACAAGATGGTTATTTCACTAACTTAGAAGGAATCCTTCAAAAAGCATATAAAGCTTCATATCCTCCAGGAGAAGCTAAAGAGGATTGGCAAATAATTAATGAATTATCTTATACTATCCTTAGAAATCCTCTATTTAAAAATAAAGAAGAACTACTAAAGTCTATGCAAAACCATTTGAATAATCAAAATAATAAAAATTTTGAAGTTCCTACATATAATTTGAATGATGAAAAAATATTAGTTGAAGATATCGATTATTACTATTCTAATACGATTGCTCGTGCATCCAAAACAATGTCAGAGTGTAGATACGCAAGAGCTAATTTGAAAAAAACTGGAACTGAGGGTTAATGGACTCTTATTTTTCAATATTGTTTACTGAAGTTTATAAAATTTTATTTTTATTAGTACCTGTTTTAGTTTCTGTAGCAATGATAGTTTGGCTTGATAGAAGAGTTTGGGCCTTTGTACAAAAGCGGAGAGGACCCAATGTTGTTGGTCCATTTGGTTTATTCCAATCATTAGCTGATGCATTAAAATATATCTTTAAAGAAATAATAATACCTGCAAGCTCAAATAAACTTGTATTTGTATTAGCTCCAGTCGTGACTATGACATTAGCGTTAATATCATGGGCTGTAATACCATTTGGCGAAGATTTTGTTCTAGCTGACATCAATGTTGGTATTTTATATCTCTTCGCAGTATCATCATTAGGTGTATATGGAATAATTATGGGAGGATGGGCCTCCAATTCTAAGTACCCTTTCTTAGGTGCAATCAGATCTGCTGCACAAATGGTATCATATGAAGTTTCAATAGGAGTTATAATTATCAACGTTCTTTTATGTGTTGGATCTTTAAACTTAAGTGATATCGTTATGGCACAACAAAATTTATGGTTTGTAATTCCTTTGTTTCCTATGTTTGTAATTTTTTTTATTTCTGCACTAGCAGAAACAAATCGTCCTCCATTTGATTTACCTGAAGCAGAAGCTGAATTAGTGGCAGGATATCAAACCGAATATTCAGGAATGATGTATGCTATGTTTTGGTTAGGAGAGTATGCAAATATTTTGTTAATGTGTGCAATGGGAGCAGTTTTATTTTTGGGTGGCTGGTTATCTCCAATAGATATCTTCCCTTTGAATGCTATTCCAGGTCCATTTTGGTTAATCTTTAAAATATTATTTTTATTTATTTTATTCGCATTAGTTAAAGCAACTGTTCCAAGATACAGATATGACCAATTAATGAAGCTTGGTTGGAAGATATTTCTACCATTTTCACTGTTTTATGTTGTTTTAACTTCAAGTTTTTTACTATATTTTGATTTACTACCGGGAAAATAAATGAAAATTTCACGATTATTAAAAACTATATTCATGATTGATTTTGTGACTGGTTTATTAATTGCAATAAAAGAGACTTTTAAGGCAAAAAAGACAATCAATTATCCTTTTGAAAAGGGGTCTTTAGGAACAAGATCTAGAGGGGAGCATGCTCTTAGAAGATATCCTAACGGTGAAGAAAGATGCATAGCTTGTAAGCTTTGTGAAGCTGTATGTCCTGCACAAGCTATTACAATTGAGTCTAAGGAAAGAGATGATGGTAGTAGAAAAACTGTAAGGTATGACATTGATATGCTTAAGTGTATATACTGTGGACTTTGTGAGGAGTCTTGTCCTGTAGATGCAATTGTTCAAGGTCCTAATTTTGAATTTGCAACAGAGTCTAGAGAAGAGCTTTATTATACAAAAGAAAAACTCTTGGAAAATGGAGACAGGTGGGAAAATATTTTAGCTGCCAATATAAAGGCTGATAGTTCTCACAGGTAATCTTATGATTGCTCACTCAGTTTTCTTCTATATTTTCTCCTTAATAGCCATTGTTTCGGCAGTCATGGTAACAGTCTCAAAAAATACAGTTCACTCTGTATTTTTTTTAATCCTAGATTTTATTAGCATATCCTGTTTATTTATTATGATAGGTGCAGAATTTTTAGGCATGATAATGCTTATTGTTTATGTTGGAGCTGTTGCAGTTCTATTTTTATTTGTTGTGATGATGTTAAACGTAGCTGAACAAAAAGGGCAATGGTTTAGCTCAAGGTGGGATGGCGGAACCCATATACCAGTTGGTTTATTAGTTAGCTTAATTATTTTTTTTGAACTTATAATTGTAATTGGAGGATGGAAATATAAACCTGATTTATTAAATAGCCTTTCTATAAATATATCTACTGAGGTCACTAATACTAGATCTATTGGAAATGTTTTATATACGGATTATATACATCTATTTCAAATTTCAGGAATGATTTTGTTAGTTGCTATGATAGGGGCAATTGTTTTAACTTATAGAGAAAGAGTTGGAGTTAAAAGACAGAGTTATGTTAAGCAAATTTCTAGAGAAAGAGATGAAGGTGTTGATTTAGTTGAGGCTGAGAAAAATAAAGGAGTTAAAATAGATGCTTAGCATAGGTTTAGGACATTATTTAACATTAGCTGCAATTATATTTACTATAGGTGTTGTAGGGATTTTCCTTAATCGAAAAAATGTAATAGTTATTTTAATGAGTATTGAGCTAATTTTACTAGCAGTAAACATAAACCTTGTTGCCTTTTCAATATTTATCAATGATTTAAGTGGGCAAATATTTACACTATTTATTTTAACAGTCGCTGCTGCTGAGGCCGCTATCGGATTAGCCATAATTGTAGTTTATTTTAGAAATTCAGACACAATAAGAGTTGAAGAAATTAAAAATTTAAAAGGATAAAATGGAATACCTAATTTTATTTCTACCTCTAATAGGAGCTGTAATTAGTGGTTTTTTTGGAAAGAAAATAGGAGACAGAAATTCTCAAATTTTGACAAGTTCGTTAGTAAGTATTTCAGCAATACTCTCTTTAATTGTTTTGTATAAAGTAATTAGTTCAGATTATTTAAACAATCTTGTTATAGCTACCTGGATTAACTCTGGAACTTTAAATGTTAATTGGTCGATAAAAGTTGACTCCTTATCAGCAGTTATGTTTGTTGTTGTAAATTTTGTTTCAGCTTTAGTTCATATTTATTCAATCGGTTACATGTCACATGATCCTCATAAAGCTAGATTCATGGCTTATTTATCATTGTTTACTTTTGCAATGTTAACTTTAGTAAGTTCAGACAACTTTATTCAACTTTTTTTTGGGTGGGAAGGTGTAGGCTTATGTTCATATTTTTTAATTGGATTTTGGTTTAAAAAAGAGAGTGCAAACAAAGCTGCAATAAAAGCCTTTGTTATTAATAGGGTTGGTGACTTTGGTTTAGCTCTTGGAATTTTTCTGATTTTTTATATTTTTGGTACAGTGAATTATGATGAGGTTTTTGAGCAAATTCCAAATGTTTTAGATAAAGAAATTAATTTCATTGGCATAAATATGGAAATTATTGATTTGATTTGTTTGCTTCTATTAATTGGAGCAATGGGTAAATCAGCTCAATTTTTATTACATACCTGGTTGCCTGATGCTATGGAGGGTCCAACTCCAGTATCTGCATTAATTCATGCGGCAACAATGGTAACAGCAGGGGTATTCCTGATTGTTAGATGCTCACCTATATATGAATATTCTCCATTAGCTCTCACAGTTATAACCATAATTGGAATGACTACTGCTTTCTTTGCAGCAACAGTTGCACTGGTTCAAAATGATATAAAAAAAATTATTGCTTATTCTACTTGTAGTCAATTGGGCTATATGTTTTTTGCTGCTGGAGTAGGTGCTTACAATGTTGCGATGTTTCATCTATTTACACATGCCTTTTTCAAAGCTTTGCTATTTTTAGGAGCTGGTGCTGTAATTCATTCATTTCATGAGGAGCAAGATATAAATAAAATGGGTGGAGTTATAAAGAAACTCCCATACACATATGTATTAATGCTTATCGGGACTCTTGCTTTAACAGGTTTTCCTTTTTTATCAGGTTTTTACTCTAAAGATGCGATAATAGAATTTGCGTACTTAAGAGGAAATGGAATTGGAATACTAGCAGCTTTTGTGGGTATTATTACTGCCCTATTAACATCAATTTACTCCTGGAGACTTATTTTTAAAACGTTTCATGGTAATTACAATAATAAAGAACTTAGTGTTGATAGAATACACGAGTCTCCTTTAGTTATGATTGCCCCGTTAGTAATCTTGGCAATAGGAGCTATTTTTGCAGGTATGACCTTTAAAGGTTTGTTTATAGGTCATGAGATAGCATATGAATTTTGGGGTAAATCTATAAAATTTTTAGAACCACTCAGTACAGATCATCCACCAACATGGTTTTTGTTTTTAACACCTATACTTGTTACTGCTGCAATTCCATTTTCTTACTATTTATATCTAAAAAACACAAACATAGTAAATGGATTGAAAGAAATGAATGAACCAATTTATCAATTTTTAGTTAAGAAATGGTACTTTGATGAAATGTATGATTATTTATTTGTTAATCCTTCAAAAAAAATTGGAAAATTTTTATGGAAAAAAGTTGATGGATCAGTAATAGATAAATTTGGCCCTGATGGGATTTCAAGTGTAATTAAAAATTTATCAATTAAAGCAGTCAAATTTCAATCTGGATTTATTTATCAATATGCATTTGTTATGTTGATTGGATTTTCAGTTTTACTAACAATACTGATATTAAACTGATGAACTTTCCAATTTTATCTTCTTTAATTTTGCTACCTACAATAGGTGCTTTATTCATATTATTCACAAAATCATCAAGTGGAAAATATCAAAGTTCCAAATATGTAGCTTTATTTATTTCTTTAGCAAATTTTTTATTATCTTTATATCTTTGGTATGTTTTTGATAAAAATTCAGTAGAATTTCAGTTTGTTGAAAATAGAGAATGGCTTTCAGGATTTATAAATTATAAAGTTGGAATAGATGGTATTTCAATTTTATTTGTAATATTAACAACTTTCATAACTCCAATTTGCATAATTTCTGTTAATGCTACAATTAATAATAGGCTAAAGGATTTCTTAATTGCTATATTAATAATGGAAACATTAATGATTGGTGTTTTCTGCTCACTTGATCTAGTAGTATTTTATTTATTTTTTGAGGCAGGTCTTATACCAATGTTCTTAATAATTGGCATTTGGGGTGGAGAAAGAAGAGTCTACTCGGCTTTTAAATTTTTTCTGTACACTTTATTAGGATCAGTACTTATGTTGGTTGCTATTATTTCAATCTATTGGATAACAGGAACCACTGATGTTGAAAAACTTTATGAACTTGGCATAAAGGTTGAATATCAAAATTTATTATGGTTAGCTTTTTTTAGTTCTTTTGCAGTAAAAACTCCTATGTGGCCTGTACATACTTGGCTGCCAGATGCTCATGTAGAAGCTCCAACTGTTGGATCTGTATTGCTAGCAGCAATATTGCTTAAAATGGCTGGATATGGATTTATTAGATTTTCGATAGGATTATTTCCTATAGCTTCTGAAAATTTCACAATGTTAGTCTATATCTTAAGTTTAATTGCAATTATTTACACATCTCTGGTTGCTTTGATGCAGGAAGATATGAAAAAACTCATAGCATACTCATCAGTTGCACATATGGGATTTGTAACACTAGGCATATTCACAATGACCCAACAAGGTATTGAGGGAAGTATTTTCCAAATGATTAGTCATGGACTTGTATCTGCCGCACTTTTCTTAAGTGTTGGAGTTGTTTATGAAAGGTATCATACAAGATTAATAAATAAATACGGTGGGTTAGTCTCCATAATGCCAAGATATGCAATTGTTTTTATGGTATTCACACTAGGGGCTCTGGGTCTACCTGGAACAACAGGTTTTATTGGAGAATTTTTGATTTTAATGGGAGCATTTGAGAAAAATATCTTAGTTGCGATGATTGCAAGTTTGGGAGTAATTTTAGGAGCAGCTTATATGCTGTGGCTATTTAAAAGAGTTGTTTTCGGCGAAATGAATAATCAAGAGCTTAAAAGTATGAAAGATTTAAAAACTTTTGAAATTATCACTTTATCAGCTCTAGTAATACCAATTTTATTTTTCGGTTTTTACCCAGAGCCTTTAATGAATTCAATTGAAGCATCAGTTGAGAATACTTTAAACATGTACAACTTTGACTTAATTAACAACCTTGCATCAAAAGACTAATGGAAAATTTTCAATATATATTGCCTGAAATCTTCATATCGGTATCTATAATGCTGTTTTTACTAGTTGGAGTTTTCAAAAAAAATAGTGCAACTTTAATTTACAATTTATCTAATATATCGTTAATTATTTTACTGGCATTAATAATAAATCTCAGCTCATTAGATACAATCTACTTATTCAATGAATCATATTTAATAGACAATTTATCTAATTATATGAAGATAATACTTGTTGGATCTGGAATTTTTGTAATGCTAACTGGATCTAAGTATATACAAGTTATCAATTTAAATAAAATTGAATATCCAATCCTCATTCTAAGCAGCATTTTGGGAATGATGATAATGATAAGTTCAAATGATTTAATTGTATTCTACATGGGCCTTGAATTGCAATCATTAGCTTTGTATGTTCTTGCATCTTTTAATAGAGACAATTTACTTTCTACAGAGTCTGGACTAAAATATTTTGTTCTTAGTGCATTATCATCTGGTTTGCTATTATATGGGTGTTCATTAACTTACGGGTTTTCTGAAAGTACAAATTTTGATCAAATACTTTTAAACTCTACTAAATTTAATTATGGTACCACGTTTGGGATAGTGTTTATTTTAGTTGGTCTTGCATTTAAAATATCGGCTGTACCTTTTCACATGTGGGCTCCAGATGTTTATCAAGGCTCTCCAACTTCTGTAACATTATTCTTTGCTATACTTCCAAAAATAGCTGCACTCTCTGTATTCATTAAGTTTTTGTACACACCTTTTGCCAACATGAATGATCAATGGCAAACAATAATTGTATTTATTTCAATAGCTTCAATGATATTTGGTGCTGTCGCAGCCATAGGTCAAAAAAACTTAAAAAGACTAATTGCTTACAGTTCAATCAGTCATATGGGCTATGCGTTGGCTGGATTAGCAACAGTTAGCAACCAAGGAATACAAAGTTCTATTTCTTATATATCTATTTATTTAGTAATGAATTTAGCTTTTTTTAGCTGCTTATTTATGCTTAAGAGAAATGATAAATATTATGAGAATATAGAGGATTTATCTGGACTTTCTAAAAAACATCCAATTTTGTCCTTCTCATTGTTGATAGTTTTATTTTCTTTAGCAGGTATACCCCCGCTTGCAGGTTTTTTTGCAAAATTTTATGTATTCTTAGCTGTTATAGAGCAATCAATGTATTTTTTAGCAATTGTTGGATTAGTAGCAACAGTTGTAGCAGCTTTTTATTATCTAAGAATTATAAAAATAATATATTTTGATCCAGAAAAAGAAGAATACGAAACATCACATAATGTAGGACTAAAAATTACTCTAGCTATTTCAACAATATTTATTTTAGCATACTTTATATATCCGAGCGGCATAACAGAAATAGTATCTAAAATTACAATGATCTAATGAAATTAAAAAAATATTTATATAAAAAAGTTGAAAGCACTAATAATGTAGCACTAAGATTAATTAAACTAGGTAATCAAAAAGGAATAATTTTAACAGACCAACAAACAAAAGGTAAAGGACAAAGAACAAATAAGTGGATATCTGTCAAAGGCAATTTGTTTTTATCAGTCTTCTTTGAAATTAGTAAAAAAATATCATTATCCAAAATCACAAATTTAAATTTAAAAATAATAAAAAAAATAATCTGTAAAAAAATAAATACTTTAGTTCTAATAAAAAAACCAAATGATATATTAATAAATAAAAAAAAGGTCTGTGGAATTTTGCAAGAAACAATTTTTAAGCAGAATAGAAAATACTTAATTGTAGGAATTGGAATTAATGTTGCTAGTAGTCCAAAAATTAATAATTATCCAACTACATTTTTAAATAATTATACAAATAAAAAATTAAATAGACTTAAATTATTTAAAGAAATTAAATTGCTTTATGAAAAAAACTTACACTCATTTGGAGTTTAATATATGTATTTAATTGGAGATATAGGAAATACGGCAGTTAAAATTTGCTTATTTAATAACAACTTAAAATTGATCAAAAATATTAATATTCATAAAAAAAATTTAAACAAAAATTTTATTAACAAAAAATTATTATTTTTAAGAAAATATAATTCAGAACTTAAAAAAGTACTCTTTAGTTCTGTTGTTCCTAACTCTTATAAAATTATAAAAAAAACTATTGAAGAAATTACTAAATTAGATTGTGTTGAGTTAAAAACATGTAATTTAAAAAAATTTATAAATATAAAAGTCAACAGAAAACAAATTGGTTCTGATCGTTTAGCTAATGCGATTGCAGTTATTGATAGTAGGTTTAATTATATTATAGTTGATTTTGGTACAGCCACAAATTTTGATATTGTTATTAAAAAAGATTATATTGGTGGTGTTTTAGCACCTGGTGTAGAACTTTCTTTGAAAAATTTAATAGATAAGGCCTCTTTAATACCAAAAATTAAGCTAGAAAGGACAGCAAATGTCATTGGTAAAAACACTAAAAGTGCTGTAAGAGCTGGTTTTTATCATGGTTATACAGGCTTAATTGAAAATATAATTAAACTTATTTTAAAACAAACTAGAAAGAAGTTTAAAATTATACTTACAGGTGGATTTGCACACTTATTTAAATCATCAATTAAAGGTATTAAAACAGTTGATAAAAATTTAACAATTAAAGGTATCTTAAGAGTTGCTATAAATTAAAAAAAATATGAAAGATGAATTATTGTTTTGTCCCCTAGGAGGATCTGGCGAAATAGGAATGAACATGAACCTATTTGCATATGGTAAACCAGATAATCAAAAATGGATTATAGTAGATGTTGGAGTCACATTTGCGGATGATACAGTTCCTGGTGTAGATATTATATATCCTGACCCAGGATTTATAATTGATAAAAAAGATGATCTGTTAGGTATAGTTCTAACACATGCTCATGAGGATCATATTGGAGCTATTGCTCATGTTTGGCCCAAATTAAAATGTAAAATTTATGCTACACCTTTTACTTCAGTTTTAATTACAGAAAAATTTAAAGAAAAAAAAATTGATGTAACTAGTTATTTAAAAATTGTAGAACTAAATAGTACCATTAATTTAGATCCTTTCAAAATAGAGTTTGTTACACTCACTCATTCAATACTAGAACCTAATGGTCTTAGAATACATACACCAGTTGGAAATATATTACATACAGGAGATTGGAAATGTGATCCAGATCCACTAATAGGTGAAAATATAAACTCAGAAAGACTTAAGGAAATTGGAAATGAGGGAGTTTTAGCAATGATTTGTGACTCAACAAATGTATTCAGTGCAGGTAGAGCAGGATCAGAACTCGATGTTCGTAAAAATTTACTTAAAGTTTTCCAAAGATTAAAAAAAAGAATAATTGTTACCTCATTTGCATCTAATGTAGCAAGAATGGAGTCAGTTTTTTATTGTGCAGAACAAACTGGAAGACATATTTCGTTAGTTGGAAGATCAATGCACAGAATATTCAAAGCAGCTAGACAATGCGGCTATCTTAAAAATGTTATTGATCCAGTAGATCCAAGAGATGCAAAAAATATATCTAGAGAAAAAATTGTCTATTTATGTACTGGAAGTCAAGGAGAACCAATGGGAGCGATGAATAGGATCGTTAAGTACACACATCCAGATGTTTTTATAGAGAGAGGTGATGCCGTGGTTTTTTCTTCAAAAATTATTCCTGGAAATGAGAAAAAATTGTACAAACTTCACAATAACTTAGTAAAAGAGGGAATAGAGGTTATATCTGAAGATAATGAATACATTCATGTATCAGGTCATCCAAATAGAGAAGATTTAAGAGATATGTATAATTGGGTTAAGCCAAAAGCAGTAATTCCTGTACATGGGGAGCATAGACATATGATAGAACACATCGAATTCGCAAAAGAAATGCAAGTTAAATACCCAGTTCAAGTAGAGAATGGAGATATTGTTAAGTTATATCCAGGAGAAAAACCAGAGGTTTATGACAAAGCGCCAAGTGGAAGAGTTTATTTAGACGGAAATGTTCCAGTAGAAGAAGATTCTAGATCAATAAAAGAGAGAAGAAATATTTCGTCAAATGGATTTTTAGAGGCAACAATTATGATTACACCAAAAGGCAACATTCATAATAAACCTTTGGTAACATTTAGAGGTCTGCCAGTATATGAGAATGATGATTTTATTTATGGGTTGGAGGAAGAAATAGAGAGAACAGTTAAAACATTTTCATTAAACAACGTAAAACAGCAGGATAATCTTATAGATGCGCTTAAAATTACTTGTCGTAAATTTTCAAAAGAAAAAACTGGGAAAAAACCACTAACAAATATAAACTTGGTTAGAATTTAAATAATAAAATGTATTTTTCAAAATCATTTGTACCAATTCTTAAAAATAATCCTACAGAGGCTAAAATTAAATCTCATCAGCTAATGTTAAGAATTGGAATGATTAAGCAATCATCAGCGGGAATTTATTCATGGTTACCTCTTGGTTTCAAAGTTATGAAAAAAATAGAGCAAATTGTTAGAGAGGAGCAGGATAGAATTGGTGTTCAGGAAATTTTAATGCCAACAATTCAGTCATCAGAAATCTGGAAAGAAAGCGGAAGATATGATGATTATGGTGAAGAGATGTTACGTATTAAAGATCGACAAAATAGAGAAATCTTATATGGGCCGACTAATGAAGAGCTTGTAACAGAAATTTTTAGATCAAGTATTAAATCCTATAAATCACTTCCACAGCTATTATATCACATTCAATGGAAATTTAGAGATGAATTAAGACCAAGGTTTGGAATTATGAGATGCAGGGAATTTTATATGAAAGATGCTTACTCATTCGATATTAATGATGATGAAGCTCTATTTTCATACAATAAATTTTTTCTATCCTATTTAAGAACTTTTAAAAGATTAAATTTATCAGCAATACCCATGGCAGCAGATACAGGACCCATTGGTGGAAATCTTTCCCATGAGTTTATAATTCTTGCTGACACTGGGGAAAGTAAAATTTACACAGACAAAAGAATATTTGATGTGAATAGCTCATCTACTTTATTAGAAAAAAATTCACTTACTGATTTACGACAGCAATATGAAAAATTTTACTCTGTTACTGATGAGAAATTTGAACAGAAAGAATTTGAAAAATTAGTTCCAGATGAATTTAGAGTAAATACAAAAGGAATTGAGGTAGGTCACATATTCTATTTTGGAGATAAATATTCAAAACCAATGAATGCTGCAGTTGATTTTAATGGTAAAAAAGAATTTGTTAAAATGGGATCTTATGGAATAGGAGTATCAAGATTGGTAGGTGCCATAATTGAGGCTAAATACAACGATAAAGATGAAATAATGAAATGGCCAATATCAGTTGCTCCTTATCATTGCGCAATAATTCCAATGATTAAAAAAAATGATACATCAAATTTAGAAAAATCGAATAAAATACTTGAATATTTAAAATCTAAAAATATAGACGCTATCATAGATGATACCGAAGAAAATATTTCGGCAAAAATTAGGAAATTTAATTTAATTGGAATCCCTTATCAATTGATTTTAGGAAATAAAACTGATGGAGATTTATTTGAGTTTATAGAAATTAATGGGGAAACTCAAAAGTTAAATATTGAAGAAGTTGCCAAACAAATTTTAAAAGCTAAATTAAATTGATCTCACAGCTAGAAAGAGAAGTTACATTTAGATTTTTAAGGACTAGAAAAAATGATGGTTTTTTAAATATCATCTCAATTTTTTCTTTTATAGGTATTTCATTGGGGGTGGCGGTTCTAATCATTGTTATGTCTGTAATGAATGGCTTTAGAACTGAGCTAATAACTAAAATTGTAGGTTTTAATGCACATGCGGTAGTCCAACAAGGCAACACACCATTAGTATATAATCAAGATATAGATCTTGCAAATAATATACTTTCAAATGATGGAGAGGCAGTAATATTGAATAAAAGTATTACGAAGGGTATCTTCTTAAAAGGATATTTAGAAAATGATTTTATAAACCTTCAAATAGTAAAAAATAAAGAATTTTTTGGATCGCAAAACTTAAATGATAATAATATTTCAATTGGTAAAGAGTTAAGTTTTAATTTAAATGTTGATATTGGTGATACTATTACAGTTATGTCACCTGCTGGAATTCAAACTTTAGTAGGCACACTTCCTAAACAAGAAAACTTTAAGATAGTTTCAATTTTTGATAGTGGTTTGTCTGATTTTAATGAAAATATAGCTTATATAAATTTAGAGACACTTGAGAGTTTTTTTAATAAGAATAAAGAGGATAGGTTCATAGAATTTTATTTTAAAAACCCAAAAAATATAGAATTTCATAAAAAAAAATTAGAAGATATATTTCCAGATTCGGTAGTTTATACTTGGTCAGACATGAATAAATCATTATTTTCAGCTTTAAAGGTTGAAAGAAATGTAATGTTTATAATTCTTTCTTTGATAATTATTGTTGCGGCATTTAACATAATATCTGGACTTACAATTTTAGTTAAAAATAAAACAAGAGATATTGGCATCCTAAAATCAATTGGAGTTTCAAGTAAATCTATAAAAAAAATCTTTTTTTTAGTAGGTTTTTTTATAGGAACATCAGCGACTTTATTTGGTGTAGTTGTTGGAACCCTTTTTTCTATTTATGTTGAGAATATAAGACAATTTATCTCAAATATATTTGGCATTTCTCTTTTCCCTGAAGATATTTATATTTTAAATTCTATGCCTTCAGAAATAAATATAAATTCAATAATAATAATCTCTCTTTGTTCAATAATTGCAACAATTTTAGTATCGATATATCCCGCTTCGAAAGCGTCCTCCTTAGATACAGTCAAAACTCTTAAATATGAATAATTATATTAAAATTAAAAACCTAACAAAAAAATACGAGAAAAATAAATCTATAAAAGTTTTAAATAATATTACATTTAATTTTGAACCTGGAAAAACATATTCTATTATGGGTCCTTCAGGATCAGGAAAATCAACATTACTCAATTTATTATCATTGATCGATAACCCTACGGCAGGCTCAATCGAAATTAGCAAAAATAAAATAAATTCAAATAATGTTAAAAACGATTTTATTAGAGCAAAGAAAATAGGAATTATTTATCAAGACAAAAACTTATTGTCGGATTTTACAGCATTAGAAAATGTTTACTTACCACACTTATTAGTTTCTAAAGAAAAACAAAAATCCATAGAACTTGCAAAAAAATTAATAAAAAATGTAGGAATGTCATCTAAAATAAACTATTTTCCGAATGAATTGTCTGGTGGTGAAAATCAGCGTATCGCTATAGCTAGGGCATTAATTAATAATCCTGATATTATATTAGCTGATGAACCAACTGGTAGTCTAGATTCAGATAATGCAAAACTAATCTTTAAGATACTATTTGATTTGAAAAATAAAAATAGGATCATAATTTTTGCAACTCACAATAGATATTTTGCAAATATGGCTGATTGTAAAATTATGATGAATGATGGTAATATGCAAATCATCAATGACACAATCTAAAAAAAAATCTTTTAATCAAATAAAAATTCACTCTCAATATTCAATTTGTGAAGGTGCATTAAAAATTGAAAGTCTAAAAGAGTATTGTAAGAAAAATAAGATACAATCTGTTGGCTTAAGTGATACTTATAATCTATCAGGTGCGTTAGAATTTTCTGAAAATATTTCATCTGTAGGAACACAACCTATAATAGGTTCACAAATTCAATTTAGATTTAAAAATACTTATGGGCTTATTCCACTTATCGCCAAAAATTATGTTGGTTATAAAAATATAATTGAACTGTCTTCAAAAGCCTACTTAGAAAATACTGATAATGATCAACCACATTGTTCGATTGATGATTTAATAAAATATCGAGAAGGAATAATTGTTCTTTCTGGATCAGTTAGTAATTTGATTGGTAGTATTTTTAATAAAGGACTAGTTGATAATTTAGATGAATTAATAATACTATTAAAAAAAAATTTTAAAGAAAATTTTTATTTAGAAATTCAAAGACATGGAGATAAGAATGAAAAAGAATTTGAAATTTTCAATCTTAATTTTTCAAAAAAATATGAAATACCAATCATAGCAACTAACGAGGTTTACTATTTGGATAGGGAAATGCATGAAGCTCATGACGCTTTAATGTGTATTGGTCAAAAAACCTATATAAATGATCAAAAAAGATTAAAACTTACAAATAATCATTATTTTAAGTCATCAGATGAAATGACGGAAATCTTTAAAGATTTACCCGAGGCATTAGAAAATAATTATAATTTACCTTATAGATGTAACTTCAGACCTGTTCCTTCAAAACCTATACTGCCTAATATTAGTTCAGATACTGTTGATATTAACGACAAATTAAAAAAAGAGTCATTTAATGGCCTGGAAAAAAAATTTAAAACTGATCAAGAACTAATAAAAAAAATATCTAATAACATTAAAATTAAAGAAACTTATAATGATAGGTTAAATCATGAAATCAAAATTATAACTGAAATGAATTATTCAGGATATTTCTTAATTGTTTCAGACTATATAAAGTGGGCAAAAGATAATAATATACCAGTTGGTCCTGGAAGAGGATCTGGAGCAGGTTCGCTGGTCGCATGGTGTTTATCTATTACTGATGTTGATCCAATAAAATTTAATTTAATTTTTGAAAGATTTTTAAACCCTGATAGAATTTCTATGCCTGATTTTGATATTGATTTTTGTGAGGAAAAAAGAGACCAAGTCTTCAAATATTTGACAACTAAATATAAAGATAGTGTTGCTCACATTATAACATTTGGGAAACTAAAAGCTAGAATGGTCATAAGGGATGTCGGACGCGTGTTAGGACTACCATATGGTTTTATAGATAGCATCTGTAAAATGATACCATTTGATCCATCTAGGCCATTAACCTTGCAAGAAAGTATTAATGTAGAGCCAAGATTGCAAAAATTAATTAATGAGGACAAAAGAGTTAGTCGTCTAATTGAACTGTCATTAAAACTTGAAGGTCTAAATAGAAATGTTGCTACTCATGCAGCTGGTGTTGTTATAGCTGATAAAAACCTGACAGAAACTGTACCTTTGTACAAGGATTCTTCTGCAGATTTATTACTACCTTCCACGCAATTTGACATGTATTCAGCTGAAAATGCGGGATTAATTAAATTTGACTTTTTGGGTTTGAAAACGTTAACAGTAATTAACAATACTCAAAAACTTGTAGAAAAAAATCACCCTAATTTTAAAATTGAAAATATTAATTACGAAGATCAAAAAGTATTTGACCTTTTATCAAGTGGTAAAACTGTTGGATTATTTCAGTTAGAGAGCTCTGGAATGAAAGATGCTTTAATCAACATGAAACCTAATCATTTGGAAGATATTATTGCCTTAGTTGCTTTATATAGGCCTGGACCTATGAGTAATATCCCTATTTATAACGATTGCAAACATGGAAAGAGAGAACCTGACTATTTACATCCTAAGCTGAAGGAAATTTTAAAACCAACTTATGGTGTGATTATATATCAAGAGCAAGTAATGCAAATTGCTCAAGTATTATCAGGATTTACTGCAGGTGAAGCAGACATATTAAGACGAGCCATGGGTAAAAAAAAAAGAGCAGAACTTGAAAAACAAAAAGAAAGATTTGTTGAGGGAGCTTATAATAATGGAATTAGTAAAGATATTGCAGCTGGAATTTTTTTAAAGATTGAACCATTTGCTGAATATGGATTTAATAAAAGCCATGCAGCCGCATATGCAATAATAGCATATCAGACTGCATTTTTAAAAACATACTATCCACATGAATTTTTTGCTGCTTCTATGTCGATGGAGCTTTCAAACCAAAAAAAATTAAGTGAATTTTATGAAGAACTTAAAAGATTGAGCATAAATGTTATTCGTCCAGATATTAACAAATGCTATGCAGACTTCTCATCTGATGGTAAAAATTTTCTTTATGCATTAGGTGCAATAAAAAATGTTGGGTTTGAAGCAATTTCAAAAATTGTAGAAGAGAGAAATAAAAATGGAGTATTTAAAAATCTAACAGATTTTATAAATCGTGTTAACCCAAAATACATAAATAAATTACAGTTAGAAGGTCTCGTAAAAGCAGGTGCTTTTGATAATTTATATAATAATAGACACTCTTTTTACAATTCAATACCTAATATTATATTAAAATCAAAAAACGTTTTTGAAAATAATTCTGCAAACCAAATTGATTTATTTCAAGAAGATAATGATGAGACTTATTTAGATATCATTGAAGATTGGAATGTAGAGGTTAAATTATCAAAAGAATTTGAAACTTTGGGTTTCTTTATTTCTGACCATCCCCTAAATCAGTATAAATCACTTTTTAATCAATATAATATTGTTGATTACGAAGAGTTTAATTCAAATGAGAATATTTTAAGTTCAAATATTTCATCCACAATACTAAAGGTTCAAGAAAAAAAAACACAAAAAGGGACTTCTTATGCAATAATTAAATTTTCTGATTTATCTGGTGTTTTTGAGTTGTTTGTATTTTCAGATGTTTTTGAAAATAATAGAAAAATACTTATTGAAGGAAACTCTGTTATGATAACTTTAGTTAAAAACTATGTGGATGAAAACAAAATACAAAAAAGAATTAATATAAGAAAAATTATTGCTATGAAAGAGGTGATTGATAAACCAATAGATGAGGTAAAAATAGAAATCAAAAACTTAGAGGATATAACAAAAATTAATAAATTTTGTTTAGAACCTGGCAAGACCAAAGTGATAATCGACGTAGAAGTTGATAAAAAAAGGATGTCTTTCCAGTTGAGTGAAAAAAGAAAAATAGATCATAAGATGCTAAATTTAATGAGAAATAGGGAAAATATTGATGTTATTTAAAAAAAACTTGTTTTTTCCTCTTTTTTTTGTAAATAGTTCTAAAAATTAATACGCACACAATTTCTGGTTTTATACCTCCGGTCCTTTATAGGCAGTAATTGTGGTGGCATAACCGGGAATAAATATGAAAATACCAAACTTAACAATCGAACAACTATTAGAAGCTGGCGTACATCTTGGCCACAAAACTTTAAGATGGAACCCAAAAATGAGAAAGTTTATTTTTGGAAAAAGAGACTCAATACACATTATAGATTTAACCCAAACACTCGAACTAACCAAAGTTGCTTTAGAAAAAGTATATTCTACAATATTAGCTGGTGGGAAAATTTTATTTATATCTACAAAAAAGCAAGCCTCGGAGGCAATTGCAGAACTAGCTAATGAAACAGATCAATTTTTTGTTAACTACAGATGGTTAGGTGGTATGCTTACTAATTGGGGCACTATATCTAACTCAATAAAAAAGCTTGATAAAATAGAAGCAGACTTAAAATCTGAAAATAGAGGATTTACAAAAAAAGAGCTTTTAAAAATGAGTGTTCAAAGAGATAAATTACAAAGATCATTAGGCGGAATAGCAAGCATGAAAAAAATACCTGAACTTGTTTTCATAATTGATACAAATTATGAATCATTAGCTATAAAGGAGTCAATAAAGTTAGGAATTCCTATCATTGCCATACTAGATTCCAATTCAAACCCAGATGGTATTGATTTTCCTATACCAGGAAATGACGATGCTAGAAGATCAATTGATTTATATTGTTCACTCTTGAAAGAAACAATTTTAAATGCAAAAAAAGATGTTTCAACAGTTTCAGGTAATGATAAAAATGAAGTTATTTTGGAAAAAGATAAAATTGAAATACTAAATACAAAAAAATCGGATCTTAAAGAAGAGAATAAAATTAATTAAGACAAAAATTTATCACAGAAGATAAAATGAGCGATATAGATAAAGTAAAACAATTAAGAAAATCAACTGGAGCAGGTTTTAAAGATTGTAACTTAGCCCTAAAAGAGTCAAACGGTGATTTAGATAAAGCTGCTGAAATTTTAAGAATAAAGGGAATAGCTAAAGCTTCCAAAAAAATGTCTAGAAGTGCAAACGAGGGAGTTGTTGTGATTTCTGGAGATGAAAATAAAATGTCCTTTATAGAGGTAAACTGCGAAACAGACTTTGTTGCAAAAAATGAGGACTTCATTGAATTTGTTAAAGAATTAAGTTTTCTAAATAATAATCATTCTTCAAAAGTTGAAGATTTAAAAAATTCTATGATGAAAAACAATAAAACCGTTGATGAAAATTTAGTTGCATCAATTGCAAAAATTGGAGAAAAGATTACAATCGGAAGGTCCAAAACATTTTACAAAGATAATTCAAGAAATTTTGTTTATCAACATTCAGTCATTAAAGACAATGTTTCAAAACTAGCAGTTATAGTCTCTTTAAATACTAAAGAAAAATCAGATAAAATAGATTTATTTGGTAAGCATCTTTCTATGCACATAGCTGCGTCAAATCCTATAGCAATCAATTCAAAAGACATTGATCAAGAACTAATAGATAAAGAAGTTGATTTAATTGCAGAAGAATTAAAAAATTCAGGAAAATCAGAAGAAATTGCAAAAAAGATAAGTCTAGGTAAGATTAATAAATTCAAGGAAGAAAACAGTTTGATGACACAAGATTGGGTTATGGATCCTAAAATTAAAGTTAGAGATGTAATTAACAATTTGGAAATATCAAATTTAACTGTAAATGACTTTATTAGAATTAAAATTGGTGAATAATGTTTGAAGAGAAAAAATACAACAATAAAATGTCCAAAACTTATGAGGTTTTTCAGCAAGAATTAGGATCACTACGTACCGGTAGAGCCAACGCAAGTATGTTGGATATTGTAAAAGTAGATGTCTACGGACAAAAAATGCCTATTAATCAACTTGCAAGTATTACAACACCTGAACCAAGAACTATTAATATTCAAGTATGGGATATAAATAATGTACCTTTAATTGACACAGCTATAAAAAAATCAGAATTAGGATTAAATCCTCAAATTGATGGTCAGTTAGTTAGGTTGCCAGTGCCAGATTTGAGTGAAGAGAGAAGAACAGAAATTAAAAAAATAATAAAATCAATGGGTGAGAAATGTAAAATTTCTATTAGAAATATAAGAAGAGAAGCCAATGATGAATTAAAAAAATTGTTTAAAGATAAGGATATTTCAGAGGACGAAGTTAAAAAAAATGAAAAAATTATCCAAGACTATACCGATAATCAAATTAAAATTATAGATGAAAGAGTAGAAAAAAAAGAAAAAGAAATAATGACGATATGATTTCTCCAAAGCATGTAGCCATAATAATGGATGGCAATGGAAGGTGGGGACTAAAAAAAAAAAAATCAAGAAATTATGGTCACTCCGTAGGTGTAAAAAATGTTGAAAAAATTATAAGTGAAGCCATATCAAATAATATAAAATATTTAACACTATATACATTTTCAACTGAAAACTGGAAAAGACCCAAAAATGAGATTAATTTCCTAATTAATTTGTTAGAAAATTACATTAATAAAGAAATAAAAAATATAAAAAAAAAAAAAATTAAACTTAAAATAATCGGAAATGTAAAAAAATTCCCAAAGTCTTTGAGAATTAAATTAAAAGAGGCAGAAAAAATGACTAAGTTGAATAATAAAATTCAAATTAATGTTGCTTTGAATTATGGCTCAAAAGAGGAAATATTAAGAAGTGTAAAAAAACTAATAAAATTATCAATTCCAATCAACGAAAAAAATCTTACTGACAATTTATATACAGTTAATATTCCAGATCCTGAAATTTTAATAAGAACAGGCAATAGAAATAGATTGAGTAATTTTTTACTCTGGCAATCTTCATATACAGAAATATATTTTGAAAAAAAACTATGGCCTGATTTTAGTAAAAAAGACTTTCGCAAAATTTTGTTTAACTTCTCAAAAACTAGACGAAACTTCGGTGGTATTAAATGATGCAGTTTTATCAAAGATTTTTAACATCTATTGCTTTATTAATTTTAATATATTTATCAATAATCAATACTGCAATTTTATTGATTACATTACTTTTTTTAACTTTTCAATCAATGAAAGAATTTAATTTTATGTATAAGAATATTTTTAAAAAAAATTCCAAATTAATATTTTTATCAAATTTTTTGTCAGTTATATATTTATCATTTTTTTCTATTTTAGTTTGGATTTATTTAAATTCTAATACCATTGAGCAAAAATTTTTATTTGTTTTCCTGCTTTCAATATGTGCTTTTACAGATATCGGTGGGTTTATATTTGGAAAATTAATTGGAGGTAAAAAACTTTCAAAAATTAGCCCTAATAAAACTTATTCAGGTATGATTGGATCATTTTTTCTAGCAATAGTATTTGGAAGTTTAATTTTTTCCTATCAAAAAAATATTTTAGATTTTGAAATAAATGTTTTATTAATAATTATAGCTGTTTCATTTGTATCTCAATTAGGAGATTTGATTATTTCGTCATTTAAAAGAAAGGCTAAAATTAAAGACACTGGTAATATTTTACCAGGACATGGTGGCATATTAGATAGAATAGATGGAATGTTGGTGGCAATACCTTTTGGAATATTATTAATCTCAATGTAAATCATGAAAGATATTTTTTTATTAGGTTCTACAGGATCAATTGGAGTTACAACACTAAATATTTTAAAAAAAGATAAAAAAAATTTTAAAATAAGATTATTAACTACAAATTCAAATGTTAAAAAAATATATAAACAGGCTTTACTGTTTGGTGTAAAAAATATTGTAATTTATAATCAAAAAGAATATTTAAAAAATTATAGGCTCTTTAAAAAAAAAAAGATAAAAGTTTTTTCATCAATCAACGAATTTTCAAAAAAAAAAATAAAAAAATCATATTTAACAATTAATGCAATTTCTGGAGTTAATGGACTTGAGCCATCATTAGATATAATTAAAAATACAAAGAATTTAGCTATTGCTAATAAAGAGTCAATAATTTGTGGATGGTTTTTTTTAAAAAAAGAGTTATCAAAATATAAAACAAATTTTATACCTTTGGACTCAGAGCACTTCTCCATCTGGTCATTGTTAAAAGGAGAAGATAAAAGTAATATTAAAAAAATTTATTTAACTGCATCAGGTGGTCCTTTCTTAAATTCGAAACTCAATAAAATTAAAAATATAAATCCAAAATTTGCACTCAAGCATCCAAATTGGAAAATGGGTAAAAAAATTTCTATAGACTCTGCAACAATGATGAACAAAATTTTTGAGGTAATCGAAGCTGTCAAAATTTTTAATTTAAACCAAAATAAGATTGGAATACTAATACATCCAAGATCTTATATACATGCAATAATTGTTTTTAATAACGGACTTACTAAATTTATAGCTCATGATACTACAATGGAAGTTCCGATAGCTAATACAATTTATTTAGATCTCAAAAAGTATATATATAAAAGAAACAAATTTGCTTACAACAATTTAAATGGAATAAACTTTATTGATCCTGATATAAAAAAATTTCCTCTACTTAAATTATTAAAATATAAATTTGAAAACACATACCTAGAAATAATTATTGTTTCTTTAAATGATGCACTTGTAAAGAAATATCTAGAGCACAAAATTTCTTATATTTCAATTCATAATTCGATGTTAAAATTATTAAAAAAACAATATTTTCAAAAATATTATACAATGAGACCAAAAAATATAAATGATATAAAAATTATGGTACAAAGAGTAAATCTATACGTTGATAAATATTTTTAAACTAATGAATAAATTTACATTAAAATTTAATAAATTAATAAAATTTAGTTTTGCAATAATTATTTTTTTAATGATTAGTTTTACAACAGTGCATGCTAAAATTTATAAAGATATTAAAATTACAGGTAATGAAAGATTATCTGTTGAGACAATTTTAATGTTCTCAGGCTTAAATATTAATGATGATCTAAGTATTAAAGATTTAAATCTATCAATCAGAAATCTCTATAAAACCAATTATTTCAAAGATATTAAAATAAATACTGAAAATAATATTTTAGAGATCATAATCAAAGAGAACCCAATAATACAATCAATAGAAATTAATGGAATAAAAAATAAATCGATATTGACAGAATTAAAAAATGTTACAAAAAAAAATGAAAAATATCCATTTCTTAAAAATAAGGTTTTAGATCAAAGTAATCTTTTGTTAAATATTGTAAGAGCTTCTGGTTATTACTTTGCAGAAATAGATACAAATATTAAAAATAATGAAAACAATTCAGTTGATGTTATCTACGATTTTAATTTAGGAAGTAAAGCAATTATCAAAAAAATAAATTTTCAAGGTAAAAAAATTTTTAAAGACTCTAAACTTAGAAATGTAATAAGGTCTGAAGAGGGCAGATTTTGGAAATTTATTACTTCAAATAAATATTTGGATGAAAGAAAAATTAAAAATGACGAAATTTTACTGAAAAAATATTACCAAAAAAAAGGATACTACAATGTAAATGTTAAATCTACATATGCAAAAAATATTAACAATCAATATTTTGAACTAATATTTAATATTGACTCTGGAAAAAAATTTTTTTTCAACGAATTATATATAGATGTGT
>CACDFI010000007.1 GCA_902551985.1 uncultured Pelagibacteraceae bacterium | reverse complement strand
AGGATATATTAACCTGGATGACAATAAACCTGGCCTAGGTTTAACTATTACTGATAAATTTAAATCAGATTTCAAAATAATTGAGTAACTAATAAGTTTCTACTTCATTAATTTTAGGCATTGAATTTGCTGCACCTGCTTTTGTGGTGGAAATTGCAGCTACTTTATTTGAAAATTCTAAAGCATCTTTGATTTTTAAATTATTAGATAAAGCATAAGCAAAAGCCCCATTAAAAGCATCACCTGCTCCTGTTGTATCAATCACTTTATCCTTTAAACTATAAACATCTATAAAAAAACTTTCATCAGAATTTGCAAAGTAAAGACCTTTTGGGCCTAATGTTATAACTATATTTTTTACTCCTTTTGCCAAAAAAGTTTTTGCAGCTTCTTCAATTTCTGTTTTACTTTCAACCTTTTTATCTAAATAATAACTTGCTTCAGTTTCATTAGGAGTAAAATAATCAATACATTTAAAATCACTTTCTTTAATATTTGATGCAGGAGCAGGATTAAAAATTGTAACAGATCCTGTCTCTTTTGCTCTATTAAGTGCATAACTAGTTACTTCATTAGGTGTTTCTAGTTGTGTTAAAAAGATTTCTGATTTTTTTATAACATCAATATTGTTATCAATATCTTTATTAGATATCGTTCCAGCTGCTCCTGGTACAATATTAATAGCATTATCCCCTGTTTTTTCATTTATCATTATACCTGCAACGCCTGTTGACTGATTTGGATCTTGGATTATTGAGCCTGTATTAATTCCAGCTTCTTCATAAAGTTCAAGAGCCATCTTTGCATTTTGATCTTTTCCTATTTTAGTAATAAAATTTACGTTTCCACCAAGTCTTGCAGCAGCAATTGCTTGATTAGACCCTTTGCCGCCTGGTCCAATTATATGATTTTTACCTAAAACTGTTTCTCCTTTAACAGGAATTTTTTCAGCAAAGAAACATAGGTCAGCTACGAATACTCCAAAAATGCATATAGAGTTCATTATTTATCAAGAACCCAAACGCTACCATCTGGTTTAATTACTCCTTTTGTTAGTATAAAACATCCATAAGGTCTTGTTTCAGAAGTAGATACGATTAATTGAGATTTCTTTGCTACTTTATAAAATTCTTGTCTCTCAATTGAGCCTACTTTCCAATTTTCTCCAGAAGCTTCTCTCACAGCTTTTATAAAATCTTTGTGACACTCTGTTAATTCATCTGGTTTATTATCAACTTGCATTCTCTCTGCAGCAGAGTCAATAAAACTATCTAATGGAAAAACTGAAAGAATAGCTTTTGCAGCTTCATAGATATTAACACCATCTAATCTAATTACTTTATTATTTAAAGAATGAGAATAAGCAGGAAAATTTGCATCTGTTAACACTAATTTATCACCATGTCCCATGGCTCTTAAATGATATAATAGTTCAGGATTTAAAATTGGATTAATATTAATTAGCATTAGAATACTATATTACATAAAAAAAAAGGGTGAAATAAAATTCCACCCTTTTAATTTTGTTTTTTCTAAAGATTATTTAAAATCGTTAGCGTTTTCTTTAGTTACTAATTGTGTTCCTGTATCAATATTAGGATCAATACTTCCACCATTAGCTAACTCAAGAGCATATTTAACTCCATATGCACCCATGTTGTATGAGAACTGAGCTATTGTTGCAGTCATCTCTCCTTTTAAGATACTTGTAGCAGCATCAGGAGTAGCATCAAAACCAACAACGATTACATCATTCATATCAGCATCCTTAAGAGCTTGCATTGCACCTAAACCCATATTGTCGTTAGAAGCAAATATTGCTTTGATGTTAGGATTTTTCAAAATGATTGACTCAGTAACAGATCTACCTTTTGCAGTATCCCATTCAGCAGTTTGAGTTGCAACAAGATTTAAACCACAATTTTTAAATCCTTTAATTGCACCATCTCTTCTTAATAATGCAGTTGATTGAGACTCAATTCCTGTAAGAATTGCAACATCTGAACCTTTTGGAGTTTTATCACAAATAAATTTTGCTGCTAATTCTGCACCATTCATATTATTTGTTCCAATAAAAGTAACACCTTCGTTTATTCCTTTTGTATCAACAAATACAACTGGAACTCCGCTCTTAATAGCATCGTCTACTATCGGTGCAAACGCATTTGGATCTCCTGGCGCAAGAGCTAGAGCATCAACACCTTTTGCAAGTTGATCTTCAACTTGGTTAATCTGCGCTTGAACATCTCCCTCTTGTGGAGGTGCGATTAGAATTAGTTTAACTCCTAATTTTTTAGCCTCTTCTTCAGCACCTTTTGTAACAGAAGCCCAGAATGGATTTCCAGATCCAGGTCCTTTAATACTGAATAAGATTTTTTTACCATGACCATCAGCAAAAGAAGCTGAACCCATGCTAACTAATAAAAAAACTGCTGAAAAGAAAACAACAATTTTTCTTTTTATATCTCTCATATATTTACCCCTTTAATAATTATTAAAAATTAATTTAATAAAATTTTTAAAAAAAATTCAACTGTTACAAAGGTAACTATTTTTTGATTCAACTTTTACGTGATTTATTTTCTAGTTCCAAAATCTCTTCTCAGAACGTCAACATATACGGCTAATACAATAATTGAGCCTATTAATACTTGCTGCCAAAATGAACTAACATCCATTAAATTAAGACCATTTCTTAAGATTCCCATTATCATCACTCCTGCAAAAACACCTAAAACGGTACCTCTTCCACCGAAAAAACTAGCCCCTCCGATAATACATGCTGCAATAGCATCCAATTCAGACTGCAATCCTGCATTTGGATAACCTGAGTCTGTTCGACCAGCTAAAATCAAAGCTCCAATACCAGATAAAAAACCACAAAGCGAATAAACTATTACAAGAATTTTATTTACATTAATACCTGAGGCTCTTGCTGCATTTGGATTACCACCAATTGCATATATCCATTTACCTGTTCGAGTCTTGTTCATGAATATCCAAAATATTATATAGACAATTGCAATAAGAACTAAACTAACAGGAAGGTATTGCGACTTTTCTAAACCAAGCCAAGTTAAATCAATTCTTCCATGCCCAAGGTATCTCACTTCATCTGTGAAGCCACTTATCGGAGTTCCACCAGAAATTAAATTACCTGTACCTCGAAATATATATAATGTGCCTAGTGTCATTATAAACGGATGAGGCATCCTTAGTAATGTAATCCCTAAACCATTAAATAACCCACATAGAAATCCAGCTATAAGAGGTGTGATAACAACAATATACCATGGAGCACCAGCCTTAGCGACAATTGCAAGTATCATTAGTGACAACATCATTATAGATCCAACTGAAAGATCTATACCAGCGGTTACAATCACCATGAATACTCCTAGAGCCAGCATTGACTGCCAAGAGATTTGTTTAAAAACGTTTGTTACATTTCTCCAAGATAAAAAAACATCAGGTTGAAGAAAATGCATTACTACTATCATTATAACTAATAATAATAATATTCCGTATTTCTCAAAATAAGGAATGAGTTTTAGATATAAAGAGTCTTTTTCTTGATCTTTTGAGTCCATAATTATTTTTTACCCATTATCCATCCAATTACTTCATCTCTTGAAGTATTTGATAATTCAGATTCTGCAAAATTTGTTCCTTGAAACAAAGCCATTACTCGATCACAAACAGCAAAAATATCATCCATTCTGTGACTGATCACAATTACACCTACTCCAGTCTTTTTTAGACTATTTATTAAATCCAAAACTTTACCAACTTCTTTAATAGCTAAGGCTGCTGTTGGTTCGTCCATGATCACTACTTTTGCGTTGAATGCTGTTGATCTAGCAATTGCAACTGCTTGTCTTTGTCCGCCTGAAAGTTCCTCAACTTTTTGATCTGCACTCTTTACATTTATTTTAAGTTTACCAAGATGTGCCTCTGTAAGTTCTTTTATTTTTTTATAATCAAGAAACTTTAATAATCCTAAATTAGTAGTTGGTTCACGGCCTAAAAAAATATTTTCGCCTATTGGAAGATTGCCTGCTAAAGCTAGATCTTGATATACCATTTCTAAACCTAGGTTTTGAGAGTCCCTAGGGCTTTCTAAAACCTTTTCTTTTCCCTCAAAATGTAAAGAGCCTGCACTAGGTTTATACAAACCTGATAAAACCTTCATTAATGTTGTTTTTCCTGCTCCATTGTCACCTACAACTCCTAAGCATTCACCTGCATGAATTTTAAGGTTTACATTTTCAAGAGCAGTAATTGTACCGAAGTATTTTGTAACGTTTTTAGCTTCTAATAATAATTGATTGGCAGATGACATAATTTAAGAAAATATAAAAAAATCAGTTAATTGCAACTGGTTTTGAGGCTAAAAGTTTTACAGTTTTTCTTTGAGCTCTTTTACAGAATTTAGGTGGCATATTTTTTAGAACAAGCTTCATATCTTTCAAAACTATTTCACCCATTTTGTAAAAAGCTTCTTCTAAAGCACCTGCTCTATGAGCAGAAAATAGTGTATTTTTTAACTTTCTTATTGGATCATTTTTTTTTACTGGTTCATCTGGAAAGACATCAGTTGCGACATAAATATCTCCCTTTTTAATTCTATTAATCAAATCTTTAAAATTAACTATTGCTGCTCTACTCATTAAGATAAAAACAGTTCCAGATTTCATTTTATTTAACAATTTCTTATCAATTAAATGTTTATTCTTTTTGGTAATAGTTGCTAATACGTAAATTACTTCACAACTACTAAACATTTTATTTAAATTAATTGGATTAAATCCAATTTTTTTTATTTTACTTTTAGGTATCCATGGATCATACACATTTATATTTTTTGAGAATGGTAAAAGTAAGGGGTATAAAGATTTTGCTAAGTCTCCAAACCCCAGTAAGCCAATTTTTTTATTTGTCAAAAGTGAAGCTTTTAAATTACTTTCTAAACCGTATTTCTCTTTTGATTTAATAAAATCAAAGTGCGCATTGTGAATATTTCTTAAAAGAGACAATGTCATACCTAAAGCAATTTCAGCTACAGGTTTTGAAAATACTGGCGAGGTTGCAATAACATGAATATTTTTTTTGAAACAATAATCATAGTCTAAATTGTCCATAAAATTGCTTTCTACATTTATAATACATTTTAATTTTGAAGCTTTAGACAATAAATATTTATCTAAATTTGGTTGACCCATAATAAATGTTGCCTTGCCAATATGATTTTCATAAAAAATTTTTTTATTTTTTTTTGGAGCAACTATTATTTTATATTTGGTTTTAAGTTCTTTTAATTTTGTCTTTGTAAAAATTAAATCTAAAGTTCTTGGATAAGGATCAGAAATTACAATAGGTTTAATCACATTTTTGCTCTATTTAGTTATTTTTCTTATATCTATATTTGTAAATTTTTTTGGTTTAACACACTCAGTTTTAATTGGTTGATTAACACCAGATTTAGAAGCCTTCATGATTGAGGTTATTATATCAAGCACGTGCAATGAAATTTCACCATTACATAAATGTTTTCTCTTTTTTTCGATTGAATAAGCCATTTCTGAAAGTCCTGCGCCTCTATAGTTTGCATTTGTTGGAGCTTCATTTGCTCTTGAACTTTGTGTTCTTATATTAATTTTACCTAAAGGCATTTTTGTTGTTTTAAATTCTTTCCAATTATCTCCAAGTTTTTTACATGTGAACACTGATCCTCCAAACATATTTGGATCAGGGACAATCATTGAACCTTTTTCACCATATAGCTCAATATGATTTCTTTGGTGAGCTATGACATCAAAAGATAATGTTAATCTAATTACTGTGTTATTTTTAAAGTTTATTGTAGATAGATAAGTTGTTGGGCAATTAACTTTAAATTTTCTACCTTTTTTTGGCCCAATTCCTATTGTTCTGTATTTTGAACCATTTATTATTCTTCCACTAACTTTCTTTGCAGGTCCTAAAAGGTTTACTAAAGCTGTAATGTAATATGGCCCCATATCAATTACAGGACCTCCTTCAAGTTTTGCAAACCATGGTTCTGGATTGGGGTGATATGATTGAATTCCAGGAAAGGCAAAAACAGCATTACCTAATTTTATTTTTCCAATTATATTTTTTTCAACTAGCTCTTTTGATTTTTGTATTCCACCTCCTAAAAATGTATCTGGTGCATTACCAAGGTATAACTTTTTCCTTCTAGAAATTTTTAAAAGTTCTTTTCCATCCTTTAAATTAATCGCCAATGGTTTCTCTGAGTAAACATGTTTACCATTTAATAAAGCTTTTTTTGAAATTTCATAATGTGCTTTTGGGATAGTTAAATTTAAAATAATTTCAACTTCTTGATCTTTTAAAATTTCATTGACAGTTAAAAATTTGATTCCATACTCTTTGGAACATTTTCTTGCAGCTTTTAAATTTATATCTGCACATTTAATTATTTTGATATTATTAAAATATTTCTCTGCTCTAAAATAAGTTTCTGCAATATGACCGCAGCCAATAAGACCAACTTTGAAAACTTTATTCATATAAGGAAATTAGACACCCTGTCTTTGTTTTGCTTTACCTTCTTTATGAAGTTTTAAAGCTTCCTCATTTTCTTTCGTTGTTGGAATTTCAAGCGTAGGGCTTTCCCAATAAGCTGAACCTTCGAGCCATTCATAACTGTGAGTTTTTATTGATATTACATATGTCACATCTGATTTTTTTGCTCTTTTAAATGCTTCCTCTAATTCTGAAATAGTGGAAACATGTTCAGATTTTGCACCCATGCTAGCTGCATGTTGAGCAAAATCTACTTCCTTAAAATTTTGAATATTAGATGAATTAAATAAGCAATTAAATTCTTTTCCACCTTTAAACAATTGAAGTCTATTTATAACTGCATGACCACCATTATCACAAACAATTATTATTAATTTGTTATTTGTTAAAACCGACGAATAAATGTCTGAATTATTTAATAAATATGAGCCATCTCCCACAAAAGCTATTACGTCTTTGTCAGGATTTGCCATCTTAATTCCCAGCGCACCAGAAATTTCATAACTCATGCAACTAAAACCCCATTCTGTTTCATGCGTATTTAGCTCTTTTGGTCTCCAGACTTGGACTACCTCACCAACTAATCCACCAGCAGCAGTAACTGCTATGTCTGTTGGATCTGAATTTCGATAAATTGCCCCCACGGCATGTGCATAGTTTGGTGTTTCTTGGTTTGTTGGACCGCTTTCTTTATCAACATACTCATTCCAAGATTTAAGTTCGTCTTGTGATTTTTTATGCCAACTATCAGGAGATTTCCAATTTCCTAAAGAATTTGACAACTCTGATAAACAAACTTTAGCATCTCCAATAACTGCCTCGGCTAAATGTTTGTTTGCATCATGTCTTGCAATATTAATTGAAACCAATTTAAATTCAGGGTTTTCAAAATTAGCCCACGAACCTGTTGTAAAATCTGCCAATTTTGTACCAACACAAATAGCTAAATCAGTTTCTTTTGCTAAGTTATTTGCAGCTCTACCACCAAGGCCTCCTATTGGACCAAGAAAATGAGAATGATCTCTTTTCATTGTTGAGTATCCCATCACGGTTTGTGTGACTGGTATGTTATGTTTTATGGCAAAACTTCCTAATTCATCCATTGCATCTGAATAGAAAACTCCCCCTCCAGAAATAATAATTGGTTTTTTTGATTTTTTAATTTTTTCCATTGCTTGTTTGATTTGAAAATCATCTGGTTTAGGTCTTCTTATGTTATGTATTCTTTCTTTAAAAAATTCCTCTGGATAATCAAATGTCTCCCCTTGCACATCTTGACACAAAGATAAACACGCTGGGCCAGTATCAGCAGGATCAAGCATTGTTTGAATTGCTTGCGGAAGGGATTGTATTATTTGTTCAGGTCTTGTAATTCTATCAAAATATTTTGTAACTGGTTTAAAAGAGTCGTTTGCTGTCATTCCTGGATTTGAAAAATGCTCTACTTGCTGTAGCACAGGATCTGGCATTCTATTCGCATAAGTATCTCCAGGTAAAAATAAAATAGGCAATCTATTACTCATCGCTACCGCAGACGCAGTCACTAAATTTGTAGATCCAGGCCCAACAGAACTTGTTGCAATAAAAATTTGTTTTCTTCTTTTAGCTCTTGAAAAAGCAATGCCTGTTAAGGCCATATTTTGTTCATGGTGACCTCTATAAGTTGGAAGTTTATCCTTATTTTCCTCTAATGCTTGACCTATGCATGCAACATTCCCATGACCAAAAATACCAAATGCCCCTGGAAATAAAGGCTCAACTTTACCTTCTATGTAGATTTTTTGAGCTACTAGATGTTTAACCAAGGCATGTGCGCAAGTAAGCTTTATTTTTTTCATTTTTCTAGTTATATTCTCCTCAAAAATTCAACTAATTAACCATAAAATAAAAATTATGTATAGCAAATTTGGACAATTCATTGATGGCAAATGGCAACAATCACAAAATAATGAAACTTATGATGTATTGAATCCAGCTACTGAAGAAGTAATTGGTAAAGCATCCAAAGCTGGTGAAGAGGATGTAAATAAAGCTCTTAAGTCAGCTGAAAAAGGTCTTGAAGTTTGGAGAAATACCCCACCCTGGCAGAGATCAAAAATTATAAGAAAAATTGCAGATCTTATGAGAGAGAGAACTGATGTACTGGCAAAATGGCTTACATTGGAAGTTGGAAAACCTTTTTCAGAAGCTAAAGGAGAAGTAGGGGGCGCAGCAGATATTTTTGAATGGAATTCTGAAGAAACAAAAAGAATATATGGTCAGATAGTTGAAAGTAGATTTGAACACACAAGAATGTATGTAAAGTATGAGCCTGTTGGTGTTGTTGCAGGATTAATACCATGGAATTTTCCAATAGTTCTATCTTCTAGAAAAATTTCAACTGCCTTAGCAGCTGGGTGCTCAGTTATATGTAAGCCAGATGTTATTACTCCAGGTAGTGTAATGGAACTTATGAATATTATAAATGATGCAGGAGTTCCTCCAGGTGTTGTTAATTTATTATCGGGTGATCCAGCACAAATTTCATCACAACTTATATCTTCTGATATAGTAAAAAAAGTTTCTATTACTGGATCAACTAGAGTAGGTAAACTTATTTTAAAGCAAGCCGCTGAGAAAGTTCAAAGAGTAACAATGGAATTAAGTGGTCACTCACCTTTTATAGTTTTTGATGATGTAGATATAAATAAAGTTACAGATATGGCAATAACGGCAAAATTTAGAAATAACGGCCAAGTTTGTATCTCACCGGCAAGATTTTATATCCATGAAAAGAAAAAAGATGAGTTTGCAAAAACATTAGTTGAAAAAGTTTCTAAACTAAAAATTGGAAATGGAATGGATGACGACACAATATTAGGTCCATTAACAACAGAAAAGAGATTGAATGAAATAGAAGCATTAGTCGAGAAAACAAAAAAAGAAGGAGCAACTGTTTTATGCGGTGGAAAGAGACCATCAGGTTTTAATAAAGGATATTTTTATGAACCTACTGTTTTTGACAATGTTCAAGATAACTTTACAATTGCAAAAGAAGAACCATTTGGACCATTGGTTCCACTACTAACGTTTAAAGATACAGATGAAGTTGTTGAAAGAGCTAACGACAATGACTTAGGTTTAGCAAGCTATATTTATACAAATTCTTTAGAAAAAGCTCACAAAGTCTCAGAAAAAATGGAAACTGGAACATGTGCAGTAAATCATCCTACTATTGCGTTTGCAGAAGTTCCTTTTGGAGGTATCAAGCAGACAGGTTATGGCAGAGAGGGTGGATCAATGGCTATAAAGGACTATTTAAATATTAAATATACTCATTTTGGTCTTAATTATTAATGAGAAAAAATAAGGTTAAACAAATGATGTCTGAAGGAAAGCCAGTTGTTAACGGCTGGTTACAAATACCTAGTACAGTATCTGCAGAAGTTATGGCACATCAAGGTTGGGACTCCCTGACTGTTGATATGCAACATGGACTTGTTGATTACACAAACGCACTTCCAATGCTTCAAACAATTTCTTCAACTGATGTAACTCCTCTTGCCAGAGTAAATTGGAATGAACCAGGACAAATAATGAAAATTTTAGACGCTGGTTGTTATGGAATTATATGCCCTATGGTAAGTAATAAAGAAGAGGCAGAAAGATTTGTACAAGCATGCATGTATCCTCCAAGAGGATATAGAAGTTTTGGCCCAGTTAGAGGATTAATTTATGGTGGTGCTGATTACGCAGAACATGCAAATGATGAGATTTTAAAATTAGCTATGATTGAGACAAAGGAGTCATTAGATAAATTAGATGAGATTATGTCTACTGACGGTGTGGATGGGATATATATTGGTCCAGCTGACTTAAGCCTAGCAATTGGAGAAAAACCTGGATTTGACAAACCTGAAAATTCAAAAGCTTATTCTCAAATATTAAGAATTTTAGAGCATGCAAAAAAAAATAATATATTTGCTGGTATTCATAATGGAACTACAGAATATGCACAAAAAATGATTGATAAAGGATTTAACTTCGTAACAATTGGTGCAGATCAAAGAGCTATGAGCGCAGGCGCAAAGGCAATTGTAGAAAAAATGAAGGGCTCAATAAATAAAAAAGAGTCTGACACTTATTAATCTAGTTTCTCAAGAAATAGCTCAAACTCTTTTTGATTTAAATTTATAGATTGTTTCTTTCCAGGAAATTTATTTGACATAGAATCTTTTTTAAATGCTTTGAGCGCTTTTACTCTCTCTTGATTAATTTGATTTTTTAATTTTATTAAGTTTCCATAAGCTTTTGAATGTCTTGGTGGATTTTCAGTATCCCCACAAATATCTTCCATAAACAAGTACATTACATCAGCAAACTTTCCTGAGCCGAGTGATACTGTAACTATATTTGTTCTTTTAGAAATCTCTCCCATTACATTTTCGGGAATTACTTCACATTCAGCTGAGAATGCTCCTGCATCCTCTAATCTTTTAAATTTTAAATACAAATCATGTGCTTCATTACTATTTTTTCCAACTGCTCTTAAACCTCCTATCCATGTAGATTTTCTTGGTACTAAACCTAAATGTCCCATAACTGGAACATCTTCGTTTGCAAGCATTTCAACAATTTTCATACTTCTAGGTGTCATTACTGCATCAGCTCCATTCTCTAATGCCTCAAAAGCACCTCTCAATACATCATCTGCTGTTACAAATTTATTAAGTACTAATGCTGCAGTTAAAAATAAATTTTTAGAACCCTCTCTGGCTTTTTTAACATTAAATGCATTAGATATAATCATATCAAATCCGGCCTGCTCAGCTGCATGTGCTTCTTCAATAGTATTCGCTGTAACTTGGGTAAATTTTTTTTTTCCTTTAGAATTTTTTAAATCGCCAACTGTTAAAGTTCTACTTGCAGGTTTTGCTGCCCATGTATAAATTTTTTTCATTTTATCCCTTTGTATAGCTGATCTCTTCTATCAATGAACTCCTCAAATGTTTTTATAGTAATAACTGAGGGAAGAATAAAAATTGACCTTTTATCTTTTATATTTCTAATAATTCTAAAATAACCTTTTTTAATAGCAGTATCGATATAAATATTTGAAGTTAGGTAAGATTTTTCAATCACTTTTAAAAGCTGGTTTTTTGTAATTGATTGGTTTTTAAAATAAGCCAACATTACTGCGTGCAACATTATCCAATGTTGAGGCGTTAATGAAAACCAGTTAAGTAAATCATTTTTTAACCTACCAGTGAAGTCTCCAAGAGAAACTTCGGCCATTTGAATTCTTTTTTTTGTAGATTTAGAAAGTTTTTTTTGTTCTTCAAAATGCTTTGGGTACCTAAATTGCCTCTTCATCTAATTAATTTTATATAATTGAAATTTCTATTCAATCTAATTTTTGTTAGCTAATTCTTTATATATATTATTTACTCTGTGAACTTCACTTGCAGTATTAAAATATCCTACATATTCTATTTCATCTGGGGTTACATCAAAATGGTAATGACCTGCATATTTTTTATTTTCATAAGAATGAAAATGGGTATGTTCTCCAGACTCTCTTAAATTAAGTTTTCCACCAGTTGGATCTCCGGTCCACAAAACAGAGTAACATTGCAATTCAGGACCAACTGGTTCATAAAATTGTAGGAAGTCTTTAGTACATTTCATTAAATTTGAATCATAATAATCGTGTTTGATATCTTCATAATCGGGTTGTACGTGTGATCGTATTTTTCCATTTAAAATTCTAAAAACACCAGCAAGAGCTATGTGATTGTTATTAGAAATATCTAAATTTTCTAACAATGCTTGTCTTATTGACTGAGGTAAAGATCCTTGTTTTCCAATTCTTTTTTTAATATTAATTCTTATTACCCTTCCTTCTTTTCCATCGCTATAGTAGATGTTGCCAAGTCCCCCATGTTTTTTTGCTTTATAATCTTTAACTATACATTCTTTATTTTTTCCAACCATTGCAATGATAGATTTAGACTCTTCAGTAATTAAATTCTCATTTATAATTAATTCTCCACAATGCCCTTCCAAACATGACATAGCACCAGAGCCTGCTCCAAGAGCATAGGATTTTGAAGAATTTATTCTTTTTGAAATCTCTTGATAATCAAATTCAGTACCGATGTAATTTTTATCATGCATATAAGGCTCTCCTCCTACATCGATTATTTTTTGATTGCCGCTAATACCTTCAGAAGGGCAATCCCAATGTCTAAGATTTGGACACTCAACTACATCTACTTCAACATCTTTGTAATTATTAGCAAGTCCAATTCTTAATGCATTTGCAATATCTATTAAATCAAAAGTTTTAAAAATTCCTTTCTCTATATTTAATTTCATGATTTAATAATATTGCATTATATATTGCAAAATGTCTATAGATAATATATATAATATCTATACATAATATATTTAAAATAAAATGGTAAATAAAGATTTAAAAGTTGCTGTTCTTGGTGCAGGTGCAATGGGGTGTTTGTTTGGAGGTTTGCTTGCAGAAAAAGGATTAGATGTAACTCTGATTGATGTTTGGAAAGAACATGTAGAAACCTTAAATAAAAAAGGCCTTAAGATGGATGGTCATGGTGGCGATAGATTTATAAAAGTACCAGCAACATCAGATCCATCTACAATTGGAAAAGTAGATGCTGTAATAGTAATGTGTAAAGCAACAGCTCTAGAAACTGCTTTAAAAAGTATTAAAAACATTATTGGAGATAAAACAGTTTTTATGTCTTTTCAAAATGGAATTGGGCATGAAGCAATAATTAAAAGTATTGTTGGCGATGAAAAAGTAATTGGGGGAACAACAACTCAAGCATCAAATATCTTAGGCCCTGGTCATATTATGAACCATGCAGCTTTACCTTCTTGGATTGGAGAATATGATGGTGGAATAACAGATAGAATAACAGAAATTGCAGACACATTTACAGCACATAATTTAGAAATGATTGCAGCTGAGGATGTAAAAAAAAGAAAATGGATGAAACTTTTTGCTTTAACCGCAATAGGGCCACTTTCAGCTATTTTTAATCTACATCATACTGATCTTTACATAAATAATAATGCCAACGACGTATCTAGAAATTTAGGTAAAGAAATTATTTTAGAAACAAGAGAAGTTGCTTTGGCAGATGGTGTTAATGTTTCTGAAGATGAGTGTTTATTTATGTTTAATAAAATTGTTGATTCAAAACAAACAAATAAGTCCTCAATGGCTTTTGATGTACTTTACAAAAGAAAAACTGAAATTGATTTCATAAGTGGAGCTGTATCTAAAATAGGAAAAAAACATGGAATAGCTACACCATTAAATGATCTTATGTACAAAATGATTAAAGTAAAAGAGGGTATGTACAGCTAAATGCTGAAAATTAACAAACTAAAGAAGATTAAATCAAACTTTCCCATTATTGTAGGAGAAAAAATTATCAGTAAAAAAATATGTAATTATTTGATTGACGAGATTAGTAAATCAAAAAATTTTGACGATATGATTATGGGAGGTAGGAGTAGAATTAATAAAGGATCAAAAAATTTCAACAAATATATTTCAAGTTCTAAAATCTCAAAAAAACTTTTTGCTACTTTCAACACAGAATCATTTTATAAGAAAATTGATAACAAATTTAAAACAGAGTTTAAGGCAAATACTTGGGAAAGTTTGTTTAAACCAAAAAAATTTAATCAAAAAAAATATACATTAAAAAGAAAAGTAAATTCTAAAGAGCTAAAAAGACTGCTTGGTAAAAATTATAAAAACCCAAATTTAAATCTAGATATTGATTTTTCAGTATCTAAAGGAGGGTATAGATTGAGACCGCATAGAGATGATATAAATAGAATATATAATTTTTTGATCTATTTAACTGATATACCAAAAAAAAATGGTGGGTCTCTTACTCTATACAAAAAAAAAGCTAACAAAAACCTCAGAAAAAGTTTTAGAAGATTTCCCAAAAATAATGAACTTGATAAATTGATGGAATTTACACCAAAACAGGGAAGTGTAATTTTCTTTAAATCTACTCCTAATTCTTATCATGGAGTAACACGATTTAAGGAAAAAAACTGTCCAAAAAGATTTTTTATTTATGGAAGCTATGCATTTGATAAACCTGTTATATGGAAATATAAAAATTTTGAATATCACCCTTATATAGTTGCGACTAAAAAAAGAATGCTCACATCTTTTCATGATTCAAATTATCTGCTAAAATCTGGTAATCATGCAAACTAATAGCGAACTAAAGAAAATTTTAGATAGAGATGGATATCTTAGGGTAAAAAATATTCTTAATTTCAATAAAGATTTAAAACCTATTTTAAACGATATGGAATATGTAATGGACAATCTAGTTAATAAGTTTGCGCCCAGACATATGAGAGAAAAAGTTTTTAAATATGATTTTAAAAGAAAATATACCTATATATCAAAATTAAATATTTATGATCTTGACCAACATTTTAATACCAGACTACCAAGAGATAATGTGAAAAAAGATAGTGATTACTTTGCATCACAATCTTTATGGAACTTAATAAACCATAAAAAAATTTTAGATGTTGTAGAACAATTATTAGGATCTGAGATTCTTTCTAATCCTGTTCAGAATACAAGAATTAAACAACCAGAAAGTAAACTGCCTAGACACTCTGTTCATGATGGACTTTCAGGTAGAACTCCTTGGCACCAAGACGCAGCAGTATTATCATCTGTTGGACAAAGATTGACAGATATGGTGACCGTTTGGATACCATTTACAAAAACTACCAAAAATAACGGATGTATGATTACCGTTAAAGAAATAAACAAACTGGGTTTATTAAATCATGTGTCTGGATATAAAGGTCAGGTCGAGATAAAAGGTAGTAAATTACTTGATAAATTTAAGCCAATTTTTTTGGAAGCAAATGTGGGTGATATAATTATTTTACACAAACACTCAATACATTGTTCTTTACCTAATAGATCTAACGATTTTAGAATAAGTGCTGACTTAAGATATAACAGAGCCGGGACTCCATCTGGTAGAAAGCCTCTACCAAATTTTTACGTAAGAAGCAGAAATAAAAAAAATATTACTATTCATAATTATAAGCAATGGATCTCTTTATGGGAGAAAGCGAAAAATAAATGTATACCTAGAAAATTCGCATTTAAATATCCACTTCCAACATTTAAAAATAGTAAAAGAGATCTTGCTAGATTAATATAATTTCATTTTTAAATTATGAAAAAAATTCTCATAGTCCAACCTATTCATGAAAAAGGTATGGAATTATTAAAAAGTAATAGTAACTATACTTACGAGGTAGTTGAGGATTTAAGCGTTGAAAATGTTAAACAAAAAATTATAGATGCTGATGCAATGTCTTTAAGAACATCAATTTTGCCTGCAGAAGCAATTGAAAATGCAAAAAAACTTAAAATAATTTCTAGACATGGAGTTGGTTACGACAATATTGATTTAGATAGCTGTAAAAAAAGAAATATCGATGTAGCGATAACTGCAACAGCAAATGCTGTAGCGGTTGCAGAACATGTTCTTTTCATGCTTTTAAGTATATCAAAAAGAAAAAATATGTACGATCAATCAGTCAAAAGTGGAAAATTTACTGATAGAAATAAACTGCCAAAAACAATAGAGATTTGGAACAAAAATATTCTTATAGCTGGTTTTGGAAGAATTGGAAAAGCATTGATTAAAAGATGTTTAGGATTTGAAATGAATGTTTTTGTTTATGATCCATTTGTAGATGCAGAAACAATAAGCAAAATGGGTGGAAAAAAAGTTGAAGATTTATCAGAAACTATAAAAGATATGGATGCTGTGTCACTCCATATACCTTTAACTGATCAAACTAAAAATATCATAAATTATGAACTTCTTAAAACTATGAAAAAAAATTGCATCATCATAAATGCTGCAAGAGGTGGAATTATAAATGAGAAAGACTTAGATAGAGCATTAAAGGAGAACCTAATTTTTGGAGCAGGTATCGATGTATTTGAAGTAGAGCCCCCGGAAGCTGACAATCCATTATTAAAAAATGAAAAAGTTTTCCTTAGCCCTCATGCAGCAGCATTTACCGAAGAGTGCATGACTAGAATGGCAATAGAAACTGTACAAAATATTTTTGATTTTTTTGATGGTAAACTTGAAGATAGTAAAAAAGTAAAATTATAGTTTATCGATCTCTAAATTTGATTTCCTTAAAGTATCTGTAATGTATTTATAACCCATAATTGCATACTCAAGAGGATTTGCTTTTTTTGGATCTTGCTCAGCCTCCACTACCAGCCAACCCTGGTAATTATTTTTTTTCAAAATATCAAACAAAGGTTTATAGTCGATACAACCATCGCCAGGTACAGTAAAAGCACCTTCTAAAAAAGCATCTCTAAAACTTAAATCTTCAGAAAGGGCTTTATTCAACACTTCTTCTCTAATATCTTTGCAGTGAATATGGATTACTCTTTCTTTATATTTATTGATTATATTAATAGAGTTTCCTCTAGCAAATAACATATGACCGGTATCTAAAGTTAATTTTACACTGTCATTTGTATTTTCTAGCAATCTAATAGTTTCTTCTTCCGTTTCTATTACTGTGCCCATATGATGGTGATATGCTAATGGCATGCCCTCGTCTTCGAGATATCTTGCAAGTTCAGATATTTTTATACAATAATCTTTCCATTCATCATTGGACATTTTTGGTCTACTTGAGAGTTTTTTTTTTGGATCGCCTTGTATTGACTCAAAAACTTCAGCAAATACAATACATGGAGCTTCGCAGTCTTTAAATAATTGAAGTTGGTTTTGAATTAATTTTTTTTCTTCTTCAACAGAATTTTTTCTAAGATTCCCACTATACCATCCAGAACATAATTTTAAATTATACTTATCTAGTTTTGGTAATAATTCCTTAGATGTTTTAGGAAATTTGCCACCTGACTCTATACCTATATATCCAGCCTGACTTGCCTCCGATAAACATTGTTCAAGAGGAGTGTCTCCACCTAGTTCAGGCATGTCATCATTGCTCCACGCTATTGGTGCTATCCCTAATTTTACTGACATATTTTTTATATTTGCTAAGATATTTGATCATGAGATTAATTAAAGGCAAAAAAATTAAATTAGGCATTGTTGGCGGTGGTCCAAAATCATGGATAGGACATGTCCATAGAATTTCCTCAAGATTTGATGACAAATATGAAATTGTCTCAGGAGTTTTTTCAAGAAATTCAAATATTTCAAAGACTTTCGGGGAAAAAATAGGAATTGATAAAGACAGATGTTATACAAATTATCAGGAAATGGCTGATAAGGAGGCACTAAGATTTGATGGTATTGAGGTCGTGGCGATTATGACTCCCCCTTCAAGTCACCAAGTTATTGCAGAAAAATTTATAGACAAAAATATTCATATAATATCTGACAAGCCATTTACAGGTGATCTGTCACAAGCAAAAAAACTTTTTAAAAAAATTAGATCAAATAAAAATATAAAGTATGCTTTAACTCATAATTATTCAGCATATCCGATGGTTAGAGAAGCAAAGGTATTAGTTGAAAAAGGGAAAATAGGAAAAGTTGAATATGTTAATGTAGAGTATGTTCAAGACTGGACTGATGGAAAAATAGTTAACAAAAAAAATGCAAAAAAAATATTAAAATGGAAAATAAATAAAAAAATAGTTGGGACCTCGGCAGTCTTAAATGAGATTGGATCTCACGCTTATCACATAGCATGCTATGTTTCTGGATTAAAAGGTAGAAATGTATTTGCTGATATCAAACAAGTTTCAAAAACTGTTAAAATGGATAACAATGCTCAAGTAATGATAAACTTTAATAACAATGCAAAAGGCTTAATTTGGACAAGTGTTATGGCAAGAGGTGGTGTTTATGGTTTAAGATTTAGGATTTTTGGCACAAAAGGCAGCATAGAATGGGTTCAAAATGATCCAGGTTATCTTAAATTTAATCCATTAAAAGGTGCTGTAAAATTTTTAGAAAGAGGTTTTTTTAATGCAGAATTATCTAAAAAATTTTCAAGAATTAAATTTGGACATCCAGAGGGTTATCTAGATGCATTTGCAAATATTTACAAAGAATTTGCAGAATCATTAAGAACAAAAGCTAAAAAAAGGTGGTTTTTTCCAAATGAATATGAAGGCCTGGAAACCGCAAAGTTTATTGAAGCGTGTAAAATTTCAAATAAAAGAAAAGCGTGGACAAAAATAAAATAAAAGTTGCTTTGCTTGGTCTTGGCAGAATTGGCCAAATGCATGCAAAAAACTTAATCGAAAATAGGGAATTTAAATTAAAATATGTCTTTGACCTAAACAAAGATTTATTAAAAAAAATATCTAATAAATATTATGTCACTTCAATAAATAAGCCTGATATAGCTTTCAATGATAAAGATATTGACTGTATATTTATTGCGTCAAGCACACCTACGCATTTAAAATTTATTGAGCAAGGTGTAAAACAAAATAAAATTATTTTTTGTGAAAAACCATTAGATCTGAATATAAAAAAAATTAATTCTTGTCTAAAAAGGATAAAAAAATTTAAACCAAGAGTGCAAATAGGCTTCAATAGGAGATATGATGTTGGACACCATTCATTAAAACAACATCTAAAACAAAAAATTGGACGATTAGAAAAAATTATAATTACTAGTCGGGATCCTTCTCCTCCTTCGCTTAAATATCTAAAAAGTTCAGGTGGGATATTTAAAGATATGATGATTCACGATTTTGATCTTGCAAGATATTATTTAGGAAAAGACGAATTCCAATCAATTTTTGCTATGGGTAGCAACTTATCAGATAAACGTTTTAATAAAATTAATGATTATGAATTGGCAACTACAATACTCAAATCCAAAAAAGGAGTGCAATGTATTATAACAAATTCAAGACATTGTAGCTTTGGATATGATCAAAGAGTAGAATTATTTGGAAATAAAGGGATGTTAGTTTCAGACAATAAAAGAAACGATGAAATAAATTATTTTTCAAAAAGCTCAACAAACAGTAAATCACCTCTTCTCCACTTCTTTATTGAGAGATATTCTGAGGCTTTTAAACTTCAATTGTTCGATCTAGCAAAATTTTGTAGAAAAAATATAAAACCTAGAGCAGTTTTTGAAGATGGAAGAAAATCAATTATATTGGCAGAGGGAGCAATGAACTCTATTAAGTCGAAAAGGTTTGAAAAACTAATTTATTAAAATTTAAATTCCCTCTATTTTTTTGTCTCCTGATTTTTTTACAAAGTATATTCCAAGTATAACAACAAATAATGAAATTAATATTTTTGAAGTAACTAATTCGTTAAGAAATAAATATCCAAGAATTACTCCAAATATTGGTATTAAATAAGCAACTTGGCTTTGAAAAACTAAACCGTTTCTTTTCAATATCATAAACCTCAATAACCATGCAATACCAGTAGGAAATACTCCAAGATATATTAAAGACAACGTTGACTCTAATGATGGATTTAAATTCCAAGGTTGCTCTATAATTAAAGATATTGGACAAACAAATATTGTTCCCCAAATCAATATTGATGCAGTAACATTTTCATTTTTTTTATGACTTATTTTTAAAGTTAATATTCCACCAACTACATAAAATGTTGAACCAACTAATATCATTAAAGCAGAAAATAAATTTTCATCATTAATTAGTAGATTTTCAGAAAAAAGATAAACTATTCCTAAAAATCCTAAAATTATTCCTAATATTTTAACTAAATTTATTTTTTCTTTATCAATAAATAAATGAGCTAAAATAGTTGCGCTGATAGGAGTAGTGGACATTAATATTGCTGCTAAATTACTTTGAACTTTTTGTACTCCATAAGCAATTAAAAAAAATGGAATAACTAAATTAATGATGCCAATTGCAGCAAACCATTTCCAATCTTTAGAAAAAACTTCAATTTTAATTTTTTTATAAAAACATAACAATAACACTGGGATCATTCCAAAAAAAATCCTTAAAAATGCAATCGTTATTGGACCATAAGAGTAAGTAGCAATTTTAATGTTGAAAAAGGCTGAAGCCCATATCAGTGAAAGCAAAACTAATATGATATAATCAGATGTTTTGGGTGAAGTCATTCTACAAAATCTTTTACTGTTCCATTGGTTAAATTAAGCAGTTCATCAAAATTTATTTTGAAAATACAGTTTGGATGTCCTGCTGCGGCATATAAATTTTTAAATCTATTTAAAGACTCATCAACAAGAATTTCTAATTTATTTTTATGACCTACTGGTGAAACTCCTCCTATAGTATAACCTGTTTGATCTTTAACCTCATCTGGAGATGCCATGCTCAAATCTTTACTATTAAAAATTTTTTTTAATTTATTCAATGAACATCTTTTATCGCCAGATACCAAGCAGAGTAAAAAATTTTCTTCATTTCTAAATAATAAACTTTTTACAATTGAACCAACGTCTGTATTTAATGAATTTGCAGCATCATTTGCTGTTCTTGCAGTTTGCTCTAATTCAATTACCTTTATTTCACTATTAAATTTTTTTAATGCTTCTTTTGCTCTTTTAACTGGTTCTTTATTAAGTGCCGTCATTAGTACAACTCTTGATTGATTGAAAAATTGCGATTTTTAAGGTTAATATACATGTAATTAAAGCATAACTGATATCTATTTTATAGACATTATTTATCTTTTCTTAACTGATAAGAGAACAAGAAAATTTATAGGAGATAATATGAGCGCTAGGGACGTATTAAAACAAATTAAATCCAAGAATGTTGAGTATGTTGATCTTAGATTCACTGATCCAAGAGGAAAACTGCAACACCTTACTATGGATAAAACAATAGTTGATGAAGGTATGCTGAACGATGGAGTATTTTTTGATGGCTCATCGATTGCTGGTTGGAAAGCGATAAATGAGTCTGACATGATATTAAAACCAGATTTAAGCAGAACAGTAATGGATCCATATACATCACATAATACAATGATTTTATTTTGCGATATTTTGGATGCTGTTAAAAAAGACCCATACGAAAGAGATCCAAGGGGAATAGCTAAAAAAGCAGAAGCATATTTAAAAAAAACTGGAATTGGAGACAAAGCTTACTTTGGACCAGAGCCAGAATTTTTTGTTTTTGATGATGTAAAAATTAAAAATGATATGAATGAAACTGGTTTTTCAATTGACAGTTCTGAAGGACCTTACAATTCAGGAAAATCATATGATAATGGTAATATGGGTCACAGACCTGGTATTAAAGGAGGCTATTTTCCTGTGCCACCAGTAGATAGTGCTCAGGATATGAGAGGCGAATATTTGAAAGGTCTAAGAGATGTAGGAATTACTGTTGAAAAACACCACCATGAAGTTGCACCAAGTCAACATGAACTAGGAATGTTGTTTGGAACATTAGTTGATCAAGCTGATAATGTTCAACTTTACAAATATGTAGTTCAGATGGTTTCACATTCATTTGGAAAGACTGCTACTTTTATGCCAAAACCAGTAAAAGGTGACAATGGATCTGGAATGCATACTCACCAATCAATTTGGAAAGGTAAAACTCCAGTATTTTCTGGTAACAAATATGCTGGTCTATCTCAAACAGCTCTTTATTATATTGGTGGTATTTTAAAACATGCTAAGGCAATAAATGCTTTTTCAAATGCTACTACTAATAGCTATAAAAGACTAATCCCAGGATTTGAGGCGCCAGTTTTACTTGCATACTCTGCAAGAAACAGATCTGCATCATGCAGAATTCCAATAACTTTAAGCAAAAAAGGTGCAAGATGCGAGATTAGATTCCCTGATGCTTCAGGTAATCCGTATTTAACATTTGCATCAATGTTAATGGCAGGTCTTGATGGTATCAAAAATAAAATTGATCCAGGTAAGTCTTTTGACCAGGACCTTTATGCATTAACTGAAAAACAAGTTAAAAAAGTTCCTACAGTTTGTGGATCATTAAGAGAAGCTATGGAAGCTCTTGATAAAGATAGAAACTTTTTAAAACAAGGTAATGTATTTACTGACGATCAGATAGATGCGTACATTGAATTAAAGTATGAAGAAATTCATAACTTTGAACATACGCCGCACCCTATCGAGTTCGATATGTATTATAGCTGTTAAAAGGCTTTATTTTGGGTAATACCTGCTGCGATAGCAGGTATTCCCTATAGGAAATTCTCATTTAAAATAATTTTGTTATTAAAGTGTATGACAAAATTTATATCTTCATTAAAAAATATTATTGGTTTCAAGAAGCCAAACTATAGAAAAATTAAAAAGAAGAATAATAAAATTTATACAATGAATAAAAGAGGACAATATTGGTTTATTTCATATTACCAATAAATAGTATTAAATTTTAAAGGACTCTCCACACCCACATCTTTCAGTTTCATTTGGATTATTAAAAACAAATTGAGAGGAAAACTCCTCTTGTTTATAATCCATCTCTGTTCCAAATAAGTACATAACTGCTGCAGAGTCTATAAATACCTTTACTCCTTTATCCTCTATAACTTCGTCATTAGGATTAATTTTATTGGTATATTCCATTACGTATGACATTCCTGCACAGCCACCAGATTTAACTCCAACTCTCACTCCTATAGAGTCATTGCTTGCAGATGACATGATTTCCTTAATCCTTGTAGCTGCTTGATCGCTTAATGAGATTATTTGTTTTGTCATAAATTTAATTCTAACTTAGCTGCTTCTGACATCATTGATTTATCCCAAGGCGGATCCCACACTAAATCTAAATCAACTTTATCAACTTCGTCTATTTGCATAATACTATCTTTAACCTCTTTGGGCAAACTTTCAGCAACTGGACAATTAGGGGTAGTTAATGTCATTTTAACGCTAACATTTTTTTGATTTATATTAATATCATATATTAATCCTAATTCATAAATGTTTACTGGTATCTCAGGATCATAGATTTTTTTTATTTCGTTGATTACTTTTTCCTTTAATTCCATATTTAATCTTCTGTACTTGCTATTTCTTGAGAATTATTCATTGCAGAAGTTAGTGTATGCCATGATAATGTTGCACATTTTACTCTCATTGGATATTGTTTTACTCCAGATAAACACATCAATTTTGTTTTTTCATCTTCGTTTAAAAGCTCTGTACTTAATTCATCTTTCTCTTTTATCATGTCCAAAAAATCTGTAACAATCTCCTTTACTTCCTTTTCTTCTTTTCCTCTAACTAGATCAGTCATAATTGATGCTGAAGCCATTGTAATTGCACAACCGCTTCCCTCAAAAGAAATGTCTTCAACTTTATTATTTTCATTAAGTTTTAAGTAAATATGAACATTATCTCCACATAATGGATTGTTTCCTTTTGCATCCCTAGTAAAATTATCTGTTTTTCTTAGATTTCTTGGATTCTTTCCGTGTTCTAAAATAATTTCTTGATATAATTCTTTTAAGTTCATTTTAAATTAAATATCTTTTTGCAATTATTTATCGATTTATTAAGTTGATCAATATCATCTTTTGTATTGTAAACTCCAAAAGATGCTCTAGCAGTTGCAGGTAAACCCAACTTCTCATGAAGTATTTGACAACAATGATGGCCAGCTCTAATTGCTACTCCATCCTCATCTAAAATTGTAGCTATATCGTGAGGATGAATTCCTTCTATCGTAAATGATATAACTCCGCCTTTATTTTTAGGATTACCGATAATATTTACAGAATTATTCTTACCTAAAAGATCAACAGCATAATCAAGCAATTCTTTCTCGTGTTTCTCAATGTTTTCAATTCCAATTTTTTCAAGAAATTTAATAGACTCGTTAAAAGCTATTACTTGGGCGGTTGCCATCGTTCCTGCTTCATATTTATTTGGCAATTCTCCATAAGAAATACCCTTTTTCTTTACCTCTCTTATCATTCCTCCGCCACCTTGGTATGGAGGAAGGTCTTCTAACCACTTTTTTTTTGCATAAAGCACACCAATTCCTGTAGGTCCATACATTTTATGACCTGATATCGCATAAAAATCACAATCTAGATCTTGCATATCTAATTTTAAATGAGGTGCTCCTTGGCAACCATCGACTAATACTGGAATATCTTTAGAATGGGCAAGCGTTACAATTTCTTTAATTGGAAGTATTGCTCCAGTCACATTCGATAAATGTGTTACACATATAATTTTAGTTTTATCAGTTATTTTTTTTTTAATTTCTTCCAATGTTACTTCACCTTGTTCATTTACCTCAGCAAATTCAATATTTATTTTTTTTGATTTTCTTAAAAAATGCCATGGAACATAATTAGAATGATGTTCTAATTCTGTAATTAATACTTCATCACCTTCATCAAGATATTTTTGCCCAAATGTATTTGCTACAAGATTTATTGCCTCTGTTGCACCTTTTGTAAAAACAATTTCATTTTTATCAGATGCATTTATATATTTTTGTACAGAAGTTCTTGTTTGCTCATATAAATTTGTTGCTGCAACCGCTAAATAATGAACGCTTCTACCTACATTTGAAAATTCCTTAGAATAAAAATCATATATTCTATCAATTACTATTCTTGGTTTTTGAGAGGAATTTGCGCTATCTAGATAAACAAGATCATTATTTTGTACTTTGTTATCAAAAATAGGAAATTCTTTTTTAATTTGATCTATATTCATTCTGTTAATCCCATAATATTTTTAATTAAATTTTTAATTTCATTATCAGTAATTTTTTCAACAACATCCAATAAGAAACCATTTATTAAAAGTTCTTTTGCTTCTTTATAATTAAGGCCTCTAGACATTAGATAAAAAATAGAGTCCTGATTTAAACTTCCTGAAGCAGATCCATGTGAACATTTTACATCGTCTGCATAGATTTCTAATTCTGGCTTTGCATTAAACTCAGAATTATCACTGAGTAAAATTGCTTTACTTAATTGATATCCATCAGTTTTTTGTGCATTAGATTTTACAAATATTTTCCCTTGATAAGCTGATTTTGTATTTTCTCCTAAAACGCTTTTAATTAATTGATAACTTTTAGTATTTTCATTTAAATGATTGATAGATGTTCTGATTTCATGATTTTTATTATTATCTAAATTGAATATACCATTTACAAATGCTGAAGAGTATTTGCCATTTAAATTACAATTAATTTCATTTTTGATAAAACTGGAACCAAATGATAAGATAAAATTTTCTGCAACACTGTTAGTATCTAAATTAATATTATTATATGAGTATTTAATATTATTATTTTCTTCATTATCTAATTTGTAATTCTTAAGAATTGCATCTTTTTCTAAATTAAAATTATAAACAATGTTGACAAAATTATTCTCAGATTTATCGATTGAATAATCTATTATTTTAAGAGACGAGTTAGATTCTAAATCAAAGTCTAATCTGATATTAATATTTTTTGAACTAATTTTACTTGTTGTTAAGCTATATATAATTATTGGTTTTTTTACATCATAATGCTCTTTTACCTGAATTTTATAACATTTATTTGTTAATGCTGAGTTTAAATCAACAAGCGAATTTACATCATTAAGTAAACTCTTACTGTCAAATTGATCTTTAATTTCAAATTTATCACTTTCTTCATACTTGAAATCTATTTTCTCTATTCTTCCATTAATAAAAACAATTTTATTGTGCTCTAGACCATCTACATATATTTTAGGATCTACCTCATTTGGTAAATTTTCATTAAAATAATCTAAATTCTCAATATTTGATTTTATAGCTTGATTAAGGTCTAAAAACTTCCAGTCTTCATTTTTTTTACCTGGAAAACCATTTTGAATAAATTTATTCAAATATTTTTCTTTTGTAATAATTTCCTTTTCAGAAAAATTAGAACTGTCAATTATTTTTTTAAAATCTGTTCTTAATTGTTTTTCCATTTAACTAAAACTTTTGTAACCTTTCTTTTCTAACTCAACAGCTAGCTCTGCGCCTCCAGATTTAACAATTTTTCCATTCATAAGGACATGTACAAAATCTGGTTTTATGTAATCGAGTAATCTTTGGTAATGTGTTATTATAAGAAAAGAATTATTTTCTTTTCTCAGAGAATTTACACCATTAGCAACAATACGGAGTGCATCTATATCTAACCCTGAGTCCGTCTCATCAAGAATTGAAAGTTTTGGATTTAATATAGTCATCTGCAAAATTTCATTCTTTTTCTTTTCTCCTCCAGAAAAACCGACATTTAATTGTCTATTTAATTTATCTTCATCGAATTTTAAATCTTTTGCTTTTTCTTTTACTAATTTAAGAAACTCAATAGCATCAAGTTCCTTTTCTCCTCTTGCTTTCCTCACAGCATTTAATGATGTTTTTAAAAATATGTTTGTATTCACCCCAGGGATTTCTAAAGGGTATTGAAATGCTAAAAATATTCCTTTATGTGCCCTTTCTTCGGTTTCAAGTTCAAATAAATTATTATCTTCAAATAATATTTCTCCTGAAACTTCGTAACCTTTCTTTCCTGACAAAATATTTGATAATGTACTTTTACCAGAGCCATTTGGGCCCATTATTGCATGAACTTCACCTGGATTTATATTAAGAGAGAATCCATTTAAAATAGATTTATCTTCAACCTTAGCATTTAAATTATTTATCTTAAGCATTTAACCAACACTTCCTTCTAAACTAATTCCAACCAACTTTTGTGCCTCAACAGCAAATTCCATGGGTAATTGTTGTAAAACCTCTTTGCAAAAGCCATTCACAATTAAACCAACTGCATCCTCAGTATTTAAACCTCTTTGTTGACAATAATGTAGCTGATCTTCACTAATTTTAGATGTTGTCGCTTCGTGAGCAATGTTTGAGTCTGAATTCTTATTTTTTATGTAAGGAACTGTATGTGCACCACATTTATTACCCATCAAAAGAGAGTCGCATTGAGTATAATTGCTTGAATTTTTAGCATTTTTTGAAATATCAACTAAACCTCTATAGGTCATGTCAGAATATCCAGCGCTTATCCCCTTCGAAATGATCTTACTTTTTGTATTTTTTCCAATGTGGATCATTTTAGTTCCTGTATCTGCTTTTTGGTGATTATTCGTTATCGCTATTGAGTAAAACTCGCCAATAGAATTATCTCCTTTTAAAATGCAGCTTGGATACTTCCAAGTAATTGCCGATCCAGTTTCAACTTGAGTCCAAGAAATTTTAGAATTTTTTCCTTGGCAAAGACCTCTCTTCGTAACAAAATTATATATTCCACCTTTGCCATCTTTATCTCCTGGATACCAGTTTTGAACTGTTGAGTATTTAATTTCTGCATCATCTAAAGCAACTAGTTCAACGTTTGCTGCATGTAATTGATTTTCGTCTCTCATTGGTGCAGTGCAACCTTCTAAATAACTTACATAACTACCTTTATCTGCTACAATTAAAGTTCTTTCGAATTGTCCTGTATCAGAAGCATTTATTCTAAAATATGTGGAAAGTTCCATAGGACACCTTACACCTGGGGGAACATATACAAATGACCCATCTGTAAATACGGCAGAATTTAAAGTAGCAAAATAGTGATCAGTAATAGGAATTACCGATCCAAGATATTTTTTTACTAAGTCAGGGTATTTTTGAATTGCTTCAGAAATCGAACAGAAAATTATCCCTTGTTTTGTTAAAGTATCTTTAAATGTTGTTGCAACTGAAACAGAGTCAAAGACAGCGTCAACCGCGATTCCATTTAATCTCTTTTGTTCCTGTAAAGGTATTCCTAATTTTTTATAAGTTTCTAGTAACTTAGGGTCTAATTCATCTAAATTTTTTGGTTTTTCCTTAAAACTTTTTGGAGCTGAATAATAATACAGATCTTGATAATCAATCTTTGGATATTTTGGTTTCTGCCAATCTGGCTCTTTCAAAACTTTTAATCTATTGTAAGCTTTTAATCTCCATTCAAGTAACCATTCAGGTTCTTTTTTGATGTTTGATATAAATCTGATAACATCCTCACTAAGTCCTTTGGGTGCCTTTATAGTGTCGATATCGGTTGAGAAACCGTATTTATATTCTTTTAAATCTTGTACTTGTTTATCTCTCATAATCTATTTGTTATTTTTTTATTAATTAAATCATTCAATGTTTTTTTCTGGAAAAAGTTATTTATGTAATCCTCTAACTCATCCCAAAGATCATGTGTAATACACTTAGAAGATTTTCCGTTACATCCACTCTCAGAATGTTTTTCACATCCAATAGTTTTTACTTTTTCATCAACTGCAACAAATACATCAGAAATTTTTATCTCTGATGCTTGCTTTGATAAAATATATCCACCTTTGTTACCTCTAACACTCGTTACTATTCTATTTTTTTTTAATTTTGAAAATAGTTGCTCGAGATAGACAAGCGATATTCCTTGTCTTAGAGATATATCTCTTAATGAAACTGGCTCATTTAAATTAAATTTAGCTAGATCTGCTAGAGCCATTACAGCATATCTACCCTTACTTGATAATTTCATATTTTCCGCAATTCATGGGACTTATATATACCCGACTATTTTAGTCAAGATTAATTAACGTTTTAAAACTTGCATTTTGTCACTCATTTTTGATAGAAAAAATCTTATTTTTTTTTGAGATTAATAATCAATGGCATCAGTTGATAATAAAATCGTAGAAATTTTTATACCTGGTCCAGCTGGAAGGTTGGAGGCAAAATATTTTAAAAGTAAAAAAAATACTTCTCCGATTGCTTTAGTTTTACACCCACACCCCCAGTATGGCGGAACGATGAACAATAAAGTAGTTGTAGATATTTTTCAAACTTTTGTTGAAAATGACTTTTCAGTTTGTAGAGTAAATTTCAGAGGAGTTGGAAAAAGTGATGGAGAATTTGATAATGGACAAGGAGAACTTGCTGATGCAGCAGCAGCACTTGATTGGCTCGAAAGAGAAAACTTTGATAATTCTCAATGTTGGATCTCAGGTTTTTCATTTGGGTCTTTAATAGCAATGCAATTATTAATGCGAAGACCTGAAATTAATAGATTTATTGTAGTATCACCTCAACCAAATGTATATGATTTTTCTTTTTTATCACCATGTCCCACCTCAGGTGCAATGATTTGTGGAAAAAAAGATGAACTTGTTCCATTAGAGCATATAAATGATTTAAATAAAAGACTAAGTGAACAAAAAGGTATTAATGTTGAGTTTGATTTTATACAAGATGCAAATCATTTTTTTTCTAAAAATAATGAAGGTTTAATAAAATCCCTAAACAAATATATTAAAAAAGAAACTGCATTATATTAGTTAAAAATTTTTTGTAATAACCCCACCAAGAGAAGGCTTTTTACAGTTAGTAGTAGATGGGAAGGAAATAGGCAATCCTAGGTATGATCTAATTGAAAGAAATGCAAAAGCTTGTGACTCCACGTAATCACCATCAATATTTAAATCATCTATCAAGAGTAATTTATTTTTAATTTTGTTTTTTAATTGACTCATTAAGGATTTATTTTTTCTACCTCCGCCGCATACATAAATATCATTATTTCCAATTTTTTTTGATAATAATTCAGATGTTAAATCGGTTATTGTTCTAGTTCCATTTTCTAAGGAAAGACCTTTGGCAAAAGATACATCAAAGTCATTAGTATCAAGTGATCTTTTTGAACTAATCTTACTATAGTAGTAATTTTCTAAATATTGATCGAAAATAAATTTATCTGTTTTTCCTTTTTCTGCTATATTTCCATTTTCATCGTAAAATTTATTAGAATTTTTCCTTACCCACATGTCAATTAAACAATTTCCAGGACCTATGTCCCTGCTAAAAATTTTAAATTCTTTATCGATTTCAGTAATGTTTGCTATTCCTCCAATGTTTAATATAGAGATTGGTATTTTTACTCTGTTTTTGTTAAATAAAGATTTGATTAATGCTAGATGGAAAATTGGTGATAAAGGTGCACCTTCTCCCCCATTTTTTAAATCATTTTGTCTAAAATCATAAACGACGGTCTTTGTGGTTTTTTTTGACAGATGATCACCAAGTCCAATTTGTTTGGAAATTTTTTCATCTGAATTATGGTAAATAGTGTGGCCGTGAAAACCTATAAGATCGTAATCAATTTCTTTATGTATTTTTGTGGCTATATCCAAGTGAAAATCAGTAATTTCTCTCTCTAGTTCCTCAACTTTCAAAGAATATTTTAGCAAATCTTGCATTTTTGAAATTCTTTCTTTTAAATTATGAATTTTTTTTGAAAGGCTGATGGGATAAGGATCAAATCTATTATATTTTATATTAATAATGTCTTCCCCATTAGAATCTATAACTGAAGAGTCTACACCATCACCAGATGTACCACTCATAAAACCCAGTGCAGATAAATTTTTTGGCATTCTTATTTTTTTTTACTGAAATATGTATATTGTATAATTACAGCCTTATGAATAATTTTTTAAAAGAATTTAAAGACAGAGGATACTTTTATCAATGTACTAATGAATTGGAACTATCTGCCTTATTAAATAAAGAGAGCATTCATGCATATATTGGATTTGACAGTACAGCTCCTAGTCTCCATGTTGGAAGTTTGTTACAAATAATGTGTCTTAGACTTTTACAAAAATATGGACATAGACCAATTGTACTAATGGGTGGAGGAACAACCAGAATTGGAGATCCATCAGGAAAAGAAGAAACAAGAAAAATTCTTTCTGAGAAACAAATAGAGAGTAACATCAATAACATAAAAAAAGTTTTTAAAATTTTTCTTAAAACCAATAACGAGAAATTAAAGCCTATTTTTGTTAATAATTATAAATGGTTAAGTAAACTTAATTATATAAATTTTTTAAGAGATATTGGTAAACATTTTACGATTAATAAAATGTTAACATTTGATAGTGTAAAATTGAGATTGGAGAGAGAACAATCATTAAGTTATATGGAATTTAATTATATGATTTTACAAGCATATGATTTCTATGAGTTGAATAAATCAAATAAATGTAAATTACAAATTGGTGGATCTGACCAATGGGGCAATATAGTCAATGGGGTTGAACTTATTAAAAGAGAAGCTGGAAATCATGCATTTGGATTGACCACTCCACTCATAACTTTAGCATCTGGTACTAAAATGGGAAAAACTGAAAAAGGCGCAATATGGCTTAATAAAGATTTGTTGTCTCCATATGATTATTGGCAATTTTGGAGAAATACTGATGACAGAGATGTATTAAAATTTTTAAAAATGTTTACTGATTTATCTTTAGAAGAAATAAATCAAGTTAAAGATAAAAATATAAATGAATTAAAAATTTTACTAGCAAATAAAACAACAGAAATGCTTCATGGTAATAAAGAAGCTGAAAAATCTGATAAACTTGCAAAAAATGTATTTAAAGAAAATTCAACAGGTGAAAGTCTTCCTGGTATAAAAGTAAACAACGATATATTGTCAAAAAATATAGTTGAAGTGATATCATATGTGAATAAAGATGTATCGAAATCGGAGATAAGAAGATTAATTAAATCAAATGCTGTAAAAATTGATAATCAAAGTATAAGTGACGAAAAATATATTATTAAACAAAGTTTGTTCTTGGAAAGAGGTTTTATAAAATTATCAATTGGCAAGAAAAAACATTTTAAAATTACAAATTAACTTCCTTTAATTTTTTCTAGGGTTCTTGTAATAAATCTTGGAGTTAATGTTTTTATTGGATTTACTGTACTTTTTAAGTTGTTAGGTGGACCCTTAATTTTAAAGCTCACTCCAAATACACCTTCACCACTTTTTCTTCCTACTAATATATCACCAAGTAAAGGAATTTTAGAAATTGTTTTATTTATTGTTGTTGCTGGAACTAATGTTCCTCTCAAACTTGTCATCCTATCTCTCTCGATATAACCCTCCATCATTATTGAAATTGCTGGTCCAATTGCATACATATCCTCTATTTCTGTAAGATTATTTTTTGTTTTAAAATCCATTTCAAATTCATCAAATCTTATTCCTTCGCCAGTCAATAGATCGGCAATTCCCTGCAAAGACGCAAGAGTAAGTATTTTAGCTAAAACTGGCACTTCTTTAACTTTAAAGTTAGTAATTTTAAGTCTAGACCTTGAGCTATTATCAATTTTTATTGAGTTTAGTTTTAACTCACCTTCCTCAAAACCTTTTATAAATTTATAATTATTTATAAATGGTCTTGGTTTTTCAATCAAAATATTTGTGATTTTTTCATTTTTCATTGTTGTTCTTAGAGAATAGGAGAATTTACTTTCATTTTCTAAAATAGCATTTATTTTTGCTAAAAATAATTTATTATTTTTAATATCTAATTCACCTTCAAAATTCTTGAGATGTTCATTTTTTTCAAGATATATTTTATCTAAATTCAATATCACTGAAGTATTTATATTATCGAATAAATTTGAGAGTTTATTTCCATTTTTTCTATTTAGTAATCTTTCAATTATTTTTTCTCCATCTATATAATTTCCAACTAAATTATAAATATTTGAATTTCTTATGATGCTTAAATTATTTTTTATACCATTATCATTTACAAAATTTACATTAACATTATCTACACTATATATTTTTAAATCATCAGATAACAAAAGATTTTTAAATGATATTACGTTTTTAGTTTCTGTAAAATTAATTTTTTCTATTGCTAAACTATTCTTAAAATTATTTGCTAAAATTTCTAATTTTGCAGGAATATTTTTATTCTTTGAATATTGTATTTCATCAATTTTTAAAAAAATATTGTCTAAATCTAACAATGAATAAAATTCAAAATTTTTTTTATTACCTTTAAACCTAATAAAAAAATTATCTTCTTTATCTTTTAATAAATATTTACCATCTAATTGAAAATTAATTAAATCATCAAAATATTCAAAACTGACTTTTGGATTTCTAATCGTAAATTTATTTTCATAATTTGTTAAATATTTTTTGAGAATATTTGATTTATAATTAATGTTTAAATTATCAAAATTTATATTAGATTTTATAGCAAATTTTTTAATGTCAAATTTATCATCAATTGATGCATTTATTTTAAGACTTGAATTTAAATTTATTGTTTGATCTTCTATGAAAAAATGTTGATTTTTGAAATTTAAATATTTTTTTAATTCTTTAATTTTTACGGAATTATTATCTGTATTAACAAATATTTCTACATCTGAGATTTCAGACTCATTTCTGTTTAACTTTAAATTTATAATATTATTTTGTGAGTCATTATTTAAATTTTTATCGAAAAATGAGTAATTGCTTTTAAGGTCAACACTTAAAAGTTTTTCTCCAAAAGTTAATTTACTTTTAATATTTTTTAAATATAAAATATTCTGAATATTATTATTAAGCTCTAATTTATCAAAATCAATTTCAGAATTTAAAATGTAATTTTCTATTTTATTATTATTAATTTCTAATTTAAAATTATTTTTAGTCTGAACATTTATTTTTTGATCGGATAGAATTTCACTATCTACTTTCAGAAGATTTAGAAAAATTTTAGGATCTATAAGTGTTTTTCCATTACTTATAGTTCCATTTATTTTGATTTGTTCATTTTTTTTACGATTTAACAATAATTTTAAATTATTATTTTTATAATTATTACTTAATTTTAAACCATCAGAAATAACAAATTTTGATACAAGTTCTGCTGTTAATTGTTTATTTTCAAATTTTGAATTAATTGATCCTTCTTTTAAAAAAATCACATTCTCAAATTTATTATTTAAATAAATTTCATCAAAATCTACAACTGAATCAATTTTAAAATTTTTTATTTTTTTTTCTTTACTGTATTCAAATGAGAAAGAATTTTTACTAGTAAATAATATATCTTTATTAGATAAATAATTTTGTTTTATATTTAAAAGTTTAAATATTAAATTTGGATTTATAGCTGCTTTGGTATTTTCAATATCTCCAAATATATAATATGTGTCTGATTTTTCTTGTTTCACTTGCAAGCTTTGAGTTACAAAACTTATATCTTCATAAATAAATTTTAAATTTGTAATATTTGTAATCTTGTCCTGTGTCTTAAAGTTGAAATTTATATCATCAAGATTGTCATGCCCTGGTATATTTAATTTTGCATTATTTACTGAACCTGAAATAATGTAAGATTTTATATTCTGACTTAATTCATCAAACTTAGCATCTAATTTAAAATTTAATAAACCTTTATTAATCTGACTATAAAACACATACCTAGCTAAATTAAAATCAATCACATTTAAAAAGGAAGTAACGTCTTTTATTAAATTGTTTGAGGATATAACTCTTACACTTTTTATTGAATTTTCTTTTTTTAAAAATTTAATTAAATCCAAATTAATATCAATTTTAGAAACTTTAATTGGAAAGGTATCGGCAATTAAATTTGCTGAATTCGTATTTATATTAATTGCTAATTCACTTATATTTAATTTGATAAAAATTTCTTCAACTTCAAGTATTATTTTTGGGTTATACTGTTTAAGCTTATTATTAATAAAATTATTAAATTTTTCTGTTTTTATTCCATAAATACTTAAATACGTAATACATGTGATCAGAATAATTAGTATTGATGCACTAATAAAAAATATTTTCCTACGCATTTAATTTGTATAAAGAGTTTTCTAAAAATTCATCAATTTCCCCATCTAATACTTTGTCTGGATTTGAATTTTCATAATTTGTTCTATTATCTTTAACCATTCTGTAAGGGTGCAAAACATATGATCTTATTTGATGTCCCCAGCCTATTTCTGACTTTGAACTTTCAATATTGTCACTTTCTTTTTTTCTTTTTTGTATCTCATGTTCATAAAGTCTAGCTTTAAGCATGTTCATACAAGTTTCTTTGTTTTTGTGTTGTGATCTCTCATTTTGACATTGGACAACAATTTTACTTGGTAAATGTGTAATTCTTACAGCGCTATCAGTTGTATTAACGTGTTGTCCACCTGCACCACTTGATCTGTAAGTGTCAATTCTTAAATCTTTTTCTAATATCTCAATATCTATATCCTCGTTAATAACCGGATATACCCAAACACTTGCAAAACTTGTATGTCTTCTAGCGCCTGAATCAAACGGCGAAATTCTAACCAAGCGATGTATACCTGACTCGGTTTTTAAAAAACCGTAAATATATTCGCCAGATATTTTTATAACAGAAGATTTTATACCTGCCTCATCACCTTTGTGTTCACTTATTAATTCTACATTATAACCTCGATCAAAAGCCCACTTCATATACATTCGCCTAAGCATTTGAGCCCAATCTTGACTTTCTGTGCCACCTGCACCTGCGTGAAATTCCAAATAACTATCCAATGTATCGTTTTCGTTTGAAAGGAAACATTTAATTTCTAGTTTTTTAAAATTTTTTTTTAAATTAATAAATTTTTCTAAGATTTCCTGAATTAATTGTTTATCGTTTTCTTCATTGGCTAGTTGGAAAATATCATATAGTTCACTTATTTCATTTTCTGATTGCTTGTGAATATTCAATAAATTATCGTAACCTTTTTTTTCTTTTAATATTTTTTCTGCTTTTTTGCGATCATCCCAAAATTTTGGGTCTTCTATAAAAGTATTAAGTTGATTTCTTTTTGATAGAATATTTTGTGTTTCAAAGAAACTCCTTAATTCTTTGATTAATCTTGATTACTTCTGATTTAAATTTTTCTACTTCTTGTTCCATTAATAAAATTTTAAAATATTTTTTTTTAATTTATTATAATTGCGATTATCATTACTAATAAATGTTTGATTTTCAAATTTTTCTTTCTTATATGACTCTATAATAGTTTTTTTTGAGCCAAAATTTGCTTTTTTTCCAGTTTCTGCATCAATTACCATCATTTTTATTCCTTTTGCAATTTTAAAAGGTCTAGCCTCATAATTATTTACTGCTTTTTTGATGAAATCTTTAAATATTGGTAGCGCTGTTTTAGAGCCTGTTTCATATTTTCCTAATCTTTTTGGATTGTCATATCCTACATAAACTCCAACTACTAAATTAGATGTAAATCCTATAAACCAAGTATCTGTATTGTTATTTGTTGTGCCTGTTTTGCCAGCAAGTTGTAAATTTAAATCACGTAAGCGTTTTCCAGTACCTCTTTGAATAGCACCCTCTAAGATAGAAGTCATTTGATAGGCAGTTTGAGGTGAGAAGATTTGTTTAAAATTACTTTTTATTTTTGGTATATTATTTCCTTCAAATGAAATTTTATCACAATTTTCACAAAATCTTTTTTCATTATTAAAAATTGTGTTTCCTTCACTGTCCTGAATTCTATCAATAATGATTGGGGTTACCAATTTACCACCATTTACAAATGAACAGTAAGCACTAGTAATATTTATTAAAGTTGTTTCTGCAGAGCCTAAAGATACTGACAATAACTCATCAGGATTTTCGTAAATATTTAATTTTTTTGAAAAATTGATAATTTTGTCTATCCCTAATTCTTGTGAAATCCTAACAGTCATCAAGTTTCTGGACTTTTCAACACCAGATCTTAATGTAGAAAGACCATAAAATTTTTTACCATAATTTTCAGGTTTCCACATTTTTAAATCTTCTCCTTGATTTAAAACAATTGGTGCGTCCAGTATTAAAGAAGATGGCGTATAATTGTTTTCTAAAGCTAAAGCGTATATAAAGGGCTTAAAAGCAGACCCTGGTTGTCTCTTAGCTTGAGATACTCTATTAAATTCACTTTTTTTAAAACTAAAACCTCCAGACATTGCCAAAACTCTACCGCTGTAAGGATCCATTACTACAATCCCACCATTGACATTTGGTAATTGTCTTAGACTAAATATGCCATCAGATATTTTTTTAACATAAATTAAATCATTAATTTTAAAAATTTGATTAAAATCTTTTCTGGTCCAATTGATATCGTCATAATGTATAACTCCATTTTCTTTATTTGATGTTTGAATTACAGTTTCAAATTTATCAATTCTTTTAATAATTGCTATTTCCCAACCAATTGTTTTTTCTAATCTAAATTTTTCTAAATCATTGTGCCAGTTTTTATTCTTACGATTATCTATTGGCCCACGCCATCCCTTTCTTTTATCATATTCTAGTAAACCTTTTCTTAATGATGATGCAGCTAAATTTTGAAGTTCTAAGTTAATTGGGGATTTTATATTAAACCCCTCCTTATAAATTCTATCATATCCATACTCTTCTACTACTTTTTTTCTTATGTCCTCAACAAAATATCTCGTATCTTCTAAAAAAATTCTTTTTCTTTTTTTTAAGTTAATTTTAGTATCTATTAATTCATTGAACTTTTCTTTGGTGATATATGAATTTTCATAAAGATTTTTAATTACCAAATTCCTTCGATAAGTTGCCAATTTTTTATTTTTGTATGGGTTATACTTGCTCGGCGCTTTCGGTAATGCTGCTAATAAAGCAGACTCTGAGTAATTCAATTCACCTATTGGTTTATCGAAGTATCTAAGACTTGCCGATGCTATTCCATAAGACCCTTCACCTAAATAAATCTGATTTAAATAAAGTTCTAAAATTCTCTCCTTAGATAAAGCTCTCTCAATCCGAAATGCAAGAATAGCCTCTTTGATTTTTCTGTCTAAACTTACCTCATTAGATAATAGAAAATTTTTTGCTACTTGTTGGGTAATTGTAGATGCTCCTTCTAGTCTATTTGATCTTAATAAATTATAAATATTATTTTTAAAGGCTCTTAAAATACCTTTAGCATCTACACCTGGATGTTTAAAAAAATTTTTATCTTCGGAAGATAAAAATGAATTTATTATTTTTTTAGGAATTGCATTATATGGAACAAATATTCTTTTTTCAGATGAAAAATCACTAATTAAAATACCTTCCCCTGAGTAAACTTTACTTGAAACTGGTGGTTTATAATTTTTCAAAAATTTATAATCTGGTAATTTATTTGAATAAGACCAAAGTATTGAGAAGATCGCTATAAATCCTACAAGAAATAATAGGACTGAAGCTATTAAAAGTTTTTTTATAAATTCGTTCATTTTAGTTTAAATTATTGATTGAATTTGTTAATGTTGTGGCACCGAATTAAAAATAACAAATGAAAAATAAACAAAATTTATGTCAAAAAACTTATACATTGATGCATCGCATCCAAATGAAACACGAGTTGTTCTTAAAAAAGATAATCATATTGAAGACTACGAATATGAGAGTGTAAATAATACCTTAATAAAAAATAATATTTATTTAGGAAAAGTTAGTAGAATAGAGCCATCGCTTCAAGCTGCATTTGTAGACTTTGGAAGAGAAAGACATGGATTTTTATCTTTTAATGATATCCAATCTGACTATTACCAGCTACCTCAAAGTGATTTAGAAAAAATAAAAGAAGAGGAAGAAAAAGTAAGAGAGGAATTATCAAGAGAGAGTGAAAAAAATGAAAATCAAATTTTAGAGGGAAACGAGGAAATAAAAATAAATGATCCAGTTGAGAAATTAGAAGATGATGCTAAAGAAAAAATAAATGTAGAAAAAAAATTTCCTTCAAAAAGATACAAGATACAAGAAGTTATAAAACCTAATCAAGTCATATTGGTTCAAGTTTTGAAAGATGAGAGAGGTTTTAAAGGAGCTGCATTAAGTACATTTATAAGCATAGCAGGAAAATATATTGTTCTGATGCCCAACACTGCAAAAGGTGGTGGAATATCAAGAAAAATATTTAACCCTGGGGATAGAAAGAAAATAAGAAAAATATTAAATGAAATTGAGATTCCAAAAGAAATGGGAATAATAGTAAGAACTGCAGGTTCAAATAAAACTAAAAATGAAATTGATGGAGATCTTAAAAATTTAATTTCAGTTTGGAACTCTATAAAAAATAATGCGTTAAACTCTATTGCGCCATCTTTGATACATCAGGAAAGTGATATTATTAAAAGAAGTATAAGAGATATGTACGACGACGAAACACAAAATATAATAGTTGAAGGCAATGAAGGGTATCAAAAAGCTAAAAATTATATGAAACTTGTGATGCCAAAACATATTAAAAAAGTAAAAAAATTTAGAGAGAAAGTGCCACTATTTTTTAAAGAAAATATAGAAAAAAAACTTTTTGAAATTTTTAAAACAGAGGTGAAACTAAGTTCTGGAGGTTATATTGTAATAAATCCAACTGAGGCTTTAATTTCAATAGATATCAACTCTGGTAAATCGATAAAACAAAAAAATGTAGAAAGTACTGCATTAGATACTAATTTAGAAGCTGCTGAAGAGATAGCTAGACAAATTAAAATAAGAGACCTATCAGGATTAATAATTATAGATTTTATTGATATGCTAAGCTTTAACAACCGCAAACAAGTTGAAAGAAGACTAAAAGAAAGATGCCGCAATGATAGAGCGCGAATTCAAATAGGAAGAATAAGTAATTTTGGATTGCTTGAAATGTCTAGACAAAGGTTAAGGGAAAGTAATATTAAATGGTCAATAAAATTAACGAACGAAACATTAGCATTAAAAATTATCAAATTAATTGAAATTAAAATATTTGAAACAAATGCTAAAATTGTAGATGTTAGTATTAACGAAAAAATACTAAATTTTATTGAAAATTATTTCTCTGAGGATCTAAACTATTTTAAGAAAAAAAATAAGATTAAAATAAGTTTAAATATTAGTGAAAAATTAGGTTTGCAAGAGTATGAAATACAATTTAAATCAAAATCAGGAAAAATATTGGATAAAATTGAAAAAATTGAAAATCTACAAAAAATTACAGATGAAAAAGTTGAAAAAAATTTAGAGTTAAAAAATATTAAAAAACCTAATTTTAAAAGAAAAATATTTAAAAAAAGAAAAAATTTTAAAAAAAAAAACTAAATTATTCCTTTTTTAGTTGTAGAAGCAGATCCTTCAAGATTTGGAGTTATCCTACCAGACAAAAAAGACTTTCTTCCTGATATTACCGCATATTTCATTGACTCAGCCATTTGGAGAGGGTTTTTAGCCTTTGCGATTGCAGTATTAATTAAAACTGCGTCACAACCTAACTCCATTGCTTGAACTGCATCCGAAGCTTGGCCTATGCCAGCATCAATTATTAAAGGTACTTTTGTTTGTTTTCTCAAAATTTTAATATTTGTTATGTTTTGTATCCCCAAACCTGACCCAATTGGTGCTGCTAAAGGCATAATCGCGGAAGCGCCAGCATTTTCTAACCTCTTACACATAAGCGGATCATCATTACAATAAACCATTACTTTAAATCCCTCTTTTGTCAAAACCTCTGTTGAGTTTAAAGTTTCTATCATATCTGGAAATAAATTTTTTTTGTCTCCTAACACCTCAAGTTTAACTATTTTCCATCCTCCTATTTCTCTTGCGAGCCTTAACGTTCTTAAAGCATCTTTTGAGGTAAAACATCCTGCCGTATTAGGTAAATACATTATTTTTTTTGGATCTATATAATCCATCAATAGAGGTTTTGAACTATCAGTAATATTTACTCTTCTTACCGCAACTGTAACTATTTCAGCACCTGAATTTTTAATTGCTTTTGAGCATTCAAGCATACTTTTATACTTGCCCGTTCCGACAATTAGTCTTGATTTAAAATTTTTATTTGCAATTTTTAAAACATCTAATTTCACTAACCACCACCTATAAAATGAACTATTTCAATTCTATCTTTATTTTTTAAAAATATTCTATTTAATTTTTTTTTATCAACTATTTCCTCGTTTAATTCTATTGCAATTTTATTAATTGGAGTTTTTAACTTTTCGATAAGATTTTTTAAAGAAAATTTTAAGTTTACTGTTAAAACTTTGCCATTTACAACTATTTTTATTTTATTTTTTTTATTCATATAATATAAGTTTCGAATGACTAAAATTATAATAATTAATGGTCCCAATCTTAATCTATTAGGAGAAAGAGAACAAACTCAATATGGTAGCAAGAACTATAAATATCTTGAAGAAATTTGTCAATCCAGGGCAAAAGAATTAAATATTGAAATAGAAATTCAACAATCAAATATAGAGGGAGACATTGTGAACATTATCCAAGATGCTCGCAAAACACATGAAGGAATTATTATAAATGCAGCTGGATATAGTCACACCTCAGTAGCAATAAGAGATGCGTTAAATATTTTCAAGAAACCTATTATTGAAGTTCATATATCAAATATTTATAAAAGGGAGGATTTTAGACACAAATCACTGATTAGTGGCGTTGTTACAGGTATGATTTGTGGACTAGGGATTAACGGCTATATTTTAGCCATAAATTCTATGCATGAGATATTAAAAAATGAAAATTAATAAAAATATTATTAAAGAACTAAACGATTATTTGGATGAATTTAATCTAACTGAAATAGAATATAGCGAAAAGGATCTTAAAGTTAAAGTCTCAAAATCAAGAGTTTCTCAAAATACAGTACCTTCATTATCAGTTGACCAAACTAAAGTCAAAAAAGAGGAAATGCCAATTGATAATTTGAAAAAAATAACATCACCAATAATCGGTACGGCTTATCTCGCTCCAGAACCAGGGGGTAAAAAATTTATTGAAGTTGGAAAAAAAATAAAAAAGGGCGACACAGTAATGATTGTTGAGGCAATGAAAACCATGAATCATGTACCAAGCCACATGGATGGGATTGTTAAAGAAATTACAGTTGAAGATGGACAGCCAGTAGAGTTTGGTCAGACTATTGCAATTCTAAGTTAAAATTAATGTTTAAAAAAATACTCATAGCCAACAGAGGTGAGATAGCAGTAAGAATAATTAGAGCTTGTAAGGAATGGGGTATTGAAACAGTTGCAATACATTCTGATGTTGATCGAGATAGTATGCATGTAAGATTGGCAGATGAAAGTATTTGTGTTGGTCCACACCAACCAACACTAAGTTATTTAAATATTCCCGCAATTATGTCTGCGATAGAATTAACCGGATCGGAGGCGGTTCACCCTGGATATGGTTTTTTATCAGAAAATTCTGAATTTGCAAAAATCTTAGAAGAAAACAATATAAAATTTATAGGTCCATCATCAAATCTGATTAAAATGATGGGTGATAAAATAGAAGCTAAAAAAGTTGCAAAACAATATGGACTACCTGTAATTGAGGGTTCTGAGGGAGGCATAAAAGATTTAAATGAAGCAAAAAAAATATGTGAAAAAGTTGGTTTTCCTATCCTAATAAAAGCAGCAGGTGGAGGAGGAGGAAAAGGAATGAAAATTGTGAACAAAATTGAGGATTTTGAAAACCTTTTTTTAACAGCCAAGCAAGAAGCAAAAAAGTTTTTTGGAAATGATGAAGTTTACATTGAAAAATTTTTTCAAAATCCCAGACATATTGAAGTTCAAGTTCTCTCGGGTAAGAATAGAACTGTGCATTTGCATGAGAGAGATTGTTCAGTTCAAAGAAGACACCAAAAACTTATAGAGGAAACTCCAAGCCCTGTCTTAAACGATAGCTTAAGAAAAGATTTATTTGAAAAAACTGTTACCATGGTAAGTAAAATTGGTTATGAGGGTGCTGGGACAGTAGAATTTATATACGAAGATGGGAAATTTTATTTTCTTGAAATGAATACTAGGGTTCAAGTAGAACATCCCGTTACTGAAATGGTAACGGGTATTGATATAATAAAAGAGCAAATATGGATTGCATTCTCAGGCGATACTGCTTTAACACAAGCAGATGTAAATCCAAGAGGTCATGCAATTGAATGTAGAATTAATGCTGAAGATCCAAGTAATAATTTTCAACCATCTCCTGGCAAAATAGGCATGTGTCATCAACCGTCAGGTTTTAGAACTAGAGTAGATGGTTCTATATATCAGGGTTATAAAATTACTCCATATTACGATAGTATGGTGTGTAAAGTCATAACACATGGAAGAAATAGAGAAGAAGCTATCCAAAGAATGCTGAGGTCTCTGGATGAGTTTGTGATCGAAGGCATAACTACCACTATAGACCTTCATAAGGTGTTATTAAACAACAAAAAATTTATAAACTCAAATTTTAATGTTAGTTGGCTTGATAAAGAAAAAGTTATTTAGCTATAACATTTTTTTAGCCAAACATCATAGACAGGATGATCAAATGGCCTTATTGATGGGCTTGAGGCAAATGTCCAGTCATTAAAAATAAATACCTTATTCTTATTAATTATTGTTTTATCTGTAACTTGTAAAAAAGCAGTTACCTCTGGATCATCGTCAAATTTGGAATTGTAACATTTTAAAACTTTAATATTTAAGTTTTGGAAAGGGTACTCTTCACCTATTTTAATAATTACATTTGTATTTTTTGAACTAACTTTATCAAGAATACTTAATTCTACAATTTTTTCACTTTTTTGTAAATCTTCTGCAACTAGATTCTTGGCTACAAGAATAAAAAAAGTTGTTAAAATTAAATATTTAATTCTTCCAGCTTTTATATTTTTTTTTGATACCATTATTATATTTTTTGGGATGGTAAGAATTATTTGATCCTGATTGATTTGGTAGATGTTCCTTTTGCCAATCATATTTTTTTAAATTGTGAATATTTTGAATTTTATTATTCATATGATGCATCCACGAGTACCATTCATTCGGTATTTTTGATGCTTCAACTTCACCTTTATAAATTACCCATCTTCTTCCTGATTTACTCTCGTAATATTTATTTCCATTTTTATCTTCTCCAACTAGTTTTCCTGAAAAAAATATTTGTAATCTCGTTCCAAACGTCTGTTGATTCCACCAGGTAAAAATTTGTTTAAATACTGTCAACATAAAAGTTTATTTTATTTTCAATTTAAAATTGTAAAAAATTAAATTAGACTAAAATTTTAAATTTCTATATACACTATATCTTTAAGATTCAATTTTATAAATAAATATGGAAATTAAATGGCAAAATATCTAGTAGAAACATACTACACATGTAGTTTTAAAGTAAGTCATTATCTAGACGATATAGATGATAAAAATTTACAAAATATAGAGAAAAGAGACGACGGAAAATTTGAAATATTAGATGTTAAACTAGATAACAGAAAAACTAAAAATTTAGAAAAGATTGAAAAAAACAACATAAATGTTGTTGAAAAAGAACTTCCTCAGCCTGAGAAAAAGAATAACCTTAAGATTAACCAAGAAATATTAACTAAAAATATCAAAGATACTAATGGCAGAAGATTTAGTATGCCAGACAGAAGAAAAGGATATATCCAAAAGGCATCGATTGGAGATCATAAAGTATACCTACATACTGGTGAGTATGAAGATGGTAAAATAGGAGAAATATTTATTGATACAAGTAAAGAAGGTGAGCTAGTAAAAGCAACAATGAACAACTTTGCTATAGCTGTGTCACTTGGGTTGCAATATGGAGTTCCATTGGATGAATTTGTAAATGCTTTTGTTGATACAAAATTTGAACCATCAGGAAAAGTGTTTGGAAATGATAGAATATTAAGTGCAACATCAATTCTTGACTATATATTCCGAGAATTAGCAATATCATATCTGAACAGAGAAGATCTTGCCCATACTCCTTCTATAGGAGGATCTGAAAACTTGGAAGACGCTGTAACAGATGAAAATAGTGAGGACAAAACTCAATTCTTAAAATTAGTAAAAGACATTACAAGTAAAGGTTTTGTTAGAAGTAATTACAAAAAGAAATTAGTAGATCTTTCAGATATAAAAATAAATCTTAAAGGAAAGAAATAATTAAATTTTCTTTTTAACATTTAAATTTAACTCTTTTAGTTGATCATCAGAAACTTCAGATGGAGCATTCATCATCAGATCTTGTGCATTTTGGTTCATTGGGAACATAGTAACTTCTCTTATGTTTTTTTCATTTGCCAAAAGCATAACGATTCTATCAATTCCTGGAGCTATTCCTCCATGAGGTGGTGCTCCATAACTTAAGGCATTTATCATTCCACTAAATTTATTATTTACGACATTTTTTGAATAACCAGCAACTTCAAATAGTTTATACATTAATTCAGGAATATGATTTCTAATAGCACCTGATGATAACTCTATTCCATTACATACAATGTCATATTGATATGCCTTAAGATTTAAAGGGTTAGATAAATCTAATTTGTTTATATCACCTTGAGGCATTGAAAACGGATTATGACTAAATTTGATTTTTTTTGTTATTTCGTCAATCTCATACATTGGATAATCAACAATCCAACAAAACGAAAATGTTTCATTATCAATTAAATCTAAATCCTCTGCTATTTTATTTCTTGCTACACTTAGTATTTTTTCTACATCATCTTTCTTACCGCAAGAAAGAAATACTGTATCACCTATATTCGCATTTGTTAATTTCATAATTTCTAATAATGCATTCTCTGAAAAAAATTTTCCAATCGGCCCTTTCGCGATAATTTTATCCTCTTTTTCTAATGTAAAATATGCAAGACCTGACGAACCTTGATCTTTTGACCATTTATCAATACCATCAAAAAAACTTCTTGGCTTATCTTTTGTGTTTTTTGTGACTAATGCTCTAACTATTGAACCATTTTTTACCAGTTTCTTAAATATTTCAAATTTTACATCTTCCCTCTCAAAAATGTTTGTTAAATCTGAAATTTCTAATGGATTTCTTAAATCAGGTTTATCTGATCCATATTTAAGCATTGCATCTTCATATGTAATTTTAGGAAATTTTTCATGAAGGATTTTCTTATTACTGAAAGATTTAAATAATTTTAAAAATAAAGTTTCAATTACTTCAAAAACATCTTCTTGTTCAACGAAAGACATTTCGACATCTAATTGATAAAATTCTCCAGGACTTCTGTCTGCTCTTGCGTCCTCGTCTCTAAAACATGGCGCTATTTGGAAATATTTGTCAAACCCAGATACCATGATGAGTTGCTTAAATTGTTGTGGTGCTTGTGGTAAAGCATAAAATTTGCCAGGATTTAATCTACTAGGGACAAGAAAGTCTCTTGCACCTTCTGGACTTGACGAAGTTAATATAGGAGTTTGAAATTCTAAAAAACCAAGTTTTTGCATTTCATTTCTTATAAAAGAAATTACTTTTGATCTTAAAATAATATTTTGATGTATTTTTTTTCTTCTTAAATCTAGAAATCTGTATTTAAGTCTTATTTCTTCAGCATATTCTTGATCAGAAAAAACTGGCAATGGCAGTTCTTTTGTTTCACCTAAAATATCTATATTATCAATTTTAACTTCTATTTCTCCAGTAGAAATATTTTTATTTATCGTTTCATCTGATCTTTCAATAACTATTCCTGTAACTTTAATTACTGTTTCTAAAGAAAGTTTTTCAATTTTCTTAAAAATTTGGTTACTTTTATCAATAACACATTGAGTAATTCCATAGTTATCTCTTATATCTATAAATAAGAGGTTTCCATGATCTCTTTTTTTATTTATCCAACCAGATAAAGAAACTTCTTTTTTTTGATGAGATTTATTTAATTCTCCACAAGTATGCGTTCTATATTTACTCAATTTATAAAATCTCTTTTATTGTTTTTAAATTAATTGGTTTTTTTTTTTTTAAACTTAACTCGTCAATCTTATATATAAATTCATCAATTTTTCTATAAGATCTATCTATTCTGCTTATGATAAAATTTATAATTTTCTTTTCAATTTTAATCTGTCTATCAGAAAAATTCTTTAATATAATGGCAAAAAGTAATTCATCGTCTGGATTTTCAATTTGTACATAAATACAATTTTTTGACCTTGAGGATAGATCAGGTAAATTGAATTTAATTTTATTTATTGGTCTCACAGAATTTATCAGCATATATTTATTATCCTGATCTATTAGATTGAAAATTGAATAAAGTATTTCCTCCTCTTTGCACTCCTCAAAATCATCAATAATTATGCTTTCGAACAATTTAATGCTTTTAAAAATCGAATTATTTATATTTTTTCCATTAATATAAAAAGCCTTAGATTTTAATTTAAAAATATTTGCTAAATGACTTTTCCCAGAAAATTTTTCACCTGATAAATTTAATATTTTTTTATCCCAATTAGGCCATCTATTAATTAGATTAAACGCATTTGAATTACTTTTCGACAAATAAAAATCGTGTTCATTAAAAGTTATTTTATGGTCTAACTCTAACAGTAATTGGTTTAATTCACTCATTTTATTTTCCAACTAGATGAGTTTGTATCTACAGTAATATCATAAGATAGAATATCTTTTATAAATCTTTTTGGGTTACTGCTATAAAAAACCTTATATATAATCTCACTACTATCAAATTTCTCAATTCTATAATTGTTAACAAAATCTAAATTAACCAAAGCATTTTCCAATTTTAAAGATTTTTTTATATCTTCAGACTTTACTGTTAGTCGGATAGGTACAGATGTAGATGGATTCATTTTATTAAGAGATTTCCAATTGTCTTCATACATATTTTTAATACTTAGAATCATTAAATCTAAATCTGACCTATCTTTCAAATTTTTGTTAATAAATTTTTTATTTTGAATTGAAAATTTATCATCAAAATAAATTTTTGAATAAAATCTAATATAATTTTTCTCTTTAAAAATAATCAGTATGATATGATTTTTAAAATTATATTTTTTTAATATTTTGTTAAAATTTAAATTTTCTATATTTTTAATATTATTTTTAATTATTTCGTAATCTTCAACATCTTCATTTGGTACAAAATAGTTTATTTGAAAATGATTTTTATTAATTAAATCCCAATTTTTTACAAAAATATTATCAGTCAAATAACTAAAACTATTATTATCTAGATCAACCAGCACAGGTAGAAAAAAAACGTTTATTTTTTTTGGAAATGAGAGAGAGATATTTTTTGAATTTAAGAACTTGATTAATTTTTTCCTATTAAATTCAACTTCCATTATACTCTTGTATTTTTTGTTAATAAATTTTTCATCTAAAATTGAAAAATTATCTATTAAATTTTTAATATCATCTATTGATGTATCTATAATTATACTTTGATCTTTTTCCTCAAGTATCATTTGAGAGAGATCTTTAAATGCCTCTTTAAAGCTTTTATCAATAACCTTTAACTTATTAAAATTAAGATTATATTTTTCTTCAATTTCAATTTCTGAAACAACAAATGTTTTTGCCGTAGCTTTATTTGTGGAAAACTCTAAGAAATTAAAGGTTAAAAATAAAAAAAATATATATAAACAAACAAGTATTTTTTTTTTAAAAAAAAACATAATCTTTTTATATGACATCAAGTAAGTTAACATACAGTAAAAGCGGAGTTAATATTTCAAAAGCGGATAGTTTTGTTAAGTTCATAGGGTCAATATCTAAAAAATCAAATAAAAATGGTGATTTTAAGAATATCGGTGGTTTTGGAGCAATCTCGCCAATTCCAAAAAAACTTAAGGAACCACATTTAGTAACCAGTACTGATGGTGTGGGAACAAAAATTGAAATTGCTAATGATCTTAATAAGTTTGACACAATTGGAATTGACCTAGTGGCGATGTGCGTAAATGATTTAGTTGTTCAAGGAGCAAAACCATATTTATTCTTGGACTATATATCCATAAGCAAAATAAAATTTAATAAATTAAAAAATATTATTCGAGGAATTATAAAAGGATGTAACATTTCTAATTGTAAATTAGTTGGAGGTGAAACTGCTGAAATGCCAGGCACATATACATCAAACAAGTTTGACATTGCAGGCTTTGCTGTAGGTCTTGTTGAGAAGAAAAAAATACTAAATAATAAAATTAAAAATAAAGATCTAATATTAGCGATTCCCTCAAATGGGATTCACTCAAACGGTTTTTCCTTAGTAAGATATTTATTGAAAAGAAAGAAAATAAATTTTAAATCAAATAAATTTCTTAAAAAAGAGTTGATTAAACCTACAAAAATTTATGTAAAAGAAATTTTAAATATTAATGATAAAAATTTAATTAATGGTTGTGCAAATATTACTGGTGGAGGTTTAGAAGATAATATCAAAAGAGTAATTCCAAAAAATTTGTGTGCTGAGATAAATCTAAATAATATTAAAGTATTGAGAATATTTAAATGGTTACATAAAATGGGAATAAGTGAGAAAGAAATGCTGAAAACTTTTAATTGTGGTGTAGGCTTTTGTTTAATTATAAAACCTGATAAATTAAACTCAGTCTGTAAGTATTTTGAAAAAAAATTTAAACCCTACGTAATAGGAAAAATAACTAAAAATTCAAAAAAAATTAAAATTAGTGGAAAATTATCCTGGTAGAAAAAATATTGCAATATTTATAAGTGGCAGAGGCAGCAATTTAAAATCATTAATTAGAAATTCTAAACAAAAAAATAGTTTATTCAAAATTTCATTAGTTATTTCAAATAATCCTGAAGCCGTTGGTTTGAAATATGCAACAAAGTCTAAAATAAAGAACTATGGAATTAAATATATAAATAATTCTTATTTTGAGAAAGAGTCACTTAAAATACTAAAAAAATATGATTTAGATCTTCTTTGTTTAGCAGGTTTTATGAAAATACTTTCAGGTAATTTTATTAAAAATTTTTCTAAGCCAATATTAAATGTTCATCCCTCACTTTTGCCTAAATATAAAGGACTCAATACACATTTGAGAGCTATTAAAAATAAAGATAAATTTACTGGTGCAACAATTCACAAGGTCAATGAAAAACTAGATTCAGGTAAAATTATATTACAAAAAAAAGTAAGGATTTCAAAAAAAGACGATGTAAAAAGTTTAGAGAAGAAAGTTCTCAAAATTGAACATGAAATTTATCCCAAAGCTATTATCAAGTTTTTATCTAATCTTTAAAAAAGAAATCTAATTCAATTTTTGCATTCTCCAGACTATCAGATCCATGTACTGAATTTTTGTCAATAGAAATACCATATTTCCTTCTTAAAGTACCCTCATCTGCTTCCTTTGGATTTGTAGCCCCCATTAACTTTCTATTTTCTTTAACTGCATTGTCTTTTTGTAGTTTCATTACAACAATTGGTCCTGATGATAAATAAGCGCATAAGTCATTATAAAACGGCTTAGACTCGTGAACTTTATAGAATTTTTCAGCCTCGTCCTTTGTGATATGAATTTTTTTTTCATTTAATATTTCAAATCCATTAACTTTAAATTCATTTTTTATATTATCTTGTAGATTTCTTTCCACTGCATCAGGTTTAATAATTGATAATGTTTGTTCAATATTACTCATAATTCTCCTCTATAAATTTATTCAGCAATCTTACTCCATATCCAGTTGCCCCACCTGAATTTAATGCTCCAGCATATTTTGAAAATGCCATTCCAGCAATATCTAGATGTGCCCATGGAGTTTTATTAATGATAAATCTTTGTAGAAATTGAGCAGCTGTAGTAGATCCAGCACCACCAACATAGTTTATATTTTGCATATCAGCAGTTTTTGAATTCATTAATTTATTATAATTTTCATGTAAAGGCATTCTCCATAATTTTTCTTCTACCTTCTCTCCAGCATCTAATAAACCTTTGGCTAGCTTTTCATTATTAGACCAGAGACCTGCATATTCAGATCCTAAAGCTACAATTATTGCACCAGTTAAAGTTGCTAAATCAATTATTAAACTAGGTTTAAATTTTTCTTCTGTGTATGTAAGTGCGTCAGCTAAAACAAGTCTTCCCTCTGCATCAGTATTTAGTACCTCAATAGTTTGACCACTATAAGACTTTACAATGTCTCCAGGTCTTTGTGCATTTCCACCAGGCATGTTTTCAACTAGACCAACAACTCCAACAGCATTAATTTTTGACTTTCGTATAGCAAGAGTTTTCATCAATCCAACTACTGTTGCTGAACCTGCCATATCGTAAGTCATATCTTCCATAAATTTTGCCGGCTTTAAAGAAATTCCTCCTGTATCAAAACAGACACCCTTACCGACGAAAGCTAAAGGTTTTGATTTTTTTTTATTGCCATTCCACTCTATAGTTACCAGATATGAACCTCTTATGCTGCCTTGTCCCACACCAAGTAACGCATTAAAGCCTAATTTTTTTAATTTTTTTTTATCATAAATAGTTACTTTCAATCCAAGTTTTCTTAACTTAGCAATCCTATTTGCATATTCATCTGGGTGTAAAATATTTCCAGGTTCTGATACCAAGTCTCTAGTTAGAAAAACTCCTTCCAAAAGAGCATTTAATTTTTTTCTAAGCAAATTTGAATTTTTTTTAGTGTTATCAAATATACTTATATTAAAGTTTGTCTCTTTTTGTTTTTCTGTTTTATAAATATTAAAATTATATGATTTAAGCTGTAAGCCATGAAGTATTCTTTCTAATTGAATGCTTGTTAACAAATTATTATTATTATTTATTATTGAATTCTCTATTTTATTATCTTTTAAAAATATAAACAATTTTGAACCAAGTTTCTCAAAATCTAAAGAAAGTTTAGAGTCTAAACAATTTACGAATAAATAAGTTTTGTTATTGACATCTTTTTTTAGAAATTTTTGTTCGATGAATAGCTTGCTTGAAAATATCGATTTACCAATAGGTTTAAGAGATTTAGATATAATATTTTTTTGCTTAAGGAAAATTATCTCGTTATCTTTACCATGTTTAGGTATTTTAGATATAAATTTTAATTTTAGTTTCATTTTATTGAAATTTTAATTAGATAATGTTGTATATTTATTAAAACAAAAATTTCAATGAATAAATTAATTTTTCGGAAATTTTCACTAGATATTATCAATTTCTTTTTGATTGCGTCGTTTAGTATTACTTTCATAATATGGATTATTCAGGCAGTGAATTTTTTAGAGCTGATCTCAGATGATGGACATAGTTTAAGAATATACTTTTACTTTGTTTCACTTAATTTACCTAAGATTTTTAGCAAAACCATAATTTTTGTATTTTTCATTTCAATTTTTTACATAATAAATAAATATAAAAGTTCAAATGAATTAATAGTTTTTTGGAACAATGGTATACCAAAGATTAGATTTATTAATTTCATATTAAAGTTATCATTATTATTTTTAATATTACAATTAATTTTAAATTTATTTGTTGTTCCAAAATCTCAAAATCTAGCAAGATTATTTATAAAAGAATCCAATATTGATTTTTTACCAAAATTAATCTCAGAAAAAAAATTTATAAATGTTGTTAAAAATCTTACTATATTCGTAGAAGAATACAAAAAAGATGGAACGCTAAATAAAATTTATATAAATGAAAAATTAGAGTCTGGTAAATCAAAAATTATTGTTTCTGAAAGTGGAAGGATCATAAAAAAAAATAAAAACTATATTTTAAGACTTAATAATGGAGGGATTACAAATATTAGTGAAAAAAATACTTATACTTTAAATTTTTCTGAAACAGATTATGATTTATCAGATTTTTCTACTAAAACAACCACGCACTCTAAAGTTCAGGAATTAGACTCATTTAAATTATTAATTTGCATTAAAGACTTTTTAATAACGAATAAACTAAATGGAGAAAGAATTATAAACAAACCAGAAAATGACGCTTGTCATACTAGAAAGGTTAAATCAATAAGTGAAGAATTATATAAAAGACTTATTCTACCTTTCTATACTCTTATAATCTCATTAATAGCTGCAAGTTTAGTGATAGAACCTAAGTCAAAATATTTATCAAAATTTCATAAATTAAATATATTCCTTGTAGGTATCTCAGTAATTATATTATCTCAGTTAGCATTAAAATTTTTTTTAAATTCAATTAATATTTTATACCTAATATTATCTTTGCCGATAAGTTTAATTTTTATTTATTATATTATATTATTAATTTTTACAAAATTTAAATTAGGTTATCTATAATGTTTAAACAATATGAAAAATATTTAACGAAACTTTACTTAAAGAATATTTTGATTGTCCTAGTAGTATTTATTTTTTTAAGTTTTTTTTTAAACATTTTTGAAGAGATAAAATATTTTGATGATAAAAAAGTTGAACTTTACTACCCAATAATTTTAACTATTCTTAATATTCCATCGGTTATTTTTGAGATACTTCCATTTATTTACCTATTAGGAGTAATGTTTTTCTTTATCAATCTTTACGAAAATGAGGAAATTGAGTTATTGAGAAGTAACGGTATAAATAACATGAAAATTACTTTAATTGTTTCAATAGTCTCAATTACTACTGGGATAATCATTATACTTGCCTATTATTCATTCTCAGCAAATTTAAAAAGTTTATATTTAAATATGAAGTATAAATATTCAGATGCAGGAGATCACTTGGCAGTGGTTAACCAAGACGGATTATGGATAAAGGAGAAAAGTATAGATGGTAGCAAAATTTATATTATAAATGCTAAAAAATATAAAATTAACAAACTAGAAAATTTAGAAATAATTGAGTTAGATGAAGATTATAAATTAATTAACACAATAATTTCTAAAACAGCTAATATTGATAAAAAGAATTGGATCTTAAACAATGTTAAGATTTATTCAGACAAAAAAATGGTAAAATATTTTGAAACATACCAGTACAAATCATCCTTTAATAGTGAGATTATTTCTAATTTATACTCAAATTTAAATTCATTAAATATTTTTCAATTAATTGAGTTACAAGAAAATTATAAATCTATTGGTTACTCTGCGACTGAGGTTAAACTACATTTAAATAAAATATATAGTACACCATTTTATCTCACACTTACTGCAATTATTGGGGCATTATTGATGTTTAAGTTAAGTTTTATTAAGTCGAAATTCTTTATGGTGGTTATAGGTGTTACGGTGTCAGTTATATTTTACTACATTAATTACTTTTCGATTTTATTTGGTAAAAATGAAACTTTACCTGTGGAAATTTCTGTTTGGCTTCCGCAAATTCTTATCTTTTTAATTTGTTCATTAGGATTAACTAAGCTAAATGAAAATTAGAAATTTAATATATTATTTTTCTTTTATTCTAATTTTGATTTATTCAAATTCAAAGGCTGAAACAATTTTATTTGACTCTAAGAATATAAAAATAGAAGAAAATGGTAACATGATTTTTGCTACTAAAGGAAAAGCTAGAATTCCATCAAATAATTTAATAATAGAGGGAGATAAATTTATTTACAACAAAAGTATTTCAGAGCTAATAGTAATTGATGATGTTAAATATTTTGATAGTGAAAATAACATATATATCGAAAGTCAAAAAATTGTTTATAATGAAATTGAAAATACAATATTTTCAAAGAATCAAACTTTTATCAAAAGTGAAAATACCTACGAAATAAATTCATTTGATGTCTTGTATAATAGGAATTTAAATAAAATATCAAGTAATGAGTTAACAACCGTTACTGATAATAATAGAAATAAATTTTTATTCGAGCAAGGTTTGGTATTTAAGTTAATCGACAAAATAATTTCATCAAAAAAAGTTGCGGTAAAAGATAAGAATTTTAACAATTATTTTTTTGAAAATTCAAAAATAAACTTAAAAATTAATGAAATAATTGGAAGAGAGGTATTTGTTGAATTTGATGATTCATTCTTTGGAAATAGTGAAAATGATCCTTTATTAAAAGGTAAAAGTATCACATCAAACGATAAAAAAACAAAAATATACAAATCTGTTTTTAGCACCTGTAATAAAAAAGATAAAAATTGTAGAGGGTGGGAAATGCAAAGTGAAATATTTACCCATGATAAAATAAGAAAATTATTTGAGTACGAAAAATCCTGGCTAAAAGTTTTTGATAAAAAATTTGTTTATATACCTTATTTTAATCACCCTGATCCATCAGTAAAAAGAAAATCTGGGTTTTTAACACCTTTTTATAAAGGTTCTGGAAATTTGGGCTCGTCAATAAGTACTCCATATTTTTTTAATTTATCAAATTCAAAAGATTTTACATTCAAGCCAAGAATTTATATGGAAAATGATTTAATTTTTCATAGTGAATATCGAGAAGCATTTAGAAATTCAAATCTAAAAACTGACTTTAGTTTTAATAGAAAAAATAGTGATACTAGTTCTCATATATTTGCAAATTTAAATGGTAAATTTAATGATGATACAAATTTTGATTTAAAACTACAAAACGTCAACAACGATAACTACTTAAAAATTCACGATATAAAAAGTTATACCCCAATAATTGAAAGTGATAGCGTATTATCTTCTCATTTTGAAGTAGAGAAAATTATTGATGAAAATACAAATCTAACTACAAAAGTAAGATTATACGAAGATTTATCAAAGAATAATAGTGACAAATATCAGTATGTTTTCCCTGATTTTAATTTCAAAAAAGAAATAAAATTAGATGAAAGTTATAACGGACAATTCAACTTTTCTTCTTCTGGTTTTCAAAAAGTATATGATACAAATATTTATGAAACTTTGATTAATAATGATTTCAATTTTGACTCTTATGATTTTATTTCATCGAAAGGCATAGTAACTGACTATAGTTTTCTATTAAAAAATTTTAATACCTATTCAGAAAATTCATCTGTTTATGATGAAAAAAATGACCACGAAATTTTCGGTACTTTTTTGCTTAAATCAGAACTCCCACTAAAAAAAAATTTTAACAATAGTAATAACTTTTTAAAACCTATTGCTCAATTTAGATTCAGTCCAACAAATGGAAAAAATATATCATCCACAGGATCAAGGATGGACTATGGAAGTATATTTTCTCCAAATCGAATTGGCAGATCTGATATGGTTGAAAAGGGTAAGTCACTTACATTAGGTTTAGAATTTGAGAAACAAAATTTTAATAACGAAAAAATATTGGGATTTAATGTTGGTAATATATTCAAAGATAAAAAAAATCCAGGGTTACCAAGTATATCTAAATTAGATCAAACTAGATCTGATATTGTTGGAGATATCTTTTATAAATTTGACGATAAATTAGAGTTAAATTACAATTTTTCATATGATAGAGATTTAAAATTTTCTAATTATGATGCAATTTCTGCTAAATTAGGAATTAATAAAATAGTAACAACATTTGATTACATAACTGAAAATCACGAGCTAGGAAATTCAGAATTATTAACAAATAACACTGAAATTAAATTTACTGATGAGCATTCATTTAAGTTTGATACAACTAAAGATCTTAAAGATGATTTTACTCAATTTTATAAATTAGCATATAAATATGAAACAGATTGTTTATCAGCCTCTTTTCAATATGAAAAAAAATTTTTTAGAGATGGCAACCTAATTCCCGACGAAAGTTTATACTTTCTTATAAAATTTATTCCGTTTGCCGAATTACGTGGATCAGCTAATACAATTTTTGAGTGATCATGTATAAAATTAAAGTATTATGTATAATATTAATAATTACACTAAGTTTCAAAAGTCAAGTTTTTGGAAATTTGATAGAGATTAAAGTTCAAATACAAGACGAAATTATTACCAATGTAGATATCGAAAATGAAAAAAGATATTTATTTTTTTTAAATCCTAAATTAAAGGATTTAGAAAAATCTAGAACCAACATCATCGCAAGAGACTCTCTTATAAATGAGATAATTAAAAAAAAAGAATTAAAAAAATATTTTAATTTTGATGAAAATAAAAAAATAATAGATGTTGTAGAAAGAAATTTTTTTTTAAAAAAAAATATTAAGAATAAAGATGAGTTTTTAATAATATTGAAAAATTTAAATTTAGAATATGAGACTATTCAACAAAAATTATATATTGAAGGATTGTGGAATAGATTAATTTATCAAAAATATTCGGGAAATGTAGTAATAAATAAAAAAGAGTTAAAACAAAACATACAAGATCAGATAAATAAAGAGAAAAAGAAATTTTCATATAATTTATCAGAGATATTTTTCGAAAGTAGTTTAGATGGAAATTTAAAACAAAAAACTTTAGAAATTAAAAAAAGTATAAAGAAAATAGGCTTTGAAAACACAGCAAATATTTATAGTATTTCGAACACTTCAAGTAATGGTGGATTGATTGGTTGGATAAATGAGCTTCAGATATCAACTAAAATAATAAAAGACATTAAAAAATTAAGAATTAATGAGATTAGTCAACCTATCAAATTACAAAATGGTTATATTTTAATAAAATTAAATGACAAAAGAGAGTTAAAACAAAAAATTAACTTAGAAAATGAGTTAAAAAAGTTAATAAAAAATGAAACAAACCGACAATTAAATAATTTCTCAACAATATTTTACAAAAGATTAAAAAAAAATATAGAAATAAATGAATACTAAAATAATTTTAATAGTTCTTGGAGAACCAAATTCAACTTTTTCAGAAATTCTATTAAAATATTTCAAATCTAAGAAATTTAAGGAGTTGAATAAAAAAATAGTTTTGATTGGAAATTATGAGTTATTTCACAAGCAAATGTTATATCTAAATTATAAAATTAATCTTAATAAGATTAGAGATCTACATAATTCATTAAAAAAAGAAGTAAATATTTTACATGTAAATTATAATTTTAAAAATACATTTACAAATATTTCAGGGCATTCAAACCAATATATTGCAAATTGTTTTGAATTAGGTCTTAAATTAATAAAAAAAAAAAATGTACAAGCGCTCATAAATGGACCAATATCAAAAAGGCATTTTCTTAAAAAAAAATTTCTAGGTATCACAGAATACATTGCAAATAAAACAAATTCTAAAAATCCTGTTATGTTAATTTATAATAATAAACTTTCTGTCAATCCCTTAACAACACATGTTCCAATTAAAAAAGTTTCGAAGTTCGTAAAAAAAAAAAGGATAATCAATAATGTTCTAAAAATAAATGAATTCTTTATTAAAAGATTACAAAAAAAACCAAAAATTGCTATTCTTGGCTTAAATCCACATTGTGAAAGTATTGAACCTGTTAGTGAGGAAAAAAGTGAAATCATTCCTGCAATAAATTATTTAGAGAAAAAGAAAATAAAAATTGAAGGTCCTTTTGCAGCTGATACTTTTTTTTTAGGAAAAAATTTTAAAAAATTTAATGTCGTAATTGGCATGTATCACGATCAGGTTTTAACTCCAGCTAAAACTTTATTTAAATTTAATGCCATTAATGTGACTATTGGCTTGCCATTTATAAAGGTCACACCTGATCATGGACCAAATTATGAAATGTTAGGAAAAAATAAATCTGACCCATCATCAATTTACTATATTTTTGATTTTTTAAACAAAATCAAATGAGATTTTTGGCAAAAAAAAGCTTAGGACAAAATTTTTTAAAAGATCAAAAAATAATTGATCTAATAGTTGAAATTGGAAATATCAACAATAAAGATAGAGTGATTGAGGTTGGGCCAGGAACAGGAAAACTTACAGAAAAAATTTTAGAAAAAAAACCTAAAGATTTTACTGTGATAGAAAAAGATGAAAGATTGGCGAAATATTTACATGAAAAATTTGGCAACAAAATAAGAGTAATTAACGAAGATATGATGAAGTTTCAATATGAAATTTTTTCAAACAAAAAATTGATAATATTTGGAAATCTACCTTACAACATATCGACACAAATTTTATCAAAATGGATTAAATCTGAAAAGTTGGAAAATTTTTGTAAAAAAATGATCCTCATGTTTCAAAAGGAGGTTGCAGATAGAATTGTTGCTAAAACAAATACAAAAAATTATGGAAGACTCTCAATTATTGCAAATTGGAAAATGAAAATTGAAAAGATAGTAGATATAGAACCATCAAGCTTTGATCCAAGGCCTAAAGTAAAGAGTACTTTATTAGTCTTTACACCTAAACATAGTAAATTTAATTTTAAAGATCCTAAAAATTTAGAGCATGTAACTAATATTTTTTTTAGTCAAAGACGAAAAATGATAAAAAAACCTCTAAAATTTTTATTCAAAGACTTTAACAATGTGGCAAAAAAATTAGACTTAGACTTAAATGTTAGACCTCAAAATTTGAATAATCTTACCTACTATAAAATCTGTGAAATATATGAGTCTTTAATTAATTAGTGCATTAATATGATTTTTTATATTTTTTTTATTAAAATTTGAATTTCTCATATTATTTTTTTTTTTTTTAATAAAGCTTATTATTTCTTTGTAACACAATTCAACTTTATCATTTATAACAGTGAAATCATATTCTTTCCAATGCATTACATCAGCTCTGAATTGCTTCATTCTTTCTCTTGCTATTTTTTTATCTTTTTGATCTCTTTTCAGCAATCTATTGAATAACTCCTTTTTTGTTGGTGGAAGTATAAAAATAGTAATGATTTTGTATTTTAATTTTTTTTTTATAATTTGACGTGTGCCTTGCCAATCAATATCAAAAATTACATTTTCACCTTTTTTTAATTTTTCAACTACAGTTTTTTTTAGGGAGCCATAATAATTTTTAAATACTTTTGCATGCTCTAGAAATTTTCCTTGTTTAATAAGAGACTTAAATTCTTTGATATTTATAAAATAGTAATCTTTTCCATTTCTCTCGTTAAGTCTTGGTCTTCTAGTTGTATGTGAAATTGAAATTTTAAAATTATTTCTTGAAGAAATTTTTTTTACTAAAGTTGTTTTACCAGCGCCCGAGGGAGAGGATAGTATTACAATCACCCCATCTTTTTTTGCGGCCATTTAAGTAAAAAAATTAGTTTGCTTTGTTTTCAATAAATTTTACTGCATCTCCAACAGTCAAAATTTTTTCCGCATCACTATCTGATATTTCAGATCCAAATTCTTCTTCAAAAGCCATAACCAGCTCTACTGTATCCAAACTATCTGCACCAAGATCATCAATAAAGCTTGACTCTTCATTTACTTTTGCTTCATCAATTCCTAAGTGATCGGCAACAATTTTTTTTACTTTACTTGAAATATCATCTGACATTTTGTTCCTTATAGTTAATTTGTTAATAAATATTTTATCTATTTTGTCAACTAAAATACATGCCGCCATTAACATGTATTGTTTCTCCAGTTATATAGTCTGACAAATTAGAACTTAGGAAAGCTATTGAATTAGCAACATCTTCTGGACTACCAAATTTATTAAGAGATATCCTAGATTTCATTAGTTCTGCATGCTCTTCGCTAATTTTAGCTGTCATATCTGAGATTATGAATCCTGGGGATATGCAGTTTACTTTAATATTTTTTTTGCCATACTCAATCGCAAGGCTTTTAGACATTGCAATTATTCCAGCTTTTGATGCGGCGTAATTTGCCTGTCCTATATTTCCAGTATGACCTACTACAGATGTAACATTGATTATTTTTCCATTTTTGAATTTTAACATTTTTTTTATTACATTTTTTGTGATTAGAAATGTTGAGGTAAGATTAATATCTATAACTTTTTTCCACTCTTCCTCTTTCATTCTTATTGATAAATTGTCGTTTGTAATTCCAGCATTATTTATTAGTACATCAATTTTGTTTGAAAAAAATTTGCTACATTCTTCAACAAATTTATCAATTTTTTTATGCTCACTAATATCAAACTTTATTGAATTCAACCCTTTATATTTATCTTGAAGATTTTTTAACTTTTGCTCATTTGTTCCAGTGACTAAAACGTTTGCACCAGCAATAATTAATTTATCTGTAATTGAATTGCCAATTACTCCAGTAGCTCCAGTTATAAGTATATTCAAATTTTTTAAGTTCATCATAAATTTTTAAGATCATCTATAATATTTACTTGAATTAAATCAACATTTCTATCAATTCTTTTTACAAGTCCTGATAATATTTTACCAGGACCAATTTCAATAAATTTTTTACATCCAGATTGAATCATATTAACAATACTTTCCCTCCAGCGCACTGGCTTTTCTATCTGATCAATTAAAAGTTTTTTAATATACTCTGGATCGTTTGATGGCTCTGCAGTCACATTTGAAAAAATCATATTATTAGGCAAAGAAAATTTAGTTTTGTTAAGCACATTATTCATGGTTTCAGTAGCTTCTCTCATCAATGGACAATGAAAAGGAGCAGAAACTGACAATTTAATATTTTTAATATTTGAAGTTTTTAAGTCACTTATTAATTTATCAATATCTTCATTTTTTCCACTTATCACTACTTGTCCATTTGAATTGTCATTTGCTATAAAACAATTGTAATGGTTTTTATTCTTTTCAAGAATTTCTTCAATTTTTTTTATTTCCTCACCTAAAACAGCTAACATACCACCTCTATTTTTTGGGACTGCATTTTGCATGGCATTTCCTCTTATTTTTAAAAGTTTAATTGTTTCCTTAAAATTTATCACACCCGCACATGCTAAAGCTGAATATTCGCCTAAAGAATGTCCTGCAAAAAAGCTTGCTTTATTAATTTCGAAATTTGTCTCTTGTTTGATAACATTAAAAATTGAGTAACTAACTAAAAATATTGCAGGTTGTGTATTTTCAGTCTGATCTAATAATTCTTTTGGACCATCAAAGATTAATTTGCTTATTGGCAAATTGAGTGTGTCGTCTGCCTCACTGAAGATATCTCTTACATAATCAAAATTATCATAAAATTCTTTAGCCATTCCAACCGATTGAGAACCTTGACCTGGAAATAAAACAGAAAACATAGAAAATATAAGCAAAAACCTTATTTTTTATATTGTAATTAAAAAATTATAATAGTATATCCTCTTTTTTTTGAAAGATTTATTATGAACTTATATGAACACACAATTATAGCAAGACAGGATATAAGCCCCTCCCAAATAAAGCAGCTAGAAGAGAAATATTCTAAAATTGTAGAAAAGTTTGATGGTAATATCGTGAAATTAGAAAATTGGGGGCTAATGAACCTCTCTTATTTAATAAAAAAAAATAAAAAAGGTAATTATATTCACTTCAAAATTAAAGCAAATGGAAAAACTATATCTGAACTAGAGAAAAATGAAAAAATTGATAAAAATTTATTAAGATATTTAACAGTAAGAGTAAAAAAATTTGACTTAGAAACTAATTATTTCAAAAAAGTAGATGAGAAAGTAATATTAGATAATTAAATCATTTTATGAAAAAAAGAAATAATAAAAAAAAAAATAAGCAAAGTAATTTTGCAAAACTAAGTATCTTTCAAAATCAAAAATATAAATTTAAAAAGAAATGTCCTCTTACTGGAAAAGGAGCACCTATAGTTGATTATAAAAATATAAAGCTTTTAAAAAGATATATTTCAGAGAACGGAAAAATACTACCCTCAAGGATTACCTCTGTTAGTCAAAAAAAACAAAGAGAATTATCTATGTCAATTAAAAGAGCTAGAAATCTAGCATTATTGTAATATGAAAGTTATACTACTTGAAAATGTTGGAAAAATTGGATCAATAGGAGAAATTATTGATGTTAAAAGAGGTTTCGCTAGGAACTATCTAATATCAAAGAAGAAAGCACTTTTTGCCTCTAAAGAAAATATTAAAGAGGTAGAAAAAATTAAACAAGAATTAAGTAAAAAAGATCAAGATAGACGCAAAGAGGCAAAGTTGATACATGATAAAATAAAAAATAAAACTTATGAAATTAAAAAACTAAGTACAGAAAATAATGAATTGTATGGATCCGTGAAACCAACAGAAATATCAAAAGTTTTAGAAGATATTGATAGAGTTAAGATTAATCCTTCTTTAATACAACCGTCATCAGAAATTAAATCAATAGGTGATTTTACAGTGTCAATTAATTTACATCCAGAGGTTCAAACACAGATTGTAATTAAAACTGTAGTTCAAGAAGAATTAAAATAATTATACATTCTTTTCCCCAACGAGATTAAACATTTGAAAATTCTTTGCTAAATTGTATGGTTAATGAGTGTCTCAATCATTAAATATAATTAAAAATAACGTAAATGAACTTCCAAACAACATAGAAGCTGAACAATCCGTTATAGGGTCCATCCTTCTCTCAAATGAAATATTTGACGAAATTAGCTTACTAATTTCTAATAAAAACTTTTATGACCCGATGCATCAAAAAATTTTTAGCGCTATTGAAAATTTAATTTATAAAGGAATGTTGGCAAATCCTATTACACTAAAAAATCATTTCGAAAATGAAAAGGATGAATTAAATATTCCAGAATACCTAGTCAAAATAACTAAATTCTCAACTTCTACAAGGCAAAGCATAGAGTACTCAAAGTTAATTTATGATTTGTATGTAAAGAGGGAATTAATAAAAATTTCAGATAATATAATTGATACAGCAAAATTAAATGATTTAAATAATGATGGTCAACAGATTATTGAAAGTTTTGAAAAATCATTATTTGATTTAGCTGAAAAAGGATCGTTTAATTCTTCTATTATTAAGTTTGATGATGCGATGCGACAAACCATAGAAATGGCATCAAATGCTTATAAGAACGAGGAAGGAATTGTAGGAGTGCCATCAGGGTTAAAAGATTTAGACGATAGACTGGGTGGAATGCATAAATCAGATTTAATAATTATTGCTGGAAGACCTTCAATGGGAAAAACTGCTTTAGCAACAAACATAGCTTTTCATGCTGCAAAAAATATCCAAGAAAAAGGAGAAAAATCTTGTATAGCTTTTTTTTCTTTAGAAATGTCTTCAGAGCAGCTGTCAACAAGAATTCTTGCAGAACAATCTAGAATAAAATCAAACGATATAAGAAGAGGAAAAATATCAGAGGAACAATTTGATAAGTTTATAGAAACTTCAAAAAATATTGCTGATCTCCCATTATATATTGATGAAACACCAGCAATTTCAATTGCAGCACTAAGCAATAGAGCTAGAAGAATAAAAAGAATACATGGGTTAGACATGATTGTTATTGACTATATTCAATTAATGAAGGGAACTAGTTTTAAAGATGGACGTGTACAAGAAATCTCTGAAATTACTCAAGGACTTAAGGCTCTTGCCAAAGAACTATCAGTTCCAGTATTAGCTCTTTCACAACTATCAAGAGCAGTTGAGCAAAGAGATGATAAAAAACCATTACTTTCCGATTTACGTGAGTCTGGCTCAATTGAGCAAGATGCAGATGTAGTAATGTTTGTATTTAGAGAGTCTTATTACTTGAAAAATAAAGAGCCAAGACCTGCAACAGTGGAACACGCAGAATGGCAAGCAAAAATGAACGAGATTTCTCATTTGGCAGAACTTCTTATACTTAAACAAAGACACGGCCCAACAGGCACAATAATGCTTGAATTTGAGGAAATGTTTACAAAATTTAAGGATATTCAAAATAATTAATATAAATTATAAAAGCTAATATCAAATGTTAGCTAACTTTTATCAAAAAAATATTATTGAAAAACCAAAATTTGTTTTTTTAATACTCATAATAGTATTAATTTCAGCATTTTACTTTTCAAAAAACTTTCGGTTAGATGCGAGTTCAGAAACATTATTATTAGAAAATGACCCAGATCTAAAATATTTAAATGAAATTAATAGTAGATACGGTGCTAAGGAGTTTTTAGTACTCACATATTCTCCAAAAGGAGAAATGATTTCAGAGGACTCTATTAAAAATCTTTCTAAGCTTAAAAATGAGTTACAAAACTTAAACTGGGTATACAATGTTATTACGTTATTGGACATTCCTTTGTTAGATGTTACTGATGAAAAATTAGTTGATCGTATTCAAAATTTTAAAACGTTAAAAAGTGAGAATGTTGATAAAAAAAGAGGTTTTGATGAAATACTCAATAGTCCTGTGTTTAGAAACTTTGTTATTAGTGAAGATGCAAAAACGAGTGGAATAATTGTTTATATAAAGCCATATAATGAGGAAATAGAGAACAAATCAAAGAAAGAATTAGAATTTTTAAAGGATAAAATTAAAAAAGAGAGACACCAAAATATTTTAGAAATTAGAGAAGTAATAGAAAAATACAATCAAAATACACAAATTTTTCTTGGCGGTATTCCTATGATCGCTGACGATATGATGACTTTTATAAAAAAAGACATTATTACTTTTGGTTTAGGCGTACTTGCTTTTATTATCATAACTCTTTGGTATGTATTTAGAAAATTAATATGGATAATAATACCAATCAGTAGCTGTTTCTTTTCTGTCGTTTTAATGATTGGGTTTCTTGGATTAGTAGGGTGGAAAGTTACTGTTATTTCATCAAACTTTATTGCTTTGATGTTAATTTTAACAATGGCGATGAATATTCATATGAGCACTAGATATTTACAATTGAGTAAGCAATTTTCAAATAAAAATAAATCTGAAATTATAATTTTAACAACAAGAAAAATGATATGGCCAATTTTTTACACTGTCATAACAACTATTTGTGCTTTTTTGTCATTAATATTTAGTGAAATAAAACCTATAATAGATTTTGGTTGGATGATGACCTTTGGGTTGATTACATCTCTATTGATTACATTTACACTTCTTCCAACACTGCTAAGTTTCATGCAAAACTCAGATGTGTCTATGAATCAAGAAAAAGATTCAAAAATTACAAATTATTTAGGCAATCTATCTCTTTATAATAAAAATTATATTTTTGGATTAACTAGTGTGATCTTAGTTTTGAGTATTTTTGGTATTTCTAAGTTAGAAGTAGAAAATAGTTTCATTAATTATTTTAATAAAAAAACTGAAATATATCAGGGAATGAAATTGATAGATGAAAAACTTGGTGGAACAACGCCATTAGAGGTAATTTTAAAATTTCCAATTACAAAAGATGAGGAAAAAGATACTGAAAATGACTGGAGTGATGAAGAAGAAAATGACGATAAATATTGGTTTACAAAAGATAAAATAGATAAAATAAGTAGAGTTCATAATTATCTTGATAACATTGAGGCTATTGGCAAAGTTTTATCTTTTTCTTCAATAGTCGAAGTGGCAACTAAATTAAACAATAACAAACCTCTTGGAACTTTAGAAATGGGTGTTCTTTATACAAAAATTCCTGATTCAATTAAAAAAGAAATAATAGATCCATACATCTCAATTGATGCTTCAGAAGCAAGAATAAGTTTGAGAATAAAAGACTCTTTGGATGGATTAAGAAGAAATGAACTTATTAATAAAATTAATTTTGATTTAGAAAATAAATTAGGTTTTAAAAAAGATGAATTCAAGCTTGGAGGGGTGCTAATACTATTCAACAATTTACTTCAAAGTTTGTTTAAATCTCAAATATTAACTCTTGGATTTGTAATGATTGGAATTTTAATAATGTTTTTAATTCTTTTTAGAAATATAAAAATTTCACTTATAGGTGTAGTACCGAACTTTATTGCAGCTTTTTTTATACTCGGAATTATTGGTTTAGCAGGAATACCTCTTGATATGATGACTATAACAATTGCAGCTATTACGATTGGAATAGCAGTCGATAATAGTATTCATTATATTTATAGATTTAAAGAAGAATTGAGTTATTTAAAAGATTACAATAAAACTATCAAATATTGTCATTCAACAGTCGGTGTGGCAATACTAAATACATCTATTACCATTGTTTTTGGTTTTTCTATTCTGATTTTATCTAATTTTATCCCGACAATTTATTTTGGGGTCTTTACGGGAATTGCAATGCTGTTAGCCATGGTATCCGTTTTAACATTATTGCCATCTCTTCTTTTAGTATTTAAACCTTTTAAAATAAAATAAGTGTTTGAAATTTTTAAAAATACACTAAGTAGTTTATATACATTTGATATTGTCTACTCAGTTTTTACGTTACTCTCATTAATTAAATGTACAAAACATGGTTTTGTTTTGAGTATTTTGTCAGCCTCTAAATGGCTTCTAGCTTATGTAATAACGCTTTTCTTATTTCCAAAAGCAAAACCGTATTTAAAAGATATTATTGATAGTGAATATATTCTTGATCTAGTTGTTGGCATAAGTTTATATGTAATAGTAATTTTCTTAATTTTATTAATAAACAAAGGAATAAATAGAGCTATCACATATTCTGTGCTAGGAAATTTAGATAGAATCTTTGGTTTCTTTTTTGGCTTTATAAGAGCTTACGTTATAATAGTGTGTATCTATACAACTATAAATATAGTCTATAATCATAATAAATGGCCAATTAACTTAAATGATGCTTTTACGTATGCATGGGTTGAAAAAGGTAGTAACTATCTTATAAAAGAATTTCCAGATAAAAAAGATTATGAGAAAACTAAGGAAAAAGTTCAAGATATATAATCCGAAAATTAAAGAGGAATGTGCCGTTTTTGGTATAAGTAATTCTAATGATGCCTCTACTCTAACTGCTTTAGGTCTTCATGCTCTTCAACACAGAGGGCAAGAGGGTTGTGGTATTGTATCATATGATGGCAAAAAATATCATTCAGAAAAAAGATTTGGCTTAGTTGGAGACAACTTTAATGACGAAAAAGTTATAAAAAAACTTCCTGGAAAATTTGCAATAGGTCATAATCGTTACTCAACAACTGGGGGAACAGCCTTAAGGAATGTTCAACCATTTTTTGCTGATACAAATGCAGGTGGTATCGGGGTTGCACATAATGGTAATCTTACAAATGCTATAACTTTAAGAAATAAACTAGTTCAAGATGGTGCCATTTTTTACACAACATCTGATACTGAGACTATCGTTCAATTAATAGCTAAATCTAAAAGAGTTAAAACTATTGATAAAATTATAGATGCAATTTTTCAAATTCAAGGTGGTTATGCACTTGTAATGATGACACAAAACACACTTATTGGTGTTAGAGATCCATATGGGATAAGACCATTGGTGATTGGTAAATTAAAAAATTCCTATGTTCTTGCATCTGAAACATGTGCCTTTGATATTATTGGGGCTAAATTTGTTAGAGAAGTAGAAAATGGAGAAATCGTTTATATTGAAAATGATGAATTGAAAAGTGTAAAACCTTTTCCTCCAAAAAAAATAAGGCCTTGCGTATTTGAGTATATTTATTTTTCAAGACCAGATAGCATTTTAAACGGCAAAACAGCCTATGAGTATAGAAAAAATTTTGGCGCTCAACTTGCAAAAGAGGACAAAATTAATGCAGATTTAGTTGTGCCAGTACCAGATTCTGGAAATGCAGCAGCATTGGGATATGCCGAAGAAAAAAAAATGAAATTTGAATTAGGTTTAATTAGGAATCATTATGTGGGTAGAACTTTTATTGAACCCTCACAGCAAATTCGAAGCCTTGGAGTAAAATTAAAATTAAATCCAAATCTATCTGTTATTAAAAATAAAAAAATAATTTTAGTAGATGACTCTTTAGTAAGAGGAACTACATCATCTAAAATAGTCAAAATGCTTTACGATTCTGGTGCTAAGGAGGTTCATGTTAGGATAGCAAGTCCAGAAATAAAGTTTCCTGATTTTTACGGAGTTGATACACCTACTAAAAAAGAACTCATGGCTGCGAATAAATCGACAGATGAAATTTGTGAATTTATTAAAGCAAAATCCCTTAAATTTTTAAGCTTAAACGGCTTATATTTAGGAATGGGTTTTGATAAAAGAAACAATAACTACCCACAGTTGACAGATCACCACTTTACAGGTGAATATCCTGTAAAAATAATTGATGAACTTGGTGAAGATAAAGTAACACAACTTTCATTATTAAGTACAGCATCAAATAATTAATATGAAAAAAGTAAGTTTTACTGAAATGAAAAATGGTACAAAAGACGATTATCAGCTTTTAGAAAAGTTAGAAAGGCAATATGAAAGAAAAACAGCAGATAGAATTCTAAAATATTTAGCATCACAAACTACTACTCTTGAAGGATATCAAATAACTAGACTAGAACATGCTTTACAAGCAGCAACAAGAGCATTTAAAAATGGTGAAAGCGAAGAAATGGTAGTAGCCACGTTACTACACGATCTTGGGGACGAGCTAGCTCCAATGAATCATTCACAATACGCAGCTTCAGTAATTAAACCATATGTATCGGAAAAAACTTACTGGATTATTTTGCATCATGGTTTATTTCAAACTTATTATTCTGCTGAACATTTAGGCGGAGATAAGAATGCTAGAGAAAAATATAAAGATGCAGAACATTATCAAGCAACAGTAGATTTTTGTGAAAATTATGACCAAGCTTCATTTGATCCAAATTATAAATCAATGACTTTGAAAGATTTTGAGCCTATGGTTAGAAATATTTTTGCAAGAAAACCTTTCTATCATCACTAAATTGTCTAATATTTTAAAAAACGAGAAAAGCCCTTACCTTCAACAACATAAGGATAATCCTGTTGATTGGTTTCCATGGAATAAAGAAACTTTAGAAAAAGCCAAAAAAGAAAAAAAACCAATATTTTTAAGTGTTGGATACGCTAGCTGTCATTGGTGCCATGTAATGGCACATGAAAGCTTTGAAAATGAGGAAACTGCCAAACTTATGAATGAAAAATTTATAAATATTAAAGTTGATAGAGAAGAAAGGCCAGATTTAGATTATGTTTTTCAAAAAAGTTTATCAATATTAACTGGTGCTCAGGGAGGATGGCCATTATCAATGTTTTTAGATGAAAATGGTGTACCTTTTACAGGTGGAACATATTTCCCACCAAAAGAAATTCAAGGAAGACCGGACTTTAAAAAAGTCTTAAATAATGTTCACAATGTTTACAAAGAGAATAGAGAAAAAATCTTAGCTCAAGCCCCTCAAGTAAAAGATATTTTTTCAAAAATTAATCAAAGATCTGCAGTTTTAAACCAACCTCTAGAGCCATTTGTTGAAAAAATTATCAATTATCTAGATGAAAGTAACGGCAGCTTTAAAGGAGCTCCAAAGTTTCCACAATTTTATTTATTTGATGCAATGTTTTATTTTTACTTAAAAACCAAAAATATTAATTATTTTAAACCTGTTGAAACTTTGCTTACCAACCTTTGCTCAAAAGGAATTTATGATCATCTTGATGGGGGAATTTCAAGGTACGCTGTAGATGAAAAATGGATAATACCACACTTTGAGAAAATGCTTTATGATAATATTCAGTTTATAGATCTCTTGACTAAATTTTATCAAAATACAAAAAATAATTATTTTAAAGATAAACTTTTGCAAACTATTCATTATTTTAATAATGATTTTAAAAATAATGAAAAATTATATGGTTCAGCATATGATGCTGACAGCGAGGGTGTTGAAGGAAAATATTATGTTTGGTCATATGAAGAATTAAAAAATCTTTTAAAAGAAGATATTAAATTACTAGAAAATAAGTACGAAATTTCGGAGAGCGGTAATTTTGAAGGTAATAACATTTTGGTGGAAAAAAATTTAATACCTGACGAAGATAAAAATAACCTAGATCAAATAAAAAATAAATTACTTAATATTAGAAGAAAAAGAGTAAAACCATTTTTTGATGATAAATCTCAAACTGATTTAAATGCATATATGCTACAAGTTCTTCTCAAAACTTCAGTATATTTAGATGATGAAGATTTAAAAAATAATACGATAGAAACAATTGAAATATTAAATACAAAATTGCATCAAAAAATTATTCATTGTTATGAAAATAAAGAAATAGAAACTTTTCTTGAGGACTATGTATATTATGCTTTACTCATGATAACGCTATATGAAGTTAATGCTGACAAAAAAGCTTTAGAAAAATCAATAAAAATAATGAATGATACTTGGGAATTATTCTTTAATAAAGAAACACAGCTATTCCAGAAAAATATTATTAAAGATAATGATTTGTTTGCAAATCCACTAGACTTAAACGATAGCAATATACCAAATGGTAATAGTGTTTATCTACTAATTTCAAATAAATTATATTCAATTACAAATGATAAAATATGGTCTGAAAGAAATGAGGTTCTTAAAAAATCATTTCATCAGGTTTTAAACTCTTATTATTCACAAATGTTTAGCTTTATTAAAACCCTAGATATATGCGATAATAGCTTATCATTCACATTCAGTGGAACATCCCAGTCTATTAAGGAAATACAGCTTTATTTACAAAAAGAATATCTAGGAGTTGCAACTTTTGTTTACCAATTAAATAATGATACAAAACCTAGTGTTATTGTATGTAAAAACCAAACTTGTTCTAACAAATTAACTAACATAAGCGAAGCTGTTGAATATCTAAGTAAGAGTTATTAAATCATTAATATGAATAAAGATAATATAATAGATCATTTTAAATCTGGAATTAAGGAGCCTATAAACTCCAAAATAGGCGTTGAGCACGAAAAATTCCTTTTCTATAAGAAGAATAATAAAAGAATTAATTATTCTACAATTAAAGATATTTTTAAAATTTTATATGAATTTGGTTGGAAACCATCTTATGAAGGTGAGAATGTTATAGCGTTAAATAAAGATAATAAGAGTATAACTTTAGAACCAGGTAATCAAATTGAGCTTGCAGGTGCTCAATTAAATAATATTCACGAAGTTTGCTCTGAAGCTAATAATTATTTGTTTGAACTTAAACAAGTTGTTGAAAAATTAGATTTAAAAATAGTAAGCGCTGGATTTGATCCAATATCTAAGTTGTCTGAAATTCCAAATAATCCTAAAAAAAGATATGAAGTAATGACAAAGGATATGCCGAAAGGCGGACCTCTCAGTTTAGATATGATGTATAGAACATCTGGGACACAGCTAAATCTAGACTACACGTCTGAAAATGATTTCATAAAAAAGTTTAAATTAGCAAATAGTTTAGTTCCATTAAGTATCGCACTTTTTGCAAACTCATCAATAGTTGAGAAAAAGGATAGTAAATACTTATCATACCGATCAAAAGTATGGCAAGAAACATCAAGGGGTGGCCTTCCAGAAATTTTTTTAGAAAATGTTGATTTTGAAAAATATGCTGAATTTGTAATGGATTATCCAATACTGTTTATAAAAAAAAATGATAAATATTTATCTGGTAAAAATTATAAATTTTCTGATTATATGAATGGTAATATTCAAGAAATAAATAAATCTTTACCAAGTATTGACGATCTTGGATTGCATTTAAGTACTATTTTTACAGAGAATAGATTAAAACAATATATCGAATTAAGATCTATGGATACTTGTGGTTGGGACTGTATCTGTGCTGGCCCTGCTTTTTTTACTGGCCTTTTATACGGTAATTTAGACGAAGCATTAGAGTTTATTTCAAAATGGGAAAAGAAAGATTTATTGAATGCGTATAAAGATGCACCAATGAAAGGACTTGATACAAATTTAATGGGTAGAGATATGATTTATTGGATCTCTAACTTGTTAAGAATTGCTGAAAAAGGCTTAGAAAAAAGAGATTTTATTGGAAAAAACGGTACAAACGAAACTAAATACCTGGAACATCTAAATAATATTATCAATAATAAAGAAACAGTGGCCAGTCATGCTATAAATAAATTCTCTAAATTTCAAAATTTAGAAGATTTATATGACAAATAAAATAATAGGCATACAAGGCGATAAATTAGATAAAATTAATATATCTTCTGATACATCAATATTTTTAGCTCATGAAGCTCAGACACTAGGATATAAAATATTTTATTATACTCCTTCAAACTTATCCATCATCAAAAATAAAACATATGCAAATGGAGTATTTGTCAAATTAAATTATGAAAGAAAAAAATTTTATAAAATTTATAAAAAACAAAAAATTGATGTTGAAAATTTTAAATTTATTTTAATTAGACAAGACCCACCTTTCAACTCAGAATATTTAATTACTACCCTCATTTTGGATAATTTAAAAAAAACAAGGGTGATAAATAACCCAGTGGCTATTAGAAACGTATCTGAAAAATTATATTCGAAAAAATTTACAAAATATATGCCAGATACAATATTTTCAAATAATATTGAAGAAGTTAAGAAGTTTTATAAACAAAATAAAAGTATAATTATGAAACCTATTAATGGGTATGGAGGTAATCAAATACATTTGATTAAGAATAAGTTTAATAAAAAATTAATTACAAATTTTTTAAAAAAAAATGGACACTCTATGTTTCAAAAATTTTTAAAAAATATATCTAAAGGTGATAAAAGAGTTTTTATAATTAATGGAAAAGTATGTGGTGCAATCTCACGAGTTCCCAAGAAAGGTTCATATTTAAGTAATATGAGTAAGGGTGCTGTACCAAAACTTACTAGCCTTACCAAAAAAGAAATTAGGATTTCAAAAATTATTGGTAAAAAATTAAAGAAGGATAATATTTATTTTGCTGGGATAGACTTTATTGATCAACAGTTAAATGGAGATATTAATGTTACCTCCCCTACTGGATTAAAAACATACTACGACCTATCTAAAATAAATCTTGCTAAGACATTTTGGAAAGGTTTAAAAGCTTGAATAAATTATCTGATCAAAAAAAAGGATCATTGCTAGCTTTTGTGGCTGTAATGTTCATAACACCTGACTCACTTTTAATTAGACTTTCTAACATTGAAACTTGGGGAATGCTTTTTTATAGAGGTATAATCCCTTTTTTTGTTGTTTTTATTGGACTGGTATTATTTTATAGACAAAATTTCATAAACGCATTTTTCAAAGTAGGTACTGTTGGCATATTTTATGCTATCAGCTTTTCAATATGCAATATTACCTTCATAATATCTATTCAAAATACAAATGTAGCTAATACCCTGATCATGATTGCACTAGCGCCAATGCTATCTGCAATTTTAGGTGCTATTTTTTTAAAAGAGATACCTAGTAAAGGAACCTGGATAGCTATTTTTATAACATTTTTTGCTGTTTTATTCATATTCTATGACTCAATTAAAATAGGAAATCTCTTTGGAAATATTATGGGATTTGTTACCGCTGCAGGGTTAGCAGTCAACGCTGTACTGATAAGATATGCTAAAGACAGAGATCTTTTGCCATCTGCTGTCATGGGAAAATTAGGAGTTGCTATTTTTGCCTTCTTTTTTGTAGAAAATTTCAATTTAATCGGATCTGATCAGATTTATATACCTTTGATGTGCATAGTTTGTGTAGCTCTTCCATTTGTTTTGGTGACAATTGCACCTAGGTTTATTCCTGCTGAGGAAGTGAATTTGTTTTTCTTGCTTGAAACTATAATTGGCCCAATTTGGGTTTGGTTGGTTATAAAAGAGCAACCAACTTTAGAGACCATAATTGGGGGAATTATAATTATAACAACTATAGGCATCCACTCTTTTTTAAAACTTAGAGAACCTCAAAAAATTAATAATTAATTTCTTGATTTAATATTAAATCATCCGTAGATAGCGAAATTATGGATAAGATATTAAAAAACTCATGGGCCCTTTTTACAGGTATGGGGCTAATTATGTTAGCTCACGGTTTCCAAGTTTCCTTGTTAGGAGTAAGAGCCGTACATGAGAGTTTTAGTATAACGGCTACAGGGTTTATGTTAACGGGATATTTTGTTGGGTACTTTATTGGTGCAAGAACAGTACCTATCCTTGTTTCAAGAGTAGGTCACATAAGGGTATTTGCGGCTTTTGCTTCAATTGCATCAATAGTCGTATTAGTTCACTCAATTGTAATAAATCCTTTAACTTGGTTTGTACTTAGAGTTTTTTCAGGATTTTCTATGGTTTGTCTTTATACAATTGCAGAAAGTTGGTTAAACGATAGGGCAAGTAATAAAAATAGAGGAAGTGTTTTATCAATTTATATGATTGTACTCTTTAGTTCTATGGCAATAGGAATGTTTTTTTTAAATTTTAGTAGACCTGAAAACTTTCAACCTTTTATCTTAGTTTCGTTATTTATGTCTTTATCGCTTGTTCCAATTCTACTTACAAAAAAGAAAGCTCCAAAATTTAAAAAAATTATTGGTATGAAAATTAAAGAACTTTATGAAGCGTCCCCGTTTGGTATGGTAAGCGCTGTTTTGTGTGGCATTTGTCATTCTGCTATGTTTGCATTAATTGCAGTGTATGCTGCAGCAATGAATTTTAGCATATTTGAAATATCTTTTGTAACTTTTCTAGTTGCAATTTCTGGTGCTATCTCACAATGGCCAATTGGAAAACTATCTGATATTTATGACAGAAGGACAGTAACTGTTTATTCTACGTTTGCTGCAGCTTTTTTTGCACTATGTGCAATTTTTTCTGTAGGGACAATGCATTTGCCCGATGGATTAGCAAGTTCAAAGTTTTGGTTTTATGTGTTTACAGGTTTATATGCATTCTTTAGTCTTCCAATGTTTGCGTTAATATTTGCGCACACAAATGATTTTGTATCTAAAGAGAAGTTTGTATCAGCAGGTGCTGGTTTACAATTTGCTTTTGGTATGGGAGCTATGAGTGGTCCATTTTTGTGCTCCTTGTTTATGGATTTTGTTGGAGAGAATGGTTATTTCATTTTTTTAATCATATTCCATGTATTTATAGGTATTTATGGTATTTATAGGATGAAGGTCAGAGAAGTTGTTGAAAATCCAGACTCGCAGTTTACCCCTCTGCCAACTACAATTACGCCAATTGGCTTAGAATTAAATCCAGCTGCTGAGCCTATTGAAGAACCAATAAAATCAACATCAAAAGAAGGAACTAAAAATAAGGAAGTCCCAAATAGTCTTGGATAATCTTTAATAAAGCGAGAGTTTAAAGAAACAAATTAATAACCTAGATTAGGATCTACTCGATTAAGTAATTTTTTTTGATCAATAAATAGTTTTAAATTATCAAAAAACTTTTCTAAAACCATTTCGATATATTTTCCTTTACTGTCTGACGATATATGAGGTGTAATGACTAAATTTGGAGTATCCCAAAATTTAGAATTTCTATTTATAGGCTCCTCTGAAAAAACATCTAAAATTGCTCCAGAAATTTCATTTTTTTTTAATTTTTTTCTTAAATGCTCATAATCCATTACAGATTGGCGACCAATATTAACAATTCCACACGTAGCTTTAAGCACATCTAATCTTTTCTTATTTATTAATCCTTTAGTATCATTTGTTTCTGGAACAGCTAAATAAAGAAAATCAGCTTCAGGTAAAACTTCATCAATTCTATCAAAAGTGATAACTTTTGAACATCCCTCTACTTTTCTTCCCCTTCTATTGATACCAATTACATTTGCCCCCAATGCACTGATATGTTTAATCATTGACCCTCCTAATGATCCAGTTCCAACTACCAAAACTTTTTTGTTCTCAATTGGGTTGCTTAATAAAGTTACAAACTCTCTATTTCTTTGATTAGTAATTATTTTTGTCATATGATTTTGAAGCATCAAAATACTCATCAAACCAAATTCTCCAGCTTTTTTTGCATGTATTCCACTACTATTTGTTATAACTAAATCTTTTTTAATCCAATCAAATGGATAAAGGTGATTAACTCCTGCAGAAACAATATGAATCCATTTTAAATTTGGTGCTATTTTACTTAAATCATTTGTTGGAAAGTCCCAAGCAAGTAAGATATCTGCATTTTTCATTGAAGACTCCCAATTGTCATTATCCCAATCAACTAAATATGAAACTTTTTTCATTATCTCAGGATATTTTTTGAGCATGCTCTCAAACAAATCTTTTGGAACACTACTATTTTTTTCACCCTCTAAATCACAAGGCAAAGCCCCTTTCTTCCAATGATTATTTCTTATATGGATTTTAATTTTGTCTTTAGTCATTTATAATTAAAATATATTAAAATTATAGTATTTGATATAGTGCTTAATTTATGAAAAAATTTTTAAAAACATAAATGATTAATTAAATGATTGAAGTTATTTTAGGTATTTTCGTCGTTGTTGTAGTAGGTTTTTATTTATTAAGACCTACTTCAAAACAAGAAGAAAAAGATTTGAAATCTAAAAATAATTGGCGAGGTGGATTTTAAATGATTAATATTCAGTCTATTGAGCAAAATATATAAATCAATTTTTGTAGAAGAATGAATAAAGAAAACGCAAGTAAACTCTGGAAAATTATTCAGGAAGCTGGCGATTATTTGGAGGGACAACTTCCTGACCATCCAAATCATCCTAAAGGTCGAAACCCTTATGCGCATGTTGCAATTTGTGTAAAGAGTAAATTTAATACAAGTTATAAAGATATTGAGGACGAAAAATTTGATGAAGTTGTGAATTATATTAATTTTCTAAAAGAAAACCCTAGTTAAATTAAGATTTGATTATACTTAAAAATGACTCAACATCAGATGGATCTGTGTTCCATGCAGTAACCAGCCTGACTGCTTTATTCTCCCATTCTTCATCATTAATTTTGTAACCGTGCGAATTAAATTGATCGATTATATTTTTTGGTATCTTAACGAATATCTCATTTGCATCTGTAGGGTATGCTAATTCAATGTTTTTATTCAGCTGCAAGCCTTGGCTTAATTTTTTTCCCATAGCATTTGCATGTTTTGCATTTTTTAACCATACCTCATTTGATATATAAGCATCTAATTGTGCAGATACAAAACGCATTTTTGAAAGTAAATGACCAGCTCGTTTCATTAAAAAAGGCAAGTTGCCTACTAAGTCTTGATTAAAAAAAATAATTGCCTCTGCAGCAAAACATCCGTTTTTTGTAGCTCCAAATGACAATACATCTATGCCAGATTTCCAAGTCATTTCTGCTGGGGAACAATTTAATGAAACTAATGCATTTGCAAACCTAGCACCATCCATATGGATATTTAACTTATGTTTATGCGCAACCTCTGATATTTTTTTAATTTCATCTAATTGATATGCTACACCTGTTTCGCAAAGTTGTGTGATGCTAACAGATGATGGTTGTGTATGATGAACAATTCCTTTGCCATTAATGCTATCATCTAACTCTTCGGGAATAATTTTACCATTAATTCCATCAAGGTTAACTAACTTCGCTCCACCAGTATAAAATTCGGGCGCTCCACATTCGTCTACATTAATATGAGAAAGTCTGTGACAGTATATATTTCCAAAAGAAGGCGTCATAGTTGATAAAGCTAAAGCATTAGCAGCTGTTCCTGATGCTGTAGGAAAGACTATTACTTCTTTTTCAAAAATTTCAGAAAATTTTTTTTGCAAGTTTTTAGATAGCTCATCATTACCATAAGGAGTTCTATCCTCGTCATTAGCTTTCAGAATTGCATCCAAAACCTCTGGACAAGCACCAGTAACATTATCTGATGCAAATTTTACTCTTTTTCTTTTTGTTTTTATCTCTACCACAATTATTGCTTTGGAAAATAGTCTTTTAATACACCCTCTCGATATACATCAGCAGTACAGCAGTGTAATCCACCTCCGAATGCATAAGCATCTCTTAATTCAATTGGAAGAACCTCCATTCCCAATTTATCAAGCTGTTCTGCTTGATATATTTCGCTTTTTTCAACACATACTGTTTTAGAGTCTAAAACTAGTACATTCATTGATAACCACGTTGATGAGTAGCATAAAGGTGGCGGTTCATTGTGTGCCGGTTGAGCACTGTCAACTATTTCCCAGCCATTATTTTCAAATAATTTTCTTTGTTCTTTAGGAAGTCTTCTTTGAGGATTATTAATTATCAAACCCTCTTTTATAGGTGTAAACGTTGCATCTATATGAATAGGATATGGATCACCTGGAAAGTTAACAGCATGCACTCTATGATCTTTATAATGTCTTTTTAACCAATCAATTCCTTTTAAATTTGTTGTAAAACCATGCTGCACAACCAAATCTTTTCCAAATCTTAAAACATCAGCGGCATCAAATAATGGCTCCTCTTCAGTAGTTACAAAATATTTTTTTTCAGTCCACTCTAATCTTTTTTGAATACCAATTTTATCTGATAGATAATCTTTTCGATAATCAGCATCTGTTAATCTTGGTTTGGGTGCAGATTCATGTCTCATGTTAGGATCAGAATTATAATATTTCTTTAGCAAAGGTCTGTAGCAAAGATATTCAAACCATCTACATCTGTAACTCATCGTAGCCTCTAGAATTTCATTACCAACAGTCAGTAAAACATCTCTTGGGGGCATACATCCAAACATTGTTTCTGCTTCCCAGTCTGGTGTAGAAGTTTTTTGATTGAAATCAATAGGATCTGGTCTATCAACTATAATTCCTCTTTTTCTTAAAATATCTGAAAAATCATCTAATAGTTGGTTAGCTTTATCAACGGTATCTTTGGTACGAGGTCCAAAGTGACCTCTCATATCGCTATCTTCAGGAACCTTTGCATCTAATGCTGGTTCAGGAGCTGGAATACAAGTACCATCTGCTTTACCTACTATCACATGTTTTAGTGGATCCCACTCATTCCAACTATTAACAATTATTTTTTCATCACTCATATTAATTTAAGCCTATAAACCTTCTATTGGATTGCATCATAAAACTATAATAAAAAATTGACATAAAGATAAAAAATCCACCAATTATAGTATTTGTTGATGGAACTTCATTAATTCCTAACCAAGGTAACCATACCCAAAAAATTCCACCTATAACTTCGGTCAATGAAAGCAATGTAAGATCTGCTGCAGGTATATTTTTAGAGCCAATTGAATATAAAATCAAACCCATGCAAACTAAAGTTCCATGGGTTGCAAATAAAGCTTCATTTTTTCCAGTAGATAAAAAGTCAACACCAATACTCATAAGCATTATGGCAGAAAACATACAACAAAATAATCCAGCTAATGCAACTGTTGTAAATTTTGGTGTTTCTTTTCTCCACCTGAGTGAAACTGAAAATATTGAAAAACCTATTGCAGAAATAAGTCCAAATACAAGTCCAGGTAAAGTATTTTGTTCTGAATTATCGAATGCCATTATGCATATACCAGCTGCTGCTACTATTATAGCTATCCATACTGTTATAGAGATTTTTTCTTTTAAAAATAAAAAACCAAGTAAAGCAGTTATAAATGGCATAGCAGCAAGACAAAGCAAAGTTATAGCTGCAGTGGTGTTAGTTATGGACCATATAAACGTAATCATTGCCGTGCCTAAGCCAATTCCTCCTATAATTCCAGATATACCCACCTTAAAATAATTCTTGTAAAAGTCTTTTCCTTCTTCAAGAAATAAATACATGTTCAACAAAATAAAAATTACTAGGCCTCTAGTGAATAAATATTGCCATGGAACTGTCTCTGGTTGATCAATATGCCTTACAACATAAGGGCCAAACGACCATAAAATCCCAGCTATGAGCACAATTGGAATGGCTGCTTTTGGATTTTTTAAATCAGGCATATGTAATTTTTTTATTTAAGAAGTGTGAAAATATAAATATAAATTTGTATAATAACAATCAAATAAATACATGAATTAATGGACATTAATATTTTAAAAATAGCTTCAGATAATAAAAATAATAAACATATTAATAACTGTACTCACTCAACTAAATTCAAAAGTTCAATATGCGGAGATGAAATTGAAATTTTTTTAATTATTAAAAATAATATGATTAAAGATTTTTCATATCAATCACAATCTTGCATATATTGCAATGCATCAGCGAATTTAGCCACAAAAAATTTTAAGTTGAAAAGTAAGGACAAAATTAAGGATTTTTTTAAGTTACTCGAACAATATAATGATAAACAAAATATTTCGTTTCCAAATGAATGGAAAGATTTTAAAAAAATTTTTAATACAAAAAATTTTACAAGAAAAGAATGTATAACATTACCAATTAAAGCTTTAAAAAAAATTATTCAGTAAATGAAAAAAGATAAAATCTATCAATCACTTTTGGCTTTGATTTTTTCCACAATAACAATTGGAGTTCTAACATTGTTGACCTATAAAACTAACTTTGGCCTTTTTTTAGTAGCCTCATTTGGATCTTCAATGGTTCTGCTTTATGGTTATCCTGACAGTCCTTTTGCGAAGCCTAAAAATATATTATTTGGTCACTTAGTAACATCAGCTATTGGAATTATATTTTATAACTACGTCCCATTACCAATTTATATTTTAATTCCTCTTGCAGTAGGTATAGGTGTTGGATTAATGATTTTGTTAGATGTAACTCATCCCCCAGCAGGAGGAAACCCCATTATAGTCATTTTAGGATCAGTATCTTTTGAATATCTATTCTCTCCAATACTAACTGGATGTTTGATTATAATAGTTTTTGGAATTCTTCTAAATAAGTTTGTTGCTCAAAAGAAATATCCTTAGCCTCTTACTATTCATTTGATTGATGTTACAATTATGCTAAACTTTATTTACAAAATATCTATAGAGAGATTTTAAACTTAAATATTAGGAGATAAAATGAAAGTACTTTGCGTGTTATATGATGATCCAAAAGGTGGTATGCCTAAGTCTTATGCCCTATCAGATCTTCCAAAATTAGAAAAATATCCTGACGGAATGACTTTACCAAGTCCAAAAGGTAGAGATTTTACACCAGGAGAATTATTAGGTTGTGTGTCTGGAGAGTTGGGATTAAGAAAATTTTTAGAGAGCAATGGTCATGAGCTAATTGTAACAAATAGTAAAGATGGTGAAGGATGTGAGGCTGATAAACACATCGTAGATGCAGATATAGTGATTTCTCAACCTTTCTTCCCTTATTATTTGACCAAAGAAAGAATTGCAAAAGCAAAAAATTTAAAAATGGCAGTCACTGCAGGAATTGGATCTGACCACGTAGATCTTCAAGCAGCAATGGATAATAAAATCGATGTTGTAGAGGTCACATTCTGTAACTCAAGATCAGTTGCCGAACATATTGTAATGATGATTGTATCTTTGGTAAGAGATTACCATAATCAACACAGAATAGTTAATGAGGGTGGTTGGAACATTGCGGATGCTGTTCAAAGATCATATGACGTTGAAGGAATGCATATTGGAACAGTTGCAGCTGGAAGAATTGGACTAGATGCTTTGAGAAAAATGAAACCTTTCGATGTCCATCTTCATTACTTTGATAGACATAGATTACCTGAGTCAGTTGAAAAAGAATTAAATTTAACTTTTCATGAAACAGTTGAGTCAATGGTTAAGGTTTGTGATGTGGTAACTATAAACTGTCCACTACACCCTGAAACAGAGAATTTATTTGATGATGCAATGATTAGTAAGATGAAAAAAGGTGCATACATCGTAAATACTGCTCGTGGTAAAATTTGTAACAGAGACGCCATTGCTAAAGCATTAAAAAGTGGCCAATTAAGTGGATACGCTGGAGACGTATGGTTTCCACAACCAGCACCAAATGATCACGTTTGGAGAACGATGCCAAATCATGGAATGACGCCACATACGTCTGGAACTTCTCTTTCTGCACAAGCTAGATATGCTGATGGTGTTAGAGAGATTTTGGAATGTTTCTTTGAGGGTCGTGAAATACGTAACCAATACTTAATTGTTAAAGATGGACAATTAGCAGGTATGGGTGCACATTCTTATAGTAAAGGAAGTGCTACTGGCGGTTCTGAAGAAGCGGCAAAATACCAAAAAAAATAAAGTTTTAAATACAAATCATTAAAGGTAAGCTATAATTATGTTAGATAGCTACCTTTAATGAAAAAATTTTTATCAATAATATTCTTATTTCTGTCTTCAACAAGCTTTGCAAACTCACCAAGTTTTGAGAAAGCTTATTTTGCAGGAGGATGCTTTTGGTGCATGGAAGAATCTTTTGAAAACATTCTTGGAGTTTCAAAAGTTATTTCAGGATACTCTGGTGGCACTACAGAAAACCCAACATATAAGGAAGTAACGTATGGAAATACAGGCCATTTTGAAGTTATTGAAGTTATATATGTTCCAGAAGTTGTCAGCTATGAAAAACTTTTAGAAGAATTCTGGGTAAACATCGATCCCTTTGATGCTGCAGGACAGTTTTGTGACAAAGGATATAGTTACAGATCAGTTGCATTTTATCAAAATGAAAAACAAAAAGATTTAATAGAAAATAGTATTAAAGAAATAGAAAAAAAATTTAAAAAAAAAGTGGTAACTTACGTTAGAAAGTTTGAAAAATTTTACAAAGCAGAAACTTTCCATCAAGATTATTACCAAATAAATTTTGTTAATTATTTAAGATATAAAAAAGCATGTAGGCGTGAGGCAACATTAAATAATATTTGGGGGTCTTAAAGTGGCTATAATCAGCAAATTTGTAGCTTTAAAAAATTATATTCCAACTGGCTTACCAAAAGAAACAGATTTTGAAATAAAATCAAAAGAAATCTCAATTAATGAAAAAAATAATATCTTGGTGTCAAATTCATGGATATCAGTTGACCCCTACATGCGAGCAAGAATGACTGAAAGAAAAAATTATAAACCACCTTTTAAGATTGGTGAGGAAATGGAAGGATATGCAATTGGAAAAGTAGAGGTTTCAAATGATAACAGTTTAAATGTTGGAGATTTAGTATTTAGTAACCATGGTATGAGAGATAATTTCGTTTGTAATGCTAATCAACTTAAAAAGCTTAAGCCCATTAACATGCCCATACAGTCTTATTTGGGTCCTCTTGGTATGACAGGACATACTGCATATATCGGATTATTAAAACATGGAGAATTAAAAGCTGGACAGACAGTTTTAGTTTCTTCAGCTGGAGGGAGTGTTGGCTCAACAGTTTGTCAAATTGCAAAAAATTTTGGTTGTAAAGTTATTGCTAGCACTGGTTCAGATGAAAAAGTTGAGTGGTTAAAAGATGAATTAAAAGTTGATTATGCTTTTAATTATAAAAAGGTGGAAAACCTTGTTGTGCATTTCAAAGAAATTTGTCCTGATGGGTTTGATATATACTTTGATAATGTTGGTGGTGATTTTTTAGAGTCTGCAATTTTTCAAATGAAAAATTATGGTCGTATAGTTATTTGTGGGAGAATTTCTCAAATGAATGTGACTACACCAGGATCTGGAATCAAAAATATGGCATACGTACTTGTTAAAAGACTTACAATTAAAGGATTTTTAATATTTGATCATGAAAATGAAAGAGAACCATTTGAAACTGATATGTTAAAATGGTTATCTGAAGGCAAAGTAAAATTTAAAGAAACTATTTATCAGGGATTAGAAAGTGCTCCGAAATCATTTATCGATTTATTAGAGGGAAAAAATATTGGTAAAATGCTTGTCAAAATTTAGTTTAAAAATTTATGGCAATATAAATCCTTCATAATGATAAAAACTTTTCCATTACTATTTATATTATTATGGTCTTCGGCTTTCATATCTGGTGATATTATAGTTCAAAATGCCTCACCTTTTGCAGCACTTGCCTTTAGATTTGGAATTGTAACTATCGGTTTTTTTTTATTTGCATTACTTAAAAAAGAAATAATTTTTACCAAGATAAGATTTATCCTAGAAAGTATAACTACTGGTGTATTATTCCATGGATTATATCTTGGTGGTTGTTGGTATGCTTTTCATGTAGGAGTTCCTGCAAGTGTAGTTGCATTAATTGTTACTCTTCAGCCAATTTTAACTAACTTGTTATCAGGACCAATCTATAAAGAGGTTATAGGATGGAGACAATGGGTTGGTATAGTTTTTGGATTTGTTGGCTCTCTAATGGTTCTTGGAATTGATTTTGGAAATGAATTTCCTAAAGATGGGATTATTACTTGCTTTATTGCTCTTTCCGCAATCACTGCAGGAACCCTTTGGCAAAAAAAATTAAGCGGAAATGTACCTTTGTCAGTAAATAATGGCTTTCAAGCGTTTGGAGGCTGTTTTTTTAATCTAATTTTAATAATAATTTTAGAAACTCCTTATATTAATTTCACAACAGGGTTTATACTAGGAATGACACATCAAATCATACTGGTATCTTTCGGAGCTTTTACAATTTTAATGTTTTTAATCAAAGCAGGTTCTGTAAGTAAGACCTCAACATTATTTTTTCTTGTGCCACCTACAACAGCTGTTATGGCATATTTATTTTTAGGAGAGAAACTATCAAATATTGATGTGGTAGGTTTTATATTGGCAACTATAGGAGTTTATGTTGCAACAAGAAAGTAAATGAAAATTATTTTTTTTTTAAAAAAGTTTTACCGACCATTTATTTTAACTTATCTTTTTTTTTCTATTGGGATAAGTTTCTACCCATCTTTTGAATTTTATTCATTTAAGGGACAATTATTAATTTTAGCCGTATCCACCTTTAATGGTTTTTTAGGTTTTTATATTAAAAAATTATAATACGTAAGGCTCAGGTCTAGCGTTACTCTTTAAAACTCTCTCAACATCAAAAACACTTATATCTATTGATTGATAACTGCCAGTGTTTATTAATTCAGTAAGTGCTCTACCAATTCCAGGAGCTTGCATTAATCCTCTTCCAGTAAATCCAGAGGCTAAATAAACATTTTCATATTTTGGATGTTTTCCAACAACTGCATTGTTATCTAACTTATTACAATCATAAAATCCTGCCCAACCCCCTGTCAATTTAAGTTCCTCAAAAGCTGGTATTCTTTTTGCAAGAGCAGGCCAAACAAGTTCCTCAAAATCATTCCATGCTGGCTCTAAATCCTTTGCATCAAATACAGATATTGGTGATCCAGCTAAAAATTCCTTCCCCTCTGGTCTCCAATAAACACCTGTGGTTAAGTCGCCTGTCAAAGGCATATCGGGAAAATGTTTAGGACATTTGACTCTAAAGACTGTATGTTTTTGTGGTTCGACTGGGATATCTGATAAAAGTTCTTTTGTCCAGCAACCTGCTGCTGATATAATAGTCTTTGCATTAAGCTCAGATAAATCTTTAACTTCACCTTTTATAAATTCAGCACCAAGCTCTATAGCCTTACTTTTTAGAGCACTATGAAACATAAAAGGATCTATCCATCCCTCACTTTTGTTATCAGTATAAGTTGCTGTTTCTATCCCTTCATTATTAATATAAGGAAAAATTTTATTTAATTCTGAACCCTTTATATTTTTTGTACCAGCATCACATTCTTTATGATTTTCTAAAGCTCTGTACTGTTCTTCTGCGTGTTCTGGTCCAAACATCAATAGATAGCCATTAGGGACCATGCTGGCTGTTGGATTTGGATTTTTTTTTGTTTTAAGAAGTTCAGGAATTTTAAAAATAAACTCTCTTGCAAATTTACCTAATAGAATATTTTCTTTCTGATAAAATTGCCTCCTAAACCCACCTAGTGATAGTGGAAATGATGCAGTCTTATAAGTCGGATCTCTTTCAATTACCTTGACTTTTCTGCCATCCAAAGACATGAAATACGCCGTTGCAGTGCCAATAATGCCCCCACCAACTATAATCACATCATCCATAATGCCTATTATACACTATTTTTTTTGCATTAACCACATAGCATCCTGACTTAAAAAGTAAATTTTACCAGTGGATGGATGAACTTGAATATCTCTTATTCTTCCAATTTTATTTTTAAAAATAATCTCTTCCTTAACATTTGATAAATCATCAAATATCAATTTTCTCAAGGACTTGTCTTTAAGTGAAGTTATTAAAGCATGACCATTCCATTCTTTGAACTCCTCACCTTCATATATTGTTATTGCACTAGTAGCAATTGATGGTACCCAATACTGAATGGCTTTGGTGAAACCAGGTTTCCATTTTGGACCAATTGGAATTCCAGAATAATTTTTTCCACCCCATCCAAGTATTTTCCATCCATAGTTTTCTCCTTTTTTAACCTCTCCAAACCAATCGCCTCCCTTAGCACCATGATTACTTATATAAATTTTTCCATCAAATTTAGAAAGTGCCATCCCTTGTGGATTTCTTATTCCAATTTGGTAAATTTCTGGTAACCAATCAGAGTTGCCCTCAAACTTTGGATTATCTTTTGGAATATCTCCATTTAAATGTATTCTAATTATACTTCCAGGATGCTTTGATGCGTCTTGTGCAATCATTCCTTGTCCTCTTTCACCAGCGGATGCATATATATAGTTATCTTTTATCGCAAGTCTCGAACCAAAATGATATCCTGAGTCAATAGGTGGATTGGCCTGAAAGATATTTTTAAAATTTAATTTTTTTTTATTTAATTTCGATCTAGCTATTGATGTACTAGTCTTGTAATTGCCTCTATCCTCAGTATATGAAATCCAAACTATATTATCTTTATGTATAATATCTAACAATCCTCCTTGACCATGAACCACAAAGTTCAATTCGTGACTGACTTCTTGAATTTCTTTCGATGAAATATCAACTATTTTAATTTTTCCACTTTTTTCTGTTACAATAATTTCATTATTATTAATGAAAGAAGATCCCCAAGGAGAATCTAATTCAACTAATTTTTCTAAAACAATTTTTTCAGAATAAGAATTTGATATAAATATTAAAGATAAAATTATAATTAAGAAATTTATTTTCACCTTAGGAAAGTTTTGATCTTCCTCCGTCAACTGCAATTATTTGTCCTGTTACCCAAGAACTTTCTTCAGTAAGTAAAAATTTTGCAAGTGCAGCTCCATCTTTGCCCTCTCCCAATCTCTTGAGAGGATGTGCTTTAGCTATTCCTTGTGCTATGGCCGAATTTTTTAAAATTGGATGAGCTATTTTTGAATTTGATAAGCTTAATGCAACACTATTTACTCTAATGTTTGGCGCAAATTCAGCTGCTAATGATACTGTTAATCCCTCAATTGCAGCTTTTGTTGATGCAATTATTGAATGATTTGTAAAACCCCTTTGAGCTGCAACAGTTGAGAATAAGACTATTGAGCCACTATTTTGTTTAAGATTATCCTGAAAGCCTTTTATTAAATCTACAGCTGAATAAAAATTAAGTTTCATACATTTATTAAAATCATTCTCTGTTGTATTCTTTAAAGGCTTTAGATCAATTGATCCAACGCAGTAAGCCAAACCTTTAATATCTGAAATATCTGATTTTATTTTTTCTACAAACCCATCATCTAACACATCTGTGACAGTATATTGAGAATTCAATTTTTCAGATAATATTTTTAATTGACTTTCGTCTCTACCAACTAAATGAACTTTATTGCCTGAAAAGTACAATTGCTCTGATAAATTAGAACCGATAGAACCTGTCGCACCGACAATTAGATATTTTTCTGCCATATAAATAATAATGAAATTATTTTTTATACTTGGAAATCAATTATTTCCATTAAAAAACCTTGACCGCTACAAAAAAGACCACCTTTTTTTTATGTCGGAAGACTACCAATTGTGCACGTATGAGAGACACCATAAATTGAAAATTCTATTAT
>CACDFI010000006.1 GCA_902551985.1 uncultured Pelagibacteraceae bacterium | reverse complement strand
GTACAGATATATTATCTTTTGATAATTGTAACTGAAATACAACCTGATCTCCCCATTTAAATGCCATTTCACAACTAGCCAAATAAAATTCCCACATTCTAAAAAATTTTTCATCAAACATGTTTAAAACTGTATCTTTTTTTGATAAAAATCTCTCTTTCCAGTTCCTTAGGGTATGTGCATAGTGCATCCTAAGGACTTCTATGTCAGAAACAATGAGACCAGATTTTTCAATAGGTTTTGCAACCTCACTTAAGCTGGGTGTATAACCACCAGGAAAAATATATTTTTGTATCCATGGTTGTGGATCTCTTGGAGGCATAGAGGAACCAATTGTATGAATTAGAGCTATTCCTTTTTCATTCAAAAGCCTAAAGACTGTATTAAAATAGGTTTTGTAAAAATTTCTACCAACATGCTCAAACATTCCAACACTAACGACTCTATCAAACTTCTCATTTAATTGCCTGTAATCAATAAGTTTAAAGTCTACCTGATTAGATAGATTCATTTCTTTAGCTTTATTCTTACTGTATTCGAATTGATTTTCTGACAATGTAATACCTGTAACATTAGCATTTGTCTCTTTTGCTATCGCTAGCGCCAATGTTCCCCAACCTGAACCAATATCTAAAACTTTTTGATTAGGCTGAATATTTAATTTTTTTATAATATGATGTATCTTATTATTTTGTGCTTGTTCAAGCGTATCATTATCATTTTTAAAATATGCACATGAATATTGTCTATTTTCGTCTAAAAATAAATCATAAAGTTTTTCAGATATATCATAATGATGAGCAACATTTTCTTTTGACTTAACAATTTTGTTTATATTTGTAATATATCCAAATGTGCCTCTTATTTTTTTAATAAGTGCTCCATAAGAATTTATATTTCCTCTACCAATATTTTTAAAAGCTAAATCTAGAAACTCAGTAAGTGTACCATTTTCTATTATTAAAGATCCATTCATGTAAGCTTCCCCAAAATACAGATCAGGGTTAATGAGCAATTTTTGCATTAATTTTTGATCTAGTAGTTTTATTGCAATAGGTTTTTCTTTTATTGGCTTTCCGATAATATACTTTTTAGAATTTGAATCTAAAAGTTCGAAGCCATCATCCGTAAATAAATTATTTAAAAAACTTATTAAACTCATTTTACGCTGCTTTTAATATCTCCATATTAAAATTAAGTTTTTCCAGGTTCGAAAATAAATCTTTTTTTTCTGCTTCATCTAATAATTTTAAAGGAGGCAAAAGATTTTCATAAATTGAATTTTTTTCTGCCATTAAAGTATGAAGACTTGAAATTAAGTTGTATTTATCAAAAGACATTCTGACATCACACAAGTGTTGATTTGAAGATAATTCTTTATTACTATGAAAATTATCATAAATTTTCCTTGCTAAGTGACCAGTAATATTTGTTGTTGCAGTAATTACACCATGACATCCTAACTCCAATCCTTTTAACAATTTTGCCTCAGACCCTGGAAAAATTGAAAAATTTTTAATTTTAAGAGTTTCAAATAAATTATAACTGCTATCCTTAACTCCAACGATTTGATTTGGGAATTTTTCAACTAGCTTTTCTACACATTGAACGCTAAATCTATATCCACAAAGCTTTTCAAAGTTATATAAAATAATTTTACACTCATTAATCTCGTTGATAATTTTGGAATAGAAATTAATCACATCTTCATCTCCATACTTATAATAAGCTGGTGGCATAATCAAAAAATTACTAAATCCAATCGATTTAGATATTTTCATAATATTTATCGTATCAATCAAAGAATTAAGACCTGTTCCGATTAAAAATTTATTTTTGTACCTACTTTTAGGTAACTCGTTTATTAATTGAATTTTCTCACTCAAAGATATCAGTTGAGACTGACCTGTACTTCCAAAGAATACGACCCCATGGCAACCAAGATCGATCACATTTTCAGCATGTTTAATGGTATTTTTAACATCCAATGCTAGATTTTTATCTAGTACAGACAGTCCAGCGGCATAAACACCTTTAATTTGTTCCATAGTCAAAATTTATATAAAAATACAAATTAGTAAAGGTTATAAAAACATATGAATATTCTTGTTATACAAAACCGCATGGGTATTGGGGATATGGTAATTTTCTTACCTTTTATTCAAGCTATAGCAATTGAGTATAATACACCTGTCACTCTCTTAACAAAAGAGAGCACAAAAGCCGAAGAATATACAAAAAATTTAAATTATATTAAAAAAATAATTTATTTAAGAAGAAAGAATAAAAATGATTTTCATAGTGGTCTTTCAGGTTTTTTTAATTTAAAAAATGAGATAAAGAAAAATTCTTTTGATAAAGTATTTATTTTTAATTCATCGTTAAGGTACAGACTTATTTGCAAAATTGCAGGAATAAAAGATATTTACCAATATCCATTATTCGAAAAAAAAGAGCAACACATTATTAGGGCTGCTCAAAAATTATTGGAGAAGATCAACATACAAGTTAGAAGCAATCCTCAAATTGAAATAGATAAAAATTCAATTCAAATCGCTATTCAAAAGTTCAAAATTTTAAGTAGCAAAATGAATATTTTATTAGGTATTGGAGGTTCAGGTCCTACAAAGAGAATACCAGCTGAAAAATTTAAAAAATTTATTAGTTTGGTTGATAAAGATCATGAATGCACTTTTTATTTAGCGACTGGTAAAAATGAAGAAGAACAAGTTATTCTTAAAGAGATACTATCTTCTCATAAAGACAAATGTGTTGCTTTAGATAATTATACAATATCAGAGATTTTACCAATCATAAAAAGTTGTAGGATATCAATATGCAACGACTCAAGTTTTAGCCACCTTTCTGCTGCTTTAAATATACCTACAATCGTTTTAATGAGTGATACACCCTTGTTATACGGCAGTTATAGTCCAAATATGTATCCAATTGTTCCTGACGGAATTGAAAATGTTTCACATAATTCAAGAGGAAAAGAAAAAATAAATCCCGAGAAAATTTATAATAAATTTAAATCAATTATTAGCTAATATTTTTAATTACTATTTCTTTTGCTTCATTTACAATTGAGGCTAACCTTGTCAATTCAGGACTTACATCAGGGTGAATTTTTTTCATAATAGATTTATAAGACTTCATAACTTGGTCCTTTGTATATTTAATATTTGGTTTTAAATTTAAAATTCTATACGCTTCATCTAAAGATATGCTCTGTTTATTTACAGATTGATTAAAGTTATTAAAATTAAATCTTCCTGAATTTCTTAAAACCCTAAAAAGTCCCCATAACCTTAATAGTTGAAATAAAGATATTCCTGCCTTTGTTTTAATTAATGGTAACACTGCGAGCACGAAAGGTAATGAAAATATATATCTTCCAGCAAAAGCCATTACTATTGCTAAAACTATTGCAGATAAAATAATTAATATTCTTATAAATTTTGAAATTTTTTTTGCGGAAGTTCTAGCAAACCAGGTTAGAAGAACATATACAACGACAAAAATGATAAGTGTTATAAAAAAAATATTCATATATTAATTAATTAATATGAAACTACCACAGCTTGAAAAGAAACCTGAAATAAAATCTTGTCACAATAAGAGTTGGACTGATGATTATAGTTGGATACATCAATCAAATATTTTAGAAGTTCTTAAAGATAGTTCAAAACTTTTACCCGATGTCAGAAAATATTTAGAAGACGAGAATGATTATTTTGATCATCAAATGAAAGATACAAAGGATACTCAAAAAACACTTTTTGATGAAATAAAAGGGAGAATAAAATTAGATGATGAGTCATTGCCTTATAAAGATAAAAATTACGAGTATTGGACTAAAACTACAGCAAAAGGAAATTATTCTATTAAGCTAAGAAAAAAAATTGGTGAGGATGAAGTTGAAGAAATATGGAATGGAGATCAAGAGAAAGAAAAACTAAAAACAGAATACTTTGGCTTAGGGGACCTTGAAGTAAGTTTTAATGATAAGTATCTTGGATATTCTTTAGATTTAAAAGGTTCAGAATACTACACTATTTATATCAGAGACATAAAATCGGGAAAATTAGTTACTGAAAAAATTGAAGAAACTAGTGGCAGCATCGAATTTAGCTTGGATGATAAATATATTTTTTATTCTAAATTGGATGAACATCATAGACCTAGAACCATTTACAGACATAAAATTGGTACGTCTGTTAAAGAAGACCAGTTAATTTTTGAGGAAAAAAGTGAGGCTTTTACTGTAAGCATTGGTCTAACTTCTGATGAAAAATTTTTTATAATTTCAAGTTCTGACCATAATACTTCTGAACAGTATTTTTTTAAGGTAGATGAAATTATTCCAAAACCTCAATTAATTCAGGAAAGAAAAAGAGGAATAATTTACTCAGTAAATTCATGGAATAATTTTTTTTATAAACATACAAATGAGAATGCTGAAGATTTTAAAATCGACAGATGTGATGATTTAATAAAACAAAAATGGGAACCATTTATTCAAGCTAAAGATGAAGTTTTAATCGGAGGTTTGGTATTTTTAAATAATTGGATAATAAGATCAGAAACATCAAACGCACTTGGTAAAATTATTTTAAGAGATCCTAAAACTAGCAAAGAGGAAGAAATTATGTTTAGTGATGAAGAAGTAATTGTGCCAAGTATATCTTTGATTCAAAAAGATAAAAATACTGATCAAGTATATTTATCATACTCTTCTCCTAAAACACCAGGAAGAACTTTTTTATATAATTTGAAATCAAAAGACAAAACACTTGTTAAGGAACAAGAAATACCATCTGGACATAATACAGATAACTATATTGTAGAACGTCTTGAATGCCCATCACATGATGGGAGAATGGTTCCAATAACTATTACTAGACATAAAGATACTGTTTTAGATGGATCATCAAATCTTTTACTATACGGCTATGGATCATATGGAAATTCAATGTCTCCAGGTTTCTCTTCTACTCGTTTAAGTTTAATAAATAGAAATATAATTTGGGTAACAGCACATATCAGAGGAGGAATGGAAAGAGGTATGAAATGGTGGAAAGAAGGAAAGCTTTTAAATAAAAAAAACACTTTTGAAGATTATATTGCTGTTGGAAAATACTTAATTGAAAAAAAATATACCTCTCGAGGTAAGATAATTGGAATGGGCGGTTCAGCAGGTGGACTACTTATGGGAGCGGTAGTAAATCAAATGCCAGAGCTATTTTTAGGAATAATAATGGCTGTTCCATTTGTAGACTCATTAACAACTAATCTCGACCATTCACTTCCTTTAACAGTTGGGGAATTTGATGAATTTGGAAATGCAAAAGATAATAAAGATCATTTTGATTACATTTATTCGTATGCCCCCTACAACAACATCAAAAAAATGGATTATCCAAATATTTTAATCACAACAAGTCTTAGCGACAATAGGGTTCTTTTTGATGAACCAGCAAAATTTACTGCAAAGTTAAGAGATTATAAAACAGACAATAATTTACTACTCTTAAAAACTGAAATGAATGCTGGTCATGGAGGAAAATCAGGAAGAGATGGTGCTATAGAGGAAATAGCTCTCGATTATGCTTTTGCATTAAAAATTGCTGAAAAAATATAATTTATTTAACATTGAATTTTTAGAATTAGTTACCATATAAACCTTGTAAGTCGCCTAATGGGGCTTACATAAATTAACTTGCTTAAACAAAAGGAGTAAATATGACAAGTAAGGACCTATCAATCTTTAATTCACTGAGACCGTTTTCGATTGGATTCGACGATATGTTTGATCAATTTGAAAATATGCTTGGTAATGGTGGAATAACAATGCAATCAAATTATCCGCCATACAACATCAGAAAAACCGGCAAAGATAATTATTCTATTGAAGTTGCATTGGCTGGTTTTAATAAAAATGACGTTGAAGTAGAGTTTGAAGACAATTTATTAACTGTGAGAACTAAACAGTTTAATAAGTCAGAAGATAAAAATGAAGATGGTGAAATAATTCATAAAGGAATTTCACAAAGACAATTCGCAAGATCCTTTACTATAGCAGATGATGTAAAAGTAAACGGTGCTGAACTTAAGGATGGTCTTTTAACGATTGCTTGTGAAAGAATTTTACCTGATCATAAGAAAAAAAGACTTATTGATATAAAGTAAATAATTTTAACCTTGCTTGTGGGGTTCGCCCCACAAGTTTAAAAACAACCGCTAGAGCTAAAAGCTATAATAGTCCCACTAGCGTTAACTTCAAATCTTCTTTCACACGGTACACCGTATTTTTTTGTTTTATAAATTAAAACTTCATTCCCTATATCATTAACTATGTCTTCGGTAGGAGCCCCTAATTCTAACTTCATTTTATTAACATCTCCTCCAACAAATAAACCGTATTTTTTATTTTCTTTTTCTGCAACTTCATCAGTTTTATTTTTAATGGTCTGACAGGCACTCGTTAAAAAAACGATTGATATTAATATTACTACGACTTTTAATTTCATTATCTAAACATATAACTAAAATGTGTCCAAAGATTAACTTAAAAGTTGAATAATTAATAAGTTTTCTACTAAAAATCGATTTATTTATTGTATTTATTAAGCTTAATTCTTTATTTTTACTAATAACAACGCGATTCTAATGAATACAAAACTAATAATATCAAAAATCTCAAAAATATACCCAGGTTGTATTGCCAACGATAAAGTTTCGTTAGAATTTGGAAGTGGTAAAATATACGCTTTATTAGGGGAAAACGGTGCTGGTAAATCAACACTTGTCAAGATTTTATCTGGGGTAGTAAAACCAGACGAAGGAGAAGTTTTTTTAAATAATGAAAATATCAAGCTTAACTCTCCATTAGATGCAAAAAAAAATAATATTGGAATGGTTTTTCAACATTTCAATTTATTTGAAACTTTATCTGTTTTTGAAAACTTGAGTATTGATAGTAGCAAAAAAAATGAAGAACTAAGACTCCAAGTAAATGACATTTTAAAAAAATATAATTTCAAGATTGATTTAGATATTCCAGTTCTTAATTTATCAGCAGGTCAAAAACAAAAAGTCGAAATTATAAGATGTTTAATTAGAAATCCTAAAGTATTAATAATGGATGAACCAACATCAGTTTTAACTGAACAAGAAACAGACGATCTTTTTGTTTCATTAAAAAAATTCTCGCAAGAAGGAATTTTAATAATTTATATTACACATAAATTAAAAGAGGTGCTCTCACTTTGTGATGAAGTAGCAGTAATGAGAAAAGGCAAAGTTGTATCTGTGAGTAGCACAAATGAAGAAAAAATTGAGAGTTTGGCCAATAAAATGGTTGGAGAAAATCTAAGTACTATAAAGAAAAAGATTAATAATTTTAAAAATAGTGAAGAAATTTTAAAAATTTCGAACTTAAATTTTATAAGTGATGACCCATATGAAACAAATTTAATAAATTTAAATTTTTCTTTAAAAAAAGGAGAATGTTTAGGGATAGCAGGAATTTCAGGAAATGGTCAAAGCGAGCTGTTTCAAATTTTGAGTGGAGAGATAATTACTGAAAGCACTTCAATAATGTTTAGACAAAAAGAAATTAGTAAACTCAATCCGAGAGAAAGACGAGAATATTTAATGGCTTTTTCACCTGAGGACCGTATTTCTCAAGCTGCAGTTCCAGAATTAAAGATTTACGAAAATGTTGCATTAAATAATTTTAAATCCTCAAATTTTTTTGAAAAAGGATTAGTAAATGAAAAAAAAATAAAAGAACACTCAAAGAAAATTCTTTCTAATTTTTCAGTTAATACTGATAATGTTGAATTGAAAAGTCAATTTTTGTCGGGTGGAAATCTACAAAAACTAATAATAGGAAGGGAACTTATTACTTCACCAGAACTTTTAGTGTGCTTTAATCCAACATGGGGACTTGACGTTGGGGCAATCAATTATATTCACGAAACTCTTATAAATATAAATGAACAAGGTAAATCTTCTATAGTTATTTCAACAGATAACGATGAACTTTTAAGATTGAGTGACAGAATTTGTGTAATTTATAAAGGTAAGTTATCTAAAATTATGGATGCAAGTACAGTTACGCCTGAAAAATTAGGAATTCTGATGGGTGGAGGCTCTATTGATTAAAGTTGAAAAACGTAACGATGTATCTCCATCAATATATTTTTTAACCCCAATTTTGGCAATTTTTCTTACTTTAATTGGCGGTGCTATTATTTTTTATGTATTGGGATTTAATCCTATTGAAGCTTTAAAATTTTTTTTTGTTACTCCTATCTCTGACTTATATGGCTTAAGTGAACTTTTAGTTAAAGCTACACCCCTTTGTTTAATAGCAATAGGCTTATCTTTTTGTTTTAAAAGTAATAATTGGAATATTGGTGCAGAGGGACAACTTATTTTTGGTGGGATAGTTGGAGGAGGAGTTGCTTTATTGTTTTATGGTCATGATGGATTCTATGTTTTGCCAATAATTATTTTATCTGGCGCAATTGGTGGAATGATATTTGCGTTGATACCAGCTATTTTGAAAACTTATTTTAATACAAATGAAATTTTAGTAAGTTTGATGCTAGTTTATGTGGCTAAATTATTGTTAGATTATTTAGTAGTTGGACCATGGAGTAATCCTGAAGGGTTTAATTTTCCAGAAACAAGACAATTTAGTGAATCGGCAAGAATGCCAATATTATTTGATGGGTTAAGAATTCATGCAGGAATATTTATAACTCTAGCAACTGTTTTCTTAAGTTGGCTAATTTTATACAAAACTTATTTAGGATTTCAGATAAAAGTTTCAGGTCTAAGTTTAAAAACTGCCAAGTACGCTGGGTATAAAGGCAAGACAATGATTATTATTGTTTTTATTATCAGTGGAGCTTGTGCAGGTCTTGCAGGTGTTGGTGAGATAACAGGACCAATAGGTCAGTTACATAGAAACATTTCTCCAGACTATGGTTTTACAGCAATAATTGTTGCATTCTTAGGAAGATTAAACCCAGTTGGAATAATATTTGCATCACTTGTTGTTGCTCTAACATATTTGGGTGCTGAAACAGCACAAATTTTTTTACAAGTACCAAAATATACAGGTCAAGTTTTTCAAGGAATGATTTTGTTTTTTCTTCTTGGATCTGATTACTTACTTTTTTTTAAAATAAAATTTTTAGGACTGAGAAAAAATGAGCTTTGATATTAACTTTATAGGTATTTTGATTGGTGCAGTCATGGCATCCTCCGTTCCTTTGATACTTGCGGCATGTGGAGAATTAATAACAGAAAGATCTGGTGTTTTAAATCTTGGTGTTGAGGGAATGATGATAATTGGTGCAATCTCTGGATTTGCATTAATGGTAGTAACAGATAACTTATTTTTAGCGGTGATAGGTTCGATGCTGTCTGGTTTAATAATTTCAATTATTTTTGCATTGCTCACACAATCACTTCTTACAAATCATGTTGCCACTGGACTTGCATTAACTATTTTTGGAATTGGAATGTCAGCAATGATAGGAAAAAATTTTGTTGGTATACCGGGTAAAGAATTTCCTTTATTATTTGTGGATCTTAAAGAAAGTGTTCCTTTTTTGGGACCAATATTTTTTGGACATTCAATAATATTATACTTTGCATTTTTATTGCCTTTTTTGACAAATTATTTTTTGAAAAATACAAAATTGGGATTAATAGTCAGAGCTGTAGGAGATTCTCCTACATCAGCCTCCAATCAAGGTATTAATGTTTTGCTGGTAAGATACAGTTGTATTTTATACGGCGGTGCTATGTGCGGATTGGCAGGAGCTTACCTATCGTTAATTTACACTCCTCAATGGATTGAGAATATGACTGGAGGTAGAGGGTGGATTGCATTAGCACTTGTTGTTTTTGCTACGTGGAGTCCGATTAAAGTTTTAATAGGTGCATTAATATTTGGCGGCATAACCATTTTGCAATTACATATGCAAGCTGTAGGTCTAAGAATTCCAGTTCAATTATTAAGTGCATTGCCCTACATCATGACAATAATAGTTTTAGTTGTAATTTCTCGTGACAGTAGAAAAATAAAACTTAATACCCCAACTTCACTTGGACAAATCTTCTATAAGGAAAAGTGATGTTAGCTATTCCAAAATAAATATTTTTTTTTATTAGAATCTTGCTTAGTTTGTAGTATCACAAAATTAAAATTTAAAGGGGAATCAAATGTACAAATACTTTTTAAGATATGTAATTTCTGTATTATTTTTGCTTGGTATAAGTGGGCAAGCAAATGCAGATTTTAAAGTTGGTTTTGTTTATGTTGGCCCAACAGGGGACCACGGATGGACATACCAGCATGATGAAGGAAGAAAAGCAGTAGAGGCTGCTGGAATAAAAACAACTTATGTTGAAAGTGTACCTGAAGGTGCAGATGCAGAAAGGGTTATAAGACAATTAGCACAATCTGGACATGACCTTATATTTACGACTAGTTTTGGTTATATGGACCCTACAAACAAAGTTGCTAAAGATTTTCCAAACGTAAAATTTGAGCATGCGACTGGTTACAAAAGAGAACACTCAAATGTTTCTACTTACTCTGCAAGATTTTATGAAGGAAGAACTTTATTAGGTCACATGGCAGGAAAAATGACAAAAACAAATGTTATCGGGTATATAGCATCATTTCCAATTCCTGAGGTTATAAGAGGAATAAATGCAATGACATTGGCTGCCCAAAAAGTCAATCCAGATATTAAAACAAAAATTGTTTGGGTTTTCACATGGTACGATCCAGGGAAAGAGTCAGAAGCAGCTCAAGCTTTAATTGATCAAGGAGCTGATATTATAATGCAACACACTGATAGTACTGCGCCTGTTCAAGTAGCTGAAAAGGCTGGAGTTTGGTCATTCGGTCAGGCTAGTGATATGCAAAGATTTGCTCCTAAATCTATCTTAACATCAATAATAGATGATTGGGCGCCTTATTACGTTGAAAGATCTATTGCTGCAAGAGATGGTACATGGAAGCAGCAAGATACTTGGCATGGATTAAAAGAAGGAATGGTTGCTATGGCTCCATACAATTCTGCTATGGGGAGTGATCTTATTAAAGAGGTTGAACAACTTCAAAAAGATCTAGCATCAGGAAAAGCTCATTCTTTTACAGGACCTATTTATGACCAGAAAGGTAACATGCTTGTGGCAGCTGGATCAGTTGCTGATGATGGTATGTTAGCAGGTATGAACGTATATGTTAAAGGAGTTGAAGGAGATATTCCGCAATAATTTCTTTTTATAAATTTAAATTAAGGGCCAGCTTTGTCTGGCCTTTTTTTTAAGAATGTTTCTTTTTCAATGCCTCAATATCAACTTCATCGTAATACTCTGATGGCTGAACTATCCAAGGATCATTTTCTAATAAAATTGGACAGAAGTCAGGTGTAAATGAAGATGATTTTTTTTTCCATAAACATGCTGTCTTTATCTCATTTATATAATTTTTAATTGGATCATACTCTTTCAACCAATCTATACTTTTATTCAATGTTAATCCTGTATCAGATAGGTCATCAACTAACAAAACCTTTTTAAAATTTTCGTTTGTTGCAATTGCGCTAATATCTCTAGCAAAAATTAATTCTCCTTGTTTATTTTGAACTGTATCGCCAGAATAACTTTGTATCACAACATAAGCAGTTGGTAGTTTAAAAATTCTGGACAAAATATCTATGATTGGTGCCGCACCTCTCATTATGCCAACAAGAACTGTCGGCTTATATTTTTTTTCTATTTCTAGGGCAAGTTTTTCAACGGCAGATTTATATTCTTCGTATGTTATTATTAATTTATCAGCCATAGAAATTTGGTATCATAAATAAAAAAATTAAAAAAGGATAAATATGAAAACTTATTGGATAAGTCTATACTTAGAAATCTCAAATATGGATAACTTAAAAAAATACGGTGAAAAAGCTATACCTATAATAAAAAGCTATGGGGGAAAACCAGTTGTAAGAGGTGGAAAGTTAAAATCATTTAGTGGTGAAAACATTGTACGAACTGTTATTTGGGAGTTTCCTAGTTACGATAATGCTCTATCTTGTCATGAGTCAGATGATTACAAAACAGCTTGGTCTTACGCTGAAGATACTACTAAAAGAACTATGTTCATTGTTGAAGGAGTAAATTAAGAAGATATTTGATAAAATAAATTTAAAATATATAACTATATAAAAGGAGAATTGTGAAAGGTTACGTTGTATGCATGTGGGAAAAAATTAATAGTGAGGAAAAACTAAAGGAATATGCGATAAAAGCTACGTTTGCTGCAGAAAAATACTCAGGTAAATTTTTAATCAGAGGTGGAAAAAATAGAACAAATGAAGGAATAGATTCTCCTAGAACAACTGTTCTAGAATTTCCAAATTACAAAACAGCAATAGAATTTTACGACTCCCCAGAATATCAGGAAGCACTAGACGTTATTAGAGATCATGCTGTGAGACACCATCAGATAGTTGAAGGTAGTTAATATTGTACGGGTTCATCATCAATGGAGCGCCATAAATACCAAGTTGCAACTGAACAATAAGGCGAAAATCTCTTTTTTAAACGATTTACGTAGTCCATAGGAGGAAAGTAGTTCTTTTTATAGTTATTAGAAATTGCTCTTAGCAAACCAATATCCTGTACAGGCCAAATATTTGACCTGTTATATGTAAATAGTAATATCATTTCTGCAGACCATCTACCTATTTGTCTTAGTTCTGACAAATAAAGAATTGCTTCTTCATCATTCATTGTTTTAATAATTCTTGGATTAAATGATTTATTAATAAATTTTTTTGCTAACTCTTTTATACCTCTTACTTTTTGTCTACTCAAACCACATTTTTTTAATCTATTTGAAGTAATTGTATTGACTACTTTTGGATTTATTTTTCCTCCACACTCCTTTTTAAACTTTAAAAAAACTGAATTTGCAGCAGCTACACTTATTTGTTGTCCAATTATACTTTTGCATAATGATAAAAAAATATCTTTCCTTGAAGTTAAAGTTTTATCTTTATACTTCAAAATAAGTCTCTTCATTATTTTATCCTTTGAAAGATGCTTAATTGCCTTTGACCAGTATATTGGTGGTTTACTCATTTTTTAGAACAAGGGTAGATTTTTTCAAATATATTTCTCTTCTAAAAATTATCAATGAAGATAAAATTACCAAAAAGGCTCCCAACAAAGTTTTGTAAGTAGGAATTTCACTCCATATAAAATAGCCAAATATTATAGCAAATACTAAACTAAGATATTTGATTGGAGTTACTAACGATACTTCTGACAATTTATAAGACTGACTTAGTAATAAATTTGCAGTCCCCCCTAAAAGGCCTACCATGCACAATAAAATAAAATCTAAAATAGAGGGCATTACCCAACCATAAGGTATGGTTAACAATCCTAAGATAGATATAGAAACAGAAAAGTAAAAAGAGATAAGCCATACTGGTTCAGTAAATGATAATTGTCTGATTGTAATTGCAACATATGACATGCCAATACAAAAAATAATAGGATAAATATAATATACATTTAGACTTGAAATGCCTGGTTGTGTTATAATTATTACTCCTAAAAACCCAATTAAAACTGCAAGCCATCGATACCTTCCAATTTTTTCAGATAAAAAATATATAGACATTATTGTTGTAAAAATTGGTGCAGCAAATGACATGCTTACAACCGTAGCTAATGGCAAATTTCTTAAAGCAATAAATACTGAAACAATAGCAACTAATCCTGCTAAACACCTTGCTAAATGTAATTTTGGTTTTTCTGTTTTATAAAAATTTTTATAATTTTCTTTTGGTATCAAAAAAAAAATTGGTATTAGTCCACAAAACCCTCTAAAAAAAAGCACCTCACCAACTGGATAATTTTCTGACCATTTTACCAAAACATCCATCATTGAAAAAGCACATATAGAAGAAAACATGTACAAAAAGCCTAATTGATTTTTGGATAACATGGATTTAATTATATAATTATTATAGCATTAATCTATGGAAATAGCAGTTTTAGCTTTAGGATGTTTTTGGGGTCCAGAAAAAAAATATGGACAACTAAACGGTGTTTACAGAACTGAGGTTGGATACTGTGGAGGTAATAGCCAAAACACAAATTATAGAGAGGTCTGTACTGGGACAACAAATCATGCAGAAGCTGTTAAACTTGAATTTGATCCAAAAGTAATTTCTTACGAGGAGATAGTAAGAAAATTTTTTAAATTTCATGATCCAACAACATTAAATTCTCAGGGACCTGATTTTGGTACACAATATAGAAGTGAAATATTTTATCTTAACGATGAACAAAAAAAAGTGGCCCAAAAAATTATAGATGAAGAAAATGTAAGGCTTTCTGGGAGAGTAGTTACCAAACTTTCTGAATTAAAAAATTACTGTACTGCAGAGGAATATCATCAGAAGTACTTAGATAAAAGATAGAATGTCACTTGTTTCATCCGATTGGTTAGAAAAAAATTTGAATAATGTCAAAATAATAGACTGTTCATGGCATATGCCTGGGGTAAACAGAAATCCATATGAGGAATATTTGAATAAACATATTCCAGGTGCAATTTTTTTTGATCTAGACAAAAACTCAGAACAGAATACTGAATTACCCCACATGCTTCCAACAAAAGAAAAATGGGAGGAAATTATATCTTCTTTAGGAATTTCAAATGAAGATAGAATAATAATTTATGATAACTCAGATGTAATAAGCTCGTGCAGAGGATGGTATAATTTTATTTATTTTGGTCATGAAAAAAAGTTAGTAAGTATTTTGGATGGTGGTTTAAAAAAATGGAAAATAGAAAATAAAATAACAACCAATGAAAATACAAATATTTTTAAGTCAAAATATATGGCTACAGAAAATAAACATCTTGTTAAAAATATTAAAGAAATCAATGATAACTTAAAAACAAATAATTTTAAAGTTATTGATGCAAGAAGCAGGGAAAGATTTGATGGGACAGCACCAGATCCAAGAAAAAATGTTAGAAGTGGATCTATACCAAATTCTTTATGTCTTCCATTTAAAGAACTTATTAATGCTAATGACAACACATTTAAAAATAAAACTGAAATCTCAAAAAAATTCGAGGAAATAATTAACATAAGTGAAAACAATAGAGTTTTTTCTTGTGGTTCTGGTATTACTGCTTGTGTTTTAAGTCTTGCATATTCCCTGGTAAATAATACATATTCTCCTACAGTTTATGATGGATCATGGGCTGAGTATGGAAGATTATAGAATATGAAAAGATCAACAAAAATAACTACCATAATTGTAATATTTTTTATAATTATTGCAGGTGTAATCATTGCCAGAACAATGATTGGCAATCACTTCAAAAAAAAGTTTAGCAAAAGACCACCACCAGGGATTATAGTAAAAACTGTTGAGCAAAGAAAATTCCAAAATATAATAGAAACCTTTGGAACAGCCGTTCCAATAAAAGTTCAGTCTTACAATGTAGAAAAGTATGAAATTTTAGAGGATATAGAATATAATACTAAAGTTAAAGCTGGAGATATAGTAGCAAAATTAAAAAATAGAACCATTAGAGCACCTTTTGATGGTGTCATAGGGAAAAGAAACTTTTCAGATGATATTAATGTTTCGGAAAGTTCAGTAGTAATTGATATTGAAGATGCATCTTTTTTATTTATCGATGTTGATGTACCAGAAGTATTCGCACCATTTGTCAAAAAAGGATTAGGTGTTGATATTAGATTTTCTGGAAATAAAGATAAAATTTATAGAGGTATTGTAGACTCAATTGCAAGTAAAATTGACGTAAGCAATAGATCACTTAGACTTAGAGTTAAACTTCAAAACTCAAATTCTGAAATCTTGCCAGGAGCATTAATGGAAGTTACTATCAAATATAATGAGAGAGACTCTTTAGGAATTCCAGATACAAGTGTAATCTTAGAAGGTAATAAAGTTTATATATATAAAGTAGATGACAAAAATATTACTAATAGAGTAGAGGTTATAATTGGAAATAGAAGTCAAGGATATCTCGAAGTCAAGTCTGGATTAAATGAAGGTGATATAGTTGTTGCTGAGGGACTAAAAAAAGTAAGGCCAAATGGTAAAATTAAACCTTTAAAAGCTGGAGCTAAAAAAAGTAAATCAGATTGGGGCAAAAAAGCAAAATCCAATAATTCAGAAGCAAAAAAAGGTAAGTTTGAATGGATAAAGAATTTATTTGGTAAGTCAGAGTCAGAAAAAAAAGAAGATAAAAAATAAATAATTAAATGTATTTAACTGATGTAAGTATAAGAAGACCGGCATTATCTTGGGTGTTATCTTTAATATTAGTTGTTTTTGGTACTTTTGTTTTTTCAAAGTTGCCTGTTAGAGAACTTCCATCCGGTTTACAGCCACCTGTAGTTCAAGTTCAAGTGGAATATGCTTCAGCTTCTGCTCCTATTGTTGATGAAGAAGTAACTCAGGTAATTGAAGAAGTAATTGGCGGAGCAGAAGGTATAAAAAATATTGATGCAAAATCAGAGAATGGAAAAAGCACAATAAATATTGAGTTTGATACTGATATTGATCTTGATAATGCTGCAAACGACGTAAGAGAAAGAGTGGCTAGAATTGTTGGGAGACTTCCTTCAGAGGCGGATGCGCCCAGAATTCTTAAACAATCTGCTGGTTTTACAACAACAATGTGGCTGGCGTTATCCTCAGAAACCTGGACAGACCTTGAACTTGGAGACTATGCAGAAAGGTATTTGGTTGACCAATTTTCAAGCATCAAAAATGTCGGTAGAATAAGAACTGGTGGGCTTAGAGAACTCAGTATAAGAGTTTGGATAGATCCAATAAAACTTGCAGCCAATAACTTAACTATCCAAGAAGTTGAAAGATCTCTGAGAAATGAAAATGTGCGATTACCAGCTGGAACTTTAGAGGCAGAAAATATTGATCTTACAATTAATATCGATAAATCTTATGACGACCTGGAAAAACTCAAACAGCTTCCAATAAAGAAGGCTAAAGATAACATTGTAAGATTGTCTGATGTTGCAAATTTAGAGTTAGGCCCAGTAACTGAAAAAGTTTTATTTAGAGCTCAAAGTAAAGGGGCCTTGAATTTGAAAACAATGGGAATAGGTATTTATGCAAGGAGCGGTGCGTCTACCGTAGAACTTTCCAAAGATATCAAGAAAAAAATTGAGGAAGTCAGGAAAACTTTACCAGGAGATTTGAATTTGGAAATAGCTTTCAATAGAGCAACTTATATCGGTGAAGCTATAAATGAAGTTTATAAAACCTTAATTATCGCATTTATATTAGTTGTAATAATAATTTATTTATTTTTAGGAAATCTTAAAGCTGTAATAGTCCCTGCCATTGCTCTGCCGGTAAGTTTGATTGCAACCTTTTTGGGTTTATATATATTTGACTTATCAATAAATATATTTGTCTTATTAAGTTTTATTTTGGCAATAGGAATTATAACAGACGACTCTGTTATAATGACTGATGCTATATATAGAAGAATCGAAAATGGTGAAACACCGTTAGTAGCAGCTTACAGAGGTTCTAAACAAATTACTTTCGCTATAATTGCAACAACACTTATATTGGTAGCAGTTTTTTTACCTTTGATATTCATCGAAGGTATTGCTGGAACTCTATTTAAAGAAACTGCGATTGCCTTATCATTTGCGATTGTTGTTTCATCATTTGTTGCATTAACACTTTCACCAATGCTTGGAAGTAAGTTTCTTGACAAAAAGAAAAAATCAATTTTCTTAACAAAATGGTTTGATAAATTTTTTCGAGGTTTTTTAAATTTTTATTCAGAGACTTTAGTATTTTGGATTAATAGAAAAAAAACAATTATAACTTTTATTGTTTTAATCATCATTAGCTCAGCTGCTTTATATAATTATACAAAGAAGGAACTATTACCAATGGAAGATAGAGGTGTATATTTGGTAATCGGTTTTACAGATGAGGGTAGTTCTTTTCAGTACACTCAAAAAAGAGCCGAAGATGTCGAAAAAAGGCTTATACCATTGCTAGATAAGGAGAATAGCCCATATAATAGATTTCTTATGATTGTTCCAGGATTTGGCTCCGAAAACAGTTTTTTAATCATTTCACTTTTGGATAACTGGAAAAATAGAAAGCAGAGCTCCCAAGCCATTATGAGGCAAGCCATAGGTAAAATTGTTACTGTACCTCAAACACTGGCTTTTCCTATATCCCCTCAATCAATAAGAGTTTCAAGCTATAACAAACCTGTTCAAATGGTTATTTATGGAAATACCTACGAGGAACTAGAACAAATTCAAACTCAAGTTATAAGAATGCTTCGTAAGAATAGAAATTTATCAAGATTAGAATCTGATTACAGTAGAAACAAACCGGAAGTAAATATCAAGATTAATAAGATTAAAGCAAAAGATTTGGGAATATCTGCAGAGGCGATAGGACAAACACTAGAAACATTATATGGAGGCAAAACAGTTACAAAATTTAATAAACTTGGTAAAGAGTATCCTATAATTTTACAACAATATTTAGAGGATAGAAAAGATAAAGAAAGTTTAAGTAAAATATTTGTAAGATCGGATAAAACTGGAAACTTGGTTTCCCTTTCAAACTTAGTAGAATTTAGTGAAAAAGGAACAGCAAGTAAATTATCAAGGTATAACAGACAAAGAGCGGTAACCATATCTGCAAACATTAGTGAAGGATATACTCTGGCTGAGGCAATCAAATATCTTGAAGAGACAATGACTAAAGTTGCACCTGATAAACAAATTACTTGGAAAGGTAAATCAGAGGAATTAAAAGAAACAAGCAATGAACTCTATATTATTTTTGCCCTAGCTTTATTGACAGCTTACTTAGTTATGTCTGCAACTTTTAATTCTTTTATTCATCCATTTATAATTATTTTAACTGTACCACTTGCAGTATTTGGTGGTTTAGTATTCATATTATTTTTAAATTCATCGATAAATATTTTCTCACAAATTGCACTTGTAATCCTTATAGGAATTTCAACAAAGAATAGTATTCTTATAGTTGATTATGCTAATCAATTAAGAACCAAAGGTAAAGATATCGAGAAAGCTGTAAAAGAAGCATGTAGTTTGAGATTTAGACCAATAATTATGACGTCATTAAGCACTATGATAGCAATGTTGCCATTAGTTATTGGTAATATTGGACCAGGGGCAGGCGAAGGTTCTAGGCTTGCAGTAGGAGCAACAATACTTGGTGGAATGATAATTTCTACATTCTTTACTTTATATGTTACCCCTACAATGTATTTAACTCTTGCCAAAAATACAAAGAGAATTGATGCTGTTGATATAGAACTTAAAAAACAACTAAATTAAAATAAAATATATTTTCTGGTAGTCAGTGAATTTTTACAGCTATTCAATTGATTTTTGTACTTCTGAGACTGTTTTTCAACTTTTTTTGCTAATGAAATAATTTTTTGTTTATTTTTGTAATTTTTATAATTTCCCCATCCTTCATGATAGGCAACATATTGCCTAAAAGTATCGTTTTTTGGAATATTAAGTATTTTTTCTGTTTTATTTGTGTACCAACCAATAAAATCAACACTATCCTTAAACCTTGTTCGTGTAGCATATTTATTTCCTGTCTCCTCTTTATACTGTTTCCATGTACCTTTGATTGCTTGAGAGTAGCCGAATGAACTAGAAAGTCTTTTATAGGGTATCACTTTAAATAATTTTTGTCTGGGTGGTTTAGCCAACCAATCAAAATCAGACTCCATTTTAATTATTGCAAGTTGAAAATAAATGGGTGTCCCCCATTTTTCCTCTGTTTTTTTTGCATGTTTATACCAAAGATATCTCTCTGAAAAAATTGAACAACCATCAGCTGTATTTTTAGGTATAGAAGAGCATGCAGAAATCAAAATTAGAATTAAAAATAAAAATAATTTATTATTACGAATCACTCATTTATTATCTATTTTTTTTTCTCCATATCCAAGGATATTCGAATTCCATTTGCCATAACCCCAAAGAAAGATTTTTTGCATATTTTTCGTATGCACTAAATTTTCCTTTAGAATATTTCGGATAATCAAATGCATAGCCATTCTTGACCATAAAAACAGACAGACTTTCTTTACCTAAAAAACACTCTCCTATTAATCTATTAAATTGATCTTTATTTTTTTTAATTTTACAATCAATAGATTGTTTTCCTATTTTTTTTTCTAATTTATCTTTTGATAATTTTCCACAAAAAAAATCAACTTTATTAAAAATGCATTTCTGTTTTTTTCCAAAAAAATAACTTTCTGGAGCATCAATTCCACTAAAACGAATTTTTTTACCATTAATTTTAATTGTATCGCCATCTATTACAACTGGTTTTCCAGAAATTATTTTAAAATCGTTATTTAATGAAAATGAATTATTTAAATTATAAAGAATGAAAAAAAAACTAACTAAAATCAGTTTTAGCTTTTTCATTAAGGTCATCCATCTTTTTTCTTAATTCTTCATCTGACACATTTTTTTCTTTTAAATCTTCTTTGATTTTTCTAAAAACGTCCTGATCTCCTGCCTCAGCAAAATCAGCTTTGATTACTGATTGAATATATTCTTTTTCTTGATCTGAATTGTAATTAAGTAGTTGGGATACCCATTCTCCTATGTATTTATTCCTTCTAGCGCTAACTTTAAATTGAAGCTCTTGATCATGAGCAAATTTTTTTTCAAAACTTTTTTTTCTATCTTCAAATGAGTCCATTATGATTTCCTTAAGTAAAATGTTTTTAAAACAAGATATGTTATTATAACACCAAATATATTTCCAAGTAAATCTGCCATTTCGAAGCCTCTATTTGGAATTACTAGATGCATTATTTCAAGAAATGTTGATAAAGTTAAAAGATAAACAAAAATGTTTCTTATATTATTTCTGAATGATAAAAATCCTAAAAAAGATAGAGTTATAAATACGTAGACGTGATTTGATGAAAATATTATAAAGTCTCTGGTTAATTGTGGTTGAGTTTGACAATCCTTATAAAAAAAACATCCAAGTATGCTACCTGGATAAACATAAAATATTATTATTACTATATTAGATAAATAAAATAATGATTTTATTAGTTTCATTAATAATCTATATATTTAAATTCTTTATATGAGTCACTTAATACTTGTAAGACATGGACAAAGCGAATGGAATTTAGAAAATCGTTTTACTGGATGGGTAGATGTTAAGTTAGCACCCACGGGAAAACTTGAAGCTTGTAAAGCAGGAGAATTAATTAAAGAATTAGGCTTAACGTTATCATATTTTTACACTTCTCTACAAACTAGATCCATAGAAACTTTGAACTTAATTTTAAATACTATGAGAATTAAAAATCAAGAAGTTGTAAATGCCTGGGAGTTAAATGAGAGACATTATGGAGCTTTAACAGGTTTAAACAAAGATGAGATGAAAAAGCTTTATGGTGAAGAAAAAATACATACTTTCAGAAGATCTTGGGACAATCCTCCGGAAGCGCTAAAAAAAACAAGTCCATATCATCCATTAAATATTGATGTATACAAAGATGTTCCAAGAGATAAGATCCCTGATACTGAATCATTAAAAAATACTTACGAAAGGGTGATACCTTTTTATAAAAACAATATTGAACCAAAACTAGACAAAAATATAATTATATCTGCTCATGGAAATTCAATCAGATCATTATGTAAATATCTATTTGATTTAGATAACAATAAAATTTCAAGTCTAGAAATACCAACGGGTAATCCTTTGATTATAGAAACTGAAAACAAAAAAATTAAAAATGCTAGGTACTTAGATAAAGATAGAGCAAAGGATCTTTTGGTTTTCTAACTAAATAATTTTTCATATATTTCATAATCAGTGAGGTGTTTAAATTCACCAATATGTTCATAACCGTAAAGTTTACTCTCCCTTAAAAGGGTATCCCATATTTCGGATATAGGAAAATAATTTAATTGTTTATGTAAAATTAATTCTCGATTAAAAATTTGACACCCAGTATATTTAAAATTATTTATTTTTTCTTTTAATAAAATATTGTTTCTAATTTCAAAATCTCCGTTAAATCTTTTATCGAAACAATAGGAATTATTTACAATTAATAGAATATTTTTAATTTTTTTTTCAAAATAAATTTTCTCCATCTTATTTATTGAGCTTATATAGCTATTATCCCAAATTGTATCTGGATTAATAACTAACACATCCTGTTCTTCAGATTTTTTAACTAGGTTCAGTATACCACCTCCAGTCCCTAAAATTGTTTCACCATCATCTATAATTTCTATGTTTACTGAGAATTTTTTATTTTCAATAAAGTTTATAATTTGCTCTTTTAAATAAAAAACATTGATTCTAATTTTGTCAATTTTTAACTTAATTAAAAAATTAATAGTATTTTCTAATAATGTTTTATCCTTGTAAATAATTAGAGGTTTAGGCAAAGTATCTGTAATAGGTTGAACTCTTTTTCCAAAGCCAGCACAAAGTATTATACCTGTTTTTATTCTCATATTAATGCTCAAATTTTTTGTGAAAATATTTGCTTAGAAGGTTATTTAAGTCATCAAATATTGGGTTATTAACAGATCTATTATTAATCATTTGCCAAGCATAAGGAATAAGTTTGAGATATTTATGTTTTTTATCTCTAACTGACAATCGGGTAAATATACCGATTATTTTAAAATTTCTAAGCACTGAAAGTATTTCAAAGTCTTGTTTAAACTTTTTAAAATTAAGGTCTTTGTTTTTATTAATGAATTCATTAAAAATATAATTTTTAATTTTAATGTTTGATCTAAATCTCACATCATCAATTAGAGATGCTAGGTCATATGCAATATGACCATATACAGCATCCTGATTATCTATTAATCCTAGACCATTAGGTGTTATCATTATATTCGATATGTGAAAGTCTCTATGTACAAAAACTTTTTCTTTATAAGCAATGTTTTCCAATAAATTTATAAAGATTAATTTAAATTTTTTTTTTATATTTGTAATATTTTTTTTTTTATAATATTTGGGTAAGTACCAGTCTATAAATAAATTTGCCTCGTCTAATAACATTTTTGAGGAATAATTTGGAATTTTATAATTTGTTTTCAAAAATGTTTTTTGATTTTTAATTTTTATTTTTTTTAGTTTTAATAATAAGTCTAAAATTTTTTTATAATAAAATTTTTTATTAGTTGATTTTTTTTTAAATTTTTTAAAAACTGTTAAATCACCGAAATCTTCTATTTCCAAATAATTTTTTGCATAATTTTGAGATATTAATGAAGGAGCTATCACTTTTTTTTTAATTAATATTTTGTTGATAGCATCGTAATATAGTAAATTACTTCTTTTATTTTTTGTACAATAAACATATATACTATTTTTACCTCTGTAAAAATTTCTAAATGATGCATCCCCTGATAATTTTTTTAATTTACTTAATTTCATTTAATATTTTTTTATCTTTTGAAATAATAGAGAGATAACGCTCAGTGTAATTTTTTTTATATTCAAATATTAGATTTATACTATTTTCAACTTTAATTTTTTTTACTATTTCTGGCCATTCAACAAAAGTAATTTGGTTTTTTAAATTTTCTTGAATACCTAAATTGTTTAATTCTTTTTTATTTTTAATTCTGTAAAGATCGTAGTGTTTGATTAATTTTTTTTTAATTTGATATTCATTGGTAACACTAAATGTCGGACTTGTTACCTCTGATATTTTTTGTTTATTTGCCTTTTGAAGACTATTGATTATGTATTTAATAAAAGTTGTTTTTCCAACACCTAAGTTTCCACTCAATAGTATGAAATCACCCTGTTTAATTAATTTTGAAAATTTCTCTGCTACAGATTTGGTATCTTTTTCCTCTGAGATGTTAATTTTGCCACCTTTAGTAGCGGTAAGCATCTGGCTTGTATGGTCCCTCAGTTTTAACACTTATGTAATCGGCTTGATCCTTAGATAAAGGAGTTAATTTAGCTCCAACTTTTTCTAAATGTAATCTAGCGACTTTTTCGTCTAAATGTTTAGGAAGTACGTATACTTTATTCTCATAGTTATCTGAGTTGTTCCATAGTTCTATTTGGGCTGTAACTTGATTTGTAAATGAAGCACTCATGACAAAACTTGGGTGTCCAGTTGCACACCCTAAATTTACAAGTCGTCCCTCAGCTAACAAAATAAGTCTTTTGTTATCTGGAAATGTAATTTCGTGAACTTGTGGTTTGATTTCATCCCATTTATAATTTTTTAATGCATCAACTTGAATTTCATTATCAAAGTGTCCAATGTTACAGAGTATAGACCTATCTTTCATCGCTCTCATATGGTCTGCTGTTACAATATCTTTGTTTCCAGTTGCTGTTACAACAATATCTGCTTGACCTATCATCTCATCCATTAAAACAACTTCATAACCTTCCATTGCAGCTTGTAGGGCACAAATCGGATCAGTTTCGGTTACCATTACCCTTGCACCACTTTGTCTCAAAGATGCCGCACTACCCTTTCCTACATCTCCAAATCCTGCAACGATAGCAACTTTTCCTGACATCATTACATCTGTAGCTCTTTTTATTCCATCGACTAAGCTCTCTCTACATCCATATAGATTATCAAATTTTGATTTTGTAACTGAATCATTTACATTTATAGCAGGTACTAAAAGTGTACCTTGTTCTTCCATTTTTTTTAGAGCCAATACTCCTGTAGTAGTTTCTTCACTCAAACCTTTAATATCCTTCATCAAATCTTTATAATCTTTGTGCATAAGCGCAGTAAGATCTCCACCATCATCTAAAATCATATTTGGTTTCCAATCTTTTTTACCTTCGATTGTTTGTCTTACGCACCACCAATATTCTTCTTCTGTTTCACCTTTCCATGCAAAAACTGGAATGCCAGCTTTTGCGATTGCAGCAGCTGCGTGGTCTTGAGTAGAAAAAATATTACATGAAGACCATCTGACTTCAGCGCCAAGATCAACTAAAGTTTCAATTAAAACTGCTGTTTGGATTGTCATGTGTAGACAACCTAAAATTCTTGCACCTTTTAACGGATGTTTTCCCTTATATTCTTTCCTCAATGCCATTAAGCCTGGCATTTCCGTTTCTGCTAATGAAATCTCTTTTCTTCCAAATTCTGCTTCATTAATATCTTTTACTTTATAATCTGTCATAAGCATCGGCTTGTAACAACTTTATTTATAATAATCAACTTTTCATTGGGTCGCCGGGAAAATAATCTCAACTTTTGCACCTTTGTTTACGTTATTTTCGGCTTTTATTTGTCCATTATGTAATTCTACCAAGTTTTTCACTATATTTAGACCTAATCCAGAATGTTCACCAAAATTTTTGGGTCTATTACTGTAAAATCTGTTGAATATTTTATTTGTATCTTTCTCTACAAACCCAGTACCTTCGTCAATTACTGCAATTGTAGGTTTTCCATCCTTATTGATAAACACATTAACTACTATTTCTTGATTTGGGCTACTAAATGATATTGAGTTTTCTAATAAATTTGCAATTATTTGTTCAATCCTATTATTAATTCCATAAATGAAATATTGTTCTGACCCATTAGATTTTAATTTTATATTTATTTTTTTCTTTGAGTTATAAATATTATTAAAATCATCAACAACTGAACTTGCTATATCTTTTATATTTATTTTCTGCATTTTTTCCGTTGAAATTACAACTTCATCTTTCAACATTTGAGAATAATCAGTAATAAGCCTCTCTATTCTTTCTACATCGTGCGAAACAATATTAATCAATTTATTTCTTTTTTCTTTATCATCAGTATCAGAAATAACTTCTGAGGCACTTTTAAGAGACGCTAATGGGTTTCTTATTTCATGAAGTAAATCAGTTGAATAGTTTTCAGCTGCTGTAATTCTTTTATTCAATTCATTTGTCATTTCATCTAGTGATTTTGAGAGAATACCTAATTCATCATTCCTTTTTTTTACACTTTCAATATCTGCTTTCTCTTTGCTTTTATTCTTAATAATTTTTGTATAAGAAACTAAATTTTTAATTGGTTTAAGAAAATACCTATTCAAAACATAAGAAAATATTAAAATAACTAGAAAAACAGCTATGGCTGTTCTTATTATAAAATTTTCTCTCTCAGCAATTTTTTGAACTATATTGTCAGCATTTTCAGAAATAATAATAAAACCATTCGTTTTTTTATATTTTACATTTTGAATGGTATATACAAAGTGCTGTCCATCTATCTCTTTAACTTTTGTAATAGAAATTTCTGAATTAGAAATATCATAATCCATAATATCCTCATCAAATACTGTGGTAATATTTTTAGTATTTTTTGAAATATTTTTTTTGTTGTCTGTATTTTCTAATAAATCTTCGATAATCATTTCTGAGGAGGGTATTGATCTTGTATCTCCCACTAAATTTAATTTTTCATCAAAAAACATTACTCTGTCTAATTTCTCAAAATAAGGAAATCTTGATTTTTTGGAAAAAAGGAATTCGTTAATACCATTTCGTGTAAATTTAATATCTGATTTATCTAAATTAAAAATTGTTTGATTAATAATTTCTATGTGACTTTTTTCTTTTTCTGAAATTAAATCTTTTTGAATTGTTCCAAGATAAATAAAGGTAAAAATACCTAGAATAATAAATACTACTAAATTAATAAATAAAAATTTTTGTAATATGGATAAATTTTTTAATAATCTTCCCATGACAATTATTTAACATTCCATCTATATCCACTTCCGTATCTTGTTTCAATTGCTGAAAAATCACTATCTACCTTTTTAAATTTTTTTCTTATCCTTTTCACGTGACTATCAATTGTTCTATCCTCTATGTCGGTATCTTCTCGGTAAGCAACATCCATTAATAAAGCTCTCTCCTTTATCATTCCTGGTCTCTTTGCAAGCTCCTCAACTATTTTAAATTCGGTTGTAGTTAGTTTATCTGGTAATTGCTTTCCATCCCACTCACATTCAAGCTGTGCTGGATCCAATTTTAATTTACCTTGAGAAATAACATTTTTATTTTCCTCAATGTTAGTATCCTTATCTTTTTTTCTTAATTGGACTTTGATCCTCTCAACTAAAACTTTAGTTGAGAATCCACCGGTTTTACCAACAAAATCATCTGCACCTAGTTTCAACCCACTAACTTCATCAGTCACTTGGTCTTTAGAAGTTAAAAATATAACTGGCATTGAAGTTTTTTTTCTAAGTTTTCTCAAGAGTTCTTCCCCATCCATTCTTGGCATTTTTATATCTATGACTGCAAGATCAGGAGGTGTTCTTGTTAGTCCAACAAGTGCATTTTCACCATCAATATAAGTTTGTACTTTAAAACCCTCTTCCTCTAAGGCCATTTGGACTGAAGTTAAGAGGTTTCGATCATCATCTACTAAAGCAATTGTTTGAGACATAATTTAGATTAAAAATACTAAATTGTTCAGAATAGGGCAATTGTTTGTTTGCTAATGGAGTTCGCCCCAATTTTCTCCAATATTCACATCCACCAAAAGTGGTATTGAAAATGAATGAAGTTCACTATCCTTAACACTCAACATTAAATCCCTTATTAATTTAGTACTTTTTTTTATTTCTATTGATCTTTCTTCAAAAATTAATTCATCATGGATTTGTAATAACATTTTAAGACTATTATTTTTATTATTAGATATTTCTTTATTTATTCTTATCATAGCTAATCTCATTATTTCTGAGGCTGAACCTTGAATTGGAGCATTTATCGCTGCCCTTTCTTGGAAATTTCTAACATTAAAGTTTTTATCATTAATTCCAGTCAGATGAGTTTTTCTTCCAAAAATATTACTTACATATCCACTTTTTCTACAAAAATTTATTGTTGTTTTCATATAATCTTTAATCTCCGGAAACTTTTTAAAATATGAATTTAAAAATTCCTCTGCTTCATTATTCGAAACATTGATTTGTTTTGCTAAGCCGTATTGTGATATGCCATAAATAATACCAAAATTAATTGCTTTTGCTTTTCTTCTTGTTTCAGAGTCAATTTTATTAATTTCTTTTCCAAAAACCTGACTTGCAGTTAGAGTGTGTATATCTTCATTATTTATAAATGCTTTTTTAAGTTGCTTTACATCTGCTAGGTCAGCCAATATTCTCATCTCAACTTGATTGTAGTCTGCAGAAATTAATTTATTGTTTTTTTCTGATACAAAAGCTTTTCTAATATCCTTGCCATCATCTGATTTTATTGGAATATTTTGTAAATTTGGATCACTAGAAGCCAGCCTACCTGTAGAGGTTGCTGCTAGCAAAAATGATGTATGCACTCTATTAGTTTTTTTATTTATATGCTCTGGTAATGCATCCGAATAAGTATTTTTAAGCTTACTTATTTGTCTCCATTCTAAGATTAGTTTAGGAAACTCATAACCTTTAAAAGCTAAATCTTCTAAAACAGATGCACTAGTAGCAAAGCTACCTTTTTTTGTTTTTTTAAGTGCTGCAATTTTTAAATCATTATACATAATTTCACCAAGTTGTTTGGTTGAACCTATATTGAATTTTTTTTTTGATATTTTAAAAATTGCCTTTTCTAATTTTTCAATTTTAGATGAAAATTTTGAAGACAATTTGCTAAGCGAAGATTTATCAAGTCTAATTCCCTTTATCTCCATATCTGCAAGTATTTTAATAAGAGGCTTTTCAAATAACTCATAAATATTTAATAATTTTTCCGCTTTTAAAGATTTTAAAAAAATTTTGTATAATCGAAATGTTATATCTGAGTCCTCTGCCGCATAATCTTTAGCTTGCGCTATATCAACTTCAGAAAAGTTGAGTTGTTTTTTACCAGTTCCAACCAAATCTTTATATTTGATAGTTTTATGACCAAGATGAATTTCTGAAAGAGTATCCATGTTATGTCTATTTTTTCCAGCATCTAATGTGTAAGACATAAGCATAGTATCTTCCATAGAATCTAAGGTTATTCCACGATGATAAAAAACAATGAAGTCAAACTTAATGTTTTGACCTATCTTTTTGATACTCCCATCCTCTAAATATTTCTTTAAAATGCTTAAAACTTTTTTTTCATCAAGATTATCTCCATTAACATGATTAAGTGGTATATAGCAGGCTTTTCCAATTCTGTTTGATATTGAAATACCTACTAATTTTGCTGTGTGAGGATCTAAAGAGGTTGTTTCAGTATCTATTGCAAATTCACCAATTTCTTCAGATTGTCTCATCCAATCCTTTATTTCTCTCTCATGCTTTATTAATTGATAGTTGCTTTTATTAATTTCTGATAAATTTTCTAAGTTTTTTTCAATATTTTTATTTTCCTGATCATTTTTACCTCCATATTTTGAAATAGCGGAACTTAACAACCTATTAAATTCCATTTCTCTAAGAAAAGAATAGAGTTTATCTTTATCAACATTTTTTAATATAAATTCCTCAATTTTATTTTTTACTGGCACATCTTTTTTTAATGTTACTAATTTTTTACTAATAATTGCGTCTTCCTTATTATTGATTAGGGTCTCCCTTCTTTTATTTTGTTTTATTTTTGATGCATTTTTTAATAGATTTTCTAAAGTTCCATATTCATTAATTAATTCAGCTGCTGTTTTTACTCCAATACCTGGCACACCAGGTACATTATCTGTACTATCACCAGCTAATGATTGAACATCTATTACTTTATCTGCAGCAACCCCAAATTTATTTAAAACATCATCTTTATTTATAAATTTATTCTTCATAGGATCATAAATTCTGACACCTTTTTTATATAGCTGCATCAAATCTTTGTCTGACGAAACGATGGTCACTTTTGCACCTAAATCTAAAATTTTCTCCACATAGGTCGCAATCAAATCGTCAGCTTCATAATTTATTAATTCAATTGAAGGTAAATTAAATGCTTTTACAGATTTTCTTATATATTCAAACTGAGGGATCAAATCATCAGGAGCATCAGATCTATTTCCTTTATATTCAGAGTAAATTTCATTTCTAAAGTTTTTTCTTGCTGAATCAAATATTACTGCAAAGTGTGTAGGTTTTTCTAAGTTATCATTTGATTTACTGTCTTCCAGTAATTTAAAGAGCATGTTGCAAAATCCACTTACTGCACCAACTGGCAATCCATCACTTTTTCTAGTCAAGGGTGGTAAAGCGTAATACGCTCTAAAAATGTAACCTGAGCCATCAATTAGGTAAAAATGGTCACTTTTTTTTATTTTCTCCATAATGTAATGATATCTTAATTTCTTCAAATGTAATAAATGTATGCCCTCTTATGAATAAAAAAAACGTTTTAACTGTTAAAAACCTAAACAAAGTTTATTCAAAAAACGGCTCTAAACAAACAAAAGCAATAAATAACTTAAACTTAGAGGTGAAAGAAGGTGAAATTTTTGGGTTATTGGGACCTAATGGAGCTGGAAAGAGCACATTTATAAATATTTTAGGTGGGTCAGTAATTAAAACTGACGGTGAAGTAAATGTTTGGGGATTTAATTTAGATAAAAATCCAAGACAAGTAAAAGCTTCTATTGGAATTGTTCCACAAGAAGTAAATTTTGATCCATTTTTTAGTCCAAGAAAACTTTTAGAACTTCAAGCAGGGCTGTATGGAATTAAAACAAAAGATAGAATTACTGACACAATATTAAAACTTGTGTCATTAGAGGATCAAGCTGATAGTTATGCTAGAAGTTTATCAGGAGGTATGAAAAGAAGGTTATTAGTAGCTAAAGCAATGGTTCACCAACCTCCAATAATAATATTAGATGAACCTACAGCAGGTGTCGATGTTGAGCTTAGATCAACATTATGGGAAAATGTTAGATCACTCAATAAAAGAGGTGTCACAACAATACTTACTACTCATTATCTTGAAGAGGCAGAAAAAATGTGTGATAGGATAGGTATTTTAAGTGAAGGAAATTTAGTTGCTTTGGATACAACAAAAAATCTTTTAGAAAGAATTCAGACTAAAATTGTTTGTTTTATTTTAGATAAAAAAACTAACATCAAAGATGGTGCATTTGAGTCTTTAAAAATAATCTCAAATGAAGAAAAAAAATTAGTTTTGTCTTATGAGAAAAGTAAATTAAGCATTGATAAAATTATTGCAGAAATTAAAAAACAAGGTGTATTAATCCAAGATATTTCAACTGATGATGGAGATCTTGAAGATGTTTTTTTAAGACTTACTAAAAGTTGATTATCTAGGGGATCTTTTAGATAGAATTCTTTGAAGTGTTCTTCTGTGCATTTTTAGTCTTCTTGCCGTCTCAGAGACATTTCTATTACATAATTCAAATACCCTGTGTATGTGCTCCCATTTAACTCTGTCTGCAGACATGGGGTTTTCAGGTGGAGCTGGTTTTTGATTTGGATCTGCTAAAAGTGCCTTTTCAACGTCATCAGCATCTGCTGGTTTCGCTATATAATCTATTGCTCCCTCTTTTATGGCTGCAACTGCTGTTGGAATGTTTCCATAACCAGTTAACATTATGATTCGACTCTTTATATTTACTTTTTGAATTTCCTTTACAACCTCCAGTCCATTTCCATCGTTTAATCTAAGATCCACAACGGCAAATGCTGGACTTTGAGATTTAACCGTCTCTATTCCAACTTTTACACTTTCAGCTTGTGTTACAGTAAAGCCTTTTTTTTCCATAGCTCTGGCTAATCTCTGTCTGAATGGATTATCGTCGTCGACAATAAGAAGTGATTTATCCTCAAAATCACTTAGTTTTTGAAGCGTTGGTTGGTTTATCATGGACCATATATGGAAATTAAATTAAATATTTCAATAGCATTATTTACTTTACATTAATAATTTTATCGCATAAATGCTGCATTTATGAAACTTGCATACTAGATATGCAGGTTTTTTTTGTAAATTTTTTTTAGAGGTGCAGACATGCAAAAATTTAAGTCAGTTGAAATGTTAATTAATCAGCTGAGACCAACAAAACCTGTTTATTGTATTAGAAAAGAGTCAATAAAGTTGGCCTCTAAATACTTTCAGAAAAACTTTCCAGGCAAAGTTCTTTATGCTTTAAAAACAAATCCTCATCCAATAGTTTTAAAAACTATCCTTGAGAGTGGAATAAATAGTTTTGACGTAGCCTCTATTAAGGAGATAGAAACAATTAGAAAATTAAGTCCAAAAGCTGATTGCTCCTATATGCACACCGTAAAGAGCAGAGAAAATATAAAAGATGCATATTTTAAATATAACGTAAAAACGTTTTCTTTAGATACTAAAGATGAATTAATAAAAATTCTTGAAAGCACGAATCATGCAAAAGACTTAAATTTATTTGTGAGAGTTTCTGTGTCTAATGAACATGCAGAGATAGATTTATCAAAAAAATTCGGAGCGATTAATAATGAAGCTGTAGGACTTCTACGATTAACTAAACAATACGCAAAAAAGATTGGGCTAAGTTTTCATGTTGGCTCACAGTGTATGCATCCAATTTCATATTCTAAAGGAATATTTGAAATTGGAACTATTATAAAAAAAACAAAAATAACACCAGATGTAATTAATGTTGGGGGAGGCTTTCCAACTATTTACCCAGATTTAATACCTCAATCCTTAGATAACTACTTCAATGAAATCAAAAAAAGTCTAGAAAATTTAAAAATAGAAAAAGTTCCAGAAATTATATGTGAGCCTGGTAGAGCAATTGTTGCAGAAAGTGGTTCAACAATAGTTAGAGTAGATTTAAGAAAAAAACAAAAACTTTATATAAATGATGGAACATATGGAACTTTATTTGATGCTGGTGTTCCAAATATTGTATACCCTTCAAAAATGATAACTGACGGTAGAGTTATTTCAAAAAAATTAACATCATTTGATTTCTATGGCCCAACATGTGATAGCATGGATTATATGAAAGGACCTTTTATCTTACCTAACAATATAAAAGAAAATGATTATATAGAGCTTGGACAATTGGGAGCGTATGGACTTACTTTTAGAACCAACTTTAACGGATTTTATTCTGATGAAATTTATGAAGTTGAGGATAATCCTATAATGACTATGTATGACAAAGAGGCAAATAAAGAGTTTCTTGTTGCTTAATGTCAGATAAAAAAAACCAATCAAGTAATAGAAAGAGTGATTTACTGAGTAAAGAAGTAGAGCATATAGATATAACTTCTTTTGATGCTCGAAAAATTGTCTCCTCAATGGAAAAAATGTCTTTCGTTTCAAGAGAGACAGCAAATGCTGCAAATATTTATAATGAAATGATAAAAGATAAAGATTGTACAATCTTTTTAACACTTGCAGGATCAACTTCTGCAGCGGGATGTATGCATATTTATAGAGATTTAGTCAAATATAATATGGTTGATGCAATAGTAGCTACTGGGGCTTCAATTATTGATATGGATTTCTTTGAGGCTTTAGGCTTTAAACATTATCAGGGGTCCCAGCATCAAGATGATATAGAGTTAAGAAATAACTATGTTGATAGAATATATGATACTTATATTGATGAGGAAGAGCTTCAGATGTGCGATAAAACCATCGGAGAAATTGCAGATCAATTGGAGCCCAAAAGTTATACATCAAGAGAATTTATAAAAGAGATTGGAAAATATCTTAAAAGTAATGCAAAAAAGAAAGATTCGTTAATAGAAGTTGCGTATGACAATAATGTTCCAATTTTCTGTCCTGCGTTTACTGACTCAAGTGCTGGATTTGGACTTGTGATGCACCAAGAAAGAAACCCAAAAAATCATATTACTATTGACTCAATACGAGAGTTTAGAGAATTAACTGAAATTAAAATAAAATCTAAAGGGTCAGGACTTTTTATGATTGGTGGAGGTGTGCCAAAAAATTTTATTCAGGACACTGTCATATGTGCTGAACTTTTAGGTAAAAATGTAGATATGCATAAATATGCTATTCAAATAACAGTTGCTGATTCTAGAGATGGAGCATGCAGTAGCTCAACATTAAAAGAAGCAAGTTCATGGGGCAAAGTAGATATTACCAAAGAGCAAATGGTTTTTGCAGAAGCAACAAGTGTATTACCCTTAATAGCAAGTGACGCTTATCATAAAGGAGAATGGAAAAATAGAGAGAGAAAAAATTTTTCCAAGATATTTTGATTAATGATCAAAAAAACCAAAATCGGTTTAATACAAAGTAAATCTTTAGGTACAATTCAATCTAATATTGATTTAGCTATAAAAAATATTAAAAAAGCAGCAAAAAAAAAGGCTAAGATAATTTGTCTTCCAGAACTATTTTTGACAAATTATTTTTGCCAAACAGAAAGTCATTCAAACTTTAAATTAGCAGAAAAAATTCCAGGAAAAATTTCTAAAATATTTTGTGAATTAGCAAATGAGCTCGGTGTTGTATTGAATATTACGATGTTTGAAAAAAAGACATCTGGGTTTTATCATAACACTAGTATCATTATAAATGAGAATGGTAATATTTTGTCTAAATATCGTAAGATGCACATACCTGATGACCCGGGGTATTATGAAAAATTTTATTTTAGTCCTGGAGACCTTGGATTTAAAAGTGTTAAGACAAAATTTGGAAAGATAGGTCCTCTTATATGTTGGGATCAATGGTTTCCAGAAGCAGCCAGACTAACAGCTTTAAAAGGAGCTCAAATTATTTTTTATCCTACTGCTATTGGATGGCATCCAAAAGAAAAAAGAAAGTTTGGAAAATCTCAATTAGATTCTTGGATCACAATGCAAAAATCTCATGCTATTGCGAATGGAACTTATGTGGCTGCTATAAATAGAGTCGGGATAGAAAGGAAAGGTAAGAAAAAAATTGAATTTTGGGGTAATTCAATGGTGATAGATCCTAGTGGTAAAATAATTGCAAAAGCAGGAAATAAAAAAGAAGATATTTTAGTTTGTGAGATAGATTATAAAAAAATAGATACCGCTAGACAGCACTGGCCTTTTTTTAGAGATAGAAGAACTGAATTTTACAAAGATATTCTCAAAAATCCAGATGATGAATAAAAAAATAAGTGAACTCAGAATGCCAGCAGAATGGGAGCCTCAAAAATCAGTTTGGATGTCGTGGCCTCATAATAAAAATGATTGGCCTGGATTATTTGAAAAAATTCCAAATGTAGTTGGAAAAATAATAAAATATTTAACAAAATATCAGAGAATAGATTTATTAGTCAATAATACCAAAAGTATTTATACCACAAAAATATATTTAAAAAAAATAGGTTGCAATATATCTAATATTAAATTTCATAAACTTAAAACAGACAGACTTTGGTTACGAGATTCTGGACCAATATTTTTAGTCAATAAAAATAATAAGAAAAAGACTATGCTTAATTTTAAATTTAATGCCTGGTCAAAATATAAAAATTTTAGAAACGATAACAAAATTAATAATTATATTAGTAGGTACTTAAATATTGAAAGTATTTTACCAAAAAAAGTAAATTCAAAAAAATTTGAAAGAGTAGTAATGGAAGGAGGCGCATTTGATAATAATGGATCGGGCTCCATATTATTAACAAGAGAGTGCTTATTGAGTAGTAAACAAGAGAGAAATAAAGGCTTCAAAAAAATTGACTACGAAAATCTGTTTTCAAAATATTTGAATGCAAAAAACTTTATTTGGCTTAATAAAGGAATTGTAGGAGACGATACACATGGTCATATCGATGATATCGCAAGATTTGTCTCAAAAAGAACAATAATGATAGCTGTAGAAAAAAATAGATCAGATAAAAATTATAAAGCTCTTAAAGAAAATTTAAAAATATTACATAATAGTTCTGATGAAAATGGAAAAAAATTTAAAATTATTAAGGTTCCTATGCCTAGTCCAGTTGTAATAGAAAAAACTCGTGTTCCGGCGAGCTATTTAAATTTTTTCATAAGCAATAAAACAGTCTTGGTTCCAGTATTTAATGTGAAAGAAGACAAAAAAGTTTTAAAAATTTTTAGAAGATTTTTTATAGACAGAAAAGTTATTGCCATTGATTGTAGTGATTTAATTTGGGGTTTTGGAGCCATTCATTGCATGACACAACAAGAGCCAAAAATTTGAATTAAGCAGCTTTTAAAGTACCTAATAATAATCTAAAAGGTATCAACATTACTAAAGCAACAAAAATCTTTACTGCTAAATCTCCTAAAGAAAGTGTCACCCAAGGTATTCCTGTTCCATAAAATGAAATTGAAAAGAATAAGAATGTGTCAACTGTGGAACCAATTAATGAAGACACGAGAGGCGCGATAAACCACTTTTTTTTTCTTAATTGATCAAATATTTGTACATCCAGTAATTGAGCAATAATAAATGCTGTTCCTGAACCAATTGCTATTCTTACTGAGATTAAATCGGCAAAATTTGTTGAGAAAATTAGTGTAAACAAAATACCTATAGTGAATCCTATATATACAATTTTTCTAGCAACTAATTTACCAAAAGATCTATTTGCTAGATCAGTTATTAAAAATGCTATTGGATAACTGAATGCTCCATATGTAAGAATTTCTTGTAGACCATAATATTGAATTGGAAATTGAACTAAATAATTAGATGATAGTACAACCAATCCCATTAAAAATGAGAGTGTTAAAAATACCTTATTCATTATGCAGATTTGCTGACTAAAGATTTTTTTAATTTTTTCAGTCTTAATGATAAATCTCTAGACTTGGCTGAAATAAGAAATTGATCAAAACTGCCTTTTTTATCTACTGATCTAACCCCAGCATTTGAGACTGTTAATCTTAAACTTCTCTTAAGTAGTTCACTTTTAAACTTAACTTTTTTTAGATTCGGAAGAAATCTTCTTTTAGTTTTATTGTTAGCATGACTAACGTTATGACCCTTAAGTGGGATTTTTCCAGTAAGTTCACATTTTTTAGACATAAATTATGAGCCTGTATAGGATCTGAATCTTATCGCGTCAAGATTAATTTTTTGTTCCAATAGCCTCTGAAACATTTTTAAACCCCTTATTTTTTAATAAATCAATTAATTCTTCACTTATTTTTGAGGCTATACGAGGACCTCTGAAAACCATTCCAGTATATAATTGAACGAGTGTTGCACCAGAAATGATTTTTTCAAAAGCATCTTGTCCATTACTAACACCACCCACTCCTATTATTTTTGTTTTATCTTTTAGTATTTTATAAAATTTAGAAATTGCCTCGTTTGAAATCTTTTCAATTGGTTTACCTGACAGTCCACCCTTTTCTAATTTATTTATATTTTTTAAATTTTCTCTATTCTTATCTGTGGTATTGGAAACAATAATAATTCCAATTTCTTGTTCCATAATGATCTTGGATACTTCATTAATTTGATCGTCATTAAGATCAGGTGAAACTTTTATTGCTAATGGAATGTTTGAATTCAATTCTTTTTTTTCATTTTTTAGCTTATCAATCAATAAATTTAATTCATCCTGGTTATGAAAGTCTCTTAAATTTTCTGTATTTGGTGAGGAGATGTTTATAGTTATATAATCAGCTAGATTATAAAATTTACGAAAACAAATTAAATAATCCTCAATTCTATCTTTGGAGTCTTTATTTGGTCCAATATTTATTCCTAAAAAACCCTTTTTATTATTTTCCTTAATTGTCTGACTAATTTGTTCTGAACCAGAATTGTTAAAACCTAATCTATTTATAAGAGCTTCATCTTCTTCAAGTCTAAAAACTCTTGGTTTAGGGTTGCCAAATTGAGGCTTTGGAGTAATTGTGCCTACTTCAACAAAACCAAATCCAAGATTAAACAGAGGATTATATACTTCAGCATTTTTATCAAAGCCAGCAGCAACACCAATTGGTGACGATAATTTTTTTTCACAAAAAGTTGTTTCTAAAATATGATTATCTATGGGTTTTGAGTAAGAAATATTATTTAACTTAAGTGCTTTAATCGCTAAAGAATGAGCTACTTCAGGGCTAAATTTAAAAATTAGTGGTCTTATAATATTAAACATTTTCTAATTTACTTTTTATTAGTTCTTTAGTTTCTTGAACCCCAAAAAAGCTTATAAAAAAACCAAATCGTGGTCCATTTTCTACCCCAAAAACTACCTCATAAATCAATTTGAACCAATCACGCAGATTTTCTTTGTAGCCATTTTCTTTGCCGACTGTATAAATTATAGTCTGAATGTCCTCTGGTTTCATTGTGTCATTACAGTTATTTAAAGAGTTTACTAAAGCTTTTAAAGCAATCTTTTCGCTTTCATTAGGTTTTTTATAAATCTTTTTAGATTTTATTACGTCATTAAAATATTTAATTGCATAAGATATTAACTTGTCAAAAATTGGATGCATATCTTCATTAATATCTTTTTTATATTTCTTTACAAATTTCCAAAGTAATTCTTTACTATCAGCATTGCTAGTCTCAACTAGATTTAATAGCATTGAGAAGGACATTATTGAATTTTCCTCTGGTATCTCTGAATTATGAACATGCCAAACAGGGTTCATTAGTTTTTGAAGTTCGTTTTGAGTTTTGCCTTTTTCAATAAAATCGAGATATTCATCAACAGCCTTTGGAACTACTTCTCTATAAAGTTTTTTTGCCCTTTTTGGGTTCTGGTACATAAACAATGAAAGACTTTCAGGTGATGCGTACTCTAGCCATTGATCAATTGTGATACCATTTCCTTTTGACTTTGATATTTTTTCACCTTTTTCATCTAAAAATAACTCATATGCAAAACCAGATGGATTTGACTTACCCAATAATCTTATGATCTTTGAAGATAAAATTGCACTCTCAATTAAATCTTTCCCATACATCTCAAAATCTACATCAAGGGCATACCATCTCATAGCCCAATCTACTTTCCATTGTAGTTTACAATTTCCATCTAAAATACTTTGCTCTAATTTTTTGCCATTATTATCAAAAATTATATTTGAGTTTTTAGTATCTAATTCTGAAACTGGTATCTCTAATACAATCCCTGTATCTGGACATATTGGTAAAAATGGAGAATATGTTTTTTGCCTTTCTTTACCAAGAGTAGGAATAATTATGTTCATTATTTCTTCATAATTTTCTAAAATTAATTTTAATGTATCATTGAAAAAACCTGACTTATATAAAACTGTTGAACTTTTAAAACTGTATTCAAACTTAAATTTATCTAAGAAATTTTTTAACATTTCATTATTATGTTCACCAAAACTATTAAATTTTTCAAAAGGATCTGGAACTTGAGTTAAGGGTTTATGAAGGTTTTCCTCAAGTTTTTCAGGATTAGGAATATTTTCAGGAACTTTCCTAAGTCCATCCATGTCGTCAGAAAAAGTAATTATTTCTTTAGGGAGATCTGATAAATGATTTAAAGCATTAACAATCATTGTGGTTCTCGCTACTTCACCGAAGGTACCAATGTGCGGCAAGCCGCTAGGGCCATATCCTGTTTGAAGAATAATTTTTCCCTTATTTTCAATATTTTTTTTTCTCTCTCTTAGAAGCTTTTTAGCTTCAACAAAGGGCCAAGCGTTTGTTTTGTCTATGTTGGTTTTATCTATCACTTTTAATTAAACAGCCTGTAAAATAACGTTTTTAATAATTCTTATAGAGTTGAAATTTATTTACCATAAAATAATGTCCAATCAAAATGTCCAATTATAAAACTGTTTTCTTTACCTTAGGAATTTTACAAATAATTTTAGGTTTATCGATGATTGCGCCAATTTTAGCGCAGTTTTTTTATAATGAACTAGACTCTAGTTTTATAAGTTCTGGAATTGTAACTATTATTTTTGGAGTTCTTTTTTTACTGTCTAATTTAGATCATGATAAGAAAATCAGTTTACCTCAGGCTTTTCTTTTAACTGCTTTATCTTGGTTAAGTATTGCTATTTTTGGCTCTCTTCCTTTCATATTTTCAGATATTGAATTAAGTGTAACAGATGCTTTTTTTGAGAGCATGTCAGGTATTACTACGACCGGCTCAACTATAATAACTAATTTAAATGAAACTCCTAAGAGTATACTGCTTTGGAGAGGAATGCTCCAGTGGTTAGGTGGAATTGGTATAATCGTTATGGCAATAACTTTAATGCCCCTTATGAATATTGGTGGAATGCAGTTGTTCATCATATCCACAAGTGATACCCCTGAAAAAATTTTACCTAGATCAAAAGAAATAGCGTTGAGATTGATCTTAGTATACTCAGGATTAACTTTTATATGCGCATTATTTTATAAAATATTTGGCATGAACTTTTTTGATAGTGTTGTTCACTCGATGACAACAATAGCAACAGGAGGATTTTCAAACTATAACGAGTCTATTGGTTATTTTGATAGTTCTCTTATAGAATTTACATCAATAATATTTATAATCTTAGGAAGTATTCCATTCATAGCCTACATCAAATATCTAAATGGTGACAAAAAAATATTTTTTAAAGATACTCAAATTAAAACTTTTATTAAAATTGTTATTTTTTCAATTCTATTAATGTATTTGTATCTGTTATTAAAAAATCAAAGTTCTTTTGATACGAGTATTAGGTCGGTTGCGTTTAATGTAATATCAATTTTAACAGGAACTGGTTATGTAACTCAAAACTTTAGTGATTGGGGTCAATTCCCATTAATTTATTTTCTTATCCTTATGTTCATAGGTGGATGTGCAGGATCTACAGCATGCGGGATTAAAATATTTAGGGTCCAAATTTTATTCCAATTTATTGCTGTACAACTTAAGAAAATTATTTATCCAAGAGGTATATTTAAAATAAAATACGAAAGTAATAATATTGATGAAAAATTTTTAGCATCAATAATATCTTTTATATTTTTATATATTGTGATTTTTTTTGTTATAACCGCTTTATTATCAACTAGTGGCCTAGATTTAACTACTTCAATATCGGCAGCTGCAACATCAATATCAAATGTAGGTCCTGGTTTAGGCGATATTATTGGTCCAAATGGTAATTTTTCAAACTTATCTGATTTTTCAAAATGGATTTTAAGTTTAGCTATGATTTTAGGTAGATTGGAATTGTTTGCTGTATTAGTGTTATTTATTCCATCTTTTTGGAGGAAATATTAATGTCTGAAACTAAACAAAGCTGGAGTGAGTCTTTACTTGTATACAAAGATATACGTATGTTGAGGATATTACTGCTAGGTGCTATTAGTGGTTTTCCTTGGGTATTAATTGCAAGTAGCTTAAGTCTTTGGTTAAAAGAAGAAGGCTTAAGCAGATCAACCATAGGATGGGCAGGATTAATATTTGGAGTGTATGCATTTAATTATTTGTGGGCTCCAATCATTGACAGAATACAAATTCCATTTTTAACCAAAAAATTAGGTCATAGAAGAGGATGGATTGTTTTAATGCAGTTGATAATTTTACTAAGCTTGATTGTCTGGAGTTTAATAAATCCTACTCAAAACTTAGCTCTTTTAATAAGTGTTGGACTGATTATTGCTATTGCATCTGCAACTCAAGATATAACTGTTGATGCGTTAAGAATAGAACAAATAAGTTCCAACGAAGGTAAATCTATGGCAGCAGGTGCAGCTATAGCAGTTGTTGGATGGTGGACTGGTTATAAATTGGGGGGAGTTGTAGCTTTATTCACTGCGGAATCTTTTGAAAACATGGGAATATCGAATTATTGGCAAGCAACTTTTTTAGTTTTAGGTATTTTAATTATTTTAATGAATATTGGTTTGATGTTTGTTCATGAGACAAGTGATAACAACAGACAAATCAATCAAAAAGCTACTGATCAAATGATTATAAATAAACTTGGATCAAATAATGTTTTAACAAATTTTATTGCTTATATTTCAGGAACTATTGGCGGACCAATAGTTAGTTTTTTCAAAAAAAATGGATTTAGCATTGCTGTAGGAATATTGGGATTTGTATTTTTGTTTAAAATTGGTGAAGCGTTTTTAGGACGTATGTCGATTGTTTTTTATAAAGAAATTGGTTTTTCAAAAGGACAAATAGCTATTTACTCTAAAGGATTGGGATGGATAACAACTGTCGTTTTCACTTTAATAGGAGGTTTAATGGCGATGAGAGCCGGAACAGTAAAAACTATGTTTTTTGCTGGAGGTTTGATGGCGTTAACTAATTTACTTTTTGCAATATTGGCATGGACAGGTAAATCAGAATTATTATTTGCAATAGCTGTAATAGCTGACGATATCACAGCTGCATTTGCGACAGTTGCATTTGTTGCTTTTATTTCTTTATTAGTAGATAGGACTTATACTGCAACTCAATATGCATTATTAGCATCTATAGGAACAGCTGGGAGGACTACTCTTGCCTCTTCGTCAGGTGCACTAGTAGATTGGCTTAATGGAGACTGGGGTACTTTTTTTGTTATAACAACTTTAATGGTAATTCCTTCCCTAATTTGTCTATGGTTTATAAGAAATAAAGTAAAAATTGGTGAAAAATAGTACCTTTTTTTGTAAGAGTAATTCTTTGAATGTTTATGAGCTTGCTTCAAAGAAATCGAATTTAAGTACTCAAATTTTATACGGTGAAAAATTTAGTGTAATAGGAAAAAAGAAAGATTTTTTTAAAATTAAAACTGATTTTGATAATTATGTAGGTTTTATTAAGATCAAAAAATTTAATAAATTTTTAGATAAAACTCACAAGGTTAACATATTAAAATCAAAAATTTATTATAAACCAAAAAATAATAACAAGTACTCAACAAAAAAATACCTACCATTTTCGTCTGAAATTCAGATGCTAAAAAAAGAAAATAATTTTGTAATGTTTGAAAAAAACAAATGGGTAAAATACAAAGAATTAGAAATAATAAATAAAAAAGATTATAATTTTAGAAAAATATTTAAATATTTTTTGAACATTAAATACAAATGGGGTGGTAAAACTTTTGATGGTATTGATTGTTCAGCATTACTTCAAATTTTTTATAAATATAATAATAAATTTTTTCCAAGGGATACAAAAGATCAAGTTAAAATCAAAAAAGGTGTTAATAATAAAAAATTATTTAAAAAAGGAGATATTATTTTTTGGAAAGGACATGTTGCCATTTGTTTAAATAAAAGAGAATTAATTCATGCATACGGTCCAAGAAAAAAAGTATTAATAATGCCAATAATAAAGACCATTAAATTAATTGAAAAAACTGCAAAGTTAAAAGTGATTAAAATTATATCAATTTAGTTTTGATCTCTTCCAAAATCTGGTTTCGCTATATCTTGTTTTAAATTCAATATTTGCTGCCTTACTTTTTTTGAATTAATCAATTTTTTTCTTAAAGTGTTATCATCTAAATTCTCAATATTTTTTTTAAATGATTTTAAATTTTTGATAAATAAGTTAATTGCATTTACAATATTATTTTTGTTATTAAAAAAAATGTCTCTCCACATTATTTCGTTTGAAGCAGCAATTCTTGAAAAATCTCTTAACCCTCCCGCACTAAATTTAATTACATCTTTTTTTTGAGTCTTTTGAAAATCTTGAGCGGTCTTTATTAAATTGTAAGCTATTAAGTGAGGTAAATGACTTGTAATAGAAAATATCTTATCGTGAACTTTCTCGTCCATAATTATTACTTTAGAACCAATTTTTTTCCAAAAATTAACCAATTTCTTTTGTTTTATTTTGTTTTTGTCACTAAAAATTATGCACCATTTATTAGCAAATAAACTTTTACTTCCAAACTCTGGTCCACTCATCTCTGATCCAGAGATTGGGTGACTCATAATCCAATCAAGCGACTTTGATAGGCTATTTTTTTTTAATTTACTAATATTTTCCTTTGTGGAACCTACATCAGTAATTAAAGATTTTTTACTTAAATACTTATTTAAGTGAGGGATAACTCTTTCATACTGACTCATTGGAGTAGCAATTATAACAAAATCCATATTTGAAATTTTGTTATCAAGTTTTTTTAAAATAATTATTTTTTTATTTATTTTTTTAATTTCTCTAATATTTTTTTTTGATTTCTCATAAACAAAAAAGTTTTTAGAAGCTTTTTTATTTAAAGACGCTCTTAAAATTGAAGATCCAATTAATCCACAACCAACGATCAATATATTTTTAAACATTTTTAAAAATTTTTTTCATCTGTTTAATAAAAAGTATATTTTCTTTTGCATTTCCAATTGTAAGCCTTAGGCAATTTTTAATACCATACGAATTCATCTCCCTAAGAATTAAACCTGATCTCTCAAGATTTCTCTCAACAAAATTTGAACTTAATTTACAACTTTTAAAATTTAAAAGAAAAAAATTTGGTCCAATTTCATTTGTCTGAATATTGTACGATTTCATCTCTTTTTGTATTTTTTTAGCCCAATCAAAATTATGTTTTACTGATTTTTTTATAAAACTTTTATCTTTAAGAGACTCAACTGCACATTCCTGGGCTATCTTATTAACATTAAATGGTGGTTTAATTTTATATAAAGCATCTACAATTTTTTTACTTCCATAACCCCAACCTACTCTTAAAGATGCAAGACCATAAATTTTAGAAAATGTTCTCAATATAAACACATTATTTTTGTTTTTAAAAAGCTCTAAACCTGATTTGTAATCTTTATTCAACATATATTCAAAATATGCATCATCAACTACTAGTAAAATTTTTTTATTTAAACGCTTTCTTAGATCTAATAATTGGTTCTTAGAAATATATGTTCCTGTAGGATTATTAGGATTAGCTATAAATACAATTTTAGTTCTCTTGGTTATTTTTTTTAGGATTTCATCATTAGATACTTTAAAATTTTTCTCTTTAGAAAACACAACTTTTGCCCCTACTATTTTTGAATAAATTCTATACATTAAAAAACTAAATTCTGGGACTACCACCTCATCTCCTTTATTTAAAAACAATTGACACAACATTTGAATAATTTCATCAGACCCAGATCCACATATGACCTGACTTTGTTTACATTTATATTTTTTTGAAATTATCGATGTTAACTCTTTAAATTTTCCATCTGGATATTTTGATATATCTCCTCTAAATTTTTTTAATACTTTAGAAGCATTTTTACTCATGCCTAAAGCAGACTCATTTGCAGATAATTTAATTATATTTTTTTTTTTATTTAAAAACGATTTTCCTGGCTTGTAAGCCTCTAATTTGATTTTTCTAAATGTTGGAGTAGTCATGTGCTAATTTTTATTAATAAATAGTCGGATAATTAAATAATACAATCAATAATTCAAAAAAAATTGACAACTAAAAATGTATCTTATAAAAGCTTTTTGCGCTGATTTAACTGAATTGCGAGCGCGTTAAAAAACCTGCTAAATAAGTTTTTTACCTCACAATTCACTTCAGCAAAAATTTATGAGTAACTTGAATAAATTAAATAGTGTGCTTATTAAGAAAACTCTAAAGCTTGATTGTGGAAAGGAAATATCAAACTTCCCACTAGCTTATGAAACTTATGGAAATCTTAACGAAAATAAAGATAATGCTATATTAATTTTTCATGCATTAACTGGCGATCAGTATGCTTCAGGCATAAATCCTGTAACAAATAAAGAAGGTTGGTGGAATTATGCGGTTGGTCCAGGGAAGCCGTTTGATACAGATAAATTTTTTATTATCTGTGCAAATGTCATTGGTGGCTGTATGGGATCTTATGGACCAGGATCTATTGATCCCTTGACTAATAAACCTTTAGGTACAAATTTTCCGGTTATTACAATTAACGATATGGTTAACGCTCAATATAACTTATTAGATCATTTTAAAATAGAAAAATTATTTGCAGTTGCTGGTGGCTCAATGGGTGGGATGCAAGTTTTACAGTTCGTATCAAATTTTCCAAATAAAGCTAAAGTAGCTTTACCAATTGCTTGTACGGCTAGTCATTCAGCTCAAAATATTGCTTTTAATGAACTTGGAAGGCAAGCAATAATGTCTGATAGCAACTGGAAAGAGGGATTGTATAATGAAAAATTAACAAATCCTGATAAAGGTTTAGCTGTTGCTAGGATGGCTGCTCATATCACTTATTTATCAAAACAAGGTTTACAAGAAAAGTTTGGAAGAAATCTTCAAGAAAGGTCTGATTTAAAATTTGGATTTGATGCCGACTTTCAAATTGAAAGTTATTTGAGGTATCAAGGCTCTGTATTTGTAGATAGATTTGATGCAAATAGTTATTTGTATATAACAAGAGCGATGGATTATTTTGATTTAACTAAACAATTTGGTGGAAACTTGTCTAAAGCGTTTAAAAATACCAAAACAAAATTTTTTATAATCTCCTTTACTTCTGATTGGTTATACCCAACATCTGAGAATAAGGATATTGTAATAGCACTTAATGCAATAGGTGCGGATGTTGGTTTTGTTGAAATTAAAACTGATAAAGGTCATGATTCTTTTTTATTAGACGTTCCAGATTTTTTAAGCACTATTAAAAATTATTTAAACACAACTTATTCTAATATTAATGAAAGAAGAATTTAAAGTTATATCTAAGTTTATTGAGGAAAAATCAAGAGTCTTAGATGTTGGATGTGGTGATGGAGTTTTGATGGAATTTCTATCGAAAAATAAAGTAGTAGATATTAGAGGACTTGAAATTTCTAAAGAAAAAGTAAAAAAATGTTTATCTAAAGGTCTAGCCGTTATTGAAGGCGATGCTGAAAATGATTTAAAACAATTTCCAGACTTATCATTTGATTATGTAATATTGAGTCAAACGCTTCAAGCATTTATGAATCCAGAAAAAGTGATTGAAAATTTATTACGAGTAGGAAAAAAAGTAATTGTTACAATTCCAAATTTTGGACATTGGAAAGTTAGATTAGATTTGCTATTTAAAGGAGAAATGCCAGTTACGAAGAATTTACCTTATCAATGGTATGATACACCAAACCTGCATATGTGCACAATTCTAGATTTTTATAATTTTTGCAACAATAGGGGAATAAATATTTTTAAAACGATTTCATTAAATGGACAAACAATCTCAAATATCAAACGATCAAATTTAAAATATAAAAACCTTATATCTGAGTTAGGTATATTTTTATTAGAAAAGTAAAATGAAAATAGAAATTATAAAATGTTTAGAAGATAATTTTTCATATTTATTAATTGATGAAGTAACTAAGTCCGCTATTGTTGTGGATCCTAGTGAGTCAAAACCTATTATAGATAAAATCGAAAGTCTTAATCTTAAATTAAAATTTATAATGAATACTCATCATCATTATGATCATGTAGGAGGAAATAAGAAACTTAAAAAATTATATAATGCTAAAGTAATTGGGTTTAATGAAGACAAACATAGGATTCCTGAAATAGATATTTGTTTAAAAAATAATGAAATCTGGAAAGATGGTATATTTGAGGCAAAGGTTTTTCATATTCCAGGACATACTTTAGGTCACATATGTTTTTATTTTTTTAAAGAAAATGTACTTTTTTCTGGAGATACATTATTTTCTTTAGGTTGTGGAAGAGTATTTGAAGGAACTCATGAGCAAATGTTTGATTCTCTTCAGTTATTAAAAAATTTACCATCTAAGACAGAAATTTATTGTGGACATGAATACACATTAAAAAATTCAGATTTTTGTTTGAAGCACGATGCTGAAAATAAGGCTTTAATTTCAAAAATTGAATTTATAAAAAATCAATTGGCCAAAGGTCAGCCAACTATTCCAACAACACTTGAAGAAGAGCTTAAAACTAATATTTTTTTAAGATCAAAAAATGTTGAAAACTTTTCAAAATTGAGAGATTTAAAGGATAATTTCTAACTTATTCAGCTTGACTAAAATAAGGCCCTGACTATATTGCTGATAATTAAAAATTAGGATCATTAATGTCATACGCAGTTATACAAACAGGTGGAAAACAGTACAAAGTATCGGCTGGGGAGATTATTAAAATTGAAAAATTGCCAGATTCTAATCCAGATATAAAAGTAGAATTTAAAGAAATTTTAGCCTATGGAGATGAAAAAAATATTGAGTTAGGTGAACCAACAGTAAATGGAGCTAAAGTTGAAGCAGAATTATTAAAAAATGGTAAAGAAAGAACAGTTTTAATTTTCAAAAAAAGAAGAAGAAAAAATTCGAGACGAAAGAATGGACATAGACAGCAATTCTCGTTAATAAGAATTAGTAAAATTTTTTCAAAAGATGGTAAAGTGCTATCAGAGGCTGAAAAAATGAAAAAAAAAGAAATTGCAGTTAAAGAAGCTAAAAAAGAAAAAATTGAGGCTTCAAAATAAATAGGTAATTTATGGCAACAAAAAAAGCAGGTGGATCATCAAGGAACGGAAGAGATAGTGCTGGTCGTAGATTAGGAGTAAAAAAATATGGTGGTCAACTAGTTGTTCCTGGCAATATTATTGTTAGACAAAGAGGTACTAAAATATTTCCTGGAGAAAATGTTGGAATGGGTAAAGACCATTCAATTTTTTCTGTTGTTAAAGGAAAAGTAATTTTTAAAAAAAGCAAGTCAGACAGAACTTACGTTTCAGTAAAGCCTAATTAATAGACAGATAATTAACATCTGTAAAATCATGAAATTTCTAGATCAAGTAAAGATATATGTAAAAGCCGGAGACGGTGGGTCTGGATCTCCGAGTTTCAGAAGAGAAAAATTTATTGAATTTGGAGGACCTGATGGAGGTGATGGAGGTAAAGGTGGTTCTGTAATGTTAGTGTCAGAAAGAAATTTAAACACATTAATTGATTTCAGATATCAACAACACTTCAAAGCTGAGAGAGGTAGAGATGGAAGCGGAAAAAATAAGACAGGCAGAGGTGGAGAAAATTTATACTTAAAAGTACCAATTGGAACTCAAGTATTTGAAGAAGATAACAAAACGCTAATATTTGATTTTAAAAAAGAAAATGAGGAATTTGTTGCAGCAATTGGTGGTAAGGGAGGATTTGGCAACACAAGATTTAAATCATCAACTAATAGAGCACCAAAAAAATTTACCAAAGGAGCAATTGGTGAAGAATTCTGGATATGGCTACAACTTAAAACAATAGCAGATATAGGAATTATAGGTTTGCCTAATGCGGGTAAGTCAAGCTTATTAGCTTCATTAACAAGTGCAACTCCTAAAATTGCAAATTACAAATTTACAACTCTTAATCCAAATCTTGGGGTTGCAATATACGATGATAAAGAAATAACTTTGGCTGATATTCCAGGATTAATTGAAGGAGCGCACAAAGGTACGGGATTAGGTATTAAATTTTTAAAACATATAGAGAGATGTAAAGTATTGTTACATTTAATCGATATTTCAGAAAAAAATTTGGTCAATTCATATAGTCAAGTTAGAGAGGAGATGGCAAAATATAGTTCAGAACTTCTAAAAAAGCAGGAAATAATTGTATTTAATAAGACAGATCTAGTTGATGAAGAAGAAAAAAATAAAAAAATAAAAGAATTTCATGAAATTACAAAGAAACCTACTTTTGAAACATCAACACTCGATAAAAAATCTGTATCTGATATTAAATCAAAATTACTTAATTATGTATCTTAAAGACTCAAAAACAGTTGTTATAAAGATTGGATCATCTTTATTAATTAATGACAAAAAAATTGTTAGAGAAAAATGGCTGACAGAATTTGCAAAAGATGTTCAATATCTTAAAAAATTAAAAAAAAATATCATTTTAGTAAGTTCAGGAGCAATAGCTCTTGGTTGTAAAAAATTAAAACTAAGTAAAAAAAAATTAAAACTTGATAAAAGCCAAGCTGTAGCTTCAATTGGACAAATTGAATTAATGAATCTTTTTAAAAAAACTTTCAATAAGTCAAAATTAAATCTTTCACAAATTTTACTTACACTTGAGGATACAGAAAAAAGACGGAGAGCAATAAATGCTAAAAGAACCTTCGAAAATTTATTTGATCTTGGTTTTATACCTGTGGTAAATGAAAATGACAGTATTGCTACCTCTGAAATAAAATACGGAGATAATGATAGGTTAGCATCGAGAGTCGCTCAGATATCCGGCGCAGATTGTTTAATTTTATTATCTGATGTGAATGGCCTTTACTCAAAAGATCCAAAATTAGATAAAAAAGCAAAACTAATCTATGAAATAAAAAGTATCGATCAAAACATAGAAAGATTGGCTACACAAAAAACTGGGGAATTTGGATCTGGAGGAATGAAGACAAAGATTGATGCTGCTAAAATTTGTCAATTTTCGGGATGTCATATGGCAATAGCTAATGGTTTAATAAATAGGCCAATACAAAAAATTTTAACTAAAAATAAATGTACATGGTTTTTGCCTAAAATCTCAAAATTGGACGCTAGAAAAAGATGGATAATAAGTTCAATTTCTCCTAAGGGAAAAATAATAATTGATGAAGGTGCTTTATCAGCTCTCAATAATGGCAAAAGCCTGTTGGCCGCTGGGATTAAAGATGTTCAAGGTAGTTTTAACAAAGGTGATCATATCAAAATTCTTAATAATAGTATGACTGAATTTGCAAGAGGTTTGAGCAGTTTCTCCTCTGATGAAATTTTAAAAATTAAAGGAAAGCACTCTAATAAAATAAATGATATTTTGGGTTATGTTTCAAAATCCGAAGTTATTCATAAAGATGACATGGTATTAATAAAATGAGCAAATACTTGGAAAAAATTGGTTTAAATGCAAAAATTGCCTTTGAAAACAAAATAAGTAACAAGAAAAAGAATAAAGTATTAAATTACTATGCTGAACTTATCTCGAAAAATAAAAATAAAATTCTAAATGAAAATTCCAAAGATATAAAAGTTGCTAAATCTAAAAAATTAAAAGAGAATTTAATTAAAAGACTCGCTCTTAATAACGAAAAAATAAAATCGATAATTAAATCAATTAAAATAATTGCGGATTTTAAAGATCCAGTGGATGTAGATCTAGAAACTTGGAAGAGGCCAAATGGTTTAAAAATAAAGAAAGTATCTATTCCTATTGGAATTATTGGTATAATCTATGAAAGTAGACCAAATGTTACATCAGATGTATCTACGCTTTGTTTTAAATCTGGAAACTGTGTCATTTTAAGAGGAGGTTCCGAAGCTTATTTTAGTAATAAAATTTTAGTTCACCTTTTTAGAAAATCTTTAGAAAAAAATAAAATAAATAAAAACTTTGTTCAATTCATTGAAAATAAAAATAGAAAGCTAGTTGAGTATATGCTTTCAAAAATGACTAAATACATAGATGTTATAATTCCAAGAGGAGGAAAAAGTCTTGTTAAAAAAGTACAAGAACTTTCATCTGTACCTGTTATTGGACATCTCGAAGGTATTTGTCACACATATGTTGATAAAGATGCGAATATATCAATGGCAAAAAAGATATTAGTTAATGCTAAAATGCGTAATACTAGTATTTGTGGAGCTACTGAGACGCTATTAATACATAAAAATAAATCAAAAAATGTAAATGAGATTTTAAATGAATTGAGTGAAAAAGGTTGTTTAATTTATGCTGATAAAAAAATCTCTAAATTATTCAAAGGAAAATCAAAACTAGCAAATAATAAAACTTGGGCTAAAGAACATTTATCAGCTAAAATTTCAGTAAAATTAGTTGACGACATTCATTATGCAGTTAGTCATATCAATAAATTTGGAACAATGCATACAGATGCAATAATTACAAACAATAATCACTCTGCAAAATATTTTTTAAAAAATGTTAAAAGTTCTATCGCAATTCATAATTCATCAACACAATACGCAGATGGTGGTGAGTTTGGTTATGGCGGTGAGGTAGGAATTTCAACAAATAAACTCCCACCAAGAGGTCCTGTAGGACTCAACCAGCTTGTAAGCTACAAATATGAAATATATGGATCTGGTCAAACAAGAAAGTAAAAAAAAAATAGGGATTCTTGGTGGTACATTTGATCCAGCTCACAGGGGACATATAAGTATTTCAAAAGAAGCAAAAAAAAGATTCAGTCTAAATAAAGTTATTTGGGCTGTAACTAAAAAAAATCCTTTTAAAGGTAAGAGTAATTTAAATTTAGATAAAAGAATAAAATATGCAAAAAAAATAAACAAAAATAATTTGTTTATTAAAGTTAAATATTTTGAAAATATAGTTAAATCTAATCGAACTATTGACTTAATCAAATATATTAAAAAAAAAAATAAAAATGCTGAAATTTATTTCATTATGGGGGCTGATAGTTTAATTAATTTTCACAAATGGAAAAATTCAAACTTAATCTTGAGTATTTGCCATATACTTGTTTTTGATAGAGATAAATATAAGGCAAAATCATTGAATTCTGTAAGCTATAAAAAATATAGCAACAAAAGCATAGAATTTATTAGATTTAAGAAAGTCAATATTTCATCTTCTAAATTAAGAAAAATTTGATACTCTAAATTCAATTAATGGATAATATCTCTTCTCTTCACAAAGATATAATTAATCTTTTAGACTCAAATAAAGCATTAGATATTGTATCAATAGATTTAGATGGAAAATCGTCAATTGCAGATCAAATGATAATTGCTAGTGGAACTTCCTCTAGACACATTCAAGCATTGTCAGAGCAAGTTTATGAATTTTTAAAAAAGAATGGTGTTCATAACTGTAAAATTGAAGGAACAGAAAGTAATGATTGGAAACTAGTAGATGGAATAGATCTTATTATTCATATTTTTAATCCTGAAAAAAGAAAATTTTATGAATTAGAGAAGATATGGTCTGAGCTGATACCTAAAGAAAAAGTTATTATATGAAAAGAAAGTTATATATATATCCATTTTTTTTACTAATTTTTTTTTTTCAAACTAATTTAGTTAATTCTTCTGAAGACGATGTATATAAAAAGATAGATATTTTCTCAGAAGTGCTAGATAAAATTAATAAAGAATTTGTTGATGAAGTAAATCAAAGTGAAGCAATGGACGCAGCAATCAATGGTGTGCTGCAGTCACTAGATCCATACTCTGCATATATGACTCCAGAATTATATGAAAGTATGCAAACAGAAACTAGTGGTGAATTTGGTGGATTAGGAATTGAAGTAAGTATGGAGGCTGGAGTAATTAAAGTTATAACACCAATGGATGACTCGCCAGCAGCTGAGGCTGGGGTAAAAGCTGGAGATTACATAGTAAAAATTAATGATATTCAAGTACAAGGTAAATCTTTAAGTGAAGCAGTTGATATTATGAGAGGACCTGTAGGAACAGATATAGAAATAACTGTTCGTAGAAGAGGAGAAAGAAAAGCATTAGTTTTTAAAATAACAAGAGAAAAAATTAAAGTAGCATCAGTTAAATCTGAAATCTTAGATAATCAAACTGGATATCTTAGACTTACATCATTTAATGAAAATAGTGGCGATCAAATTAAAGATAAAATTAAAGAATTTAAAAAAAATGATAAAATTAGAAATTATATTTTAGATTTAAGAAATAATCCCGGTGGATTACTTTCTCAAGCAATCAAAATCACAGATTTTTTTATTGATAGTGGAGAAATAGTATCAACTAAAAGTAAGAGAAAATCTGAAAGTAGAAAGTTTTTTGCTAGAACAGGTGATTTGATAAATGGAGATACCATTGTTATTCTAATAAATTATGGTTCAGCTTCAGCATCTGAAATAGTAGCAGGTGCTCTTAAAGATCACAAAAGAGCAATTATAATTGGAGAAAATAGTTATGGCAAAGGATCTGTGCAATCTATCATTCCTTTAAAAAATAAAGGCGCAATTAGACTAACAGTTTCTAAATATTATTTACCCTCGGGAAAATCTATATCTGATGTAGGTGTGTCACCTGACATTGAGGTTGTAGAGGGATCTGATGGTTTTAGATTTAATACGGATACAGACAATCAACTTCAATACGCTCTTAAACTTCTTAACGGTTAAAATGATTGATAAATATAAAAATTTGCCACTCCGAAGTGGCGTTGGGATAGTTGTTTTAAATAAAGAAAATAAAGTTTTTGTGGCAAAAAGAATAGATAATAAAAAAAACTTTTGGCAAATGCCACAGGGAGGAGTTGATAAGGGAGAAGATCCTTATGAGGCCGCAATTAGGGAATTAAATGAAGAAACTAGTATTAAGTCAGTAACTTTAATAAAAAAGATAGATAGTTTATTGACATACCACTTACCAGATGAACTCTTGGGGATAATCTGGAAGGGTAAATACAAAGGACAAGTACAGCAATGGTATATAATGAGATTCGATGGTGACGAAAATGAAATAAATATTAAAACTAAAAACCCAGAGTTTCTTGAATGGAAGTGGGTTGATATAGATGAAATTACTAAATTAGTTGTGACGTTTAAACTTCATGTATATGAAAAAATTCAGCAGGAAGTAAAAAAAATATTAATTAATTGACTTTAATACTTCAATTTTCTGATCTAATAAATATTTTTCTTGATCACTAATTTCAGAGTTACCAAGCTCCTCTTCAGCTGATTTCTGAATTTCAGATATTTTTCCTTTGTCAATATCTTTTAAATTTAAAATAAGACTAGTTAATATAGAGAGGTTATTATTTTTAAACTCAATTATACCATCATTAACATAGTAGCTATCCTCTCCAGATTTTGAAAAGACTTTGATAATCCCTGGTTTTAAAAATGAAATGATAGAAATATGGTCCTTTAAAATTCCAATCTCACCTTCATATGCTGGCACTACTACTTCAGTCACATCATCTTTTAATAAAAAAGACTTTTCAGGGTTTACTATTTCTAATGAATACTCTTCGCTCATTATGCAGCAGCTTCTTTAGCTAAATCCTCTGCTTTTTGAATAGCTTCCTCAATAGTTCCAACCATATAAAATGCAGCTTCAGGTAAATGGTCATACTCACCTTTACAAATAGCATCAAATCCTTTTATAGTTGACTCAAGGTCTACAAGTTTTCCAGGTGATCCAGTAAATACTTCAGCTACAAAGAAAGGTTGAGACAAAAATCTTTGAATTTTTCTAGCTCTAGCAACAATTAATTTGTCTTCTTCAGATAGTTCATCCATACCTAAAATCGCAATAATATCCTGTAAAGATTTGTAAGTTTGTAAAACTTTCTGCACTTCTCTTGCTACTCTATAATGTTCATCTCCAACTATTCTAGGATCTAATATTCTAGAAGTTGAGTCCAAAGGGTCTACCGCTGGATAGATACCAATCTCTGCAATTTGTCTAGAAAGTACCGTTGTTGCATCTAAATGGGCAAATGAGGTAGCTGGAGCTGGGTCAGTTAAATCATCAGCAGGAACATATATGGCTTGTACAGATGTAATTGAACCTTTATTTGTAGTCGTAATTCTCTCCTGTAGGTTACCCATGTCGGTTGCTAAAGTTGGTTGGTATCCCACTGCTGAAGGTATTCTACCTAATAAAGCAGATACTTCAGATCCAGCTTGTGTAAATCTAAATATATTATCAACAAAGAATAAAACGTCTTGTCCCTCTTGATCTCTAAAATATTCTGCAACAGTCAGACCAGTCAATGCTACTCTTGCTCTAGCTCCTGGAGGCTCATTCATTTGTCCGTATACTAACGCTGCTTTAGACCCTTCTCCGTCTGGCTTAATAACACCAGAGTCTATCATTTCGTGATACAAATCATTACCTTCTCTAGTTCTTTCTCCTACGCCGGCAAAAACTGAAAATCCACCATGAGCTTTGGCAACATTGTTAATTAATTCCATGATCAAAACTGTTTTTCCAACACCAGCACCACCAAATAAACCAATCTTTCCTCCTTTTGCATAGGGAGCTAAAAGATCAATGACTTTAATACCTGTTACAAGTATTTCAGTTTCTGTAGATTGATCATTAAATTCTGGAGCTGATCTGTGTATTGGCCAATTGTCTGAACTTTTTACATCACCCTTTTCATCAATTGGTTCACCAATCACATTTATAATTCTTCCTAATGTTTCTGGTCCCACAGGAACTTTAATCGGTGCTGCAGTATCTGTTACTTCATCTCCTCTTTTAAGTCCCTCAGTTGCATCCATTGCAATCGTTCTCACACTTGATTCTCCTAAGTGTTGAGCAACCTCTAAAACTAGTCTATTTCCACCATTATCACACTCTAATGCCGTTAAAATTTCTGGTAGTTCTCCTTCAAATTTTACATCAACTACCGCTCCAATAATCTGTGTTATTTTCCCTTTTCTCATAATTATAAACTTTCCGCTCCTGAAATTATTTCTATTAACTCTTTAGTAATTGCTGCCTGACGACTTCTATTATACTCAATAGTAAGTTTGTCAACCATTTCACCTGCGTTTCTGGTTGCGTTATCCATTGCACTCATCCTCGAACCTTGTTCGCTAGCTGAATTCTCTAACATCGCTTTAAAAATCTGAGTTGAAATATTTTTAGGCAATAAATTACTTAATATTTCATCCTCTTCTGGCTCAAATTCATAATTATCATCAGATGAATTTGTTTCCTCATCAGTTGTTTTTAAAGGAATAATTTGTTGCTCCTGTGGGATTTGGGTTATTACATTTTTAAATTGGTTATAAAATATTACACATACATCAAATTCTTTATTTTCAAATTTTTCAATTACTGTCTTGCCTACTTTATCCGCATCAAAATAATTTACATTTTTTGACTCTTTGAAAGAAATTCTCTCTATGATATTATCACCATAAACACGTTTTAACTGATCAAAACCTTTTGTTCCAACTGTAATGATTTTTAATGTTTTTCCTTCATCTAATATTTTTTGAAAATATAATTTTGCTTTTTTAATTATGTTAGTATTAAATCCACCACAAAGACCTCTATCTGATGTCATAACAACACATAAATGAATTTTATCCTCTCCTGTTCCAGAAAGTAATTTTGGAGCATTTTCAATATCTGATATTCCACCTGATAAGTTTAAAATAATATTATTCATTTTATCTGAATAAGGTCTTCCTTTTTCAGCACTTTCTTGCGCTCTTCTAAGTTTTGCAGCTGCTACCATTTTCATAGCTTTTGTTATTTTCTGTGTTGATTTAACACTCGTAATTCTCTTTTTTAGATCATCTAAACTTGCCATAATTTTAAGCGCTAAAATCTTTTTTAAGTTGGAGAATAATTTCGTTTAAAATTTTCTCGTGCTCATCATCAAGTTTTCCAGATGTAGTAATAGCTTCGATGATTTCAGGTTTTTCAGCTTTACATTTTTCGATTATTTTATTTTCGAAACTTGAGATATCTTTTTGTTCGATATCATCAAGATATCCTTTTACACCACAGAAAATAGAAATTACTTGTTCTGCCACAGTCATTGGTGAATACTGATTTTGTTTTAGAAGCTCAGTTAATTTTGAACCTCTATTAAGTAATTTTTGGGTTGATGCATCGAGGTCTGAACCAAATTGTGCAAATGCTGCCATCTCTCTGTATTGTGCTAGTTCTAATTTCATTGAACCAGAAACTTTTTTCATCGCTTTAGTTTGCGCTGAAGATCCCACTCTTGAAACTGATAATCCAACATTTATTGCAGGTCTAATACCTTGGTTAAAAAGCTCTGTTTCTAAAAATATTTGACCATCAGTAATAGAGATTACATTTGTTGGTATAAATGCTGAAACATCCCCCCCTTGAGTTTCAATAATAGGTAAAGCGGTCAGAGATCCACCACCATGTTCATCACTTAACTTGGCTGCTCTTTCGAGCAATCTGCTGTGTAAGTAAAATACATCACCTGGATACGCCTCTCTTCCAGGCGGTCTTCTCAACAAAAGAGACATTTGTCTGTAAGCTACAGCTTGTTTTGATAAATCATCATAAATTATTAGAGCATGCATACCATTATCTCTAAAGTATTCGCCCATTGCACATCCAGTGTAAGGTGCTAAAAATTGTAATGGTGCAGCATCTGAAGCTGTTGCAGCAACTATTGTTGTATATTCCATTGCTCCAGCCTCCTCTAATGTTTTTTCTATTTGCCTCACAGTAGATCTTTTTTGACCAACTGCTACGTAAATACAATATAATTTTTTCTTTTCATCTCCAGACTCATTAATTTTCTTCTGATTTATAATTGCATCAATGGCAACTGCTGTTTTACCAGTTTGTCTATCCCCGATAATTAGCTCTCTTTGTCCTCTTCCAATTGGTACCAAACTATCAATTGATTTTAGACCGGTTTGCATTGGTTCGCTAACTGATTTACGTGGAATTATACCTGGAGCTTTAACTTCAACTCTGCTTCTCTTTACACTTTTATCTAGTGCACCCTTCCCATCAATTGGATTTCCTAAACCATCAACTACTCTACCAAGCAATTCCTTACCAACTGGAGTATCAACAATCGCACCTGTTCTTTTTACAGTATCACCTTCTCTTACTGATTTATCGTCACCAAAAATTACGACACCTACATTTTCACTTTCCAAATTTAATGCCATTCCTTTTGAGCCATCGGAAAATTCTACCATTTCACCCGCTTGAACATTATCTAAACCATATATTCTAGCAATACCATCTCCTACTGATAAAACCTGACCTACTTCAGTTACTTCAGCCTTATCTCCAAATTTTTTGATTTGCTCTTTTAATATCTTTGTTACTTCTGACGGATTTATTTCCATTTATGCCTCTATCATTTTATTTTCAATTTGTTGTAATTTATTTTTAATAGAGGTGTCTACCATAATACTTCCAACTTGTATTATTAATCCTCCAATTAAACTTTTATCGAACTTATAGTCTAATTTTATTTTTGAACTAAAATTTTTTGACAAATCGTTTTTAATTTTATCGATTTGATCATTTGACAATTCTTTTGAAGATATTAATTCAGCTTTAACTTCACCTCTTTTTTTTGAGCAAGTATTGACAAAGTCCTGAAGAATTAATTGCACAAAAAAAAATCTTCTTTTTGAAATCAAAAAACTCAGAAACTTAATAAGTAATTTATTTAAATTATACATCTCCGCAATTTTTGATAATACATTATTTAAATCCTGAACTGAGTTTGTCGGGTCTTTTATTAAAGAATTAAAATCTTCGCTTTCCTGAATTAATTTTAAAAAGAGGTTAGAGTGACCTTCTACTTCTTCTAATGAATTCTCTTCATTAGATAGTTCATAAAGTGCTAACGAGTATCTACTCGCGGTTGTCACTGAAAAACTGTTATTTTTACTCAATTTTAACTCTTAATATTACTATGATTTTCTCGTGTAACTAGCACATGACTCTGTTGTCTTCAAGTATCAGATTGACCAAATATTGTTAAATTTTAAAGTTAATTGAAAGATATTGGGTCAACATCAACCGTCAGTTTTATTTCTTTTGGTAATTTATAATTATTCAAGATTTGACTTAGTTTTCTTTGTATTTTTCTATTTTTATTAGATCTAATAAGTAATCGGTTTCTATATCTCCCCCTGACTTTATAGATTGGTGCGTTAACAGGTCCAAGAACTCGATCATCTAGATTATTTACCAAATAATTCTTAAGATTATTAGACTCTTGTTCTAATTTTAATTCTTTAGGAGATGTCAAAATCAAAGATACAAATCTTTGAAAAGGGGGTAAATTATAATTTTCTCTTAGTTTAAGTTCATTATCTAAAAATATAAATGGATCAGGATCTGTAATTTGACTAATTATTTTTTGATTTTTTCCAAAAGTTTGAAAATATACTGTTGCGGGTTTGCCTGCTCTGCCAGCTCTTCCTGAAAGTTGATGATAAAGTTGTAAATTTTTTTCTGCCACTCTTAAGTCGTGACCATTTAATGTTAAATCAATATCTAACACAACAATACAATTCAATTTAGGAAAATGAAAACCTTTTGAAATTAATTGAGTGCCAACTAAAATATCAATTTCACCACTAACTATTTGATTTAGTTTTTCTACAGAGGATTTTTTACTCATTGTGTCACTTGAAAATATTGAAATTTTTTTGTCAGGAAATAATAATTTTACTTCCTCAGCAACTCTTTCAACACCACTTCCACTAAAAACTAGATCACATTCATTACCTTTTTTACAATCTCTATTAAGATCACTTTTAAAACCACAGTAATGACATAAAAGTTTTTTTTTGTTTTTATGAAAGACAAGATTAATCGAACAATACGGACAAGAATATACATTTAAACAATTCTTGCATAATGCAAATGGTGCAAAACCTCTTCTATTAATAAAAAATAATATTTGATCTTTTTTAATTAAATGCTCTTTAACTTTTTCTATAGTTTTATTTGATATCCAAGAATTTTTATTAAGCTTATTTAAATTCAGATCTATTATTTCGTAAGAGGGTAAATTTGCTTCTTTATATCTTTTTAATAGCCTAGAACCTGAATACTTTTTTTTTTTTAGGTTTGAATAAGTTTCAATTGACGGAACAGCAGTAACTAAATTAATAGGAATATTCTCAAATTTAGCTCTAGAGATAGCCATATCTCTTGCATTATAAATTATTCCCTCATCTTGTTTGAAAGATTGATCATGTTCTTCATCAACAATTATTAATCCTAGATTCTTAAAAGGTAAAAATAGAGATGATCTAGCTCCAATTACAACTTTTATTTTTCCAGAAGAAAGACCGCTCCAAATTACTTTTTTTCTTTTTAGACTGATGCCAGAATGCCAAACAGATGGATTAAATCCAAAAAATTCTTTGAATTTTTTCTCAAATTCAGCTGTTAATCCAATTTCAGGCAATAGTATTATGGCTTGCTTATTTTTTTCTAAAATTTCAAGAATGTGTTTGAAATACACAATGGTTTTTCCAGAACCAGTCGTGCCTTGTAACAAATGAACCCTAAATTTATCATCTTTATTTTTTAATTCATTTAATATTCTATTTTGATCTTTAGATAGTTTAAATTCTTTAAAACCATTTCTTTTTAAAAAAAAATTGTATTCTTTGTCATCAAAATTTTCGATTGCCTCTCCACTTAATAAATGTAATTTTAAAGACATACCTTTGGGAACTAAATTGTATTCAGAAAACCAACTTAAAAACTTGATTGTCTCTTTTTTTAAAGGTTTGATATTTAATCTTTTATCAATTTCTTTTATTTTGAAACTTTTATTATTATTTTTTTCAAAATTATCCCAAACGACTCCTGTAATCTTAGATTTACCAAACGAAACCTTAACATACTCTCCAACTTTTAAATTTAAATTACTTTTATAAGTAAATGGGTAATCAAAAATATTTGGTAAAAGAACTGGATATTTCATAAATAAAGTTATGAAATATATTAAGAGTGAATCTGCCTTTTATCTACAGATAATGCTGCCTCTTTAATTGCCTCTGAAAAAGTTGGATGTGCATGACAAGTTCTTGCAATATCCTCAGAACTAGCACCAAATTCCATAGCCACAGACATCTCAGCAATCATTTCTCCTGCATGTGGACCAATAATATGTACACCTAAAACGCGATCTGTCGAGCTATCAGCTAATATTTTAACGAATCCCTCAGGCTCATTTATCGCTTTTGCTCTTGAATTTGCCATGAATGGAAATTTTCCAATTTTATAGCTAATATTTTTTTCTTTGAGTTGTTCTTCATTTTCACCTACGTAAGCAACTTCTGGAGATGTGTATATTACTCCAGGTATTAAATTATAATTTACATGTCCAGATTGACCTGCAATCAATTCTGCAACAGCAATTCCTTCTTCCTCAGCCTTGTGAGCAAGCATAGGACCATCTATTACATCACCTATTGCATAAATATTTTTTATATTTGTCTCAAAATTTTTATCAACTTTAATTCTCCCTTTTTTATCAAGGCTTATACCAATTTTATCTAGGTTTAAGTTGTCAGTATAAGGTTTTCGACCAACAGAAATAAGAACTACGTCTGCCTCAAGTTTGCTTTTTTTTCCATTATTAGAAATATCAACTATAACTCCTTCACTACTTTTAGAAATTTTTTCAACTTTAGTATTTAAATCAAATTTAATATTCTGTTTTTTTAAAATTTTCATAAACTCGCTAGAAATTTCTTTATCTAAACCGGGGGTTATATGGTCAAGATACTCTACAACTTGTACTTCGGTTCCTAGTCTTGACCAAACTGATCCCATTTCTAATCCAATATATCCTCCACCTACTACAATCATTTTTTTTGGAAGCTTAGAAATGGATAATGCTCCTGTTGAGGATAATATTTGCTTTTCATCGAACTCTATTCCAGGAAGAGGTAAAGGAGCTGAGCCAGTACTAATGATTATTTTACTAGATTTTATCTTTGTCTCTTGATCATTATTTTTTACTAAAATTTCATCTTTAGCTATTAAGGTTCCGGTCCCCTTAATGTATGTGACTTTATTTTTTTTAAACAAAAATTCTACACCTTTTGTTAATGTTGACACTGACTTTTCTTTATTTTCCATCATTTTTTTTAAATTTAATTTTACCTCGCCTGTCTCAATACCAATGTCTGCAAAATTTTTGGCTTTGTGAAAATTCTCAGAAAGATTTAATAAACTTTTTGATGGTATACATCCGATATTTAAACAAGTTCCTCCCAAAGAACCTCTTGACTCAATGCACGCAGTATTTAATCCTAATTGTGCCAATCTTATAGCGCAAACATATCCCGCAGGACCACCACCAATTACTGTAACATCAAATTTATCATTCATTATATATTTAAAAATAATCTCCTTGGATCTTCAAGATTCTCCTTAACAGTTTTTAGAAAAGTGACAGATTCTTTTCCGTCTATTATTCTGTGATCATAAGATAATGCTAAATACATTATAGGTTTAATTTTTATTTCACCATCAACGTTAACTGGTCTTTCTACAATATTGTGCATTCCCAATACTCCTGATTGAGGCGGATTCAAAATGGGAGTTGATAACATAGAGCCATAAACTCCTCCATTACTAATTGTAAATGTTCCTCCCTGAAGATCATCAATTGATAAATTTCCGCTATTGGCTTTTTCAGATAGTCTTTTAATTTCTTTTTCTATATCAGCAAATGACATTTCATCTGCATTTCTCAAAACTGGCACAACCAGACCTTTATCAGTACCAACCGCAAAACTTATGTTATAATAATTCTTATAAATAATATCTTCACCCTCAATTTCTGCATTTATTGCTGGAAATAATTTTAGCCCAACAACACACGCTTTTACAAAGAAAGACATTAGTCCCAACTTTATGCCATACCTATTTTTGAAATCCTCTTGGTTGTTTTTTCTCATCGAAATAATCCCGGACATATCAACTTCATTAAAAGTTGTTAACATTGCAGCATTTTCTTGGGCTTGTTTAAGTCTTTTAGCTATTGTTTGTCTTAACCTAGTCATTTTAATTCTCTCTTCCTCGCCATATTGAATTTTTCTTTGATTAGGTTGTGGGTTGGTACCCATTAAACTTAAAAGGTCACCTTTTAATACTCTACCATCTCTCCCTGTACCTTTAACCTTTTCTACATCAATATTATTTTCGCTAGCAATTTTTCTTACAGCAGGCGAAAGAACAATAGGATTAATTTTTGTAGGTTTAGCTGTTTGTACCTCATCAGTTAGTATAAGAGGTTCTTCATTGATCTCGTCTAAAAGTTCCAGAGGCTCTTCTTTGCTGGTTAAAGAATTTTCATTTGATTTTGGATTAGGTTTTTTTTCTACATCTAGATTTATGACATTAGTCTCTTTATCTTTTTTGCGATCTTCAGGAATAACTTCTATCTTTATATCTTGTTTTGAGGACAATTTTTTCTCTATATTTGATTTTTCATTAGAAACTGAACCTAGCACTGCACCGACTTCAACAGTATCTCCTTCTTTTGAATTCATTTCTGATAATATGCCACTTATTGGAGAAGGGACCTCTAAATTCACTTTATCAGTCTCAAGTTCAACAATAGCTTCATCCACTTCAACTGGGTCGCCGACTTTTTTAAGCCACTTTGAAACGGTTGCCTCTGTTATACTCTCTCCTAATTCCGGAACTAATATTTTTTCACTCATTATTCAAAAACTTTTTTTATAATTTCATCTTGTTCTACCAAATGCCTTTTTGCGTAGCCAGTTGCAGGTGATGCATCAGGATTTCTTCCAATATAAAAAATATTATTATTTTTAGCTTTAATAGTTTCTAATGTCCATTGAATATAATCTCTCACTGAAAACCATGCTCCCATATTTTTTGGTTCCTCTTGGCACCAATAGAATTTGGCCTTATTTGCATAAGGCTTAAGTTCTTTGACTAAGCTTTTTACAGGGAAAGGATATAACTGTTCAATCCTAAATAAAATTACATCATCTCTTTTAATTTTTTCTCTTGCAGCTAATAAATCAAAGTAAACTTTTCCAGAACAAAGAATAACTTTTTTAATTTCGTCAGGATTTTTTAATTTTATAAAATTTTCGTTATCATTATTTAATGCGTGATCCCATAAAATACGATGAAATGATGTTTGCTTATTAAAATCCTTAATATCTGAAACACAATATTTATTTCTTAAAAGTGACTTTGGTGTCATTAAAACCAAAGGTTTTCTGAAGTCACGATGAATTTGTCTTCTAAGAGCATGAAAATAATTCGCTGGTGTAGTACAGTTCATCACTTGAAGATTATCATTAGCACACAACTGCAAAAATCTCTCTAATCTTGCAGATGAATGCTCAGGTCCTTGGCCTTCATATCCATGAGGCAATAACATTACTAATCCAGAAGCTCTCTGCCATTTTCTTTCACCCGAAGATATAAATTGATCAATGATGACTTGTGCTCCATTCGCAAAATCACCAAATTGTGCTTCCCAAATTGTTAATGTATTTGGCTCAACTAAACTGTATCCATATTCAAAACCAAGAACTGCTAACTCTGAAAGAAAACTGTCGACAATCTCAAATTTTTTTTGTGTTTTTGATATACTATTCAATGGTATATATCTAGAATTATCCTCTTGATTTCGTAAAACTGAGTGCCTTTGGCTAAAAGTTCCTCTTCCAGAGTCTTGACCTACAAATCTTACTGGAAAACCTTCATCTAACAATGATCCAAAAGCAAGTGCTTCTGCAGATGACCAATCAATATTAGAACCTTGATCAATTGTTTTTTTCCTGTTTTGAAATATTTTATTAATTGTCTTATGAACATTAATCTCATTAGGAATTATATTAATTTTATTTGAGATATTTCTCAAAAGATCAGGATCTGCACCTGTGATCCCCTTTTTATCTTTTCCTTTTTTAGGTTTGTAACTCGACCAAGCTCCTTCAAACCATTCTATTTTTGGTTTGTAATCCTTTGCAGTTTTAAATTGATCATCTAATAAAGTTTTAAATTTTTTAATTTGATTATTTAAATCATTTTCTGAAATTAAATCCTCATCTATAAGTTTTGATCCATAAATTTTTGCGGCAGAAGGATGTGATCTTATTTTTTTGTACATAAGAGGTTGGGTGAAAGAGGGCTCATCTCCCTCATTATGTCCAAATCTTCTATAACAAACTAAATCTAAAACCACATCTCGATTAAATTTAAGCCTGAACTCTGTTGCAATTCTTGAACCATAAACTACAGCCTCTGGATCATCTCCATTAACGTGTATTATTGGAGCCTCAACCATTTTAGCAATATCTGATGGGTGAGGTGAGGATCTTGCAAATCTTGGGCTAGTTGTAAACCCAATTTGATTATTTACAATTATGTGAATTGTTCCGCCTGTATTATGACCTGGCAAACCAGACATTGCAAAACATTCAGCTACTACACCTTGTCCAGCAAAAGCAGCATCTCCATGAATTAAAATTGGAATAACCTTATTTCTTTTTGCATCTTTGTGAAAAAATTGCTTTGCTCTGGTTTGACCTAAGACTACTGGATTTACTGCTTCTAAATGTGAGGGATTATCAGTTAGACTTACATGAACAACATTTCCATCAAATTCTCTATCAGAAGATGCACCCAAATGATATTTTACATCGCCGGCGCTATCTTCCTCTGTATTATTAATTTCGCCAGCAAACTCGTTAAATATTCTTTTGTATGATTTTTGTAGAACGTTAGCTAAAACATTTAGTCTTCCCCTGTGGGACATACCAATTTTAACTTCTTTAATATTTGACTGACCACCAATTTTAATTATTTGCTCTAACGCGGGTATTAAACTTTCACCACCATCAAGACCAAATCTTTTTGATCCCACATATTTTGTGTGTAAGAATTTTTCAAAACCTTCTGCTTGTATTAATTTGTTTAAGATTGCATTTTTTCCATTTACTGTAAATTTCAATGCATTTTCATCTTTTTCAACTCTATCACGAAACCATTTTCTCTCTGTTGGATTTGAAATATGCATATATTCGTAACCAATATTTCCACAATAAATTTTTCTTAATACGGACAGAATTTCTTTTATGTTAGAATATTCTTTATTTAAGACACCGTCTAAGTAAATTTTTTTACTATAGTCATCTTTTTTAAATCCATAATTTTCAGGATGTAGTTCGTCAAGATACTCACTTTCTCTCATTTCTAATGGATCAACTTTTGATAATAAATGACCACGCTGTCTATAAGCTCTAATCAAAGAGACTGCTTTAATAGAATTACTGTTACTTGCGACTATATCTTTTTGATCTATTTTTTTATTTTGGCTTTCTAGAAGCTCAATTTCATTTTCAAGTATTCTACTCTCATCAATTTTATTTTTTCTTGGACTCCAAGATGGTCCATTAACCTCTTTAACAATTGAATTAATATCATCGCCAATATCTATAAAATATTTTTTCCAACTCTGAGGTAAATTTGGATCATTATTTACATACTTCACATACATTTGTTCTATAAATGCACTATTTGATTTATTAAGAAATGAAGTTTTTTTGTATTCTAAATTTTTAGATGATGACATTTTTAAATATAATTATACACGAATAAGGTGTTATCAATTAGACAATTTATTCAATAGAGTTATTCCAATTTCAGATGGTGATTTTGCCATTGTAATACCAGATTTTTCCATAATTTTAATTTTTTCATCAGCGTTACCTTTTCCACCTGATATTATTGCACCAGCATGACCCATTCGTCTACCAGGTGGTGCTGTAATTCCGGCTACAAATCCAACCATTGGTTTTTTTATCTTATGATTTTTTATAAATTCTGCAGCTTCTTCTTCAGCAGTACCTCCGATCTCACCAATCATGACTATAGACTCAGTTTTTTCATCATTTAAAAACAGATCTAGACAATCAATAAAATTTGTACCATTTATTGGATCTCCACCTATTCCTATGCATGTAGATTGACCGAGGCCATTTTCTGAGGTTTGGGCTACAGCCTCATAAGTTAAAGTTCCTGACCTAGAAACAATTCCTACTGTTCCTTTTTTATGAATATTTCCAGGCATTATTCCAATTTTACATTCATCAGGGGTTATTATACCTGGACAGTTGGGACCAATAAGTCTCGATTTAGAGTTCGAAAGTCTTCTTTTTACTTTAAGCATGTCTAAAACTGGAATTCCCTCACTTATACATACAATCAATTCTATAGATGAATCAATTGCCTCTATAATTGCTGAAGCTGCAAACTTTGCAGGAACATAAATCATTGTTGCATTTGCACCTGTCTGATCTTTAGCTTCTTTAACGGTATTAAATACTGGTCTTTCCAAATGAATTTGACCTCCTTTTTTAGGAGTAACTCCACCGACCAAGTTAGTTCCATACTTAATAGATTGTTCAGAATGAAAAGTTCCATGAGCGCCCGTGAAACCTTGACAAATTACTTTGGTATCCTTGTTAATTAAAACTGACATTATTTAATTGCCTCAACAATTTTTTTTGCTGCATCAGATAAATCATTCGCAGAAATAATCTCTAATCCTGAATTATCTAAAATTTCTTTTCCCTCTTTGAAATTTGTGCCTGCTAGCCTCACTACTAAAGGAACTTTAATTTTAATTTCTTTTGCTGCATCTACAACACCTTGTGCGAGTACGTCACATCTCATTATTCCTCCAAAAATATTTATTAGTATCCCTTTTACATTTTTATCAGATAAAATAATTTTAAACGCTGCTGAAACTTTTTCTTTAGAGGCACCACCACCTACATCTAAAAAATTTGCAGGCTCTTCTCCATATAATTTAATAATATCCATAGTAGCCATTGCTAATCCAGCACCATTTACCATACATCCAATATTTCCATCCAATTTAATGTATGCCAGATCATGTTTGCTTGCTTCAATTTCTGTTTCTTCTTCCTCATTTAAATCTCTAAGTTTCTGAATTTCTGGATGTTTAAATAATGCATTTTCATCAAAAGTCATCTTTGCATCCAAACATACAATTTTGTTTTTTTTTGTTAAAATGAGAGGATTTATCTCTACTAAGTTCGCATCTGTATTAATGAACATTTTGTAAATTGATTTTATTAAATTGATTGCTTGTTTACTTGCATCATTGTCTAAATCAAAAATTTTAATAATTTTGCTACAGTCTTCCTCTGAAATACTTTCATTAAAATCTACTTTAGTAGTGATTATTTTATCTGGTGATTTCACAGCAACTTCCTCAATATTCATTCCACCCTGATCACTGGAAATAAATGCAATTTTCGCAGAGGCTCTATCAACAAGACAAGACAGATAGAATTCTTTTTCTATTTCTGATGCAGTTTCAACATACAATCTTTTTACCTCTCTTCCTGACGGTCCAGTTTGATGAGTAACTAATGTTTTTCCAAACAATTTATTCGCTTCCTCTTCCAAAAGATCTAAATTATCAACAATTTTTACTCCTCCAGCCTTTCCTCTGCCTCCTGCATGAATTTGAGCTTTTAATACATATTTGTCAGCTTTGAGATTTTTTACTTTTTCAATTAATTCATTTACATTAAAAGCGTAAACGCCTTCAGGTACAACCGCGCCATACTTTTTAAGTATTTCTTTTGCCTGGTGCTCGTGGATATTCATTTAATCTTTGTTTAAGTCAGGATCTATTTTAGATGCTGCATCCCATAATTTTATCACAGCTTCTACTGAATTATTAAACTCTGTTTTTTCATTTTCATTAAGGTCGATTTCCTCAATTTTTTCAACACCTTCATTTCCAATGATAACAGGGACGCCTGCATATACATTATTAATTCCATACTCCCCATGTAAGTATGCTGCACATGGTAAAAGTTTTTTTTGATCTTTTAAAAATGCTTCAGCCATCTCAACTCCAGATGCTGCAGGTGCATAAAATGCTGATCCTTTTTCCAAATATTTTACAATTTCTGCACCACCATCTCTAGTTCGCTGATTAATACTCTCTAATTTTTCCTCAGAAATCTTTCCTTCTTTCACTAACTCCATCAATGGTTGGCCAGAGACTTTTGTAAATCGTGGAAGAGGTACCATTGTATCTCCATGTCCACCCATTACCATAGCATCTATTTCTTTAACAGGTACATTTAATTCCTCGGACAAAAATAGTTTGAATCTTGAACTATCCAATATACCCGCCATCCCTACAACTTTATGAACGGGAAGTCCTGAATATTTTTGAAATGCCATTACCATTACATCCAATGGATTTGTAATACAAATTACAAATGCATTAGGCGCATTAGTCTTTATTCCTTCCGCAACTTGTTTAATAATTTTTAAATTAATTCCTAATAAGTCATCTCTGCTCATTCCAGGTTTTCTAGGGATACCTGCTGTAATTATAATAACATCTGATCCTTTTATATCTTCATAGTTATCTGTTCCTGAAAATTTTACATTAAATCCATCTACCGAGGAAGATTGGGCTATATCTAAACCTTTTCCCTTTGCTACTCCACTTGCAACATCAAATAAAACAACTTCATCCACCAGTTCTTTTAAACCAATTAAATGAGCTAAAGTTCCTCCAATTTGACCTGCCCCTATTAAAGAAATTTTACTCATTTTTTATTTCATTGTTGGCATAATAAATTCAGGATTAGATCTAATTCCTGATGGCCATCTAGAAGTAATAGTTTTTAATTTAGTATAAAATTTTACACCTTCCATACCATGCGTTCCACTATCTCCAAATAATGACCTTTTCCATCCTCCAAAACTATGGAAAGCCATTGGAACTGGTATTGGAACATTTATCCCTACCATTCCAACTTGAATTTTACTTGCAAATGTTCTACCTGCATCTCCATCTCTAGTATAAATGCTAACTCCATTTCCGTATTCGTGCTCATTAATCATTTTTGTAGCCTCTTCAAATGTTTTCACTCTAACTACAGATAAAACTGGTCCAAATATTTCCTCTTTATAAATTCTCATATCAGTAGTCACATGATCAAAAAGACACCCACCAATATAAAAACCATTCTCATATCCCTGTAATTTCAAATTTCTTCCATCTAGGACAAGTTTTGCTCCCTCTTTAACTCCTAGATCTACATAGCCTTTTACTTTTTCTAAATGTTCTTTAGTTACTAAAGGGCCCATCTCAGATGATTTATCCATACCGGGTCCAATTTTTAATGCTTCAGCTTTTTTTGATAGTCTTGAGACTAGCTCATCACCTATATCTCCTACCGCTACTGCTACTGACTGAGCCATACATCTTTCTCCAGCTGAACCATATGCAGCGCCCATTAAACCATTTACGGCACCATCTAAATCACAATCTGGCATAACAACCAAATGATTTTTCGCTCCACCTAATGCTTGAACTCTCTTTTCATTTTTAGCTGCATTTTCATATATGTACTTAGCAATAGGAGTTGATCCAACAAAACTAACTGCTTTGATATTTTGGTTAGTTAATATAGCGTCAACTACCTCTTTATCACCGTTAACAACATTAAAAACACCCTCGGGAAGACCAGCTTCATGGAGAAGTTCAGCTAATTTCATCGGACATGAAGGATCTTTTTCTGATGGTTTTAATATAAAACTATTTCCACATGCAATAGCTAATGGAAACATCCACATCGGCACCATAGCTGGGAAATTAAATGGGGTTATACCAGCTGCAACTCCTAAAGGCTGCCGCATTGAGTAACTATCAACGTTTGTTCCAACATTTTCAGAAAACTCTCCTTTAAGTAAATGTGGAATACCACATGCAAACTCTACAACTTCTAATCCTCTTATTAATGATCCCTTAGCATCCTCGTAAACTTTTCCATGCTCTGAAACTATTAGTTTTGCCAGTTCATCAAAATTTTTTTCTATAAGCTCTTTAAATTTAAACATTATTCTAGCTCTTTGAAGTGGAGGATTTAATGACCAAGTCTCAAAAGCTTTTTGTGCAATTTCAACTGCACCATCTAAATCTGATTTTGAGGCTAAAATGACCTCAGATTCTTGTTCTCCAGTAGCAGGATTAAAGACTTTACCTTTTCTTTCTGAATTGCCTGATATTACTTTTCCACCAACAAAATGTTTGATTAAATTCATGATTGAAATTATTTAATTAAGTAATCAAGCTGTTGCAAGCATTTTCTTTATCTCTGCAATAGCTTTTGCAGGATTTAAGCCCTTAGGGCAAGCATTTGTACAATTCAAGATAGTATGACATCTATAAAGTTTAAGTTCGTCAGCAACTTTTTTAAGTCTTTCTTTTCTATCCTCGTCTCTACTATCAATTATCCACCTGTAAGCTTGAAGCAAAACTGCAGGACCTAAATATTTTTCACCATTCCACCAATAACTTGGACAGGATGTTGAACAGCATGCACACATTATACACTCATATAAACCATCTAATTTTGCTCTATCCTCTTTTGTCTGAATGTTTTCTTTGTCATTTATTTTTGTTGTTTTTAGCCAAGGTTCAACAGACTCGTATTGTTTATAAAGAGTGCTTAAGTCCCCAATTAAATCTTTTAAGACTTTTAAATGTGGTAATGGATAAATATCGATATCCCCGTCTAATTCAGAATGAGATTTGGTACACGCTAAACCATTCTTTCCATTCATATTCATTGCACATGACCCACATACTCCATGAGCACATGATCTTCTATATGCAATAGACGGATCAATTTCATTTTTGATTTTATTTAAAATATCTAAAACTTTAGAAGAGCAATTATCCATATCAACTTCATAAGTATCAATTCTTGGATTTTCATTTTTAGATGGATCCCATCTATAAACATTTACTTTTCTTATATTCTTTGATCCTGTTTTGTCTTTATAATATTGACCTTTTTTTATTTTTGAATTTGACGGTAAATTAAATTGTACCATTAATATACTCTTTCCTGAGGAGGAAAATATTGTACATCATTTGTTAGTGTTGATCTATGAACAGGTCTATAATTTATTTTTGTTTTAGAGCCATTGCACCATGAGAGAGTATGTTGCATGTAATTTTCATCATCTCTTTTAGGAAAGTCTTCTCTTGCATGTGCACCTCTACTTTCTTTTCTGTGATAAGCTGAGTCCATAGTAGTTATTGCTTGTCTAATTAAGTTATCGAATTCTAAAGTTTCGACTAAATCTGTATTAAATATTAATGATTTATCTTTAACAGATAAAGACTCCATGCCTTCAAAAGGTTTTCTTATTTCATCAACACCTTCCTTTAACGTCTTTTCACTTCTAAATACAGCACATTTAGACTGCATCGTTTTTTGCATTGATAGTCTAAGTTCAGATGTAGGGTTAGAACCTTGAGAATTTCTAAGTTTATCAAATCTATCTAAACATCTATTAGTCTCACTTTCATCGATTTCGTCATGTTTCATTCCTGGTTTTACAAGTTCTGCTGCTCTTTTTGCAGCTGCTCTTCCAAAAACTACAAGATCAATTAATGAGTTTGAGCCCAATCTATTAGCACCATGAACAGATACACATGCAGCTTCTCCAATTGCCATTAAACCTGGAACAGTTTTCTCCGATCCATTAACAGTAAGAACTTCAGCCTTATAATTTGTTGGTATTCCCCCCATATTGTAATGCACAGTTGGAACAACTGGTATTGGCTCCTTAGTTACATCAACGTTAGCAAATAATTTAGAAGCTTCAGAAATACCTGGTAATCTTTCTTCTATAACTTTAGGGTCTAAGTGATCTATATGAAGATGAACATGATCTTGTTCTTTTCCTATACCTCTACCTTCATTTATTTCTACTGCAATTGATCTACTTACTACGTCTCTTGATGCTAAATCTTTTGCTTTTGGTGCGTAACGCTCCATAAATCTTTCACCTTTTGAATTTACTAAATAACCTCCTTCACCTCTAACACCTTCTGAAATTAAAGTTCCATGGCCGTATATACCAGTGGGGTGAAATTGTACAAATTCCATGTCTTGTAAAGGTAAACCAGCTCTTAAAACCATTGCATTACCATCTCCAGTACAAGTATGAGCAGAAGTAGCTGAGTAATATACTTTTCCATACCCTCCTGTTGCAATAATTGTAATGTGAGATCTGAATCTATGTATAGTTCCATCGTTAAGGTTCCAAGCAATTAAACCTTTGCATGCTCCATCTTTCATTATTAAATCTAAAGCAAAGTACTCAATAAAAAATTCTGTATTGTGCTTCAGGGCTTGACCATACAAAGTGTGAAGTATTGCATGACCTGTTCTATCAGCAGCCGCACATGTTCTCTGAACTGTCTCGTTCCCATAATTTTTTGTCATACCTCCAAAAGGTCTTTGATAGATTTTTCCATCCTCTGTTCTACTAAATGGAACTCCATACTTTTCTAGTTCTAACACTGCTGCTGGAGCTTCTTTACACAAATACTCAATTGAGTCTTGGTCGCCCAACCAATCTGCACCTTTAACTGTATCATACATGTGCCATCTCCAGTCATCCTCACCCATATTTCCTAACGCTGCAGAAATACCTCCTTGTGCAGCAGAAGTATGACTTCTTGTGGGAAATACTTTTGACACACAGGCTGTTTTTAGACCAGCTTCACTTAGGCCAACAGCAGCTCTTAAACCTGAGCCACCAGCACCCAAGACAACTACATCATATTCATGATCAATTATTTTGTACGAACTCATAACTATAAATTAAATACTAAGATAATTATTAATAATGGAAATACTATAGCAAAGATATTTAAGGTTTTATTTGCGGCATTTTTGATATTTTTGTCTTCTATATAATCTTCAAAAACCTCGCTTATGCTTAGTGCAGAGAAAAAATATGCAAAAATCAAAAACATGCTAAATAATAATTTGGATGGCTGTGAAGATATAAATGTTAGTACCTCATTATAGCTTTTGTCATAAATAGAAGCCAAACTCATTGCAAACCATATCATTAAAGGTATTAAAATTGCTGAACTTACTTTTAAAAACAACCATTTCTTAGTTACAGATCCCATTAAATTATTAACCTTCCGATAGCGTAAATTAAAACTGATAAAGGAAAAGAGCCAATCAAAACAATCAATCCAGATATTTTTGTGGTTTTGGGTTCAAAACCATATCCTAAGTCCATCACCAAATGTCTTATCTCACTTAGAACTTGAAATGTGAAAGACCAGATTATTCCTATACAAATAAATTTACCGAAAAAAGAAGACAAAAAAGAACTTGTGTGTTCATAATAACCCTCACCCAACAATAATGAAGCTATCCATAAACCTATTAAAGTAATAGCAAAAAAATTTATTATACCAGTTATCCGATGTGATATTGAAACCAATGAGGAGATGTGCCAGTTATAAATCTGTATATGTGGTGATATTGGATTTTTATCTTCCATAAAAATCTTTTTCTATTAAAGCTTCAGCAATTTCAACAGCATTAAGTGCAGCACCTTTTAATAAATTATCTGATACTATCCACATATTAATTGAATTAGGTTGTGAAGAGTCATCACGAATTCTTGATACGAATGTTTCAAATTTATCTTCAGCTTCAACTGGAGTAATGTATCCACCATCTTTATGTTCATCAACTACTTTACATCCTGGAGATGATGATAAAACAGTTTTTACCTCCTCTAAGTTATGTTTCTTGTTAAATTCTACATTCACACTTATTGAGTGAGATACGAGAACAGGAATTCTTACACAAGTAGAGGTAATACTAATTTTATTGTCTAAAATTTTTTTCACTTCATCATGATTTTTTTGCTCCTCTTTTGTACTTCCGTTTTCTAGAAAGCTATCGATATGTGGTATTGCATTGAAAGCTATCTGCTTAGTAAAATTTTTAGAATGAACATTTTTGTTTTCCAATACTTCCTTTGTTTGAGATATCAGTTCATCCATGCCAGCTTTTCCTGCGCCTGATACTGACTGGTAAGTAGATGCAACTATTCTTTTGACATTATATAAATCGTGTAAAGGTTTAAGAGCTACAACTATTGGAATTACAGAACAATTAGCATTAGCTATAATATTTTTATTTTTAAATTTAGCTAATTCTTTTGAATTTACTTCAGGTACAATTAAAGGTATTTCAGGATCTTTTCTAAAAAATTTAGAATTATCTATAACGATTGTTTTTTCAGCAGCTATTGGCGCCCATTTTTCAGCTATTGCTGATCCAGCGGCAAAAAATGCTATATTTACTTTTGAAAAATCAAACTCCTCTAAGTTTATTACTGTGTGTTCTTTGCCTAAAAAATGTATTTTTTTCCCAGCACTATTTGGGGAGGCAACTAAATAAGCTTCGGTTACAGGAAAATTTTTTTTTTCCAAAACTTCAATTAATTTTCGACCTACGTTTCCAGTTGCACCAACTATTGCTATATTCATGATATTTAGGGTTTTATACTAAATGAAAGGTAAATCACAAACTTTTCCATCAAAATGAGTACCATTTATATTGATTTTGAAGGATTTCGACTCCTCAAAGTGAGGTTTATTTATCATTGCAATTCCAATAACTTGGCCAAATGTTGGATTATAGCATCCAGATCTTAATTCTCCAATTACTTTATTATTTTCGTCAATTAAATCCATTGAACCTGTAACACTTATTTCCTTGGTATCAATTTTCACTCCCATCAATTTTTTTTTAACTCCTTCTAATTTTATTTTCTTTAATTTTTCTTTACCTAAAAAATCTACATCACTGTCAATATTGATATATTTATCAAATCCACATTCATATGGATTGTCTCCATTATCCATATCATTTCCATGTGAAAGTAAACCACTCTCAATACGTTCAATTAAATTTGGTCCACCTGGCTTAATATTAAACTCTTTACCAATTTCAAAAAGATGATCGTATAATTTTAAACCTGACTCGTTGTGTTCCATATAAATTTCATAGCCACCTTGTTTAGACCATCCAGATTTTGCAATAAGATGTTTATCTCCACCAAATTCAAAATAATCAAAGCCAAAAAATTTTAAATTTACAATTTTTTCTCCAAAAACTTTTTCCATTAATTGAAATGATTTTGGTCCTTGCACTGCCATTATATCAACATCAGGTTCAGAAATTTTTACATCAAATTTGTTTCCAATCGCTAATCCTTTAGCAAATAGAATTACATCTGAGTCAGCTAAAGAAATCCACCATCTATTTTCATTTAATCGTAGGACCACAGGATCATTAATTAAACCTGCATTATCATCAATGATTGGGCAGTAATAACATCTTCCATCTTTAGATTTTGATAAATCTCTACAAGTCATTAGTTGAACTAATTTAGCAGAATCCTTACCAGAAATTTCAACTTGTCTTTCAGCGGCAACATCCCAAATTTGAACATGCTCTTTCAAGTGATGATAAGCATCTTCTACAGAACCAAATGCTGCTGGCAACAACATATGATTATAAATGGTGTAAGCAGTCACACCTTGTTTCTCAATTCTAGAGGTATACGGTGTTCCCCTTAGTCTTCTTGATTTTGCTATTAAAAAGTTTTTCATTTATTTTTCCCGCATTACTGTCATCTTATTCCAATTTTGTAAAGAAACTATATTAGCTAAGCTCTTTAGCTTGTTTTCTTAATTCAAACTTTTGAATTTTACCCGTTGATGTCTTTGGCAATGGAGCAAATACTACTTTCTTTGGAAGTTTAAACCCAGCGAGGGTTTCTCTACAAAAAGTAATAATTTCCTCCTCTGTGCTAGATTTCCCTTCTATCAACTCCACAAAGGCACATGGAGTTTCTCCCCATTTCTCATCAGGCTTTGCAACCACTGCTGCTAGAGATACAGCAGGATGTTTTGATATTGTATTTTCGATTTCAATAGATGAAATATTTTCTCCACCAGATATAATAATATCTTTAGACCTATCCTGAATTTTTATGTAACCACTTGGATGCGTTACAGCTAAATCTCCTGAATGAAACCATCCACCTTCCATAGATTTTTCTGTTGCCTCTTTATCTTTAAAATAGCCTTTCATTACAACATTACCTCTAATCATTATTTCACCCATAGTTTTTCCGTCATGAGGTATTGGTTTCATAGTTTCTGGGTCCATGACAACAACACCCTCCGTGTTTGGATATCTTACACCTTGTCTGGCCTTGATTTCATTTTGATTGTCTTGATCTAATCCATCCCACTCGTCATTCCATGCACATTGTAAAATATGACCATAAGTTTCTGTTAAACCATAAACATGCATTACTTCAAATCCAAGTTTTTTCATTTTTTCAAAAATTATACTTGGAGGAGGAGCACCTGCGGTTAAAACGTAAACTTTTCTTTTTAATTCTTTTTGTTGATCTTTTGGTGCATTAGCCAGCATATTTAAAACAATTGGAGCACCTCCAAAATGAGTCACTTCATATTTATCTATCAACTCAAATATTTTTTTAACATCAATGTTTCTTAAACATATGACTCTTCCATGAATCATTGACATTGTCCAAGGATAGCACCATCCATTACAATGAAACATTGGTACTGTGTATAAAAAGTTTAATTTATTAGGCATGTTCCATGCAACAGCACTTCCGGTTGCCATTAAATATGATCCTCTATGATGATAAACTACTCCTTTTGGATTCCCTGTTGTTCCTGATGTATATCCCAAAGCAATTGCCTGCCACTCATCTTTGGGTAATTTCCAAGTATAGCCTTCATCACCTGTATTAAGAAAATCTTCATATTCCAAAGAGCCTATTGCTTTAGAATCTTTTAAATTAGCATCTTTATCATCAATATCTATTATTTTAATTTCATGCTTCACGTCTTCTAAAGCTTTTTTGATTACATCGTGAAATTGTCTATCTACTATTAATACTTTTGCCTCACAGTGATTTAAGATGTAGCTTATTGTCTTAGAGTCAAGTCTTGTGTTAATTGCATTTATTACTGCACCAACCATTGGAATAGAATAATGTGCCTCAAAAATTTCTGGAGTGTTAAACGCTAAAACAGATACTGTGTCTCCAGTTTTAATTCCAATCTTATCTAGTGCACTGGCAAACTTCACACATCTTTTATAAACTTCGCTCCAAGTATATTTTCTACTCTCGTAAACTACTGCCTCATAATTTGGGTAAATATCTTTTGCCCTCTCTAAAAAAGATAAAGGCGTTAATGGAACATAATTAGCATCATTTTTATCCAAATTTGTCTCATAATGGTTCATGCTAATTAAATTTATAGTTCATAATATAATTACTTCCAGTTGTTGCAGTAATATAACTACTTTCTATTCTAGGAAGTACTCTATTGAAGAAAAAGTTTGCGGTTTGTATTTTGTCCTCATAAAAGTCTTTATTGCTGTCATATTCCTTAAAAGAAACTTCAAGCACTTTCAACCATGCATGTCCTGTAGCCACTAAACCTAAAACTTTTAAATAATCATTACATGCTCCACTAGCATCCTCTGGAGAATTTTTGATTTTTTCTTTCATCCAATCAGTAAATTTGGATAAAATATCTAAATGATAATTAAGTTGTTTTATAAATGGCTCTGCTTTTTTGTCTGTGATGTTAATCTCGTCTTTAACTAGGTTTAAATAGTTTTCGATAACATCACCATTTTTGTTAATTAACTTTCTAAAAACTAAGTCAGCCGCCTGAACTGAATTCGTTCCCTCATAGATAGGTGTAATTCTATTATCTCGATAGAATTGTTCAATACCTTGATCTTTTGTAAATCCATACCCTCCATGAATTTGCATTGCATCACTGGTTATCTCCATTGCATTGTCTGTGAAAAGTGATTTAACAACCGGTGTCATTAATGATACGAGATCTGAAGCCTCTTGTTTTATTTTTTCATCAGAATGATTCAAACTTACTTCAATTTGCTGAGATAGCCAGAAACTCAAGGCTCTTTGTCCTTCTATCATAGATTTCATGCTTAAAAGTGATCTTCTTATATCAACATGATCAATAATAAAATCTGCACCATTGTTTGATTTAGAATTAAATGCCTTCCCCTGTTTTCTTTCTTTGGCATAAGTAAGAGAATTTTGGTATGCAATTTCTGAAATTCCAAGTCCCTGAATCCCAACAATTATTCTTTCTAAATTCATCATTGTAAACATAGAGTTTAGACCTTTATTTTTAGGTCCAATCATGTATCCAACAGCATCATCAAAATTTAAAACACATGTTGCAGATCCTTTAATTCCCATTTTATTTTCAATAGAGCCTGTTGAAACACCATTTCTTGGCCCAACAGTTCCATCTTTATTTAAAACGAATTTGGGAACTAAAAATAAACTAATTCCTTTAGTCCCTGCCGGAGAGTCTGTTGATCGAGCTAACACTAAATGAATAATATTTTCTGTTAAATCTTGGTCACCTGAGGTAATGAAAATTTTTTGTCCACTTATCTTGTATGTTCCATCTTTTTGATCTACAGCTTTAGTTTTTAACAAACCTAAATCTGTTCCACATACTGGTTCTGTAAGACACATTGTACCACTCCATTTCCCCTCTACCATTTTAGGTAAATAAGTATTCTTTATTTCTTCATCTGCATGTCTTAGTAAACAATTATATGCCCCAATTGTTAGTTCGCTATAAAGTTTAAATGACAAGCTTGCTGATGAAAGCATTTCATCAAAAAATGTACTGACTGTTTTTGGCATTCCTTGTCCACCGTATTTTGGATCACAAGATAAGGAAATCCATCCATCTTCTATAAATTTTTGGTAAGCCTCTTTGTATCCTGGGGGTGTTCTGACAACTCCATTTTCAAGAACTGCAGGCGTTTCATCTCCACTCTTTGCAAGAGGCAAAATTAAGTTTTGAGTTATTTTAGCTGCTTCATCCAAAATATCCTTCACTAATTCTGAGTTAACTTCCTTGTATTTTTCAATCTCATTATATTTTTTATTGTTTCTCAATTTATCAAAGAGAAACATCATATCTTCGACTGGTGCATTATAAGTTGGCATAAGTATACTTTAGAATAAATGTTAAATTATTGCAATTTTGAAATTATCGCATCACCCATTACTGATGTAGATACCTCTTTCATTCCTTTGGAAATAATATCTTTAGTTCTAAGACCTTCATCTAGAACATCTTGAACAGCTTTTTCCAAACTATCTGCCTCTTTATCAAGGTCTAAAGAATATCTCAAAGCCATAGCAAAGCTTAAAATTGTAGCAATTGGATTCGCTATACCTTGTCCAGCTATGTCTGGTGCAGATCCATGAACTGGCTCATATAGTGATCGCATATTACCATTTTTATCTTTTGCGCCTAAAGAAGCTGATGGTAAAAGTCCTAAAGAACCAGTCAGCATTGCTGCTTCATCAGATAACATATCACCAAAAAGGTTATCAGTAACAATGACGTCAAATTGTTTTGGATTTCTTACTAATTGCATTGCACAATTGTCAGCAAGCATATGATTTAATTCAACATCGCTATATTCTTTTTCATGAATTGATTGAACTTCTTCTTTCCATAATTGGCCAGCTTCCATTACATTTGATTTTTCACAAGATGTAACTTTATTGTTTCTTTTTCTTGCTAGATCAAATGCAACTCTAGCTACTCTCTGAATTTCACTTGAGGTGTAAATATGTGTATTTATTCCTTTTCTCTCTCCATTATCTATAGGCTTTATTCCTCTCGGTTCACCGAAATAAATTCCTCCAGTTAATTCTCTTACGAAAAGTAAGTCTAAATCAGAAACAAGCTCGGGTTTTAAACTTGATGCATCAACAAGTTGTTTAAAACATATTGCAGGTCTAAGATTTGCAAATAACTTTAATTCTTTTCTTAATTTTAAAAGTGCTCTCTCTGGTTTTTTAGAAAAGTCAAGATTATCCCACTTCGGTCCACCTACTGCACCTAAAATAACTGCTGCACTTTCCTGTGCCTTATAAAAAGCCTCATCAGTTATTGGTGAACCATGCTTATCATAAGCAGCTCCACCAACTAGGTCTTTATCTATTTCAAAATCTAAAGATTTTTTCGAGTTGAACCATTTAATTATTTTTTCAACCTCGGCCATAACTTCCGGACCAATACCATCACCAGGCAATAGTAGTATTTTTCTCTTTTTAATTTTAATCACTAAAAATCCAAGGCTTAGATGTTTTTATTTTATTTTCATAGGAAATTATTTTGTCCGACTTTTCTAATGATAATGCAATATCATCAAGTCCTTCTATCAAACATTTTTTCTTAAATTGATCTATTTCAAATTTGATTTCTTTATTTCCAAAATTTATTGTTTGTTCAGGCAAATTTACAGAAATTTCCTCTTTTCTTTTTGAATATTCTGAGATCTCTTTGATTTGGTCTTCTGAAATTGTAATCGGCAAGATGCCATTTTTAAAACAGTTATTGTAAAATATGTCTGCATAACTAGAACTTATCACACAAGTAATTCCAAAATCTAGCAAAGCCCAAGGTGCGTGTTCTCTCGAAGATCCACATCCAAAATTTTTTCCTGCTATTAAAATTTTTGAATTATCGTAAGGACTATTATTTAAAATAAAATCATTAATTTCTTTACCACTTTGGTCATATCTCATTTCAAAGAATAAGTTTTTTCCTAATCCTGTTCTTTTAATAGTTTTTAAAAACTGTTTGGGAATTATCATATCTGTATCTATGTTTACGATAGGAAGATAAGCAGGAATACTTTTGATTGAACTAAATTTTTTCATTTAATTTTGGTACTTTCTAACATCATCTAAATTCCCTGATATTGCAGCTGCTGCAGCCATTGCAGGGCTAACTAAATGTGTTCTACCACCTCTTCCTTGTCTTCCCTCAAAATTTCTGTTAGATGTCGACGCACACCTTTCCTCTGGCTTAAGTTTATCTGCGTTCATAGCTAAACACATTGAACAGCCTGGTTCTCTCCATTCAAAACCTGATTGTAAAAATATTTTATCTAAACCCTCTTGTTCAGCTTGCTCCTTAACTAATCCAGATCCAGGAACGATCATAGCATGCACATGATTGGCAATTTTTTTATCTTTTAGAATTTTAGCTGCTTCTCTGATATCTTCTATTCTACCATTAGTGCAGCTTCCAATAAAAACTTTATCTATCTTAATATCTTGGATTTTAGTGTTTGGTTTTAAACCCATATAATTTAATGATCTATTAATTGAATTTTTTCTATCTGGATCAGTTTCGTTTTCAGGACTCGGAACTTTACCATCTATTTCCACCACATCTTGTGGAGATGTTCCCCAAGTTACCATTGGTTTTATTTGAGAACCATCTAATGTTAACTCTTTGTCAAAGTTTGCATCTTTATCAGACTTTAATGTGTGCCAATATTCTAAGGCTTTATCCCAGTTTTCTCCCTTTGGTGACATTGGTTTTCCTTTTAAATACTTAAATATTTTCTCATCTGGTTGTATAAGTCCTGCTCTAGCACCACCTTCAATAGTCATATTGCAAATTGTCATTCTCTGCTCAACACTTAGATCAGAAATAAGATTTCCAGCATACTCAATTACATAACCTGTGCCTCCTGCTGTACCTATTTTTCCAATGATTTGTAAGATTACATCTTTCGATGTTACCCCAATAGGTAACGATCCATTAACACTTATCCTAAAATTTTTTGATTTCTTTTGAACTAAAGTTTGTGTTGCTAAAACATGTTCTACTTCAGACGTTCCGATTCCAAATGCTAAAGCTCCAAATGCGCCATGCGTTGCAGTATGACTATCACCACAAACAATAATATTACCAGGTTGTGTAAATCCTTGCTCTGGCCCAATGATATGAACAATACCTTGTCTTTTGTCATCCATTCCAAATAACTCTACTCCAAATTCTTTACAGTTCTTATTCAAAGTTTCAACTTGAATTCTTGAATCTTCATCAGCAATTCCCTCTGATCTGTCAGTAGTAGGAACATTGTGATCTGCAACAGCAAGTGTTAATTTTGGATGTCTGACTTTTCTATTAGAATTTCTTAATCCCTCAAATGCCTGAGGGCTGGTCACCTCATGAATTAAATGTCTATCTACAAATAATAAAGATGTTCCATCTGGTTGTTCATCAACTAGGTGATCATTCCAAATTTTATCGTAAGTTGTAAGTGACATTTAGAAAAAAATTATTTTTTCTGATCTTGATTATCTTTCGTTTCTTCTTTTTTAGCAGGTTCTACTTTTGGAGCTTCTGCTTTAGCCTCTTCTTTTGGAGCTTCTGCTTTAGCTTCTTCTTTTGGAGCTTCTGCTTTAGCTTCTTCTTTTGGAGCTTCAGGTTGAGGCTCTGTAGAAGGCATTACATTCTCTTCAGTGACTTCATTAATTTTAGTTTCTAAATCAATACCAATAGTCTTCTTAATTTTTTCAGCTATTCTTGCAGATTTACCTGTTCTATCTCTTAAGTAGTATAGTTTTGCTCTTCTTACTTTACCTGATCTAACAACTTTAATTGTATCCACAATTGGACTGTACAATGCAAAAGTCCTCTCCACTCCTTCTCCAAATGAAATTTTTCTAACTGTAAATGAAGAGTTTATATCTCTACTTTTTTTTGCAATACATACACCTTCAAAATATTGAATTCTGTCTCTTTTGCCCTCAGTTATTCTTACCCCAACTTTAACTATATCCCCTGGAAAAAAGTCAGGATGTTTTCTCTCTGCAATGATTTTGTTTAAATTTGATCTGTTAATTTCTTCTATATTTTTCATTTCAATTTTTCTTATATTTTTGCCATAAATCTGGTCTTCGGTCGCGTGTTATAGCCTCAGATTGAGATAAACGCCAGTCTTTAATTTTGGCGTGATCGCCTGAAATTAGTACGTTTGGGACCTTTTTTCCTCCCAAATTTGGGGTTTTGTAAATTGAGGATACTCTAGAAGACCATTTTCAAAACTTTCATCTCTTGATGAATTTAGATTGCCTAAAATTCCTGGAATAAATCTAAGAATAGAGTCAATCACGACAAAAGCAGCAACTTCACCTCCTGACAATATAAAATCACCAATACTAATTTCCTCAATATTTCTACTTTCTAGTATCCTTTCATCTACACCTTCGAAGTGACCACAAATTAAATTTATTGAATTTTCATTAGAAAATTCTCTTGCAAGTTTTGAGTTAAATACTTTCCCTCTAGGACTCAAATAAATGATTTTTTCTCCACTTTTAACATTTGCATCTAATGAGCTTGCCAAAACATCGGCTTTCATTATCATTCCATTTCCACCACCATATGGAGTGTCATCAACAGTTTTATGTTTATCTAAAGCGTAGTCTCTTATATTTATAATTTCTAAATTCCATTCTTTTCCCTTAGACTTTCCAAAAAGACCTTGATTAAGATAACCAGGAAAATAATCTGGATACAAAGTAAACACTCTAGATAAAAACATTTATTTTATTTTACCTCTTCTTTTGGAACTTCTGCTTTAGCTTCTTCTTTTGGAGCTTCTGTTTTAGCTTCTTCTTTTGGAGCTTCTGTTTTAGCCTCTTCTTTTGGAGCTTCTGTTTTAGCCTCTTCTTTTGGAGATTCTGCTTTAGCCTCTTCTTTTGGAGCTTCTGCTTTAGCTTCACCACCCTCTTCAGTTTTCTTTCTATCTTTTTTTGGAATTGCCTTTTGAGGATTATTGCCTTTTGCTGGCATTGGCATTATTTCATTTTCTCCCAACAATCTTGCTACTCTAGTTGTTGGTTGAGCACCTTGACCTAACCAATACTTAACTCTTTCAACATCTAGACCCATTCTCTCTTTTTTTTCTTTTGGAATTAGGGGATTAAAAAAACCTAATTTTTCAATAAATCTTCCATCTCTTGGAAACCTACTATCAGCAACTACTATTTTATATACGGGTCTCTTCTTAGTACCTCCCATTGATAAACGCATTTTTAACATTTTTTCTCCTATTTATTTTAATTGATTAAAAAGTTCTGGAGGTATGCCTTTATCCGCCATCCCTTTCATATTTCCTTTTGACATTTTTTTCATCATCTCTGACATCATTTTAAATTGCTTAAGCAATTTATTGATAGTGGCCACATCTGTACCTGAGCCATTAGCAATTCTTTTTTTTCTGGAACCATCTATTATCTTTGGATTTTCTCGTTCTTTTTTAGTCATTGATAATATTACAGCCTCATTTTGTGTGATTATCTTTTCATCAACTCCAGCTTGATCCATTTGAGATTTAACTTTTGAAACACCAGGCAAAAAAGACATTATACCTTCAATACCACCCATTTTTTTCATCTGTCTTAATTGCGTTAGATAATCCTCTAAAGAAAACTGACCTTTTTTAAGTTTTTCCTCTGTTTTTTTTAATTTTTCTTCATCAAGATCTTCAGCAGCTTTTTCTACTAAAGAAACAATATCCCCCATACCCAAAATTCGATTTGCAATTCTATCTGGATGGAAAACTTCAAAATTTTCTATCTTTTCACCAACTCCTAAAAACTTAATAGGTACATCTGCAACATACTTCATGCTTAGTGCTGCCCCACCTCTACCATCACCATCTGATCTTGTAAGAATGATACCTGTAAGATTTACTGTACTTTTAAATTCTTTTGCAACATTTGCAGCAACTTGACCTGTAAGGGAGTCAGCAACAAGTATTGTTTCTGATGGATTTATAATGCCTTCAATTTGTTTGATCTCACTCATCATTTGCAAATCAATTTGTGTTCTACCAGCTGTATCAAATAAAATTACATCTGCTCCATTAAGATTAGCTGCACTAATTGCTCTTCTACAAATATCTGCAGGTAACTGATCTTTAATAATTGGAAGTGTGATTATATTGTTTTGTTCACCAAGAAGTTTTAATTGCTCTTGTGCAGCAGGTCTGTAAACGTCTAGACTCACCATCATCACTTTCTTCTTTTTATTAGTCTCTAAAAATCTTGCAAGTTTAGCTGTCGTAGTTGTTTTTCCAGATCCCTGTAGTCCAACTAACATTATTGGAACAGGTGGAACTGCATTTAATTCAACATCAGAATTCTTATCCCCCAGAAAAGAAATTAACTCATCGTTAACAACTTTAACTACCATCTGTCCAGGGGACGTTGATCTGATAATTTCCTGACCTAGAGCTTTAGGTTTAACTCTATTTATAAATTCTTTTACAACTTCTAAAGATACATCTGCCTCTAAAAGAGCAAGCCTTATTTCTCTTAAACCTTCATCTACTTGCTTTTCATCAAGTGAAGGGGCTTTTTTTAATGAAGAAAATATTTCTTCAAATTTATTTGTTAAGTTTTCAAACATAATTTCATCCAGCACGTATCGCACCAGTGGGCGAACTCTCGCTGACTGGTGTCGATCTCTTTGTTACCAAAGACACCGCAAATTGCTGTATTTTGCGGAAACGGCGATAAACTATAATAGAGGTTCAAAATGTCAATAAATAAGTTAAATACTGAAGTATATGGAATTTAAAGCTTTTAAAATGGATGGCCTTGGAAATGATTTTGTAATTATTGATAATAGGTCAAACAATGTCGAATTAACCAGGGATCAAATAATTAGAATTTGTGATCGAAAATTTATTGGTTGTGATCAACTAATATTTGTAAACAAAAGTAATAATGGTGATGCTGAAATGGAATTTTATAATTCTGATGGAAGTATTTCAGGCGCATGTGGAAATGGTACAAGATGTGTAGCATTTTTAATTTTTAAAGAAACAGACAAAAAAGTTGTAGATCTATTTGTAGGATCCAATCAATTAAAATCAAAAATACTTGAGAATAGCGAAGTTGAAACAATTATAGGGGTACCAAAAACTCATTGGAAAGATATTCCAATGTCAGAAAATCTTGATACCAAAAATTTAGGTATTGAAATTAGTGACAAAAATAATTCAAGCTCAAAAGGAGGTATAGCTGTTAACGTTGGAAATCCTCATGTGATTTTTTTTGTGGACAATATTGATAATTTTGATTTAGAAAAAATTGGTCCAATGGTTGAAAATAACAATTTATTCCCAGAAAAATGTAATTTTACACTTGCAAACAAAATCGGAAATAATCATTATAAAGTTAAGGTTTGGGAAAGAGGAGCGGGGTTGACCAAAGCATGTGGCACAGCAGCATGTGCAACAGCAGTTGCAGCAAATTTAGAAAAATTGGAAAATTCATCTACAGAAATTGAATTTAGCTTAGGTAAATTAATAATTAATATTGATCAAGACAAAAGAATTCATATGAGAGGACCAGTCTCAGAGATAAAAGAAATTAAAATAAATATATAATGGGAATTTTTGAAAAGTTTAAATTTGGTTTTAAAAAAAGTGCAGAGAATATTAAGTCTGGTCTAAGGGAGATAATTGTTAAAAAAGAAATAGATGATGAAACATTAAATAAAATTGAGGAATTTTTAATAAGTTCAGATGTTGGTATTGATGCTGCATCTGAAATTAAAAGTATAATTGCTGAAAAGAAGATTGATCCAAACAAAGAAACTGTTGATGAAATTAATTTAATATTAAAGAATTATATTCTTGAGTTGATGACGCCATTAGAGAGAAAAGATTTTTTTGAAAATAAAGAAAAATTAAATATTACTTTAGTATCTGGTGTTAATGGAGTTGGAAAGACAACAACGATTGGAAAAATTGGAAAAATTTTTAAAGATAATGGATCTCAAGTATTATTTTCAGCTTGTGATACTTTTAGAGCAGCTGCCATAGAACAACTTGAAGCTTGGTCAAGCAAAGTTGGTGTCCCAATAGTAAAATCTGATCCTGGTTCTGACCCAGCATCTGTCGCATATAAATCGATAGAATACGCTAAAAACAACAATATTAAGCGTGTATTGATTGATACCGCTGGAAGACTGCAAAATAAGAAAAATTTGATGGATGAATTTAAAAAAATAGCCAATGTAATAAAAAAAACTGATGAAACAGCTCCTCATGATGTGATTTTGGTCTTAGATGCTACATCAGGACAAAATATAATAAATCAACTTGAAGAATTTGATAAAATTATAAAAGTTACAGGTTTAATAATGACAAAACTTGATGGAACAGCAAAAGGCGGGATACTAATTGCAATTTCAAAAAAATACAAAGTTCCAATTTTGGGTCTTGGCCTTGGAGAAAAAGAAGATGACTTACAAATTTTTAATGCGGAACAATTTGCAGATGCATTTACCCAATTTAATTAATTAGATTTTTAGAAATTAAAGGTTTTTCAATAGAACATTCAAAATTATTCATATTTGTTTTATATCCACAAATCTCTGCGTAGCTTGAAATAATAAAATTAAGTTTTCCATCGCTAGAAAATTTTTTTAAATTTTTACTTTCGATATTATATTCTAAATTTTGATGAAAATTTTTTTTACCGCTAACTAGAATGAGAGTATTATTATCCTTCATTAAATAATAAGCAAAGTCCTCTGGAAAAACTGGATAGGAATAATTTTTTACAAGTTTTTTTACTTTTTTTGGAAACCACTCGTAAGTTATTAAAGGGTGATCTTCTTTTGAAGTATGATTGTAAATATATAAATCTTGTGGATAATCATTAATATAATTTGTTTCTTCTCCTCTTGCTAAAATAGCTTTATTTCTTGTTTTAAAATATAAGGTGAATTTATCGTTATATGCTTTCATTTTTCCAATATAAAAATACTTATTTTTAGTTTCACTACTAATTTCTGCATAAGAAATATTTGAAATAAAAATTATAAGTACTATGGATAAAATTCTTGTCATATTAAACTTAAAATAAATAAAGTTGATTAATTTTTGTTTGAATTGTGTCTTAATTTAAATCTGTAATAAACAACTCAATTGAATTAATAAGACTCTTATTAAAATCCATCATATGGTCGTCGTTTTCAACAAAAAAACTAGATTTTTCTCCGTTATACTTAGTAAAAATTTCTTTTCCCATTTTAAACGGTACGATTTTATCTCTCATGCCGTGCATAACAAGAATTGGAGCAGAGTTATTGTTCAATTTACTAATTGAATTGTATTTATCTTTTAACAAATATTTAACCGGTAAATATGGATAATAACTTTTTGCTAATATTTCCATAGATGTAAAGGGAGACTCCAATATCACGCCGCTAAACGAATAATCTTTAGCAAGGTTTAGTGCGATAGCTGTTCCTAACGATTCTCCATACAGTATTATATTTTTATCTTCTATTTTCTTTGAATTTAGCCATTTCTTTGCTGCTAAAGCATCATCATAAAGACCAATTTCTGAGGGATTTCCATCATTTCCACTAAATCCTCTGTAAGCAAATATCAAATAGTTTACATTCATTTTTGAGAATTCGTTTAATTTATAAATACGATTATCAAGTTTGCCAGCATTTCCATGAAAAAATAGTATGGTCTTATAATTTTGGTTCTTTTGAAAATGCCAACCAACTAAACTACTTTCCGAGTTAATATAAATCTTTTCAATTTTGTGATTTAAAGGACCTTCATCTAAATAATTATTTTCCCCTGGATGATAAAGTAGATTTCTTTGGTAAAAGTAAATGAAAATACAAATAATAATATAAATTAGTGGTATTAGAAAAAGAAATTTAGATAATGTCATTTTAAAATTAATTCTCATTTTTATTTAAATAAATAAAAAACAGATAGCTAAAAATACATAAAATTAAGAATATAGAGAAGGAAATCTTATAGCTTGTGACTGTGTTTGCGCCCATATTTTTAGAAAGATCAATTAATAATCCAATTCCCCATTGTACAAAAAATGTTCCTGAATGAATAAATACATTAATAGAGGTTAATGATTTTCCAGCAAGATTTTGAGGAAAACTTAAAGCTAAGGCAGGTTGCGTTAAAGATAAAACAATTGAAGATAAAATATAAAGAGTAAACATTATAGCCCCTGCATTTTGGCCCATTATTATTATAGAAAATAAAACAACATAACTTATTGGCAAACCAATCTTTACAATTTTTATGCTGTCAATGCCTAAAGATGAAAATTTTGGTAAAATATATCCCCAAAACATAAATGCAAATAACATTGTTATATTTATCCAAAACAAGCCTGTAGCACTATCAAGTGGAGAATAACCTGCAACATTTAACATCCAAGGACCTGCCCATAAAGTTTGGACTGCTTGAACGCCTCCATAATTTAAAAAACATAGTGGAATTAAACTTATGAAAAATTTATTTTTCCATACATCCGAAAGATTTCCTTTCTCCTGAGTTGTAGTATTTTTAGGATTATTATTCCAAGATGGGGTAAAAACTAAAATTAAAATAATACTTAATAAAATCAAAATTGAAATTAAAAGAAAAATAGATCTCCAGCCAATCATCGGTAGTAAAATTTGTACTGGTAATGTTGAAATTACAAAACCAAAACTTGCTACCATCAACATCCATGAATTTGCTCTTTGCTGATATTTCTCTTCAAACCAAACACGATAACCAGTCAAAGGTCCCATTAAACATGCTGCAACACCAACACCAATAAAAAATCTAGAAATTAACAATCCTGTAAAACTTTTTGCAAATGCAAAAGAAATGGTACTAATTAGAGCTATCAATAAAAGATATGCTACGACTTTTTTTGGGCCATACTTATCAAGAAGTAAACCTGCTGGTATTTGCATTAATGAAAATCCTAAAAAATAACCACCTGCTAGCAGCCCAAGGTTACCCGCTGATAAATCAAATTCACTTGTTAGAACTGGAGTGAGTGTAGCAGTAATTGATCTTAATAAATTAGAAATAAAAAAGCCAAAGGCAAATACACAAAAAATTAAAATACTTTTATTTGCTTTACTAATCATTTATATCTCTCTACTTAATCATTACTATGAATAATCAATCAACAAAAGATAAAGATGCAAGATCGTCTAATGCAATGGCAGCGACTTCTCATCCATTGGCCACTGAAGAAGCATTAAAAATACTTAAAATGGGAGGAAATGCAGTGGATGCCTCTATTGCTGCTTCAATTGTTTTATCAGTTGTTGAGCCTAACGCCACAAGTATCGGTGGTGATTGTTTTGCTATTGTTAAAATGAGTAATAAAGATGCAGTATCTTTTAATGGATCTGGTTTGGCTCCAGAAAAATTAAATTATGATTTCTTTAAGAAAAAAAACATAGATAAAATTGGATTAACAAGTCCTCATTCGGTAACGATACCTGGAGCAGTTCATGCTTGGGAAACTATCCATAAAGAATTTGGCAAACTTGATTTTGAACAATTGTTTTCAGGAGCAATTGATATTGCAAAAAATGGTCATAAAATTTCTAAAGTAGTATCGCAAGCTTGGCATAACAGTTTAAATAAAATTAATGGAAATGAGAATTCAAAAAAAATTTTTTTAAAAGATGGTCGTACGTATCGAGAAAATGAATTAATGAAAAATATTGCGTTGGGAGAAACGCTTGAGGCAATTAGTAAAAAAGGAAGTAAAGAATTTTATGAAGGTGAAACTGCAAAAGATATAATTGAAAGTTTAAATGAATTAGGAGGCGTTCATACTTTTGAAGATTTTTCTAAGCAGAAAACAATAAGATCAGAAACTATCAAATCGTTGTATAAAGGTGATTTTATTCATCAATGCCCTCCTAATGGGCCTGGTGTTACGGTATTAGTTATGATGAAATTATTAGAAAGACTCAATATTCAAAACTATAAATTTAATAGCGTAGAAAGATTTCATCTTGAAGCAGAAGTTACAAAACAAGCCTATAAAGTTAAAGAAACAAGTTTGGGTGATCCAAGTTTTGCAAATATTAATTTGGATGAAATTTTAAGTGATAAAAATATTGAAGATATTTTTAATAAAATTAATCTAAATTCATGCAGTGATGTTGGTGACTTAAATATTCCAGCTCACCCAGAGACAATTTATCTAACAGTAGTAGATAAAGACTTAAATAGCGTATCAATAATCAATTCTGTTTGTTATGTTTTTGGATCAGGTATTACAACAAATAAAAGTGGAATACTTTTGCATAATAGAGGTACAAATTTTAGAGTAGAGCATGGACACCCTAATTGTATTGCTGGCTTAAAAAGACCATTGCATACTATTATTCCAGGTATGGTCATCGATAAAGATAACAACGCAACCTTAAGCTATGGTGTTATGGGTGGTCAATATCAACCAGTCGGACAAGTCCATGTTTTAAATAATATGATTGATTATGGGATGGGACCGCAAGAAGCTTTAAGCTTTCCTAGAGCATTTCATTTTAATAATATTTATAAGCTCGAAAAAACTGTTGATAAAGAGATTTTTCATGGTCTTAAAGAAGTAGGTCACAAAGTAGAATATATTGATGGTACACATGGTGGAGGGCAAGCAATAAAAATAAATAGAAGCGAAGGTGATCTATTAGGTGGATCAGATCCTAGAAAAGATGGGTACGCAAAAGGATATTAGAAGTGTCAAAAAGAATTGTTAAAAACATTTTTGAAAATAGTGAAAATGATAAAATTGCAATTTCATCTGAAAATAATTCGAAAATTAGTTACAGAGATTTAAAAATATTTGCTGAAGATATTTCAAAACAATTATCAGGAAATGGTATATCTAATAAAGATAGAGCCGCAATAGTTCTACCGAATGGACCATCCATGGCCACTAGTTTCTTAGGAATTTCAAGTTACATGTCTGCTGCCCCTCTTAATCCATCATATAAATCAGAAGAGTATGAGTTTTATCTTAAGGATTTAAATCCTAAAATAATTATTGTTGAAAAAAATTCAAATAATCCGTCAGTAGAAGTTGCAAAAAAATTAAATATAGAAATTTGTGAATTAAAAATCCATAAAGATCAACCTGAAGGATTGTTTGATTTGTTTGATAGCAAAAGTCATTACTCATCCCCAAATGAAAATGATGAGGCTTTAGTCCTACATACCTCAGGAACTACCTCAAGGCCAAAAATTGTTCCGTTATCTAATAATAATATTTATTCATCTTCTGAAAATATTTCAAAAAGTTTAAATCTTACAGATAATGATCATTGTTTAAATATTATGCCATTATTTCATATTCATGGACTTATAGCAGTTCTAGCGACATCAATGAAAGTTGGTGCATCAGTATGTGCATCTAGCGGTTTTAATGCATTAAAGTTTCTTGATTTGGCTAGATTAGAAAAAATTACTTGGTATTCAGGCGTACCAACTATGCATCAAGCAATCTTATTAAGAGCAAATAAAAATAAAGAGGCAGCAAAAAACTTAAATTTAAGATTAATTAGATCTTCCTCAGCTTCATTACCTCCTGCTGTATTTAAAGATTTAAATGATGCATTTAATTGTCCTGTCATTGAAGCATATGGAATGACTGAAGCAACGCATCAAATGACTTCAAATCCATTACCACCAAAACAACAAAAAGCAGGATTTGTAGGCCTACCAGCAGGTCCAGAAGTATGTATTATGAGTGAAAATGGTGACATGATGAAACAAGGTGAAGAAGGCGAAGTATGTATAAAGGGTAAAAATGTAACACTTGGCTACGAAAATAATGAAGAAGCAAACAAAACAAGTTTCACAAATGGTTGGTTTAGAACTGGTGATCAAGGATATTTTGACGAAGACGGATATTTGAAAATTTCAGGAAGATTGAAAGAAATAATTAATAAGGGTGGAGAAAAAATATCTCCTTTGGAGGTTGATAATGTTTTAATGGATCATCCATCAATAGACCAAGCTGTATGTTTTGGTTATGAGGATAAAATGCTTGGTGAAAATATAGCAAGCGCTATAATTATAAAGTCCGGAGAGATGTGTTCAGAGGAAGATGTATTAAAATATGCTCAAGAAAAATTAGCAAAATTTAAAATTCCTAAGAAAATTTTTTTTGTAGATGAAATTCCAAAGGGAGCAACTGGTAAATTACAAAGAAACGTTTTAGCAAAAAAATTTGGTTTAAGTAGTTGATGACAAAAATTTGTATATTTGGTGCAGGATCTATCGGTGGATATTTGGCAGCTTGTTTAAGTAAAACAAATATAGATTTATCTCTTATAGCAAGAGGACCACACAAAAAAGCGATAGAAGAAAATGGATTGACATTAATTAAAGAGGGTAGGTCTGAAAACTTTAAATTAAAAGTAACCGATGATCCCAAAACATTAGATGTACAAGACTATATATTTATTTCTGTAAAGGCTCATGCAATTTCAAATATTGTTGATTCACTAAAAAATATTATTGGAGAAAAAACTTCGATTATATCAGCTGTAAATGGCCTTCCTTGGTGGTATTTTTATAAAGCTAATACTGGAACGAATTTAGATAACCATCATATTGATAGTGTGGATCCCGAGGGAAAAATATGGAAACATTTAGATCCAGCAAAAGCTATTGGTTGTGTTGTTTACCCCGCTGCTGAAATAACCGAACCAGGTGTAATAAAACATAATGGAGGAGAAAGATTTACACTCGGTGAACCTGATGGATCTAAATCAGAAAGACTAAAACGCATTGCTGATTTATTAATTGCAGGCGGCTTAAAAGCTCCTCAAAAAAATAATTTAAGAGATGAAATTTGGATAAAACTTTGGGGTAATTGCTCATTTAATATCATTAGTGCTCTTTATGATAAAACCTTAGATGAAATTGGAAATGATCCAGAATTGTTAAAAATAGTAAGAAAATTGATGGAGGAATGCCAACAAGTAGGTGAAAAAATTGGTGTAAAATTTAATGTTTCTATTGATCATAGAATAAATGCTGCGATTTCTATTAAGGGTCATAAACCATCAACAACTCAAGATTTACATGCTAAACGTCCATTAGAAATTGATCCAATTATTGGTTCTCTTATTGAAATTGGTAACAAAGTTAACATCAAAACCGAAAATTTAAAATCTGAGTACGAAAAATTAAAAACAAAAGCGGAAAATCTTGGTTTATATGAAAGATCAAAATTAATTGATCAAATCACAAAATAATTAAAAGTTTAAAGATATATCTCTGTGGATAGAATTACATTTTGAAACATATATAGCTTGTTCTTTTGTAAGTTTTGATTGCAATCTTAATCCAATAGTCTCACTAATAACTTTGTCATGAGCATTTATTCTATCCATATATTTTTTCTTAAAATTTTTTCTCCAACTAACTTCTTGCTCAAATAACGCAATAGTATCGACCGTTGAAGTTTGAAGTTTTTCAAAATCAACTTCGTCCTCATCCATTAAAGTGATAAGATAATCTAATTTATCGGCAAACTCATCAGATCCAGAAATTTCTCCGACTTTTTCAAATATATTATCTATAAACTCTATTGCATCAATATAACCTCTGTTATCTATTTTGTTTTTAAGAAGTTTCATTTCTTGTTCTAATTCTTCAAATTTTTCACCGTCATTTATAAAACTCTTAATCAACAATAAATCTTCGTAAGCATTATCAACTGTTTTTCGATATTTTCTTGTTGCAAGATTTTTTGCTTTATTAATTTTGTTAAATTCATCATTTTTTGATTTCCATTCTTCTGGGATTTGATTACTTATCTCGTCTATTTCTAGTTTCACGTTTTCAATTTTTTGTTCAAGTTTGTTTTTATCTGAGACATCTTCATCATCTAGGTTTCTAATCTCAGCTTTATATTTATCTATCTTTTTATTTAATTTTAAAATTTTCTTTTGTTTCTTTCTTGTTTTAAAATGTAAGTCTCTGTAATCTACTGCATAATCGTTATATAATGTCTCTGTGCTTTTTACCTCATTAACAAGTTCAAAAGAGTACTTAGAATTATCAACATGCCTTTGGAAATAACTTAATTTATCTGCTGGTAAATTTGCAAGAATTATGTCGTCAAAATCAGTTATACTTTTATTTATTACATCAGCATTATTAGAGTAGTTTGCAAATTTATACTCCTGTAAGCAATATTGTAGTTTTGGATTCATCGGCGGTGGAGCAACATTAGAAGTTAAATACACTCTGTTTGGTAAATAATTAACTAGACTTGGGTATGCGCCCACAATTCCTAAACCGATAAGTTGTAAGATAATAAAAGGAACAACACCTTTCCAGATATCTAACGTTTGGACCACTTTTGGAGCTACACCTTTTAAATAAAATAAGGCAAATCCAAATGGCGGTGTTAAAAAAGAAGTTTGTAAATTTACACCTATCATTACTCCAAGCCATACAGCTGTAACATTTGCTCCAGTTTCAGCTAACAATATTGGTGCAATTATTGGCACAACAACAACTGCAATCTCAATAAAATCTAAAAAGAAACCTAACAAGAAAATTACAATCATGACCACAACAAACTGAGTCCAAAAACCTCCAGGTAAATCTTGAAGAAAATCTCTTACTAATTCTTCTCCACCGAATGCTCTAAACCCTGATGTAAGCATCGCAGCACCGAGAAGGATTATAAATACCATTGAAGTAGTAATACAAGTCTCAGTAACTACTTCTTTTAAAACATTTTCAGTTTTAAATGTTCTCCAAAAACTCCATGCAATACCATAAACGAGTATTGCTACAAAAAATGCGGTAATATAGATGGCACCTAAATTTCTTTCTTCTAAATTTTTAACATTAAGTTCATATGTGGATGCAAGAAAAGTAATAGGTATTAATGATCCAATTATAAGAATCAAAGGATAAAATGCACTTTTCTTACCTTCAAATAATCTATAACCAGCCATCAACGTTGCACCAATTGCTCCAATTGAACCAGCTTGGTTAACTGTTGCTATACCCATCAAAATCGAACCCAAAACTGCAAAAATAAGTGCAAGAGGAGGAATAATTATAACAATTACTCGTAACCAAAATTTAAAATTAAATTCTCCTTTAAATGGAACTGGTGGAGCTACACCTTTTTTTATTCTCGCATAGAAAAATACATAGATCATGTAAAGCGCAACTAAAACGAGACCAGGCAAAAGAGCACCAAGGAACATATCACCAGCACTTGAAGACCCAACTCTAAATTCTCCTGGCATATTAAATTCTCCAGTGACTGCTTTGTAATCATTTTGACGGATGTTGTTTGCAACATCTGATGCGCTGGCTAATTGGTCAGCAATAATAATTAAAACAATAGATGGGGGTATTATTTGACCTAACGTTCCAGATGAACATACGATACCACTGGCAAGTTTCCTATCGTAGTTATTATTTAACATAGTAGGTAATGAGATTAATCCCATTGCAATAACGGTTGCCCCAACAATACCAGTAGTTGCTGCCAACAATGCTCCAACGAAAATTACTGAAATACCAAGACCACCAGGAATTGGACCAAATAATTGACCCATTGTTATTAATAAATCTTCTGCAATTTTGGATTTTTGCAGCATAATTCCCATAAAAATAAATAAAGGAATTGCAATTAGGGTGTCAGTTTCAACGTCCCAATAATTACTCCTAAAGTTTGTAATACCAGCAACAAGCCATTCTATAGGACCATCGACTGCAAAATAAGCGTCTGCATCGCCTTCAAATAAATATCCAAAAAAGGCAGCTAATCCAATTGATATTATAGCTGAACCAGGAAGCGCAAACGCTACAGGATATCCTGAAGCAAGAGCAACTATCATTATTAAGACTAAAACTGCTAAGAAAAATAGTTCCATACTTTAATTTTCCTTACCATTTAAAATTTTATAACTACTACCCATGAAATAGCTCGTAAACTGTAAAAGCATGGTAACTGCAAATACTGCTAAATATACAGCCATCAAATATAAAAGGTATAAACCATTAGATCCTTGTTGCGTAACTTCAAAGGCAACCACCGGTCCATTTATTATACTTGCTTTTCCATTAAGTCCCAAAAATAAAACTATCAATACAAGTGGAACACCTAGAAGAGCCGAGCCTAAAAGATTTGTCCAAGCTTTTTTTCTTTCACTAAACGAAGAGTATAGCACATCTACTCTTACATGACCTTCGTGAATTAAAGCATAAGCACTCGCAAATAAATATAGTGCAGCATACCAGAAACGAACAAGGTCTCCTTGAAAAGCTTGTTCATATGAAAATATAAATCTGGATAGGACAATTATGAACTCACTGACAACAACTAAAACTGCTAACCAAATAAAACCAACAGATTTTGTAAAGTAACCAATTACAAATGAAATTAATATAATTGGAAAATGTATAAATGTAATTCTTTCTGGTGATTTTACCATAAAGGCTTTCACTTCTGGACTGAATATAGCTTCCCATAATCTTTCAACGACCATAAATGAAATTATAAAATCAGCCACTCCGACTAAGAATACTGCCCAAAAAGATGACCTAACCAAATAAGCTGAAAAATTTGATAGTATCTCTGAGTCTCGTTCTAAAGTTTGAGAGTAAGTTTTAAAAACATAAATTATTACAGCTACAATGCATATTAAGTAAACTCCAATTTGCATAAAACCATAACTCAAAGTGGATCCATCAAGTGCTTTTTTCTTGAAACCAAACATTTCATAATGAGAGAAAATTTTCTTAACTCCAGGCCAATCAATCCAAACTGTTAAAACATTATTTATGAGGAATGCCAGAGTGAAAGCTAATACTGAGTAGCTAGCAATTCTTAGATATAGAGACATTTTGCTATTTTCTGAACTCATATGAATTTAAATTTCTCTTAGTAATACTTAATTTTCAAATAAAAAAAAGGGCCCAAAAGAGGGCCCTTTTAATATCAAATTAAGCTTGATTACATTCCTAAAGCTCTGTTTCTTTGAGAAATGTAAGGTGAGTCAGACAAGTTAGTCCAAGATCCAATGTCTTTTCTTGCTTTTAAGAAGCTCGAATGAACTCTTTCAGCAAGACCACTGCTAGCTCTTGTTTCTTCAAACACTTCGTTAGCAGCTGATGCAAAGCCATCATAAACCTTGTCGCTAAACTTCTCTAGTTTAACACCATGATCATTGATCAATCTAGCTAAAGCCGCACCATTTTTAGCATTGTACTCAGACATCATCACGTCATTTTCCATTGCTGCAGCAGCTTCAATTAATAATTGATCAGATTTGTTTAAGCTTGTGAACCAAGATTTGTTTGTTCCACATGCTAACATTGATCCAGGCTCGTGCATACCAGGATAGTAGTAGTATTTAGCAGCTTCTTGGAATTTCATAGCTTCATCATTCCATGGACCTACCCACTCTGTAGCATCAATTGCTCCAGATACTAGGTTTTCGTAAATTTGTCCACCAGGTAATGAAACTGGAGATCCTCCAAGTTTACCAATTACTTGTCCACCTAAACCAGGCATACGCATTTTTAAACCTTTGAAGTCATTAGGGCTTCTAATCTTTTTGTTAAACCATCCACCCATTTGAACTCCTGTGCTTCCACACATAAAGTTTTTAAGACCAAATTTGTCAGCTAGTTCATCCCATAACTCTTGACCACCTGCAAATCTAATCCATGCATTCATTTCAGTGTAAGTAAAACCAAATGGTACCGCTGTAAAATAACCCCAAGCTGGATCTTTCTTCACCCAGTAGTAGTCAGCAGCATGGTACATTTGTGAGTTACCAGATGCAACTTCATCAAATGAGTCAAATGCTTTAACTCTTTCGTTCGCTGCATAATAAGTAACTTGAATTCTACCATCACTTATATCTGAGATTCTTTGTGCAAATCTTTGAGCTCCTGTTCCTAGACCTGGAAAGTCTCTTCCCCAAGTAGCAACCATTGATGCTTCAATTCTTTCAGCAGCAACAGCTGGAGCAGCTAAAGATGATGCAGCTACAGCAGCAACACCAGTTGCAGCAGCAGCTTTAAAGAACTTACGTCTTGAAGGTGTTTTTTTAACCTTCAGGTTTTTGTCTTTAATCATTTATTTCTCCTCTTTAGTTAATTAACTGCAGGATATTAAACACATATGTAACTTAGAGTCATTTTAAAAATGACTGATATTCAATTAAATACAACTTCAGATTGTTAATTTACTTTATTTTTACAGTTTCCTGTTTTGAAGAATTCGTCAATATTATCAATAGCTAAATTAGCCATAGCAGTCCTAGTTTCCTTAGTGGCACTGCCTAAATGTGGAAGAATAAAAGCACTTTTGTGCTTATAATAACCTTTATTTAAGTGCGGCTCATTTTTGTAAACATCTAGTCCTACTGCATAAACTTTTCTTCTATTAAGTGCATCAATCATTGCCTCATCTTCAATAATGTCTCCTCTTGCAACATTGGTTACAACTGCGCCTTTTGGTAAATATTCAATTGTATCTTTATTAATCATATCAATTGTTTCTTTTGATGCTGGACAGCATACTGATAGCACATCCGATACAGATAAAAGATCTTTTAAATTATCGTGATAAATAGCACCTTGCTCTTTATCTTCACTTAGTTTCGATCTGTTATGATAGTGAATTATCATACCAAGAGATTTTGCTACTTTTGCAATTTTTTGTCCAATTCTCCCCATCCCTAAAATTCCTAATCTAGTACCTGTCAGTTGTTTCCCAATTAAAAGATCAGCTGACCAAACCCATCCTCCTTGCCTTGCTTGCTCAATTCCTTCTGAAGCTCTTCTACATGCACCTAAAATTAATAATACTCCAATTTCAGCAGTAGCATCTGTTAAAACATCTGGAGTATTTGTTACAGCAATACCTCTATTTTTTGCTGCCTCTAAATCAATATTTCCAAATCCAACTGCAAAGTTAGAAAGTATTTTAATACTATCTGGTAATTGATTAATTGTATCAGCATCCAACTTATCAGTTAATGCTGAAAGTATACCATCACAACCTTGGCTCATTTCTATTAATTTTTTTTGTGAGTAAAGTTCATCATTTAAATTTAGATTTGCATCAAACATTTCCTTTGCTCGATCTTCACAAGATCTAAGCAATCTTCTAGTAACTAAAATTTTTTTCATACAATTTGATTAATTTAAATCAAAGATTTTTCCAGGATTCATTATGTTATTAACATCTAATGATCTTTTAATAGATTTCATAACAGGTACATTATCTGGATGTTCTCTAAGTAAATAATGCTTCTTTTGAAGTCCAATACCATGCTCTCCTGTAATCGTTCCCTCGAGTTCAAGAGCTTTATTAATTAAGTCATCACTGTATTGTCGGATTTTTTTTTGTTTTTCCTCATCATCTGGATCATAAAGTACTATTGAGTGAAAGTTTCCATCTCCTACATGTCCTACCATTGGTGCAGTTAATCCTAACTTTTGAACCTCTTTTTCTGCCCATGAAATACATTCAACTAATCTTGAAATTGGCACACAAACATCTGTGGAATAAACTTTCATATCGTTACCCAAAGCTTTAACGGAGTAATAAACATCATGTCTCGCTTTCCATAATTTTTTCTGTTCTTCAGGTGACGATGCCCATTGAAAATCACTTCCACCATTACTTTTTGAAATTTCTTCAACAATACCAATTGACTCATTGTTTGAATTTTCACTACCATGAAATTCAAAAAACAAAGTAGGTGATGCTTTTATGTTATCTAATTTTGAATATTTAATACTTATTTCCATTTGATCTTTATTTAGCATTTCGATTCTCGCTATTGGGACACCATATTGAATAACCTCTTGAGCAGCTTTTACAGCTGAGTCTAAATCTGGAAAGTAACACACTGCACTCATTATACTTTCAGGTATCGGAGATAACCTTAATTGAACTTCAGTGATTATTCCCAGAGTTCCTTCAGAACCAATAAATAAATTTGTTAAATTATATCCTGCAGAAGTTTTTTTTGTTCTGGCTCCAGTTTTAATAATATCTCCATTCGGAAGAACAACTGTTAAACCAGAGATTACAGTCCTCATAGTTCCATATTTCACAGCCATTGTACCTGATGCCGATGTTGCCGCCATTCCACCAAGAGCAGCGTCTGCTCCAGGGTCTATTGGAAAGAATACTCCATCCTCACGAAGATATTCATTTAATTGTTTTCTAGTTACATTTGCCTGTACTCTACAATCGAAATCTTCAGCATTGACACTTAATACCTTGTTCATTTTTTCAAGAGAAATTGTTATTCCATTTTGATTTCCAACAACATGGCCTTCCAATGAAGTTCCAGTACCAAAAGGAACAACCGGGATTTTGTGTTCATTACATAATTTTAATAACTGTGAAACTTCTTCATTAGTTTCAGGAAATACGACAGCTTTTGATAGAATTGGATCATAAGTATCTTCTCCTCTAGCATAGTTAGCTCTTGTAGACTCTGAGGTTGAAAACCTTCCATTAAAAATCTTTTTTAATTCTGTTTGAACAATCTCATTCATAATTAAATATTATAGAAGTTTCTTTTAAAAAATACAGTCTATTTAGAAAGCATCTTGCCTATATTTTCTAAGGCCTGCTGTATGTTATCTCTGGATGCGGCAAAACTAAATCTCACATAATCTTGGCAAGTTTGCCCGAATGCAGTTCCCGGTACTATTGCTACTCCAGCTTCATGCATAGCTTTTTTACAAAACTCAGCACCTGTCATTCCAGTTCCTTTTACATTTGGAAAAGCGTAAAACGCACCACCTGGTAAACTACACTCCACACCTGGTAGTTCGTTTAACCCTTGATGGATTAAATTTCTTCTTAAAGTAAATTTATCCAACATATCTTTAATTGAATCGTCTGGACCATCTAGAGCTGCTATTCCAGCAAATTGTGCTGCTGCATTTACACAAGATACACTATTGATTAATAATTTATTAACATGCTCAACAAGCTCTTTTGGCCAAAAACTCCAACCTAATCTCCATCCAGTCATTGAATATGCTTTGCTCCAACCCTCTAAAACAATAAGTCTATCTCTTAAATTTTCATAGTGGAAGAATGATGGCATTTCTTTGTAATCAAAAATCTGTCTACTATAGATTTCATCACTTAAAATAGTGACATGCGGATGCTTTTCTAATTCTTTTGCAAAATAATCTATAACTGGTTTCTCAACAAAACTTCCTGTTGGATTGTTAGGATTAATTAAAATTAATAATCTTGTTTTATCAGTTATAAGTGAAAGTATTTTATCAGGATCAAACTTAAGATCTTTATCTTCAGTTAAATCATAAGGTACTGGAGTTGAACCAGTATAATTAATCATTGACTCATAAATAGGAAATGCAGGTGTTGGATGAATTATTTCTGCTCCAGGTTCGCCATAACACTGAATTGCATAACTCATTGTAGGTTTTCCACCTGGCATAATTAAAATTCTTTCAAAATCTATATCTGTGTTATAACGTTTTTTAATCCATCTAGTTACAGCCTGCCTACATTCTGGAATTCCATTTGACATAACATAACCATGATGACCATCATCTAAAGCTTTCTTGGCAGCCTCGACTACATGTTTTGGAGTTTTAAAATCTGGTTGTCCTAAACCCAAATGTATCATTGGATGACCTTTAGCCTCTAATGCTTTCGCCTCAGCTAAGACACTGAACGCAGACTCCGTTCCTAAATTTTCTAAACTTTTTGCTAATCTCATAAAAATTAATTTTAAGGTGTGAAAACTAACTGAAAAGTTAGTGTATGTCTATTATATTTAATTTTTTTTACTTATTTTTTATATTAGTAATTTTTATTTATTTTCGGAAAATAATTTTTGATTCATCAAGGTCTTTGATACTTTTACAGCCCATCAATATCATGTTACGTCTTATTTCATCATGCATATTTTGTAATAATCTTTCAATACCTTGTTGTCCGCCAGCCCCTAAACTAAACAAAAATGCTTTACCAAAACTACAAGCTGTCGCACCCGCTGCAAGTGCTTTCAATACATGTGTACCTCTTCTAACACCCCCATCTAATATAACCTCTAATTTATCACCTACTGCATCCCTAATAGCTTTTACCTGATCAAACGGAGATCTAGATCCATCAAGTTGTCTTCCTCCATGATTTGATATCATTATAGCTGTACATCCAATATCTATAGCTTTTTTTGCGTCATCAACTGACATAACTCCTTTAAGAGCAATAGGACCATCCCATTTTTTAATACAATACTCAGCATCTTTCCAATTCATAGCTGGATCATACTGTTCATTTATATATCCCATAACGGATTGAGCAATATTTGTTCCTTTTTCAACTTTATCTTTCAAATTAGCTAATTCAAATTTCTTATTTGTAAAATAATTAAATACCCACTGCGGTCTCATTGCGAAACTCATTAGACTATCTAATGTAAATTTTGGAGGTGTTGTAAAACCTGTTCTATGGTCCCTTTCTCTATTTCCAGCAACAATTGTATCAACAGTAATACACATGCCATTGAAGTTTGCTCTTTTACATCTATCAATTAAGTCGTCGGTTATAGATTGATCTTTATGGATATATAATTGAAAAATTTTCGGTCCACTTGAAAGATTTGCAATTTCTTCGATCGAAAAAGATGCCATTGTAGACATGCTATAAATTGTACCAAATTTTTCTGCTGCACGAGCAGATGCTTTATCTCCATCTGGATGATATAAACTTTGCATTGCAGTAGGGGACAAAAAAATTGGCATGTCCATTTTTGTTCCAAAAACCTCAGTTTTTAAATCTGGTTCACCAACACTATTTAAAATATTTGGGACTAGATCACAGTCATTAAATGAATCTGTGTTTCTATTCATTGTGACTTCATCGTCAGCTCCACCATCAATGTAATGAAAAATTGGGGCAGGTAATTTTTTTTTTGCTAGCTTTCTAAAGTCTTCGAAATTGTAGCAATTCTTTAGACTCATTATCTTCTGAATCTTAAATTACTTCTATTTAGATCACTTATTTTTGTGCAACCCATTAGTTTCATGTCACGTTGCAGCTCTGTTTTATATTGGTTTAAAGCTCTTTCAACACCGGCTTGGCCTGCAGCAGCTAAGGCGTATAAATAAAGCCTACCACCTGAACATGCTTTAGCACCAAGTGATAACGCTTTAAGCATATGAGTTCCTCTATGAATTCCTCCTTCACAAATAACATCAAGTTTATCTCCAACAGCATCAACAATTTCAGCTAATTGATCAAATGGAGATCTAGATCCATCAAGTTGTCTTCCTCCATGATTAGAAACCATTATACCGGTACATCCAATGTCTACAGCTCTTTTTGCATCTTCAACACTCATAATACCTTTAAGAGCAAAATGACCTCCCCATTTAGAACAAAGATTTTCAGCATCTTTCCAATTCATAGACTGATCTAACATTGTAGAAAAATAACTTCCGATAGAAGAGTTAGTACTGGTACCCTCTTTAACAAAATCTTGAAGATGAGGTAATTCAAACTTACCTTTTGTTAAATAGTTTATTCCCCACATAGGCTTTGTGGCAAAACTAAATAAACTTGATAATGTTAATTTTGGAGGTGATGTAAAACCAGTTCTTAAATCTCTCTCTCGGTTTCCACCAGTAATAGTATCAACGGTTAAAGCCATTACATCAAATTTTGCTGCTTTAGCTCTTTCTAGACAAGAGTCATTAAGACCTCTGTCTTTATGAAAATAAAATTGAAACATTTTAGGTGTATCAATCATTGATGAGATTTCTTCAACACTCACAGTTGCTAAAGCTGAAACACCAAACATTGTATTAAATTTTTTTGCTGCTTTTCCTACTGCCCTTTCTCCATCATAATGAAAAAGTCGTTGTAAGGCTGTTGGTGCTAGGTAAAAAGGTAAATCCAATTTTTTTCCAAATATTGTTGTTGAAAGGTCAACATTTTCTACTCCTCTTAGAACATTCGGAACCAAATCAACATCGTCAAAGGCGCTGGTGTTTCTCGCATAAGTTATTTCATCATCTGCTGCACCATCTATGTAATGGAATATTGGAGAAGGTAATTTTTTCTGAGCTAATTTTCTAAAATCACTAAAATTGTGACAATCTTTTAAATTCATATCCTTAAATTAAAATTTTTTTATATAATTAAACATATAACTATTTGCCCCAGGATTCTTATCTCCAAGACTCGCATTAGATATATGGTTATATGATACTGCTATTTCACTATTTTTTGAAAATTCATAAGATATTTGAATTTCAGTTTTAAACTCAATCACATGCCCTAAATCTTTACCATCACCCTCGGAGTATAATCCAGGTGTGAAACTTGGGGTAAATTTTAATGGCCCTTCATTGTAAATTTGAAAGCCTGTATATACGTATGCTGCATTATCTGCTGTTATCATTAAACCTGTCACAGGTTGTAGTATACCTAAGAAACTCTCCTTATTTTTTCCAGTATTAATGTGTTGGATACCAAATAAAGTTGACTTTTTTCCCTCATCACTAAAATCAAAAGTTCCAGTGTAAAAACTCCAACTTTCATTAGATTTATGTCCATCTGCATTTGCAAAATTAAATAATAGTAAAAAGTATATTAAAAATATTTTTAAAAAGGTTTGCATAAATGTTTTTATCTACTTTATAGATACTTTTCTAAGAATTAAAATACCGCCAAAAACGAATAAAATCAAAGGTAATACCCAAAGCAAAAGAGTATTTTTGTTTATTTCTGGATCATAAACTATCCACTCACCGTACTTATTTTTAAGAAAATCATAAATCTGCTCATCATTTTTACCTTCATCGATTTTATTCTGTATTAGAATTTTCATGCTTAATGCAAAATCAGATTGAGAATCGTAAACTGATTGACCTTGACAAATTAGACATCTTAAGTTCTTTGAAATTTTGTCAACTTGTTGTGAAGTTTCAGCTAAAGAAAAATTTTGAAAGAACAAAAAAATAATAATTAGCTTTGACAGAATTTTCATCTTATTCATTGAATTATTTTAGTGAGTTGTATAAACGATTTATCATCTAAAGGACCTATAAATTTTTTAATAATTAATTTAGATTTATTTTCTATTAAATAAGTTTCAGGTACACCAAATGCTCCCAGTTCAATTGAGTTTATTCCATTTGGATCAGTAATTATATTGGTATAAGGATTTCCAAGTTCGCTAAGAAATTGTTTAGCATTATTTTCATTATCTTTGTAATTAATTCCAATAATATTTAAGTTATTTAAAGATTTTAATTTTAATAAATATGCATGCTCATCTTTACAGGGCGAACACCAAGAGGCCCATATATTAATTAAAGTCATACCTTCGTTTTTTAATAATTCGTCTAAAAAAACTTCTTTTTCAGAAAAAAGATATTTTGCTTTAAAATTGAAATCAATTTTACTTTTATCAATACTGGGAGAATAAGTGTTAGATTTATCTAATCCTTTTAAAAGTATAAAAAAGGAAAAAAGTGCAAATAAAACTATACTAATTAATTTTATATTTTTAGACATTTTTTTTCTTTAAGCTTAATATTCCACCCAATGAAATCAGTAAGACTGAAATCCAAATCCAAATCATAAATGGTTTTATTTGATATCTCACATTATAAAAACCATCGTCTTTGATTATATTAAATACTAAAAAATTATCTGCAAAAATTGTAGACGAAATATCAGCTTCACTGGTAATGGTTTGGGGTTGGTCATAAATTCTAATTTCAGGTTTTAAACTTAATGAATTATTTTCATCAACAATATTAAATTTGCCAATTAATGTTTGATAATTTTGTTTTTTAATTACTTCAATATTTTGAAATTGAATCATTTTATCTAAAAATTTTATTTCATCTCCAACTCTCATGTTTGAAGAATGTTCTTTAGCCAAAACGCCATTTAATAAAATACTTAAAATTAAGAGACTGAAACCAAAATGTGAGATTTTTTGAGATATGTTAATATTTTTTCCAAAAAAATCTTTAATTGTCACAAAAAATAAAAATAAACTGAAAATAAATAAAGGTAGAGATAGGAGATAAGAAACGCCAAATTTATTTACAAAAATATAAGAAATTACTATTGATATAATAAAAATAAAGATATCTTTTAAATTAATTTTTCTCATCTTATCTTTTACCCATTTAATATTTGGTCCGATTGCCATAAAAAATAAAAATGGAATTAAGAATGGGATAATTAATTTATGGTAAAAAGGTGGTCCAATCGAAATTTTTTCATCGTTAATTACCTCTAAAAAAATTGGATAAACTGTACCAATCAAAACTACTGATAAAAAAAACATCATGAATAAATTATTGATTAAAACTGCAGTTTCTTTACTCACTAAAAAAGTTTTTGTGGATTCAACTGTGATAGTTTTTTGATAAAAAAAATAAATAAATATTGAGATAAAAATTAATACAAATAAAAAACACAATATAAACACTCCACGTGATGGATCGTTTGCAAAAGTATGAATTGAGTTTAAAATTCCAGACCTAACTAAAAAAGTTCCACTCATACTTAATGAGAAAGTTGTAATTGATAAAATTATTGCCCATGATTGAAATGTTCCTCGTTTTTCTAAAGTAAAAACTGTGTGTAATAATGCTGTTAGGCAAAGCCAAGGCATTAGTGATACGTTTTCAACAGGGTCCCAAAACCAAAAACCTCCCCATCCTAACTCGTAATATGCCCATATAGATCCTAAGAGAATACCAATAGATAAAAATACCCACGAAATTAAAACCCATCTTTTAATGTGACTTGCCCAAGATTTATTAATGAAGCCAGAGATAATTGCACCTAAAGCGGATGAGAATATAATAGAGGTTCCAACATAACCCAAATATAAAATAGGTGGATGAATTGCTAATGCAGGATCTTGGAGTATTGGATTTAATCCTGTTCCTTCAGATGGAATTGGAAATATATTTGTAAAGGGATTGGATGTGAAAAGTATAAATAGAAGAAAACCAAAAATTATAATTTCCTGAAAAAACAATGTAAAAGTTCTGTATCTTTGAGGAAGATTTTTAGAGTCGATTACAAATAAAAATAAAAAAGTTGTTAATACCAATAACCATAAAAGTAAACTTCCTTCATGATTGCCCCATGTCCCAGAAATTTTATAGAATAAAGGTTTTGCAGTATGAGAGTTGTTGTAAACAGTCTCGTTACTAAAGTCTGATGTAACAAAAGCATAAATTAAAGTTAGAAAACTAATTATAACCATTAAAGATTGTACGGATATTAACGAAAAAATATTGCCACTCAAAACATTAGAGGAATTCCTAAACGATAATGAGGTTTTTATAATTATAAAAATCGAAATTAATAAAGCTATATATAAAGAATAATTGCCTAGTTGATTGACCATTCTAATTTTCTTTCAAAGACTCTGCTACCTCTGGGGGCATATAGTTTTCATCATGCTTCGCCAAAATTTTCACCGCCTTAAAATAATTTCTATCTTGAAGAAATCCCTCAGCGACAACTCCTTTTTCTTCCTCAAACAAATTTGGTATTGAGCCTTTATAATTTACTATAAGCTCGTTTTTAAAATCAGTTATCACAAAATTTACTTCAGATTGATTAATATTAATTGAATTTTTTTTTACCATTCCACCAACTCTAATTTTTTTCTTTGTAACTTCAGGAAGTACCTTAATTTCTGTCGGTGATTTAAAATAAACTACATTTTCTTCCAACGATTTTATAATTAAAAAAGATACTAAAATTAAAGAAACAAATATTGATAATATAAAAACAGCTCTTAATTTTACTTTTTTACCATACATGAAAATAAGAAATTAAATCTTAGAAACTGAAGAAGTAGCTAAAATTTCTTTGAAAGTTTCTTGTTTTTTTGCTTTTTCAACTTTCTCTATATCTAAACTTTCAAATTTTGCTTCAAATTTTTTATGCTCTTTAATTAACTGAAGCTTAATAACTGAATGTAAAATCCAAAAACAAGATAAAGTAAACACAAAAGAAGACCATACGTATAAGCCGTACCCATTCATGTATAAAACGTCTTGAATCATAATCTATCTAATCCTTTATTCTTAATTTTTATCAGTTCTGTATTATATTTCATCAAAAATATCAAAAGCGAAAAAAGTGCAAATGCCGCAGTCATTATTCCCAAAGGAAGCAGCATTGACGAATGAATTGAAGTTTCTTTTAGAAGATTTATTGAAGCTGGTTGATGAAGAGTAGACCACCAATCGACAGAAAATTTGATAATGGGAACATTAATAACTCCAAATATAGCAATATATGAACTTAATTTTACAGCTTTATCCTCTGTTCCTGCAATTCTCCAAGACAAAATAAACATTAAATAAAATATTGCTAATAATAACATGGATGTAATTCTTGCGTCCCATGCCCACCACGTTCCCCAAGTAGGTTTTCCCCATATTGATCCGGTTACTAGAGCGATTATATTAAAGACAAATCCTGATGGAGCTAAACTTTTAGTGATTAGTGAAAAATTTTTATTTTTAAAAATAATAATACCAAAAGATAAAACTGATATTAAAGAAAAAATTCCTAATGAGATCCAAGCAGCAGGAACATGTACATACATAATTCTAACGGAGTCACTTTGTTTATAATCCTCAGGTGAAAGAATTAATGCTTCAACAAGTCCAAGAATTAAGATTAAAATAAATATAATAAAGACAAATTTTTGAGATCTATTGATAATCTGAATTAGGTTTTTTGGTTTAAAATAATTTAACATTTTTTTAGCTATCTATATCAAATTGAAAAATTTTGAAAATTTTTATGGTGAGTTATTCTGACCAAGAACACAGAGGGAGATAAATAAATGGATAAATTATGCATCCTTGGCCAAAATATCTAATTACCTTAGCCTTCATGTATGTCTAAGATTTGCACGAAATGTGTTTAAATAATGTAATTGTGTCTAGTTAGAGGGTTTGAAATAACTAGAGCCTCTTTTTCCTGAAAATATTTCATTTATTAATGGATGTTTAATGGGCTCATCAGAGTCGTCCACTAATAGATTTTGCTCAGAAACATATGCCTCGTATGTTATTTCATCATTTTCAGCTAACAAATGATAGAATGGTTGGTCTTTTCTAGGTCTTACGTTTTTTGGTATGGATTGATACCATTCCTCTGAATTATTAAATTCAAAATCAACATCATAAATCACACCTCTAAAGTCAAAGTGCTTATGTTTTACAACATCTCCGATTGAGAACTTTCCTTTTTGAATAGTCACTCAATAAATATGGATATTTAAAAATAAAAATCAATAAAAAAAATATGATTGTTTTATTATTCTGCTATTATGTAGCAGTGAATAAATCTGTTTTAAAATTTGTTACTGATTTAGGGCCTTTGGTAATATTTTTTTATTTTTATTACAATAATGATAAAAATTTAATCGTTGCAATACCTCCACTTATAGTTGCAACTATCATAGCAGTTTTAATTATGTGGATTGTTGAAAAGACAATTCCAAAAGTACCACTTATAAGTGGTATATTGATTACATTATTTGGTGGTTTAACAATTTATTTTGATGATCCTATTTTTATTTACATGAAGCCAACAATAATAAATATTTTGTTTGGTCTTGCATTAATGTTTGGAAAATACTTTACAAATGAACCAGTTTTAAAAAAGTTACTTGGGAAATCTATGCCTTTAAGTGATGAAGGATGGGAAATTTTAAATAAAAGATGGACATATTTCTTTTTTGGACTAGCCATATTAAATGAAATTATTTGGAGAACTCAATCAGAAGAATTCTGGGTAAACTTTAAAGTTTGGGGAATGTTGCCTATAACCTTTATTTTTACCGCTTTTCAAATTGGTTTAATAAATAAATACAAATTAAATGAATAGAAGCTTAAAACTAGTAGTAAATAACGTAAATAAAGAAGGAAACAAAAAACTTTTTTTTGAAAGGGCCGAGTTAAAAATTATATTAGATCTTTATGCAAAAATGGTTTCCTCAGGAAATTGGAAAGACTATGGTCTTTCTATTTCTGGAAAACAGGTAAGTTTTAGCGTTTTTAAAAACGCAGCTGAAAAAGCAATTTATAAAATTTGTAAAAATTTTAAACCATCAAACAAAAATCTTAAATATTTAATTACAGATACTAATGGTAAAATTTTACAAAATTCTTACGATTTAAAAATACTCTTAAATAAAGTTGATTGGAAAAAAATTTAGGCCTTATCTTCTTTGACCGAATAATCTTAAAAGCATTATAAAAAGATTAATAAAGTCTAAGTATAAAGTTAGGGCACCCATTACCGCTTTTTTACCCATTAACTCACCGCTGTCAGATGCTGCATACATATTTTTGATCTTTTGCGTATCGTATGCAGTTAAACCAACAAATACCAAAACACCAATTATTGATATTGCGAAATACATCATTGATGATTTCAAGAATATATTGACTATTGATGCAATTATGATCCCAATTAAACCCATCATTAAAAAAGATCCCATTTTGGTTAAGTCTCTTTTTGTTGTGTAACCATAAATACTCATAGCACCAAAAGTTGCTGAAGAAATAAAGAATACTCTTGTAACACTCAAACCTGTGTAAACTAGTAAAATTGATGAAAGTGATAATCCCATTAAAGCTGCAAATACCCAAAAAGTAGTTTGAGCTCTAGATGCACTCATTTTGTTTATTCCAAAACTCATGTAGAATACAATCCCTAGAGGAGCCAGCATTACAATCCATTTCAATCCAGATAAATAAATTGCACTTCCAAATTCAGTTAGTCCAACAATCGCACCATTTGGGTCTGTTACAACAGACATTTTAAACGATAAAAGTGCAATTATACCAGTTAGCAATACACCGGTTGCCATATAATTATAGACTTTTAACATGTAGGCTCTTAGGCCTTCATCCATAACAACTGTTTGTTTGGTGGTAGTTGCTTTTCTTAGAATATTTTCTTTATTGAATTCCATAATATTTATATAAGTTTTTTTTTTGAGATTTTCAAGTCGTCAAAATAAATGTAACAAACATTACATATAACTGAGCATGAATTATAAAAAACTAGGAAATACTGACATAAATGTAAGCACAATCTGTCTTGGGACAATGACTTGGGGTGAACAAAATACCCAAAGTGAAGCTTTTGAACAAATGAATTACTCATTAGAAAATGGGGTTAATTTTTGGGATACAGCTGAACTCTATGCAGTTCCGCCAAAAGCTGAAACATACGGCCATACAGAAACTATTATTGGAAATTGGTTTGAGGAAACAAAAAAAAGAAAAGATGTAATATTAGCATCCAAAGTGGGTGGCCCTAGCAGAAAATACATGAGAAATGGAGAAAATAGTTTTACTGGAAAAAACTTAGAAGATGCTCTTCACGGAAGTTTAAAAAGATTAAAAACTGATTATATCGATCTTTATCAATTACATTGGCCTGAAAGAAACGTAAATAACTTTGGAAAATTAGGATACGAACACAAAGAAAACGACTGGAATAAATTTGAAGATATTTTGGAAAACTTAAAAAAATTTATTGAACAAGGCAAAATTAGATATGTTGGTTTATCAAATGAAACTCCATGGGGAGTGATGAATTATCTTCAACTTGCAAAAGATAAAGCACTTCCAAGAATGATGGCAATTCAAAATCCATACAGTCTGCTAAATAGATCTTATGAAGTAGGGTTAGCTGAAGTATCAATAAGGGAGAATATTGGATGTTTGGCTTATTCACCACTTGCAAGTGGTTACCTAAGTGGGAAATACAGAAATAAACAGTTTCCTAAAGGCTCAAGAATGGAGAGAGATTTTGATTTTTGGACAAGATATAGAAAGCCAAATATGGAAAATGCTGTTGAAGATTATTACAGAATTAGTCAGAAATTTGAACTAGACATGAGTCAAATGTCTATAAAATTCTGTGAGATACAAGACTTTATGACTAGTGTGATAATTGGAGCTACAACTATGGAGCAGTTGAAAACTAACGTAGAAAGTGTAAAAGTGAATCTTGATAGTGAAGTAATTAAAGAAATAAATAATGTACAAAAGAAATATCCTAATCCATGTCCATAATTAAAAAATTATTTTTAAAAACACTTATATTGACAGTATTTCTAATGACATCTGTCCATTCAGAGGACTTAAAAAAATTAGGAACTTTTAAAGATTGGAATGCTGTTGCAGTTTTTAATGAAACTGGAAAAATCTGTTTTGCTTATTCTATACCAGTAAGTCAGTCTCCTAAAGCAAGCAACAGAGAAGCAAGATTATTTGTATCCTTTAGACCAGAAGATAAAATTTCTGATGAGGTGAGTATAACTTCTGGTTATGACTTTAATTCACAAAATGCAATATTAGCTACATCTGGAAAATCAAAATTTGAGTTTGACTTACCACAAAATAAATTTGCATGGATTTCAAGTGGAAAAACAGAGCAAAAAATTATTAAAAGAATGAAAAAGGCCTCAAGGCTGATGATAACAGCCTATAAACAAAGTGGCACAAGAACTACAGATGACTATTCATTGATGGGTTTTACTAAAGCTTATAACGCTGCAAAAAAAAGCTGCACTTAAATGAAAAAACAAAAGAAGATTGTACTCGCCTATTCAGGTGGTTTGGATACGTCTATCATTCTTAAATGGCTTCAAGAAAATTATGATGCTGAGGTTATAGCATACACTGCTGATGTTGGGCAGGAAATGGATAGAAAAAAAATAATTAAGAATGCAAAAAAATTGGGAGTTAAAAAAATCATTATTCAAGATTTAAAAAATATTTTTGTTAAAGATTATGTATATCCTATGATAAGAGGTCATGCTCTTTATGAGGGCGTTTATTTATTAGGAACATCTATTGCAAGACCACTGATTGCAAAAGATCAAATTAGAGTAGCTAAAAAATTTAATGCTTATGCTGTCTCACATGGTTCGACAGGAAAAGGAAATGATCAAGTTAGATTTGAATTGGGATATCATTACTTTGGTCCTAAAATTAAAATAATTGCGCCATGGAGAATTTGGAAATTAAAATCTAGAACAGATCTTATTAATTATGCAAAAAAACATGGAATACCCATTCCAAAAGATAAAAAAGGAGCACCACCTTTCTCAGTTGATGATAATTTATTTCATACTTCAACAGAGGGAAAAGTTTTAGAAAATCCTAAAAATTCTGCACCTGAATTTATTTTTCAAAGAACAACTTCTCCTGAAAAGGCTCCAAATAAACCAAGCTTCATTACTATTAATTACAAAAATGGTGACCCTGTTGGTTTAAATGGAAAAAAATTATCTCCAGCAAAAGTTTTGGATAAACTTAATCAATTAGCTGGAAAAAATGGAATAGGAAGAGTGGATTTAGTGGAGAATAGATTTATTGGAATAAAATCAAGAGGAGTTTACGAAACTCCCGGAGGAACATTATTACTAATTGCACATAGAGCAATTGAGTCTGTAACTCTAGATAAAGATACAATGCACAAAAAAGATGAGGTTATGCCGAGATATGCAGAGCTTGTTTATAATGGATATTGGTATTCAAAGGAAAGATTTAAACTGCAAAAAACAGTCGATTTAAATAGAAATAAAGTAAATGGATCAGTAAAACTCAAACTTTATAAAGGAAATGTTACAATTCAATCAAGACAAACTTCAAGTAATGCTTATTCAATGAAAAAAGTTTCTTTCGAGGAAAATAAAACTTTTAATAAATCAAATGTAGAAAGATTTATTAACTTTCATAAAAGAAAATTAAGATAAAAAAAAATGGAATTTAAAACTACAAGAGCTTCGGCTATTGAGCACTTAGATAATTTTATTAAAAATAATCTTGGAGAATATTCAAAATTAAGAAATTTTGATTTTGGTCCTGATAAACGATCTAACACATCTTGCTTATCACCATATATTACACATGGGGTGATTAATGAAAAAGAAGTGATTAGTAAAGCGCTGGAAAGATTTTCCTTTTCAAAAAATGAAAAATTTATTCAAGAAGTTCTGTGGCGAACATATTGGAAAGGTTGGTTAGAACTAAGATCAGGAGTTTGGGATGATTATTTATTAGATTTAAAAAGAATAAAAGAGGAATTTAAAGATAATAAAAGTTACTTAAATGCCATTGAGGGTAACACTGATATTGAATGCTTCAATGAATGGGTAAATGAACTTAAGACTTATAATTATTTGCATAATCACACCAGAATGTGGTTTGCTAGCATTTGGATATTTACACTAGACTTACCTTGGCAACTTGGTTCTGAATTTTTTATGCAACACTTATACGATGGTGATACTGCATCTAATACCTTGGGATGGCGTTGGGTTGCAGGTATTCAAACTCAAGGGAAACATTATCTTGCAAGTGAATGGAATATTAAAAAATTTACAAATAATAGATTTCAAAATATAAAGCTTAACGAAAATGCACCCCCAATAATAAGTGATAAAAATTATACTATTCTCCATAAAACTTTTGAAAATCCGATAAATATTGAAGAGAAAAACTTACTAGTTTTTGAAAATAATTTAGCATTTGAAATCACTGACTTTGCAATACAAAAATTCAAAAAAATTCTTCTTATTGATAATAAAAATGAAAATAGAAATATTAAACTTAGTGAAAAAGTAATGAATTTTAAGGCTAGTTTGATTGAGGAACAAAAGAAAAGGTTAGAGGAAAAATCAATTAATTGTGAGATTATTGATATTAACAAAATTAAAAACTTAGAAAGTTGTTACTGCCTTTATCCAACTGTTGGAGAAAATTTAGATTTCATAAATCAAAACTCGCTAAAAAATATTGAGTTTCTTTATAGAAAATTAGATCAAAATTCATGGAAGTTTTGTAACAAAGGTTTTTTTAACTTTAAAAAATATATTCCTAAAGTAGTTGAAAACCTTGAATAAATTGTAATTGAAATTTTTTTAATTTATGAGATAAAAATAATATGCAGAACCCACAAATATTAAAATTAATTCAAAATTTAAAGGGAAGAAGAAACTATGAAGAAAAAAAAGCTTCTAAGCTAGGTTTTAACTCTCTTTATGCATATTTTGAAAACAAACTTTTGCAAGAAAAAACTGCTTTAGAAGAAAGTGTACGAGAACTAGAAATAGCGAAAGCTGAAGAAAAATTATTAAAAGAGAAAAAAAGTAAGCAAAAGAAAACTTGTGGCTGTTGTTAAATTCCTAAATTTTTTAAAGACTGAAATTCACCAATTTTAAAAATAATTGCATCTTCTTTTTTAAAACCATATTTCTCTGCATTATCTTTAAATCTAACTGGTGGCTCCATTATTGGCTCCAAAGATAAAACAAAAGTACCCCAATGCATCCCTAAAACTTTTTTACTTTTAAGGTCTCTTGCAATACTTAAAGCCTCTTCAGGGTTGGTATGATAAGAGGATTTATCTTTATCAGGTGATAATGGATAAAAATTATAAGCCCCAATGTTAATAAGTGTTAGATCAATAGGTCCATATTTTTCACCTAACTCTTTATAAATATTTCCAACTCCAGTGTCACAAGCAAAGAGTATTTTTTTATTCTTGTGCTCAATTAAAAAGTTTCCCCATAAAGTTTTATTCGTATCTGTTAAGCTTCTTTTTGACCAGTGAACTGCTGGTAATAATGTTACTTTAAGGTCTTCATTAACTTTAATTTCATCATACCAGTCCATTTCCTTCACATCTTTATAACTATTTCGCGTGAAATACTTTCCAAGCTTTAGAGGAAGTAAAACTTTTGCATCCTTAAAAGGAAATCTTCTAATTGTAGTCATATCTTGGTGATCGTAATGATTATGAGTTAGAAGAAATAAGTGTGTCTTAGGAATTTCATTTAAATCTAGTGCTGTTTTAACATATCTTTTTGGACCAAAAATTAGTGGACCTGCATTTTTTGAAAAGACAGGATCAGTTATAATTGTTGTATTTCCAAGCTTAATTAAGAAAGTTGCATGTCCAATCCAACCAACATAATCACCATTTTTTAAATTTTCTAAATTTGAAAGAACTCTTTGTTTATCAATGACATGATCCTCGGGAACAGACATGTTAAGTTTTTTCTTTTCTTTGTTGAATACTTTAAAGGACCATTTGAAATTAGAATTTCTCTCAGGTGAGCCTTCAGGATTTCGAAAACTACCGTCTGGTAAGTGATGATAAGGTATTTTTTCCATAGCTAATGATAAAGAATTATAGATAAAAAAAATAAGAATTAAAATTGCTAACTTTGGCAATTATTTTTAATTAATTAACGATCTTTTGAAACACTCAATTGTATTTTTTAAAAGACATGCAATTGTCATAGGTCCAACGCCACCTGGAACTGGCGTTAAAGCTTTTGCAACTTTTGAAACCTCTTCAAAATTTACATCCCCCACTATACCATTTTCAGTTTTATTTATTCCAACATCTATAACTATTGCATCTTTTTTTACCCAATCTCCCTTTATAAGTTCAGGAATTCCAACTGCTGCAACAATCACATCTGCCTCTAAGCACTCATGCTGAAGATCTTTAGTTTTTGAATGAGTAATCGTTACTGTGCAATCTTCTTGAAGTAAAAGCTGCGCCATAGCTTTTCCATTTAGATTTGATCTACCAATCATAACGGCTTTTTTTCCCGTTAGGTTGGGTTCAATTTTTTTTAATAAGTAATAACATCCAAGTGGTGTACAAGGAATTGATCCTTGATATCCAGAAGATAGATTGCCGACATTCATTGGATGTAAACCATCTACATCCTTGTGTGGTGAGATAGTTTCAATAACATGTTGTTTGTTGATATGTTTTGGCAATGGTAATTGAACTAAAATTCCTGAAACTGTTTCATCCTTATTAAGTTCCTCTATTTTATTTAAAACAGTCTTTTCATCTACTGTATCTGGATATTTTATAACTTCTGATTTCAAACCAACTTGCTTTGCTGATTTTTCTTTATTTCTTACATAAATTTGGCTTGGGGCCAAGTCCCCAATTAAAATTACTGTAAGACCTGGAACTTTATTGTGTTTATGTTTTAAACCCTCAACTTCTTGTTTTAGTTCCTCTCTTAGTTCAGCTGATTGTTTTTTTCCGTCAATTAAAATCATGATATTAAAAAATTAGTGGTGCTATGTAGAGCTTCATACACATTTCTATAAACCATATCAACAAAAGAAGAATTATTGGCGATATATCAAAAGCACCAAGGCTAGGTAAAAAACCCCTGATTTTGTTGAGAATTGGATCTGTGAGCTTATAGGTAAATTCTAAAATTGAATAAACAAATCTGTTCGATGTATTTAAAACATTAAAAGCTATTAACCAGCTAATAACTACATTAGCTATAACAACATAAGAATATAATTTCAAAAGTTGGAGAACTAAATAAAATATAGCAATCATTTCTTTTCTACATAAATAGATGTGCTTGGGAAAGCAAAAGAGGCCTTGTTACTCTCTACAATTTCTTTAATCTTAATTGCAAGTCTTTCTTTTACTAATAACATTTCGCTCCAACTATTTGTTTTTGTGTAACATCTCACATACATATCTATTGAGCTGTCAGAAAATTTATCAACTCTTACTGATACTCCGACAGCAGTATCGTAATCTTCTGATTGATTAATAAAATTCTCTATGTCATTTCTAATAGTTTTTAATTGTTCTACAGTTGAGTCGTATTGAAGAGTTATCGTCCAACTAATTCTCCAATTAGTTATTTGGCTTTTGTTTATAACGGCATTTTCTGCAAACTGAAAATTAGGTATAATAGCTAAAGATTTATCAAATTTTCTTATTACGGTTGATCGAAAACCTATTTTTTCTACTACACCCTCAATTATACCCTCAACTTCAATCCAATCGCCCATCTTAAATCTTTTCTCTACAAGAACTAAAATTCCTGAAATCAAATTTTTAAATAAATCTTGAGCTCCTAATGCAACAGCAACACCAAATAAACCTAGTCCGGCTATTATTGGTCCAATTTTTATTCCCCATAATTCTAAAACTGCTGCAGCTCCTAAAATTAAAATTAAAATTTTAAGTGATTTTATGATCCAGCCGATTAGTTCTCTAGTTAAAATTTTATCAAAACCACTAAGAATGTAAGAGATTGGCTCAATTATTTGATGAATAATCCAAAAAAGTAGAATTGTAATTAAAGTTCTATTTACGTTATCTAAAAATAATCTAGTGTCTTCTGAAAAAGACATATAATAACTTGCAAAAAATACCCCTAAAACAATTGGCAGAAATCTTGCCGGTCCCTCCATTGCCTTAACAAAAGTATCATCAAGTTTATTGGTAGTTCTTTTTGAAATTAGTTCTAATTTTCTTATTACTAATTTACTGATCAAGCCTCTAAAAACTAGAAATATAAAGAAAATGCCAAGACCTATTAAGATCTCTACAAAGTTAACACCTAATATTCCTTTTTCCCAAACTGATAAAAATAGACCTGTAAAATTATCAAAAACACCCATGGCTAAATTTTATATAGCAAAAACTCTTCTTCACCAGGGTTAAATAGAAAAATTTTTTTCCACTTTATCTCATTTAAAATTGATGATGATTTTTCACCCATACACATCAAATTAGTATCCATCCAACTATCTAAAAGATCATATTTTTTAAGTAAATTTAATAAACTCTTAGCGCTATTTTCTGAGTAGATATAGATTATATCGGGAATTGAGGCTTTCAATTCTGTTCTAAATTCCTCCTTTATTTCTTGAGTTGATGAAACTGTATAATTTATCAGTCTCTTCAAAGAATAACCCTCTGTTATAAGA
>CACDFI010000005.1 GCA_902551985.1 uncultured Pelagibacteraceae bacterium | reverse complement strand
AACTTTATATAATGGGAAAACTGAGTATGATATTGTAAAAAAAAATTGGGGATTTTACGCTACTCCTTCCATAAATAGCAGACTATTAAAATTTAAATTAAAAACATGTATTATTAAAAGTAAAATCACAAAAAATAGTTTTGTAATTTTAGTTCAAAAAAATAAATTAAGTGATTTTAAAAAGTATCTTAAAGATGAAAAATGTAAGATAATTAAATGGTTAAGTTGAGGAAGCTAAAATATAAATTAGATAGTTATTGTAATCATAAATTTTTATTAGCCAAAACATTTACAAAAAAACCAAAAGGTGAGATAAATTTAAATATAAACAGAGGTTATTTAAGAAGATATTATAAATGTGCTATTTGTAACCATTATATAGGTGATCATAGTTATAACTTAAGTAAGCTTTACTCTGGCATGTATATAAGTTCAACTTATGGAGACTATGAAGGACTTAAAAAAAAATACAAAAAAATTCAAAATTTACCCACAAATAAATCAGATAATTATTATAGGTGCAAAAGAATTAATGAGTTCTTTAAACCTATTAGAAAAAACTTTAAAGTTTTAGATATAGGCTCAGGACTTGGTGTATTTCCAAAAAGGTTAAAAAGCAAAAAATTTTCTAATTTTACTTTAATTGAAACAGATAACTTGAATATAAATTTTTTAAAAAAATATCTAAATTTTAAATTTGTTTTTAAAAAACAAACTTACTTAAAAAAAAAAAAATTTGACTTAATTACTTTAAACAAGGTTTTAGAACATATACCAAACCCATCATTGTTTTTAAAAGGATACTTGAAAAATTTAAAAAAAAATGGTTTTTTATATATTGAAGTTCCAGACATAGATGCAAAATTTGATAAGAATGGATATGATAGAGAGGAATTTTATATTGAACATCATCATGTATTTTCAAAAATATCACTTATATTAATGCTAATAAAGCTCAATTTAAAAATTTTAAAAATTGAAAAAATTAAAGAGCCATCTTCAAAATACACTCTTGTTTGTTTCGCTCAAAAAAATAGCTAAATAAATAAAGTAAAAATAATCCAGACTTTAGAATTCGCAAAATAAATCAAAGATCATTTATATTTATCACGTAATAAGATAAATAAATACATAAAACGAAAAAAATATTTTTTTATGATACATAAAAATAATTTAGTTTATAAAGAAAATTTCTCTTTAAGAGACCATCAAAAAATAACTCTCTCGATTTTAAATAATTATTTAAGGGATAGTCAAAATTTAAATATTCTAGATGTCGGTTGTGCAAATGGAAACTTAATTTTTAATTTAAAAAAAAAATTAAAAAAAAATAATTGTTTCCATGCTGTTGAAATAGACAAAAATATAATAAAAAACAATAATTCAATTTTTGATAAAATTTATTTTAAAGAATATTTAAATTTTTTAAAAACAAATAAAAATAAATATGATTTAATAATATTATCTGGAATTATCTGTTTTTTTAAAAGCCCTTTTGAAATTATATTAAATACCTTAAAACTTTTAAATAAAAATGGAAAAATTGTAATATTTGATAGATTTACTCAGTTTGCAGATGTTGAAATTGTACACTCATTTCTTTATAGCAAAAAAAAATATTCAACTTATAATTCAACATCAATCTTCAAAATTAAATTATTAAAAAAAAGAAAAAATATTCAAAATGTAGTTATTAAAAAGTTTAAATTGAAAAAAAATATAAAAAAAAATAACAAGAGTTTATGGAAATCATTTACAAAAGGAAAAGGCAAAAATAAGATTATTTTAAATCATATTGATATTCTATATAACTACTACCATGTAGTAATAAATAAATGTTAAAATACAAATTTAAGTTATTGAAGAACAAAATTATTTTTTAGATATATTTAACTTGTAGATAATTCTTGTAAATGAAAAACAATGATCTAAATAAACAAATAAATATACTTTTTAAAAGATCATTATTTTTTGAATCTACATCAAAAAATAGCTACTATAGTTTTATTTTTATATTCAAAAATAATTCTATCGACTTATCTAAAATAACAAGAAATAGTCTGTTAAATATATATTTTTTTGATGAATTTTACTCAAATAAACAAAAAAAAATTTTCAAACTAATTAAAAAATTTCAAAACATATTCGAAATAATTTATTCAAATAGAAATGAAGTTCTCATTTTATTTGAAAATAGGCTTTATAAAATTTATTTTAAAAAAAAAATTCCAAAAAAAATAGAAAGTATCAAAAAATTTAATGTAATGTTTAACAAAATACAATTTATGTATTCTCCAAATTTTATTTCAAATTATTTTATCAACTACATATCTAGTATTTTTTACAAAAATAAAATCTTTTCTTTATCTTTTAAAGAATTTTTAAATCTAGATATGACTAACATGGGTGTATCTAAAATTGTACGTGATAACAATATGAATTTGATCACAAATAATGGCAGGTATTTAAAAATAAAAGATATACTTAATAATTTTAAAGGAACTGATAAGAATAAGATTTTTTCAAAAATTTATTTTAATAAAAAGTTGTTTTTTAAATCTTTAAGTTCAAAAATCCCTTTATACTGTAATACCAATTATTGGAAGTCTACTAATTTTTTTTTAATAAATAATATAATAAATGGTTTCCATCAAAAAAACTTTAATTATGAAAAGCAATCAGTAAAAAATAATTTTTATAAATTATATAAACAAAAAAAAATTACTAAAAGTAGTTACAGTAAAATTAATGAATTATTATATTCTCCAGACTTGACCATAATTAATAATAGACCCTACGCATCTAGAAACCGGTTACTTGCAATGATAGGATATATCTTGCAAGGTGGAAAATATATAAATTTTAGGTACAGAAAGTGCTTTGATCAAGATATCAATAAACAAAAGCTAATCAATTTATTTTCGGACTATTTTTCAATATTTCAATTCAAAGATGTGAAAATTTATAATTTAGACTCAAATTATTTCAAATTATTTAACGATAGAGGCATTAATATTAATTTTAAACATATGCGTATAAATGAGAGTAAGAAAATGTGCTTTTTTTTTAATGGAAAAAAAAATTACAAAGAATTCAAATTTATTGAGGTAGATAAAATTATTAATTTACCTTCAGCAATAATATCATTAATAAATAGTATCAGCGGAAAAAAAAGCTGCTTCTATTTAGACTTTAAAAACAAAAGTAACATTTTTGAAAAAAAAAATTTTTTAACTCATTTCTTAAAAATATTTCTTACAGTAGTTATCTTTAAACCAAAAATTTTAATAGTTATTGAATAATGTTAGCTTTAATAAGGGAAAATAGTCATAATAATGATATATCAGTTTATTATGATTATAAAAAAAAAAAATATTATAAAATTACGATATCAGATTATGGAAAAAATTTAATTCATAATGAATTTATGGGTTTAAATTTTTTTAATAAACTGAGATATGAAAAAAAAATATTTTTTAAACTCTACAAAAAAAAAAATTATAGAAGACTAGAAATTGATAAGATAGAGGGAGTGAAAGCAAAATATAATAACTCATTTTATAAAAATTCAAAATATTTTGAAAAAATTGTAAATTTTTATATTTCTAAATGGCCAAAGGGAAAAAATCAAATTGCGCACGGAGATTTTACTTTAGACAATGTAATATTTAAAAAAAATAATTTTGTTATTTTAGATTGGGAGCATTTTAAAAAATCAAAAAAATTATTTTTTGGTTATGATTTAGTATACATTCTATTATCAGGAATTATATTACCTGGAGAAAAAAATTTCAAACATGACTCCAAAAGAGAATTTAAAAGATTATATAAAAAATTATATAATTATAAAATTAACAAAAATTTCCTAAATAATCCATTCAATACAATTGATAAAATAATTGCAAATATTTTCACTGATAATCTTATAAAGAGCCCAAAAAAGTTTGTAACAACTTCAATAAATAAAAATTTTAAATTTAAAATAGTTAATTTTTTGGACGAAGAAGTATTTAATAAATAACAAATTTAGTTTAACTTTTGATAAACAATGAATTTAAAAAAATTTTACAATAAGAAAAAGATACTAATAACAGGTCACACAGGCTTTAAAGGGAGTTGGCTCGTACATTGGCTGTCGAGATATAATGTAGAAATTATGGGTATAGGATTGAACCCAAATAATAAATTAAATCTTTTTAGTTATATTAATAAAAAAAAACTTTTAGATAAAAGAATTGATATTACAGATTATAAAATATTAGAAAAAAATATTTTAAAATTTAAACCAGATATTATTTACCATTTAGCAGCGCAAGCTTTAGTCAAAAAATCTATTAACAATCCTTTGGAAACTTTTAAAACAAATATTATCGGTACAGCTAATATATTAAATTGCATTAACAAACTTAATAAGAAAACAATTTCAATAATTATTACAAGTGACAAATGTTATGAAAGCGTAAAATTATCTAGAGGTTATAAAGAAAATCATAGATTAGGTGGAAATGATCCTTACAGTGCGTCTAAAGCTAGTGCTGAAATCATTTTTAAATCTTTTTTTAATTCAATTTTAAAAAAAAATAAAAAAATTAAAATTGCTACTGCAAGAGCAGGCAATGTAATAGGTGGGGGTGATTGGTCATCCGACAGACTTATACCTGATTGTATTAGAGCATGGGTATCAAATAAAAAAGTGAATATTAGAAATCCTAGAGCAACTAGACCTTGGCAGCATGTTTTAGAGCCATTAAGTGGTTACATAATGCTGTCTTACCATTTGCAAAATAATGTAAATATAAATGGAAATAGTTTTAATTTTGGTCCAAAATTTAATGATATTTCCAATGTTGAGAGAGTTTTAAAATTATCTAAAAATTATTGGAAAAATGCTAGAACCAAATTTTACAAAGAGAAAAATTTTGTTGAGGATGAGCATTTACAACTAAATACACGAAAAGCTGAAAAAAAACTTAAATGGAAAAAAATTTTTACTATTGAAAAAACAATTGAACTTACAATGAATTGGTATAAAAAATTTTATGATAAAAAAAATGCTTTTAAATTATTAGACAACGATATCAATTATTACTTAAAAAAAAATAGAAATTTTACTTATGAGTAATATAAAAAAAATAAGATTTTTAAAAAAGAAAATTATTTATCAACCTAATGGAAATGTCATGAAATTTATTAAAAGAAATGACAAAAATTTTTCAGAATTTGGTGAAGTTTATTTTACATGGATTAAAAAAAAAAAAACAAAAGGGTGGAAGTTTCATAAAAAAATGCATATGAACTTAATTGTACCTATAGGAAGTGTTAAATTTACATTTTTTGATAAAAAATCTAAAAAAAAATATAATTTTAATTTAAGTGAAAAAAAATATGGAGTTCTCTATGTTCCACCAAAAATTTGGTTTGCATTTGAAAATTTGAATAAAAAAAAAGATAGTTTAGTGGTAAATTTTTCAAATATAATTCATAAAAAAAGAGAAAGTATAAATAAAGACTTTAAAAGTATTTAAAATAGTTTACATAAATTTATATGAAAGTTGTTATTTTATCGGGAGGAAAAGGATCAAGATTAACAGGAATTGCTGAGCCTGTACCTAAACCTTTAATAAATATTAATGGAAAACCAATAATAACAAGAATAATTGAACATTATTGTAATTATGGTTTTAAGGATTTTGTAATTCCAGTTGGTTATAAGGGAGAAATGATAAAAAACTATTTTCAAAATTATGACTTAAATAACGCAAATTTAAAAATAAAATTTAATCCAAATAAAACTGTAGAATATGATAGAAAGTTCCAGGATTTATCTTTTCAAGTTATAGATACAGGCCAAGAAACTTTAACAGCTCTTAGACTTTATAAAATAAAAAAAGTTTTATCTGATGAAACTTTCATGTTGACATATGGAGATGGAATATCTGATGTAAACATTACTAAGCTTCTTGAATTTCATATAAGTCATGGGAAAATAGGAACAATGACAATAATCCGACCACCAGGAAGATTTGGAGAATTAGAAGTTGGTACTAATTCTGAAATATTATATTTCAAAGAAAAACCAAAGATGTCAAAAGGTTGGATAAACGGAGGTTTTTTTGTATTCAATAAAAGTTTCTTTAATTATGTATCTGAAAAAAATGAAATGTTGGAAGAAATACCATTAAATAAACTTTCAAAGGATAATCAACTAGTTGGCTACAAACATGATGGCTTTTGGCAATGCATTGATACTCCAAGAGATCTTGATTTTTTTGAGAAAAATTTTAAAGATAAATAATGACAATACCAGTCTTTAAGCCGCTAATTAACAAAAAAACAATTAATGCAGCTAAAAAGTCTCTTGAACTTGGATGGCTGGGAATGGGAAAATCAGTTGATGACTTTGAAAAAAAAATAAGTTCTGTCTGTAATATTAAAAATAAATATGTTGTAACAGTTAATACTGGCTATTCGGCAATACATACTGCACTTTTATTAATGAATATTGGAAAAAATGATGAGGTGATTACACCAGCATTTAATAATATTGCTGATCTTCAATCAATTTTATCTGTAGGTGGAAAAATAGTTTTTGCTGATATTGATAAATCTTTATGTATAGATCCTCAAAAATTAGAAAATTTAATTACAAAAAAAACTAAAGCAATAATAGTATGTGATTATGGAATGAGAATAGCTAATCATGATAAAATTAATATCATAGCAAAAAGACATAATGTCAGAGTTTTACACGATGCTGCACATTCTTTTGGATCAACTTTCAAAAAAAGAAAAATCGGATCATTTTCAGATATTACAATGTTTAGTTTTGATCCAGTAAAAACAATTACGGCAATTGATGGGGGTGCTATAATTGTTAATACTAAAAAAGAGATGAATTTAGCCCATAAAATACGATTGATGGGAATGAAACAATCATCAAAAGTTATGTATAAAAATAAACGTGCTTGGACATATGATGTTGATGTGCACGGATATAGGTATCATTTAGCTAATTTACATGCAGCAGTAGGAATTTCACAAATTAATGACTTAAAAAAAATTTCAATTACAAGGAAAAATACTGTTAAATTTTATAACAAATATATAATTAACAGTTCCTTAATAGAAAAACCATTTCTTGATAACGGAATTGTACCATTTATTTATTATTTAAGAATTAAAAATAACCTACGAGAAAAATTTATAAATTATTTAAAAAAAAATAAAATTGATACAGGCATTCATTGGCAACCTGGTAATAAATTTAAGTTATTTAAAAAATTAAAAAAAAATCATTTAATTGAAACAAATAAAGTAGCAAAAGAAATTGTTACAATACCTTTACACAGCAACATGAGATTAAAAGATCAAGAAAAGATTGTAAAAATAATAAATAATTTTATTAAAAAAAATATAAATAAATAAGCTAATATGTTGTTATAAATTTTTATAATAATACAATGAAACCTACTTTTTCAATCATATTACCATGTTGGAATAGTATTAATTACATTGAAAGATGTATTGTTTCCTTAAAGCAACAATCATATACAAATTATGAAGCAATTGTTATTGATAACTCTTCAACTGATGGAACGGTTGAAAAAATAAATGAAATCAAAGATGAAAGATTTAAAGTTTTTTCTATAAAAAATAAGGGTATCTTAGCAAAATCAAGAAACCTAGGTATAAGCAAAGCCGAGGGAGAGTGGATTGCTTTTTTAGACTCAGACGATTGGTGGACTAATGATAAATTGATATATTGTAATAACTTTTTAAATAATAATAATGTTGATTTTATTTATCATGATCTAGAGATTAAATCTAATAAACCAAGATTATTAAAAAGAAAAAAAAATAGATGTTGGCAATTAAAAAAACCAATTTTAATTAACTTGCTTATCGATGGGAATATCATAAGCAATTCTTCAGTCATTGTTAAAAAAGAACTTTTAAAAAAAATTGGAGGAATAGATGAAAATAGAAACTTACCTGCATCTGAAGATTATAATGCGTGGTTAAGAATCGCTAAATTTACAGATAAATTTGCATATATACCAAAAAAACTTGGATATTATTTTTTAAATGATCAAGGAATGTCTAATAAAGACATGTCAATTTCAGGGAGACATGCTGTAAATGAATTTTTTGAAATATTAAATAGACAACAAAAAATGAAGGTAGAAGCTAATCTTAAATATCAGTCTGGCCGATACAATTTTCAAAATTTAAATTTTAAAAAAGCAAAAAAGGATTTATTTTTCGTTATCAAAAATGGGAATATTTCTTTAAAAATTCGAGCATTCATAATGATTATCATAATGAATTTTAGATGATTAATTTTATTAATATAAAAAATTTTTTAAGATATAAACATAATATAAATAACAAAATTAGATTTACTAGAATTGAAAAACATATTTATTACGGGTGGTGCTGGATTTATAGGTTCTCATTGTGCAATAGCCCTGGTTGAGAGTGGGTATAATCCTATAATAATAGACAATTTTTCAAAAAGTCATGAAAGTATAATAAAAAAAATTGAGCTTATTACAAATAAAAAAATTTCTTTTTACAAAGTTGATTTAAAAAATAAAAAAAAAATTAAGAAAATCTTCAATAAACATAAATGTTATTATGTTATTCATTGCGCAGGTTTAAAATCTGTTAAAGAAAGTATTGAAAAACCGACCTATTATCTTGATAACAATATTAAATCAACTTTATCACTTTTAGAAGCGATGTTTGAAGAAAAAATATTTAAACTAATATTTAGTTCATCTGCAACATTGTATGAGTCTTCTCAACCATTGCCACTAAAAGAGACAAGCAAAATCAATTTTAATCAAAATCCATATGGAAAATCAAAATATATCATTGAGCAGATTTTAGAAGAACTTTCAAAATCTGATAAAAGGTGGACAATAAGAATAGCAAGATATTTTAATCCAATTAGTAATCACGAGTCTGGAATAATTAAAGAAAATTCCAAAAATAATCCCGACAATCTTATTCCCACATTAGTGAAAGTTGCTCAGAATAAGCTACCGTACTTAAAAATTTTTGGTAAAGATTATAAAACAAAAGATGGAACTTGTGTAAGAGATTATATTCATGTGATGGACTTGGCACATGGACACGTAGCACTATTAAAAAAAAATAGTTTAAATAAAGGATTGAAAACTTATAATTTTGGCACAGGCAAGGGTTCAAGTGTTTTAGATGTAATAGATAAATTTGAAAAAGTAACTAAAATAAAAATACCAATTAAATTTGTTGGAAGAAGAAAAGGAGACACAGCAATATCATATTGTACCGCAAAGAAAGCATTTAATGAACTAAACTGGAAAAGTAAATATAGTCTTAAGAAAGCAATTATTGATTTAAAAAAAATAATTTAAATTTATGAAAAAAACTGAAAAATTTATAAGAATTGCAAATATTATTGAAGAAGGACGATTAGGTGGACCTCAGACGCGTATGACACTGGTAGCATCAGCTTTAAGTGAGAATATTAAAACAACTTTCATTTTTCCAAAAAAAGATTCAAAAGAATTCCAAGAGCGTTGTGATAATATTGGTATAAATTATTATTTATTTTCTTTTACAAGAATAAGCCGTAATTGGTTTAGTATATTCAAGTACATAATTTTATTTCCTTATGAAGTAATTAAATTATCTAAATATTTAAAAAAAAATTCATTTGATATTGTTCATTTAAGTGGTGGTAGTAGTCAATTTAAAGGTATTATTGCTGCTAAATTAGCAAAGATCAAAGTAGTTTGGGAATTAAATGATACATATGCACCTTTATTTGTGAGAAGTATATTTTACCTTTTAAGTCGCTTGGCCAATAGTTTTGTTTTTGCGTCTAATCGTACCAAAGATTATTATAGAAATTTAGCTCCGCTAAAAAAAAAAAATTTCTTAATTCAATCACCTGTAGATGTAAATATATATGATCCAGATTTTGAGTACCCAATTGAAGAATTTATAAAAAGTTTTATGAAAGAAAAAAAAATAATAATAGGAACAGTTGCAAATGTGAGTCCAGTAAAAGGATTATCGTTTTTACTTAAAATTGTCAAAAATCTTTCTTCATTATCTGAAAAAATAGTTTTTATCGTCGTGGGATCTGTTCATAGCACGCAAAAAAGATATTATAATTATCTGTTAAATAATATTAACAAATTGGGAATAAAAAATTTTTTTTTTCTTGGTGCTAGATCAGATGTAAGACCTTTATTGAAAGCAATGAATATTTATGTATGTAGTTCAAAAAATGAGTCTTCTCCTCTGTCTTTGTGGGAAGCTATGTCTATGGAAAAAGCAATTATTTCTAGAGATGTTGGGGATGTAAAAGCATTTATTGAGAATGGTATAAATGGGTTTGTTTCTGCAACAGATGATGAGATCGAACTGACTAAAAATTTAAAAAAATTAATTGAAGATCCTCATTTAAGAGATAAATTGGGTAAAACAGCTAGAGAGATAGCAAAAGAGAAACTTGACTTAAAAATTTGTACAGACCTACACTCTGAAATGTACCAAGTTATAATTAATAATTGATAAAAAAATTGAAAAGAAAAAAATGTATATTTTAGGTTTAAATGCATTTCACGGAGACTCCTCTGCTTGCATTTTAAAAGATGGAGTTTTAATTGCAGCTGCAGAAGAAGAACGTTTTCTTAGAATAAAACATTGGGCTGGTTTTCCTGAAGAGTCAATTAAATGGTGTTTGCAAGAAGCAGGAATTGAACTAGACGATATAAATCACATTGCAATAAATCAAAATCCAAAGGCCAACCTAATTAAAAAAGTCTTATATACATTATCTAACAGACCTAGCTTTCAAATGTTATTTGACCGTTATAAAAATAAAAAAAAACGCTCAAATATCAGAACTCATATTTCAAAAGCTTTCTTGGGAGCTAAGCTCAGAGGTAAAATTCATGCGATTGAGCACCATACTGCGCATCTGTCATCTGCTTTTCACGTATCACCGTTTGATGATGCAGTGATAGTGTCAGTCGATGGTTTTGGAGATTTTGCGAGTTCCGCATGGGGCATTGGAAAAGGAACAAATATTAATTTAGAAGACAAAGTTTATTTTCCTCATTCACTAGGTATTTTTTATCAGTCACTTACTCAATTTTTAGGATTTCATAATTATGGAGATGAATATAAAGTTATGGGTTTAGCTCCCTACGGAAAACCAGTTTTCATGGATCATATGCGTGAAATCATAAAATTAAAACCTGATGGTAAATTTGAATTAAATCTAAAATATTTTCGTCATCATAATGAAAAAATTGAATACCAATGGGACAGCGGTTCCCCAAGGGTTGGAATTTTATTTTCAAACGAATTAGAAAAGCTTTTGGGTTCTGCTCGACTTAAAGACAACGAAATTAACCAATATCATAAAAATATTGCTCATTCGGTTCAAGCCATGTATGAGGAATCTTTTTTTCATCTACTAAATAAATTATATTCCAAGCATAAGATTGAAAGAATTGCTATTGCAGGAGGCTGTGGCTTTAATTCTGTCGCAAACGGGAAAATAACCTTAAAAACTCCGTTTAAAAAAGTTTATGTACAATCTGCATCTGGAGATGCAGGGGGAGCATTGGGTGCAGCGCTCACAACTTGGTATAAATTTGGTGGAGCAAAATCTAAAATTAAAACTGAACATCATGATCATGCCTATTGGGGACCATCTTTTACAAATGAATATATCGGTAAATTATTAGATAAAGAAAAGGAAAAGATTAAAGAAGAAAATTGTGAAATTAGTTATGTTAAAGATTTCTTTCAACTTTCAAATACCATCGCATCTAAAATAAAAGAAGGAAAAATTGTTGGATGGTTTCAGGGTCGTATGGAGTGGGGACCAAGAGCATTAGGTAATAGAAGTATAATTTGTGACCCTCGACGTACAGACATGAAAGAAATACTTAATCTAAAAATAAAACGAAGGGAGCCATTTAGGCCATTTGCACCCTCTATTATTATTGAAGAAGTGTCTAATTGGTTTGAACAAACAAATGAAGTTCCATTTATGATGCAGGTTTTTCAAATTTTAAAAGAAAAACGTCATTTGATACCTGCTGTTACGCATGTTGATGGATCTGGACGTCTACAAACAGTTAGTAATGAAACAAATCCAAGATACTATTCGTTAATAAAGGACTTTAATAAGCTTACAGGAATTCCAATGTTATTAAACACATCGTTCAATGAGAATGAGCCTGTTGTATGTAAACCTGATCAAGCACTAGAAACTTTTCTTAGAACTAAAATGGATGTATTAGTTATGGGTAATTGGATAATATTAAGAAATTTATAACATTTTTTATAAATGAAAAATAACATAAATAATCACAAAAAATTATCAACTATCATTGGTCTCATAGTAGGAATAATATTATTATATGTTTTTTTACCAAATAAAAATGTTAAATTAAATTTGGAAGATTTCGCACTTGATGAAAATACTAAAACTTATAGGGCGTCAATTGAAAATAAAAAAATTCATTGTAGTGATTTAAAAGATATAAGTAGTTGTATAAAAGGGTATAAAGCAGAAAATAAAAATTATCCTGTGGTAGTTTGGCTTGGGAATTCTCAATTACATGCAATAAACCAATATAAAAAAGGGGACAATACAGCAGCTTTACATATTCACAAATATTTAAAAGGACTTAATTTCTATTCATTAACCTTTTCTCAACCAAATGCTAACTTGCAAGAACATTATCTTCTATTTGCATATCTACTAGATCAATTTAAGATAAACACCTTAATATTACCAATTGTATTTGACGATCTGAGAGAAGACCAAATAAGATCAAATATAATTAGTATTCTTAATTATCAAAATTCATTCAAAAGGATAGAAAAATCTTTGTCAGGGAAAAGGATAATATCAAAAAATAATCAAAAAGATTTGGCTGGTAATGAAATCAACATTATAGAAGACACTATTCAAAATAATTTTGAAAATTTTATTGATGATAAATTGGGAAATATTTGGCCTTTATGGATGCAAAGAGATAGCCTTATAGGACAGCTATATGGCAATTTATATCTATTAAGAAATTCAATTTTTGGAATAAAAGCTACAACTACTCGTAAAATTATAAAAGGTAGATATGCAAATAATATAAATGCATTAAAGGATATTTTATCATTGGCAATTGAAAATGAAGTAAATGTTATAGTTTATATACCACCAATAAGAAATGATATTAAAATTCCTTATAATATTAGTCAGTATGTTAATTTTAAGCATGAAATTAGTGAAATTACAAAACATTATGAAACTAATTTTGCAAATTTAGAAAACTTAATACCTGCAAAATTATGGGGCAAGAAAGCTTCAACTTCTTTAAAAAAGGAAGAAGAGGTAGATTTTATGCATTTTCAAGCTGAAGGTCATAATTTATTAGCCAAAGCAATATTTTTAGAATTTAAAAAGATTTTAAAATTATCTGAATAGTTATGATTTTTAATTCTTTAACTTACCTACTTCTTTTGATAGTAGTCGTTTCACTATACTGGTTATTGCCTTATAGAGCCCGTTTAAGTTTGATTTTTTTCTCTAGCTTAATTTTTTATGGTTTCTGGAAAATAAAATTTATACCAGTTTTATTAATATCTGTAATTGTTGACTGGATAGTTTCTCAAAAAATGCAAATTGTTCATAAAAAAAGAAAATCTAAATTATTGCTAATAAGTTTGGTAACAAATATTGGGCTTTTATTTTATTTTAAATATCTTATTTTTTTTGCTGAGAATTCAATAGGATTAATTAATTTTTTTGGTGGGAATATAGATTCTATTACTTTTAAAATAATACTTCCTTTAGGTATAAGCTTTTATACTTTCCAGACAATAAGTTATACCTTAGACGTTTATAGGGGATTTATTAAACCTGAAAAAGATTTTATATTATTTGCATGTTATGTAACTTTTTTTCCTCAACTAGTAGCAGGCCCTATTTTACGAGCTAAAGAAGTAATACCTCAATTTAACAACAGACCTACATTTTCAATAAATTTTATATATATAGGTATGAGATTAATTTTGTTTGGTCTATTTTTAAAAGTAGTGCTTGCAGATAATCTATCAATTTTAGTTGATACTGGTTTTGCAATAAATGTTGAAAATATGTCTGCTATTGATGTTTGGACTTTAGCTTTTTTGTTTGGTTTTCAAATTTATTTTGATTTCAGTGGATATTCATTCATTGCCTTAGGAAGTGCAAGAATGTTAGGAATAATTTTTCCTAATAATTTTAATTTTCCTTACATTGCATCTTCACCTAAGGAGTTTTGGCGTAGATGGCACATTTCATTATCCAGCTGGATAAGAGACTATCTTTATTTGCCTTTAAATAATATTAAAGTTCTAAATAGATCAGAGGGAGGACTTGAAAGAGTTGTTAAAACCAAAGGGAGTAAAAAATCTTTATTTACTACAATGGGTATAATGGGTCTATGGCATGGAGCAAATTGGACATTTTTAATTTGGGGCTTATACCATGCAGCAATAATAAGTATTTATCGCATAACTCAACCTAAAATATCAAAATTTCCAAATTGGTTTAAAACTTTAGCAGGAATTTCTTTAACATTGCCAATTATGATGTTGTCATGGATACCATTTAGAGCAAGCTCTTTATCTGATGCTTTTTCAATGTGGTCTAAATTATTTAACCCTTTCAAATATACATGGTTAGGTATGAGAGAAAATACTTATTTAATTACATTTTTAGTTTTAATCGGATTTTTTCTTGTTTACTTATTTAAAGAAAAAGTATCACCAATAATAAATTCTTCAAAATATATTAGTTTAATTTTTGATAGCATTTTCATTATGATACTCACTTCACTTGTAATTATATTTTTCAGAGCAATAAACCAATTTATTTATTTTCAATTTTAAATGAAAGTCACAATTATAACAGTTTGCTACAATTCTGAGGTTTATATTGAAAATTGTATAAAATCAGTTTTAGGCCAGACTTACAAAAATATTGAGTTTATTATAGTTGACGGCTTTAGCACTGATGGCACCTTAAAAAAAATCAAAAAATATTCTGAAAATATTTCAAGGATATTAAGTGAGCCTGATCAAGGTATTTATGATGCAATGAATAAAGGAATTAAAATTTCTAAAGGTGAAATAATAGGCTTCCTTCATTCAGATGATTTATATGCCAACCAAAATATAATTTCAAAAGTTGTTGAAATTTTTAAAGATGATGCATCAATAGATGCTTGTTATGCTGATTTAATATACGTCAGTAGGTCAGATATAACCAAAGTTATCCGATATTGGAAATCAAATAAATTTGAAAAAGGTTCTTTTTCAAAAGGATGGAGTCCACCACATCCAACTTTCTTTGTTAGAAGTTCTGTATACAAAAGGTTTGGAACATTTAATTTAAAATATCCAGTAATCTCAGATATAGAACTAATGATGCGATTTTTAGAATTATATAAAATTAAATCAAAATATATCAATGAAATATGGGTAAAAATGCGATTAGGAGGTATATCAAACAAAAACATTAAAAATATTATAAAACAAAATCGGGATGTGCTTTATGCTCTTGATGAAAATGGTTTAGATAATAATATATATACCTTCTATATAAATAAAATAATTTCACGTCTTAAACAATTTGTTCAAAAACCAAAAATGTAAATTTAGAAACTAAAAATACTTTAAATTCCCTGTTTTAAAAAAAATCTTCTCAAGATAAAAAAAACACCAAAAAAAATAATAAATAAAATCAATGATGCTACAGAACTTAAAAATTTAAAAGAAAAATAACCTATAAAAAATAAAAATATATTTGAAAAACACATTAAAAAATTTGATAAAAAAATTGATTTTGTTTTATTTAAAAATAAGTGATGTAAATGGTCAAGCCCTGGTTTAAAAGGGTCTTTTTTATTTTTAATTCTAATTAAATTGATGGACAAAAATTCGTAAACAAATATTGAAACAGACCATGCCAGTAGAATTGGATGAACCAAATTATTTTTAGCTAAGAGGATTAAAATGAATGAGATTATAAAACCTAATAATAAGCTTCCACTATCACCCAAGAATAATTTTGGTAGTTTAAAAATTGCAAAATTAAAAAATAAAAAAAGAATTAAAAGTAAAAATATTGATAATAAGAGTAATTTAATAGTCTCATCTGTAATTAAAAAAAATAAAATAATTAGTACTGTTAGTGAGGTAAATCCTAATGAGCCATCTATCCCATCAAAATAATTAAAAGCATTGATCAAAAATAAAACACACAATAATGAAAAAGGAACTGAAAATGAGCCTAATCCTAAAGCAAAATAATCATAGTTTCCAAGATCTTTTAAAAATAATTTTTCAAAAACAATTAAGTAAAATATAGGAATAATTTGCAAACTCAATTTGCCTCCTATATTTAAATGATACCTGTCATCAATTAAACCAACAATAGATATTAAAAAAGCTATTGAAATAATTGCACTTAAATCTTTTCCTAAAATATTAAAAATCTGTAGAGAGAGTAGTAAAATAATACTTAATGCTATTCCTCCAGTATAAGCAGTAGGTTTTGAATGTAATTTTCTTTTGTTTGGTATGTCTACTAAATTTAATTTATAGGATATTTTTGATAATAGGATTAAAATCAAAAAGCTTAGAAAAAGATATATTAATAAAGAACTTATCATTTAAAATTATTATAACGAACTAACACTTTTTTAAAGAATTAAAACTACGTAACAATTATATTGTTTTAGATATATTTAATTAACCAAGATCTTTAATTGAGTAAAAATTAATAAAGTGATAATGAAAGATATATTATGAAGTTAAATAATTAATATTTTTTATGTATAATTTTAAAAACTTCAACTCAGTTCTAGTTAATTTTTTAATAGTATCCATCATACCTTTGTTAATTTTAGGTCCTTTTTTGCCTGATTTAATAGTAAGTTCATCAACCTTAATTTTTCTTTACTATCTTTTGAAAGAAAAAAACTTCGATTATATTTTAAATAAACCATTATTAATATTTTTCCTTTTTTGTTTAATTGCAATAATATGTAGTCTACTATCAGACAAAATATTTTTTAGTTTAAAAAGCTCATTGTTTTATTTTAGAATTGGAATATTTAGTTGTTTAATTTGGTATCTCATAGATAAAGACAAAAGAATTTTAAATTATTTTTATTATATACTAATAATTTGTTTTTCAGGATTGGTAATTGACGGTTATTATCAATTTTACTATGGAGAAAACATAATAGGCTTTAAATTAATTGGTACTCGTATTTCTTCTTTTTTCGGTGATGAGTTAATTATGGGATCATACTTATCAAGATTATTCCCTCTATTATTTGCTTTCTTTTTATTCAAGAAAAAAAAAAAATTTGAAATATACTTTGTTGCACTTTTATTTATTTTAGTTGATGTATTGATTTATATGTCAGGAGAGAGGACTGCTTTCTTCTTTTTAAATTTATCAACAATGTTTATTATTTTGTTAATTAAAGAATATCAAATATTCAGATTAATCACTTTTTTATTAGCTATCTTAGCTATCACAGTTTTAAGCATCAATTCACCAAAATTAACAGAAAGAATGTTTTTAATTCCTGCAAAGGATATGGGTTTTGTTGAAAATTCTAAAAAGCCAACTATTTTTTCCGAACAACATGATAGCCATATAAGAACAGCCATTAAAATGTTTAAAGATAAGCCAATTTTAGGACATGGTCCAAAAATGTTTAGAATTAAATGTTCTGAAAAAAATTACTCGGTTGGTAGATTTCCTTGCTCTTCTCATCCACACAATTTTTATATTCAGCTTTTAGTTGAAACTGGGATTGTCGGTTTTAGCTTTTTATTTATTACTTTTTGTTATGTTTTATTTCAATCTATAACACAGCTAAAAACTGTTTTACTTAAGCAGAAAAGGCATTTGACTGATTATCAGGTTTGTTTGTTAGCAGGAATTCTTATAACAGTTTGGCCTTTCTCACCTAATGGAAATTTTTTTACTAATTGGATGATAATTGTATATAGCTTACCAGCTGGTTTTTATCTTCAATCAATTTACTCAAAAAAAAATAACTAAATATTCTATTTTTATTACAAAGTTTAACTATTTTAACAAACAATCTAAAATAAAAAATTAAATTAAACTTTACAATTTTATATATTTTTAGTATTAAAACGAGCCTGGTGATTATTGCGAAAGGGTAATACCCGATCCCATTCCGAACTCGGAAGTCAAGCCTTTCTGCGCCGATGGTACTTTGTCTTAAGACACGGAAGAGTAGGACGTTGCCAGGCTTACAAATCTAATGAAAAAAATAATAGTAGTAACTGGCGGGGCAGGTTTTGTTGGCTCAAACCTAATAAATTATATCTATCAAAAGAAGAAGTTCAAAATTTTGAGTTTAGATAATTACTCAAGTGGTTCATTAAATAATCATATAAAAAATAAAAACATAAAATATATTAGAGGAAATACTAATAATATTTCAAAGATATTAAGTAGGTATAAAAAAAAAATAACAGCTATTTTTCATTTTGGAGAGTTTTCAAGGATATTTCAAAGTTTTGAAAATTTTGATGAGTGTTATGATTCTAATAATATTGGAACAAAATCAGTTTTTAAATTTTGTTTAGATAACAATATTAAATTAATATACTCTGCCACTTCAGCAAGCTTAGGCAATTCTGGAAAAGATAGAAATCTATCTCCATATGCATTCACAAAGTCAAAAAATTTGGAACTTTTAGAAAATCTAAAAAAATGGTTTAAATTTAAATACGAAATAATTTATTTTTATAACGTTTATGGCAAGAACCAAATAAGTAAAGGAAAAATGGCTACTGTGATAGGTATTTTTGAAAATCAGTTTATAAATAAAAAACCTCTAACCATAGTTAAACCTGGAACACAATCTAGAAGGTTTACTCATATTTCAGACACTATAAGAGTTTGCTACGAAGCTTGGCAACGAAATAAATGCGCTCATTATAGTATTTCTCATAAGAGGGCTTATACAATCAAGGAAGTCGCTAATATGTTTAATACTAAAATCAAATATATACCTCCAAGATTAGGAGAGAGGTATGCGTCTGAATTAACAAATATGTCATTAAATAACAAAGTAATTAAAAAATATGGTATTATAAGTTTGAAAGATTATGTAAGTTCGTTTATTAAGAATGTAAATTTATGAAAATTGCTAGTTCACTGAAATCGTTAAAAAAAAGAGACCTCAACTCAAAATTAGTGAGAAGAAGAGGTAGGGTATATATAATAAACAAAAAAAACCCAAAATTTAAAGCCAGACAAAAATGAAGTCTAATTCTTATTAAAATAGATAATGATTGTTGGCTCAGTATCAGAAAATAAAAATTTAGAAAAAAGAGTGGCTATAACTCCTGATATAATAAAAAAATATAGATCTCTAGGTTTAGAAATCAATTTAATTAAAGATTACGCCTCACACATAGGAATCAGTGATGAACAATATGAGAAAGAGGGAGTAAAAATATTATCCAATGAAGATGAAATTTTAAAAAATTCAGACGTAATAGTTCAAATGACTATTTTAAATGACGAAAATTTAAATAAATTAAAAAAAAATCAAATATTAATTGGAGTTCTTAACCCTTATGATAATGAAGAGAGATTGAAAAAAGTTATTTTAAAGGAGACTAGTTGTTTTTCTCTCGAGCTTCTTCCAAGAATCACCAGAGCACAATCTATGGATATACTATCTTCTCAAGCAAATTTAGCTGGATACAAATCTGTTGTAGACTCTTTTGCATATTTCCAAAAAGCTATTCCAATGATGATGACTGCAGCCGGAACAATCTCAGCTGCTAAGGTTTTGGTTGTTGGAGCAGGAGTTGCAGGATTGCAAGCGATAGCAACTGCAAAAAGAATGGGAGCAATAGTATATGCAACAGATGTAAGAATAGCCTCTAAAGAACAGGTAGAAAGTTTGGGTGGAAAATTTTTAATTGTAGATGGAGCAGAAAATTTAGAAACAGAGGGTGGATATGCAAAAGAAACATCTTTAGAATTCAAAAAGAAGCAAGAGGAATTATTGAAAGAAACTTTAAAAAAAATTGATATAGTTATTTGTACGGCATTGATACCAGGGAAAAAAGCACCCATTATCATTAAAAAAGATATGATAGATGTAATGCCAGTAGGCTCAATTATCTATGATTTGGCTGCATCTCAAGGAGGCAATTCAGAAATTACAAAAGTTGACCAAGTAGTTGATAATAATGGTGTAAAGATTATGGGCGAGTCAAATATTTTAAATAGATTGCCATTTTCAGCATCAAATCTTTATGCAAAAAACATGTTTAATTTTATAAATAATCTGTTTAATAAAGAAAAAAAAATGTTTCAGATTAATTTAGATGATGAAATAATTGAAAAAACTAAGGTTAAATGATGGAAGTTGATCCTTTTATATTTAGACTAAGCATATTTATTTTGTCAATTTTTGTTGGTTACTATGTTGTGTGGAGTGTTACACCCTCATTGCATACCCCTTTAATGTCTGTAACTAATGCTATATCATCAGTAATTATTGTTGGTGCGATTATTGCAGCCTTATCAAGCAAATCTGAATCGATTTTTGATACTTCAAATATTTTTGGTTTTCTAGCAATAGTTCTTGCGGCAGTAAATATATTTGGAGGTTTTCTAGTTACTCAAAGAATGTTGCAAATGTACAAGAAGAAGAAAAAATAGTATATGTCGGCAAATTTGTCAGCATTATTCTACTTAATATCTGGGATATTATTTATTCTTGCTTTGAGAGGTTTATCATCTCCAGAATCATCGCGTCAGGGTAATTACTTTGGAATTGCTGGGATGACTATAGCTATAATAGTTACGTTTCTTTCAGTAGGAAATTTAGGGGGAGGATTTATATATGTTTTAATTTTTTTGTTAATTGGTGGATCAATAGGTGCATTTATAGCATTTAAAATTCCAATGACAGCAATGCCAGAGCTTGTTGCTGGTTTTCATAGTTTAGTAGGCCTTGCTGCTGTATTTGTTGCGATATCTGCATTCTTAAAACCAGATGCATTTGGTTTAGGAATAGTTGGAGATATCAAGCTAGCAAGCTTAATTGAAATGTCTCTTGGTGCAGCGATAGGGGCAATAACATTTTCTGGTTCAATTATAGCTTTTTTAAAACTTAGAGGAATAATGTCAGGTTCTCCAATAACATTTAAAGGACAACACTTTATCAATTTAATACTCGGTCTAGGAGTACTATTTTTGATTTATTATTTATGCATAAGTCAATCCTCAAATATTTTTTGGTCTATAGTAATTGTCTCATTCATTGTAGGAGTGTTATTAATAATTCCAATTGGTGGAGCAGATATGCCAGTTGTAATTTCAATGTTAAACTCATACTCTGGCTGGGCAGCAGCAGGTATAGGCTTCACACTAGAAAATAGCGCTTTAATAATTACAGGTGCATTAGTTGGTTCATCAGGAGCAATCCTTTCATATATAATGTGTAAAGGAATGAATAGATCTTTTTTTAATGTTATCCTGGGTGGTTGGGGAGCAACAGACCAAAGTTCAGACAAAACAACAAAGGAACAAAAACCTGTTAAAAATGGAAATGCAGATGATGCTGCTTTTTTAATGAAAAATGCATCCTCAGTGATTATTGTACCTGGTTATGGAATGGCTGTAGCACAAGCTCAGCATGCGCTTAGAGAAATGGTAGATGCTTTAAAAAAAAATGGTGTTAAAGTATCATATGCTATTCACCCAGTCGCAGGAAGGATGCCAGGCCACATGAATGTGCTACTAGCTGAAGCTAATGTTCCATACGATGAAGTATTCGAATTAGAGGAAATTAATAATGATTTTTCAAATTGTGATGTGGCATATGTGATTGGAGCAAATGATGTGACAAATCCAGTTGCGAAATCAGATCCGCAAAGTCCAATTTATGGTATGCCCGTTCTAGATGTTGAAAAAAGTAAATCGGTTTTATTTGTAAAAAGAAGTTTATCACCTGGTTATGCTGGAATTGATAATGATCTATTTTATAGAGATAATACACTAATGTTATTTGCAGACGCGAAGAAAATGACTGAAGAAATTGTAAAGAGTTTGTAAATTGACAAAAATTTTTTGTGACATAGCAGATATTAATCTTATTAAAAAATTTAACAAAAAAAAAATAGTAAAAGGTTTTACAACAAATCCCACGTTGATGAGAAAAGCTGGAGCTAAAGATTATACTAATTATTCCAAAAAAATTATTAAAATAACAAATAAACCTGTATCATGTGAAGTGTTTGCTGATGAACCTGAAGACATGATTTTTCAAGGGGAGCAAATCAGTAATTGGGGAAAAAATGTTTATGTAAAAGTTCCAGTTACAAATTCTAAAGGTAAGTTTATGGGTAAAGTAATAAGAGAATTAAACAGTAATGGAATAAAATTAAATATTACTGCTGTATACTCTTATGTACAAACAAAAAAAATTTTAAAAAATATTAATAAAAAAACAGATGTAATAATATCAATTTTTGCTGGAAGAATGGCGGACAAAGGAATGGATCCTATACCTCAATTCAAAAAGAGTATTAAATTAAGTAAAAAATTTAAAAATGTGAAAATACTTTGGGCTAGCACAAGAGAACCTTATAATTATATACAATCAAAACAAATTGGCTGTCATATAATTACAGTTCCTCCTGCAATAATTGAAAAGATTGAGAGATTTGGAAATTCGCTCCAAAGTCTAACTATAGATACTGTTAAAGGATTTCTAAGAGATACAAAAAAATCAAATTTTAGCTTATAAATTGGTTGCGGGGGACGGATTTGAACCGCCGACCTCAAGGTTATGAGCCTTGCGAGCTACCAGGCTGCTCCACCCCGCGGTATTAATTAATGCTATTATTTAATTTCAAGGTACTTATACTTAATATATAATTTCTGCAACATAAAATTTATGGTAAAAAAATTTACTCCGTTTATAAACGATTATATTTCAAATTTGATAAGTTCAATTAGAAAAATAGATTTTAAGAAATTAAAAAAAGCATCAGATTTAATTTTAAAAACAGTAGCAAAAAAAAAAACTATATATGTATGTGGGAATGGAGGTTCCGCCGCGATCTCAAATCACTATATTTGTGATTATTTGAAATTTTTAAGACAAAATTCAAAACTAAGACCAAAAATAATTAGTCTCTCTTCAAATATTGAGACAATAACAGCTATCTCAAATGATTTGAGTTATGACCAGATATTTAAATATCAAGCTGAGAGTTTATTTGTGAAAGATGATTTGCTTATTGCAATTAGTTCATCTGGAAACTCATCAAATATTAAAGAGGTTGTAAAATTTTCAAAACGTAAGAATGTAAAAGTTATTGGATTTTGTGGATTTGAAGGTGGTTTTTTAAAAAAAAATAGTGACATAGCAATTCATGTAAAAGCAAATAATTATGGAATTTCAGAAGATGCACACCACATACTTATGCATGTTATAATGCAATTCATTGCTCAAAAAAATAAATAGATTTTATATTCTGCTTTTTAGTTTATTTAATTTTTTAACTCTTTTAATATTTTCCTGAAGAATTCTCTTTTTTTTTTCTGAAGGTTTTTCATATGTATTCTTAAGCTTAATTATTTTAAAAAAACCATCTCTCTGTAGTTTTCTTTTTAAAACTCTTAAAGCTTGTTCGATATTATTATCTTTAACTTCTATTTTAATAACTACCTCCGTGTGGCGAACTTGGTATCACTTTACATTTTATTTGTCTATATAATTTCATTTTTTATTGTAGATTATTATGTTTTTTCTTTTTCTTTCTTTTCTTTTAAGACTCTTCTTTCTGCTTTTTCTAATGCTTCAATCAAATCCTTTTGTGTAAATAGTCCCATTGCCACTGGATCTTTAGCATTAAGACTATTGTAGTTCCAATAACTTTTATTTCTAATTGCTGTGGCTGAATTTTTCGTAATTCCTACTAATTTTGCAATTTGAGAATCTTTTAAAATTGAATGTTGCTTAATTAGCCACAAAGCCGAATCTGGTTTGTCTTGCCTTTTGGATAATGGAATATACTTTTTTGTTTTTTTATTATGACTATCTATTTCAATTTCATTTATTTGAAGATTAAGCTGTCTATTAGAATCTTGAGATGATAAATTTATTTCTTCTTTAGTTAATTGTCCTGAAATTATTGGATTATATCCTACAATACCTTTTGCAACTTCTCCATCTGCTATACCTTGAATTTCTACTTCATGAAGTTTGCAAAAATTTGCTATTTGTTTAAATGTTAGTGAGGTATTTTCGACTAACCATACAGCGGTTGCCATTGGCATTAATGGTGCATTGCTCATTATTTATTTTCAGATCTAAAATTTTGGAATTTTTTGTTAAACTTGCTTACTCTGCCTTTATCAAGTATTTTTTGTTTACCGCCGGTCCATGCAGAATGAGATTTTGGATCAATTTCAAGTTTTAAAGTTTCCCCTTCGGTCCCCCAAGTAGATTTAGTCTCAAACTGAGTGCCATCTGTCATCACAACTTTTATAGTGTGGTAGTCTGGATGTAAGTTTTTTTTCATAGCGGGTTTATAGCAAAAAGTTAAACAAATACAATTAAAAGTTAGTCAGTTTTTTCATCATTTTTGGATAAATATTTGCGCTTGCTGCTCTAATGTCAATGCTATTTTCTTTATAACCGCTAATATCATTTATAGAACCACCAGCTTCCTTAACAATTAAAATACCCGCAGCGATATCCCACAAATTTATATTATTAAAAAAAAAACCATCTAATCTTCCAGATGCCACATAAGCCAAGTCTAGAGCTGCACAACCAGAGCACCTCATATTTAAATTTGGAAATATAGATTTTAAACCTTTTTGATCTGAGGAAAACAAACAATCCTCAATATTATTTTTATTTGAAACCCTAATTCTATGATTGTTAAAATATGCTCCATTATTTGTTTCAGCAAAAAAAATCTCATTTTTGATTGGATCAAATATTAGTGCCGATTTTAATTCTTTATCGATACTCAGAGCTATTGAAATTGCGAAATGTGGTATACCATGTAAAAAATTTGTTGTTCCATCAATTGGATCAATAATCCAAATTTTGTCTTTATCAGTATTTTCTATTCTACCGCTCTCTTCTGTTAAAAAAGAATAGTTTTTCTTTCCTTTTGATAATTCTTCAATCAGGATCCGCTCTACTTTTTTATCAGTTTTAGTCACAAAATCTCTTGGTCCTTTTTTTGAAACTTGCAAATTCTCAATTTCTCCAAAATCTCTTATGATTACTTTTGAAGCTTTTTCACAAGCTTTTATCATTATATTTAAATTTGGTGAAATTGAATTCATTTACTAAATTTTTTTTACGTATTCAAAAGTTCTACTGTCTAAAATAATCTCATCTTCTACCTCAACAAATGGAGGAACTTGAATTTTTAATCCGTTATCAAGAGTAGCTGGTTTATATGAGGACGAGACTGTTTGACCTTTTATTGAAGCATCTGTTGAAGCAATTTTACATTTAATTTGATTTGGTAACTCAATTGAAAAAGGAATATCATTATGGAAACTTACTGAGACTTCAAGATTTTCAATTAGTAATTTACCTTTTTCTCCAACAACATCTTTCTTTATCTCTATTTGATCAAAAGTCTTAGGATTTATAAAAAAATAATTATTCTCATCAGAATATAAATAATTAAAATTCAATTCTTCAACAGATGCTTTTTCCACTGTTTCACTTGATCTAAACCTTTCATTAATTTTGGTGTTTTTACTAACACTTTTCATCTCTACTTGAGTAAACGCACCTCCTTTACCAGGTTTAACGTGCTGAGTTTTGAGTACTTGCCATAAATCATTTTTATACTCAAGAAGCATGCCAACTCTAATTTCTCCAGTATTAATTTTCATTTTAATTTTTCTATTGCCTGTGTTGGTTTATATTTTTTATTGTTCCAAATGTAGCTTGAGATAGCTAAAAAATTTGCTTTATTCAATAATAGATTTTTGTAATTTTCTTGATTTATTCCACCAATTGCAACAATAGGCATATTGGTAAGCTTTTTTACTTTAGTAATAATTTTTACTGAGGCTCTATATTTAACTTTTTTTGTATTTGTTGAATAAAATGCACCAAAAGCTAAATAATTTGGTTTAGACTTAATGGCAATTTTTGCAAGTTTTATAGAGTTATGACATGTAATTCCTAAAATTTTTTTTCCCATGATTTTTCTAGCTTTCATAATATTCATATCTTTCTGTCCTAAATGACATCCATCAGCATCTAATTTTTTGGCAAGCCATGGATCATCATTCACAATAAATTTTACCTTATTTTTTTTACAAATCTTTTTAATTTTTTTACCAATCAATATTTTCTCTTTCAAAGAATATCTCTTAAGTCTCATTTGGAAAAAAAATACTTTGTTAGATTTCAAAATTATATCGAGTTGATTGTAGAAGTTCCTTATTATTTTATTTGGTGAAATAAGATAAACAAACTTCTTTTTAATTATTTTCAAGATTATTTGACCATTTTCCTTGAGCAGCTAAGGTACACATTTTAGCCCTGTGGTTAAAAGCTATTTGAGTTTCCTCTTTATTATTAATATTTTTAGCCCATATCTTAAGAGCGCTTTGTTGTAAAGCTCTTCCATAAGAATAAGTCATTATAAATCCAGTTTCGTTTTGCTTATTTATTAAATTTAAATTTTCAGTAGCCTCTATTTCTGACTGGCCCCCAGACAAAAAAGCAATCCCAGGCACCTCACTAGGAACAGAATTTTTAAGACATTCAAGTGTTTTTTGTGCAACTTCTTCGTTAGTAATATTATCTTTTGATTTATTTCCGGCTAATATCATATTTGGTTTCAAAATAATTCCTGATAGATCAACTTTATGTAATATTAACTCATCAAAACATTTTTTTATAACTTCAGAAGTTATACTTAAGCAAATGTCAGCAGAATGATTTCCATCCATCAATACCTCAGGCTCTACAATTGGTACCATTCCATTTTCCTGAGCCAGTGCCGAGTATCTCGCGAGTGCGTGAGCGTTACTGTGAATAGCTAACCTACTTGGATATTTTTGGTTTATTATATAAACACCTCTCCATTTTGTAAATCGTGCTCCTATTTTATAGTATTTTTTCAATCTCTCTCTAAGTCCATCCAAACCTTCAGTGATTTTTTCTTGAGGTGAATTTGCTAATTCTTTTGCGCCTGTATCAACTTTTATTCCAGGTAATGCGCCTGAGGAAGAAATTAATTCGGGTATTGATTTTTTTAAACTTGAATTTTGTTGTATTGTTTCGTCATAAAGAATTACACCACCAATACATTCTTTCATACTTTCTGAAGAAAAAAGTGTTTCTCTAAACAAAAGTCTATTTTCAGGTGTTGAATTTACTTTTACTGCTTCTAGTCTTTTCGTCATAGTTCCATTGCTTTCATCCGCAGCCAAAATCCCCTTGCCATTAGAAATTATTTTAAGTGCAATTTTATTTAACTCTGTCATATCAATCTAAAGCGGTTATACCAGGTAGCTTTTTACCTTCAAGATATTCTAAAAAAGCTCCACCTGCAGTTGAAACAAAGTTAAAATCATCAACAACATTTAGATGGTTTAAAAAAGAAACAGTATCTCCACCACCTACAACAGAAAAACTTTTGTTTACTTTGTTATTTTCAATTATTTTTTTTGCTATTTTAATACTTCCATTCGCAAAATTAGGATTTTCAAAATATCCAGCTGGCCCGTTCCATAATATAGTTTTACTTTTATCAATAATATTTAATATCTTACTAATAGTTTTTGGACCAATGTCTAAAATCATTTCATTTGAACTGATTTGATCTAATTTTTTATTTTGCGACAATCCATTTAGATTTTTTGAAACAAGCACATCTTCAGGGTAAATTAAGTTACAATTCTTTTCTTTTGATAGTGAAATAATTTCTTTAACTATTTGTTTGCAGTCATTCTCTTTAATTGAATTACCTATATTATTTCCAAAATATTCAATAAAATTATTGGCCATACCTCCAACAATGACAATATTATTTAACTTTGGTATTAAATTTTTAATAACATTTATTTTAGTAGAAATTTTAGATCCTCCAATTATACAGGTAATTGGTTTTGTAATCTTTGAGGTAATTTTATTTAGAGCATTGACTTCTAAATCAAGCTGCAATCCTGAATAAGAGGGCAGAAAGTTTGAAATTTGATGAATTGAAGCATGTTCTCGATGAGAACAAGAGAAAGCATCATTTACATAAATATCGCCTAGGCTTGCGATATGATTTGCGAAGTTGCGATCATTCTTTTCTTCCTCAGCATAAAATCTTATATTTTCTAAAATTAAAATTTGTTCATCAAAATCATTCAAGAAAGCTCTGTTCTTTATTTTAAAAATATTTTTTTTAATCAATTTTACTTTGAGTTTAAGTTTTTGTTGCAAGTCTTCTTTTATTGGTTTTAACGATAACTCATCTACAATTTTTCCTTTAGGCCTTCCTATGTGTGATAAGATTATAATTTTAGTGTTTTGGCGAATTAAGAAATTTAAAGTAGGAAGAATTTTGTCAATTCTCGTTGTGTCGCTTATTTTTCCTTGATCTAATGGAACATTAAGGTCTAATCTTAATAAAATTAGTTTATTAGCTAAATTTTTTTCGTTTTTTATACTTCTCATTAAGAGATATTGTGCAGTCTCTCAGCTAAATCGCACATTCTATTTGAAAAACCCCATTCATTGTCGTACCAAGCAGATATTTTACCCATATTAGTCCCTATAATATTTGTCAAAGAAGCATCAACAATCGCAGATGCAGGATGGTGATTAAAGTCAATTGAAACTAGTTTTTCATGCGTGATTTCTAAAATATTCTTCAAATCACTGTTAGCAGCTTTTTCAAATGCGTCATTAATTTTTTTTATACTTATTTCTTTTTTTGTACAAAAAATAAATTCAATTACAGATACATTTGGTGTTGGTACTCTCATAGCTATACCCTCTAACTTCCCTTTGAGATTTGGAATTATTTCGCCTATTGATTTTGAAGCCCCTGTCGATGTTGGAACTATTGATTGAGTTGCGCTTCTTGCTCTTCTTATATCCTTATGAGAATTGTCTAAAATTTTTTGATCACTCGTAAATGCGTGGATAGTGGTCATAAAACCTTTTTCAATTTCAAAATTATTATTAAGCACGCTTACAACAGGTGCTAAGCAATTTGTAGTACAGGACGCAGCAGATATTATAATATCACTTTTAGATAATATATTTTGATTAACTCCATATACTATTGTTTTATCTGCATTTTTACAAGGAGCTGAGACAATCACTTTTTTTGCTCCATTTCTAATGTGACCTTCAAGTTTTTCTTTTGAATTAAATTTTCCAGTGCACTCAAAAACATAATCTACGTCATATTTTTTCCAATCAATGTCATCAATAGAAGACTTTTGAGTAAATGAAATTTTGTTTCTGTCTATTATTAAATGATTCTCATCAAATTTTATTTCAGTATTAAATTTTCCATGGATAGAGTCATGCTTTATTAATTGGCATGTGATTTCTGAGTTAGATCTGTTGTTTATATGATTTATCTTTAAGTTTTTTTTTTGACTTTCAAAAATTGACCTAAGAACCATTCTTCCAATTCTACCCATTCCATTTATTCCAACTTTTATTGTCATGTCTATCTCTTAATTAGGTTTTTTGATTCTTTCGTTATATTTTTATTTACTAATCCAAAATAATTAAAAATTTCTTTAAATGGCGCACTTTTTCCAAATTCATTTATTCCGAAAGTAATTCCAAAGTCACCAACATATTTTCTCCAGCAATCACTTGATCCTGCTTCAATAGATATTTTAAATTTTGTTTCATTCAGAACGTTGTCTCTATATTTTTTTGATTGCTTATCAAATAACTCCATACATGGTACAGAAACTACTTTTGAATATATTTTTTCTTTGGCTAATTTATGGCTAGTTTCTATTGCTAGTTTTACCTCAGATCCACTCGCTAAAATAGTCAAAATAATTTTTTTGTTAGTTCTTAAAATTTCATACGCTCCCGAAGAACATTTATTTGTTATTGTAAATTTATTTCTTATAGGATCTAGGTTCTGTCTAGTCAAAGATAGAATACTTGGTGTATTAAAATTTTTTAATGCTAGTTCCCAACACTCGATAGTTTCCAATTTGTCAGCAGGTCTGAAAACATTTAGATTTGGTATTGCTCTTAATCCAGATAACTGTTCAATCGGTTGATGCGTTGGTCCATCTTCTCCAAGGCCAATTGAATCATGTGTCATTACATATATAACTTGTTGTCCCATCATAGCAGCCAATCTTATTGACGGTTTACAGTAATCAGAGAAAATTAAAAAAGTTCCTCCATATGGAATTAATTTACTATGCAAAGCTAGACCATTCATAATTCCACACATAGCATGCTCTCTAACCCCATAATGGATATAATTTCCATCGAAACTTCCAGGTTTAATAATCTTGTGGTTTTTTGTTTTAGTATTATTTGATCCCGCAAGATCAGCCGATCCACCAATTATTGTATTATTTTTTCTAAAAATAGAATTAATTATTGCTTCAGAAGACTTTCTAGTAGCAAGACTTTTATTTTCTTTTATTGCAATCTTTTTTTCATCAATAATAGAATTCTTAAAATTATTTTTTAAAGCATTATTTATTCTAATTTTATTTTTTTTATAAATTTTAAGCCATCTATTTTCAATTTTTTCTCCTTTTTTACCAATACTTCTCCATGCGTTTAAAATATTTTTTGGGATTTTAAAGGGTTTATGATTCCAACTTAATTCTTTTCTAACTAACGAAATCTCATCATGACCAAGTGGACTACCGTGCGACGAAGCTTTCCCTGATTTATTTGGGGACCCATAACCGATCTTAGTTTTGCAGGAAATTACAGTCGGTTTTTTTGCTTTTTGAACTTTTTGAAGTGCTTTAAATATTTCACTTTCTTTATGTCCGTCAATTTCAATAAAACTCCAACCGTAACTTTCAAATCTTTTCTTAAAATTATCTGAAACTGCTAAACTTGTCGGTCCGTCTATAGAAATTGAATTATTATCAAATAACATTATTAAATTTTTAAGTTTCAAGTGTCCCGCTAAACTCATTGCTTCATGACTAATTCCTTCCATTAAACATCCGTCTCCGGCAATTACATATGTTTTATGATTAATGATGTTTTTGCCTAATCTTTTTTTCAAAATTTCTTCCGCTAATGCAAATCCAACCGCATTAGAAATACCTTGTCCTAAAGGCCCAGTTGTTGTTTCAATACCAGAATTTTTAACGTATTCAGGATGACCTGCACAAATAGAATTTAGCTGTCTAAAATTTTTTATATACTTTAAACTAATACTTTTGTAACCCGTTAAATAAAGCAAAGAGTAAAGTAACATTGATCCGTGTCCAGCAGATAAAACGAATCTATCTCTATTTATCCAACTAGGATTTTTTGGATTGAATTTCAGAAAATATTTAAAAAGTATGGTAGAAACATCAGCCATACCCATAGGCATACCCGGGTGGCCAGAATTAGCTTTTTGTACGGCATCCATAGAAAGAGCGCGTATTGCGTTAGACAAGATTTTATTTATATCTCTCAAAAATTATCCTTTGTAGACTTAGGTGAATCTATTTATTAATATAGATATATATATGAATTCAATTACTGAAAAAGAAAAAAAATTATTTGAAGCCTTAGATAAACTAAAAAATCTTGAAAAAGTAAAACCAGACAAAACTTTAGAGATAGAAAATCTTGCAAACCAAAAAAATCAATTAGAAATTGAAAAGAAGGAGATTGAGGGAAAATATAATTTATTGAAAGAAGAAAATGAGGTTCTTAAACAGAAATTTGATGACCTAAAGAATAGAGACATTGAGGAAAGAAAAAAAGAAGATCAATTTTCACAAAAAATTGATGAATTAAATCAAGAAACGGATAGTTTGATGGAGGAAATTGACAAATGGCAAATGTAAATATCAAATTTAATGGAAAAGAATTTCTGTTATCATGCGATGATGGACAAGAAGAGCATCTAGAGGAACTAGCATTATATTTAAATGAGAAATTTACAGATTTAAAAAATTCTTTAGGAAATATAGGAGAAAGTAAACTTTTGTTAATAACATCGATTTCAGTTTTAGATGAATATTATGAAACAAAAAAAAAAATTGATATTCAAAAATCTGATATCGCAAAAATTACTGATAAATTTAAAGAACTTAAATCTTTAGTTTACAATTATAGAGATTTGAAAGAAAAAGAGATTTCCGAATTGGGCACAATCCAAAAGAACCTAAATAATCAGATCGAGTCTAACAAAAGTGACTATGAACTTTTAGTTGATAAGACAACTTTGGAGATAGAAAATTTTCTAAAAAGAATTGATACAGACCCAAAGACTCAATAATTTAAAGTGTCAAAAGAAATTTTAAGAAAAAAATTAATTAATTTAAGAAGAGTTAATTTTTCAGATCAAAGTATAAGTTTTAGTCGATTTAAAAACCTTTTAAATAAATTAAATATAAAAAAAAATCAAAATATAGGTGGTTATTATCCAATAAATTGTGAAATTGGAACTTTAGAGATTTTAGAAAAATTAGAAAGAGATAAATTTAAAATATCTTTGCCTGTTACAAAAAAAAATAATTTAATGGATTTTTATCAATGGTCTTTTAAACAATCACTAAATATTAGTAATCAAGGTATTCCTGAGCCTTTTACTATTAAAAAAGTTTTCCCTGATATTTTGTTAGTTCCTCTTGTTGGATTTGATAAAAAAAAATTTAGACTTGGTTATGGAGGAGGGTTTTATGATAGATATATTGCGAGAGTATTTAAATTTAAAAAAGTTATCACAGTTGGCCTTGCTTTTTCATTTCAAGAATTAAAAACAGTACCTAGAAATAAATTCGACCAAAAGCTAGATATTATATTAACAGATAAAGGGATAATAAAATGAAAATTTTATTTTTAGGGGACATAGTTGGAAACAGTGGATGTTTTGCTGTGAAGAAATTTTTACCTGATATTATAAAATCAAAAAAAATTAATTTTGTAATTGTGAATGGTGAGAATGCAGCAAAAGATGGAGTCGGGATAACCGAGAACATTGTAAATGAACTTCTTAGTTGTGGCGTTGATGTAATAACAACTGGAAATCATGTATGGGACCAAAAAGAAACTTTTGAATTTATAAATAAACAAAAGAGATTATTGAGGCCGTTAAACCTATCAGGCGTTGTCCCTGGAGATGGATTTGGAATTTATAATACAGTTAGAGGCTACAAAATTGGAGTATTAAATTTAATGGGTAATGTTTTCATGAAAAAATGTGATGATGTGTTTGTGAAAAGTAAAAAATTTCTTGAGGAAAATAAACTCAGAGAAAATTTTGATTTTCTAGTTGTTGATTTTCATGGAGAAATTACAAGTGAAAAAATGGCTATTGGTCATGTATTTGACGGTAATGCTACTTTTGTTGTAGGAACCCACACTCACGTACCTACAAACGATGGAAGAGTTCTTAATAATGGTACCGCTTATTTGACGGATGCAGGAATGTGTGGGGATTATAATTCAGTTATTGGCATGAACGCTGAAAATTCAATCAATAGATTTTTTAAAAAAGAGTCTATCAAACACTTTCCTTCAGAGGGCGAGGCATCGCTTTGTGGAGCAATTATTGAAGCTAATCCAAAAAATGGTTTGGCTTTAAACATCTCTCAGTTTATATTTGGTGGTCAACTTCAAAGAGATAAATAAATAATGGCAGGTCATTCTCATTGGGCAGGTATTAAACACAAAAAAGGTAAAGCAGATAAGCAAAGAGCTGCAGTTTTTTCAAAATTATCAAGAGAAATAACAGTTGCTGCTAAACTTGGAGATAAAAATCCAGACATGAACTCAAGACTAAGATCAGCGATTCAAGCAGCAAGATCTGCGAACATGCCCAAAGATAATATTGAAAGAGCGATAGACAAATCATCAATGACCACAGGTTTAAACTTTGAAAATATAAGATACGAAGGTTTTGGACCTGCAAAAACTGCAGTTGTTGTAGTTACATTAACAGACAATAAAAATAGAACAGCATCCAATATTAGAACTATTTTCCAAAAATATGGAGGAGGGCTTGGTACTCAAGGATCTGCATCACATAATTTCATTCAACAAGGAATAATTAAAATTAATAAAGAAGAAATGAGTGAAGACAAGATTTTCGAATTAGCAACTGACGCAGGTGCTAATGATTGTATGTTTTATGATGAATATTATCAAATACACACAAATAAAGATGAAATATATGATGTAAAAAATATTATGGAAAAAAAAATTTCTAATTTTATATCAACCGAAATTGAATGGGTTCCAATTAACAAAATTAAATTAAAACAAGAAGATAAAGAAAAAATGTTTAAGTTCTTGGAAATTTTAGAGGAAGATGATGATGTTCAAAACGTTTTCACAAATGCTGTATAATAAATTTTTATGCTAATAATTGGAATAGATCCAGGTATAACAGGTGCAATATGTTTTCTCGAAGATGGAAAAATTATGGATGTTATCGATATGCCTACTATGGCATCAGGCAACAAAAACAAAAAACAAATTAATGGTAGCCAAATATTTAATGAAATATCCCTAAGATTTAAAAACTACAAATCCTTAGATATTAATGTTGTGGTTGAACAAGTCTCTGCTATGCCTGGACAAGGAGTAACAAGTATGTTTAATTTTGGTCAATCATTTGGGGTTATAAAAGGCGTTTGTGCAGCAATGCAACTTCCAATTTTTTTTGTAAGGCCTGCAAAATGGAAAAAACATTTTGATTTAATAAATTCCCAAAAGGATTCGAGTAGAGTTAAAGCAATTGAAATGTTTCCAAAATTTTCATCAATGTTATCTAAAAAAAAAGATACTAACAAAGCAGATGCAATATTAATTGCAAATTATCATCTAAATACAATAGAAAAATAAATAAAGTTTGCTTTGTTAGTCAAATTCATGACACATTTTAGTGTGAAATGGTCTAAATGGATGCAGATATAACCTCTCAAGCAGTTGGACTTGCAAGCAGTACAGACTTTTCAATCTTAAGTTTATTTTTAAGAGCAGACTTTGTAGTGAAATCTGTGATTATAATTTTAATCGCTAGTTCAGTTTATTCTTGGGCAATAATATTTGATAAAATCTTAATGTTTAGGAAAATAAATAAAGAGTCTGAAGATTTTGAGGATAAATTTTGGAAGTCAAAATCTGCAGAAACCTTTTATAATAACTTACCTACAAAATTAGATAATCCGATGGCACAATTATTTAAAGACTCAATGCAAGCTGTTATGAAATCAAGATCAAAAACCAATATTAGTCAAAGACTTGAAAATATTTTAGAAGTAAATATCGAAAAGCAGATGAATATTGTCAACAATAGATTTACTTTTCTCGCAACAGTTGGTTCCACAGCTCCATTTATTGGATTATTTGGAACTGTTTGGGGCATAATGAATTCATTTCAATCTATTGCAATTTCAAGAAACACTAGCCTTGCTATAGTAGCACCAGGTATTGCAGAAGCACTTTTTGCAACAGCCTTGGGCTTATTGGCGGCAATTCCAGCAGTAATTGCATATAATAAATTTGGCAATGATTCAAAAAAATATTCTCAAAAATTAGAAAACTTTTCAAAAAGATTTATTTCAATAATTTAATATGGCATTTAACTTAAAGCGTTCAGAAAGAGAACCAATGAGTGAAATAAATGTAACTCCCTTTGTGGATGTCATGCTTGTTCTTCTGATTATTTTTATGGTTACAGCACCACTTCTTACTGTTGGGGTACAAGTTGATTTACCTGAAACATCAGCTGATACATTGCCTGAGGAAAGTGAACCACTTACATTAACAATAAATTCAAAGGGTGAAGTTTTTATTCAAGAAACAAAAATTGAATTTGATAATTTAATTAAAAAAATTCTGGCAGTATCCAATAACAGAACAGATACGAGAATATATGTAAGAGGAGATAAAACAATAAACTATGGTAGAGTATTAGAAGTAATGGGTAAACTTTCAGGTTCAGGCTTTACTAAAGTTGCATTGATTTCTGAGCCATATAAAGAGAGATAAATTTGTTTAATAAATTTGCATTTAGTGGGGTTCCAAATGAAATTAATAATTTTTCGTTTGGCATGTTGTTTTCAATTATTTTTCATGGATCAATATTTGTAGCAACAATTTTTGCACTTCCTTTTGTTGCAAAGAAACCTATAGAATTACTCCCAAGTATCTCGGTTGAATTAATTCAAATTTCCGATCAAATGAATATTCCATATGCACCTAAAGCAGCTAAAATCATTGAAAAAGTAAAAAAAGATAACAAGAAGTTACTTTCAGAACAAGCGCCTCCAAAAGAAGTAAAGCAGGAAATTAAAAAGCAAGTAAAGTTTGACAATCAAAAAGATGAATTAGATTTATCAAAATCCAAAAAAGTTCCTGTTCCTGAAAAAAAGCAAGATCAAATTAAAATAGACAAATCTGAGGCAATTCCTTTGCCTGATAAAAAAATAGAAAAAATTGAAACAAAGCAAGAAAATGAGCAACAACCAGCTAAGGAAATTGTAAAAACAGTTGTTGAGAAAGAAAAGAAAAAAAAAATTGAAAAGGAAATTGAAAAAGATTTGGTAATTAAAGAATTCGTTAAAAAAATAAAACCAATTAAAGAGGATAAGGCAATCCAGTCTTCTGAATATGAAAAAAAAGAATTAGATGTAGACTTAATTAAGGGACTAATTGCAAAGCAATATGAAAATATTGGAGAAGTAAAAAAAAAAACTGATGGAATTACTCAATCAGAGGATAAATCAATGAGATTAACAAAATTATCTGTTACTACTGAGTACTCTATTCAGATGCAGTATAAAGATTGCTGGTCTCCTCCTATGGGAGCAGAATATAAAAAAAATAATTATTTAGTTACAGTAAAACTTGAACTAGAAAAAAATGGAAGGGTAAAAAGTAGAGAAATTTTGGAAAGAAATAGAATGGGCACAGATGGGAAATATAGAATCTTTGCAGAGGCAGTTGATAGAGCAGTATTAAAGTGTAATCCTATTAAAAATCTTCCGACCAAAACTTATGAAAATTGGAGTACTATGATATTAAGGTTTAATCCTGAGGGGATGATGGTTGGAGAATGAAAAAAAATTTATATTTAATACTTCTTATTTATTTTGTTTTAAAACCAAGTATTGGTTTTTCTCTTGTAGAAATTGATATTACCAGAGGTAATCTTGATCCAATGCCTATTTCAGTGTCACCATTTTTTACAAATAACGAGTCTAATAATAAAATTAAAAATATTCTCGATATTGAAAATTTAGGTTCAGAAATATCAAAAGTAATTGAAAATAATTTAGTGAAGACTGGTTTATTTGATGCAATTGAAAAAGAAGCATTTTTACAAAAACCTGATATTGCACATTTAAAACCAAGGTTTGAAGATTGGGCTTTAATTAAATCTCAAGTTTTAATAACAGGCAAAGTCACACATAAAATAATTAATGAGAAAGATTATATAAATGTAGAGTTTAAGCTTTGGGATGTGTTAGGTGCAAAGATGGTCGATGGTTTTTCTCTTACAACAACACCGCGTTCTTGGAGAAGAGTTGGACATAAAATTTCAGACAAGGTATATGAACGATTAACTGGTGAAAGTGGTTATTTTGATACTAGAATAATATATGTATCTGAAGAAGGACCAAAAACACAAAGAGTTAAAAAATTAGCTTTGATGGATCAAGATGGTTTCAATACAAAGTATATAACACTAGGAAACGAATTAGTTTTAACTCCAAGATTTAATCCAGCAGATGATAAAATCATTACTTATATGTCCTACTTTAGAAATATGCCTAGAGTTTATATTGTAAACTTACAAACGGGTGAGCAAAAAGTTGTAGGTGATTTTAGAGGTATGACATTTGCACCAAGATTCTCTCCCGATGGAAAAAAACTAATAATGAGTTTAGCAAAGGATGGAAACTCAGAAATTTGGGTTAGAGATTTAGAAACAAATATTCAGGAAAAATTAACTGATCATCCATCAATAGATACTTCACCATCATACTCACCTGATGGAAAATTTATTACATTTAACTCTGACAGAAGTGGTTATCAACAAATTTATGTTATGAAAAGTGATGGATCAAAAGTGAAAAGAATATCATTTGGTAAAGGTATTTATGGCACACCAGTTTGGTCACCTCGAGGCGATTTAATAGCCTTTACAAAACTGCATAAAGGAAAATTTTTTATTGGTGTGATGAGAACGGATGGAACCGGAGAAAGATTGCTTACTGAGAATTTCTATCAAGAGGCACCGTCATGGTCTCCAAATGGGAGAATAATCATTTTTTACAGAGAGACAAAATCTGATAATGATGGTCAAGGTTTCTCTGCAAAATTATGGTCTATTGATTTAACTGGATACAACGAGAGGTTGGTAAAAACTGAGACAGATGCCTCTGACCCATCGTGGTCTTCTTTGTTAGGAAATTGAAGAAAAATCAAGTATTTACTAAATTAGGTTGATTTTTGTAGACAAAACATCTAATTACATGGTTAAGTTCACAATATTCTATTTAAGGAGCAAAAATGAATCTAAACAAAATTTTAAAAAATGTATTTCTTGTTGTTATGTTTGGTCTAATCGTAACCGCATGTGCGACTAAGAAATCTGTCAAAACAACAGATTCAACAACAAGCACTACTACTAAAGCAGCAGAGACAGAAAAAGCAGTTCCAATTGAAAAATTGGGAGCCTTGATGCAAGGAGATGTATATATTGGCTCTGATACTGTTGGGGAACTTGCGAGTGGCGTTCCAGACAGAGTATTCTTTGCGACTAATGAAATAATATTAACAACAGCATCTAGAGAGACACTTAGAAAGCAAGCAGCTTGGCTAAGGCAAAACCCTGATGTAACAGTTGTTGTTGAGGGTCATGCTGATGAGAGAGGCACAAGAGAATATAACCTAGCTTTAGGTGAGAGAAGAGCAAATGCTGCAAAAGACTATTTAATGACTTACGGTGTTTCGTCTGATCGAATAAAAGTTTTGAGTTATGGAAAAGAAAGACCTGTAGACTCCGGATCAAATCCACTTTCTTGGTCAAAAAATAGACGATCTGTTACAGTAAAAGCAAATTAAGTTTAAATATTATAAGACCCTAGCATGATAAAGTTAGGGTCTTCTTTTTGCCATTATTATAATTAGTAATATAATTATGAGATTATTAATTAAGTTAATTTTATTTAACTTTATTTCTTTTTTTCTATTTTCAACCAATTTGTCATTCTCACAAGATCAAGAAGTTGGAGAAATTTTAGAAAATATACAAAAAGATCTTAGAACTTTAGAAAGGGCAGTCTACTCCCAATCATTTTCTGAAAGCACTGATACAAATACAAATCAGAGAGCATCAACTAAAGAAGCAGAACAAGCTTTAACTAAACATTTGTTAAAATTAAATGATATTGAAATGCAATTTCAGGAACTAACCAACAAATTTGAACAAATTAATTTTAAGTTAGATAAACTTTCTAGTGAGCTATCCAAAGTTCAGCAAGATAATCAATTAAGGTTTGAACAAATTGAACAGAATTCAATTTTAAAAACTGATAATAATTCCCTCACTTCATTAACTAAAACAGATCAAACTACTTCAAACCAAGAAGTAATACAAAAAAATATATTACCTGGATCTTCTGAACCTCAATCTTTAGGTGAAATTTCTTACAAAGACATGACTACAACTGATACTTCACAAGTAATAGAAACTGTGGAGCAAACTGAGGCAATAATTTCTGAAGTTTTCAATTCTGAAGAAAAACTATTACCAGATGCAAGCCCTAAAGAACAGTATCAATTTGCCAGAAATTTTTTAAAAGTTGGGGATTATGTCAATGCAGAAAAAGCGTTTAGAGAATTTGTTTTAACCAATCCCGATGATGAATTATCGGGCAATGCGCAATATTGGTATGCTGAAACTTATAGAATAAGACAAATGTATACTGATGCCGCAACTGCTTATTTGGAGGGATATCAAAAATATCCAAAAAGTAAAATTGCTCCTGAGAATTTATTAAAACTTGGAGTATCGTTGGTTCAGATGGGAGAAAAAGATCAAGGATGCTTGATGATTGCAGGAGTTAAAAAACAGTACCCAGACGCAACTCAATCTGTGCTTCAAAAGGCTAAGTATTATGAAGAAAAAGAATTTGAGTGCAAAAAAGAAAATTCGTAATTTTTATTTTAAAAAATTATATGATCCAAGAATAAAAAGAGTTTATTTAAGTTTTAAAAAAAAAATTTCTGACCACATATCAAATAGTTTTTGTGTAGCTGTATCTGGGGGAGCAGATAGTATGGCACTAGCATTTTTAGCAAAATGTTATTCTTTAAAAAATAAAAAAAAAATTTACTTTTTTATTGTAGATCATAAGTTGAGAAAAAAATCGACCCTTGAAGCAAAGTTGGTAAAAACAAAGCTTAAGTTATTTAATATTAAGACCGATATACTTACAATTAAAAAAGTAAAAAAAAAATCAAATTTACAATCATTTGCTAGAGAAAATAGATATAAATTAATTATCAATAAAAGCTTAAATAAAAAAATAGATACGATTTTAACTGCACATCACAAAGATGATTTATTGGAAAATTTTTTTATAAGATTATTAAGAGGCTCTGGCTTAAAAGGTCTTAGTTCATTTGGTAATATAAAATCAAAAATAAAATTTGATGACAAAATTTCAATTGTGAGACCATTGCTTGATATAACTAAAAATGATCTGAGATATATATCAAAGAATACTTTTAATTTTAAAATAGATGATCCCTCTAATAATGATGAAAATTTTATGAGAGTTAAAGTAAGAAAATTAGTATCAAAATTAGAGGAAGATGGTTTATCTTTCGATAAATTCAAAAAAACTCTAAATAATTTAAACAAAAGTAACTTTGCGATAGATTTCTACGTAAAAAAAAATATTAATGATAATTCAAATTTTTTATCATTAAATAATACTGTTATTTTGAGTGTGAATTTTTTTGATCAACCTAACGAAGTTGTTTTTAGATCGTTTTCTGAAATAATCCAAAAAGTGGGTAAAAAAAACTATTACTCTAGAGGTGCTAAAGTTGAAAATTTGATAAATTACTTAAGTTCCAATAAAAACATGGAAAAAAAAACACTTTCAGGATGTATAATTGAAAAATTTGAGAAATCTGTCATTATTTCTCCAGAAATTAAGTAAAATATTTGCGAATTGGAACAAATTGGCACTTGTTAAACTGATAATAATTCTTAACTTATAGAAATGAATTTCAAAAATCTAGCAATGTGGGCTGTAATTGTTATTTTGACAATAGGCCTATACAACATGTTTAAGAACCCGCAAGGAGCGGTAAATCAAAAAAATAAAATAATTTTTTCTGAATTTCTTACACAAGTTGATAATGGCAGAGTTGTTCAAGTTGAAATTCAAGGAAAGAATATAAAAGGTGTAATGTCAAATGGAGAAATGTTTAGTACTTATGCACCTGACGATCCAAACTTGATACAAAAATTAAGTGACAAAGGCGTTAGTATTTCGGCAAGCCCGCTAGAAGAAAAAATGCCTTCACTGTTTGGTATTTTATTATCTTGGTTTCCTATGTTGCTTTTGATTGCAGTATGGATTTTTTTTATGAGACAAATGCAAGGTGGAAAAGGTGGAGCCATGGGCTTTGGTAAATCAAAAGCAAAAATGATGAACGAGATAAAGGGAAAAGTAACTTTTAATGATGTAGCCGGAGTAGAGGAGGCCAAAGAAGAAGTTGAAGAAGTTGTAGAATTTTTAAAAGATCCTAAAAAATTTAGTCGACTTGGTGGAAAAATACCTCGTGGATGCCTTCTAGTTGGTCCACCCGGAACAGGTAAAACCTTACTGGCAAGAGCTATAGCTGGAGAAGCTGGAGTTCCATTTTTTACCATATCTGGATCTGATTTCGTTGAGATGTTTGTTGGCGTTGGTGCTTCAAGAGTAAGAGATATGTTTGAACAGGGGAAAAAACATTCTCCATGCATAATATTTATTGACGAGATAGATGCAGTTGGAAGAAGCAGAGGAGCAGGTCTTGGAGGCGGTAATGATGAAAGAGAACAAACACTTAACCAGTTACTTGTTGAAATGGATGGCTTTGATACTAATGAAGGTGTTATTATTATTGCAGCAACCAATAGACCAGATGTATTAGATCCAGCACTATTAAGACCAGGAAGATTTGATAGACAAGTGGTAGTCTCAAACCCAGACTTAATTGGAAGAGAAAAGATTTTAAAAGTACACGCAAAAAAAATATCAATGGCTCCTGACGTCAATCTTCGAACAGTAGCTAGAGGGACACCAGGTTTTTCAGGAGCAGATTTAGCTAATCTTGTAAATGAAGCTGCTTTACTCGCAGCAAGAAAAAACAAAAGAATTGTAACTTATCAAGAATTTGAGGAAGCAAAAGATAAAGTGATGATGGGGTCCGAAAGAAGATCTATGGTTATGTCAGAGGAAGAGAAAAAATTAACAGCCTACCATGAAGCAGGACATGCAATTGTAACTATTAATGAAAAAGCAGCATATCCTATACATAAAGCAACAATTATACCAAGAGGTAGAGCTTTAGGAATGGTAATGCAACTTCCAGAAAGAGATGAAGTATCACAAACAAGAGAACAACTTCATGCCCAGATGGCTATCGCAATGGGCGGAAGAGTAGCAGAGGAACTGATTTTTGGAGACGATAAAGTAACAACAGGAGCAGCCAGCGATATTGAGCAAGCTACAAAAAGAGCAAGAGCAATGGTTATGAGAGCCGGGTTAAGTAAAGAAATGGGTCCGGTTGCTTATGGTGAAAACGAGGAAGAGGTATTTTTAGGTAGATCGGTGGCAAGACAACAAAATATGTCAGAGGAAACTGCAAGAAAAGTCGATAGTGAAATAAGAAAATTTGTTGATATGGGCTATGACAGAGCAAGAAAAGTATTAACCGAAAAAATTGATGATCTCCACAAACTTGCAAAAGCTTTACTAACTTATGAAACTTTGACAGGTGCAGAGATTGAAGATTTAGTAAATAAAAATATATATCCAAAAAATAAAGAGGATCTCAAAGTTGAAGATGATGATCAAAGCTCAGCGCTTGGCTCAATGGGCTTAAAACCAAAGATAGTGCACTAAGCACTAATGAATAAATATTACACTAAAGCGTGTAATTTTTATTTCGGTTTAAACTCTAAAAAAAATATTAGAAAAAAACTATCAATTCCTTTAAATGGAAACGCTCATATTTCTTTTGACAAGGTCGAAATTATAAGCAGAAAAAAAAATAAAATAATTAATATCAAAGATATTCATAAACTTCCAAAAATTCAAAAAATAAAAATTAATAAAGATTTAAAAAAAATAAAGCAAAAAAAAATTTTTAAAGGAGTAATATTATCTGATACACCAATCTTAATGGGTATTGTTAATTTAACTCCAGATAGTTTTTCAGATGGAGGTACTTATAATAATAAAAATTTAGCCCTAAAACATATTAACAACCTATTATTAAGTGGTGCAAAAATAATTGATATTGGAGGTGAGTCTACAAGACCTGGGGCTAATGATGTTAGTTCTATCAAAGAGTGGGATAGAATTAAATTGATTTTACAAATGTTAAAAAATAAAAAGTGTTTTATTTCATTGGATACAAGAAAAAGTTTTGTTATGAAGAAAGCGTCTAAATTAAGAGTTGATCTTATTAATGATGTATCCGGACTTGATTATGATCCTAAAACAATAAACTTTTTAAAAGAAACAGGAAAACCATTTATCATCCATCATATGAAAGGAACACCAAAAAATATGCAAATTAAACCATCATATAAAAATGTATTACTTGATATTTATGATTTCTTTGAAATGAAATTAAAATATATAAGAAAAAAGGGTATTAAACATAATAACATTATTTTAGATCCAGGAATTGGATTTGGAAAAAATTTGAAACATAATATTACTCTTTTAAAGAATATTTCTATTTTCCATTCGTTGGGTCTTCCTATAATGTTAGGATTGTCTAGAAAGAGATTTATTAAGGATATTTCAAAAGAAAATGATACTAAAGAAAGACTTGGAGGAACCATATCATCCTGCATTCAATCATATTTACAAGGTGTTCAAATCTTAAGAGTCCATGATGTTAAAGAAATTAATCAAGCATTTAAAGTATTTAAAGAATTACAAAATTAAAAATGGTTAAAAAATATTTTGGGACGGATGGAATTAGAGGAAGAGTTAATGGCTCAAAAATAAATGGTGAAATGTTCTTTAAATTCGGATTAGCAGCTGGAACATATTTTAAAAATTTAAAAAAAAACAAACAAACTGCAATTATTGCTAAAGATACAAGATTATCAGGTTATACTCTTGAACCAGCTTTGGTTTCTGGATTAGCGTCAGCAGGTATGCATATTTATACATTAGGACCACTCCCAACCAATGGTTTGGCAATGTTAACAAAAAAAATGAGTGCTAATATGGGGATAATGATTACTGCATCTCATAATCCACATTACGATAATGGTTTAAAATTGTTTGGGCCAGACGGACTTAAATTATCTGACAAAATTGAAAAAAAAATTGAAAAATTAATTGACTCAGAGATTAATAAAAATCTTTCAGGACCAATTGAATTAGGAAGAGTAAAAAGATTAGAGGATGCGAATGAAAATTATATAAAAATTCTAAAACAAAATTTCCCAACCTCATTCAGTTTAAAGGGTATAAAAATCGTTTTAGACTGTGCTAACGGCGCAGGTTATAAAGCTGGTCCCGAATTATTTAAATCATTAGGGGCTGAAGTTTTTAATTTTGGTACTTCTCCAAATGGCCTTAATATTAATTTTAAATCTGGGTCTACTTATCCAGAAAAAATTTGTCAAATGACAAAGAAAAAAAATGCTCATATAGGTATTGCACTAGATGGAGACGCAGACAGAATAATTGTATGTGATGAAAAAGGTAAAATTATCGATGGAGACAAAATTCTTGCAATGTTAGGTGAGAGATGGAAAAGAAAAAAAATTTTAAAAGGTGGAGTAATAGGCACACTTATGTCAAATTATGGCTTAGAGGAATTTTTTAAAAAAAATAATATAAAATTTTACAGATCAGATGTTGGAGATAGATATGTTAAAGAAAAAATGAAAAAAAATAAGTTTAATTTAGGGGGAGAACAATCAGGGCATATCATTCTTGGAAAGTTTGCGACAACTGGGGATGGTTTATTAGTTGCCTTAGAAATTCTTTTTTCTCTGAGAAAAAGAAAAAAAGCAAGTGAACTTTTTAATAAATTTGATCCCACTCCTCAAATTTTAGAAAATGTGGAAGTAAATGATAAGTCGATTATTGATAGTCCAAAATGTATAAAAGCAATTTCTCAAGTAAATAAACTTATAAAAAACAAAGGCAGAGTGTTGGTAAGAAAGTCTGGTACTGAACCAAAAATAAGAATTATGTGTGAGTCGAAAGATTCAATTTTAAATAAATTATGCATAAATATAATTAAAAAATCTATTCAGTAAATTGAAAATTAATTCTAAAGTATTAATAATCGCAGGATCAGATTCTTCTGGTGGAGCTGGTATCCAAGCAGATATAAAATCTGTTACATCTCTTGGTTCTTATGCAATGACAGCAATAACAGCAGTAACTGCTCAAAATACCAAAGGTGTCAAATCAATAACGCCTGTACCAATTAAAGAAATTTCTAATCAGATAGAATTTACCTCAAAGGATATCAAACCAGACTCTGTCAAGATCGGCATGTTACATTCTAAGCAAGTTGTAAATTCTATATTAAAATCAATAAAAATTTTAAATTTAAAAAAAATTATATTAGACCCAGTCATGGTAGCTAAAGGTGGAAGCAAACTTATTGATAATAGAGCAATTTTGGTTTTGAAAAAAAAACTTATAAAAGAGGTAGATTTAATTACACCAAACATTCCTGAAGCAGAAATATTAACGACAATGAAGATCAAATCTATTTATGATATGAAAGATGCAGCTAAAATGTTGTTAGATTTGGGTGCTAAAAATGTTTTAATAAAAGGTGGCCATTTGGGTTCTGAAACTTTAAAAGATGTTTTCGTAAATAAAAAAGAAGTTGTAATATTTACTAATAACAAAATTAAAACAAAAAATACTCATGGAACTGGATGCACATTATCAAGTGCAATTGCTACCTATTACGGATGTGGAAAAACATTAAAGAAATCTTGTGAGCTAGGCATTAGATATGTAAATAATGCTATAAAGACAAGACCAAACTTTGGAAGAGGAAATGGACCAATTAATCACTTAAATAGTTTTATTATAAAAAAGAAATTTAAATGAAAAATGTAGTAGTAGTAGGATCACAATGGGGAGACGAGGGAAAGGGAAAAATAGTTGATTGGTTATCTAGTGAAGCCGATGTAGTTGTTAGATTTCAGGGAGGACACAATGCAGGTCATACCTTGGTCATAGATGGTATTACATATAAACTTAGATTACTTCCATCTGGCATTGTTAGAAAAAACAAAATTTCAATTATAGGAAATGGAGTTGTTGTTGACCCATGGGCTTTGCTTGATGAAATTGAGGAAGCTAAATCTAAAGGTGTACAAATAGATGAAAATAATTTGATATTGTCCGAAGCTGCCACACTAATTTTACCATTTCATAAAGAAATGGATGAAATCAGAGAAGACTCTGCTGGTAATTTTAAAATTGGAACTACAAGAAGAGGAATTGGGCCAGCTTATGAGGATAAAGTAGGAAGAAGATCTATAAGAGTTATGGATCTTGCATCAAAAAAAAATCTTGAAAATAGATTGACTGTAGTTCTAGAACATCATAATGCAATACGTTTAGGGTTGGGTAAACAAATATATAAAAAAAATAAATTAGTTGAAGATTTATTAAATTTAGCACCAAAAATTTTGAAATATTCAGCACCAGTTTGGAAAAAAATAGATCAATTTAAATCAGAAAATAAAAAAATATTATTTGAGGGAGCCCAAGGAATATTGCTTGATGTTGATCACGGCACGTATCCATATGTAACCTCATCCAATACAGTTGCAGCCTCTGCGGCAACAGGATCTGGATGTGGACCTAATTCTATAAATTTCGTTTTAGGTATCACAAAGGCATACACAACCAGAGTAGGTGAAGGGCCTTTCCCAACTGAACTTACAGACAATGTTGGTAATCACTTAGGACAAAAGGGAAATGAATTTGGGACAGTTACTAGTAGAAAAAGAAGATGTGGTTGGTTTGATGGTGTTTTAGTAAGACAAACTATAAAAATTTCTGGAATCGATGGAATTGCTTTAACCAAATTAGATGTTTTGGATGAACTTGATGAAATTAAATTTTGTGTAGCTTACGATCTTAATGGAAAAGAAATAGATTATTTTCCTGCCGCTGTTGAGGATCAATTAAGTGTTAAGCCAGTTTACAAAAAATTTGAGGGCTGGAAATCTAAAACACAGGGAATTAAAAAATTTGAAAATTTACCCAAGAATGCGAAAATTTATATAAAAGCAATTGAGGAATTTATTGAAACAAAAATATCAAGTATTTCGACAAGTCCTGAGAGAGAGGATACTATCCTTTTAGTAGACCCGTTTAATTAGCTGGCAATAAATTTTTAGACTTTGCAGAATTTAACATATGTTTTTGTAATTTTTCAAACGCCTTATTTTCTATTTGTCTAACTCTTTCTCTGCTTATTTTATATTTTTTGCTAAGTTCATCTAAAGTTATTGGTTCATCAGTAAGCCTTCTCGAATAGAGAATTTTCTTTTCTCTATCATTCAATACTTTTATTGAGTTATGAAGTAAGTCTTTTCTTTGCTCCATTTCGTCATTTTGAGCAATTTTTAACTCATGATCCATTTCATTATCTACAACCCAATCTTGCCATTCATCACCATCTTCACCTATGGGGGCGTTTAAAGATTGTTCTTTGCCCGAAAGTCTTCTATTCATCGAAACTACCTCATCTTCACTTACAGAAAGTCTTTTTGCAATATCCTCAACATGCTCTTTTCTTAAATCTCCCTCGGACTGAGGCGATATTTGGTTTTTAATTTTTTTTAAGTTAAAAAAAAGTTTTTTTTGGGCAGTTGTTGTACCTATTTTCACTAAACTCCAAGATCTTAATATATATTCTTGTATTGAAGCTTTGATCCACCACATTGCGTACGTTGCGAGTCTAAATCCTTTTTCTGGCTCAAATTTCTTTACTGCTTGCATTAACCCCACATTTCCCTCAGATATCATTTCATTTAATGGTAAACCATAGCCTTTGTACCCCATAGCGATCTTTGCAACTAATCTAAGATGGCTAGTTACCAACTTTTCAGCTGATTTTACATTTCCCGTTGACTGCCAATTTTTGGCTAACATATATTCTTCCTCAGCTGCAAGCATTGGAAACTTCTTTATCTGAGAAAGATAAGCAGCTAGTCCACCTTCATTTGAAAGTGCAGGTAAATTGTAGTTATTATTATTCATTCGAAGTATTTATTTAATAAATAAATAAAATTTTACAACGTTTTTATTGCTTGATTTTTCTTAGTTTTTTTAAAATTTTTTCTAAATCATCAGGTAATTTTGAGGAAAATTCTAGCCATCGATTATTTTTTGGGTGATTAAACCCGAGTGTTTTAGCGTGTAAAAACTGTCTATCAAGATCAATTAGGTACTTTTCCAGTTCAGGATTTATGTTAATAAATTTTTTAAACTTTTTCTTATATTTTTTATCACCTAAAATATTATTACCTTTGCTAGACAAGTGAACTCTTATCTGATGAGTTCTACCTGTTTCTAATTTACACTCAATAAGACTTAATGTTGGTACATTGTTATTTTCAAATATTTCTAAAGTTTTGTAGTTCGTTATAGCTTTTTTACCTTTCTTTAATGAGACCTCCATCATTTGTCTATTTCTTGAGCTTCTTGTAATAAATGTATCAATTTTTCCATTCTGGGGTCTTATTTTGCCCCAGACTAAAGCTTGATAAACTCTTGCGATAGAATGTTCAGAAAATTGCTTAGATAAATTTTCATGGGATACATTATTTTTAGCAACTACAATTAATCCAGATGTATCTTTATCTATCCTATGAACTATGCCTGGTCTTAATTCATTTCCAATATTTGATAAATTATTACCCGCATAATTAATTAAGGCATTTACAATTGTGTTATCATAATTACCTGGCCCAGGATGCATTGAAATTCCCGCAGATTTGTTTAATACAATCAAATCTTCATCCTCATGGATTATTTCAAGGGGATAATTAAACGGTGTAAGTGCTTCTTTTTTTGGATCTAGAATTTCAAAAAATATTTCATCATCTACTTTAACTTTTCTAGATGGGTCAGTAACAATTATATTGTTTATTTTTAAGTTATTTTCTAAAATTAAAACTTTTACTCTTGATCTACTTAATTTATTGTTCTGATTTGATAACAAAACGTCAATTCTTAAATTATTTTCTTTATTTTTAACTTTTATATTTATATTACTTTTCATGTTATTATAATTATATAATATGCGCTTGTAGCTCAACTGGATAGAGCGCCAGATTTCGGCTCTGGAGGTTCAGGGTTCGACTCCTTGCGGGCGCACCATTACTCTCCCATGTTAATTAATGTACCCCTATTTTTTGCAGCATTAAATGAATAATAAAATAAAATTATTGAAAGTGTGAAATATAAAGCATTCCAAATGAAAGCATTATAAATATTTTCAATATCCACAGTTTGATTAATCAAGATGTTTCTAGCTTCCTCAAATATATATACTAGCGGTAAAATATAAGCTATTTTTTGAAATACTTCTGGAAGAGTTTCTATAGGGTAATAAATACATCCAAATGGTGCAAGTAAAAACATTGTCGACCATGCTATATTCTCAAATGATGGGCCAAATCTAAGTAATCCTGAAGAAACTAAAATTCCTAGCGTAATCCCAAAAATATATAGACTTAGAAATAGAAAAAATAAAAATATTCCCAACTCTAAGATTGAAATTCCAAATAATGGGGAAGTTAATAAAACTGCTGGAACTAGACCAATTAAAGATCTTATTAAGGCTGTTATAACAAGTGAAGTTAAAATTTCACCAATTTTCATAGGCGCTATAAAAAGATTGGTAAAATTTCTACTCCAAATCTCTTCTAAAAAAAGCATATTAAAACCAATACTTGTTCTGAACAAAAAATCGTAGAGTATTGCACAAGTCAAAATCACACCAACTGCATTGTTGTAATAAGTTGTGTGTGTAGCAAAAAAATTTGAGATAAATCCCCAAAGAGTAATTTGAATAGTTGGCCAGTATACCAAATCTAAGATTCTTGGAAATGATCTAGTTATAAGATAAAAATGTCTTAAAAATAAACCATATATTCTAGTTAAACTCACTTTTGCTCCTTGAAAGTTTTAAGAAAACTTCTTCTAGATTTGTTCTTCCGTGCTTAGTAATCAAGTCATCGGGCGTACCTTGGTCTATAATCTCTCCATTTTTCATCATTAGCACTGATTTGCACAATCTTGTGACTTCACTCATGTTATGAGAGGCTAAAAGTACTGAAATTTTTTTTTCTTTTTTATATTCCTCTAAAAAAGTTCTAACAAAATCACCCACTTCTGGGTCTAAAGATGCCGTTGGTTCGTCAAGCAAAAGTACCCTTGGTTCATTAATTAATGCTTTTGCTAAACTTACTCTATTTTTTTGACCAGAGGATAATTCACCAGTAATACTATCCAATAATTCTTCTATTCTCAATTTTTCAGAAAGATATTCAATTCTCTCCTCAATATTTTGGACTTTATAAAGTTTAGCATAAACATTTAGATTTTGCTTTACTGTAAGCTTTTTTGGTAATTCAATATATGGAGATATAAAATTAATCATTTCGAGTATTTCAATTCTATGATTTTCAAGTTTAAGATTATTAATCAATATTTGTCCACTTGTAGGTTTTAGCAAACCAAGTAACATTCCAATAGTTGTAGTTTTACCTGAGCCATTTGGTCCAAGCAAACCTAGAATTTCATTTTCTTGAACATTAAAAGAAATACCTTTCACAGCTTCCTTTTTTCCATAATTTTTTTTTATATTTTTTACTTCAATTAAATTTTTCATTTTTTTGATGCCCTCAAAAGTCTATCATTAATTGCCTCACCAATTTGAACATTTGGTATTTTCTCAACCGCAATTTTTTTATATCTATTTTTTTTTATTTTTCTTAATGTTTTGTATAAATTTCTTGCTGCCTCTTTTAAATTTTTAGTTTTACTTAAATAAAAATAATTTTTATTTTTTTTTTTCCTTTTTTTTATCAAAATAAAAGCCTCATCATCATTATTTTTTTTGACATTTAGTCTCATGGGAATTCCAGGAGAATAATGCAATTTACTGCTACCTGGCATTTTTACATTTACTTCTTTTTTTTGATTATTTTTTGATGATTTGATAAATTTATAAATTGTTTTACTGTCTATACCTCCCAATCTAAGAATATTAGGCTTACCGACAAGATTTATTATAGTAGACTCCAAACCTACCTTTGAAGAGCCTCCTTCTAAAACAAATTTAATTTTATTTCCAAATTCATCAATTACGTCTTGTTTTGAAACTGGACTAATACTTGATGAAATATTTGCACTCGGAGCCGCGAGAGGATAATCAATTTCTTTTAATATCTTTCTGGACAAATGATGACTTGGAAATCTTACTGCTACCAAATTTGAGTTATTTGTGACTATTTTTGAAATCTTACTAGTCTTTTTAAGTTTCAAAACAAACGAAATTGCTCCTGGACAAAATTTTTTGTAAAGCCTCCTAAAAACACTATTTAATTCACAATCCTTTTTTAATTGATTGATATTATGATAGTGAACAATTAAAGGATTATTACTAGGTCTTTTTTTTAACTTAAATATTTTTGATACAGCCTTTTTTGAGTAGGCATTTGCAGCCAACCCATAAACAGTTTCGGTGGGGATTGCTACACATTCATTATTATTCAAATATTTTATTGTTTTTTTGATATTTGAATCGTCAATTTTCATATAATATTACCAACTAATATATGAATGAAAAAAATTTGCTAGATGATATTACATCAAAATCTTTAAATGAGCTTACGGATTTAGCAGATAAAATTATTAAAAATTTGGAAAATGAAATAAATTTAGAAAACAAATCAGAGGATTATGCAAATTTGATTAAAATAAACAAACTTATAGAAAAAAAATTTCAAAAAAACTTTAAAGAAATATCAGAAAAATCAAATTCAAAAATCAAAGTGATAAAATCAAAGAAAGATGGAAAAAAAACTAAATAGAATTGTTAAAAAAACTAACGATTATCTTTATCGATATTTTTCTAAAGAAAAAAATACAGATCTAATCAAACCAATGTTATATGGACTTCTTCCTGGAGGAAAAAAAATAAGATCAAAAATATTATTTGATGTTGGTTCAATATTTAAAATAAATAAAAAAAATATCTTGCAAGTAGCTGCTGCAGTAGAATGTATTCATGCTTACTCACTCATTCATGATGATTTACCCTGTATGGATAATGATAATTTAAGGAGAGGAAAGTTGACGACCCATAAGAAATTTAGTGAGTCCACAGCAATACTGGCTGGTAATTCTTTACTTACAATAGCTTTCCAAATTTTGAGCCAGAAAAAATTAAATTTAAGTGAAAAGAAGAAAATTAAATTAATAAACTTACTATCAGAGAGTTCAGGCCATTCTGGTATAGCTGGAGGTCAATATCTAGATTTAAGTTATGAAAAAATAAAAAAAAATAAAAGACAAATTATTGATATGCAAATTAAGAAAACTGGTAAGCTTTTTAGTTTTTGTTGCGTGGCACCGATTATTATGTCAGGTAAAATAAAATATTTAGGAATGTTTAATAAAATTGGTAATGAAATAGGCCTATTGTTCCAAATTGCTGATGATTTAATAGATTTAAAGGGAAAAACTTCAAGCGTTGGAAAAAAAACTAGAAAAGATTTAAAAATGGGAAAAGCTACTTTAATAAGTTTACTAGGTACTAAAAATACTATTAAATATGCAAATAAACTGAAATTAAATATATTTAAAAGTTTAAATAAATTTGGAAAAAAAAGTAGAGACCTAAAAGAAACCATAAATTATATTTTAAGTAGAACAAAATGAGCAGTAATTACAAATTTTTAAACAATGTCAATTTTCCAAGTGATATCAGAAAATTATCTCAATCTGAGATAAAAGTTTTGGCTGACGAGGTCAGGCAAGAATTAATTGATGTTGTTTCAGAAACTGGTGGACACCTAGGAGCTGGTCTTGGAGTTGTAGAGCTCACTGTGGTTTTGCATTATATATTTAATACTCCACATGATAAATTAATTTGGGATGTTGGGCACCAAACTTATCCTCATAAAATATTAACTGGTAGGAAAAATAAAATTAGAACACTAAGAAAAGGGAGGGGATTGTCTGGTTTTACAAAAAGATCAGAAAGCGAGTATGATCCTTTCGGCGCTGCTCATAGTTCAACTTCTATATCTTCGGCACTAGGAATAGCTGTTGCTAATAAATTGTCAAATAAATCTGATAATGTAATTGCAGTCATAGGTGATGGAGCGATAAGTGCTGGTATGGCATATGAGGCAATGAACAACGCAGGTGAAAGTAAGACAAAAATGATAGTCGTTTTAAACGATAATGACATGTCAATTGCAAAACCTGTTGGAGCAATGAGAAAGTATCTTGCAAAAATTTTGTCAGGTAAGATTTATTTTAGTTTTAGAGAGACATTAAAATTAATCATATCTGCCTTCTCAAAAAGATTTAAAAATAAAGCAGGGAAAGCAGAGGATTTTTTAAGATCTGCAGTTACTGGTGGTACTTTATTTAATTCCATGGGATTTTATTACATTGGGCCAATAGATGGACATGATATTGATACAATGGTTTCTGTATTTAAAAATGCAAAAGAAATTAATTATGATGGTCCAATCTTAGTTCATGTAAAAACTGAAAAAGGAAAAGGTTATAAATTTGCAGAAAAATCTGAAGATAAGTTCCATGGAGTTTCAAAATTTAATGTAAAAACAGGAGAACAAATAAAATCATCATCTAATGCACCATCTTATACTAAAGTATTTGCTAATACCTTAATCAAACACGCTGAAAAGGATAGTAAAGTTGTTGGTGTAACAGCAGCAATGCCATCAGGAACAGGTATGGATTTATTTGGAAAAAAATTTCCTAACAGAATGTTTGATGTTGGAATAGCAGAACAGCACGCAGTAACTTTTGCTGCTGGAATGGCTACAGAGGGATTTAAACCATATGCAGCAATATACTCAACTTTTCTTCAAAGAGCTTATGATCAAGTTGTTCATGATGTTGCAATTCAATCCTTACCAGTAAGATTTGCAATTGATAGAGCTGGACTAGTTGGTGCTGATGGACCAACACATGCAGGCTCGTTTGATATAACATACTTATCAACACTACCAAATTTTGTAGTTATGGCGGCTAGCGATGAAGCTGAACTTGTAAGAATGATCAATACCTCAATAGATATTAATGATAGACCTTCAGCTTTTAGATATCCAAGAGGAAATGGTCTAGGTATTGAATTACCAGAAATAAATGAAAAAATTGAGTTGGGTAAAGGAAAAATTATTAAAACTGGAAAAAAAGTTGTAATTTTAAATTTTGGTGCAAGACTAAATGAGTGTATTTTAGCATCTGAAAATTTATCTAAAAAAGGAATTAATATTTCTATAATTGATGCAAGATTTGCAAAACCTTTAGATGAAAATTTAATCTGGCAAATTGCAACAGAGCATGAGGTTTTAATTACAATAGAAGAGGGTTCTATTGGCGGATTTGGATCTCATGTTAGTCAGTTTCTCAGTGAAAAAAATCTTCTAGATAGCAATTTAAAATTCAGATCAATGATATTACCTGACAGATTTATAGACCATGATAAACCCGAGTTAATGTATAAATTTGCAAATCTTGACTCAATTGGAATTGAAAATAAGGTTTTAGATACATTAAATTCAAAAGTATTAATAAAAAAATCTAATTAAATTTTGTTTTGAGCAATGTTCATTAAATAGTGATCAAGTATTACACAATGCATCATAGCTTCTCCTATTGGAACTGCTCTGATACCTACACAAGGGTCATGTCTACCTTTAACAGATATTGTTGTATTCTTACCAAATTTATCAATTGTTTTTCTAGATGATAAGATCGACGATGTTGGTTTAACTGCAAATGAAATTTTTATTTCTTGCCCTGTTGAAATACCTCCCAAAATTCCACCAGCATTATTTGATTTAAAACTAATTTTATCTTTTCTTTGTAAAATCTCATCAGAGTTTTCTTCCCCAGTTAGCATAGCTGAATCCATTCCTGATCCAATATTTACCCCCTTCACAGCATTAATGCTCATCATCGCAGCTGCTAAATCCATATCTAATTTGGAATATATTGGCGCTCCAAGTCCTAAAGGTACTCCTCTTGCTCTTATCTCAATTATTGCTCCACAAGATGAACCAGCTTTTCTTATGCCGAGTAAATATTTTTCCCAGAGCTTAATTACAGATTCGTCAGGACAAAAAAATGGATTTGTGGATATTGTTTTGTCTTTCCATTTGTTTATATCACACCCTAAAATTCCTAATTGTATAACTGCACCGACTACTTGATATTTAGCACCAATCTTATTTTTCAAAACTACTTTTGCAATTGCCCCTGCTGCAACTCTTGCTGCAGTCTCACGAGCTGATTGTCTTCCACCTCCTCTATAATCCCGGATTCCATACTTTTTAAAATAAGTGTAATCTGCATGTCCTGGTCGAAATTTGTTCTTTATTGTCTCATAATCTCTAGATCTCATGTCTTTGTTATAAATTATTAAAGATATCGGAGTTCCAGTAGTTTTTCCCTCAAAAACACCAGATAAAATATTAATTTTGTCGTCCTCTTTTCTTTGTGTTGTGAATTTAGATTGACCTGGTTTTCGTTTATTAAGTTCTTTTTGAATATCACTTTCCTTTATTGGAACATTTGGTGGGCATCCGTCTACAACACACCCAATTGCAGGACCATGAGACTCTCCCCAAGTAGTAAATCTAAATAACTTTCCAAAAGTATTAAATGACATTATCTTACTGTATAAATTATTTTTTTAAAATTATGAACGAAAAAAACTCACTTGGATTAAATCTTTGCTTTAAAGATCATAATAACCCAATAAAACTTTTTGAGGAATGGTTCAATAAAGCAAAAAAAACTGAAATTAACGACCCAAATGCGTTTGCTGTAGGCACTGTTAATAAAAAAGGATTTCCAACAGTCAGGATGGTTCTTCTTAAAGATTTTGATAAAAATGGTTTCGTTTTTTATACAAATTTGAAAAGTGATAAAAGTAAAGCCATTAAAAACTCTTCAAAAATTTCTATGTGTTTTCATTGGAAAAGCCTACAAAGACAAATTAGGGTAATTGGTATTGCATCTAAAGTTTCAAAAAAAGAAGCTGATGATTATTACAAATCAAGAGCATATGGAAGTAGAATTGGCGCTTGGGCTTCACAGCAGAGCAGCATTTTAAAAAAAAGAGATGATTTATATAAATCTATAAAAGAATTTAAAAAAAAATTTCCAAATCAAAAAAAAGTACCACGACCAGAATACTGGTCAGGCTGGAGAATAAAGCCTAAAGAAATAGAATTCTGGCTTGATGGTCAAAATCGAATTCATGAAAGATTGAAATATATTAAAAAAACTAAAAGTTGGAAAAAAATATTGCTAAGCCCTTAGAAATTTCTCTCTATGCTAAAAGATGTTAAATTTTTGAGCACATTTTTTTCATCAGACTCCTCAAATACACTTAAAGAATTAGAAGCTAAATTTATATAATGCTCTGCTTTTTTATAACACTCTTGTATTATGTTATTTTTTTTTATTAGATTTAGAACATATTCTAAATCTTTCTTTTCACGAATTTGTTTTTCAAATAAAAATTTTAATTTTTCTTTTTCAACATCATCTAATTTTTGATAAAGTAGAATTATAGGTAAAGTTACTTTTCCCTCATAAAAATCATTACCAATGTTTTTCCCAAATAATTTTAATTCAGAATTATAATCTAATGTGTCATCTGCAATTTGAAATGTGAGACCTAGATTTTTTCCATAAAATTCTAAAGCATTTTTAAATTTTAAATCTTTTTCTGAAATAATTGCGCCTACTTTAGTAGATGCCGCAAATAATGATGCAGTCTTTGAGGAAATAATATTAAGATATGTCTCCTCTAACATGTCTATTTCTTTATTGTGTTGCAATTGCAGAACTTCACCTTGAGCAATTTCTGATGATGTGTTAGCCAAAAGTTTAAGTAATTCTAAATTTCCATCTTCAACCATCATTTCAAAACATTTGCTTAAGAGATAATCGCCTACTAAAATTGATGAGTGATTTCCCCAGATCTTATTTAAGGTCTTTTTTCCTCTTCTAATTTTAGAGTTATCAATTACATCATCGTGCATTAAAGTTGCTGCGTGGATTAATTCAACACATGCAGCCAGATTAACATCTCTTAATCCTTTCTCGTATCCACAAATTTTTGAGCATTGCAATGTTAATAGAGCTCTAAGTCTTTTACCTCCAGTGCTTAAATGATATTTTGTCATTTTTTGAACTAATTCAACTTTACTTGATAATCTTGAATTAATTTTTTCTTCAACTAGAATCAACTTATCTTCAACTGAGTTTTTTAAGTCAGTATAAGAATTATTAATTTGTTTTTTAAGCTGTATTACAGTTCCCATGATTTAAAACTATTATATACAAATTATTAATATACTTATCAATTGACGCACCTTATTCTTTAATTATAACTAGGGTTTATAATTTATTTAAAAAACTTATAAAAATTTTAATGTTTTCATTTTTAAAAAAAAAAAAAGTTATTAGCCATCTTAAACTATCTGGCGTTATAGGAAATGCTGGAAAATTTAGACAAGGAATAGATTATTCAAGCCAGGAAGAAATAATTAAAAAAGCTTTCTCACTAAAAAAAGCATTAGCAGTAGCAATTACAATAAATTCACCAGGAGGATCTCCAGTTCAATCACATCTGATATATAAACTTATTAAGGAGCAATCAAAAAAACAAAAAAAAAAAGTGATTGTCTTTACTGAAGATGTTGCTGCATCTGGTGGATACCTGATCGCTTGCGCTGGTGATGAGATATACGCAAACTCAAGTTCGATAATAGGATCAATTGGTGTTATTTCTGCATCATTTGGATTTAAAAACTTAATAGAAAAAATTGGAGTTCAAAGAAGAGTATATACAGCAGGAAAGAATAAAAGTACTTTAGACCCTTTTCTTGATGAAAAAGAAGAGGATATAAATCGGTTAAAAAATATTCAATTAGAAATTCATCAGGACTTTATTGATGTCGTTGAGGAAAGTAGAAAAGAAAAACTAAACAAAAACTCTGGTATTGAACTTTTTTCAGGTGAGTTTTGGGCTGGAAAAAAAGCAAAAGAATTAGGTTTAATAGATGGTTTGGGTAATGCAGAACAAATATTAAGAGAAAAATACGGAGATCAAATTGAGATTAAGAAATTTGAAAAAAGTAAAGGGTGGTTGTCAAAAAAACTATCATCCTCAGAAAATTATACTGATAAAGTAATCAGTTTATTAGAAGAAAGATCAATCTGGCAAAGGTATGGTCTATAAAACAAAAAAAAAAAATTTATCTTTTCAAGACACAATCTTTAATTTACAAAAGTACTGGTCAAAAAAAGGTTGTGTAATATTACAACCGTACGATTTAGAGGTAGGAGCTGGAACTTTTCATCCAGCAACCACTCTAAGATCGCTTGGTCCAAAACCATGGAAAACTGCATATGTTCAACCATCACGTAGACCGACTGACGGAAGATATGGTGACAACCCCAATAGATTACAACATTACTATCAGTTTCAAGTATTAATTAAACCCTCGCCAAAAGAAATAAAAAAAATGTATTTAAATAGCCTTTCATCAATAGGCATTAATTATGAGGAACACGATATAAGATTTGTTGAAGATGACTGGGAAAGTCCTACTCTTGGAGCAGCAGGCCTTGGATGGGAAGTTTGGTGTGATGGTATGGAAGTAACGCAATTTACCTACTTCCAACAAATGGCTGGAGTTGAATGTAAACCTGTATCTGTCGAAATTACATATGGATTAGAGAGATTGTGTATGTTTATTCAAAATAAAAAAAGTGTTTTTGACTTAGCTTGGAATGATGAAGGAATAACTTACAAAGATGTTTTTCATAAGTCAGAAAAAGAATTTTCAGCATATAATTTTGAATATGCCAATACTGATAATTTATTTAAAATGTTTGAGATGCTTGAAGAGGAGACAAAATTATTAGTTGAAAAAAAAATTTCACTTCCAGCGTACGATCAATGTTTAAAATGTAGCCATGTGTTTAATATTCTAGATGCTAGAGGGGTGATTAGTGTAGCACAAAGGGCTGAATATATTGCAAGAATAAGGGAACTTACTAAATCAATTGGGAAAGTTTGGATTGAAAGCCAAAGTTAATGTCAGAATTATTTGTAGAGTTATTTAGTGAGGAAATTCCTGCAAAACTTCAGATAAATGCAAGGAATGAGTTAAAAAAAAATATTAAAAATTTTTTAATTGATAACCAAATTAAATTTAATGAAAATTTCAATGTTTATTCAACACCAAATAGACTAGTTCTCCATATTGATAAAATCCCTAATGAAATTAAACTCAACTCAGAGGAAATAAGAGGTCCAAATGTATATGCTCCTGAAAAAGCTTTAGAGGGATTTATTAGATCAAACAACACAACATTAGAAAAAATTTTTAAAAAAAATACTGAGAAAGGTGAATTCTACTTTTTTAAAAAAGAGTCTAGAAAAATAAAAGTTTCAGATTTATTAGAAAAAAATCTAAGTGAAATCTTAACAAAGATAACTTGGAATAAATCTATGAAATGGGCAAATTATGATCTTTACTGGGGAAGACCTCTTAAATCCATTTTAGCAATATTTAATAAAAAACCTCTTAATTTTGTTTTTAACCACATAAATAGCTCTAACAAAACTTTTACAGATAAATCTCTAGAAGAAGATTTAAAAATTTTTAACGACTTTAATTCGTATATAAAATTTTTTAAACAAAAAGGCATTTTAATTGACCAAGATTTAAGAAAAAAAATAATTAAGAATAAGATTAATGAAATAATTAATAAAAAAAATTTAAAAATTGAACAGAATGAAAGGCTTATAGATGAGATAGTAAATATAGTTGAAAAACCAGCAGTAATCATTTGTGATTTTGACAAAAAATTTTTGAATGTACCTAGTGAAATATTGATCACGACTATGCAAAGTCATCAAAAATATTTACCAACTTTTGATAAAAAAAATAATCTTACAAATAATTTTTTTGTAGTTTCAGATATAAAAGACACTAAAGGGTTTGTTAAATTAGGAAATGAGAGAGTGATTGAGGCAAGATTAAGCGATGCTGAGTTTTTTTGGGAAAAAAATAAAACTCAAAATTTAGTTAAACAAGTAGATAAATTAAAAAATATAAATTACTTTAAAGGTTTAGGATCCTACTTTGACAAAATTCATCGAATGCGAAAATTATCATCATATATTTCTGATGAATTTTTAATTAGTAAAGAAAAAATAGAAATAGCCTCATCAATTTGTAAAGTTGATTTAATGTCTGATCTTGTTGGAGAGTTTCCAGAACTCCAAGGTATTGTTGGTGGTTACTTTGCAAAGTTTCAAGGGTTTGATAAAGAAGTTTGTCTTGCTGTATCTGAACAATATTTGCCTAATGGGATGGAAAGCAAACTACCAAAAAAAATGTACAGTGTTGCTTTATCTTTAAGTGATAAACTAGATTCATTAGTAGGTTTTTTTGGAATAAATCTAAAACCCACTAGCTCAAAAGACCCATATGCCATCAGAAGAATGGCTATAAGTCTTGTCAGATTAATTGTTGAAAATGAAACAAAAATCAAACTAAAAGATTTAATTATTTACACCTGCTCAGCATATAGAGATCAGGGCTATGATTTTGATACCAAAAAGATACAAAGTGAATTAAGTGATTTCATAATTGAAAGATTAAAAAATTATTTAAAAGAAAAAAAAATAAGACAAGATATAATTGAAAGCTCAACATTTTTGCTTGGATTGGATGACTTATTAAAGGCTTATAAAAAATCTTTATGTTTAAATAAAAATATTAAAAAGGAAATTGGTTTTGAAACTATTGCAGTATATAAAAGAGCCTCAAATATATTAAATACTGAAGAAAAAATATCTATTGAAACTCTTGGTTTTGCAGATCCAGGCTTATTTAAAAATGATTATGAGAAAAAATTATATAAAAAAATAAATGATGTAAGAAAATATTTTTTGAGTATTGGAAAAGACGAAAATTACGAGGAAAGTCTAAAAATTTTATCAAGCATTAAGAACGAGGTAAACGATTTTTTTGATAATGTTATTGTTAATGATGAAGATATTATAATTAAAAAAAATAGATTAGAATTATTGAATATGTTGTGTAGAACTTTTGATAACTATTTTAATTTTTCAAAAATAGAAGCTTAGTATGAAAAAAATTATATTTAATTTTAAATCAAATGAAATAAAAAAAATTAAACTACCAAAAAATATTCTTGGTGGCAAAGGCGCAAACCTTTCTGAAATGGGAAGAATGGGGCTACCTGTACCCCCTGGCTTTACAATATCTACTGAGGTATGTAATTTGTTTTATAAGAATAAAAAAAAATTAAATAAAAAAATACTTAATGAAATTAATAAAGAACTAAAATTTGTTGAAAAAGACTCAGGAAAAAAATTTGGAGATATAAAAAATCCTCTCCTAGTTTCTGTAAGATCTGGAGCTAGGGTTTCTATGCCTGGCATGATGGATACAATTTTAAATCTAGGCCTAAATGATAATACGGTAACAGCACTTGCAAAAAAAACTTCAAATCTCAGGTTTGCAAATGATAGTTATAGGCGCTTTATTCAAATGTATTCTAATGTTGTGTTGGGAATCGAAGCTTATCACTTTGAGGATATAATCGAGAACTATAAGTTAACAAAAGGAGTATTGCTAGACACAGAATTAGATGAGTATGACTGGGAAGCTTTAATAAAAGATTTTAAAAATATTGTAAAAGAAAAAACAAAAAAAGATTTTCCGCAAAATGTCAAAGAACAACTGGTGGGAGCTATAAGTGCTGTTTTTTTATCTTGGGAAAGTAACAGAGCAAAAGTCTATAGAAAATTAAATCAAATACCGTCTCATTGGGGTACAGCTGTTAATGTACAATCAATGGTTTTTGGAAATATGGGAAATGATTGTGCAACTGGTGTAGTGTTTACAAGAAACCCATCAGATGGGTCAAAAAATATTTATGGAGAATATTTAATAAATGCACAAGGAGAAGATGTAGTTGCTGGAACCAGAACACCACAGCATATCACAAAAAAAGCCAGAGTTGAGTCTAAAGAAAGACTTAAGTCAATGGAAGAGGCAATGCCAGAGACATACAAGCAACTTAAAAATATTTTAAATAATTTAGAAAAACATTACAAAGATATGCAGGACGTTGAGTTTACTGTTGAAAATAAAAAACTTTGGATGCTTCAAACGCGCTCTGGAAAACGAACAGCTAAGTCTGCTGTTAAAATAGCTGTAGATATGGTTAAAGAAAAGTTGATTACCAAAAAAGATGCAATATTGCGAATAGAACCAAGTTCTTTAGACACTTTGCTTCATCCAACTTTAGATGAGAAAGCAAACTTAGAAGTAATAGGGTTGGGCTTGCCTGCATCACCTGGTGCTGCAAGTGGAAAAGTTGTTTTCACGTCTGAGGAAGCTGAAAGACTAAATAGTATGATGCAAAGTACAATATTAGTTCGTGTAGAAACTTCACCAGAAGATATCCATGGTATGCATGCAGCAAAAGGAATACTGACATCAAGAGGAGGTATGACAAGTCATGCTGCAGTAGTTGCTAGAGGAATGGGACGACCATGTGTTTCTGGATCTAGTGAAATAGAAATTGATTATGAAAACAAATTGTTCAAAACAAAAAATAAAGTAATTAAAGAGGGAGAACTAATTACAATTGATGGTTCAACAGGCAGAATAATTATTGGAGAGGTAAAAACAGTTAAACCAGAAATATCAGGTGATTTCTCAAAAATAATGAGTTGGTCTGATGATTTTAGAAAATTAAAAATTAGAACTAATTCCGAGACGCCATTAGATAGTAAAACCGCTAGAGAATTTGGTGCAGAAGGTATTGGATTGTGTAGAACTGAACATATGTTTTTTGACGAAGAAAGAATTTTATCAGTGAGAGAAATGATATTATCAAAAACAATTGAAGATCGATCTAATGCACTCAAAAAGCTATTGCCACATCAAAAAAAAGATTTTATTGAAATATTTAAAATAATGAGAGGTTTACCAGTAACAGTAAGGTTGCTTGACCCACCACTTCATGAATTTTTGCCAAAAAGTAATAACGAAATTAATGATGTTGCAGTATCACTAAATATTCCTGTTAAAGAACTTGAAGTTAGAATTTCTGAACTTCATGAACAAAATCCCATGCTAGGTCACAGAGGTTGTAGATTAGCAATTTCATTCCCTGAAATTTATGAGATGCAGTGTACTGCAATTTTTGAGGCTTTAGTGGAATGTAAAAAACAAAAAATTCAATCAACCATGCCTGAAATTATGATTCCTTTAGTTTCAACAGAAGCAGAAATAAAAATTATGAAAGATTTAGTTATTAGGGTAGCAAAAAAAGTTCAAGATGAGAATAAAATTAAAATTGAATTTTTAGTTGGAACAATGATTGAATTGCCAAGAGCTGCGATAAAGGCAAAAGATATTGCTAAACATGCTGAATTTTTTAGTTTTGGAACAAATGATTTAACCCAAACTACATTTGGAATTAGTAGAGATGATAGTGGTAAATTCCTAAATGACTATATAGAGAACAAAATTTTTGATATTGATCCCTTTATATCAATTGATGATGGAGTTGGGGACTTAATTAAAATTGCAACTGATAAAGGAAGAAAACAAAACAAAAAAATAAAACTTGGAATTTGTGGTGAGCATGGTGGAGATCCTAAAAGTATAGAATTTTGTGCAAAAACTGGATTAGATTACGTCTCTTGTTCACCTTACAGAGTTCCAGTTGCAAGATTAGCAGCAGCTCAGGCTCAAATAAAAAAAAATTAAATCTCTAATTTTAAATCCAAAGCTTGGATACTATGCGTTAATTCACCTACAGATATTCTATCAACTTTTGATGAGGCTAAATTTTTTATGTTTTTTAAATTTACTCCTCCAGAGGCTTCAGTCTCATATTTTCCTTTTGCATGTCTAACAGCTACTTTTAGATTTTTTGGGCTCATATTATCAAATAGAACTGTATTAAATTTTAGTCCGTTAATTCTTTTAAATTGTTTTAAATTGTCAACCTCAACAGTAATTTTTCTTCCCTTTTTAGTATTAATTGCTTTTTTCACTATCTCCTCAAATTTTTTTGATGAGGCTAGATGATTATCTTTTATTAAATACTCATCACTTAAATTAAATCTATGGTTAGTACCACCTCCTAGTTTTACGGCATACTTTTGAATAACTCTTAAATTTGGAATTGTTTTTCTAGTACAACAAATTTTTGTTTTCTTACCTACTTTTTTAACGAATTTATTAGTCTTAGTTGCAATCCCTGAAATATGAGAGAGAAAATTTAGAGCTACTCTTTCTCCAGTTAATATATTTTTAATTTTACCTTCAATTACAGCAATTACAGAACCTCTGGTAACTTTTGATCCTTCCTTTTTTTTTATACGAAATTTAATATTTTTGTCTAATAAATTAAAAGTTTCTTTAGCAAATTCTAGACCTCCTATAATTCCTTTTTGATTACTTATTAGTTTTACTTTTGAAATTGAATTATTTTTTAATAAATTTGTTGTTATATCTCCTAAAGGGTAAAGATCCTCATTAAGAGCAAGCTTACAGGTTGATCGGATAAAATTTTTACTTAATTGAATTTTGGGCACAGAATTTATCTGCCTATTTCAGCCATTCTCTCTACTGATTTTCTAGCTTTCTCAATTGTATCATTATCCATAATTAATTCATTACTTTCGTTTTCTAGGCAATCAAGAATTTTTGGAAGTGTAATTCTTTTCATATGAGGACATAAGTTACACGGTCTAATAAATTCTACGTTAGGATTGTCAATTTGAACATTGTCACTCATTGAGCATTCTGTAACCATCATAACCTTTTCAGGTTGGTTATCCTTTACATATTTAATCATTCCACTTGTTGAGCCAGCAAAATCACTTGCTTGTATTACATCTGGTGGACATTCTGGATGGGCAATAATTTTGATACCTGGGTTATTTTTTCTAATTTCATTTATTTCTTCATCATTAAACTGTTCATGAACTTCACAAGTACCCTTCCAAGAAATAATTTCCACATCTGTTTGAGAAGCAACATATTTTGCTAAATAGTCATCAGGTAAGAAAATTACTTTTTTTACACCTAAAGAATTTACAATTTTAACTGCATTTGCTGATGTACAACAAACATCAGTTTCAGCTTTGACATCTGCAGATGTATTAACATATGAGACTACTGGGACTCCTGGATAACGTTTTTTTAAATTTTTTACATCCTCTCCTGTTATTGATGAGGATAAAGAGCAACCAGCTCTCATGTCAGGTAGCAAAACTTTTTTGTTTGGGCTCATTAGTTTTGCAGTTTCTGCCATGAAATGTACTCCACACATAACGATAATATCCGCTTCAGTTTTTGAGGCCTCAATTGCTAAAGCCAATGAGTCAGCTGAGAAATCAGAGATACCGTGATATATTTCTGGTGTCTGATAATTATGTGCAAGAATTACAGCATTTTTTTCTTTTTTTAATTTATTTATTTTATGAATGTACGGAGCATGTAATGCCCATTCTATTTCTGGAATGGATTTTGAGACCTTCTGATATATAGAGTCTGTTGCTAATTTTACTTCAGTTGTGAATTCCATAATAAAAACTTATCAACTTGAAATAGAATTGTCATTCATTTAATCTGACGCATTATTTGCGGCCATGCTGAAATTGGTAGACAGGCACGGTTGAGGGCCGTGTGAGCCTAGCTCATGAGAGTTCGATTCTCTCTGGCCGCACCATAAATTATAATATTACTGAAAAAGGGGCGTTCTGTTGCCAGGTGCCCCAAACCCCGTAACTTAATTAATAAATTAATTAAGCTGCAAGTGCATAACTTTCGTTAGCATTTATAAATTAGCCCGTTACGGCGGAACAATACCGAACGAAAGAACAACTTTTAGTCACCCGTCGATCCTAATTCACCCCCTTAAGTTGTAAATGGTGGAGGTGGTGGGTACTGCCCCCACGTCCGTAATGGTTATTACGAAATTCGTTTATCGTCATAGTTGGAAAACCAACACTATTAATATAAAACCAAATAATAGAGATTCAATAATTTATTCATGAAACTTACAAAAGATCAAATAAACGATATAAAAGAGCAACAATCTCAAGATAACAAAACTAAAAGAGTTACCGCTCCAGAATTAGAAAAAATTTTATATGAGGCTTTGCCAGCTTTAGATCACGGCTTTATAAGAGTTATTGATTATATGGGGGATGATAGCTCAATTGTTCAGTCTGCAAGAGTTTCATATGGTAAGGGGACTAAACAAGTTTCAACAGATAGTGGATTAATTAAGTATCTGATGCGTCACTGGCATAGCACTCCATTTGAAATGTGTGAGATTAAATATCATGTCAAATTACCAATATTTATAGCTAGACAATGGATTAGACATCGTACAGCAAATGTAAATGAATACTCGGCAAGATATTCAATTTTAGACAAAGAATTTTATTTACCTGATCCAGAAAATTTAGCTGCACAATCAATAGCTAACAGACAAGGTCGAGGCGATGTTATTGAAGGAGAACAAGCAAAAGAAGTTTTAGAACTTTTAAAAAATGATGCAGAAAGAACATATCATAACTATGAGACTATGCTAAATCAAAAATATGATGGAACTACAATAGATGAAAATAAAAAAGGGCTGGCCAGGGAGTTAGCGAGAATGAACTTAACTCTTAATACATATACGCAGTGGTATTGGAAGACAGACTTACTTAACTTAATGAATTTTCTAAGGTTACGTGCAGATCATCATGCGCAATACGAAATAAGAGTTTATGCAGATATAATGTTAGATACATTAAAGAGATGGGTTCCAATTACTTATGATGCTTTCATGGATTATAGAGTAGGCGGTACAGAAGTTTCAGCTAAAGGTAAAATAATTATTCAAAAGTTATTAAAAGGTGAAGATGTAAATATCGATAATTCCGGACTTTCAAAAAGAGAATGGAATGAACTTATGGAAGCTTTTGAAATTAAAGAAAAGATTGTTTAATTTTCTCAGCAAATTCTAAATAAATTTTTGTTATTTCGTGATCTGGATCCTTTTCAACAATAGGAATACCCATATCTCCATATTTTCCTACATCAGCATTAATTGGAATTTGACCTAAAAATTTTTTTTCAAATTCTTTAGCTGTTCTTTCAACACCGTTCTCACCGAAAATTGTATATTTTTTACCATCATCCCCAACAAAATGACTCATATTATCTATTAAACCAATGATATTAACCTTTAATTTATCAAACATTCTTATTCCTCTTTTAACATCTTGAAGAGCTATTTCCTGAGGAGTTGACACAATTATTGCACCATCAACTTTTATTTCTTGTGCAAAAGTTAGTTGAGTATCTCCTGTTCCCGGCGGCATATCAACAATTATAAAGTCTAAATCTTTCCATCCAACTTTTTGGGTAAAGGTTTTTATTGCACTCGTTACCATAGGTCCTCGCCATATCATCGGAGTTTGTTCATCTGTTAAAAATCCAATAGACATGCACTGAATATCATATTTGTTGATTGGTTTTAAAATTTGACCATCACTTTCAGGTTTTTCATTAATTGAAAATAATTTCGGTAAAGATGGCCCATAGATATCCGCATCTAAAATTCCAACTTTGCAACCAACTTTTTTTAAAGCTAAAGCCAAATTCGTTGCAAAAGTTGATTTTCCAACACCACCTTTTGCGCTTGAAATAGCAATTGTAAATTTAGTACCTGGAATAGGGTTTCTTTTGAAGGTTTTTGGCTCTGTTTTTGCCTTCATTGTGTCACTAAGACCTACTTTTTTATCGTTCATAAAAATACACTTACCTTGTTTTTGATCATAAAGACACTATATAGAATGTCATAATGACGATTTATAAAAATCAAAGCCCATGGGGCACGCCGCCAGGAAGTGGTGGAAGTGGAGGAAACGGAGGAGGTTTCAGAAGAGGCCCAACACCCCCCAACTTAGATGAGGCAATTAAAAAATTACAGGACACAATAAATAAATTTACAGGAAGTAGCGCAGGTGGAAAAAAACCCATCATACTTGGATTAATAATATTAGTTGTTATTTGGGCATTAAGTGGTTTGTACAGAGTTTTACCTGATGAGCAGGGTGTGGTTTTAAGATTTGGAAAATTTGTTAACACTACTCAACCAGGATTAAATTATCATTTGCCATTTCCGATTGAAAGTGTGCTAACGCCCAAAGTAACGAAAGTAAACAGAATGGATATTGGATTTAGATCAGAAAGAGACAGTGGATTTGGACAGGGTGGTGGAGTTGCAGATGTACCAGAGGAAAGCCTAATGTTAACTGGTGATGAAAATATTGTTAATATTGATTTTTCAGTATTTTGGGTAATTAAAGATGCGGGTAACTTTTTATTTAAAATTCAAGACCCAGAAGGAACAGTGAAAGCTGCAGCCGAAACTGCGATGAGAGAAGTAATAGCAAGATCAGATATTCAACCAATTCTTACAGAGGGTAGAGCAGTTATAGAAAGAGATACACAAGATATTATACAAGGTATACTTGATGAATATGAAAGTGGAGTACAAATTACCCAAGTTCAGACTCAGAAAGCTGATCCACCTGATCAAGTAATTGATGCATTTAGAGATGTCCAGGCTGCTAGAGCTGATATGGAGAGATCTAAAAACGAAGCAGAGGCTTATGCTAATGATGTAATACCAAGAGCACGAGGAGAAGCTGCAAAAATTTTACAAGCAGCTGAGGCTTATAAAAAAGAGGTTGTCGCAAAAGCAGAAGGTGAAGCTAGTAGGTTCTTGTCTATTTATGCAGAGTATGCAAAAGCAAAAGATGTAACTCAAGAAAGAATGTATTTAGAAACAATGGAACAAGTCCTAGCAGATATAAACAAAATTATAATAGATAAGGACTCAGGGTCAGGTGTGGTGCCATATCTTCCATTACAAGAATTAAAATCGGGGACAAATTAATGAAAGCTGGAAAGTTTATATTACCAATAATTATTTTAATTGCTGCAACACTATTTTTTTCAATATTTATAGTTAAAGAGGTAAATCAAGCAATAGTTCTTCAATTTGGTGATCCAAAAAGAATAATATTAAAACCAGGACTTAATTTTAAAATCCCATTTATCCAAAATGTGGTTTTTTTAGATAAGAGGGTTTTAAATTTAGATACCCCTCCAGAAGAAGTAATTGCTTCAGATCAAAAACGTTTAATTGTTGATGCATTTGCAAGATTTCAAATTGTTGATCCATTAAAATTTTATATTTCAGTGGGTAATGAAAGAGTTGCCAGATCAAGATTAGCAACGATTATAAATTCAAGAATAAGAAACGTATTAGGTCAACAAAAGTTACAAACATTACTATCCGAGGATAGATCTAAACAGATGGCCTTAATTCAACAAGGTGTAAATAATGAGGCTGAAAATTTTGGAATAAATATTGTTGATGTAAGAATTAAAAGAGCAGACTTACCCCAAGCAAACAGCGATGCAATTTTTAGAAGAATGCAAACTGAGAGGGAAAGAGAAGCAAAAGAATTTAGAGCAAAAGGAGCAGAAATGGCTGTAACAATAACGTCTACTGCAGACAAAGAAGTTACAGTTATTCTTGCAGATGCTCAAAAAAAATCTGAGATAATGAAAGGGGAAGGAGACGGTCTAAAAAATAAAATTTTTGCAGATGCATTTGGACAAGACCCAGAATTTTTTGGATTTTATAGAGCGATGCAAGCCTATCAAAAAGCCCTGATCGGTGGAGAAACATCTATGATTCTATCACCTGATAGTGAGTTTTTTAAATTTTTTGGAAATAAAGAAAACTAGTTAAAATTATTTTAAATGAGAGAATTGATCATAGCTTTTGGTCTTTTCTTATTTATCGAGGGCGTTTTGTATGCCTTATTTCCATCAAAAATGAAAAATATGTTAAAAAAATTAGATTTAATTGCAGACAGACAATTAAGAATAGGTGGTTTAATTTTTGCTTTAATTGGTTTTGCAATAATTCGTTATTTAAAAGTATGAAAAGTATAATAAAAATTTTTGCTGTTTTTTTAATTTCAATTAATTATTTTTCTATCTCATTTGCAAATTCAATCCCATCATCTTTTGCAGATCTTGCAGAAAGATTGATGCCTTCAGTTGTAAATATATCAACAACAACTACGGTTACTACAAGATCAAACCCTCTTCCATTTGAATTTCCTCCTGGGTCTCCTTTTGAGGATATGTTTGGTACACCACAACAAAGACAGACTAGTGCATTAGGGTCAGGCTTTATAATTGATGAGGAAGGCATAGTGATTACAAATAACCACGTTATTCAGGGAGCACAAGATATAGTAGTAAGAGTTAATGGTGACAAAGATTATAAAGCAAAAGTTCTTGGTGCTGATGCAGGAATGGATCTAGCAGTTTTAAAAATAGAGTCAGATGAAAAATTTAAACCAGTAAATTTTGGTAATTCAGATAAGGCAAGAATAGGTGATTGGGTAATAGCAATAGGAAATCCTTTTGGTCTTGGTGGCACAGTTACTGCAGGAATAATATCTGCAAGAAATAGAAGCATAGGTTTATCCAGATATGAAGATTATATTCAAACTGATGCATCAATTAATCAAGGAAATTCTGGAGGCCCATTATTCAACATGGCAGGTGATGTCATTGGAATAAATACCGCTATTTTAGGTCAATCAGGTTCAATAGGTATTGGCTTTGCAATTCCTTCTAATAGCGCTCAAAAAGTAATTAAACAACTAATAGAATTTGGAGAAACTAAAAGAGGTTGGCTTGGGGTTAGAATTCAAATTGTTGATCAAGGAATTGCCGACGCAGAAAATTTAGATAAACCAAGAGGAGCACTTGTTGCAAGTGTTGCAGAAAATAGTCCTTCAGACAAAGGAGGTATTAAACCAGGTGATATAATTTTAGAGTTTGACGGAAAACCTATAAATGAAATGAAAGAATTACCGAAGATTGTGGCAGAGACAGATGTTGGAAAAAAAGTTACAGTGAAAGTTTGGAGAAACAAAAGAGAAATAACCAAAGAAATAATTCTTGGAAGATTAGAAACATCTGAAGATTTCAAAGCGCAAAAACCAGTAATAGAAAAACCTAAAGTATCAAGAATTGATGGTTTAAAAATAGAAGTTCGTTTATTGAATAAAAATGATATTGAGTCAAGGAACTTGCCAAAAGGAACAAGTGGCGTTGTAATAACAAAAATTGATAAAGAAAGTCCAATTAATTACTTACAGGTAGGCAATATAATAGTCGAAGCTAATAGAAAAAAAATTAATACTATTGGCGATCTTGATAACGTAGTTAAGTTGAAATTAAGAAGTGACGAAAATAATTTATTGATTGCAATATATAATAATCAAAATCAGAGAACATACGTAGGCGTTAAGCTTAAATAGTCAAATGGACCTTAAGTCCAAAATAATTTTAATATCAGGACCCACCGCATCAGGAAAATCTAAATTAGCAATTGATTTTGCTAAAAAAGTGAATGGAGAAATAATTAATGCAGATAGTATGCAGGTCTACAAAGAATTAAAAATATTAACAGCTAGACCCATAAAAGAAAATACCAATAAAATCAAACATCATTTATATGGCTTTCAAAGTGTAAAAAATGAATTTTCTACCGGTCAATGGTTAAAATTAGTTAAAAAAAAAATAAGAGAAATTAGAAATAAAAATAAAATACCTATTCTGGTTGGTGGCACTGGTCTTTACTTTAAAGCATTAACAGATGGTTTAGTTAAGATACCGAAAATTCCTAAGACAATTAGAAATAAAATAAGATCTAAGCAAAAACAAATGGGTCAAAAGAAATTTTATTTGAAACTTTTGAAACTAGATAAATTTGTAAAAAATAAAATAGTCTCTACTGATATTCAAAGATCTTTAAGGGCCTATGAAGTGATTTACTTTACAAAAAAATCAATCTTTGAGTGGTATAAAAAAACAAAATCACAATTTAAAATAGATGAATTTTTAAAAATTTATATTGATTATCCTAAAGAGATACTAGTCAATAAAATTTCAAAAAGGGTAGATCAAATGATAAAAGATGGGGCAGTCGAAGAGGTGCAAAACTTTGAAAAGCTGAATTTAAAGAGTGATAATAATCTTTATAAAGTTATTGGCATCAGAGAGATAAAAGATTTTATTGATAAAAAAACTTCATTGAAAGAAATGAAACTAAATATTGTAATAAAAACAAGACAATACGCTAAAAGACAGAGAACTTGGTCTAGAGGTCAAATGAATGATTGGCAAAAATTTGATCCTAAAGAGCTCTCAAAATTTATAAAAAAATTATAATTTATCTCTACTATAACTTGACCAATGAGCACAACTTCAGCTAGATTGTCTGAATGCCAAAATTATATTCAGGAGCGGAAATTGTATTTAAATGTTTAGAAGATCAAAACGTTAGTCATATTTTTGGATATCCAGGAGGAGCAGTACTTCCAATTTATGATGAGTTAAAAAATTTTAATTCTATAAAACATATCTTAGTAAGACATGAGCAAGGTGCAGGACATGCAGCTGAAGGTTACGCAAGATCATCAGGAAAACCTGGAGTACTATTAGTAACATCAGGACCTGGGGCTACAAATGCAGTTACTGCTCTAACTGATGCTTACATGGACTCAGTCCCATTAGTTTGTATTACAGGACAAGTTCCAACTCATCTAATCGGAACTGATGCATTTCAAGAGTGTGATACAACAGGAATTACTAGACCTTGTACTAAACATAACTGGTTAGTGAAAGATATAAATGATCTGCCAGAGATAATGCACAAAGCTTTTGAAGTAGCAACTACGGGAAGACCAGGGCCAGTACTAGTTGATATTCCAAAGGACATACAATTTCAAAAGACAAAATATAAAAATTATCAAAAAGTTAAAAAATTAAATGGCAAATCTCATGATAATTTTTCTCAAAAAAATATTGATGACTTAATTGGATTAATTAGTAAGGCAAAAAAACCGATATTTTATACAGGGGGTGGAGTAGTTAATTCAGGACCAAAGGCGAGTGAACTTTTAAGAGAACTTGTGTACGCAACTGGATTTCCTATAACCTCAACTTTACAGGGTCTGGGTTGTTTTCCTGCTGATGATAATCAGTTTTTAGGAATGTTAGGAATGCATGGTACCTATGAAGCTAACAATGCTATGTACAGTTGTGATCTTATGATAAATATTGGAGCAAGATTTGATGATAGGATAACTGGTAAGATTGATGAGTTCTCACCTAAATCAAAAAAAGTTCATATAGATATTGATCCATCATCTATAAATAAAAATGTTAAGGTGGATTTACCAATAGTTGGAGATATTAAATCAGTTTTAACATCTACGCTAAAAACTTTAAAAAAATCAAAAAAGAATTTTTCTAAATCAAATAAACATCAAATATCAAATTGGTGGGAAAAAATTCAAAAGTGGAGATCTAAACGTTCTTTAGATTATATTGGTAGCGATGAGACAATTAAACCACAATATGCCATTGAAAGATTATATGAACTTACGAAAGATAGAGATGCCTATATTACAACTGAGGTTGGTCAACATCAAATGTGGGCAGCCCAACATTATAAATTTAATAAACCAAATAGATGGATGACATCAGGTGGTCTTGGAACAATGGGATATGGTTTGCCTGCTGCAGTAGGAGTTCAAATAGCACATCCCAAAAAATTAGTTGTGGATATTGCTGGAGAAGCCTCAGTTTTAATGACAATGCAGGAAATGTCTACTGCTGTTCAATATAATTTACCAATAAAAATATTTATCTTAAATAATGAGTACATGGGTATGGTAAGACAGTGGCAGGAGTTATTGCATGATAAAAATTATTCTGAGAGTTATACTGCTGCGTTACCAGATTTTGTTAAAATGGCCGAAGCTTATGGATGTGTTGGCATAAGAGCAAAAACACCTGAAGAATTAGATGACAAGATTATTGAAATGTTAAATACTGATCGACCTGTAATATTTGACTGTCTTGTAGACAAACAAGAAAATTGTTTTCCAATGATTCCATCAGGAAAACCACATAATCAAATGTTACTAGGTCCAAAAGATCAAAAAGAAAAAAAAATTACAGGAAAAGGAAGAACTTTAGTTTAAAATGGTCAATTCAAAATCAGCTTATAGTGTAGCTGGAAAAAAACAGAAAAATGACACACACATAATCGTAGTTTGGGTAGATAATGAAGCTGGAGTTTTAGCAAGAGTAGTAGGGCTTTTTTCTGGAAGAGGTTATAATATAGAGTCATTAGCTGTTGCTGAGGTAGATCAAAAGGAAAATATATCGAGAATTACAATAGTTACAACTGGAACACCTCAAGTAGTTGATCAAATTAAGCTTCAATTAAAAAAATTGGTACCTGTACATAAAGTTGCAGATTTCAAAAGAGAGGATAAAAATGTTATTTTTAAAGAAATGGCTCTATTTAAATTTGTTGCTAACAGTGAAAAGTTAATCAAAGCATTTAAAGCGTGCAAAAACTTCAATCCTGTTGTATTGGATGAAACAAAAAAATCAAAAGTAATTCAAATTACAGCTTTAAGAAGAGAAATAGATAAAATGTCAAAAAATTTAACAAAATTTGGTTTAGTAAGTGTGTCTAGAACGGGTGCTGTTGCCATGACTAGGGGATCAGATGTGTTTAAATAATTAAAGGAGATAGCTATGAAAATGTTTTATGAAAAAGATACGGATGTAAATTTAATAAAAGACAAAAAAATTGCAATTTTTGGATATGGAAGTCAAGGACATGCTCATGCTCTTAATTTAAGAGATAGTGGAGTTAAAGAAGTAGTAGTTGCTTTAAGAGAAGGCTCATCCAGTATTGCTAAAGCAGAATCAAAAGGTTTAAAAGTTATGAATTTGTCCGATGCAGCAGAGTGGGCAGACGTAGTAATGATATTAACACCAGATGAACTTCAAGCAGCTATTTACAAAAATCATATTGAACAAAGAGTTAAAGAGGGAACATCAATTGCTTTTGCACACGGACTTAATGTTCACTACGATCTTATAAAAGCTAGAAAAGATTTGGATGTTTTTATGGTAGCTCCTAAAGGACCAGGACATTTAGTTAGAAGCGAATATGAAAAAGGTGGTGGAGTGCCTTGTTTATTTGCTGTTCATCAAGATGGTTCTGGAAAAGCAAGAGATTTAGCCATGTCATATGCATCTGCTGTTGGGGGTGGAAGATCTGGAATAATTGAGACAACTTTTAAGGATGAAGTAGAAACGGATTTATTTGGAGAACAAACAGTATTGTGTGGTGGTTTAGTAGAGTTAATAAAAAATGGGTATGAAACTTTAGTCGAAGCAGGATATGAGCCAGAAATGGCATATTTTGAAACTGTACATGAGGTAAAATTAATTGTTGATCTGATTTACGAAGGTGGAATTGCAAATATGAATTATTCAATTTCAAATACCGCTGAATATGGAGAGTATCAATCAGGTCCAAGAATAATTAAAAAAGAAGAAACTAAACAAAGAATGAAGGAAGTGCTAGCTGAAATTCAATCAGGTAAATTTACAAAAGAATGGATGGATGAATGCAAGAATGGTCAAAAGAATTTTCTTGCAACAAGAGCTAAACTAGCAGAGCATTCTGTAGAGAAGGTTGGCGCTGAACTTAGAGCTATGATGCCATGGATTTCTAAAAAGAAGCTTGTTGATAGCGATAAGAAGTAGATTTAATATTGATTTTTGGTCGAAATAGACCAAATTATTTTGCAATCTGTGCGTGAGCATGTATTATGCCGAGTGCATAAAATAGCAATATGAGTGATAAAAATAGAGTTTACATTTTTGATACAACTATGCGTGACGGCGAGCAGTCACCAGGTGCATCAATGAGTCTTGAGGAAAAAATTCAAATAGCAAGAGTATTTGATGAACTTGGTATTGATATAATAGAAGCTGGTTTCCCAATAGCATCTCCCGGTGACTTTGAAGCTGTTACTGAGGTTAGTAAAATTTTAAAGAAATCAATACCTGCAGGTTTAGCAAGACATTCAAAAAAAGATATTGATAGATGTTATGAGGCTCTTAAACACGCTCCAAGATTTAGAATTCATACGTTTATTTCAACAAGTCCATTACATATGAAGCATAAACTTAATAAGTCACCGGATGAAGTTTATGAGGCAATTAAAGAAAATGTTACTTATGCAAGAAATTTCACTGATGATGTAGAATGGTCATGTGAGGATGGGACAAGAACCGATATGGACTATATGTGTAAGACAGTTGAACTTGCAATAAAATGTGGTGCTAAAACAATAAATATTCCAGATACAGTTGGATACACTATACCATCTGAATTTACAAAGATTATCGAAACTTTATTAAACAAAGTACCAAACATAGATAAAGCAATCCTGTCAACACATTGTCATAATGACTTAGGATTGGCAGTTGCTAATTCTCTAGCTGGTGTTCAAGCAGGAGCAAGACAAATTGAATGTACTATTAATGGATTAGGAGAAAGAGCAGGTAATGCAGCTCTTGAAGAAGTTGTTATGGCAATGAAAACAAGACCAGACTTAATGCCTTTTGAAACAGGAATTGAAACTACTCTTTTAAGTAAAGCTTCTAAAATTGTATCAAATGCTACAGGATTTCCTGTCCAATATAATAAGGCTATTGTAGGAAAAAATGCTTTTGCTCACGAAGCAGGTATACACCAAGACGGAATGTTAAAAAATAGACAAACTTATGAAATTATGACTCCTGAAAGTGTTGGCGTTAAACAGACATCATTAGTAATGGGAAAACATTCAGGAAGACATGCGTTTAAGGATAAACTAACTAGTTTAGGATATCCAGATTTAACTGATGATATTGTTGATAATGCATTTGCAAAATTTAAAATTTTAGCAGATAAAAAGAAACATGTTTATGATGAAGATATAATTGCTCTGATAGATGATAGCCTTATAGTTGACAACAAAGTTAGCGCTATAAATCTAAAATCTTTAAAAGTATTTGCAGGAACAGGAGAACCACAGAGAGCAGAGATGACTTTGGATGTTTTTGGAGAAGTTAAAAAAGCCTCAGAAACTGGGGATGGTCCAGTTGATGCAATTTTTAAATGTATAAAAAAACTTTATCCTCACGATGTAAATTTACAACTTTATCAAGTACATGCTGTAACGGAGGGAACAGATGCACAGGCAACAGTAAGTGTAAAAATTGAGGAAAACGGCAAAACAACAGTTGGACAAGCAGCAGATACAGACACTTTAGTTGCATCAGCAAATGCTTATATTAATTCTCTAAATAAGATGATTATTAAAAGAGATAAAACTGCACCAGGCGAAAACTTAGAAAATCAAAACTACGAAAATCAAAAAATGAGAGGTATATAAATGGCAATGTTTAGCAACTTAAAGAAGTTATGGAGTCAAGATATGGCAATAGATCTTGGTACAGCAAATACACTTGTAGTGTTAAAGGGCAAAGGTGTAGTATTGAATGAACCATCGGTAGTTGCAGTAGTTGACAATAAAGGAAAAAAATCAGTTTTAGCAGTTGGTGACGAGGCAAAAACAATGTTGGGTAGAACACCAGGAAATATTCAAGCCATAAGACCATTAAGAGATGGTGTAATTGCGGACTTTGTTGTTACTGAAGAAATGATCAAACACTTTATTAAAAAAGTTCATAAAAAAACGTTAGCTAATCCAAGAATTTTAATTTGTGTTCCAACTGGTTCAACACCAGTTGAAAGAAAAGCTATTCAGGATAGTGCTCTTGCAGCAGGAGCTCGTAAAGTAAATTTAATAGAAGAGCCAATAGCAGCAGCAGTAGGGGCTGGTCTTCCTATTTCAGAGGCAACTGGATCAATGGTTGTTGATATAGGTGGAGGTACGACCGAAATTGCAGTTTTGTCTTTAGGTGGTGTTGTATATTCAGAGTCTTTAAGAGTAGCTGGAGATGCTATGGACAATGCCTTAAAAGATTACATGAGAGAAGAGTACAACTTGATGATTGGCGATAGTACTGCAGAGAAAATAAAAAAAGATGTAGGTACAGCAATACCAACTAATAATAACACTTATGCAGTAAAAGGTAGAGATTTGAGGTCAGGAACTCCAAAAGAAGTAAATATATCAGAGGAAGATACTGCAGAAGCATTAAATCCTATTTTAAAAGATATAGTGTCAGCTATTAAAAAAGCTTTAGAAAATACTCCACCTGAATTATCTGCTGATTTAGTTGATATGGGATTAACTCTTACTGGTGGAGGATCTCTGTTAAATAACATTGATAAAAGATTTTCAAAAGAAACTGGTCTTCCAGTAAATGTTGCTGATGATCCTTTATCTTGTGTTGCAATTGGAACAGGAAAAGCATTAGATCAAGCGGAAACTTTTTCATCTGTATTGACTGAGTATTAATTAAAATGTCTAGAGAAATGGGCAGAGATGATTTTGTTATATCTGCTCGCTCTGTTTTTTTAAAAAAGAGAAATAGACAAAAATTCTCACTATTAACTTTAATAATTACCTCTATAATAATACTTTCTTTAGAGTATTTTAAATCTGGCCCAATAAATCAAGCAAGATTAATTACAAAAGACATAATTATAAAGTCATCGTATGTTGCTTCAATTCCTTTTAAATCAATTACGAAGACTTATTACTCTTTTATAGATCATCTTAATATGTATGATGAATATGAAAAACTCAAAATCGAGCAGAAAAAAAATAAAAGTTTAATTCTTGAAAGCAATTTTTTAAAAGAAGAAAATCAAAGATTAAAAAAATTAATAGATGAAAAAAATCTTTACAAAGAAGATTTCCATATCACTAAAGTTTTATTAGATCAAAAAAGTCCTTATCTGAGATCCATGCTAATCAATAAAGGATTTAAGCATGGAATTAAATTGGGTGCTGCGGTTAGAAGTAATTCATATTTTGTAGGTAAGGTCGTAGACAGCAACTACCTTACTTCAAGAATATTACTTATAAGTGATTTGAATAGTAAAATTCCTGTTATTATTGAACCCGGTGCTGTCAGCGCAATTTTATCTGGAACTGGTGATAATAAGTTAGGAAAAATTGAATATTTACCGGAAAATAATAATATAAAAGATGGAAATGTGGTTTATACGTCTGGAGCAGACGGAATAATTTCTTCAGGCATACCTGTTGGAAAAATAGTTATTGATAATGACTATGCAAAAGTAAAATACTTTTCAGATTTTACACAAATTGAATTTGTGAAGGTTTATTACAAAAAGTGAGCATACCAAATAAATTTTATTCAAGTATACTCTCAATATTTCCTCTTCTTATTTTAATTGTTTCTATTTTATTGAGCTCAAAATATAATTTTACATATAGTGGCCATAATCTAAGTTTTAATATTAGTTACCTTTTGATTTTTTATTGGAGTTTAAAAAAACCAAATTATTTAGGCTTAGGTTTCATTTTTTTAGCGGGTATATTAAATGATGTAATTCAAGATAATCCTTTAGGTATCTCATCAATTGAGTATTTATCACTTTGTATAATTACTGGTTTTGTAAGATCTAGAATAATATTACAAAATTTATTTTATGATTGGGTATTTTTTTTAATTTCAATTTTAATTGCAGGATCAATTAATTATATTATACTAGTTTTTATATTTGATGTCCCAATAATATATAACAGCTTGTTATTAGGATTATTTGCTACATTTCTTTTATATCCTTTACTTGCCAAAATATTAAGTTGGATTGATAATATTGTTCAATTGAGTGGCAATGATAAAAAGAAATAATAATTTAGATAAAAATAAGACTATTAATCGAAGACTTTTCATTTTAGGAACAGCAAAAGTTGGTTTGTTAGGATTAATAACCTCAAGATTATATAACCTTCAAATATCTGAAAAAAAAAAATATGAGTTATTATCTGATAAAAATAGATTTAGAGAGTGGAAAACGCCACCTAAAAGAGGTGTAATTACAGATTTTTATAATAATGTAATTGCTGACAACAAAAGAGTTTATCAGGTTCATCTGTCTTTAGATGAAACAAAAGATTTTAATAACTCTATATTTAAATTAAAAAATATAATTAATTTAAGTGATGATGAATTAAGTAAAATTTACGAAAAAAAACAGAAAATTAAGCCTTGGGATACTATCGTAGTATCTGAAAATTTATCTTGGGAAAAATTCTCAAAATTAAATCTTTATTTACATGAAATAGAGGGGGCGAAACCAGTTTTATCTACTTCCAGGTATTATCCTTATTCAAATGATTTAGTTCACATTGTTGGATATGTGGGCGATGCTAGCCCAGATGACATAATAAAGAATGAAAAGATTGAGAAAAATTTTGTTCCAGGTCTGAAAGTTGGAAAAATAGGAATAGAAAATTCAACAGATCAAATATTAATTGGAAATTATGGTATCAAAAGATATGAGGTAAACTCGTCAGGAAAAAAAATTAGAGAAATCAGTTATAAAAAAGAAACTCAAGGAGAAAATCTTAGAACAACAATTGATATAGAGGCACAAAAACTCGCACAAAAACTTCTTGAAAATAAAGCTGGATCCATTTGTGCTATGGATATTTATAGTGGCGAAATAATAGCAATGGCATCTTCGCCTACCTATGATCCAAATAAATTTACATACGGTATAAATAAAAAAGATTGGAATGAGATTAAAAATAATAAATTAAGACCACTAGTTAACAAGTCAATAGCAGGTCTATACTCGCCAGGTTCTACTATAAAACCTCTAGTAGCTCTTGCTGCTTTAGAATACGGAATTATAAATCCTAACCTCAAAATCAAATGCAAAGGTCATGATCATCCCTATGAATTATATGGTCAGAAATATCATTGCTGGAAAAAAAATGGTCACGGCATAATGAGCTTAAGAAATGCCATTAAGCAATCGTGTGACATTTATTTTTATGAAGTAGCAAGATTACTTGGAGTAGATAGGTTAGCGATTATTGCCAAAAGATATGGTTTAGGCTCAAAAGTACTAGAAAATATCTTTTCTGAAGAAAAAAAGGGTCTCGTTCCATCTACTAAATGGAAAAAACAAGTTTTAGAGCAATCTTGGTATCTTGGTGAGACTGTTATCACAGGAATTGGGCAAGGATATATACAAACAACTCCTCTACAACTTTGTTTAATGACTGCTCAGCTAGCAAATGGTGGTTTTAAAATTAAACCAAATATAATTTATAATAGCAATTTTAATTATGAAGAAATTTTATCAAAAATCGAGTCTGAGAAAAATAAACCCTCAAAGGCAAATATATTAAAAGATAAAAATATAAATTTTTACGAAAAATTATATAAAAATCCAAAAAATATCAAAATTGTTCTTGATGCAATGTATGGATCAACAAACGAACAATTTGGTACATCATTTAGATCAAGACATGTAGATAAAAAATATAGGTATGCTGGAAAGACAGGAACCTCGCAAGTAAGAAGAATCACTGATAAGGACAGAGAATTAGATTTAGATACATCTGAAATTGAATATAAAAATAGAGATCATGCATTGTTTGTAGCATTTGCTCCTTATGACAAGCCAAAATACGCCATAAGTGTTTTGGTTGAACATGGTGGGTCTGGCAGTAAAGCAGCAGCACCTCTAGCAAATAAATTGATTAAAAAAATTATAGATAGAGATAAAGATAGAGAAATAATAAGGAAAGAAATTAAAATTATATAATGATCTACTCAACTTTAAATTCAAATTATTCTTTTGTTGATAAATTAAAATCTGTAGATTATTTTTTAATTTTATTAGTTTTAATAATTGGAGCTATTAGCGTTTTTTCAATTTATTCAACAGAAAGTGGAGATTTTTCGTTTTATACAAAAAATCATTTAATAAGATTAATTGCATTTTTCTCGTTATTCTTGGCCTTGTCATTTGTAAGAGTTTCAACTTGGTATAGACATGCTTATATATTTTATTTATTTGGTCTTTTACTTTTGTTGTTGGTTATTTTTTTTGGAATTTCAGCTTCTGGTTCTAAGCGTTGGATCAACTTATTTGTATTCAATCTTCAACCATCTGAACTTATGAAAATTGCAGTTATTGTTTGCTTTGCTAGATATTATCATAGGATACAAAGTGTAGATATCGAAAGCTATAAATATCTGCTGCAACCAATAATACTTTTATTGATACCTTGTTATTTAGTAATCACTCAACCAGATTTAGGAACTGCTATTTTAATAGCAGGTAGTGGAATAGCTATAATTTGGTTAGCGGGATTGAACATAAAATATTTTATTTATTCTGGTCTATTACTCCTTGTATCTTTGCCATTTATAATTTCAGTTTTAAAACCATACCAAAAATCAAGAATTTTAACTTTTTTTAATCCTGAAAGAGATCCTTTAGGTGCAGGTTATCAAATTATTCAATCTAAAATAGCAATTGGTTCTGGTGGTATGCATGGAAAGGGTTTCTTGCAAGGTACTCAGAGTTATCTAGAGTTTTTGCCAGAAAAACATACAGATTTTATATTTACTCTTTTCTCAGAGGAATTTGGATTTATAGGTTCAATACTACTAATATTTTTATATGCATTGATGATTTATAGGATTATCAAAATAGGGTTTTCTTGTAGGAGTTTTTTTGCAAAACTATATTGCTTTGGTTTTTCAACAGCTCTTTTCTTATATGTATTTGTGAATATAGCTATGGTTGTAGGATTATTGCCAATTGTAGGAGCCCCATTACCAATTATGTCTTATGGAGGCTCATCAATGCTTTCTATTATGATCGGCTTAAGTATTGTGATGAGTTGTAAAATTTATAGCCGGGAAATAATATCAAATTAAACTTATTACCTATTTTGATATCAGCCGCGATCAAATATCATATATAATTTCAACCAACTCCATCTATATTTATTAGATGTCTGATAAAAATCTAAAAATTGGAATCGTTGGTGCGGGCATCCAAGGTGTATGTAATGCTCTTTTTCTTCAAAAAAAAGGATATCAGGTAATACTTTTTGATAGAGATGAGCCTGGTAATGCTGCATCTTATGGAAATGCAGGACATTTCTCACCTTATGCATCAGTTCCATTAAACAGACCAGACATTTTGTCTGATGTGCCAGCGATGTTGATGAGTTCGCGAGGACCCCTTGCTTTAAAATGGAATTATGTACCAAAAATGATCCCATGGTTTTCAAGATTCATGGTTAACTGTACAAAAGATAAAATGATGCATACTGCAAAATATATGCACCAAATTTTAGACCAATCATTAATTGCATATGATGAATTATTTGACGAAATAGATCTAGAAGGTTTGGTAGAAAGCAATGGAATACTTTATATTTGGAATGAAAAAAATTTAAAAAGTAGAGAGTTAGAAATTAAAATTAGAGATGAACTCGGTGTAAAACAAAAAATTGTAAATAAGAAAGAAATACATGATTTAGAACCGAACTTAAAACCTATTTACTCAGGGGGAGTATTCTATGATTATGCAAGACATGCAAGAAATCCAAAAAAAATTTTAGTAAAATTATTTGAAAATTTTGTAAAAAAAGGTGGAAAATTTCTTAAATTAAATATTCAAGATGTTAATTTCGATGAAGGTAAACCAGTATTAAGATCTGAAACACAAAGATTTGTATTTGATAAATTAGTAATAGCATGTGGTGCTTTCTCAAAAAGACTTACAGACAAATTACATGAAAAAATTCCTCTAGATACTGAAAGAGGATATCATATTCATTTTAAAGACTTAGATCATTTGATTTCAAGACCAGTCGTGAATTCAAACAGAGGCTTTGGAATGTCGCCAATGGAGCAAGGTTTAAGAGTAGTGGGAACTGTTGAATTTGGAGGTTTAGAAAATGCGCTATCAAAAAATAGAATTAAAAATTTAATTTTAAATGCGAGAGAAATGCTAGATGGTTTACCAGAACATAAAGATGAATGGTTAGGTTTTAGGCCGACTTTACCAGACTTTTTACCGGTGATTGGACCATCAAAAAATTATGAAAATGTATACTATTCATTTGGTCATCACCATTTAGGATGGACTTTGGGGGCAATATCTGGAAAAATAGTTTCAGGGATGATTGCAAATGAAAATACTAATATGGATTTAAAACCATATAGTTCAGTCAGATTTGCATAGTAAAGTTATATAGTGTGGATATTAAACTTGAGGATAAATATAAATTAATTGAAGGTACTAGATTTTTAACTGGTGCCCAAGCATTAGTTAGAGTTCCTATCGTTCAAGCTAGAAGAGATAAAAAAAAGAATCTAAATACAGCGTGTTATATTTCTGGTTACAGAGGCTCACCCCTTGGTGGTTATGATCAACAAATAATAAAAAATAAAAAATATTTAAATGAAAATAATATTTTCTTTCAACCTGGAATTAATGAGGAACTCGCAGCAACTTCCCTATGGGGCACACAACAAGTTAATCTAAGAAAAAAAGATAAATATGATGGTGTTTTTGGTATTTGGTATGGTAAAGGACCAGGAGTTGATAGAGCGGGGGATGCATTAAAGCATGTAAACTTAGCAGGTACATCGAAGTTTGGTGGTGTTATAGCTCTAATGGGAGATGATCACATCTGCGAATCTTCTACAACTTCCCACCAAAGTGAATTTGCGATGATCGATGCAATGATCCCTTTTTTTAATCCAAGTGGTGTTCAAGAAATATTAGATTATGGGATAATTGGAATTGAATTATCTAGAAAAAGTGGTTGTTGGGTTGGTATTAAGTGTGTTCATGACAATGTCAGTTCAGGCGCAACAGTTGATTTAGATGAAAACAGAGTTATTCTTAAAGATATTTCCGAAGAAAATTATCCATCCGATGGATTAAATATAAGATTGAAAGATACAGCTCAAGAAAAAGAATATCGCTTACATCATCATAAATTAAAATACGTAAAAGATTATTGTAAAGTAAATAATCTAAACAGATTAATTTTTGACTCGGAAAAACCTAGAATTGGAATAATTAGTACAGGAAAATCTTTCTTAGATACTAAGCTTGGACTTGAAAAAATTGGAATCAATAAAGAAATCGCAAATAAGATAGGAATCAAATTTCTTAAAATTGCCATGCCTTGGCCATTAGAAGAAACGGTAATTGAAAATTTTGTGGAAAATTTGGACAAAATCATAGTAGTTGAAGAAAAAAGATCAATTATTGAAACACAAGTAAAAGAAATCTTATTTAATAAAAACCTAAAAGTAAAAGTAATTGGAAAAAAAGATGAGAATAGTAACGATCTGTTTGTTTCGTCTGGAGCTCTTGATCCAGGAGAGATTGGGCTGAAAGTCTACGAAATAATAAAATATCTTCAATTACCAGATGACGTGAATAATTGTTCAAAAGAATTGAAATCTTTAACTGAGTCAACAAATTCAAATATTTCCTTAAAAAGAGTCCCACATTTTTGCTCAGGTTGCCCTCACAACACTTCAACTAGAATTCCAGAAGGCAGTAGAGCGATAACTGGGATTAGTTGTGCTTATCTTGTTGAACACATGGAAAGAGATAATGAGGGCTTTTCTCAGATGGGATCTGAAGGAGCTACATGGGTAGGAGAGTCAGTTTTTAGTAATACTGACCATGTTTTTCAAAATATGGGAGATGGGACTTATATACATTCAGGAATTCTTTCGATTAGACACGCAGTTGCAGCAAAAACTAAAATGACATTTAAGATTTTATATAATGATGCCGTTGCTTTAACTGGAGGACAAGCATTAGATGGTTTGCCAACAGTTGCTCAAATGTCCAAACAGCTTGAGGCAGAAGGAGTTGAAGAAATAGCAATAATTACAGATGAAATTCAAAAGTATGGTGACACGGGAGGCTTTGCTAAGAATTCAAAAGTTTATGACAGAAAAAATATCATAGATGTTCAAATTGAATTAAGCAAAGTTAATGGAACAACTGTAATAATTTATGATCAAACTTGTGCAGCAGAGAAAAGAAGAAGACGAAAAAAAGGTATATTAGAGGAACCAAAGAAAAAAATTTTCATTAATAAAGATTTATGTGAAGGGTGTGGAGATTGTGGAATACAATCTAATTGTGTTTCAATCGCTCCAGTTGAGACTGAGTATGGAAGAAAAAGACAAATCGACCAATCATCTTGCAACAAAGATTATACTTGCGTTGATGGGTTTTGCCCTAGCTTTGTAAGTCTTGAGGGTGATATATCACTTAAAAAAAATTACGACGAAACCCTTATAAATAAAATAAATTCAAAAATTGAGGATCCAATACTACCCAAAATAAATAAATCCTATGGAATAATGGTTGCTGGTATTGGAGGAACCGGTGTTGTTACAATTGGAGCAGTGCTTGCAACAGCTGCTCAAATAGATGGCAGAGGGTCTGGTGTTCTTGACATGACTGGGCTAGCACAAAAAGGTGGAGCTGTAAAAAGTTTCTTAAGAATTTTTGAAAAACCAGAAGATGTTGGAGCAATCAGATTATCGTACGGGGATACAAACTTACTCTTGGGATTTGATTTACTTGTTTCAAATGATTTAGAAATAATAAAAACTTTGGATAAAAAAATTTCAAAACTAATAGTTAATACAGATGAAGTAATGCCAGGAGATTTTACACGGGATAAAGATTTTTATTTACCATTTGAGGAAATGCGAAATAATTTAATTAATATAGTAGGACTAGAGAATATTAAATTTATATCATCAAATAAAATTACATCTAAGATCTTAGGAAATTCAATATTATCAAATATGTTTAATGTTGGGGTTGCATATCAATCAGGCCTGATACCAATTTCAGCTTCATCAATTGAAAAAGCAATTGAATTAAATGGTGCAAGCGTAAAAGACAATATAGATGCCTTCAGATTTGGTAGACACTACAAAAATTTAAAAGAAGAAGTAAATAGCATAATTAAAGACGAACCTGAGATCTTAGAGGGTTTTGATGCCAAATATCAGAATAGATTAAAATTTTTAGAAGACTATCAAAACACAAAATATGCTCAAAAATATGGCGATTTGGTTAGTTATGCGAAAAAGATAGATAAAAATGTTGGAAATGGAAGTCAATTCTCAACAGCAGTCTTAAAAAATTATTTTAAATTAATGGCTTACAAGGATGAGTATGAAGTATCTAGATTAATGACAAATAAAAAATTTGTAGATGATATAAATAAAAACTTTGAAGGAAACTTTGATTATAATTTTTATTTAGCTCCACCAATTTTCAGCAAAAAAAGCAAAGTGGATGGTAAATTAATAAAAATAAAATTTGGTGGTTGGTTATTTAATGTGTTTAAATTGCTTTCAAAATTTAAATTTTTAAGGGGTACAAAATTTGATCCATTTGGTTATTTAGATGAAAGAAAAAAAGAAAGAGAGTTAATAAGAGATTATAAGCAAACCATTGTTGATATTGGATCAAAAATAAATAAATCAAACTATGATACAGCTGTTAAAATAGCGTCAATACCTGATCAAATAAGAGGATTTGGACATGTTAAGGAAAAGAATATAAAAGAAGCTATAAAAAATAGAACAGATTTACTAAATTCTTTTCATGAAAACACCTAGCCCAATATATTTAGCTTCTTTATACTTAGTGCTAGCATGTTTATTCTGGGCTGGAAATTTTATAGTGGGTAAAGCAGCAAGTATTATTGATATACCTCCAGTATCATTAAATTTTTATAGATGGTTTTTGGCTTGGATAGTCCTACTACCATTTACCTATAAGGAATTGCTTAGTAAGAAAAAAATTATATTGGATAATATTTTTTTATTTTCAATTTTAGGCATATTGGCTGTTAGTGTTTTTAATTCTGCCCTTTTTTACTCATTGAGGCATACCCAAGTAATAACTGGAGTACTTATGATATCCACAGTTCCAGTTATGATAATATTATTTTCATCTTTACTTAAAATTGAGAAAACAAATTTCTTCCAAATAACTGGTGTATTCCTCTCACTTACAGGTGTTTTGTTTATAATAACTAAGGCAAACTTAAACAATTTATTAAATTTATCATTTAATAAGGGAGATATTTTTGCATTGATTGCTATGTTTGCTTGGTCACTATATTCAACTCTCTTAAAAAAAAAGGAGTTTAATTTATCTCCAATTTCCTTATTACAGGTCGTTATTACTTTTGGAGTTATTTTTTTAATCCCTATGTATTTTATCGACTATAGTTTAGGAAGCACAATAAAATTACAATCTTCTTTTTATTTAGTTTTATTTTATGTTGTTTTTTTTCCTGGTTTAATCTCGTTTTTATTTTGGATAAAGGGCGTAAAATTAATTGGCGCAAATAGATCAGGAGTTTTTTTACATTTGATGCCAATTTTAGGTGCTATAATGGCTATGATAATTTTCAATGAGAAAATATTATTTTATCATTTCTTAGGTGCAATTTTTATTATTGCTGGTATCACAATCTCAAATAAAAAAACTCAAAATGCTTAAAGTTGCTATTTTAGACGATTATCAAAACGTTGCTCAAGAATTTATTGATTTGAAAAATCTTTCATCAAAATTTGATATTGAGGTTTTTAGCGAACCTTTTGAAAACGAGGACGATGCCATAGAAAAATTAAAAGAATTTGAAGCTCTACTTATAATGAGAGAAAGAACATCAATTACTTCAAATTTTATTAAAAGTCTGAAGAAACTAAAATACATTTCTACAAGCGGAATGAGAAACAAAGCCATAGATCTTGAAGCAACAAAAAAAGCTAAAATTGTTGTTACAGGTACTGAAATCAATTCAAATCCTACTTGTGAATTAACATGGGCTTTAATTTTAGGACTAGCTAGAAATATTAAAGTGGAAGTTGATAATATGTACCAAGGCTATTGGCAGACAACAGTAGGAGTTGAATTAAAAGGAAAAATTCTTGGTCTTATCGGTCTAGGAAAAGTCGGATCTCAAGTTGCTAAAATTGGAAAAGCATTTGGTATGCAAGTAATGGCATGGAGTGAAAATCTTAGCTTAGATAAATGTAAAGAGCTTGATGTTTTGCCTTCAAGCAAAGAAGATATAATCCAAAATTCAGATTTCATATCAATTCATGTACAAGGTGGAGAAAGATATAAAGATTGTTTTAAACTTGCTGAGTTTGATAAAATGAAAAAGACAGCCTTTTTGATTAATACCTCAAGAGGACCAATTGTAAATGAAGATGATTTGATTATAGCACTTTCAACTAATGTAATCGCTGGTGCTGGAATTGATGTTTATGATAAAGAGCCTTTGCCTGCAGGTCACAAATTAAGATTTATACCTAATGCTCTTTTACTTCCACATGTAGGTTATGTAACAGCTGAAAATTATTCTATTTTTTATACACAAATGATTGAAAATTTAGAAGCTTGTGTTGCCGGTAAGCCTATTAGAGAAATAAAGTAAAGTGGAATTACCAGTTGTAAACCATCCTGATTATGAAGCAAAGATTGGAGATGATAATAAATTTCCAATTAAAAAGTTTGGTGAATTAGCAAATTTTCTAAAAAAAGAAAAAGTAGTTAAAAAATTTTATAAACCTGAGCCATGTTCAATTGATACACTTAAAGAGGTTCACTCTGAGGAGTATGTTTTAAAAATTAAAAATAAAACATTAGAAGAAACACTAGTTAAAAAAATAGGTTTTCCTTTAGTTGATAGTGTCGTGAGAAGATCTTTAGTGGCAACAGGTGGAACCGTGTTAGCTGCTAAATTGGCTATTAATTATGGAATAGCTTGTAATACTGCTGGTGGAAGCCACCATGCAACATATGATGAGGGAGCAGGATTTTGTGTATTTAATGATGTAGCTGTTGCTGCAAAATATCTTTTAAATAGAGGACTAGCTAATAAAATTCTCATTCTAGATCTTGATGTTCACCAAGGTAATGGAAATGCAGAAATATTTAAAAATGAAAATAATGTTTTTACATTTAGTATGCACTCGAAAGTAAATTACCCTCCTATAAAATCAAAAAGTGATTTAGATGTTGAGCTCGAACAAGACATGGAAGATGTACAATACTTAGATATTTTAAAAAAAAATTTAATTTTTTTAAACGATTTTAATTTTGATTTTGTATTTTATATTGCAGGAGTTGATATTCATTTAGGTGATAGATTAGGCAAGCTAAAAATATCTGATATAGGAATAAATAAGAGAGACGACATGGTTATTAGAAACTTTTTTAAGAGAAGAATTCCTATTTGTGGAGTTTTAGGTGGTGGTTATAATAAAGATTTTGAAAAACTTGTTGAATTGCATGCAAGTTTGCATAAAAATTGTGCAAGATATTTAAATGACAAAAAATAACTCAAATTTATCAGACCAACAAAAAAAAGTTTTATTTGAAGAAGCAACTGAAGCTCCAGGCTCTAGTGAATTAAATTTTGAAAAGAGAGAGGGTAGCTATTATTGTGCAAATTGTGGAACAAAATTATTCGACTCTAATACCAAGTATGAAAGTGGTTCAGGATGGCCTTCATTTTACGAGTCTCTTCCTGATGTATTTGAAACTAAAACTGATCATCATATTGGATATGCTAGGACCGAATATCATTGTAAAAAATGTGGTGGGCACCATGGACATATATTTGATGATGGACCACAGCCATCTGGTAAAAGATATTGTAATAACGGAGTGTGCTTAGTGTTTAAACCAAAATAATCGATTTCAATTAATGAATTTAATTGAAATACAAAATAAGATTATTTCTGAAAAAATTAAGCTCAGAAAAAAATCAAAAAACGTTCTTAATAATTTTAAAAAAATTGAAAAATATATTCAAAAAGAAGTTAAAATAATTAAAGAGTCAAAAAATACAATTATTCCTGAAATAGAATTTAAGGATATTTCAACTAAGGATCAAACCACAATAAAAGATAAAGTATTTAAACGTGGGTGCGTTATTATTAGAAACGTTTTTGATAAAAACAAGGTGAAAGATTTAAATGAAGATTTAGATAAATATGTCTTGGAAAATAATTATTTTGAAGACCAAAAAAAAAAGATTGGTATAGACAAATACTTTAGTGACCTAAAATCAGGAAAACCTCAAATTTTTGGTTTGTATTGGTCTAAAGCTCAATCAGAAATAAGACATTCTAAAGAAATGGAAACCGTTAAAAAATGGTTGAACAATTTTTGGAATTATAGTTATGAGGGTAAAAATGTATTTGATCCAAATAGAGAACTTGTTTATGCAGATCGAGTAAGAAGAAGAGAACCAGGGGATGATACTTTAGGTTTATCTCCACATTGTGATGCTGGATCTATTGAAAGATGGACAGATAAAGCATATCAAAAAATTTACAATGATATTTTTTCAGACAATTTCGAAAATTTTAATCCATTTGATGCTAGATATAGAGATGAAACAATTGAATTTGAATCTCCTGCAGTAGCACATGTATTTAGAACATTTCAAGGATGGACTGCCTTAACAGAACAAGGTCCAAATGATGGAACTTTACAATTAATTCCTATCGCAAAAGGAATGTCATACATTTTAACAAGAGCTTTATTAGATGATGTTCCTGAAAATGAATTATGTGGATCAAAAGCAGGAAAAGCTTTATCGATAAATGAAAAATATCATAGTTTGTTGTTAGAGGGTTTAATCTCAATTCCAAAAATGAAACCGGGAGATACTATTTGGTGGCATCCAGATGTAGTACATGCAGTTGAGGAAAAACATCAAGGCAAAAATTACTCAAACGTTATTTATGTTGGAGCAACACCTTATTGTAAAAAAAATATTGATTACATAAAAAAACAATCCAAAAAATTTATTGAGGGTAAAAGTCCACCTGATTTTGCTCCTGAAGATTACGAAGTAAATTATAAAGGTAGAGTCAAAGTTAATGACTTAAGTGAATTAGCAAAAAAACAATTAGGTTTAATTGATTGGAATTAATTTACTTTAAAGATTCTTCTAGTTGACCATTTTTTTCTAGGTCTCTTAGTTCTTGATAACCACCAATATGTTCATCGTTAAAAAAAATTTGAGGAATTGTTCTTCTCCCATTAGCTTTTTGAATCATTTCATCTCTAAGCTCTGGACCTGTGGATACATCAATAACTTTGTATTCAAGATTATTTCTTTTTAATAATCTTTTTGCAGCATCGCAAAATGCACACATTGGTCCTGAATACATTGTTATATTTTTCATGCTTTAGATATAATTATATTTTTTGATTTTACCAGTTATGAATTTCATTTTTCTTTATCTTAACTCTTATTTGTTTTCTTGAATATTCAAACTTTTTTCTATGTTTAATGCTTTGTGAATTTACTCTTTTTCTCCATAACCTAAAAGATGAAGGTTTTAAATTTCTTCTCATTATCTTGATTACGTCAGACTCTGTTTTTCCAGTTTTTTTTTCGATGTCTTCAAATGTAATTCTATCTGCCCATGCTGCCCAAATGACCCAGTCTGGACTACCAGGTTTTGGTTCAGGATTTTTAACTCTGGTTGTGGGCCTGTGACTTTTTTTCATAAAATTCCAGCAATCTTGAAATAAATAAATAATGCAAATTTATATACCTATGATATTATCACTAATAGATAGTCCTATCTAGCCATCTTTAGCTCCCGGTTTTTTAGGACTATCCATCATGCTTCCTTTAAATTATTTCCTTTTTCTTCAAATTATTTTGTTCATGTTTATTACTCCTGGAACTCCTAGAATTGTTATCATTTCATATTCCATGAATTATGGTGTTAGAAATTGTATTTGGACTGCATTAGGAGATGTTACCGCAAATATTATTCAAGCATGTCTTGTAATTTTTGTAATCGGCTCTTTTATTTCTGATAATTCTACTTTATTAAATTTTTTTAAATGGTTTGGTGTAATTTATATACTTTACCTGGCATTCGATATTTACAAATCTAAACCTAAAGACATTAACTCAGGTGAAACTTTGCAAAAAAGTTCGTTATCATTTTTTAAAGATGGTTTTTTAGTTGCGGGGACAAGTCCTAAAGCTTGGATGTTCTTTCCTTTTATTTTTCCTCAATTCATTGATTTTAATTCAAACTATGTTGCACAATTTTTAATTTTAATAACAACTTATGTAATATTAGATTTTTTATCTTTAGTTGGTTATGCAGTCTTAGCAAATAAAATGATTATGTGGGTTAAAGCAAAAGCAAAGGTCATAAACACAATTTCTGCGTGCGTCTTAATTGTTATAGCTCTCATAATTGCATTTATGCAACAATATTGACCCTTAATGCGATACTACTGTTACTTGAAAAAAAACTGATTTCTTAGTTTAATATGGTTTAAATTAATTAATTAATAAGAGGAGATAAATGAAAATTAAAAACATTATAATTACATTTGTTTCTGCAATAGCAATTTTATTTTCAACTTCAGTTGTTTCATTTGCAAAGGTTGTTGGTGATAAAATTATCTTAGGTGCCGCAATTTCTTTAACTGGAAAATATTCATCTAACGGTGTTCACACTCAAAACGGTTATAATATGGCCGTTGATAGAATAAACGAGATGGGTGGTGTTAAAGTTGGAGGAAAAACTTACAAGTTTGATATTATCTATTACGATGATGAGTCAAATCCAAAAAGAGCAGCACAACTTGCAGAAAGATTAATTTCACAAGACGGTGTTGAGTTTATGCTTGGGCCATATAGTTCAGGTTTAACAAAAGCAATTGCACCTGTAACTGAGAAATATGGTGTTCCAATGGTAGAAGCTAATGGTGCATCAAGATCTTTATTTACAAAAGGTTATAAATATTTATTTGCAGTGCTTGCACCAGCAAACTTATATTTAGATGTTGCAATTGAAACAGCAGTAGCATTGAATGGTGGAAAAGGTGTAAGAATTGCACAAGCTTTTGAGCAGGATGCATTCTCACAGGACGTTAGATTAGGAATTCTAGATGCAGCAGAGAGAACTGGATCTAAAATTATAATTGATGACAAACTACCAAAAGAGCTAAATGATATGGCTGCAACTTTAGCAAAAGTTAAAGCTGTTAAGCCAGATGTATTAGTTGTATCAGGCCATACAAAAGGTGCATTAACTGCAATCAGACAAATAGCTGAAATGAAAGTTGATGTTCCAATGTTAGCAATGACACACTGTGATGCTGCTAAATTATCTAAGCAACATGGTAAGAACTCACAGTACGCTTTATGTGCATCTCAGTGGCATAAAACATTAACTTACAAAGATGATTTTTTCAAAGATGGCATGACATATGCTGCCGACTTTGAGAAATTATTCGGTTATGATCCACCATACCAATCAGCAGAATCATCAGCTGCTTTGTTAGTATTTAAAGATGCATTTGAAAGAGCAAATACTTTTGATCAAAAGAAAGTAAGAGATGCTCTTGCAGCTACTAATATGCAAACATTCTATGGAAATATTAAGTTTGCCGAAGGTGGTCAGAACGTTGACAAACCAATGGTACTTTTCCAAGTGATGTGTGATGACGCAGGAAAATGTGAAAATAAAGTTGTAGCTCCATTAAAATGGGCATCAGCTGAATTAATTCACCCAATTCCTAAGTGGTCTGAAAGATAATTAAAAATAATATTAGCCCCCTAGTAATAGGGGGCTTTTTTTTATATAGCATTTAGAAGTTATGGATTTTTTAATTTTCCAAGTTCCGATGTTAACTTTACAGGCCGTACTAGATGGTTTGTTACTTGGAATTTTATTTGCGTTAATCGCCTACGGAATGGCTCTTCAATGGGGAGTTATGAATATTATAAATATTGCTCAAGGCGATTTAGTTATATTAGGAGGATACATTGCATACTTTATGTATCTGTATGGAATTCATCCCGCGTGGGGAGTGATAGTTTCGCCAATTATAATGTATTTTGTTGGAGTAATTATTTACAAATTAGTTATTAACAAAGTTGTTGATAGAGACTTATTCATTTCGATTTTAGCGACGTTTGGAATAAGCATTTTATTTATGCAATTAATGAATTTTGCATTTGGTGCAGATGTAGTTCTTGCAAACTCTGGATATGGAACAACTATGCTGTTTGATAATTCTGTTACGTTGCCAAATTCAAAGATTTTTTCAGCATTTATAAGTATTGTGTTTGCCATTGGACTTGTGATTTATATGAAAAAATCTAAGCTTGGAAGGGCTATTAGAGCAACCGCTCAAAATGCCAGAGCTGCAAAAATATTAGGTGTAGATACTGAAAAAGTTTACGCAGCAACTTTTGGAATTAATGCTGCTCTTTGTGGAGTAGCTGGAGCGCTAATTTCTATTACATTCACGATACACCCTTATATGGGTCTACCGTATACAATAAGATCTTTCATGATAGTAATTGTTGCTGGACTAGGAAATTTACCTGGTGTTGCAATGTCAGGAATGGGTCTTGGGGTATTTGAAGAGTTTGCAGATTATATTTTAGGAACAGAATTTAGAATTGGTTCAGTATTTTTATTACTAGTTTTAATATTGGTTTACAGAAGATTTAAACTATCAAGAAAAAGAGAATATTTAAAATAATGAATAAAAATATTATTTTATATGGAACTATTCTAATATTTGGTATTGCTGCACCTTTTATTTTTCCAGCTTTTAAAGTTCAATTATCAATTCTATGTATATTAATAATTCTGGCTATCACTTGGAACGTCCAAGGTGGTGAAATGGGTTATAACACTTTTGGAAATATTTTATTTTATGGACTGGGAATGTATTTATGCGCCTCAGTTCAAGTAGGAATGTTTTTTCCTCTAGGAGAGTGGACCGAGGGAGGTGGAGAAAAAACTTTTGTTCATACTCCTGCTCAATTTTTTCAAGGTTTTGCAGTTGGCTTAGCTGTTGCTGCAGTAGTTCCAGCAATAATCGCAGGGCTTATAGGATATTCTATTTTAGGTTTAAGGGGACATTATTTTGCAATTTGCACATTAGGTTTAGGAGTTGCGGCTGGAGAAATTTCTGGTGGAATAGAAATAATTGGAGCTGGACAAGGTTTTACAACACCACCGTTTCCTAATGTTGATAGATTAGAAGCAAGAGGTGAGTTTTTCTATTTTTGTAGTTTCATAGTATTGGTATTCACATTCCTTGCAGTTAAAGCAATTTATTCAACAAGATTTAAATTAGTTCTTAATGCAATAAGAGATAATGAGGATAAAGCCGAAGCAATGGGTATACAAACAATGAAATATAAAATTATTGGTTGGATGATCTCTGCGTTTTTCTGTGGATTGGCAGGAGGTATTATGGGAGGACTAGTTGGATATATAGACTCAACCGATGTAGCATTTGATGGAAGAGAAATGGGAGTATTCATGGTCTTGATGGCCATACTTGGAGGAAAAGGAACATTGTGGGGCCCAGTAATTGGTGCAACTTTATTTCATATATTTAAAGAAGGTTTTTGGACTTTCTTCTTAGGTTGGCAGTATGTTGCTCTTGGGGTTTTGATTGTTGTAATAGTTATTTATTTCCCAGAGGGGATTATGGGTTGGTTGAGAGAAAAGTATCCAGAAAGATTTGGTGAAGTTGTGGATGAAGCAGATCGGAAAGCACAGGTCACACTTAAATGAGTATTTTAGAGGTAAACAATGTCAGTAAGTCATTTGGAGGTGTTAAGGCTAATGTTAATATATCCATGTCAGTTGAAAAAGGAAAAATTGTAGGTTTAATTGGTCCAAATGGATCTGGAAAAACTACATTGTTTAATTCTATAGTTGGAACATATCCTATAGATCAAGGATCAATTAAATTTAATGGTAAAGAAGTATCCGAATTACCAGTTCCAGTAATAGCTAAGCTTGGCTTGTTAAGAACTTTTCAACAAACAAGAATATATGGAAAACTAAATTGTGTAGATAATATGCTTATCAGCCACAAAGCGAGTGATGAAAGTTTAATTTCTATATTTTCCCAAATACCACAAAATCTTACTGAAAAAGCTGAAAATTTATTAAATTTTGTTGGTTTATATCAAAAAAGAAAACTAAGAGCGGGAGATTTATCATTTGGTCAGCAAAAGTTATTAGAATTAGCAATGGCATTAATGAATGAGCCTGAGATGTTATTGCTGGATGAACCGACTGCAGGTATCAATCCTACTTTAATAAATGGAATTATAGACAGATTAATAAAAGTTAATCAAGATTTTGGAATTACACTCCTTGTTATTGAGCATAATATGAGAGTAATAATGCAGTTAGCTGAAAGCATCTTTTGTCTTGCACATGGAAAAATGCTTGCAAATGGTACACCTGACGAAATTAAAAATGACAAGCGTGTTATAGACGCTTATTTAGGAGCTCAATAATGGCAAATCAATATGAAGTTCTTGGTAAAGCTCCTGGAGCAGAGGATTTAAAAAAACTATCATCTGAAAATGTTCACTTAACTATCAAGGGTTTATCAGCTGGTTATGGTAAGATGGAAATTTTACACAATTTTGATTTGTTTGTAAGTAAAGCACAATCTCTTTGTTTGATTGGTCCAAATGGTGCAGGAAAATCAACTATACTTCATTCAATATATGGTTTTACAAATATCTTTTCAGGAAAAATAGAGATTGATGGAAAAGAAATAACTAACCTCAGCCCTGCAGAAAAACTTAAGTCTGAGGGGATAGCATATATTCTACAGGATAATTCGGTTTTTCCAGATATGACTGTAGAAGAAAATCTTCTAATGGGTGGATACATTAAAGATAAAACAGAAGAATCTTTTGAAGAAGCAGAGAGAGTTCTTCAAAAATATGAAAGATTAAGAAACAGAAGAAATCAACCTGCTAAAGTATTATCTGGTGGAGAAAGACGACTATTAGAAATTTCTCGAGCCTTAGTTATGAAACCTTCTATCTTGCTTGTTGATGAACCATCAATTGGGCTTGAGCCTAGATACATTCAAATGGTTTTTGAAATTTTAGATGATCTTCAAAAAAATGAGAAAAAAACAATTATATTGGTTGAGCAGAATGCAAAAAAAGGTTTAGAGTTTGCTGATATTGGTTATGTTTTAGTTTCAGGAGAAACAGCTATTGCAGGTAAAGGAGATGATCTTTTAAATAATCCAGATGTCGGCCGTCTATTCTTAGGCGGCTAATGATAAACCTAAAATATTTTATCAAAGGAATAGTCTGCTCAAAAAAATTTGATAGTCCAGCAATTGCATTAGGCGCTAGCTTCATTGCTATAGGTGCCTTATTAAAAAATTTAGGGTTTAATATACAAGAAAGTATTTTCTCAACATTATTAACTTACGCTCTTCCAGGATCATTAGTGATGGCAGAGTCAATGCTTATTGGTGCGTCTCTTGTAAATATTTTCTTAGCAGTATGGTTGGTAAATTCTAGACTATTTCCAATGACAGTTTCAATTATGCCATTACTTAAACATGATAGCCAACCTAGATGGAAATATTATTTATCTTGTCACTTTGTAGCTGTTTCATCTTGGTTGATTTTAAAAAGTAATTATGAGGAAATTGACAGGAAATATAGAATTGATTTTTGGATTGGTATAGGAACAGCCACTTGGCTAATTGCCATTTTTTCAACAGTATTAGGATTTTATGCTGCCGACTTTTTAAGCAAAGATATGATAATTGGACTTGCGATAGTAAATCCAATTTATTTTATGTGTGCAATGATTGGGGTTATGAAAACTATACAACTTTCCTCTGCAATTATCCTGGGCGCATTTTTGGGTCCAATTTTTTATTTTTTTTCTCCAGAATGGAGTGTTTTACTTGGTGGATTGGTAGCTGGTTCAATTGCTTACTTTATAGGAGAGGTTTATGACAGCTAATATTGTTTTTGCAATTTTAGTAACTTCTCTTGCAACTTATATTTCAAGATTTCTTGGTGCTTTAACTTCAGAAAAGATAGGAGAGACATCTAAAATTTATAAATGGTTTAATTGTGTAGCATATTCAACTCTAGCAGCTTTAATCTCAAGAATGTTAATTTTCCCATCTGGAGATCTTTCGGATGTGCATTATATTTTAAGGATAATTGTAATTTTATTATCAATATTAATTTTTTATGTCACTAAAAGAAATTTAGTTTATCCAACAATATTATCTGCTATAATTTTAGCTACTTTAAATAGTTTTGTGGTATGAAAAAAATTTTTTTTATTATATTTTTTCTAATACTTTCTAGTAATGTAAATGCTGGATGTGATGATCCTATAACTGATGGAGTAGATTATACTAAATGTAAATTTTCAGATGGTCAGGATCTGCAAGGAAGCTTTCTTCCTAACTCTAATCTCTCATTTGCCAGTTTTATTCAAGTAAATTTGGATAAAAGCATAATGATGAATTCTAATTTAGCTTTTGGCACTTTTTCAGAATCTTCATTTATAAGAGCAAATTTATACGAGTCCACTTTAACTGGTGCAAATTTTGAACAATCAAATTTCACTAGCGCTAACTTAACAAGAGCAGATTTTATGGGAGCAACGTTAATTGATGTAAACTTTCAAAATTCTAATTTAATGGAGGCAAACTTTACATCTTCAAATATTTTGAATGCTAATTTTGAAGGTGCAAATCTAATAGGGGCGACATGGACAAATGGAGAAGTGTGTGGTCCTGATTCCATAGGCACTTGTAATAAATAAATCTGTGAAAAATCTTTTAAAATTAGATGGGTTTGAAATTACATATCATGAAAAATCTAATAGGATTATAAATATAAAAATTGATGATCAGATTATAGATCGATTAGTGTTCCCATTTAAAAAATTTAATATTACAGCATTAGAGTATAAACCATTTACAAGATTCACTATTGCAAAAAGTTTAGATGAAACTGCATCTAATAAATTAAGTAATTTTTTAAACGAAATTATTAAAGATAGAGATACCGGTTGTTTTATCATTGGTCCAAAAAATAAGTCTTCTAAAATAGATCAAACATTTTTAGTTAAACTATCAACTGCAATAACTCATTTAATTGGAAATCCAAATCACGACTCAATGGCTGGAAAATACTATGCAAGATTTCACGTTAAACATGAAGATAATAGCGACTCGTATCTTCGTAAGGCTTATATAAATATGGATTTACATACTGATGGAACATATGTTCGAGAAATAACTGATTGGATATTAATGTCAAAGCTCGAGGAGGAGAATGTGATTGGTGGAGAGACTGCTTTACTACATCTAGATGATTGGGAACATTTATCTGATCTCTCAGATGATAAAATTGGACAACAAAATTTTATTTGGGGATCTCCAAAAAGTAAAAATATTGATTATAAAGTTGAACACCCTGTGTTCTCTAAAGATAGTGATGGAAAACCTATTATTTCTTACATCGATCAATTTCCTGAACCGAAAAATATGGATCAAGGATTGTTTTTACAAAGATTATCTGATGCTCTTGAGGGTAGTAAAAACAAGATAATCACATCTTTACCAGTTGGTAGCGCTGTTGTGGCGAATAATTATTTTTGGCTACATGGTCGAAAACCTTTTGAAGAAAATAAAAATTTATCAAGAGAATTACTAAGAATAAGAGGTTCCTTTTTTAACAATTAAGTGTAGAAAATACACTAATGAAACTTGGATTTATAGGAACTGGCAAAATTACTTCAGCAGTGGTGACGGGTATATGTAATTCTAAAATCAAGTATTCTAAAATTATTGTATCCGAAAGAAATAAAAAAATTTCTAAACAATTAAAAAAAAGTTTCAAAAAAATTTATATTGCAAAAAATAATCAAGATATTGTTAATGACTGTAACTGGATTTTTCTAGCAGTAACTCCTACTGTTGCTAATCAAATAATACATAAGTTAAAATTTAAAAAAAGTCATGTGATTGTAAGTTTCATATCAACAATGAATCTTCAAAATATTAAAAAGGCAGTAAAAGTAAAAGCAAATATTTCAAGAGTGATTCCTTTACCTCCTATTTCTCTTAAAAAGGGACCAATTCCTATTTTTCCACCAAACAAGAAAATTAAGAAGTTTTTTAAAAATCTTGGAACAGTGATTGAAATTAAAAATGAAAAATTATCTAAAAATTTTTGGTCAACATCTGGAATGATGGCACCTTTTTATGAATTATTAAGAACAATGTCTGAATGGTTAAATAAAAAAGGAATTCAAAAAGACCAAGCTCAGAGATATATAACATCACTTTTTTTAGCGCTTTCTGAAGATGCTGTGGTTAACTCAAAGAGAGATTTAAAAATACTTGTCAAAGACTCTCAAACACCAAAAGGATTGAATGAGCAAGGTGTAAATGAATTAAAAAGAGCAGGCTTCTATAAAGCTACTAATAAAACTTTAAATAGTATTCTTAAAAGATTAAATAAAGCATAATTTTATAAGTAATAAATGTCTAATATTCTACAAATAGATAATTTATCAAAATATTTTGGTGGCTTGGCTGCTGTATCAAATTGCTCATTAAAAATAAAAGAAGGTTCAATTACTGGAATAATTGGTCCAAATGGATCAGGCAAAACTACTTTATTTAATCTTATAGCAGGCAATCTTAAGTCATCAGATGGAAAAGTAATATTTGATGAAGAAGATATAACAAATGTTCCATCTCATGAGCTTTTCTCAAAAGGTTTACTTAGAACTTTTCAAATAGCTCATGAATTCTCAAATATGACAGTTCTTGAAAATCTAATGATGGTACCTGGTAATCAGTCTGGTGAAATTTTATTAAATGCGCTTTTAAAACCAAATTTAATTAAAAAAGAAGAGGATATAATAAGAGCAAAAGCATACGAAGTAACTGAGTTTTTAAATCTTAAACATCTAGCAAATGAACGTGCTGGAAACTTGTCTGGAGGTCAAAAAAAGTTATTAGAACTAGGAAGAACCATGATGGTTGATGCAAAACTTGTATTATTGGATGAAGTAGGGGCAGGAGTAAATAGAACATTATTAAAAGATTTAGGCACAGCAATCTTAAGACTTAACAAAGAAAAAAACTATACTTTTTGTATGATTGAACATGATATGGATTTTATAAGCAGAATGTGTGATCCAGTTATTGTAATGTCAGAAGGCTCTGTTCTTTTTGAGGGAACTTCAGAAGAAGTTAAGAAAAACGAAAAAGTTATAGATAGTTATTTAGGTAGAAAGAAGTGAATGGCATTTTTTGAGGGAAATAAAATGACAGGAGGATACGGTGATGGTCCTGATATAATTAGCTCATGCTCTATAAATGTTAATAGGGGAGAGATAGTTGCTATTCTCGGACCAAATGGAGCTGGCAAATCCACAGCAATGAAGGCAATGCTTGGATTGTTAAACCTAAAATCGGGCAATATTTTAATTGATGGAGAAGATATTTCTAAACTATCTCCTCAAGATAGAGTTAAAAAGGGAATATCATTTGTTCCACAAACTAGAAATGTTTTTGCAGAACTTACAGTAAAAGAAAATTTAGAAGTTGGTGCTTTTTTAAGAAAAGATAATGTAAACAATGTTATCGAGGAAATATATGATCTATTTCCAATCCTAAGAGAAAAAAAAGATCAAGTTGTTGGACAATTATCAGGTGGACAAAGACAACAAGTAGCTTTGGGAAGAGCTTTAATGATAAAACCATCTGTTCTTATGTTAGATGAACCTACGGCAGGTGTTTCCCCAATAGTAATGGATGAATTGTTTGAACATATTATTAGAGTTAAAAATACAAAAGTAGCAATCATCATGGTCGAGCAAAATGCAAAACAGGCTTTAAGCATTTCTGATCGAGGATATGTTCTTGTAACTGGGGAAAATAAATTTGAGGGGTCTGGCAAGGAATTATTAAATGATCCAGAAGTCAGGAGATCTTTCTTAGGAGCTTAGTATGGATTTAATTAATGCAGTAATAGTTTTATTGAATTATACAATTATTCCAGCCTTGACATATGGTTCTCAATTAGCTCTTGGAGCAATTTTTGTAACATTAATATACGGTATTTTAAGATTTGCTAACTTTGCAACTGGGGACATGATGTCATTTGGTACAATGTTTGCTGTACTTTTGACTTATTACTTCCAATCTATCGGAATTAATTTTGGTTTTCTGCCTACAGCTTTGCTCACTATTCCTTTTGCAATTTTTATGATGATTTTATACATGCTGATAATTGATCAAACAGTATTTAAGTATTACAGAATTAAGAAAAGTCCGCCAGTTATGCTTGCAATGGTCAGTGTTGGTGTAATGTTTGTAACACAAGCGATAATAAGAATTATAATTGGACCTACTGATCGTAGATTCTTAGATGGTGAAAAATTTATTTTAAAAGCAACGGAATTTAAAGAAATGACAGGTCTTGCAGAAGGTTTAACAATTAAATCTACACAAATGATAACAATTGTGGTTACTATAATTGTTGTTGCTATTATGTTTTGGTTTTTAAATAAAACTAAAACTGGAACTAGTATGAGGGCTTACTCAGATAATGAGGATTTAGCTCTCCTATCTGGAATAGATCCAAAAAAAGTGGTTTTAATTACTTGGATTATAGCTGGAATATTAGCAACAATTGGTGGAATTCTTTATGGTTTGGATAAAAGTTATAGACCATTCGTATATTTCAATAATATGTTACCCATTTTTGCTGCTGCGATAGTAGGAGGAATAGGAAATCCATATGGAGCATTCTTTGGCGGTTATGTTATCGCGTTTGCTGAAATATTTTTGACTTATGCATATAAAAGATTTTTAGTTTATATTTTGCCAGAGTCTTTAGAACCAAATTCATTGATGCAATTATTATCAACCGATTATAAATTTGCGATTTCATTTTCGATACTAGTCATTGTTTTAATATTTAGACCATCAGGCATATTTGAAGGAAAACGTATATGAGGAATTATTTAAATATAATTATAGCGTATTCTATAATGCTACTTTTAATTATTTTAGTTGGCATCTTTCAGTCTTGGTCTATCGCATTAACAATATTTAATTATTGTATGATTTCTGCAGTAATGACACTAGGAGCAAATATTCAATGGGGTTATGCTGGCTTAATAAACTTTGGGATCATGGGTTATACAGCATTAGGTGGTTTGGCAGTTGTATTAGTATCTGTTGCACCTGTACCTGAAGCTTGGAGCGTGGGTGGAGTTAATATGATGACTTGCCTAGGAATAATTATATTAATGATTTTTTCTACAACGTATATTTTAAAAAATATTCAAAAATCTAATAAAAGAAATTACTTAGTAGCTGGAATAATTATTGTTGGATTAATTCTAATAAAAATAATTGCTGGACCTGCAATTGAACAAATAGAAGCTGTTGATCCAGCGAAGACAGGTTTTCTTGGAGGACTTGGGTTACCAGTTTTATCCTCATGGATAGTTGGAGGACTTTTTGCTGCTGGGCTAGCATTTATTGTAGGGAAAGTTGCTTTAGGACTAAGAGCAGATTATTTAGCTATTGCAACGTTATTGATAGCTGAAATTGTTGTTTCCATTATTAAACATGAAGATTGGTTAGCAAGAGGGGTTAAAAATGTTATTGGTTTAAAAAGACCAGCTCCTTATGAAATTGACCTACAAACTTCTCCTTGGTTTATAAATTTAGTAGAAAAATTTCACTCAGCAAAATTAGATCTTGCAAATTCATTGTCGGAGAGACAGGATATTTTAAATCAGTTAGTTATTGATGCATCATCTGTTTATGTAAAACTATGTTTTGCAGGCATGTTTTTAGTTGTAGTTATAATTTTACTAATAATTACACAAAAGGCTCTTTACTCCCCTTGGGGTAGAATGATGAGAGCAATAAGAGATAATGAAGAAGCTGCAAGCGCAATGGGTAAGAATGTAGTTAAACAACATTTATTCATATTTATTTTAGGTTCAGCAATTGTGGGTATTGCTGGAGCTATGATGGTAACTAATGATGGACTGTTTACCCCAGGGAGTTATAGACCAATGAGATATACATTTGTAATTTGGGTCATGGTAATTGTTGGTGGTACAGGAAACAATTTTGGAGCAATTCTTGGAGGGTTTGTTGTATGGTTCTTGTGGGTAGAGGCAGCACCTATTGCTTTATTTTTCATAAATTTATTTACAGCTCACTTACCTGAAACGAATGAAATTAAAATTCATTTAATTAATAGTGCTCCATATTTTAGATTTTTGCTCGTTGGTATAGGACTCCTTCTGATAATGAGATTTAGACCTCAAGGAATAATTCCAGAAAAAATTATAAAACAATAATTTAAGATGAGTTATTTCATTTTAGGGTTCTTTACAGGACTGAGTTTAATATTAGCTATTGGGGCTCAAAATATATTTGTAATTGAGCAAGGTTTAAAAAAACAATTTGTTTTTATTGTATGTGCAATTTGCACATTATCAGATTTCCTTCTTATATTTTTAGGAATATTCTTATTCCATTATTTTGAGAGTTTTTTTTCACCTTTAGTTGAACTTATTCTAAATCTTCTTTTATTTTTATTTTTAATTCATTTTATTTGGAAAAAACTGAAAAATATAAATATCAATTTTGAGATAAATCGCAAAAATGAAACAGCAAGTCTAAGTTCTGTAATATTTAAAACACTTGGTTTTACTTATTTAAATCCGCATGTCTATTCTGATACTGTATTTTTTTTAGGAAACTTTTCGAAAAACTTTTTAATTAATCAAAAAATATTATTTGGATTTGGAGCAACTCTTTCGTCAATAATATTTTTTTTTACATTGGGATATTTATCTAAGTTTTTATCTGATTATTTAAACAGCAACAGGGTTTGGAAAATTATTAATTTTTCGATAATTTTATTTATGTCGTCTCTTTGTATTTACGTGTTGAACAATATTTTGGGATAAAAAAAACTCCAGCGATTTTCACCGCTGGAGTTTAATAATTAAGTATTATCTTTGTTTTTTGTCTTTAAACTTACCACCCTTAATTTCTTTCTCAATAAAGGCACCAGATGCTTCTCCAACATCTGTAAGTTCTACACTTGAAGCTCCTTCATAATTTACAGCTTTCCCACTAGCTAATAAATCTAAAGCTTTTTTCAATTCACCAGGATAAATTTTTTCTCCTGGAGCATTCGCAACAGACATTACATTTGCTTGAACAGTTCCTCTGTCAGCTTTTCCGCCAGCTTGCATAGCCAATACTATCAAAGCTGCAGCATCGTAAGATTCTGAAGTGTAAGGACCTGAAGAGTCAATACCTGCAGCACCAGCAACATCTTTGAATATTGTTGCGCCTTTACCCATTGATCCTGGAAGTGATCCAAAAGATTTATTTAAATCATTCCCAAATCTGTCTGTCAAAGAGTCACCGATCATACCATCAGATAATACAAATACATCAAATGCACCTGAGTCTAATGAGCCATCGATGATACTTCCTCCAGCTTGATCTAAGTAACCTAAAACAGCTAAAGCATCTCCACCTGCAGCTGCCAGAGTAGCAACTTCTGCACCGTAGTCTCCTTTACCTTCTTCGTGAGCTGTTACAACAGTTACGTTTATACCGTGAGCTTTAACAGCTGCAACATATACATCTGCTAAACCTTTTCCATAATCATTATTTGTATGTGTAACTGCAATACTTTTAACTTTTCTATCTTTAGTAATATCTGCTAATACTTGACCACCTCTTGCATCAGATGGAGCAGTTCTAAAGAAATAACCGTTGTCTTTAAGATCAGTCAATCCTGGAGATGTAGCTGATGGTGAAATCATAACGACACCATTTGGTACAGCAACATTTGTTGCTATTGCTCCAGTTACTCCAGAACAGTCAGCTCCCATAATTGCTACTACACCGTCAGATATTAAACCTTCGGCAGCAGCTGTTGCAGCAGCTGAGTCAACACAAGTTGAGTCTGCTCTTTCAACAGAAATTTTTTTACCACCTAGCAATGAACCTGAGTCTGAAGCTTCTTTAAATGCAAGCTCTGCAGAAGCAGCCATAGCTGGAGTTAGGGACTCAATAGGACCTGTAAATCCTAAAATAATTCCCATTTTAATGCCATGTCCATCTGAATATGCTTTTGAGGTAAAGCAAGATACAATGACAAACATCGCTAATACTAGTTTTTTCATATATTCCCTCTAATTGTTAACAATTTTTTAAAGTTAAATTAAATCCTATTAGTTATAATTTTCAATGACAAAATTATCTCATTTTTTGTGCAAAAAACACAGAGGTAATTACAATTAATCCCCCAGTAACAGTAACTAAAGATGGAACTTCACCGAAAATGAAAAAAGTAAGAATTAACCCAAAAACTGGAAACAAAGCGTAGAAAGGAAGCACCATATCAATTGGATAAAATTTATACAAATAAAACATCATTAAATGACCTAATAAAGAGATTATAGCTCCTGCATATAAAACTGTAAGCCAACTTCCAATACTAATATTTTTAATAGTTTGAATAGAAGTTCCTTCAAACAATACTGATAGTGTAAATAAAATTACAAAGCCAACTAAACTCATAAATGTATTTGTAAATTTTACATCTAAATTTTTAAGATACCTGGAGAAAACTTGCGATAAACCATAAAAAAACGCCATACAACAAATTAGGAGAGATCCTGTTAATTCCTCAACAACTTTTGGATCAAAAGCAAGTATCACAATACCAAAAAAAGATGTCATGATAAGTAACCACTTTTTATAACTTATCTTTTCACTCAAAAATATTGAACTTAATATTATGCCAAAAGGAATAGAAAGCTGAGCTCCTATTGTTATAGGTGCCAGAATGCTTGAAGCGTTTATGGACAAATATAAAAACATATTAACCATAACGCCAAAACAAATTGAAAACCCAATCAAAGGAATAATATATTTTCTTTCAATTGTTTGAAATTTAAAAAATGGTATTAAACATAAAAACACAATTAACATTCTTAAACCACCAAAAAGAATTGGAGGTATTGTATCGTTTAATCCTAATTTACCTGTTGGATATGCACTTCCAAGTAGGAAGACTACGAATAAAATAAGTAATGTATGTTTTGTTGACAATTATTATCTGATTGAGAAAGGATCTAAAGTTGGTTCATCAGAAGTATAATACCAAGTAGTTTTAACTCTAGTATAATCTTTAATTGACTCCATTCCTGCTTCCTTTCCATACCCGCTATCTTTAATTCCTCCAAAAGGTGCAGAAGGTGAAATTAGTCTATACGTATTAACAAATGTAATTCCTGCCCTAATAGCATTAGATACTCTCAAACCTCTAGCAAAGTCACTGGTGTATACACCAGAAGATAATCCATATTGATTATCATTCATTTTTTCTATGACTTCCTTTTCATCATTAAATTTCATGACAGATAAAACTGGTCCAAATAGTTCATTTTCAGCAGTTGGAAGATTGTGATTATCACACTCAATTATTGTTGGAGGAAAATAATAACCTTCATTAGAAAATGGATGTCTTTTTCCTCCACATCTAACCTTTCCACCTTGCTCTATTGTTTTTTTTATATTTTTTTCGATAATTTCTAGTTGCTTAAAGTTACTTAAAGGGCCCATTTCAGTATCAGGATCCATTGGAGCACCAATTTTAATTTTTTCAGCTCTTTTTGTAAGTTTATCAAGAAACTCATCATAAATTCCTTTTTGCAAATATAATCTTGAACCTGCAATACAGCTTTGTCCACTAGCACCAAATATACCTGCAGTAATTCCATTGATAGCATTTTCTTGATGTGCATCATCAAATACTGCAACTGGGCTTTTTCCACCTAATTCTAAACTAACCTCTGACAAGTTTTCTGCAGAATTTCTAATAATATGTCTTGCAGTTTCAGGTCCTCCTGTAAAAGCCACTTTCTCAACTAAATCATGCGTGGTTAAAGCTTTACCACATGGATCTCCAAATCCCGTAATCACATTTACTACTCCTTTTGGAATACCAGTTTCCTCTATAAGTTTTGCAAATTCAAACATCACAGCAGGTGCAAGCTCAGAGGATTTAATTACAACTGTATTTCCCATAGCTAGAGCTGGAGCAAGTTTTGTTGCTGTTAAAAACATTTGGGAGTTCCATGGCACAATTGCTGCAATAACACCTATAGGTATTCTTGAGGTTATAGCTTGAATGTTTGGTTTGTCTATTGGAAGAACAGTACCTTCAACTTTATCAGCCATACCAGCGTAATAGTCATAATATTCTGCTATATAGTTTGCTTGCTTGTTGGTTTCTCTAAATAGCTTTCCAGTATCAATCGTTTCAATCTTGCCAAGTAATTCTGCATTGTCTCTAAGTTTTTTTCCAATAGCTCTTAAAAATTTAGCTCTTTCTCTTGGTAATATTTTTGGCCAGTCCCCTTCAAAAGCTTTCTGAGCAGCTTTAACTGCTTTATCGACATCATTGGCACTTGCCTCTGGAACAACAGCCCATGGTTTGTTATCTTCTGGGTTTAATGTTTCAAAAGTTTTTTTAGTATCAGAGTCAACCCATTCTCCTCCAATAAACATTTTATATTTTTTTAATTCAGGCATTTTGTATATGGTCTTTTATTGTATTATTTACATCATCTGAGCATTCAATACTACAGAGATGTTTTCCTTTAGGAATAATTTTTACAACAGAATTTTTAATTTTTTTACCTAAATTAATTGACATTTCTGGGGTTGATCCCACATCACCTTCACCAGTTATCACTAATGTTTTAGTCTTGATGTTTTCAAATTTTTCATTGTCTTGATGTTTCACGAATAAGGAATAGATCTTTATAAAATTATTCATGTTATTGTTTTGAAGAATATTGAAAATTTTATCAGAGATGCCTGGATTTTTATTTAAAAAATCTTCTGTAAACCACCTTTTAAGAGCATCTTTAGTAAGTTTATGATCTTTTTTGGTCTGTTCAAATCTATCATTTACAATTTTTTGCTCTTTATCAGATCGATTAAATATAGAACACAAAAGTGTAAGAGAAGCTAATCTATCGTTAAATCTTGAAGCAAAATTTCTTGCAATTAATGAACCTATAGAAAAACCAACTAAGTGAACTTTATTAAATTTTAATTCATCCATTAAGTTTAATATTTGATTGGAAAAATCATCAAAACTTAAATCATTTTTGCTTAAAGGTGTTTTACCATGACCTAGAATATCATAAATTAAAACAGTATTATCAAATTCATTTATCTGTAAATCCCATATAGAGTGATCAAGCCCCACACCGTGGATAAATATGATTGGAGTTCTATCTTTTTTATTTAATATATAGAATGTACCTTTTGAGTCTGTTGCATGAATCATTATTACTTTGGTTCAATGCCCATTTCCTTCATGTCTTGGTATCTATCACCTGTTCTAGCATGTGCTCTTCCAGTTGAAGCACCTCCAATTGCGATTACAATTTCGTCATCAAATGGAGCATCATGTATTGTAAACTCATGTGTTAAATAATAAGGCCTTAAACCTGAGTCAGTTTTATGCATCATTGGGATTGATATTTTTGATCCGGCAGGACCCCTTGTGTTCGTAAAACTTAGGTAAGAAGTACCACCGACCGCATCTCTAAATTTATTACCAAATCTCAACGTGTGAATGAAAGCAGATGCATGCTCAATTTCTCCATTTAATCCAACTACACCGGCTTTCCCATAAGCTAGTATTTTATCAGGAGAACCTATTTCTTTAATTAATTCTGGGACAAGTAAATCTCCAAGTTTTGGAGCTAGATCTAAAATTATGGGTTTTAAATCTTCTACAAAACCTTTCCCGTCCCAAGGATTTTTAAAAACTGCTGCTACAGAAACCATTAAAACTGGATCTTTAGCTTCTTTTCCACCCTCAATAAAAGTTTTATCTACAAATTTATTAAATTTTCTTAATTCTAATTTCATTTTTTAATTCGATGTGTAAAGCTATCTCTTCTAAAACTGTATAATGCTTTTGGATCTACATCAACATCTATAACAACTGGTTTGTTTGCTTTAAGTGCACTTTTAACTGCTTGATTTACCTCTGATAATTTTTTTACTTTAATTCCTTTTGCACCGTAAAGTTTAGCAACCTCATCAAAAGGAGGACTTTGAATATCTGCGCCCAAATATCTTTCACCATAGAAATCTTTTTGGTAAGCCTTTTCGGCACCCCAACTTTTATTATTCATAACTATTGTAATTGTATTTATTCCATGCTCTACGGCAGTGCTTAATTCTGAAATAGTCATGCCAAATCCACCATCGCCCATTAAACTAACTACAGTTTTATTAGGTTTCGCAACCTTAATGCCTAAACCACAAGCAAATGAAAAACCTACTAATCCAAAATCTAAAGGAGTAAAAAGAGAAGGAGGATTGTAATACTCTAAAGCATCAGTAGCTTGAAGGCAAAGTGTGCCAGCATCAAGTGTAATAGCTGAATTTTTAGGAAGAACCTTTCTTAACTCTTTAAATAGTCCATTTGGTTGTATTGGATAATTTTTAGATTTTATATTATCCCTATTTATTAAAAACTTCGATCTTTCTAATAAAAAATTATTTGTCCATTCTTTATAACTTAAAATTTTTTTTTGTTTTTTTAAATCATTCAACATTTGATTTGCCACATTTGCAGCATCGCCATGAATACCAATACTAATAGGAAAATATCTTCCTAACATTTTTTTCTCAAGTTCAACTTGAATAATTTTTGCTTTCTTGTTTATATTATCGTAAGAATAGAAAGTAGAATTAAAACCAAGTCTAGTTCCTAATGCAATAATAAGTTCTGCTTCTTTAACCAGTCTTGAAGCAACTAAATTTCCTCTTGGCCCCATTTGTCCAGCATTTAGTTTGTGACTAAATGGTATCGCATCTCCGTGTCCAGCAGCTGTTACTATTGGAACGTTTAAAAATTCAGCAAGATCAGTTATAGATTTAAATTTTGAATTATATTTTATACCTCCGCCAGCAACAATTACAGTTTTTTTGGAATTAAGAATAAGTTTTGTTGTTTTCTGAATTAAATCTTTTTTGCTTTTTAAATTACTTTCGCTTTTAAAAGACTTTTTATTTTCATTGATTTTAAATTTTGATGTATCTGAAAGTACGTTTCTTGGTAAGTTTATACAAACTGGACCTCTCCTTGGTGACATTGCAAGATTGAATGCATCACTGAAAGCTTTTGGAATATGACTTACCTTTTTTACAGTCCAAGTCTTTTTGGTTATTGGATTAAATAGTGACTGTTGATCAAGTCCTTGAAATGCATCTTCCATTTTATCTTTGGTAGAATATAAACCGGCAATAGATACAACAGGCGAAAATGCTGCTTTTGCTTGAGCAATTCCTGTAACTAGATTAGTAGCTCCTGGACCGTTTTGTCCTGCAATAATTACTCCTGGTTGATTGGAAGCTCTTGCATAGCCATCGGCCATGTGTGTTCCTGTTCTTTCATCTCTTACACCTATAAATTTAATTTTTTTTTCATGATACAACGCATCAAACATTTCCATTGTAGCAGAACCAATTAAACCAAAGACGTGTTTAACTTTTTCCTTTTTTAGGGATTTCACTGCCGCTTGACCGCCGGTCAAGGTATTCTTGGACTTAATCACGATACTTTTTTAACTTCAGTATCTAGATCATCTTTAAAGTTAGGCATTACTTTTTGAGTGAATAATTTAATACTTTTCATACAATCTTCATGTTTAACACCCGGAAAGTTAGACCATACTTGAAGATTTTGAAGATTTAGCTCTGATTGAAGTTCTTTTATCTTATCTGTTACATATTCAGGAGTACCAAATAACATATTTCTCTTGTGTAAAAACTCATAGTTAAGAAGATCTAATTTCCCTTCTGTTTGTGGAAGTTCTTCACCCGGATCCATATGATTTCCTAGACCTCTCCAATGACAAACCCATCTCATATAATTTACCATGTGTTCACCAGCTTTCTCTTTGGCTTCTTCCATTGTATCTGCAACAAACATATCTCTAACAAGAGTTACCCCTTCTCCCAAAGGAACATTTTTTTTTGTAACTTCTGATCTTTTATTTTTGTATGCTTCAAATCTAATTTTGAGTGCTTTTACAGTAGGTATCCACATAATTACGTTAATATTATTTTCTGCTGCCCACTCAATAGATCTTATGCCATCAACAACTTGATGTATTGGAGGATGTGGATTTTGATATGGCTTAGGAAGAACACTAATTTTTTTCATAGTGCTATCTTCCATATTCATAAACTCTTCACTAGGTGGACTCATATCATGTTGCCACACATAGTTAGGTGATGGATAAGTATAAAATTCTCCTTCGTGATTAAAAAATTTTTCTGACCAAGCTTTTTTTAAAATTTCTAATGTCTCTGCAAACAATCTAAAGTTCTTTGCCTGATCTTTTAAATCTGCTTCTTTATTTAGATTTATTGCTTCTCGACCATAAACTCCTCTTGCAACACCAACTTCTACTCTTCCTTTAGAAAGTTGATCAAGTGTAGCGATATCTTCTGCCAATCTTATTGGGTTATGAAAAGTAATTACGTTTGCAGCTTGTCCTATTCTTATATTTTTTGTTCTTGCTGCAGCATCTGCTCCTAACATTAAGGGATTAGTACACGACTCCATTCCCTCATGATTAAAATGATGTTCTGTAAACCATATTGAATTCCAATTATTTTGATCACAAAATTCTGTGATTTCTTTAGTCTCATCTAATAGCTGGTGATATGGTTTGTGAGTCCAATTTGTGGTATTACAAAAATAACCAAACTTCATTAAAGCCTCCTTTAAAAATTAATTTAAAGACGACCGATCCCACTTTCGTATAAGATTTTACGACGAGTTATGTATCGCTTTATATAACAATATTATTATTCTTATCTTTGATATTCAACGAATTTTTTTAAAGACTTATTTAGAAATTTATCATATCTGATGCCACCGTTACTAAATCTTCGCTTATTTAAAAAGGAAAGATTCATTTTAAAGTCATAAGAAGGTTCAAAAAAGAAAGGAACAGAGAGCCTTTTTTGCTTATTCCACAATACCCTATGATTTGTTGCTTTAAACTTGCCTTTGCTTAAATATTCTAGCGCTCTACCTGTATTCACTACCAAGGCATTTTTATTGAAAGGAACATCATGCCATTTTTTTGTTTTCCGGTTTTGAACTTGAAGACCACCTTTTTTATTTTGATATAAAACTGTGAAAATACCACTATCAACATGTGTTTCACATCCAAGTGCGACCCCATCTTGTTTTGATATTTCAACTGGTTTAGATTGATTTGGATAATAATTAAATCTTAAAGTACTTAATGTTTTTAATCTTGAAAAAACTTTTTTAGATAAATTGGGGTCCTTTTTGTAAATCTTTATAATACTTTTGAACAGAGTTTCGCTTAAATTAAATAAATTTTCAAAATAATCTGCAAGTTTTTCAATAGATTGCTTATTAAATGACCTCTCTATACTTAAATGCTCGATGTATTGATTTCTAGTTTTTTTTGAAAAATCCCTTGTTACTTTTAAGTCACCTAAGTCCAATCCTTCTTTTCCATTAACATCATTTGGAAAATATCCTCGATAAATATTTTTACTCTTTTTATTCCATTTCTTTGGAGCTAATTTGAATTTATTGTTTTTATTTGATTTAAAAAAATTTTCTCCAATTTTACATACTTTATTTATTTTTCTTAATTTTATTCCATGACCAATTATTTGAAAAAAACCAACCTCAACACAAGCTTTTTCAATTTCCCTAGTAATTTTTAATGTTGCTTTTGAATTGAAGTTATTTTTTAGAATAGGATTAATATTTATCGTTGGAATATAATTTTTTCTTATCATCTATTCGCTGGTGTATCTGTAGCAATCATTTGTCCTCGGACTTTTTCTCTAAAATAAATATATACGCCAGCACCAATAATTATTGAGGCACCTAGAAAAGTTCTTGGCACTGGTATTGTTTCAAATAATATATAACCAGCTACCATTGCAAACACTATGTATGAATACTCAAATAATGAAACCACAGAAGGTGAGGCAATACTATAGGCAGTAAATACACAAAAAAATGAAATCGAAGCAACTATTCCCATTATTAAAACATAGGGCCATGCCTCTCCTGGATTAGTAAACCATTCTCTAACAATAAATTGCAAAGTTGGATCTGTAAAAGTGTTAAATTTTCCATCGCCGCTAACAAAAAATATTACCAAACTTGCAAATAATGCAAAAATATAAAGCCAAGTCATTTGAGTATAAATACTATCTTTATCGGATGTATATTTTGTTATTGTCATTGAGATTGAATAGCAAAGCGCACATGCTACAGGTGCTAATTTAAAGAAATTAAAATCATCTAAAGATGGATTTAAAACAATCAATACTCCAATAAATCCAACTACAATTGCACTCCATCTTCTAATTCCAATTTTTTCTTTTAAGAAAAATTTAGCAAACATAGACATAAAGAATGGACAGGAGAAAAATAGTGCACTTGTCATAGCAAGTGTCATAAAAGTCAGTGAAATATAAAAAAAACTAAAACCAAAGAAAAAACATACAACTCGAATTAGTGTTAATAATGGGTAATGGGTTTTTAAAGATATTGTTTTTTTAGTTATTAAAACAAAGGATAGCAAAAATACTGATTGTATAAGGGTTCTTCCAAAATAAAGCTCAAATAAAGCAATATCCTCAAAAATAAATTTAATTAAAGAGTCTTGTATTGAAAAAAAAGCCATACCAGTCATTATAAAAAAAATTCCTCTGGTATTTTGGTTTGTGTCCATGAGACACCTATATCAAATCAGTGGTGATAATAATATTAATTATTTAAAATTGCCTCTGAGCCTTTTTCAGCAATCATAAGTGTAGGAGCATTTAGGTTTGCACTTGGTATTTCTGGTATCACTGATGCATCAATCACTCTTAAATTTCCAATCCCATTTACTTTCAAATCTTGATCCACTACTGCCATATCATCAACTCCCATTTTGCATGTTCCACAAGGATGATATGCAGTGTCTGCTTTCGATCTAATATATTCATTTAATTCGTCATCAGACTGTGCATCAAAACCTGGCCCAACTTCATCACCAGCGTGCTCTGCTAAAGCTGGCTGTGATAGAATTTTTCTTGCAACATGAATACACTCTCTTGTTTGTTTAAGATCTTCTTCCTCTTTTAAATAATTAAATAAAATTTTAGGATAATCGTATGGGTCTGAAGAATTAAGTGTTATTTCACCTCTACTTTTTGGATGATTTGGACTTGCATGTAATTGATAACCATGTGAATCAGGATCTTCTAGGCCATGATTTATCACAAATGATGGAAAAAAATGAAATTGAATATTAGCAACTTTTCTATCAGGCGATGATTTTGCAAAACCACCAGCCTCTAAAAATGATTTTGAGCAGGGTCCAGATTTAAACATAAACCATTGCATACCTGCTAAAATTTTAGGTATTAATTTTGTGTATGTGTAAAGTGTATTAGGAGTTTTACATTTTTGTTGTATGTAAGTTTCAAGATGATCTTGTAAATTTTTTCCAACACCCTTTGAGTGATGAATAACTTCAATACCATTATCTCTAAGATGGTTTTCGTCGCCTATACCAGATAACATTAATAATTGTGGAGAATTTATAGATCCTCCACTCAAAATGACTTCCTTATTCGCATAAATCTTTTCAACTTTGTTATTTATTTTTACTTGAAGACCAACTGCTTTTTTTCCCTCAAATAGTATCTTTTCTACAAATGAGTTTTTTAAAATATTTAAATTTTTTCTATTCTTAACAGGGTTTAAATAATACTTGGCCACTCCAGCTCTCTCGCCTTGATGCATTGTAGTATCAAACATGCCAAAACCTTCTTGTTCCTCTCCATTCATATCTATATTTGTTTTGTGACCTGCTTCAGCTGCAGCATCAATAAATGCTTTAAATAATGGATTTGAATTTTTAGATAAATTTACTGGAAGGGGTCCCAATGAACCTCTGTATTGATTTTCACCTTCAGACCAAGTCTCAATCTTCTTAAAATAAGGAAGAACTTTATCATAAGACCAGTTATCTAAACCAAAATTTTCCCATCTGGTGTAGTCATCTCTATTACCTCTTACAAAAACCATCCCATTGTGAGATGAGCATCCTCCAATCATTTTTCCTCTAGGGCAAAAAACACGTCTATTGTTTAAATATGGTTCAGGTTCTGAATAATATTTCCAATTATATTTGGGGTCATGCATTGTATATAGAAGAGCTAATGGCATTTTAACCTTCCAAATATCACTAGATCCACCTGCCTCAAATATAGCTACAGAATTATTAGCATTCTCAGATAATCTGTTAGCTACTACACATCCAGCTGAACCAGCACCAACTATGAGATAATCAAAAGCTTGCATTTAATTTGGATGATCACCCTCGACTGCAATCCTGTCCATAACTCTTTCATGGCCCAATCCTCTGCCAGGAAAAAAATCAGTCAGACCTTGGTGAAGGGTGCTTCTATTGTCCCAAATTGCTACAGCATTTTCAGTCCATTTAAACCTGCAAGTAAAATCAAGTCTTTCTTGATGTAAAAATATTTCATTTAAAATATCTGAACTTTCATTTTCATCTAAATCTAAAATTCTTTTTGTATACATTGAATTTACATACAAAATTTTTTTTCCTGTTTCAGGATGAGTTCTAACTACTGGATGGGAATTTGAATATTCATCTAGATTACCATTACCTTCCATTTCCTTATATGCATCAACAAATGCTGCTGCTCCTAAAGAGCTATGAATGGCTCTCTTATCATTAACCTTATCTTTAATTTTGTCGCTTAATGTATCGTAAGCGATTTCCATATTAGAAAACATTGTATCTCCACCAACTGGTGGAACTTTAATTGATCTTAAGATAATTACTTTTGTTGGTTTAGGATTATAGCTTACATCAGTATGCCAAGTTTCACCCCATTGTCTTTTTTCTTCTGGAGCTTTAATTATTCTTAATATTTCTGGATAATCTTTTCTTCCCTTAACATAAATGTGTCTTTCTAATGGACCAAAATGTTTTGCTAAATTAATCTGTTCTTCCGATGTAATATCTTGATCTCTAAAGAAAAGAGCTTTGTGTTCTAATAATAGATTATTTATCTTCTTCCAATTTTCTAAAGAGCTATCTTTTAAATCGATGCCTTTTACTTCTGCACCTAATGCGCCTGATACTAATTTAATTTCCATAATCTATTTTTTTAATCTACCAGATAATTCTAAATTTTCAGACTTAAAACTTGATTTATTTTCATTAATAAATTCACCCATAATTTTTAGCTTATCTTCCTCAAATTCTGTGACCTTTCTTTTCCCCAAGTCAATATAAAGGGATAAACTTTCCATAGTGGCAGCAAGAGTTTTAGTTTCTTTTTCATACATCTCACATTTTAAATGTAATCTTTTTTTATCATGGTCAAAATGTGTACAATATACCTCTACTTCTTGATTTTCTTTAACTTCATTATTGTAAGTGGTTCTAGTTTCAACAACCATAGTGCTTCTCAGATTTGATTTTGCATTTTCGCCACCCATTTGAAATTTATTAAGCATTGTTTCCCATGCTTGATCAAAGATTAAGATATAATAAGCCATATTCATATGTTCATTATAATCTGTCCACTCTTTAACTATTTTTCTCGTTGCAAGATGATACGACATTTTTAACTTTTGTTAATTTTATCAGCTATTAGTATTTTTCTTTTCATTTCTCTAAGGACAGGTTTTTCAATTAGTTTACCATCTATAACTACTAAACCTGTATTTGAGTTATTAAATTCCTCTAATATTTTTTTTGCCTTAGTAATTTCATCTTTTGGAGGTGTAAATACCTCATTTAAAATTTGAATTTGTTTGGGATGAATAGAGCCTTTTCCAGTAAATCCAAGATTTCTAACTTGTTCAGCTTCTTTCCTCATTCCATCCATGTTTTCTAAATCTAAATATGGCACATCTATAACGTCCACACCGACACTAGCTCCCGCATGAACCAACTTTGATCTTGCATGAACAAGATTTTCCCATTTATTCTCAACTCTTAGCTCTGCTGCCATATCAACTCCACCAAAATATAAAGCTACAATTCTCTTGCTAGCATGAGCAATATTATAAATATTTTCTAAAGCTTCATTTGTTTCCATTATAACATGAAGATCGGTATCTAAATTACAGTCTGTAAGTAGATCGTCTATAAATGTTATTTCATCTGGCGTTTTAACTTTGGGTAACATAATAGCCTTAAGATTTACTTTACTTGATATAAAAGCTTCTAGATCTAAAAGACCAAATTTAGTTCTTTGATTATTAAACCTTACCACTAGTTCTACATCATTTTTAACTTCGAGCGTTTTAAGAGCTTCTATAGTATTGTTTCGGGCTTGTTCTTTATCGTTTATTGCTATTCCATCTTCTAATTCAATACAAACCATATCAGCACCTGATGCAATCGCTTTTGGAAACATTTCAGGGTGAAGCCCCGGTGTAAATATAAAACTTCTTCTTACTTTTAATTTATCTAGGTCCATCTTAACTTTTATAATCTGGCTCTTCTTTATCTAAAATGATCCTAATTTGAGATAAAAATAAATTTGCGAAATCTGTGGGAAAATTTTCATGTTCCTCTGCAGTTTTTTCTGCAATTTCATGGCTTACAACATTAAGTTCCTGGTTTGTTGATAGAGCTGTAAGATATGTTTCCGCTGCTCTCTCAAAATAATAAAGAGAGTTAAAACCTTCAGCCACTGTTCTTCCTGTGGTTAAAATTCCATGATTTGCAAGTAACATGTGTTGTTTGTTTCCTAAAGCATTTGCCATCTTAATGGACTCTTCTTCAAGTCCTAGACCTCCAAATTCTTTGAATGTAGATACTCTATTGTAAAACATCATTGTATTTTGATCGATAGGTTTCATAACAGGGTCTTTAAGAGTGGAGAGGGCAGTTGCATATTTTGAGTGAACATGAAAAATGCATCTTGCATGTGGTGCTTTTTCATGTATCGCGCTATGTATATACAGAGCTGTTGGGTCAATTATGTCTGGTTTATTCTTCAGTTCCTCTTTATTTTCTTTAGTCACTAGAATTAAATCGCTAGCTTTCATATTGCTAAAATGAATGCCTGCTTTATTTACGTAAAAATCAGAAGAGTCAGGGACGCATGCACTAAAATGGTTTGCAACACCCTCGTGCATATTTAGTCTTGCTGTCCATCTAAAAGTAGCAGCTAATTCTTTCTGTAATTCAGATATTTCCATTTGTATGATTTTAAAATATAGTTGAAAAATAAATTATGAACAATAACGTTTTTATCTCATGCGCGGTTACTGGGTCTGGAGATACCGCAAGCAAACATCCTGATTTACCAAAAACTCCAGAGCAAATAGCTAAATCTGCAATAGAAGCAGCAAAGGCAGGAGCTGCAATTGCTCATATTCATGTAAGAGAAGAGGACGGTACGCCAAGCAGAAGATTGGAATTATATAAAGAAGTAGTAGATAGAATTAGATCAAGTGAAACAGATGTTATTTTAAATTTAACAACTGGGATGGGTGGAGATTTAGACATTGGTCAAGGTAAAAATCCGTTAGAATTTGGGCCAATGACAGATATGGCAAATGTGATGGAAAGAATTGCTAATGCAGAACAATTTTTACCTGAAATTTGTACTCTAGATGCTGGTACATTAAATTTTGGAGATGGTTCTGTAATTACAGTTAATACACCAAATGATTTGAGGAAGGCTGCAAAAAAATTACAAGAGATTAAAGTTAAGCCAGAAATAGAGGCATTTGATTTAGGAAATATGTGGTTTGGATCGCAATTGTACAAAGAAGGCTTACTTGATGATCCACCAATGTTTCAAATGTGTTTAGGTATTCCTTGGGGAGCTCCCGCTACCCCATTAGCAATGCAAGCCATGAAAGACATAATGCCTAAAGAAGGAGTGTGGTCAGGTTTTGCAATTTCAAAAAACGAAATGCCATTTGTAGCTCAAACAGTTGTAATGGGAGGAAACCCAAGAGTAGGTTTGGAGGATAACCTATATTTATCAAAGGGTAAACTAGCAACAAATGCTCAATTAGTAGAGAAAGCAATAAGGATAGTTACAGATCTTGGAGCATCAATAATGACAGCAGAGGAAACTAGGACAAAACTTAAACTTGTTAAACACAAGTAATGTTAAATATAAAAAAAGTTGCTGTAGTTGGAACAGGTGTAATCGGAATAGGGTGGATTATAAGATTTCTAGCTCATAATAAAATCGTTTATGCTTTCGACAAAAATCTTAAGCAAAAAAAAATTTTGATTAAAGAAATAAAAAGAGCACTTCCATATGTAAAAAAACTTTTTAACAAAAAAAAAATCAATTTAAACAATTTAAAATTTTATCTCTCTTTAGAAGAAGCAGTCAAAGATGCTGATTTTATTCAAGAATGTGCACCAGAAAATTATAATTTAAAAACTGTTTTAATGAGGGAAATTTCTAAAAGTTGCAAAAAAAATGTTTTAATTTCATCAAGTTCTTCAGGATTGTTGCCATCAAAGATTTTTTCAAAATGTAAAAATATTCAGAGAGGTATTATTGGCCATCCATTCAATCCTGTATATTTGTTACCTTTGGTAGAAATAGTTCCTAGTAAAAAAACTAGTAAGAAATCTTTAAAAATTGCGAATAAATTTTATAAGTCAATTTCAATGAATCCAATAGTTCTAAAAAAAGAATTACCTGGTTATTTATCTGATAGACTTCAAGAAGCCTTATGGAGAGAGGCGTTACATATTATTAATGATGGATATGCTACAACTGAGGATTTAGATAGAGCTATAGAGGATGGTCCCGGTTTAAGATACTCTTTAATGGGAACATTTTTAACCTTCCATTTAGCGGGTGGAAAGGCTGGGATGAAGCATATGTTAGAACAGTTTGGGCCAGCATTAAAACTTCCATGGACTAAGCTTAAAGCGCCAAAATTGTCAAAAAAACTCTCAGATAGGTTGATTTCAGGTACTAAAAAACAATCTAGAGGAAAATCAATTAATCAACTGTCAAATATAAGAGACGAGTATTTAGTCAACTTACAACTATTTAGAAAAAAATATGAAAATAAAATTAGAAAATAGATATCTAAAGAAAAATTAAAATGTTAAATTAAATAGATGGACTTCAATCACTTCTTAACTAGCTATATGCCGGATACAAATGTAGGCTCAAAACAACATTTTAAAAATATGTTGGAAGAATGTGTTGTTGCAGAGAAACTTGGTTATGCAACAGTATCAATTCCTGAACATCATTTAATAAATTTACTTATGATGCCATCACCTTTGCAGATGGCTGTAAAAATTGCATCTATTACAAAAAATATTAAAATCACAACTGGAATAGTTGTTTTGCCTCTTCACGATATGAGAACATATGCTGGTGAAGTCGCAACAGCAGATATTTTAACTGATGGCAGATTAATTTTAGGTGTTGGAAGAGGTGCTTTTGCTTGGGAAATGCAAAGATTAGGAACTCCTATTGAAAAATCAAAGGAAAAATTTATAGAGTCACTCGAGGTTTTACAACTATTGTTAAAAAATAAAGAGGTTTCATATAAAGGTAAATTCTATGATTTTGAACCAATTACTATAATGCCTCGACCAATAAGCAATCCTGTGCAAATGATGGTAGCTGCCATGAATTTAGAAAGCATTAAAGATGCAGCATCAAGAGGATTTCATGTTCAGTCAACAGTATTATCGGGTACTAAAGATCTCTTATTAAGTAGAGTGAATGCGTTTAAGGAGGGTTGTATAAAGTTAGGAGAAAAGGGAAAACTACTTAAACTATCCATGCAACGTATGGCCTATTTAGCAAAAGATGAAAATGAGGCTAGAGAAAAAATGAAACTTGCTTATGAATATTACAAAAGATTCGATAATATGTTTACTGGCCCTGGTAAAGTATATGAAGGAAATATTGAAGCTTTACCAAGAAAACAAACTTTAGATGAATTAAAAGAAAATCTTTTGATCTGTCCACTGAATGAGATGATTGATAAGTTAAGTGTCTATGCCGAAGCTGGAGTTGATGAAATTATTCTTAGTTCAAGTTTTGGTCAATCGCAAAAAGATTTAATAGAGTCGATGCATAGAATTGGTGAAAACGTAATTCCATATTTTAAAAAATCAAACATACAAGTAGCATAAATATCTATGAGTATCATAGATTGTAATTATTCAGTAACAGGATCAGGACCTGCAATTTTTTTTACCCATGGAGTAGGAGGAGCAGAGGATGCATGGAGGTTCATAGTTCCAAAACTCAAAGATAAGTTCACAGTTGTGACATATGATCTAAGAGGCCACGGAAAATCACCCGTAAGTAATAAAGATTTTAATCTAGATGATCTTGTTTTAGATCTTGAGAGAGTTAGAGAAAAAACAGGTATAGAAAAAGCCCATTTTATGGGGCATTCTCTAGGAGGAATGATTGCACCTGCTTATGCAAGAAAATTTCCCGAAAGAGTAATTTCAGTAGGTTTATTGTCAACGGTGGCAGGAAGATCGGATGAAGATAAACAAAAAGTGTGGAATGTTATTTCTGATTTAAAAAATAAAGGTGTTGAACAAACTCTAAAAAATTTAACCACTAGGTGGTTTACAGATGACTTTATAGAAAAAAATCCTGATCTTGTATCAAGAAGATTAAATCAGGTTATAGATACTGATGAAGATGTTTTTATCAACGTATTTAAAATATATGCAGAAACTGAGATGATTTCATGGTTAAAAGAAATTAAGAAGCCATGTTTATTTATGACAGGAGAAAATGATGGAGGTTGTACACCTTCTCACAATGAGAGAATGTCAAATGAGATTGAAATTTCTAAATTGGTTATAATACCAAATGTAAAACACTCTTTTTTGATAGAGGCTCCTGAGCAAATAACAAATAACTTATTAGGATTTATTGAAAGTTTATAAAAACTTAATGCATTCTTAATGTATTTCCATCAACGCCAACAACTTGTCCTGAAATTCTAGAAGACTCATCTGAAATTAAATAGCAACACATATTCCCAATATCTTTTTCAAAAACCCAAGTGTTTAGAGATGTCATAGAAACGAACTCACTTTCAACAGCTTTTTTAGAAATTTTTAAAAATTTTGCTTTATCTCTGATTACTCTACCCATCCTGTCTCCTTTTACAGTTCCAGGACAAATCGCATTAACTCTAATTTTAAATTTTCCTAATTCCATTGCCAAGGTTTTTGTCATTCCCACAACTGCCCACTTACTTGCTGAATACGGAGATCTTAATGGAAAACCAAATATACCTGCAGTAGAAGATAGATTAACTACAGAACCACCTTTATTTTTTTTTAACATTGGAATTGCTAATTTTGAAAAAATAAAATGACTAATTACATTTATTTTTAATGTTTGTTCCCAATCTTTTGTCTTAAGTTTTTCCATAGTTCCAGTTGGACCTGCTACTCCAACATTATTAATTAGAGCATCAATTTTTTGTGTTTTTTTTTTAATTTCTTTAAAAAAATTAGTCACATCGTTTTCATTTGAAGCATCACAATGAAAACTAAACAATCTTTTATTATTTAATGGATGTTTTTTTAATTTATTTATTGATTTTTGATCTATGTCACACAAAAATACTTTTGCACCTTTTTCAAGACACTCTTTTGCTGTCGCCCAACCAATCCCTGTAGCACCGGCAGAAATAATTATCTTTTTTCTTTTAAAATTATATGACATTATTTTATTTAATCGGCTAAACCGTCAGATCTAACTTTATTTCTTTCTATATGTATGGGCAACACCTTTCCATAAATTGCTTTAGAATGATCAGGTGTATTTACTCTCCATGGATCTAATACATATGCTGGTATACACATGTAACGTGAGGTTTTTCCTGTTATTTTGGTTACTCTATGCATAGTAAATCGTCCTTTAAATATTTGTAAATCACCAGGTTTTAGTTCAAGTTGCTTAACTTTTGAACGATCTCCATCTAACACTTTTTTTACTTCATCAAACCTTTCATTTCCTGGTTCTCTTATATTTGGACAATACTCAAATATCCCACCTTGCTCTGGTTTTTGTATCATAAGACTTAAAGTAAATTCACAACTATCAAAATGCCAAGGCAATATACCATCAGGCTCCATTACATTATAAGCATGACAAGCTAAGGGATCAGCCCATCTATAAATTGGAGAAATTCCTAGACAAGTAGATACAAATTTAAGTAATTCCTCAGTTTCGTAAAGAAATTTCATTTCCGAATCTTTTGCAAAGCAATCAGAGTTTAGATATCCATTGTATCTGTTCATAAATATTCTTTTTGGATGATCCTTTGGAAGAGAGGGGTCGTCTTTTGCATAAAGATATGCATTTATACTTTCTTTAGACATATAAACTTCATCTAACTGTTGTTCTAATTCTTTTCTCATAACTGCTAAAGAATTTGGTAAAATAAAGTTTGGAATTACTGAACAACTATCATTTTCTAATTCTGCTTTACATTTTTCAATTATTTTTTTTATTTTGCAAGATTGTAAGTCGTGAATAGGATATTTTTCTAAATCAACAATTTTGCTTAAGTTTTTTTCCATAACTAATTTATATAAATTATGAGCTTCTTAGCGATTCTTGTAATTCTTTATTAGAGATATAACCTTTAGCATTTCCTTGTTTATCGACAACTTCACAATTGGAATTACTACAAACAACTTGAGGTAGAAATTCCTCGATAAATTGATCTTCTTCAACTTTAATCAGGTTTGATTTATCAATATCATCTGATTGATTAATAGGTTTCATTATAATTTTTGCTTTTATAACTTTTGTTCTGTTTACATCTTTTACAAATGCCTCAACATATTCATCTGCTGGGTTCATTATAATTTCTACTGGCGTTCCTACTTGCACAAGTTTCCCAGCATTTAAAATTCCAATATGATCCCCTAATCGAAGTGACTCATCAAGATCATGAGTAATAAACACTATGGTTTTTTTTAATTCGGCTTGGAGATCTATCAATTGTTTTTGCATGTCACTTCTTATCAATGGATCTAATGCTGAAAAAGCTTCGTCCATAAGCATGATGTCAGTATCAGTGGCTAAAGCTCTTGCAAGCCCTACTCGTTGCTGCATTCCACCAGATAGTTGAGCTGGATATTGATTTTCAAACCCAGATAAACCAACAGACTCAATTTTCTCCATTGCGGTAGCATTTCTTTTTTCAATTTCCACACCTTGCATTTCAAGTCCGTACCCAACATTCTGTAAAACTGTCTTATGTGGAAATAAGCCAAACCTTTGAAATACCATGCTCATTTTTTGCCTTCTGAATTCAATTAGTTGCTCTTTATTAAGAGTAGTTACATCCTTGCCTTCAACTAAAATTTCCCCAGAAGTAGGATCTATCAATCTATTTAAATGTCTAATTAATGTTGATTTTCCAGATCCAGATAAACCCATGCAAACAAAGGTTTCACCTTCTTCAATTTTTAAAGACACATTATCCAATCCAACTGTATGTCCTGTTTGCTCTAAAACTTCCTCTTTTGTAGCACCTTCTTGAACCATTTTAAGAACGCTGGAAGGTTTTGGTCCGAAAATTTTATATACGTTATTGATTTCAATTTTTGACATTTCTAAAAGTCTAATTCTTTTAATGCATCAAAGCAAACCTACAATTAAATAAATAAAAAACTTTCAACCATTAATTGAATTGAAATTTTTACCATTTTATATAATTATTTATTATGAATTCAATTTCTAAAATCTCAAAAAATAGCACTTACCTTCAAATTATTTGGAATGATGGGGAGGAGAGTAAATTCAATTATATGTGGCTAAGAGATAATTGTCCAACCGCGCATGACAAAGATTCAAGACATAGAATGTTTAATATTTTAGAAGTTTCTAAAGATATAAACCCTAAAAAATATTCTCTTAATGATGATGGAAAATTAGAAATTGAGTGGAGTGAAGGAGAACATACAAGTTATTATGACCCAAAATGGTTAAGAGAAAATTGCTATACAATCAAAAATAAACAAAAATATAAATCACCTTATCAACTTTGGGATAATAATTTAAAAAATAATTTTGAAAGTATATGTATTGATCATGATGAAGTAATTGACTCTGATGAAGGTTTAATAAAATGGCTTGAATTATTACATCATAAAGGTATTGCCATAGTTAAAAATTCACCAACTGAAAAAAAATCAGGATTTAAAATTCTTCATCGAATAAGCCATGTCAGAGAAACATTTTTTAAAACACCTTTTGAGGTAATCAATATTCCAAAACCAAATAATTCTGCATACACGGCGCATGCTTTAAGAAATCATATGGACTTACCCTGGTTTGAATTGCCCCCTGGTTATCAGTTTTTACATTGTTTAGTAAATGATGCAAATGGTGGAGACTCTTCAGCAATCGATGGATTTGCTGTGGCCGATTATTTAAGACAAAATGAAAAAGATATATTTGAAACATTAGTTTCTGTACCTCTTAAATTTAGAGATAAAGATTATACTCAAGAGTCTCACAGAAGTTACCATGCACCTGCAATTAGTTTAACAAAAGATAAAGATTTTCATGATATTAGATTTAGTGTTGCAACAATGGATGCTTTAGATTGTCATCCAGAACAAATGGATAAAGTTTATAAAGCCCACCATAGATTTGGAAATCTTCTACACGATGATAAGTTTCAGATTAAATTTAGATTAGGACCTGGAGACATATTTTCTTTTAATAATAGGCGTGTTTTACACGGCAGAACTGCTTTTGATCCAAATTCAGGTCATCGTCATCTTCAAGGATACTATTTAGACAGAGATGAAATACTTGGAAGATTAGAATACCTTAAAAAATACAAATCATAAGTTTTCAAATATAAGATTATTGTTTTCGTTATATTTTAAAAACTCCTTTTTATTTTTGATTGTGTAATAATATTTCTCTTTATTAGTTTTATTTATTTTTTCATTATTTAAAAATTTTTTATCTAATATTAAATATTTTATTTTTTTATTTAGGCTGCTTTTTAAAATAGATTTTACGCTAGATTTGTTGGAAAAAGACAAACCTACTGAGAGTTTTGAGTTAAGTTTAAGAAGATTATAGATGTTTTCATGCTTAAAAGAGATAAAAGTACATTTTTTGAAACCTCTTGTTTCTTTAATCAAATTAGATAAAAGTTCTTTATTAAATAATGGCTTTATTTCAATAAAGACAGGGAATTTATCTTTTGAAATTTTTAGAACCTCTTTTAAATGTGGTATTTGAAAGTTTTTATTTTTAATTTTTTTTAGATCTTCATAATTAATATTTTTGATACTTTTGCTTATTTTAAAAATTCTTTTTAAAGTAAAATCATGAAAGCATACAAACTTTTTATCTTTGGTTGAATGAATATCTGTTTCAATCCCATATCTTTTCTTAAATGATGCTCGAAACGACTCTAAGCAGTTTTCTTTGTAACTCTTACTGACTATTCCTCGATGGATAATGTGCATAAAAAAAAAGGGCTTTGTTCTCACAAAGCCCTTTTAATTAACTAGTTTAAAGATTTATTTTGGTATCCAACTTTTCCATTTATCAGGATTGTTGTCTTTCCATTCTTTAACTACTTCTTTAAGATCTCTATTTTTCTGTTTTACTTCAACTAACATTACAGCTTGATCAGCATTATCGAATTTCATTTTAGTGAAAAATTCAGCTGCTTTAGCGTGCTCAGGCTTAGCAAAAGTATCAGGATTACCATAATTGAAAGTGTAGTCCTTTGCCCAACCAGTTGCTGGCCATGCTGCAGTTCCACAATCTTTCCAGTTGTTTGCTTCTGTGAATGAATCACAAGTTTTATGTGCAGGAAGTTTAACACCAACCATGTCATAAGCACCAAAGAACCAGTGAGGTTCCCATAAATATAACAAGAAAGGTTCTTTTCTTTCATAAGCAGCTACAGCTTCAGCAATTGCTGCCGCTTCTGTTCCTAATTCATCAGCTTGGAAATCAATACCTAAAAGATCAAGTCTTTTTTGGTCGTGACAGTTCCACCCTGCAACAGGACATGCAATAAGTCTTCCTTTGCTTCCAGACTCAATTGTAGCAAATTTGTCTTTATGCTTATTTAGATCTTTCCATGATTTAATGCCTAAACTTTCAGCAGCATATCTAGGAATGTAGTAGTCAGATAAACCTATAATTCCAGATGTTCCTAAAAGTTTTACACTTCCATCACCTTCATAATTAAACATAGTTTGACCATCGTAAATTAGCGGACCTTTCATCATTACTGTGTCAGCTTCGGCATAACTTGGCCAACTTTCGCATGCAAAGTCAATTTCTCCAGCTGCAATAGCTTCCCATAAACCTGTACCTGATGGGAATACAACTCTTTTGACTTTGTATCCTAATTCTTCTTCTAGCATACTTACAGCTACTTGACATGTAATCTCTCCACCAGTCCAGTCAGCTACTGCTGCTGTTAATCTTTTAGCGTGTGCAGTACCAAAACTTCCTAGAACTAATACAAGTGACAATACCAATGCTGAAATACTTTTTGATATTTTCATATTATTTTCCCTCTTTTTAATTAATTAAAAACTTATTTTAGATCAAAATTGATGGGTATGTAAACTTATAAAATTGTAACGTTTTTGTTTAGAATGCTTATAAACCAAGTGCCTCTCTTTGCTTTTTTGTCCAAGCAAGAGAAATTCTATCAATAATAATAGCCAATAAAACTATACCAATTCCTGCTGCAAGACCTCTTCCAGTATCTGATCTAGCTAAACCATTGAAAACTTCTAACCCTAACCCTTTTCCTCCAATAAGAGGAGTAACGATTTGCATTGCAAATGCCATAATTACTGTTTGATTAAATCCAACAACTAAACTTGGAACAGCAAGCGGAAATTTAATTTTATTTAATGTTTGTAATAATGTTCCTCCAAAAGATCTTGAAACTTCAGAATATGTTCCTGAAACTTGTGTTAATCCCAGAGAAGTTAATCTTATAATTGGAGGTATTGAATAAATTACTGTTGCAAGAACTGCTGACACTGTTCCTCCACCAAAAAACATTAGAACAGGTATTAGGTAGCAGAAATAGGGCAGGGTCTGCATAGCATCCAAAACAACATTCTGAACATTCCTAAATCTTTCATTGTAGGATGCAATTATTCCAAGTGGAACACCAATAGCAAAACACAAAATTACGGAGACTAAAACTGAAGAAAGAGTAATCATTGCTTGGGGCCATATACCGTTAGCACCTATAAATAACAACAATAACAATGTAACAAAAGCAAATCTCAATCCAACGGTAAAATATCCAATAGCCACAAATATACCAGTAGTGTACCACCATGGTATATGAGTAAGAAAAGTATCAAGTGGTCTTAGAAGATTAAGATAAATAAATCCCCTTAAACCTTTGGTAAATGCAATGAAGCCAGGGTTTACAGTTAATGATTTAACTCCATCAGCAATTGGTTGTCTTATAGAAAGTTTCCAATCTTCAGGAAAGCTTCCTATTTTAAATAAACTCGAATCTATAAAAGAAATGAGAAAAAAAACAATAAATGAAGGTATAATGTAATACCTTTTGCTTAATAATTCGCCTATATCTTTAGCAGTATCTTTATTAAATAAAGAAATTAAAAATTCAAAAACGTAAGCAATATATTTTGTAATATTTATGCAAACAAAATTTACTAAACCACTAAAAAATTCTAAAGGTTTTTCTATAATTCTAGCAATACTATATTTTTCCCAAGCTTGCGGTAGTAAGTAAAATTTTTGAACATCTGAAGGTAAAGTTGTTTTTGGTTTACTTAATGCTAAACCAAACCTATCAAACATAATAGCCATAAATAATATACAAAGCCCACCTTCCATTGCCCAACCAACATCTAAGTTTCTAATTGCTAGCCAAACTTGTCCCCCAATACCTTCTGCTCCTATAAAACAAGCAAGTACAACTAATGCTAATGCCATCATGATCACTTGGTTTATTCCCATCATTATGCTTGGTAGAGAAAGTGGTATCTTAATTTTAAATAATAACTGTAACTTGCTTGACCCAAAAGATGTAGCTGACTCAATCGTTTGTTCAGGAACCTGTCTTATACCCGTATTAGTTAATCTAATTATTGGGGGCATTGCATAAATCATGGTTGCCAATATTGCTGGCGCCCCACCGATTCCAAAAAAGAATAAAGCTGGAAAAAGATATACAAAGGCAGGCATAACCTGCATTGTATCCAAAATAGGCTTCATAAAATTATCAAACCTATCACTTTGAGAGCACATCACGCCCAATGTAACGCCAAATACAACACACAGTAATACAGATAAACCCATTAAGGCTAAGGTCTGCATGGACTCATCCCACATTCCTGTTCCCCCCCAGAAGTAAATAACAAATAAAGAATATAGTCCAAGCCTTAAGCCACCTGCTATTAGACAAGGTAAAAAAATTATCGCTGCAATTAACAACCAAGGTGAGTCAATTAGAAAGTCCTCTAGGAAATAATATCCATTTTTTATATATCCAGCTATTATTTTGGTAAACCATCTGTAATTTTTTTTTAAATAATCTTCGCCATCATTAACCCAGGCAGTAAATGTAAATTCATCAGTGACTACCTTAGGCATTTTGGATGGACCTTCACTTTGAAAAGATAGCCATAAAGCTATAAGAAAAGTTATTAAGATTGCTGAATATGTTATAATATTTTTGGAGTTATTTGATTTTTCTTCAATACTTGTAACTTCAGATGACATATCGATATGAAACTTAAAATAAATAATTTTACATTTAAAGAAAAATATTGTCTATTTTTATGATATTAAAATAACAAAAAATATGAGTAATCAGCCAAAAATAACTTGCTCAAATGTTTGGAAATTATTTGGGTCGGATGAAAAAAGAATTATTAAAGATTTAGATAAAAATTTATCAATTAAAGAGGTTCAAGAAAAAACAGGACACGTCGTTGCTGTAAAAGATGTAAGCTTTTCAATAGAGAAAGGTGAGACATTTGTTGTAATGGGTTTATCAGGAAGTGGAAAATCAACCTTAGTTAGATGTATTTCAAGATTAATCGAACCAACTGCCGGAACCGTAAAAATGGATGATGTTGACGTAACAAAAATGAGTGGCAGAGAACTATTAGATTTAAGAAGAAATAAAATGAGTATGGTTTTTCAGCATTTTGGTTTATTTCCACATAGGACTGTTGTGGAGAATATTGGATATGGTTTAGAGATTAGAGGAAATAAAAAAAATGACAGAATAGAAAAATCGATGGAAGTTTTAAAAATGGTTGGCTTAGAAGGTTGGCACAACAATTACCCAAGAGAGTTATCAGGAGGAATGCAGCAAAGAGTAGGTTTAGCTAGAGCTTTAGCTGTAGATCCAGAAATTTTAATTTTTGATGAACCTTTTTCAGCTTTAGATCCATTAATTAGAAGAGAAATGCAAGATGAGTTATTAAAGATACAAGAAAAATTACAGAAGACAATGGTATTTATTACTCATGATTTCTTAGAGGCTATTAAAATGGGTGATCATATAGCAATTATGAAAGATGGAGAAGTTTCTCAAGTAGGAACACCTGAAGAAATTGTTGCTAACCCCAAAGATCAATATGTAAAAGATTTTTGCGAAGACGTACCAAAATACAAAGTCCTTAGTGCAAGTAAAGTAATGAGAGAAGAATGTTGTGATGATACAAAAAAAATGTTTGAAAGTGGATCAAATAATATCCCTCATAATTCAAAAATAGAAACTTTAATTGATAAACTTGTAGACACAGACCAGAAATTTCCAGTTGTTAATAGTGAGACAGGTGAACTTATTGGTGAAATTGATAGAGCAATAGTTATGAAATCAATGAAATCTGCTAGTTAATTTCTCTACTCACTTTAGTTTGTTTTTGTTTTACTTTATCTCTCCAAATTATAATCATTCCAGCAAACACAATTACAAATACTCCCGGAAATAATTGCTCCCAAGGAGCCTCATTAAAAAATAACCAACCTAAAACAAACGATGAAGGAATACCAAAATATTCAAACGAAGCCATCTTACTTGCAGAGATTAATCTATAAGAATAGATAAAAAGTATAGCTGCAGTACCTCCAAGAATACCAGTCAATGTCATAAGAAAAAAATCTTGGCTACTTTTTATTTCCGCATGTCCGGTAGTCAATAAAAACAGCACAACACCACCAATTACATTAAATATTAAAGTATATAATTGAATTTTAGCTGTTGAGTGACCATCAGGTATAAATTTTAAAATTATCACGCTCAATGCCCAAGCAATCGCAGTTAGAATTGGAAATATTGAGTAAAAACTAAATATATCACTCCCTGGCTGAACAATTAAAACAACGCCAAAAAAACCTATAAAAATTGCAGACCATCTATAAATACCAACTTTATCCTTTAAAAAAATTATTGATAAAATAACGATGAAAAATGGCGAAGAAAATGTAAGAACCATAGCGGTAGCAAATTCTAAATTAATAACAGAAATAAATATAAATATATTCATCGACAAGAAAGCCAAACCTCTAAAAAAACTTAAGACAATGAATTTGTTATTTAGGTTTCTAAAAACTGAAATGTGCTCTTTAGTAAATAATATAAGTATAAATAGAGGAATTACCCCAGCTATATTTCTGAATACCGCTAACTGAATTACTGTATATTCATTTCCCAAAAATTTTATTACAACCATATACATATCCACACATAAAATTGCTAAGAGCATCGTAACTATTGCTAAATATGTTTTTTTTAAATCTGTATTCTCAGACAAAATATTCATTTATAATTTTTTAAAATTGTATACTTTATAAAAGAAATGCAAAGTTTTAAACTTAACGAAACTGATATTCTATCCAATCAAGATTGGACGTTTCCGACTAATATTGCATATGGACCAGGCAGATTGAAAGAAATAGGTGGTATATGTAATAATTTGGATATTAAAAACCCTTTGATTGTTACAGATAAAGGAAGCACAAAATTACCATTTATTATAAATTTACAAAATTATTTAAAAAGTTCTGATGTAAAATCAGATCTATTTTTTAATATATCTCCAAATCCAAGAGAAGATGAGGTTTCAAATGGTGTTAGTAAATTTAAAGATGGAAACCATGATGCTATAATTGCAATCGGTGGAGGCAGTGCTATGGATGGAGGAAAATTAATTTGCCTTACAGCAAACAATGATGTTCCATTAAGAGATTTTGAATTTGAGTTAACTCCGCCTAAAATTAGCAAAGATAACCCATTCCCAAAAATTATAACTATTCCTACGACTGCTGGAACTGGAGCTGAAACAGAAATTTCAGCTATGGTTACTTATTTAAAAGAAGGCATGAAATTTTGTATGTGGCATCCAGATGTTAGACCTTCCTTAGCATTGTTAGATCCAGAACTAACTATTGGATTGCCAGCAAATTTAACGGCATGGACTGGCGCAGATGCTTTAATCCATGGTATAGAGGGTTATTGTGTTCCTGGTTTCAATCCAATGTGTGATGGTGCTGCTTTAGAAGGTTTATCTTTGATATCAAAATCTTTAGTCACAGCTGTAGAAGAACCTAGCAATATAGTTGCAAGAGGTGGGATGCATGTTGGATCTTGTTTAGCAGGAATTTCTTTTTTAAAAGGTTTAGGATTAGTACATGCTATTGCTCATATGGTTGGAGCCGAATACAATACTCATCACGGACTAACGAATGCAATAATATTACCTGTAGTTTTAAAATATAATCTACCAGGTATGGAAGAAAAAGTTAAAAGAATGTCTGAAGCAATGCAATTTAAAGATCATTCTGTAGATGCATTTATATCAAACATTGAAAACATTCTTGATAGAATTAAAATTCCAAAAAGTTTAAGCGAAATTGGAGTCCCCGAAGATTGTGTTGATAGAATTGCTGAAAAATCAATGAAAGATCAAGCCTATGGACAAAATCCTAGAAAAGCAACTTTAGAAGAAATAAAGGAAATTACTCTAGCATCCATTAAAAAAGCTAGGTAATAGTAAAATTTCATGTTTGAAAATAAAACAGTTAAAGAAATTATTTCCTTAATTAAGAAAAAAGAAGTTTCAGTGAGAGAAATAGTTAGCTTTTATTTTGAAAGAATAAAAAAATTTAATCCATCTTTGAATGCCATTGTTTCAATTAAGGATGAAGAGGAAATAATTAAAGAAGCTGAGATTAAGGACAAAAATTTTGACGAGAAAAAGCCGTTATTTGGCTTACCTCTTGCCTCTAAAGATTTGCTAGATGTGGTTGGTTTTCCAACCACTTATGGTTTTCCTGGATATAAAGATTATTTTCCAAAAAAAAATTCTATAATTGTTGATCGTCAGATAGATGTTGGTGGATTAATAATTGGAAAGACAAATACTGCAGAATTAGGAGTGGGCGCTCATACAGCGAATAGATTATTTGGAATAACACCAAACATTTATGGAAATAGTCAATCATCAGGTGGATCAAGCGGTGGAGCTGGTGTTGCAGTTGCAGCAAATTTACTGCCGTTTGCTGATGGTACAGATATGATGGGTTCTTGTAGAACACCTGCTGCTTACGCAAATGTTTATGGTTTTAGACCAACACCAGGATTACTTCCCGATTATCGGACAAATGAAAAAAAGAAAAATCTTCCAGTTATTTCAACACCAGGATGTCTTGCAAGAACACCTGATGATATGTCTATTCTTTTAGATGTTATAGTTGGACAACATAAAGAAGATCCAATTTCTTTCAGTTTAGATAATTCATTTAGTGAGGCTAATTTAAGTGACCAAGAATTTTCAAAAATAAAAATTGGATGGTTATCTGATATGAATGAAAATTATCAATATGATCCTGAAATAATTGAAATGTGCAACAAACAATTAAACAATCTTGAAAAGCATAAAATTGTAATTGAGCACTTAAAACCAAAAATAGATGCTCATAAATTATGGAATTGCTGGGGCACATTGAGAGCAAAAAGTATTTATGAGGATATTATTACAATGAATATAAAAGATGTTAACGAAATGACTCCACAAGCGATATGGGAATACAATAAAGGTATCAAACTTACTGAGGAAGATGTAAAATCTGCTCTCAACTCAAGAATTGAATTGTCAAATGATGTAAATAGTTTGTTTGGTGATTTTGATTTTTTAGCTTTACCATCTCAACAATCATTTCCTTTTGATAAAAATTTAAGACACCCAGAAAAAATTAATGAAAAATTAATGGACACTTATCATAGATGGATTGAAATACACATATTCGCTAGTCTTTTTTACTTGCCATCAATTTCTATGCCTATTGGTTTTAATAAAGATGGATTTCCAATAGGTATTCAAATTATAGCAAAAGTAAAAGAAGATTTAAAAGTGATATCTTTTGCAAAAAGATATGAAGAAATTTTTAATTTTTCTAAAATTAAACCAAAATTAAACTAATGGTCAGACACAAACATCATTTTAAAATAGCTTTTGCGTTAGCAATAGCTGCTGGATCATGGGGAGTTTATTGGCTACCTCAAAGAATTTTAGAAGATGGGGGACTCACTGGAGGTTGGGGAACAATTTCTCAAATGATGATCGGAATTTTATTACTTACACCCATCTCTTTGTGGAGAAAGTATAAAGGTCGTACATCTGGTTTAGAAATTCCTTTTGTTGGTTTTTTAACGGGCAGTGGTTTTATATGTTACGCATTAAGTTTCTTGCTTACAGATGTTGTACGAGCATTAATCATGTTTTACATGATACCTGTTTGGACGACTATTTTTGAAATATATTTTTTAAAAAAAAGACCAGGTTTAGAAAGAGTTTTAACTTTAAGCTTAGCACTAGGGGGTTTGTGGGTAGTTTTTAGTCAATCTAACATTATACCGTTACCACAAAATGCAGGAGATTGGTTGGCATTGGTAGGCGGTGTACTATTTGGGGCTGGGTTAGTGCGTTTAGAAATTTCCAAAACAGACGGTGTCTTTCCGGTAATCTTTTCTTTCTTTGTTTATGGGACAATATTTAATATTTTTGCTGGCTTTATTTTAAAAGATTACTTAGGACCGATGCCACCGTTTGAAGCTTTTGCATCAATGTTTATTTTTTTAGTTATGATTTCAGTATTTTATTTTATTCCTACCGGAGTAGTTATAATGTGGTCTCCATCTGTTTTAGGTGCAGGCCTTTGTGCAATATTATATTTAAGCGAAATAGTAGTTGGAGTTATATCGGCTGGTATTTTAACAGATGAAACATTTGGTTGGAGAGAAGTTGTTGGAAGTACAATGATTGTTGTAGGAGGAGTATTAGCTGTTGTTCTAGCACCAAAAGAAGAAAAATAGATGCTCTTTAAAGAAAAGTTTAAATCAAATTCAAAAATATTCTTAGATGGTGGAAATGGGTCTGAGATTGCAAATTTAGGAGGCGAGATGACACCAGCTTTTTCTGCATTAGCAACAATCTCAGCGCCAGAAATTGTAAGACAAGTTCATGAAAATTTTATGGATGCAGGCTGTGATCTTATTACAGCAAACACTTTTAGCACCACAAGACACAATATGAATAGTATTAATAGAGGTGATGAAACAAAAGAGTTTATTGTTAGATCTGTAGAAATAGCCAAAAAGGCAATTAAGAATAAGAGGAAAGAAAATATAGTTGGAATAGCAGGTAGTATGTCGAATTTTTTCTCATTAAAGGAAAATGAATTTGTTCCAGATCCAAAGTACTTACCTTCATTTAGAGAGGAAGAGAGAAATTATAAAGAGGCTGCTAAAATCTTAAAAGAAGAAGGAGTCGATGTTTTAATTCTAGAAATGATATTAGACATAGATCACTCAAAAATCTTACTTAGCTCTGCATTAGAAACTGGTTTACCTGTTTGGGTTGGGCTAAGTTGCTGTATAAGTAAGTTCGATAATAACGTTATTGGAAGAAATTTTAGAGCTGAAAAAGAAAAATCACTTATTTATGATGAAAGTATATACAAAGAGCAACCAAAATTTATTCCTGATGATAAGATTGTTTTTTTAGATGATATTATAAAATCTCTAACAAATATGGGCGGAGATGTTTATGGTATTATGCATACTTGGCTTGTTGAT
>CACDFI010000004.1 GCA_902551985.1 uncultured Pelagibacteraceae bacterium | reverse complement strand
TATCAAAAAAATTAAACTCAAAATTTATATTTGTTAGTAACAACTTTAGATTCGGCAACAAAAGAGAGGGTGATGTTTTGTTACTTAAAAAATATGAAAATATTTTTGGTTATACTTTAGTTAAACCAACACCTTTAAAAAAAAATAAAAAAATTATTTCATCTACAATAATAAGAAAGTTGCTTGAAAAAGGGCATCTATCAAAAGCAAATAATTTTCTAAAAAGAAATTGGACGATTGAGGGTATAGTTCAAAAGGGTAGAATGATGGGGCAAAAAATTGGTTTTCCAACATGCAATATAGACATTGAAAACTACGTCATAGCAAAACCAGGAGTTTATGCTGTAAGAGTTAGAATTAACGACAAAAAAAAAGTCTTTAAGGGTATTGCAAACTTAGGATTTAGACCAACTTTTAACCAAAAAAAAATACTTTTAGAGGTAAATATTTTTAATTTTTCAAGAAATCTCTATAATAAAAAGTTGTCTGTAGAATTTTTAAAATTTATTAGAGGAGAGAAAAAATTCAAAGGTATCAGTGAGTTAAAAAATCAAATTAAAAAAGATATTTTGAAAGCTAAAAAAACTTCATGAGTAAAGAACATTTAAATTTACCTAAAACTGCTTTTTCTATGAAGGCAAATCTGCCTAATAAAGAGCCTGAGTTCTTAAGATTTTGGGAAAAGATAAACTTATATAAAAAACTGAGAACACAAAGTAAAGGTAAAGAAAAATTTGTCTTACATGATGGTCCACCTTATGCAAATGGAAACATTCATATGGGTACAGCTTTAAATAAAATTTTGAAAGATATAATAATTAAATTTCATCAAATGGATGGCAAAGACTCAGTTTATGTTCCAGGATGGGATTGTCATGGTTTGCCAATTGAGTGGAAAATTGAGGAGCAATATAAAAAAAATAAAAAAAATAAAAACGATGTGCCTGTAATAGAGTTTAGAAAAGAGTGTAGAGACTTTGCAAGCAAATGGATTGAAATTCATAAAGATCAATTTAAAAGACTTGGTGTTGTTGGAGACTGGGAAAACTATTATTCTACAATGAGTTTTGACGCTGAGGCACAAATTGTTAGAGAACTCGGTAAATTTTTAAAAGAAGGAAGTTTATTTAAAGGGTATAAGCCTGTTTTATGGTCAACGGTCGAAAAAACTGCTTTAGCGGACGCTGAAGTTGAATATCAAGATCATATATCAGATACAATTTATGCAGCTTTTTTAGTTAAAAGTTCAAATATAAAAGATATTATTGGATCTAATATTATAATTTGGACCACAACCCCATGGACAATACCTGCAAATAAAGCTTTAGCTTATAATAAAAGTTTAGATTATGTTTTATGTGAGATAAACAACAAAGATAAATTAAATAATGAAAAAATAATAATCGCTAAAGGTCTATTAGAGTCTGTTTCAAAAGATACAGAGTGTAAAATAAATATACTTTCTGAATTCAAAGGAAAGGAATTTGAAGGAACTATATGTGGTCATCCATTTCACAAAATTGGATATGATTATGATGTTCCAATGCTTGAAGCAAGATTTGTTACAACAGAACAGGGAACTGGTATTGTTCATTGTGCACCAAGTCATGGACCTGATGATTTTAATTTGTGTATAAACAACGGGATTAAAGCGGTTGAAACAGTTGATGACGATGGAAGATACACTAAACATATACCAATATTTGAAGGAACACATATTTTTAAAGCTAATACGATTGTCATAGAGAAGCTTCAGGAAACCAAAACTCTATTATCCAATGGAAAACTTACTCATTCCTATCCACATTCTTGGAGATCTAAAGCTCCATTAGTTCACAGAGCAACACCTCAATGGTTTATTTCAATGGAAAGTCACAAATTAAGAGATAAAGCTCTTAAAGCTATAGATGATACAACTTTTTACCCTGCAAAAGGCAAAGAAAGAATTAAATCAATGATTGAGACTAGACCAGATTGGTGTGTATCCAGACAGAGAGTATGGGGTGTTCCTTTACCAATATTTATTTCAAAAAAAAATGGACAGATTTTGATAGATGATGAAGTTTTTGAAAATATTGCAAAAATTTATGAAAAAGAGGGTTCCGATTGTTGGTTTGAAGAAAATTTTCAGAGACTTCTTGGAAATAAATATAAAGCAGAAGATTTTACTAAATCATCAGACATAGTAGAAGTGTGGTTTGATAGTGGATCAACACATTCTTTTGTATTAGAAAAAAGAGAAGACTTAAAATGGCCTGCATCAATGTATTTAGAAGGCTCAGACCAACATAGAGGATGGTTTCATTCTTCTTTACTTGAGTCATGTGGAACTAGAGGTAGAGCACCCTTTGAAAGTATTCTATCACATGGGTTTGTCGTTGATGGCAAAGGGCTTAAAATGTCTAAATCAACAGGGAATGTAATTGCCCCTGAAGATATTTTAAAAAAGTATGGTGCCGATATACTAAGAATATGGGTCGCATCATCAAATTATGCTGAGGATTTAAGAATAGATTATTCAATTTTAGACCAACATTCTGAGTCTTATAGAAAAATAAGAAATACTTTTAGATATCTCCTAGGAAATATACAAGATGAGTATACGAAAATAGATTTTGAAAAAATTGACTTAAATGATTTGCCTGAACTCGAAAAATATATGCTTCACAGATTATTTATGATTAATAAAAGTTTTAATGAATATTTTAAGTCCTACAATTTTCACAATCTGTACAAAGAATTACTTAATTTCTGTACTGTAGAGTTGTCAGCGTTCTATTTTGATATAAGAAAAGACCTTCTTTATTGTGATCCCAAAGGTTCAAAAAAAAGATCAGATTGTATTTTAATATTAAAAGTAATTTTAGAATGTTTATTAAAATGGTTTGCACCTATATTATCATTCACTACTGAAGAAATTTATCATCTAATTTCTAAAGAAGATAAAGAAGGTAGCATTCATTTACAAAAATTTGTTAAAATTCCTAATCAATGGAAAAATGAAGAATTAAATAATAAATGGCAGAAAATAAAACTAATTAGAGATGAAGCAAATATTAGTATAGAAAGTAAAAGAGCTGAAAAAATTATAGGTTCAAGTTTAGAGGCAAATATTAAGATCAAAATAAAAGACAAAGATATGTTTAGTTTAGCTCAAAACCAAGATTTTTCAGAAATTTGCATAACATCTTCTGCTGAAATTTCAAAAGATGATAATTTGAAAAAAGATATTGAAGTTATTAGTTCAAAAGCTATTGGAAATAAGTGCCCTGTATGTTGGAAAATTAGCAAAGAAATATGTGAGAAACATGGACATTTAATTGTTCAATGAAAAATGAAAATATAAAAAAAATAGTACTCAGTATTTCGATTTTAGTATTAATTTTCTTATTAGATAGAATATCTAAAATTTTAATTCTTAATATTTTAGACGAAACTGGTAAAGTAGATATTTATATAAACTCATTTTTAAATTTTTATCTTGTTTGGAATAAAGGAATTGGATTTGGCTTGCTTTCTTCAGATCAAAATAATTTTTATAATATTGTGACTTCTTTAATTGTTTTAATTAATTTTGTTATAATTTACTTATTGTTTACTGAAAAAGGAATGAAGTATTATTTTTTATTAGTCATTCTAGGAGGATCACTTGGAAACTTATTTGATAGAATTTATTTTAGAGCCGTACCAGACTTTATTGACCTAAATTATAATGGATATCATTGGTTTATTTTTAATGTAGCAGATATTTTTATCACTATAGGAATAATTTTACTTATTCTAGCCGAATTTATAAGCTATAAAAAAGTCAATGAATAAATTCATCAAAATAAATAAATTATTATTTATACTTTTATTTGTTTCTTCTTGTGGAATAGGAGAAGCATTGCAGGGTAAAAAAAGGTCTGATCAAGGAGATGAATTTCTTATAGACAAAAAAAATCCTTTAGCGATGCCGCCTGACTTTGATAAATTACCTATCCCAGGTGAAATAAAAAATAATTCTGCCAAAGATACTCAAAATGACCAATCAAATATTGAGAAATTATTAAAAAAAAGTGGAGATGAACAAGGTAATAATCCAAGTCAACCTTCTTCTTCTATCGAAAACTCAATTTTAAAAAAAATTCAGTAAATTAATGTTTTTCAAAAACATAAAATTCAAAAATTTTAATCAAAAAGTAAATATTAAAGCAAAAAAAAAAATAAATAATATTTTAAAAAGAGAATTAATAATTAGTTCTTCATTATTAAATTCATTTCACAAAAATTACAAATATAGTTTTAAAAAAGCAAGCTTAAAGAAATATAAAAACTATGAAATAATAAATTTAATTGGAATGGGTGGTTCTATTTTAGGAACAGAGGCAATATATGATTTTTTGAATTTTAAAATTAAAAAAAAAATAAAATTTTATAACAATCTTAATAGTAGAATAGATCTAAAATCAAAAAAAAAGGCCTTAAATCTAGTTGTGTCAAAATCTGGCAATACTCTTGAAACTATATCAAATTTTAATTTAATTAATAATTACAACAGAAAAAATAAGAATATAGTAATAACCGAGAATAAATCTAGCTTTCTTACTGAGCTAGCAAAAAAATTAAAAGCTGAAGTTATAGATCATAAGAATTACATTGGTGGGAGATATTCTGTTTTATCTGAGGTTGGAATGCTGCCAGCTCAACTACTTGGATTGAATGAAAGAAAATTTAAAAGGTTCAATAATCTAATAAAAAATAAAAATTTTCTTGAAGAATTGATATGTAATGTCAATTTTATATTTAAATGTGTTTCTAGCGGCAAAAAAAATTCTGTAATTTTAAACTACGATGAAAACTCTGAAAATTTATTCAAATGGTATCAACAACTTACTGCTGAGAGTTTAGGTAAAAAAAATAAAGGTATTTTTCCAATAATTTCATCTATGCCAAAAGATAACCATAGTCTGCTCCAACTTTATTTAGATGGCCCTAAAGATAATTTTTTTACATTTTTTGGAGTACAAGGTGAAAAAACAAATAAATTATCAAATAAAAATTTATTTGATAAATTCTCAATTTTAAAAAATAAAAACCTTGATCAAATAGTCCAAGCACAAAGATTAGCAACACAAACAGTTTTTAGAAGGAAAAATATTCCCTTCAGAAGTTTTGAGGTATTTAAAAGAAATGAAGAAACTATTGGTGAGCTTTTTTCTTTTTTTGTTTTAGAAACAATTTTGCTTGGAAGATTAATGAAAGTAAATCCATTTGATCAACCTTCAGTTGAATTAATTAAAAAAGAGACATCAAAAATTCTCAATTAGCTTAATTTACAAAAAAATATTTTAGATAAACCATAACTTTTTTCTTCGATTACATTTAGATACTGTGCAATCTTATCATTTGATTTTTTATTACGGTGAATAATTAATAATGATTTTAAATCAGCAACTTTCGATTTTTTAATCTGGTCAATTAAAATATTTATTTCTTTATCTCTGAATGGTGGATCTAAAAAAATAATATCAAATATAACTTTTTTAAATTCTAAGTTTTCAAAATTATATGCACTCTCATTATATATAGTAGCTCTCTTTTCTAATTTAAGATTAACGATATTTTGTTTTAGAATTTTCAAAGAATTTTGGTAATTTTCAAAAAAAATTACATTATCTGCTCCTCTAGATAAACATTCAATTCCAAAAGATCCAGTTCCGGAAAATAAATCTAATACTTTTGAATTAGTTATTTTATTAGATACTTTATTTGAATGTTCTAAAATATTAAAAATAGACTCTTTAACAATATCTTTTAATGGTCTTGTTGCTTTATCTAAAGGAGTTAATAATTTTTTTCCTTTGAGATCCCCCGATATAATTCTCATTTATCTATAATTCTAAAACCAATATCTTTTCTATAAAAACCATTTTTCCAACTTAAGTTTTCTATTTTTTTAATCACTGTCTCTCTTGAGACTTTTAAATCATTAGAAATATTAACAAAATTAAGTACTCTTCCTCCTGTTGAGTAAACTTTGTTATTAATTAATTGAGTTCCAGCATGATAAACAAAGCTATTCTTATCATTTATAATTTTATCTAAATTTGAAATTTCAACATTTTTTTTATACTTATCAGGATACCCTTTTGAACACAGAACAACACAAATACTTTTTTTATCTTTCCACTCTATTATACTATTTTCTAAACTTTCTTCACAGCAAGATAATATTAATTCTAAAAGATCAGATTTTAATAAAGGTAAAATTGTTTGACACTCTGGATCTCCCATTCTTACATTATACTCAACAAGATATGGATTATTATTTTTTACCATGAGACCAACGTATAGAAATCCCTTGTATACTTCACCCATATCATTAATTGCTTTAAAAGTTGGTTTAATTATTTTTTCTATAATTTTAGCGTCTAACTCTTCATTTATAAGTCCAGATGGACAATAAGCTCCCATTCCTCCAGTATTTTTCCCAGTATCACTTTCACCAACTCTTTTGTGGTCTTGAGCAGTGTTAAATTTTTTGAATGTTTTTCCATCAGATATTACAAAGTAACTCATCTCCTCTCCTTGTAAAAATTCTTCAACAAGAACTTGATTGGCTTTACCAAATTTTCCATTAAAAATTTCTAATACTGCATTTTTTGCACTTTCAGTATCCTCGCAAATATAAACACCTTTACCTGCCGCTAAACCATCCGCTTTGACAACAATTGGTTTATTTGCTTTTTCTAAATATTCGTTAGCAGTTTCAATTGAGCCAAAAATACCAAATTGAGCAGTTGGTATTTCATATTTTTCACATATTTTTTTTGTAAATATTTTTGAACCCTCAAGCTGGGCAGAAACTTTGTTAGGCCCAAATACTTTAATACCTTTATTTTCTAGAAAGTCTACAACACCCTTAACGAGTGGTTGCTCAGGACCGATAATTACCAAACTTATATCATTTTTTTTGACAAATTTTTCTAATTTTTCAAAATCATAAATATCAAGGTTTACATTTTCAGCAATTAAATTGGTTCCAGCATTACCTGGCAAACAATATAATTTTTCAACTCTAGAAGATTTTGATATGTAATCTGCTAAAGCGTGCTCTCTTCCACCATTTCCAAGAATTGCAATTTTCATATTTTCAAATATATATCCTATAAATCATGAACAAGTTAGCAAAATTAAAATATCTTCCAAATAATTTTGAACTTATAGAAGAAGGTGATTATGTCATTTGTGCAATTTCTGGAAAGAAAATTCCTTTAGAAAGTTTAAATTATTGGAATGTTGACGAACAAGAGGCTTATTATTCTTATGTTGAGGCCTCAGTTAAAAAAGAAAAACAATAAAGTATTAACTATTTTTTCCATCTATTGTGTGTCCATATCCATTGGTCAGGATTTTTTAATATCATTTTTTCCAAAATTTTATTCAAATGTATTGAAATTTCTTCCTGAGATTTTTCTGAATTAATTATGATAGGTTGAGAAACATACATTTTAAAAAAATATTTTTTTACCCTTTCAATATAAATAGGAACCAAGTCACATTTATATTTTTTTATAATTTGTGCTGGTATAGTTGTAGTGGACGCTAAATCTCCAAAAAAGTTTATTTTAATACCTTCAGTAACCCTTTGATCAATCATTAATGCAATTGAGTTCCCTTTTTTAAGATTTTCCAAAATTTGCCTTGTTCCCGATCTACCTTTTTTAATCTGATTTTTGCAAATAAAATTAGTCCTTATATATTCCATGTTTTTATTTAAAAAAATGTTATTTAAAGGTCTATATATTGCAGCTAAATTAATACCTGATTTCTCAATTTGCATAGCCATTAACTCGAAATTACTAAAATGCCCAGAAATAAAAACAACTGGTTTCTCATTCTTTTTTATTTTTTCTAAATTATCAATTCCATCAATTGAAATATATTTAGATAGATTATTATTTCTAAAGTCTTTTAAAAATGGATACTCTGCTAAAATTCTTCCATAATTACCCAACACATTTTTTGCGAATTTATTTTTGGAAGTATCAATTGAAATTTTAGATTTTTCAATATTCTGAATAATTGATTTTTTTGTTCTAAATATATTGCCAAACGTACTACCAATATAAAATCCAAAGTTGGAAGAAATTCTATATCCTAATAATTTACAGAGTATAAAAAAAAATCTTATAACGATAAATTCAATAAAATATAATGTTTTTTTCATAATCTTTCTTCAAGAAACTTTCTAAATTCACTTAAATTTTTTATATTTATTTTTATTTTAAGATGCTCAATGTTTTTTTTATTTCTTTTGCTCAATCTTTTATAATCTTTTTCTGTGGTAATAATTTTTAATTTTTCAGAATATGCAATTTGTTTGATTTTATCAATTTCTTGATTTTCAAAGTTATGATGATCTGGATATATAAATTTCTTAGCAATTTTGAAATTATACTTTTTAAGTGTGTATTCAAATTCTTCAGGGTTTCCTATACCACAAAAATATAAATATTTTTTTTTTCTATTTAGTTTTTTAATATTTGTTGGAAGATAGTTTGAGCGAAAGATATGATTGTTATATTTTTTAAGCATTGATAAAAGTTTTTTATTATTTTTTTCACCATTTAAAAAAATTGCACTATAATTTTTTAGTACCGATAAATTTTCTCTCAACGGTCCAGCTGGCAATAATAGTCCATTTCCAACACCATAACTCGAATTAAAACAAGCTATAGAAATATCATAATTTATAGTTTTTTCCTGTAATCCGTCATCTAGAATAGCAAGATTAAATTTTTTTGAATTTTCGACTTTTCTTAAACTTATTTTCCTATCAGTATGACTTAAAAAGTCTCCTTGCGCTGTAAGTAATTGTTTTTCGTCAAACTGATCAGAGTATTTTTTTTTAATAAATACAGTTCTGAATTTTTTTTTTAAAATGTTATTTATTTCAATACATAGTGAAGTTTTTCCTGTTCCACCAACATATATATTTCCCACACATATAATTTTTATTTTATACTTTTTTTTTAAAAATATATTTTTAAAAAAATTTACTATCAATGTAATTATTGAAATTGGAATTAATGATAACGAAATAAGATTAATATTATTCCAAAATAATGGTTTTCTGATCATGGTTTAAATAAATTTTTTAATTTCTAAAATATTTTTATTTATTATTTTATCGCCTAAATAATTTAATCTGTATTTAACTTTAGTATTTCCTGAATAATTAATCTTTTTGAGAATAAGTTTTTTCATATCTTTAATTGCATTAATTTTTCTTGCTATTTTTAAATTTTCTAACGTCTGATAAACCTCTTTAAAATTGTTAATATGTGGACCGTATAAAATATAATTTCCTTCTCGCGCAGGTTCTAATGGATTTTGTCCACCATGCATGACCAATGAACCACCAACAAATGTTAATTTAGAAAGTGAGTAGAATTTCTTGGCATCTCCATATGTATCCACAATATATATATCACTATCTTTTTTTAAAATTTTAGATAACGTATGAAATTCAGAATTTAACCCAATCTTTGATAATTCATCAGCTATTCCACTTTTTCTGTCTATATGTCTAGGAATAATAATGGTTAGCAAATTGTTTATTTTTGTTTTTAATTCTTTGTGAACTTTACCAATAAATAATTCCTCATTTTTATGTGTACTCGCAGCACACCAAATAGTTTTTTGACTAAATTTCTTTTTTAATTTTATATTATTGTAATTTGATAAATTGGTACCAAAAAATTTTATATTTCCTGCAATCTTAATATTTTTTGCACCCAGAAGTTTTAAATATTTTTTAGTTTCCGTATTTTGCGGCAAGGCTACTTTTATTTTTTCAAATATATTTTTTGAAAAAGTAGGAAAATATTTCCACCTATTAAATGATCTCTCAGTTATTCTTGCATTTAAAAGAATTAAGGGAATTTTTCTTTTGTCTAGATTGTTATACATGTTCGGCCAAATTTCAGAGTCTACAAATATAGCTAGTTTTGGTTTCCAATAATTAATAAATAACTTAGTGAAAATATTTAAATCAAATGGATAAAATTGGTGAATTGTTTTTTTAAATTTATATTTTGATAAAATATAAGACGAACTCGTAGTAGAGGAAGTAATTAATATTCTTTTAATTTTATTATTATTTTCAAAATTTTTAATTATTGGAATTATACTTGTAATTTCTCCAACACTAGCACCATGAAACCAAATTGTTTCATCAACTTGGCTTCTTTTTGCAAAAAAACAAAACTTTTCCTTGAATCTGATTTTATCCTCTTTTCCTAAAAAAATTCTGATTGTTATAATTATTGGTGATATTAATAATATTATTAATAAAAAAATATTATAAATAAAATACATCAGTGTTTGTTTATTTGCTTGTTGTAGAAGTTTTTATAAGTTTCAGATTTTTTTAATAGTTCTTCATGATTTCCTGAGTCTAAAACATTACCTTTATCCATTACATAAATTTTATCTGAATTCAGAATTGTCGATAGTCTATGTGCTATAACAACTGTTGTTTTATTTAATATTAATTTATCGAGTGCTCTTTGAATTTTCTCTTCAGTTTCAGAGTCCAGTGATGATGTAGCTTCGTCTAAAAGAATAATTTTGCTATCTTTCAAAAAGGCTCTTGCAATTGAAAGTCTTTGCTTTTCACCTCCAGACAATCTTACTCCATTTTCACCAATCATTGTTTGATATTTATTTTCAAGTTTTTTAATAAAATCAAAACACATGGATTGTTCCGCGGCTTTATAAATTTCCTCTTGTGAGGCATTTGGTTTTGCATATTTTATGTTATTATAAATTGTATCATCAAATAGAGTTACATTTTGATCAACAATTGAAATTTCTTTTCTAAGTGAATGTAAATTTACATTTTTAATATTTTGACCATCAATTTCTAAAATTCCCGATTTTGGATCATAAATTCTTGGTATCAGACTTAATAAAGAGGATTTACCCGACCCGCTTTGACCAACTAAAGCAGTCATTTTTTTTCCATTAATCTTTATATTAATTTTATTTAATACTTTGTTTTCTTGATTTGATGCATAATTAAAATTTATATCTTTAAACTCAATATCTCCATTTTTAAAATCAATAGTTGACCTATCTTCATTAAGGTCAATTAAATTTTTGTTATCAATAATTGGAAGTATTCGTTTTGCAGCTGACATACCTTGTCCAACACCCACATTTATTGTAGCAAGCGATTTCACAGGCTGATATGCTAACATCATGGCTGCCAAAAAAGAAAAAAAGTTATTTAAACTTAATTGTTCATTCATAATTAATTTTCCTGAATAAAAAATTAATATAGCGATCATTATCCCTGTAAGGATTTCCATTATTGGTGTTGCTCTGATAAATACAGTGGAAATTTTAATTGATTTATCTTTCAAATCATTAACAAATTTTTCTGATCTTTTTTCCTCAAATTTTTCTCTTTGGAAAATTTTTATTATTTTATGATTTTTAAAGATATCTATTAAATACTTATTTAAATCTCCTGATTTTTCTTGCGCTTCTGTAACAACTTTACTAATCCTTTTACCTAATTTTTTTGCTATTACAGATGCCAATGGAATCATAATTATAGCTATTAAAGATAATCTCCAATTTTGATAAAACATTACAGTAAGAAGCCCAATTAATGTTAGGCCATCTTTAAAGAAGTTTAAAAATGAAGTACTAAGCATCATCGTAATTTGATTAACATCAAAATTTAAATTTGAGATATATTTTCCTGTATGTTTATTTTCTATATATTCTGTATCGGCCTTTATGAACGAAGAAAGCATATCAATTTGTATTTTTTTTTTGACTTCCTCTGCAACATTAATCATTAGAATTTTAGCCAAATAAAGCGAAATACCTTTAGTGGCAAAAGCTATAATAATAAAAAACGGAATTATTAGTAATAAACTCTGATCCCTATTTAAAAATATTTTGTCGATCGCTGGATCTAATAACCATGCAGTTGCCGATGTACTTGCTGCTACTAAAATTGAAAAAAAAACTGCTAGAAATATTTTATTCAAGAAATTTTTTGTATAATCTTTGTATAGTCTTTTTAATATTTCAATACTGGTCATTTATAATATTTTTCCTATTAAAATATTTACGAATACAATTAATCCAAAAAAATTGTTACTTTTAAATTTTTTTAGACACTCTGTAGGATTGTTTACATTAAGATTTTTTATTTGATAAACTATTAAGTGTAAAAAAATTACAATTAAACCTATGAAATATAAGATTTTAAAATTCATTAGAATTCCAATCGTTATTAATGAAAGAAAAAAAATTAAGTAACATAATGAAATAAATAGTTTTGGGTTATTTTTAAATTTTATTGAGGTAGATTTTACTCCTATGATCTCGTCGTCTTTTATATCTTGATATCCATAAATTGTGTCGTAACCGAGTGTCCAAAATATGGCCCCGACATAAAACAAAATTGGAACAATAGAAATACTGTTATTTATTGATATCCAAGCAAGAAAAAGGCCATAATTAAAAGTAATACCTAAAAATAATTGAGGCCAGTAAGTAAACCTTTTCATCAAAGGATAAGTAAATGCAAGTGGCATTGATAAAAGTGCCATCGATATTGTGAATATATTAAAATTGATTAAAACTAAAAATGCCAATCCACATAAAACTATTGAATATATAATCCCAAGTCTAACTGAAACTTTTCCAGATGCTATAGGTCTGTTTTTAGTACGCTCAACTTTTTTGTCAAAATTTCTGTCTACTATATCATTTACAATGCATCCAGCAGATCTCATTAGCATTGAACCCATTAAAAATAGAAAAGAATAAAAATAATATATTTCTAAGTCAGAATTGAAATCATAGGCAATAGTTAGACCCCATAAGCAAGGCCAAAATAAAAGCATATAACCTATTGGCCTGTTCAATCTTGTAAGTTCAACGAATAATTTAAAGTTTTGCATAATAATTTACTTGTAAATAGCAAAGCAGAGTTTCATAATCAAATTGATTCGAATGAATATAGATTACACTGTAACTGCATTAATGTTTCCAGCAATACCTCTTATAATGAGCGTTTACAGCAATAGGTTTCATACCCTTAGTGGACTTATCAGAAAAATTCATGATGAATACGTTTTTGAAAAACACACCCCACCAGAGTGGAAAGATCAACTTATCAACTTGAACAGCAGAATAGGAGTACTAAAGTTCGCGATTATGTCAGCGGCATTTGGCTTTCTATTTAATATGCTTACCGTGTTTGCTCTTTATTTAGACAGTTTAATTATTGCAAGAGTAATTTTTGGATCATGCTGTTTGTCCATGATGGTTTCAATTATTTTTTTTATAAGAGAAATACAAATTTCTGGAAAAGCTTTAAAACTTCATCTATCAGATATGGATGTACAATTTAAGGAATAATTACTGCTGGACCGGTGATCTTTCTTCCCTCTAAATCCTTGTGAGCTTGTACTGCATCCTCTAATTTATATTTTTTATAGATTTCAATTTTTACATTTCCTGATAAAATTTTTTTAAACAACATATTAGCAGCCTCATGTATTTCCTCACTATTTGTAAAATATTGATTCATTGCTGGTCTTACAAAATATATACCTTTTGGTTGCAAAGATTTTGAAACAATTATTGGATCAAGTGCTCCAGATGCATTACCAAATGAAACCATGGTACCCCTTAATTTTAAACATTCAATTGATTTGTCGTAAGTTGATTTACCTACACCATCATAAACAACAGAAACACCTTTGCCATCTGTAATTTCCATGACTTTTTTTGCAAAATCTTCTTTTGAATAGTTGATTACTTCGTCACATCCATACTTTTTTGCTATTTCTATTTTTTCCTGACTTCCAACTGTTCCAATAACTTTTAATCCTAAACTTTTTGCCCACTGACAAAAGAATTGTCCAACACCTCCTGCTGCTGCGTGAAATAGAACTGTTTCTTCCTCTTTGGGAACATATGTTTTGTGCAACAAATAAAAAGTTGTCATACCTTTTGTCATAGCACTCGATATAATTTCTAAATCAATGTTGTCTGGAACTTTAACAATATTTTTTGAAGGGTAATTTCTGTGAGTTGAATAAGAACCCAATGGAGCTGCAGCATAAGCAACTTTATCTCCAACCGAAAAATTAGAGACATTTGAACCAATTTCTTTAATTATACCTGCCGCTTCCAAACCAATTCCTGTTGGAAGTTGAAGAGGGTATAAACCTGATCTATGATAAGTGTCTATATAATTTAATCCAATTGACACATGTTCTATCTGAACTTCATCAGCACCTGGTTTATCTAAAGTAATCTCCTCTAACTCCAGAACTTCAGGACCACCTGTATTTGTTACTTTAATTGATTTCATTTTTATAAAAGTAATTTTATTTTACAAATGTACCTTTATGATAATCCTCGACTGCTTGCAAGATTTCTTGTTTTGTATTCATGACAAAAGGGCCACCTCTTGCAATTTGTTCGCCTATTGGTTTTCCAGCAATCAGAAGGAACTTAGCATTAGTTGAGCCATAAACCTTAAGTTTCTCACCCATTTTTAAAAGAATTAGTTTTGAATTTTCAATTTTTTGATGCTGTTGACTCCCAATTTTTATTTCTCCTTTAATTAAATAAATAAATGAATTGTGAGTTGAGGGTAAATCAAAATTGAACTCTTTATCTTTATTTAATTCAATATCAAAGTAAATAGGTTCAACATTATGTTTTTTTATAGGCCCCTCAGCTTTATTAAATTTACCAGCTATGACTTTGACTATTTTTTCTTCATCTAGGTGAGTTTGCATCTGATCAGCATCTATGTAGATGTAGCTAGGTTTACTCATTTTTAGTTTAGCTGGCATATTGATCCATAATTGAAACCCATGTAACCTACCTTCTTTCATTGCAGGCATCTCAGAGTGAATTATTCCACTTCCTGTCTTCATCCATTGAACATCTCCCGCAGTCATTCTACCTTCACCACCTGTACTATCTTTGTGCTCAAAGTCTCCAGCTAACATATATGTTACCGTTTCTATACCTCGATGAGGATGAGGCGGAAAACCAGCTATATAATCTTCACTATTTTCGGATCCGAATTCATCTAACATTAAAAATGGATCAAAGTAATTAGGCTCTACACCAATGCTTCTTTTTAATTTTACCCCAGCACCGTCAGATGCTGGTATAGGATCGATAATTTGTTTAACTTCAATATCTGACATTTTGTGTTTAGAATTTTTTATCCAAGCTAAAATCTTTAGTTCCATTTATGAAAATAAATAAAAACCCACCTGCTAAAGCTATATTTTTCAAAAATGATCCAAGTTGCATTTGGTCAGAAAAATCGTTGTGAAATATTACAGCTGTTGCAATACAAAATAAACTTAATAAACCAGCGGATATTTTTGCCTTATATCCTAGTATAATTAATATTGGTGCAATTATCTCAAGTATTATTGCTGGAATAATCAAAATTCCAAGTAATCCAAAGCTCTCCATCCACTCAATAGTTCCATCATAATTACCAATTTTAAAAAAACCATTGAGAAGGAACAATGCCGAAATTAAAATTCTTGCGATAAGATCTAGAATATTTGTCATAATAATAAAGTAGTATCTCCCCTAAACAATATCAAGCAACTGTTTAAGATTATTTATTTCATTTTTTGGTGTGTAATCTAAATTATCAAAAATTGCATTGTTTCTATTGACCCAAATTGCGTTAAAACCGTAATTTCCACCTCCGGAAACGTCCCAAGTATTTGCGCTTAAAAAAGCAACTTCCTTCTCTTTAATATTATATTTTTTAATTGGCATATCATAAACTTTTGAACTTGGTTTAAAAATACTTACTTCTTCTACAGAAATAATATCATCAAAAACATCATTCAGATTATTTCTATTCACTAATTCATCAAGAAGAGCAGGGGTGCCGTTTGAAAGTATTGACAGTTTATAATTTTTTTCTCTCAATAATTTCAGGGTTTCTTTTACCTCAGGGTATGGAGATAAAATTTTGTAAAGATCCAATAATTCAGTTTTCATATCTGGATTGATATTGAAAACTTTCATTGATTTATCTAGGCTATCTTCCGTTACTTTCCAAAAATCTTTATGCCTGTTCATTAAACTCCTAAGCCAAGTGTATTCTAACTGAGTAGTCCTCCAATAATTTGAGAAATTTTCCCATTTAATACCAATTTTATCTTTACACTTTTCAGCTGCAGAATTTACGTCAAATAGAGTTCCATATGCATCGAAAATTATTGCTTTAATATTTTTCATAAATTACTTTCTTGATATGAGTAATATTAGAATATTTTTCTCTGAAAGTTTATCTCTAAATTTAACCTCTTCACTTGCTAAACCACAATCACATTATTTGACGAAAGTTATGCGAGTGAAAATTGGAGAAAATTTTTCTTTATTTAATAAAACTGGTGAATGGTTAGCCAAAATAGACAACATTTATGATGGAAAGGTAGAATTTAGCATTAAGGAACAATTAAGACAGAAAGAAAACTCTCTGGATATTTGGTTAGCATTTTCACCTATTAAATCAAATTATTCAAATTTTATGATTCAGAAAGCTACAGAATTAGGAGTTACAAAATTTTTCCCTATAATTTTTGAAAGGACAATTGTTAGAAAAATTAACTCTGAAAGATTAGAAAAAATAATTATAGAGGCAACAGAACAGTCAAATAGATTGAACCCTCCGTATTTAGAAAAAACTCAAAATCTGAAAGCTTTTTTAGATAAAAATCAAAGTACAATGGATCTAATTTTTACAGATCTTAATTCTAACAACAAAAAAATCGAAGTAGATAAAAAAAGCAAAAAACCTTTGTGTATTATAATTGGACCCGAAGGAGATTTTTCTGAGAAGGAAAGAGAAGCTATTTTAAATTTTAAACATGTAAAATCTGTTAAGATCAGTGACAATATATTGAGGTCAGAGACAGCAGTTATATCTTCATTATCAATTCTTAATTATATCTTAAATCTATAAATATTTATTAATCAATTTGATAGATTTTTTTATGTCGTCTCTGTGAGAAATCTTGGCAATATATTTTCCATCTTTTAAAAGTATTACAGGTGAACTATGATCAATATTATAATCACCATTTTCAAAAAATATTTTTTGACTAATTATTCCCCAAGATTGTGAAAGTAAAAAAATTTCGCCTGGATCTCCAGTAATGCCAATAAATTTATTATCAAAATTGCTGAGATAATCTTTTACTACATCAGGAGTATCTCTTTTAGGATCAACGCTAATAAAAAATACTTTTATATCTTTTTTTTTATTTTTCTTAATTCTATTCATAACTATATCCATTTTATTTAATGTCATTGGACATATGTCAGGACAATTTGTAAAACCAAAAAAAATTGCAGTCAAAGGTCCATTAAAGGATTCTTGAGTTATTATATTATTGTTCATATCTTTAAGCTCAAAATCTGAGCCCTTGAATGCTGCGACTGATTGATCTTTTTGTTCTTTCATTGATAAAAATACAGGAAGCATTAAAAATAAGAATATAGTTAAGCATCCTGTTAGTACCGCAATGGAGGTTTTTAATTTCATTATTGTAAAATTATATATTCGGACTATATAAATAATATGTCTTTGATAAAGAAATTATTTGGCGCATTAACCGAGAAACCTTGGGAACAAAATCAAGCTGTAATAGATAGTGGTCACTCGGGCAAAACATTTGAAATATCAAATCAAATGTCCGCTGTAATAATTATATTTGGAGTAAGTACAACATTATTTAGTCTAATTTTCACTGGTTATCTTTATTCACTTCCACCTGAACAGGATACGACTTTTATTCTTAAAACAAATTTGCTTTGGGTAAATACATTAGTATTAATTTTAGTAACAATATTTTTTAATAAGATAAGTAAAGATTTAAAAAATGGAATTACAAGTTCAATAAAAAAGAATTTAATTTATGTTGGTGGGCTAAGTTATATATTTTTATTTCTTCAATTAGTTCTTTGGTATCAATTAATGCAAACTGGAAATTTTGTTTCAACTAATACTTATTTCTCATCTTATTACTTCTTCACTGCGTTGCATGGTATACATTTGTTAGGAGGACTTTTTTTCTGGGGTAAAGTAAGTTCAAGAATTTTTAAATCAGAGGAGAGTGAATACAAAAAAGAAGAAAAAAGTATTAACGCACTTTCGTTATACTGGTTATTTTTATTTATTGTTTGGTTAGTATTTTTTACAATAATGTTTGCGTACAATGATACTGTAATTGAATTTTGTAAATCTTTGATTGCTTAGATTAATTCTAAAGAAATAAAACTAACACAGATCCAAACACTGCAATAATTATTAAAAGAATATTCACTGATCTTAGATACTTCTTTGTTTCAGGTTTGGCTTCTCCTTTTGAAAATCTTCCAGCTCCTAAAGAAATTACAAAATAGAAAGCTAAAACTAAGACAAGTATAGTTATTAAAATACCTAATTTATCAAACATAAATATATTGATTATATTAGTATAATTAATATGTTTTATGACATTTTGTCATAGGTATTTATAAAATTATTATTCTATACAGGCACTATGCATGCAGGAATTATATTTTTACTAGTCATCATAGGATCGATACTATTTCATATCTTTACCCCTTGGTATTGGACAGACATAGCATCAAATTGGAAAGGAATGGATGATACAATCACACTTACGTTCTGGGTAGGTGGAGGAGTTTTTGTTGCGGTTTGTCTATTCATGATCTATTGCGTGTTTAGATACCAACATAAAGAAGATAGAAGAGCAGAATATAAACCTGAAGATAAAAAATTAGAAAAAATTTTAACTTGGGCAACGACATTGGGAGTTGCTGCTCTGTTGGCGCCCGGACTTATAATATGGAATCAATATGTAAATGTTCCAAAGAATGCAATTGAAGTTGATGTAATGGCATGGCAGTGGGGATGGCAATACAGGTTACCAGGTAAAGATGGAAAATTAGGAACAACTCAAGTCAGGAACATTGCAGATAATAATCCGTTTGGTATCAATCCAGATGATCCATTTGGTAAAGATGACATAATGGTCGAAAGTGATGTAATAAATTTAGAAAATAACAGACCTGTAAAAATTTTATTGAGATCTGTAGATGTACTTCATAACTGGTATGTACCTCAGTTCAGAGCAAAAATGGATGCAGTGCCTGGAACAGTAACTTTTTATTGGTTTGAACCTAACAAAGTTGGAGAATATGAAGTTTTATGCGCAGAGTATTGTGGAGTTGGACACTATGCTATGAGAGGTGGTGTTGAAGTTCAGGATAAAGCTGATTACGAAGCTTGGTTAGGTGAACAAGAAACTTTCGAACAATTATCTGCTAGATATGAAAAATTAAACGTAGATGGGAACAAATTAGCTAAAAAATAACAATTTAATAATTAAAAAAAATATATATATAAAGGATAAAAAATATGTCAGACGAATACGATAATAATAAATCTTATCAAGCACAATCATCAGAGGTAATGGATGGTTCAACAGGTTCAGTGAATCCTGACATAGATTATGTAAGACCTTCAGAAGTTGGTGAACAAGAATTATATCATCCTCATAGCTTTATTGAGAAATGGGTATTTTGCCAAGATGCAAAAGTAATCGGTGTGCAATATTTTTTAACAGCAGTATTTACAGGAGTTGTAGGATTAATTTTATCTTGGTTAATGAGACTTCAGCTAGGTTTTCCTGAGTTAGCTGGTTTCATGACTGCAGAACATTATTATCAATTCGTGACCATGCATGGAATGATAATGGTAGTTTATTTTTTAACCGCTCTATTCCTTGGAGGCTTTGGTAACTATTTAATACCGTTAATGGTTGGAGCAAGAGATATGGTTTTTCCATATGTGAACATGTTAAGTTTTTGGATGTTCTTTGTTGCTGTTGCAGTTTTGATGGCAAGTTTCTTTGTGCCAGGTGGTCCAACTGGAGCTGGTTGGACTTTATATCCTCCTCAAACAATTTTAGAGGGTACTCCTGGAGCAGGTATGGGAATTTTACTAATGCTTATTTCTTTATCTCTTTTCGTAATTGGATTTACAATGGGTGGATTAAATTACATGATCACAATTCTTCAAGCTAGAACTAGAGGAATGACATTAATGAGAATGCCTCTTACAGTCTGGGGTATATTTACAGCTACAGTGCTTGCAATGTTAGCATTTCCAGCATTATTGGTAAGTGCAATAATGATGACTTTAGATAAGGTTTTACAAACTAGTTTTTTCATGCCAACAATATTAAAGGCTGGTGAAGTTCTAGAATATGGTGGTGGAAGCCCAATTCTTTTCCAGCACTTGTTTTGGTTCTTTGGACACCCTGAGGTTTATATTGTTGCGCTTCCTGCATTTGGAATAGTTTCAGATTTAATTTCTGTTCATGCTAGAAAAAATATTTTTGGATACAGAATGATGGTGTGGGCAATTGTTGGAATTGGAGCATTAAGTTTCTTTGTTTGGGCACACCACATGTATGTGAGTGGAATGAATCCTTGGTTTGGTTTCTTCTTTGCAACAACTACATTAATTATTGCGGTTCCAACAGCCATGAAGGTTTATAACTGGATACTAACTTTATGGAGAGGAAATATAAGAATTAACGTAGTTATGTTGTGGTGTTTAGGTTTTATAGTAACATTTGTTAATGGTGGAATTACTGGAATATTTTTAGGAAACGTATCAGTTGATGTTCCATTATCAGATACTTATTTCGTGATAGCGCACTTCCACATGGTAATGGGTATTGCACCGTTAATGGTAATTATGGGTGCAGTTTATCACTGGTTCCCATTAGTTGCTGGAAAAATGTTAGACGAAGGTCTTGGAAAATGGCATTTCTGGATTACTTTCTTAGGCGCTTACTCCATTTACTTCCCAATGCACTATTTAGGATTTATTGGAGTTCCAAGAAGATATTTTGAAATGTATGATAGTCCATATATGACTTCAGCAGTAGGAATGAATGAATTTATTAGTATTGCAGCATTCATAGTTGGCGCTGCACAATTTATTTTAATTTTCAATATAATTAAAACATTAAAAACAGGTAAAAAGGCTGAGCAAAATCCTTGGAAAGCCAACTCACTAGAATGGTACACTTCTACTGTTCCACCAGAACATGGTAATTTCGGTGACAGACTTCCGGTTGTGCATAGATGGCCATATGACTTTAGTGTTCCAGGAGCTAAGGAAGATTATATTCCACAAACTACTGCTCCGAGTGAAGTAATACATACAGAAGTAGAAAAAACATAAGAGAAATAAATGTCTGAACCAAAAATAGACGGCTTCGAACTTAAACCAGGGTTTAAGGGAATGGCGTCTGACACAGCGTCAGACCAAACAATGTTCAAAGGTGTACATTGGGGTAAAGCCATGATGTGGATCTTTCTGTTAAGTGATACTTTTGTTTTTAGTTGTTTTTTAATTTCATACATGAAAGGAAGAGGATCAACTCCTGTCGAGTGGCCAAATCCTAGTGAAGTATTTGCACTAGAGGCATTTGGTGTACCTGTTCCGCTATTACTGATTGCTCTTATGACATTTGTCTTGATTACCAGTAGTGGAACAATGGCTATTGCAGTTAAATATGGATACGAAAAAAACAGAAAAATGTGTGGATGGCTATTATTGGCGACTGCGCTCGGTGGTTTAACTTTTGTTGGAATGCAGGCTTATGAGTGGTCAAAATTAATTCATGAAGGTGTGAGACCTTGGGAAAATCCATTTGGAGCTGCTCAATTTGGATCATTTTTCTTTATGATAACTGGTTTTCACGGATTCCACGTATCTATCGGAGTAATCTTTTTATTTATATATACTTATAAAGTGTTTGCTGGCCACTATGAAAAAGGCAAAAAAGGATGGTTCACAAAATTAAAGGGCGATTATGTAGAAATTGAGATCTTAGGTCTTTATTGGCACTTTGTAGATCTTGTATGGGTTTTTATTTTTGCATTCTTTTACTTGTGGTAAAATAAATTATGGAAAATACAAATAATATTGAAAAAACAGACAAAAAAGAAGAAGCTTCCACACATAAAATTGGAATTTATCTTTGGATTTGGACTTTGTTATTCGTACTCAGTTTTTTTTCTTACATGGTCGACTGGTATCAATTCCAAGGAATGCTAAGATGGTCATTAATATTATTCTTCATGTTCCTAAAAGCCGGGCTGATAATGGCATTTTTCATGCACCTATTTTGGGAAAGATATGCATTGGTAAATGTTCTTTTATGGCCAATGACGGCCATAGCTTGCTTCATATTTTTAATGGCAGCTGAATTTCAGTATACATTATTTTCAAGATTATTTTATTTTGTAGTTGGAGGTGGAGCTTAAAATGGATGCATATGGATATTTAGCTTTCTTCTTAATTTTATTTGTTTTCTTTATTTATATTGTTTGGTTTGGCTATTCAGTTAAATTAGAAAATCAGAAAGAACAGGGAGATAAAGTCTCGATAAATCCTTATGATCAAATTCCTTTACGAAGAAGACTAATTGATAAGAAAAATAGCAAAGTAGGAATATTTGATCTTGGAAATCATATCTTAATAGCGGGTGTTATATTACTTGTAATATTTGTTTCACTGAATGTTGAGTAGTAGTGACTACAAATACAATTAAAAAAAAATCAGTTTCAATAAGTTTTTTATCTTATTTTAAATATCTTTTATTATTGATGAAGCCAAGAGTAATGTCCTTGGTTATTTTTACTTGTGCAGTTGGGTTGTTAACAGCTCCTGTTTCAGTTTCATTTCTAAATTCAATAATTGCAATTTTTTTTGTTACTATGGGTGCAGGTGCTGCAGGTGCTCTAAATATGTGGTATGAGGCTGATCTTGATAAATTAATGACAAGAACTTGTCTCAGACCAATCCCTACTGGAAAAGTAAACAGGGAGCATGCTCTTTTATTTGGTACATTGCTATCAGTTATTTCTGTAGCCGGACTTTATTATTTTTCAAATTTAACATCAGCTATACTATTATCTGTAACCATAGCATTTTATGTTTTTGTTTATACAATTTGGTTGAAAAGAAAAACCCCACAAAACATTGTTATTGGAGGAGCATCTGGCGCATTACCACCAGTTATTGGTTGGACAATAGCTACTAACTCGCTAACATTTGAACCAATAACATTTTTTTTAATAATATTTTTTTGGACCCCATCTCATTTTTGGGCCCTTAGCCTATATAAAGCAGATGACTATCAAAAAGCTAAAATCCCAATGTTACCGATTACTAATGGAATTGAGGAGACAAAGAAGAATATATTTGTTTATTCATTAATAATGTTACCAATAGTAATTTTGCCTTATTATATTGGGTTTGTTGGTGAAACATTTCTTATTGTTTCTTTATTACTGACATTTTATTACAACTATGTCTGTTACGATCTTCTTAAATTTAAAAAAAACAAATTTGAAATCAAGAAGGCTAAAAAGGTATTTTCTTACTCAATTTTTTACTTATTTTTGCTTTTTGTCTTATTTTTGGTAGACCAGATCATTAAATAAATAATCCTATTTATTTTATAGGAAAATGGTAAAAAAATTCATGAAGTATGTAAGTACAAGAGACAATTCTAAGGAATATAGTTTCGAAGAGGTTTTCATCAAAGGTTTAGCTGATGATGGGGGACTTTATGTACCTAAATCTTTAAAAAAATTCAGCTCAGATGAATTGTCAGATCTTAAAAATCTTAATTACAACGATTTATCTACTGAAATAATAAATTTATTTTCATCTGATTTTATATCTAAAGAAGATCTTTCAGAGTTAATTGAAAAATCTTATTCAAATTTTAGAGAAAAAGAAGTTATTAAAATTTCAAATCTTGGCGATCTAAAATTGTTAGAACTTTTTCATGGACCAACACTAGCTTTTAAAGATGTTGCTATGCAATTTATTGGTAATTTGTATGAATATTACTTAACTAAAAATGATAAAAAAATTAATATTGTTGTTGCTACATCTGGTGATACAGGGGCAGCTGCTATTGATGCAATTAGAGGTAAATCAAATTTAAATATTTTCGTTTTGCATCCTAATAATAGAATTTCACCAGTTCAAAGAAAATTAATGACAACAGTTGAAGATGAAAATATTTTCAATATCGCAATTGATGGAAATTTTGATGACTGCCAAAATATTGTTAAGCAAATGTTTTCAGATTTAGATTTTTCAAATTCAATCAATATGTCAGGGGTTAATTCTATTAATTGGGCAAGAATTATAGCTCAAGCTGTTTATTATTTTTATACTTATTTTAAACTTGATAGTAACAAACCAATTTCTTTTTCAGTACCAACAGGAAACTTTGGAGATGTTTTTGCAGGTTATCTTGCAAAAGAAATGGGATTGCCCATAGATAAACTTATTGTTGCAACTAATGAGAATGATATTTTGCATCGAGCAATTTCTAAAGGTGATTATATTTCAAAAAAAGTTAAAGAAACACTTTCCCCAAGTATGGATATTCAGTTAGCAAGTAATTTTGAAAGATTAATTTATTATGTGAATAATTCTAATTCTGGCATTACATCAGATATAATGAAAAAAGTTAAGAATAATGAATATAAAATAGAAAAATCAAACTTAGACATTATCCAAAAAGATTTTATTTCAGAAAGTTGTGATGAGAATGAAACTTTAGAAATTATTAAACAACATTTTGAAAAAAGTAGTATCATACTAGATCCTCATACTGCAGTTGGAGTAGGGGCTGCAAATAAGCTAAATTTTAATGATTGTGTAGTTTTATCTACTGCACATCCATGTAAATTTCCAGCTGCCACAGATAAGGCTATAAATAAACATGAAGAACTACCTAAAGAGCTTCAATATGTTCATAGTAAAGAGGAAAATTTTCAACTATTAAAAAATGATACAGAGGCAGTAAAAAATTTTGTTAAAAGTAAATTATGAAGTTAAAAGTTAATGACCAAATTCCAGATATAAAAATCTTCCATTTAGTTGATGGCGAACCTAAAGAACAAAATATATCTGAGGTATTAGGATCGAAAAAAATAATATTATTTGGTTTACCTGGTGCATTTACAGCTACATGCTCTAAATTTCATTTACCAGGCTATGTTAAAAATGCTAAACAAATCTTAGATAAAGGTGTTGATAAAATATTTTGCTTAGCTGTTAATGACCCTTATGTAATGAATGCTTGGGGTGAGGCAAATAATATAGGAGAAAATATAACTATGTTAGCTGATCCTTATTTGTCATTTACTAAGTCAATAGGAGCTGAAGTTGATAGAAATTCAAAAGGTATGGGGGTGAGATCAAGTCGTTATGCAATGGTTATAGAAAATCTCAAAGTACTTACTATTCAAGAGGAAAAAGAAACTAAAGATTGCGGTATATCCTCAGCAGAGGGTATTTTAGATATTATTTAGTTTAAGTTTAATTAAAATTGTAATAGATTATTATAATGCAAAAGTGGATTTTAGTAATTTTGTCATCAATTCTATTAGTTTCGTGTGCTACTATAGTTAATGATCCTAACACACCTGTTGCACTATCTTTTAGTGATGGTAGTCAAGGAACATGTAATCTCACGAACAAGAGAGGATCATGGAGCGGCAAAGTTCCTGGAACATTTATGATAAGAAGATCAGATGATATTTTAAGATATAATTGTAAAACGGAAACAGGAAAAACTGGCGTTGGTGGTATTGCTAGTAGTATTGAAGGTGCAAAATTAGGTGCAAGTGTTTTGTTTTTTGATCTTGGTATCACTGATGCGATAACAGATAAACATAGAACTTACTCCCCAAGCTTTACAATTCCTGTAAATTAAATTTTAAATAAATTTAGGGGTTTTCTTTAATTGATTGTATTAAGAATTTGCAGCATCTCTAGCAATTAAGTCTACTTCATTATTTAAAGTATTTGTAGAGTGACCCTTCACCCAACTCCATTTTATTTGAAATTCGTTAGTCATAAGATCTAATTCAGTCCAAAGTTCTTTATTTTTAATGGGTTGTTTGCTGGCTGTTCTCCATCCATTTTTTTTCCAATTATGTATCCACTCTGTAATCCCTAACTTTACATACTTAGAGTCTGTAAAAATCTGAACATTGCTACCTTTAGGAATTTTTTTAAGAGCTTTTATTGGAGCAAGTAACTCCATTTGATTATTTGTGGTATTTTTTTTGCTACCTTTTATCTGAATTTTTTTTTTATCATCAATAATAATCGCAGCCCATCCTCCATTCCCTGGATTACCTAAGCACGATCCATCAGTATAGATTTTTATCATTAGGAATAATCCTTAAAAGAATTTAACTTTCTATGAAAATTTAATTTATCTAAATATTCTTTTGGATCTTTTATTTTAATCAATGCCTTTTTCGGAGTATTTAGATAATCATATGATCTTGTAAGAAGATATCTTAAAGCTGAACCTCTACATAAAGTATTAAAATTATTCTTTTCTTTTGTAGTCAGTTTACGTATTGATTGGTAACCTTTTAATAATTGAGCGGATTTACTTTTTTCTAGCACAAAAATGTTATTTCTTTTTTTAAAACAAAGTGCATTTACGCATGTGGCTAATTCATAAGCTAAAAAATCATTTGCAGAAAAATAAAAATCAATAAATCCATAATATTTTTGCTTATAGAAAAAAATATTATCGATAAAAAGATCACCGTGAATAATCCCATTAGGCATACTTTTTGGCCATTTTTTTTTAATATCAATTAAATCAGTTTTCATAGTTTTAATTAAATTACGTGAAAGTTTATTGACTCTTCGATCAATTCTACTTAGCAAAGGTCCCCAAGAATTTACTGATAATGAATTTTTTCTATACAATCTTAATTTCTTAGCAGCTAAATGTAACAGAGCTGCATTTTTTCCAACTTGAAAACAGTCTTCATTTGTTAGTTGATTTTTATCTTTTCCCACTAAAAAACTTACCAAACATGCAGTTTTATTTTTAATTTTGAATAAATATTTACCTTTTTTATTCTTAATTGGCTCTGGACATTTGATTTTATTTTTAGATAAACTAAACATAAGGTTCATAAAAAAAGGTAAATCTCTTTTTTGAACTCTTTTTTCAAATATAGTCAGTATTATTTTTTTTTTGTTTGTTTTTATTAAGTAATTAGTATTTTCAATTCCTTTTTTTATACCTGAAAAAGATACGATCTTACCAATATTAAAGTTTTTCTCGATTAAACTTAAATCGCTCTGATTTATCCTTGTATATACAGCCATTAATTTAATTTTCCTGGAATTTTAAATGTTACGTCCTCTTTTACTATTTCAACTTCCTCTATTTCTACAGTAAATTTTTTTTTAATATTTTCTATGAATTCATTAACTAATACTTCAGGAGCTGAGGCACCAGATGAAATACCTATTGTTTTGCATTTTGAAATTTTTTCTAGAGGAAAAGTACTTTCTGAGTGAATTAATTCAGCATTTTCGCATCCATTATTTCTAGCTACTTCTACTAGCCTAACTGAGTTGGATGAATTCCTACTGCCAATCACAAATAGATTGTCACACTCTTTTGCAATCTTTTTTATTGCTGCTTGTCTATTTGTGGTTGCATAACATATGTCATCTTTTTTTGGCTCGTGAATATCAGGAAAGCGTTCTTTTAAAACATTAATAATATCTTTAGTATCATCAACCGATAATGTTGTTTGTGTAATATATGCAAGTTTGTCATTTTTGCCTCTCTGATAATTTTTTGCATCGTCTATTGTTTCAATAAGATCAATCTTTCCATTAGCTACTTGACCCATTGTGCCAATTACTTCAGGATGGTTTTTATGACCTATAAGCAATACTTGAACATCTTTTTTATTTAAATTTTCTGCCTCTCTGTGAACTTTCGATACTAATGGGCATGTCGCATCAACAAATATCATATTTAAACTTTCTGCTTCTTTAGGCACAGATTTAGGAACTCCATGAGCTGAAAAGATAACAGGCCTAGTTTTATCTTCAATTTCTTCAATTTCCTCAACAAATATTGCACCAATTTTTTTTAAGCCGTCTACTACATGTTTGTTATGAACTATTTCATGTCTTACATATACAGGAGCACCATATTTTTCTATACTTTTTTTTACAATTTCAATTGCTCTATCAACACCTGCACAAAAACCTCTAGGAGCTGCTAAAAGAATTTTTAGGTGATTATTTTTCACTTTCATCCTTTCGAAAAAATGGGATTAAAAAAACAATACATGCAATTAGAAAAAAAAGACTCCCAAACATAGCCCAAAAACTTCCTACACTTGATATTATAAAACCCAACGCAGAAATAATGAATAATATCCAACCGATTAAATTAATATTTTTATTGCTCATTTTTTTCAATTAAATATTCGAGCAATATATGTGGAAAAGTTAATGAGGCCAATCCAATAAAAATTACTTGATATATAGTTTCGTTAAATTCGTTATAATTATTCAGAATAGATATTGAAACAACATATCCTAAAATTGTCAAAATTGTTAGTGGAAAGGCTTTTTTGATGAATATTTGTAATCCCTTAGTTAAATTTTTATTTAATTCTCTAATCAAAGAAATCGAGTGCCTAATGGAATGTAAAAAGCAAAAGTAAATCGTAAAAGCAATTATTGGATTAAGAAAATAATTTAGGATTAGTATCGATAAATAATCCATTAACAATAATAATTTAACTTCAATATTTTTTTTAAATGATAAAATAATTCCAGAGAGCAAAGATAAAAGTATAAGAATGAGTAATATCTCGTCAGATATTATTAAATTATTTGAAATATTAAAATTTAATGTCTCGAAAATTGCGAGTGTTTCCTCTTTATGAAAAAATAAGGGTGATGTAATTATTAATGATCCTTTTAAAAAATAAATTAATTCAAAATTTTTCTTTTGATTGATAAATTCAGAGTCCTCTTTTCCAAAATGATAAGCAGCAATAATTAAAAACAAGAAAAGTAATGATTTTGGAAATATTAACCAAATTAATATTGTAAATGCACCAATAAGCAAATAACTCAAATAAAAAATGCTCATTGATCTATATCCTAAATATTTAATCAGTTTTTTACCTTTAATATTATCAAGAGAACCATGTGATATTCCAATTGATAAAATTAAAAATAAAGAAATAATTAAGAAACTACCTTCTCTTAGATAACCAATTCCTGACAAAAATATACAAAAATTAAAAAAAATTAAAGAGTGGTAAAAATTTATTCTAATCATTTAATTTGAAAAAGCGCTTTTATAAAAATCCATTTAGGCATTTTTAATATTATTGATAAATCTTCAAAAAAGTTACTTCTATTCGACAAAAATTTTATAACAGTATTAGATTTATTATTAAACATCCTAAAAAAAATATTAGGCATTTTGCTTGGATTATTTTTCAGAACTTTTAAAAAAACATCATCAAGAAATTGATATTTCTTTTTAATTTGAAATCTTTTCAATTTACTAATGTTTTCGATATTTTCACTTATATATTTACATTGTTCTTGAATATTTAGAAAAGTATAACCAGTACTTAATCTTGTCATACCACCGGCTGTGCCAATATTAATTTTATTTTTTACTTGGTCAATTATTGGGTAAAAAAGAGGTATTGCACCCACTTCTTTGTAAGTAATCTTATAATTTTTTATTTTTAGGTTATTCTCAAGATATTGTTTAATTTGCTGATCATAATCTTTTTGGGATTCGTCATTCATTTCGGATAACCAAGTTGTTTCAACTAATGCTGTCCTTTTTGAATATGGAAGTGTATAAAAAAAATGAACACTTCCTCTCTGTTCACAATCAAAATCCATTAGATTCATCATTTCTTCATCGAAAAATTCCTTTTTTGTTTCTATTTCTACCCCACAAAAATGCTGCCATAGACCATTATTTTGATTATTTAAATTTGGAACACTATTAAATACTAAAGAGTTATCAAAATTTATATTTTGATCATTTTTGTGAAATGAAATATTTTTATTCTCTTTTAATCTATTGTTTATCTTCTCATAAAATAGCCCACTATCAATAGTTTGATATGGATAATTATTGCACTCTAGATGTTTTGTTTTTTTTGGCACATTTATTGAAAAATGTTTCCAATTTTTTTTTACACAATCTTCAAAATTATGTGGGAATGTCTTCCAAAAAGACCAAGTTTTATCTTTTTTGTATTCATTTCTCGGTTCAATAATAGCTAATGTTTTTTTTTTTAACTTATTATTTGTCTCTAATTCATATGCCAAAGATAAACCTGCGCAACCTCCACCAATTATTACAAAATCAAAATCTTTCATTTAAATTTATTTCTTCACTAATTAATTCATGTTCCTCATCTCTAAGGTGATTATGTTTTTTAATCAATAATAGTTTTACTAGGTCAAATATAGATAATATTGTTTGTAATATCTTACCACTTTTATTAACAAAAATTTTACCTGATTTATTATAATTTTGAATAGTTTGTTTTTTAATAATATTTATTCCAATTTGTCTATAAACTCTTCTTGCAACTAAGATTGAAAATCTAAGAGTTAATGGAATATCTTTTATTGATGAAAAGCTACTATCATAAAATAAATCTGCAGTAGCCAATGTTTCTTTTATGGTTTCAAAATTATGTTTTATATAAAATCTTTTATTTTTAGAGTCCTCTATCACATCTCTAGAAATATTTGTTAGTTGCATAGCTATTCCCAAATCTATAGCTGATTTAAGAGAATTAGAGCTAGTGACATTTAATATTTTTGCCATCATTAATCCAACAGTTCCTGCTACTCTATATGAATAAATTAATAACTCCTTTTTTGAATTTAATCTAATTTCATTTTGAATATCAGACTCCACACCATCGAATAAATCTTCTACAATTTTTGTGGAAATATTATATTCATCCATTAATACCCACATATTTTTTATTATTGGATTTTGAAATTCTTTATTGATAAAATTATTTTTGAAGTTTAAAAATCTTCTTAATTTAACATCAATTGTACCTTCATCGTCTGCTATATTGTCTAAAGTTCTACAAAAATCGTATAAATTGGAGCATTTCAAATAAGTTTCTTTTGGAAGAAAAAAACCAGCCCAGTAAAATGATTTTGCGTATATTGATAGAAAACTCTTTTTCTCCATTACAAAATTTTGTCTAAGACTTTTGCTGAAGATAGTACTCCTGGTACACCTGCTCCAGGATGAGTACCTGCTCCAACAAAATATAAACCATCAAAAATCTCTGATTTATTATGGAATCTAAAATAAGCTGATTGGGTAAATTTCGGTTGAATAGAAAAACCTGAGCCATATTTTGTATTTAACTCTTTCTCAAAATAATCTGGAGTTAAATAAAAATCCTCAACAATATTTTCGCTTAGATTGGGCAGCAAACTTTCTTCCATTTTTTTAATAACTAATTTTTTCATTTTATCTCCCTCAATAGACCAATCTATACCAGATTGGTTATTAGGAACTGGCACCAACACATAAAAACAATCATGATTATCAGGCGCCATAGATTTGTCAGTAGCTGTTGGTCTATGTAAATAGTAACTAATATCGTCATTTAATTTTTTATTGTTAAAAATATCATCCAAGTGTTCCTTGTATTTATCTCCAAATTTGATTGTATGATGTTCAACATCTTCGTAAACTTTTTTAGTTCCGAAGTAATACACAAACAAACCCATTGAATATTCCATTCTTTTCATTTTCCAATTAAAGATAGAATTACTATTATCTGTATTTGCTAATTTTGAGTAAACTGCAGGTGGATCAGCGTTGCAAATGACATTATCTGTCTCTATTTTATCCCCGTTGCTTAGTTCAACACCAGTTATTATATTTTTTCTTGATAGAATTTTATTTACTTCGCATCCTTTTAATATCTTTATATGTTCTTCATTCATTAGTTGTTCCATACCATTTATTATCTGACCAGTACCTCCCATTGAATAATGAATCCCCCATTTTTTTTCTAAATATAAAATTAATCCATATATTGATGTTGTTGTAAAAGGATTACCACCTACCAAGAGCGGATGCATACTAAGTAATCTTCTTAATTTTTCATTTTCTACGTAAGAGGAAACTAAACCATAAACAGATTTATAACTTTTTAGATTGAATAAAGAGGGTATTTGTTTTAACATAAAAAAGGGTTTATCAAATGGTACATCTGATAATTCAGTAAATCCTTTATCAAAAATTTTTTTTGTAAAATTTACTAAATTTTTATAACCTTCAGCATCTTTTTCATTGATCTTTTTTATTTGATCAATCATCTGTTGTTCATTACCTGAGTAGTTAAATTTGAAACCATCCTCAAAAACAAATTGATACCAGATTTTGAGAGATCTAATTTCTAAATAATCTTTTGAGTTTTTATTAAAAAGCTGGAATAATTCATCAATCAAATAAGGTGCTGTTATAACAGTTGGACCACCATCAAACGTAAATCCATTTTTTCTAAAAACTCTTGCTCTTCCACCTAAATCTTTATGTTTTTCGATAAGAGTTACTTTATGACCTTTTGCTTTTAATCTCAAGGCTGCGGCTATACCTCCAAAACCTGATCCAATTACTATCGAATTCATAATACAGATTTTATATTATTTTGAGTAAATGTAACGTAATTAAGTTATGAATTAATTTTTTTTAATTCAGACTTTGCTTCTTCAAGATTTTTTTCAAAAAGATTATCCAATTTAGACTTATCAACTGTTGTAGTCATAATCTTTTTCACGGATTTAAGTGCAATTTTAATTGATCTATCTTTGATTTCTTTGATTGCCGACTCTTTCATCTGATTTATTTTAGTTTGAGTTAAATTTTTCTTTATTTCGGAACTTTTGTGAAATTTTTCATTCATACTTAATACAAGTTGCTCAGACTCAGTTTTAGCCTGATCTAGTATTTTTTTAGACTCTGCTTCGACCGAGTTAAGTTTGGCCTGAGCTTCATCTAAGAGTTTTTTTGATTCAATTCTTAATTTTTCACTTTCGTCAATTTCTTTTTTTATATCTCCTATCATTTTAGTTAGGAGGCTATTGATATTCTGTGGAATTTTAAAATATACCAACAGGCCAACAAATATAAAAAAAGATATAGCTACCCAAAATGTTGCGTCAAATGACATCTTTTCTCTCTTTATTCATTTTTGCTTGATCTTCTACTATTGCTGCTATGCTGCTGCTATTCACACCCTCACCAATCAGTTCTTTTATCAACTCTGCTGATGTTTCAGCTGCTATTTTAGTAACCTTATCTCCAGAGCTTTCCTTAAATTCAAAAAGTTCATTTTCTGTGTTACTAATTTCTTCATCAAGATCTTTTTCTAATGCAGCTCTCTTTTTATTAATATCTTCTAATATTTTTTCTCTAGCATCATTAAAATAATTCTTGGCTTTAATTTTACTTTCTAAAATAATCTTTTCATATTCATCAATTTTTTTCTGACTTTCTTCCTTTTGTTTATCGGCAGTCTCAATATTTTCTAGTATTTGGGATTTTCTAGTCTCTAGGTTATCGCTGATTTTCGGCAATATAACTTTAGTTAGAACAATAAAAAGTATTCCAAATGTGATGATAAGCCAGAATATTTGAGATATCCAAAACTCTGGATTGAGTTGAGGCATACCACCACTTTCAGCAGCAAATACTGTATTAAAACATGCAAAGCATGTGACGAATACTAAAATAATTATTTTTTTCAACATTAACTAAAATGCAAATAAAATAATCAACGCAACTACTAGTCCAAATAATCCTGTAGCTTCAGCTAAAGCAAATCCTAATAATAAATTAGGGAATTGTTTTTGAGCTGCAGATGGATTTCTCATAGCACCAGATAAGTAATTACCAAAGATAATTCCAATACCAACTCCTGCACCTGCGAGTGCAATAGCTGCTAAACCTGCTCCTATCATTTTTGCTGCTTCTAATTCCATTTTTCCTCCTTTTTTTATTAATGGTGTAGATTTAATGCATCATTTAAATAAATGCATGTTAAAATTGCAAATACATATGCTTGAAGAAAAGCAACTAATATCTCCAAACCAGTAAGTGCAACCGAAAAACTTAGTGGAAGCCATCCACCAACAATTCCTAAGCTTATAACAAAGCCACCAAATACCTTCATCATTGTGTGACCTGCCATCATATTTGCAAATAGTCTTACCGATAAACTAATCGGCCTACTTAAATATGAGATAATTTCAATAACAACTATTAATGGAAGCAATACCATTGGAACTCCACTAGGAACAAATAATTTTAAATATCCTAATCCATGTTTCATGAAGCCAATAATTGTGACTCCAACAAAAATAAACGCTGCTAAAACAAATGTTACAATAATATGGCTGGTGACTGTAAATGCATAAGGTATCATCCCGAACATGTTACAAAAAAGTACAAACATGAATAGTGAAAATATAAAAGAAAAGTAAGGCTTTGCTTTCGATCCAGCAGTATCACTAATCATTTTGGCCACAAAGGAATAACTTAGTTCTGAGAGTAATTGTAATTTATCAGGTATTAAAGTTTTTTTCTTTGCCCCTAAATTGAAAATTATTAAAATTGCTAGTGAGCTAATAACCATAAATAAGCTCGCGTTAGTAAAGGAAATATCAACTGAACCTAGTTTTATTTCTGGACCAATTCTATAAACATTGAATTGGTACATTGGGTTTGATGCCATATTATTTTTTTACTTTTTCTGCATTTTTCTTGCTGATTTAATCACATTCATAATTCCTGCAATTACTCCTACAAAAAAAAATATTAAAATTAACCAAGGTTTAGTACCAAACCAATTGTCTAAAATAAACCCAATAATTGTCCCAACAGCTACTGCAGCAACTAATTCTGTGCTCATCTTGAAAGCATGCCCCATTCCTGATGTCGATGTCTCTTTATTTTCAGAATATTTTGATTTTGCTCTAATTTTTGCACTTTTAAGGCGAGTTTTAAAATCCTCTTCTTCCATCAGCCTAAGCTACCATGCTTTCAGCTTTTTGAAGGTCAACAGCAACTAGCTGACTTATCCCTTTCTCAGGCATTGTAACACCATATAATCTGTCCATTTTTGACATAGTTAGCGCGTGGTGTGTTACTATTATAAATCTGGTAGAAGTAATTTTTGTTAGCTCATTTAAAAGATTACAAAATCGTGTAACGTTTGCATCATCAAGTGGAGCATCTACCTCATCTAAAACGCATATAGGCGAGGGGTTGGTTAAAAACACAGCAAATATTAGAGATAATGCTGTTAAAGCCTGTTCACCTCCAGAAAGCAAAGTAATAGATTGAAGTCTTTTTCCAGGTGGACTTACCAACATTTCTAAACCGGCATCTAGTGGATCATCTGAGTCTACCAATTCTAATTTAGCACTACCTCCATTAAATAATTTTGTATAGACCTCATTAAATTTCCTATTTACTCTTTCGAATGCATCTAAAAGTCTTTCTCGACCTTTTTGGTTTAGTTCTGTTATACTCTCTTTTAATTTTAATATTGCTGTAACAAGATCCTGTCTGTCTTGCTCCATCTTTTTAATTTCGGTTTTATATTTTTCAGTTTCATCGTCTGCTCTTAAGTTCACGGATCCTAATTTTTCTCGTTCTCTCTTTTTTTCGTCTAATAGTTCCTCTTGAGTAACTAGATCTGGAAACTCACTTCCTTTTTCTAAATTTGAATAATTAAATATATTTTCTTCTTCTACATTTAATTCAGTCATAATTCTTTCCAAGAGATCTTTTCTCCTTTTATTTAAACCATCAATTGTAGCACCTGAACTTGCCTTTTTTTCTCTGATTTCGATCGAACTTTCTTTAGTATCATTAAGCTGACTTCTAATTTCTGCTATGTTATTATCAATTTTTTCAACCAGTATCTCGTTCTCATTTTTTTCATTTTCTGAAATTCTTAAGTTCTCTGAAATCTTTCCTTTTTTTTCAGCTTGAGCTTGAGGTTGCTTTTCAAGATCGTTTAATTTTTCACTAAGTTTATTTTTTCTAGCATTTAACTCATTTACCATTTTTTCTGAATTGGTTAAAAGGTTTTGCCAACTCTCAAATTCTTGATCGATGATACTTATTCTTTCTTTTCTTTTAACTGATTCATTTTTTATACTTTGATTTTTACTATAAGTTTCTGCATAGTCGTCTTGCAATTTTTTAATTTGTTCACTCTTCGTTGTTAAAGTTGACGCTGTATCGTTATTCTCAAAATCTTTAACTTTAATAGCCAAGTATGATAAATTAACAATACACTCATCCAAAATTTTAATTGTTTGATGATTTCTATTTTCAGAAATTAATCTTTTAACTTCCTCAATTTGGTGTTTGATATTATTGATAATCTCATTATTTTTCTGCAATGTCTCAACACTGAAACTATCAAACAATGCATCCATCTTTTCTTGTTCATTTATTAGTTTTGATCTAGAGGTATCCAAGTCTTGATTTGAGAGTTTTTCTGTCTCATAATATTTAGAATCTGTATCAGTTAGTATGCTTCTTTCTTCTTTTAATCTTTTTTCATTTGAATTTGCGTCAATTACAATACTTTTTTCTCTATCAATATCCTCATCAATAACTTTTATAGAACTTTTTATTGTATCTATTTCCTCGTTAATTCTTGTGCTTTCTTCATCTAAAGCCTTAAGCTCAAGATTTAATCTTTGAATTTTAGACAAATTTTCTATATTTTTTTGTCTTATAGGTTCTACCCTCTCAAGTTCACTTTTAATTTTATTTTCTAGCTCATTAATTTTTTTATTAAATTCCTCAACTTTTCCATCTGCTTCATTGTTAATTTCATTTTCCAAACTAATTTCTTTATCTATTTCTATAAGTCTTAAATAATAAAGACCTGCCTCTACTTTTTTAATTTCCTCAGAAATTAATTTATATTTTGCAGCTTCTTCAGCTTGTTTCTCCAAATTTGCTAATTGTTTTTCTTGTTGCCTTCTGAGTTCGTCTGCTCTTTTCAAATTATTTTCTGCTGCTCCTAATCTGATTTCAGCCTCATGTCTTCTTACATGAAGTCCTGCTATTCCAGCAGCCTCTTCAAGTATAGCCCTTCTGTCAGATGGTTTTGCAGTAACTAATGCTCCTATCCTTCCTTGACTTATTAATGACGGTGAATGAGCTCCAGTGGATAGATCTGCAAAAAACATTTGAGCATCTTTTGCTCTAACTTCTTTATTGTTTATGTAAAATTTAGATCCTTTATCTTTTTCAATTTTTCTCCGAATTTCTATTTCATCCAAATCATTATATTGATGTGGACCGTCTTTATTTTCATTATTTAAACTTAAAACTACTTCAGCAATATTTTTTGATGGTTTATTTGATGTACCTGAAAATATAACATCTTCCATTCCTGAACCTCTCATACTTTTGGCTGAAGTTTCTCCCATGCACCATCTAAGAGACTCAACAATGTTTGATTTACCACAACCGTTAGGCCCGACAATGCCAGTTAGTCCTTTTTCGATTAGAAAATTTGTTTTTTCAGCGAATGACTTAAAGCCATTTAATTGGATTTTTTTAAACTCCATTCAATGACTTATATCAGTTTTTCAATATATTTTTTTAATTTTTTATAGTTTTTAGGATTTTCGAACTTTTCACCGTTGATTATAAGTGTTGGTGTTGCCTCTATTTTATAGTTTTTTGCTCCGTCGATTCGGTCTTCTAAAATAAAATCTTCAATTTTTGAGTTGGCAATACAATTATCAAAATCTAATTTAAAACCTGATTCTTGAACTACTCTTTCTAAATTTTTATTGAGATCCTCAATTGTACTTCCTCTAACCCAGCTACTTTGGTTGTTGTATAAGTGATGTAGTATTTCTGATTTTCCATCATTCCTACAATGTGCTATTTTTGCTGCATTAAATGCAGCAATATCTAGAGGAAAATTTCTATATTCAATCGAAATTAAATTTTTATCTATAAAATCAGTTTTTAGCTTTGGATAAATATCTCTGTGAAAATCTCCACAATGACTACATGTCAAAGATTCGAACACCACGAGTTTTACTTTTGCATCAACATTGCCGTCTTTAATGTGTTTAATTTCAGCTGTTGCGTTAAAACTAATAAAAAATAATGATATTATTAACGTTTGTATTAATATTTTTTTCATCTTGTTTTAAATATTTTATTTAATTCTAATAAAGATTGTTTAATTTTATCATTCTTAATATTGGTAATCTTCTTTATATTTTTGCTATTTGTCGCATTATTAATTTTATTATCTCTAGTTTTTTTGAATTCTCCCTCAAAGGTCTTTAACCTTATATTATCGACCACATTATAACCAAAAAAAATATTTATTTTTTTTAAAATTTCTTTCTTAGAATATTCTAGGTCAACTTCATTTCCTCTTTTAACCATTATACTTAAATAGCTTCCATTCAATTTTGAGTTTTTATAAGATATTGGATAGCAAACATTAAATAATTCTTTGCCAACAAGAAATTTCCAATTATCTAAAGTATTTGAATAAATTTGTCCTTTTTTATTCAATATTCTTTTTGCTTCTTGGGGCAAAGTATCTTTAAAAGATCTTAGTCCTTGAACAGATTTATTTCTCTGCTTAGTATTATATTTAAAATTCATATGACAAATCAAAACATACCAAATAAAATTTTAAAATGGTACGACAATAATAAAAGAAATCTTCCTTGGCGAAAAAAAGTCTCTAAAAGTCAAAAAGAATATTTTACTTTAGTAAGTGAATTTATGTTGCAACAAACTCAAGTGAAAACAGTAATCCCATATTTTGAAAATTTTACCTCGAAAATCCCAGATTTAATAAGTTTATCAAAAGTTAGAGATGCTAAATTGATGAAATGTTGGGAGGGATTAGGATATTATTCAAGAGTAAAAAATTTAAAAAAAACAGCAAAAATAATTATAAATGAATTTAAGGGAAAGCTTCCAAATAATGAGGAAAGTTTAAAATCGCTTCCTGGGATAGGAGATTATACTGCAAAAGCTATTATGGCAATTGCATTCAACAATAAAATAATCCCACTAGATGGAAATGTTGAAAGAGTTTTGAAAAGAGTATTTTATTTAAAAAAAGAAAAAGAAATTTCTAAAGAGAATTTACATAAAAAAAAATCTTTTTTTGGGAAAACAAACAGAGCTAGTGATTATGCTCAAGCCATAATGGAAATAGGCGCATTAATTTGTAAACCAACAAAACCAATTTGTAACCATTGTCCAATTTCTAGAAATTGTAAATCTTTTAAAAAAAACGATTTTCAAATTGTGAAAATAAATAAATTTAATAAACAAATATTTTTTGAGGCAAATATTTTTCAAAATAAAAAGAATAATTTTTACCTTTTAAAAAACAGAAAATTTAATTTTTTAAAGGATATGCCTATATTTCCAATGAATGAGATACCTAAAATAAAATTTAGAAAACACGTGGGAAAAAGGATCAATATAAAAATGTCTAATATGGACATGAGAATTGCAATTACGATGAAAAATAATTTGCCAGAAAAGAAAAATGGTTTTTTTGTTGATGTAAAAGATTTAACTAATTTGACTTTACCTTCATTTACAAAGAAAATAATTAATACTATCAGATAAATTAATGAAAAAAATTGCAATAATTGGTGGAGGAATATCGGGGTTATATTTTGCAAATATTTTAAATAGTGAAAAAAATTTTGAATACAAAATATTTGAAAAAAAAAATAATTTTAATTTCCAAGATGGTTATGGAATTCAACTATCAGTAAATAGTATTAAGTTATTGAATAACATAGGATTTAAAAATCTACCTGCATCTGAAGTTAGCTTTCCGTCAAAAGTGAATTTCATACAAGCAAATAAGTCTAAAAAAATTTGCGATATAGACCTTACACAATTTAATGATCCATTAAATCGATACACAACACTAAAAAGATCAACATTATTAGAATTTTTATTTAAGAATTTGCCTGAAAATCAGATTAAATTTAATTCAAATATAACAAAAATAGAAAAGGCGAATGGCTTCAGAATTACTTTGGATGAAAATACACATGAGGAATTTGATTATTTGATAATTGCTGATGGTATTTTTTCAAAAACGAAGTCATTGATATTGAATGATATTTCAAATCCAAAATATAACTTTAATGTCGCTCTTAGAGGTAAGTTAAGGGGTGATTATGGTAGTGATATTTCTATTTATATGGCATCAAACAGTCATTATGTGATCTATCCGATAAACCAAAATAATGAATATAATTTTGTAGCTATCATAAAAAAAAAATTATCATCAGATGAGCTAAGAAATTATAATTTATTTAAATCTAGTGAGTTTTTAAGCTCTTTAAGATCAAGTTTACAAAAAACATCACAAATAAGCTTTGGACATTTAAGTGAATTAAAATCTTTTCCTGTTTACGTAAGCAGCAAATTTCCGAGTTTAAATGAACAAAATATATATTTATCCGGTGATGCTCTGTTCACTTTCCCACCATCATTTGCTCAAGGCGCGTCCCAAAGTATTGAGACCGCAAACGATATATTAAAAAGTATTTTAAATGGTTCAAATGAATACTATCAAAAAAGAATTGAAAATATTTACTCAATAAATGACAAATCAAAATTTAATCATTTTTCATTCCATTTATCAAATCCTCTAAGTATCTTTATTAGAAATAACATTTTGAAGTTTCTCTCAAAAAATAAAACATTTCTTGAAAATTATTTGGGTAAAATTTATAGATCTTAATTTGTAGGTCTTAGTCTTTGTCGTAAATCATCAATTGGCTTTAAAGAATTTCCAGATTTATAATGCCAAAATGTCCATCCATTACAACTTTCTGCACCAATAATTTTTGCTGCTACTTTATGGATTGATCCTTCTGATTGTTGATATTTTATACTACCATCTATCATAATTTTTGCATTTACTTTTTTCTTTTGGTCATAAATTTCTGTTCCAGGTTTAATCAGACCCATTTCAACTAATGATCCGAAAGGAATTCTTGGTTTAGTTCTGTTATTTTGTAGAGTATCTAGATATTCATCTTTTATGATATTTGTATTCTCTAATCTTTTCTTAGCAGCATCGAAATAATATTTTTCTTTTTCAATTCCAAAATAATTTCTACCTAATTTTTTTGAAACAACAGCTGTAGTACCGGATCCTAAAAATGGATCCAAAATGAAATCATTTTTGTTTGATGAAGCTAATATTATTCTATGAATTAAAGACTCTGGCTTTTGTGTAGAATGAACTTTTTTTCCATTTTTTTTTAATCTTTCTTTTCCGTTACAGATTGGGAAATTCCATGTGGATCTCATCTGCAGGTCATCATTTAAACATTTTAATGATTGATAATTAAAAGTATATTTGGATCCTTCGCTTTTTGAAGCCCAAATAAGCGTTTCATGTGCATTGGTAAACCTCGTTCCTCTAAAATTTGGCATTGGGTTATTTTTATTCCAAACCACATCATTTAGTATCCAAAAACCCAGATTTTGGATCGTAGTACCAACTCTAAATATATTATGGTAGCTACCTATAGCCCAAATTGTTCCATCCTTTTTTAAAATTCTTTTACATTCTTTTAACCACTCAAAAGTAAATTCATCATAGCTTTTAAAACTTTCAAATTGATCCCATTTATCATTAACAGCATCCACTTTAGATCTATCCGGTCTACTTAATTCTTTTTTTAATTGAAGGTTATAGGGAGGGTCAGCGAATATAAGATCAAAAGTTTCGTCAGGAATTTTTTTTAATTCCTTTAAACTGTCTCCATTAATAATTTTATTTTTTAAAGTTTTAACACTCATTTTTTAAATATTAATTAGACTCCAGAGAAGAGTCCGCGTCAACCTGTGATTGAATTATTTTGAGTCTACTTGTTGCTATTTTTTTTTAAGACTCAATATGTTGTGTATTGGATTGAATGTTTTGCGATGAAACCTAGTTATTCCATATTTTCTAATAGCGTTAATATGATCTTTGGTTCCATAACCTGCATTTGAGTCCCATTTGTATTTTTTGAAACTTTTTGCCATTTTGAGTATCAGTTTATCTCTTGATACTTTTGCAACAATTGATGCTGCAGATATCTCTTTTATTTTTTGATCTCCTTTGATTACTGTTTTTGTAATGTAATTATTCAAATTTGGGGATTTATTTCCATCAACAAGCACTAAATTTGGTTTAACTTTTAGTTTTTTTATTGCTCTCTTCATAGCTAATAGACTTGCATTTAATATATTAAGTCTTTCTATTTCTCTAATTGATGCTGATCCAATAGCCCAAATAGAATTTTTTTTTATATACTTAAATAATTTTTCTCTCTCAATTTTTTTCAATTTTTTGGAATCTTTAATTTCTTTTTTATTTATTTTAGGATTAAATATAACTGCCGCCGCATAAACTGGACCAATTAAGCTGCCTCTACCAACTTCATCAACACCAGCAACAATTTTTTTCATTGAGCAATAAAAAAATGATACAAAAATATGCCAATTATTAATCCTTTAATGAATGTGATCCATAACAATCCATAATTCGAAATATTAAATTTCTCTTTCCACCAACTTACATATTTTTTATGTATTTCTATCATTTTAGATTTAAACAGATATTTTTAATTCATCTATTTTTTTCCTGATTAATTTTAAATCAGCCCAAGAATATTTTTTTTGATCAGCTTGTCTTAATAAGTAAGCAGGATGAAATGTAATCATTGTTAAATACGTTTTGTTATGAATGATTAATTCTTTCCAAACACCTCTTTCTTTTGAAATTTTTATTTTTGAACCAAAAAGCGATTCCATTGCTGTACTACCCATTAGAATTAAAATTTTAGGATCAATTATCTCGATATGTTGCCTGAGATAATTCGAGTATCTATTTATTTCTGATGGCTCAGGCTTTCTATTATTTGGTGGTCTATAATTTACAACATTAGTTATATAAATATTGTTCCTTTTTATCTGAATTGCGTCTAGCATTTTGTTTAATAATATTCCTGCATCTCCTACAAAGGGTTTTCCTTGTTCATCTTCTTTTTGTCCAGGCCCTTCGCCTATAATCATAATTTTACTTTGATTGTTGCCATCAGCAAATACTAACTGCTTAGCATTTTTTTTTAGCTCACAATTATCTATGTTTTCAATTTCACTTCTTAATTTATCAAGAAGTTTAATTTTTTCTTCTATCTGTGGTTTAGTTTTAAGTCTGTTTATTGGTTTATCACTAAATATATATTCAATATCGTTTGAGTTAAGCTTTTCAAGGTTTAATATGTCATTTTGATTTTTGAAACTTAAAGTCATAAGTATAGGTATGAAAATATTATTAATAATTTTATCATTTTTAACACTCCAAACCAGCACATATTCAAGCACAACCGTGGATAAAAAATTCAACCAGAAGTATTTATCTGATTATTTTTCTGCTTTGGTCTCATCAGGAAATCAAAAAAACGAAGAGGCACTTGAATATTTCAATTCATCAAAATTTTTAATTCAAAAACATGATGATTTTTTAAAAAAATATGTATTTTCACTAGTTTTGAACGGGCAAGTAAAAAAAGGTATAGATCAAATTAAGACTTCAAAAAATGATATCAATTCAAATACTTTCGAACTTAACTTACTTTTGTTAATTGACAGTTTAAAGAAAAAAGATTTCAAGCAAGCTAATAAAAGATTTAAAGAATTTCAGTTTAATAAAGATGATGGAACTTATGAATATGTAATTTACAAAATTTTAAAAGATTTTAATTATCTATTTTTAAAAAAAGAGACTATCGAAGATAACAAGTATGGAACATTGAGTTTAATTTCTTCAGCTTTTCAAAATTGTTATTTAAATTCTCCAAATACCAGCTCATATTTTGAAAAATTATTAAATAGTTCTGATGGAGATTATTCTAGATACATGTTCTTTTATTTTGCAAATTTAATTGAAAATAATGATATTGAAAAAGTTATTCAAGTTTCTAAAACGATTGAGCCTATTGGTGACAGCATATTATTACATCAAATCAAAGATTGGATTGATAATGATCAATACAAAAAATTTAAATCCCATTTCTCATGCTATAATGAAAATGATATTTTAGCTGAAATTTTTTATTTGATATCTAATTTATTTTCAACACAAAATATATATGATCAGTCAAATTTTTATTTAAGAATTTCTGAGTACTTAAATCCTAAGTTTTATTTTAACCAATCTCTTCTTGCTGAAAACTATTACTTAAATAAAAATAATGACCAAGCTACCAAAATTTTAGAAAATTTTAAAAAAAAAGATAAATTATATTTTTGGTATAAAACAAAAAAGATAGGAAGAATATTATCTGAAGATAATAGTGAGGAAGAGGCTATCAAATATATAAATAAGAATTTTAATTCTATAAAAAAACCTACAGAAAAAATACTATATGATTATGCAAATATAAATAAAGGTTTTGAAAAGTATGAAATTGCAATCGAATATTATACAGAGTTACTCAAAAATGTTGATCAAAGTTCATATGCAATCTCAAGAATTTTATATAGGAGGGGGAGCAGTTATGAACGAACAGGAAATTATGAGAAGGCTGACAGAGATTTAATTGAAAGTTTAAAAATGTATCCAAATGAACCATACACATTAAATTATCTAGCTTATAGCTGGTTAGAAAGAAATTATAAAATAGATGAAGCGATAGATATGATACAAAAAGCACATAAACAAAAAGAAAATGATCCATATATAACCGACTCTGTTGGATGGGGATTTTATTTAATTGGTGATTATATCAATGCTGAAAAATATCTTAAAAAAGCATTGCAATTAATGCCAGATGATCCAATTGTTAATGATCATTATGGAGATGTCCTTTGGAAATTAAACAAAAAATTACAAGCAAAATATTATTGGCAAGCAGTTTTAGGACTTGAAGAGACAGAAGAGGAAATGAAATCAAAAGTAAAATCGAAACTATTAGAAGGTTTAGAAAAATCATAATTAATGAAATTTGAAAAGATTAAATCACATGCAAAAATTAATTTATCTTTAAACGTTCTAGGAAAAAAAAAATCTAAACTTCATGACTTAGAAACTCTAGTTGGTTTTTTAGACTTACATGATGATATTTATATAAAGAAAACAAATAAAAAAAACCATATAATAAAATTTACTGGAAATTTTTCTAATAAAATTCCAAAAAAAAATACTATCAGTAATTTATTAAAAATTTTAGATGAGGCGAAAAAACTAAAAAATCAAAAATATCTTATTTCAATTAAAAAAAATATACCTCAAGAGGCAGGGTTGGGAGGTGGGTCAATGAATGCGAGTTCCTTAATAAATTATATGATTAAAAAAAATAAAATTTCATTGACAATGAAGGAGAAACAAAATTTATGTTCAAAAATTGGTTCAGATGTTATTTTAGGTATAGATCAAAAAAATCTAGTATTAGCTTATAAAAATAAAATAAAAAAAATCAAAAAAAACCTTAAAATTTTTACTTTGTTGATTAAACCCAATTTTGGTTGTAATACAAAAAATATATATGCTGAAGTAAGGAACTATTCGAAACCACAATTTTTTAAAATTAATTCGAAAAATATTAATTTCAATACACTTTCAAAGATGAAAAATGATTTAGAGGTCATATCTTTCAAATTGTATCCAAGACTAAGGAAACTTAGACAATTTTTTTTGAACATAGATAAAAATTCTTATGTCAGAATGACAGGATCAGGCTCAACAATTGTGGGATACTTTATGTCCAAAAAAGCCGCACTAAATGCAAAGAAATTATTGAAAAAAAAATATAAAAACTATTGGTGTAATTTATCTAAAACTATATAAAGCTTTTTTTTTGTGATATATGAAATTAATTTTGGGGTGTAGCCAAGTGGTAAGGCAGCGGTTTTTGGTACCGCCATTCCTAGGTTCGAATCCTAGCACCCCAGCCAAATATGTATAATTTTTTAAAAAAAATTTTTAAAAGCAACAAAAAACCTGCTCAAAGAGAAAGATCTTTTTTAAACGTTTATAGTAATACAGAAGTTTCTAAAATTTTTGACTCTGTATCAAATTTTAAAGAAAAAAGTGAGATAAGATATGTAGGTGGATGCGTTAGAAAAATATTAAATCAAGAAGAAGTAGATGATATAGATTTAGCAGTAAATTTAAATCCAAATGAAGTTAAAGAATGTTTGCAATCAAATAATATTAAATTCTTTGAAACTGGTATAGATCACGGAACTATTACTGCTAATTTAGGTAAGAAAAATTTTGAGATTACATCTTTGAGAGAGGATGTAGATACTGATGGAAGACATGCAAAAGTTAAATATACTAAGGATTGGCTAAAAGATTCATCAAGAAGAGATTTTACCTTTAATTCTATTTATGCAGACAAAGAGGGTAATTTGTTTGATCCAAACGGTGGAGCTAAACATTTAGACGAGGGCAAGGTTATATTTATTGGAGACCCAAATAAAAGAATTCAAGAAGATTACTTAAGAATTTTAAGATATATCAGATTTTTTCTTAATTATAGCAAAGTATCTCATAATTTATCAGTACAAAAATCAATCAAGCAAAATATTGCTGGTATTATCAATCTTTCAAAGGAAAGATTAATTAGTGAATTAAAAAAAATTATTTTATCAAAAAATATTCTAAAAATATCTAAGGATCCTTTTTCTTCGGAAATTTTAAAAACTATTTTTCCTCAACTCGTAAATTTAAATTGTTTAGGTAAATTAAATGATTATTCAAAAAGATTATTTAACAAAAAATCGTTTGTTTTTTTGATTTCTTATTTAATAATTGATGATTCCGATAATGCAAATTATTTTTTATTTAAATATAATCTTTCTAACGAAAACAAAAAAAGAATAAAATTTTTAATTGATAATTATTACCTTTTCTCCGAAAAAGATTATTTTAGTAAGAAAAATCTTCAAAGAATTTATTATTTTAATGACAAATCTTATGTTATCGATTTATTAGATTTAAAAATTTTCAATTCTAAATTGGTTTCAAAAAAACTCATTGACTTAAAAAAATATTTTGAAAAATTTGAAAAACCTATTTTTCCTTTAAAATCTAGAGATTTACTTGACAAATATAAAGTTAAGGAGGGTAGAGATTTTGGACAAAAAATTAAGTTGCTTGAGAATATTTGGTTAAATAACAGCTTTAAATTGAGTAAAAAAGAAATCGATAATATTTTTGGTAATTAGATATACTTTACGTCTTTTATTTCAAAATTTTTAACACCAGCAGGAGTTTTAATTTCTACTAAATCCCCTTTATTTTTTCCTATAAGGCCCATACCAATTGGTGACTTAAAATATATTAGTTTTTCTTTGAGGTCAGCCTCATCTTTCCCAACAATTTTGTATTTAACATTTTCGTCTGTATCCAAGTTTTGAAGTAGTATTGTTGAACCAAATATTACCTTTCCATCATTATCTAATTTAGAAACATCAATCACATTTGCTCTAGCTATAATATCTTCAACTTCTTGAATTCTGCCTTCATTATGTGATTGTTGTTCTTTCGCTGCATGATACTCAGCATTTTCTTTTAGATCTCCGTGGGATCTTGCTTCAGCTATGGCAGCTACTATCTCAGGTCTTTTTTTTTCTTTTAAAAAAATTAATTCTTCTTTTAATTTTTCTAATCCTCTAACTGTAATTGGTTCTTTTTCCATATTTTATTTCCATTTAGCAATAGGTGGGAGTGACATTAAAATGGCCTCAACATTACCATTAGTTTGTAAACCAAATTTGGTACCTCTATCATAAAGTAAGTTAAATTCAACGTATCGACCTCTTTTTTCCAATTGAATTTCTTTTTGTTTATTTGACCATTTTTTTTTATATTTTTTCAATATTATCTCTCTAAATATATTTTTAAAGCTTATACCAACTTCTCTAACAAAACTAAAATCCTTTTCCCAATTGTCATTTTTATAATCAAAAAAAATACCTCCTATTCCTCTTGCTTCTTTTCTATGAGGTAAGTAAAAATATTCATCACACCATTTTTTATATTTTTTGTAATAGTTTTTATTATATTTATCACATGAAACTTTTAACTCTTTATGAAACCATTTTTCTAAACTTTTATCTTTTAGACAAGGTGTAACATCCATTCCCCCGCCAAACCATCCATGAGAAGTGTAAATATATCTAGTGTTAAAATGCATTGCTGGTACATGAGGGTTTTGCATATGCATTACTATTGATATGCCCGATGCCCAAAACTTTGGGCTCTTATCACCACCTAGCATCCTACTTCTAAATTTTTTTGAAAACTTTCCGTAAACCTCTGAAAAATTCACTCCAACTTTTTCAAAAATTTTTCCATTTTCTAATATTCTAAATTGACCTCCACCTTCATTTGATTTTCTCCCTCTTTCCCAATTATTAATTTTAAAAATATTTTTTTTACCCTCTAATTCCTCTATTTCTTGGCAAATCACTTCTTGTAAAGTTTTAAACCAATTTCTAGCTAATTTTTTTTTTATTAATTCGTCCATAAATAATTAGTTTGTCTTATATTTTCAGAAAGAATAATTGCAACTGATGAAGCCAAATTTAGAGACCTTTTTTTCTCAATCATTGGTATTTTTACTCTATGTTTCACTATTTTATGAACCTTTTGAGGAACACCAGAGCTTTCTCTCCCAAATAAAAGTGTATCACCATTTTTAAACTTAAAGTCTATATATGACTTACTTGCTTTAGTGGTCATTAATATTACTCTGTCTTTTTTCTTTGCGTTAAAAAATTCCTCTGAACTATTATAGGTCTTGATCATACTTTCATCTAAGTAATCCATCACTACTCTTTTGAAACGTTTATCGCTTAGTAAGAAGCCACAAGGTTCAATTATCTCCAGTAATGCGCCTAAGCAAGAGCAGGTCCTAGCTATTGCTGCTGTATTTTGAGGTATATCAGGCTCGTAAAGTGCTATTTTTGGCCTGAAATTATTTGTTTTGTGTGTCATTCTTGCTATGGAAAAAATATCTTTTTCTTCATATGAAATCATATATTAAGAAAAAATTAAAATAATAAATGTCGGAATCAGATAAAAAAAAACCTAATAGAAGAGATTTTATATTAACAGCAACAACAGCTGCAGGGGCTGTTGGAGTAGGCGCAGCTGTCTGGCCATTAGTTGATCAAATGAATCCAGACGCATCAGTAAAAGCTTTAGCAAGCACAGAAGTAGATATTAGTTCAGTTCAACCCGGACAATCAATAACTGTTATATGGAGAGGTAAACCTGTTTTCATTAAACGAAGAACTCAAGACGAAATTGATAGTGCAAGGGCAGTAGACTTAAGTGAATTAAAACACCCAGAAAAAGATGAGGACAGAGCTGTTAATCCAGAATGGCTTGTTATGCTAGGAGTATGTACTCACCTAGGATGTGTTCCTTTAACTAATAAAGGTGATTACAATGCATGGTTTTGTCCATGCCATGGTTCTCACTATGATACATCGGGTAGAATCAGAAAAGGTCCAGCCCCTACAAACATGGAAGTACCGAAATATGAATTTGTTAACAGTAACACTATAAAAATAGGATAAAAAAATAAATGAGCGATCACGAATACACACCTAAGTCAAAAGTTGGAAAATGGTTTAATGATAGACTTCCATTACTAACACTAGCAAACCATTTGACTGATTACCCAACGCCAAAAAATTTAAATTACTGGTGGACTTTTGGAGGAATTTTAACTTTTTGTTTAATAACCCAAATTATTACAGGAATTATATTAGGAATGCATTATGTGGCACATGCTGATTTAGCATTTCAAAGTGTTGAACATATAATGAGAGATGTAAACTATGGGTGGTTAATTAGATACGTCCATGCAAATGGTGCTTCAATGTTTTTTCTAGCTGTTTATATTCATATTTTTAGATCTTTGTATTATGGCTCATACAAATCACCAAGAGAAGTTATTTGGATTATTGGTATGTTGATTTATTTTTTAATGATGGCCACTGCATTTATGGGATACGTTCTTCCATGGGGTCAAATGAGTTTTTGGGGTGCTACAGTAATTACAAATTTGTTTAGTGCTATTCCGTTGGTTGGAGATAGTATTACGACTTGGTTATGGGGAGGTTACTCAGTCGATAATCCAACATTGACAAGATTTTTTAGCTTACATTATCTTTTTCCATTTCTAATTTTAGGATTGGTTGTTCTACATATTTGGGCACTTCATGTACCCGGAAATAATAATCCTATTGGTATAGATATTAAAAAACCTTCAAAAGATACTGTTCCATTCCATCCATACATTGTAATAAAAGATTTATTTGCACTTCTTATATTTTTAATAATTTTTGCTTTTTTTGTATTCTTTTCACCTAATATATTAGGACATGCAGACAATTATATTGAGGCAAATCCATTAGTTACGCCAGCTCACATTGTGCCAGAGTGGTATCTGCTACCTTTCTATGCAATACTTAGATCAGTACCTGATAAGTTGCTTGGAGTTATAGCAATGTTTGCAGCAATATTTGTATTGGTTATTCTTCCATGGTTAGATACTTCTAAAGTTAGATCAACTGTGTTTAGACCAATATATAAACAGTTTTACTGGTTTTTAGTTGCCGATGTTTTGATACTTGGCTACGTTGGTGCGATGCCAGCAGAAGGACTATACTTATTGATCGCAAGAGTTGCTACCGCTTATTACTTTGCTCATTTCCTAATAATACTTCCATTTTTAGGAATGAAGGAAAAAACTACACCGTTACCGCTTAGTATAACAGAGCCTGTGCTAGGAGGGTCAGCTGATATGGCAATGGCCAAAAATAATACAGATTTTAAAGAGAAACTGTGAAAAACTTTTTAAAACTGTTAGCCTTTTTTACTATTATTTTATCTTTAACATTTTCGAAGGCTAGCGCCGCTGGTGAACAACAAGAATTATTAAAAGTTGATTGGAGTTTCAAAAGCTTTTTTGGAAAATTTGATAGAGCTTCTTTACAAAGAGGATATCAGGTTTATTCAGAAGTTTGTGCATCATGCCATTCTTTGAAACATTTAAGTTATAGAAACTTAGCAGAAAAAGGGGGTCCTGAATTCACTGAATTAGAAGCTAAGGCAATTGCCTCAAATTTTGAAGTTACAGATGGACCAAACAGTGATGGAGAAATGTTTGAAAGACCCGCAAAATTATCTGATAAATTTGTAATGCCTTATGCAAATGTTCAAGAGGCAATAGCAGCTAACGGTGGAGCATATCCTCCAGATATGTCAGTCTTAGTAAAAGCTAGAGGCGGTGGAGCAAATTATATTTATTCTGTCCTGATGGGATATGAAGACCCTCCAGCAGGTATGGAACTTGATGACGGTGTATATTACAACAAATATATGTATGGTAATAAAATTAAGATGGCTTCACCTTTAGATGATGACATTATAGAATATTCAGATGGTACTAAAGCAACAGTTGATCAAATGGCAAAAGACGTAACAACATTTTTACAATGGACGGCCGAACCACATTTAGAAACACGACACAAAATGGGCTTTAGAGTAATTATTTATTTAGTTGTTTTAACAATATTAGTTTACTTTAGTATGAAAAAAATCTGGTCACGTATTGAAACGAAAGTTTAATATATCTCCATCTTCAACAATATAATCTTTACCTTCCAACCTCATTTTTCCAGCTTCTTTTGATTTTAACCACCCTTGATTCTTTATAAAATCATCAAAGGAAATTGTCTCGGCTCTTATAAAACCCTTCTCAAAATCTGAATGGATTTCTCCAGCAGCTTTTGGTGCTGTAGTCTCTTTTGTAATTGTCCAAGCTCTAGTTTCTTCTGGTCCAGATGTGAAAAAGGTTTGAAGAGACAAAAGATTGTATCCTTTTCTAATTAATGAATTAAGTCCGGTATCTGACATGTTAATCATTTTCATATAATTTTTCTTTTCAATATCATTTTCTAATTGATTTATTTGGTTCTCTATATCTGCCGAAACTATTAAGGTATCTTTTTCAGTATATTTGTTGATAAAATTCTTTGTATGATTATTTCCTTTTTGGAGGCTCTCTTCATCTACATTGCATACATATAGTTTCGGCTTTGTAATCAGAAGTCCACAGTTTTTTAAAGTTTTTTTATCAAACTCATTTGTTATTAATTTTAAATCACCATCTTCATCAATTATTTTTTGCGCTTTTTCTAGTATTTTTAATTCTTCATTATCAACATTTTTTTTATTTTTCTTATCAAGTCTTTTTTGGATAGATTCTAAATCAGCTAATTTCATTTCGGTTTCAATAATCTCTAAATCTCTAACAGGATCGACGGTGGGATTTACATTTTGAATATCATCAGAGTCAAAACACCTAATCATATGAATAATTGCGTCAACTTCTCTTATGTGGGATAAAAATTTATTTCCTAACCCTTCACCTTTAGAAGCTCCTTTAACCAGACCTGCAATATCGACAAAAGATATTGTGGTATTAATTTTTTTTTTAGATTCTGAGATAATAGCAAGTAGATCAAGCCTTTTATCTGGAACAGCCACAATGCCAATATTTGGATCAATTGTACAAAAAGGAAAATTTTCTGCTTGTGCTTTATTAGAATTAGTTAGAGCATTAAATAAAGTTGATTTACCAACGTTAGGTAATCCAACGATCCCACATTTAAAACCCATTTAATTGTTATTTACAGTACTTGAAAATAAATCTAATTTTTTATCAATCAAGATACTTAAAGACTCTATAATATTGTTTGTAATAGAGTCCAAATGAACTTGTTCATCTTCGTTGAAATCATTTAAAACATAATCAGAAACAGAAATTTTATTTTCTGGTTTACCTATACCAATACGAACTCTTGAATATTCTTTTCCAATAAATTTATCAATTGATGCAATACCGTTATGACCTGCGCTCGAGCCACCAAATTTAGCTTTTATTTTTCCAAATTCGATATCCAAGTCATCATGGAATACTATAACATCTTCTGCATCTATCTTGAAGTACTCAAGTAATTCTCTTATGCATATGCCTGAATTATTCATAAATGTTAAGGGTTTAATTGCGTAGATTTTTTTATCACCTATATTTCCAGTTGTTAATAAGCCTTTAAATTTTGGTTTTTGTTTTGACAATCCAAACTTTTGGTTTATAGCATCTACAATCTTAAAACCAATGTTATGTCTATTATTTTGACTATTTGGAGTCGGATTTCCTAAACCAACAAGCAACAACATATCAGGTTAAATTTTAAAATGAATTTTCACTATTTATTATTTTTTTTCTGATGAAGCTTTATCTTCTTCCTTAGATTTATCACCCTCGGCCTTATCACCTTCAGTCGATGCTTTTTCACCACCATCTGCTGCACCTTCTGCTCCTTCTGCGGCATCGCCCTCAGCAGCCTCCGCAGGTTTTTCTGGTTCTTTTACAACTGTTGGCGCTGCAACTGTAGCAATTACAAAATCTCTCCCTTGAATTGTTGGGGTAACATTTTCAGGCAAATTAATTGATGAAATCTTAATACTAGTTCCAATATCTAATCCCTCTAAATCTACAACAAGCTCAGTTGGAATATTTTCAGCAGGACATTTCAATTCTACCTTACGTCTTACAATATTCAGCACCCCCCCACGTTTTAGTCCAGGAGATAGTTCATTATTTATAAATTTCACAGGTATTTCTAAGATAATTTTTCCACCTTTTACAATTCTCATAAAATCAAAGTGAATTGGCTCATCAGTAACGGTGTCGAAAGAGATGTTTCTAGTTAAAACTTTTTGTTCTTTCCCATCTAGATTAATTGATATTACGTTTGATAAAAAATTTTCTTTATTTATTAAATTTTTTATTTCTTTGGTTGTAATTGAAATTTTCTCATTTGGTAGCTCTCCACCATAAATTATGCCAGGAACATTTCCTTTATTCCTTAAGACATTAACTTGACCTTTTGTTTTTGTATCTCGAATTGTAGCTTGTATAGTGCTCATAAAAAGCTGGTTTTTAACCGATGTTTGACAGATTTACAAGTTTTATTTAAATAGATCTGAAACAGATGTAGAATTAGATATCCTTTTAATAGCCTCAGCTAATAAAATAGATATTGATAATACTTCAATATTTCTTACTTTTTTTAATTTATCTGAACTATCTATACTGTCAGTAATAACTAAATTTTTTATTTTTGAATTTTTTATTTTTTTGACTGCATCTCCGCTAAAGACACCATGTGTTGCATACACATGAACCTCTTTTGCACCTCTCTTTACTAAAGCATCAGCTGCATTAACTATTGTTCCTCCAGAGTCAATTATATCATCAGTAAGAATACAAATCTTATTCTTAACGTTACCAATTACATTCATAACCTGAGACTTTCCGGGACTCGGCCTTCTTTTATCAACTATTGCTAAACCTACATCTAATTTTTTTCCTAATGCTCTTGCTCTTTCAACCCCACCTACATCAGGAGCTACACAAATTATATTTTTACTTTTAATTTTCTTTTTTATGTGTTTTGAAAAAATTGGTGTAGCAAACAAGTTATCTACTGGAATATCAAAAAAACCTTGAATTTGTCCTGCATGTAAATCTACAGTTACCACTCTATCCGCTCCTGCATTTGTTATTAGGTTTGATACTAATTTTGCTGATATAGAAGTTCTCGGGACTACTTTACGGTCTTGTCTTGCATAACCAAAGTAGGGTATTACAGCTGTAATATTTTTTGCTGATGACCTTTTAAGTGCATCTATGCATAGAAGTAATTCCATTAAGTTATCATTTGCGGGGGAGGAAACTGATTGAATTATAAAAATACTATTTCCTCTTATATTTTCATTGATTTCAATATATATCTCACCGTCAGCAAATTTTCTTATACTAGTGTTAACTAATTTATTTTTAAGATTTTTAGAGATTTTATTACTAAGCTGTTTGTTGCTATTGCCTGTGAGAATTTTCATTATTTGAGAATATTTCTATTTAATCATAATTACAGAGATATTTCTACCATAATCATTTAATTTTTCTTTCAAAGATCTTCTTGCGCTGAAAAAATTGTTACTTAATATATACGTATCTTTTTTGATGATTTCAATGTTTTTTATACCTAAATCTAAAAAGCTCTTTTTAATAAAACCATTAAGACTGAAAAATATTTTATTATTTTTATAATAAAAAAAATTTTTATTGGACTTTTCTTTAGCAATAAATTTATTTAAAAAATCTCTCCTAACTTCATAATTATTTTTGCTGATACAAGGACCAATCACTACAATCAAATCATTTAAATTACTCCCTTTTAGCTTAAACTTTTTTATCGTTTTAGATATTATTTGTTTAAATGCTCCTTTCCATCCTGCATGAAGCGCGCTAATTAAATTGTTAATTGGATCGTAAATAAAAACAGGTGCACAGTCAGCCGTTAAAATGCCTAATGCAATACCTTTTTTGCTTGTTATTAATGAATCGCCTTTTAATTTTTTTCTAGTAACTCTATTTACATTGTGGACAATATTACTATGGACTTGATCCAACAAAATAAGATTTTTTTTATTGCAACCTATCTTTTTACAAACTTTTTCAATATTTTTTTTTATATTCCTAATTTTATCTTTTGATCCTGGCCCACAATTTAAACTTTTATAAATACCTTTCGAGACACCTCCTTCTCGATTAAAAAAACCATGTCTTATATTTTTAAATTTAATTAGTTTTTTGGAACAAAATGTCATTCAAATCCCAAAAAATTCTCTTTTTTACTTTTGAATGCAAATATAACTTTAAATAACCTCCCCATTAAATCTTTATGGAGTAGTCTCATTAGCGTTAAAGACATATACTCCTCTTGTTTTTGTGTCATTTTCTTTTCTAATATCTTTGCTCTTTGAATAATTCCCATCTTTTCCAAGAAAAATTTCTGTGAAACAATTTTTTTTACTTTTAATTTTTTTTTTAAAAAAAACTCTTTCAAAAGACTAAAGTTCACTAGGTAAGTTATGTCTGCTCTTCCTAAATTTTTAAAAAGACTATTCATATTCATTTTTTTATTCTTCATTACAGTTTGTAAAGTACTTTTATTAACTAGATCTAAGTATCCATAATCTATAAGCATTATACCACCATTTAGTTTTGAAATTTTTTCAATAATTTTGTCTAATTCATAAAATCCCTTTTTAGGATACTCAATAAATTTTAAATTCTTAAATGTTTTAAATGACTTAATAGTTTCAGCGTCTTTCAAGGAAGCTTTGCAATAAGTTTCATTCAATCCAGTTTTTTTATTTACAATATAATATTTTTCAAATAAATCTTTTTTATAAAATGTAAATTGCTTAATAGGAATAGCATCAAAAAATTCATTTCCAAAAAAAACAACTGGCCCTTTTTTAATGTGTTTGAAATTATTAATCCACTTTACATTTGAGTCATTGATTTTTTTTTTTTGTATTTTTTTTAAAAAATCACTTTTTTCATATAAAAAAATTTTTATAGATTTTTTAAAATCAGGAAAATTTTCGATTGTATCAATCAAGACTTTTGTAAAACTTCCATCTCCAGGACCAAGTTCAATAAAATTAAAACTTTTAGGTTTTCCAAATTTTTCCCAGCAAGATATTAGCCAAATAGTTATTATCTCTGAAAATAAGTTAGATATAGTAGGAGCTGTTACAAAGTCACCTTCTTTTCCAAAAGGAATTTTTTTTGTGTAATATCCAATTTCAGGGTGATAGAGAACCTTCTCAACAAACTCATCAACAGGTATAAGTTCATCAGATTGTAAATCAAAATTTTCAGGTTTATATCTCATTTTTCTTTTTAAAATAAATTATGCTTCCAGCTAAAATCATAAATAGGCTTAATAAAGTACCTGTGCTGATATATCCAAATAAATAACCTATTTGTACATCTGGCTCTCTAAAAATTTCTGAGATAATTCTAAAGAAACCATAAAGTATTAAAAACATAAAAGAACAAGCCCCTACTTTATTTTTCTTATTAAAATGTACTAAGTTTATTAATATAAATAAAATTAGTCCTTCCAAAAATGCTTCATAAAGTTGAGAAGGATGCCTTAATTTGTCATCATAACTTGGAAATATAACTCCCCAATTGGAATTTGTAACTTTTCCAACTAATTCCCCATTAATAAAATTTGAAATTCTTCCAAGAAAAATTCCTATAGGTGCAACAATAGAGACTAAATCTAAAAATATGAAAATGTCTTGATTATTTTTTTTTGAAAAAAGATAGGTGAAAAAAATTATACCCAATAATCCCCCATGAAAAGACATTCCACCATTCCACAACATGAAAACTTCAATTGGATTTTTAAGAAAATAAGAGAAATTATAAAAAAATACGTATCCTAATCTTCCACCTATAATTATTCCAATAATTAAATATGAGATATAGTCGTCAAACAATTTTTGAATTGTAGCTGTTTTGATGAGAATTTTTTTACAATAAATCCAACCAAAAATAATGCCAAATATATAAGCTAATGAATACCAATGAATATTTATAGAAAAAAACTCGAAGGCAACTGGGTCAAAATTATTAGTAAACATTTAAATAATTTATTATAATTTATTAAATATAATTCTGTTAAATAATTATTATGTCAAAATCAAGATTCGTATTCGACAAATTTGCAAAATTAATTGAACAAGGTTTAATTAATTACAAAGATGTTTCTGATGAGATAATATCTGTTCTAAAATCTAAAAGAGATGAAATTGTGTTTAAAATGAAACTTGCGAGTAAAGAAGAAGTAAATGTTTTAAATAAGAGGATTAGTAATTTAGAAAAAAAATTGGATTCACAAATCAAAAGAAGAAAAACTAATAAGGCAAAGAAATAATTGCTTTGAGCCCACCCATTTTTGATTTATTAAATTTTATATCACCTCCATGAGATTTTATAATATCAGAGGAAATTGATAATCCTAAACCAACACTCGATTTCGAATCTGACCTACTTTTATCTACTTTATAAAATGGTTTAGTAATATTTTGAAACTCTGATTTGTCTACACCAGGTCCATCATCATCAATAGAAATTATTATAGTTGAGTTTTTTTTTTCTAAGTTTACTGATATTTTTTCAGCATACTTAATAGCATTATCTAATAAATTACCAATACATCTTTTGATTAAACTTGGCCTTCCATTAAAATATATTTTTTCTTTTATTTTCTTTTCAATATTTTTATTTTCATATTTTAGAACTATTTCGTTTAAAAGATTTGAAATGTCAAATGTCTCAGTTTTATCCTTAGCTCCTGTACTTGTAAATTGGAGATATTCGTTGAGCATTTTTTCCATTTCATCAACATCTTTAGAAATTTTCTCAGAAAGATCCTTATCTTTAATTACTGCAAGTTGAAGTTTAATACGAGTAAGTGGAGTCCTCAAATCATGGCTAATACCAGATAGCATTTCAGATCTTTGATTTAAATGTCTAAGAATTCTTTTTCTCATTTTCTCAAATTCAAGACCAGCTTTTCTTATTTCCAGTGCACCTGATGGTCTAAACTCCTCAATATCTTCTCCTCTTCCAAACCGTTCTGAGGCTTGAGCTAATTTTGTTATAGGTCTTGTTTGATTTTTTAAAAAAATGATTGCAACTGCAATCATAAGAATTGCAGGTATTGTTATCCAAAAAGCAAATATCCTTATAGATGATACCTGAATTCTTTCTTTAGGAAAAAATATTTGAAGTACTCCGTCTCTAAACTTAATCCTTAAATCAACAACCTCTTTGTAAGAAATAGTATTAAACCAGTGTTCTCCAATTTTAGGTTTAAGCTCTCTTCTTAAAGTCCTATCCATTGGACTAAACCATCTTTCAACTTTTATATCTGGAAGTTTTTCATTTTCTAAAAACCTTACCGAAAAGCTAAAATTTTTATTATATAGATCTGTAACTATTCTCTTATTATATTCATTTTCATTGTTATAAATATCAATAATTGTAACTATTTCGCTAACCAAGGCTCTTGTTAACCCTTTGTTTGTTTTAATCCACAGGCTATCAAAAAAAACTAAGGATATAGTAATCTGTAAAATCACTATTGGAACCGCTACAATTAATAAACCTCTGTAAAATAACCTTTTAGGTAGTATGTTTTTTAAAAACTTACTCAATCCAAAGGACATATCCTTCTCCTCTTATTGTTTGAAGATATTTAGGATTTTTAGGACTTTCCTCAATTTTTTTTCTCAATCTAGTTACAATTACATCAATTGATCTTTCTTTATTCAAATCAATTAAGTTTGCTATTTCATCTCGTTTAAATATTTTACCTGGAGAATTTATCATTTTTTCCAAAATCACCGTTTCGGTATTATTAATTTTTAAATTTAGGTCATTTCTATAAATAAATTGTTTTTTAAGGTCTATTTTTATATTTCCAAATTCAATAACTTTTTTAAATTCTAATGATTTAGTTTTGCTTAAAATATTGTTTATTCTTAAAATTAATTCTTTAGGTTCAAAAGGTTTAGTCAAATAATCATCTGCCCCTAATTCTAATCCCTCTATTCTCTCTGCCGGTTCTCCTTTAGCAGTTAATAGCAAAATAGGTGTATTAATTTTATTTTTAAATTCATTAGTGAATTCTAATCCTGTTTTACCAGGCATCATTATGTCTAAAACTATTAAATCAAATTTAATTATTTTTATTTTGTCAGAAGCGTCGTTTGCATCTTTAGCGGTTGAAACAAGATAATTATTTTGACTAAGGTATTCTTTTACGAGATCTCTTATTCTATCATCATCATCAACTATTAATATATGAGCTTTAAACTTTTTCATTAATAATTTTTTTAAGTACTTTATCAAAACTTATTACATCATCAGACTTAGAACTTAAAAATGCATCATAAATTCTTTTTTTTTGAACTGAAAATATTTCATTAAAAATTTTTTCTCCCTCTTCGGTTAAATACACATGTTTGACTCTAGTATCTATCTCGTCTCTTTTAAATTCTATTGCCTTTATTTCTACTAAATCATTTAAAACTCTATTCAAACTTTGCTTAGTTACTTTAAGTTTTCTTAATAAAGTTGAAATTGTTATCCCTTCATATAAAGATATTAGATGAATTACTTTATTGTGAGCAGTTCCTAATGCGTGTTTATCTAAAATTTTTTTGGCATCAGCGACAGTTTCTCTATATCCATTGAATATTTTTTCTATATATTCTTTTAATTGATGATCTTTTAGATATAAAAGTTTTTTCATAATGGTAAGTTATATTGACATATTATATATACAAAGATATTTTTTCTAAAAAAAAATCATATGATACCGTTTGACAAAAGAGAGGGTAAAATCTGGTACAATGGCGATCTTGTTGAATGGCAAGATGCAAAACTCCACGTGATAAGCCATGGACTTCATTATGCAAGTTTAGTTTTTGAAGGATTGAGAGTTTATGAGGGAGAAATTTTTAAATTAGAAGAACATACTGATAGATTATTTTATTCTGCTAAAAGATTGGATATAGCCATTCCTTACACTAAAGATGAAATTAATAAAGCCTGTAACCAAATTATTAAAATTCAGAAAGTGCAGAACGGTTATGTAAGACCTTTTGCTTGGCGAGGAAGTGAAATGATGGGTGTATCAGCTCAGAAAACAAAAATAAATGTAGCAGTTGCTACTTGGGAGTGGGGGGATTATTTCGATCCTAAGTTGAAAACAGAAGGAATTAAATTAAATATCTCTAATTGGAGAAGACCAGCGCCAAATACTATACCTTGGGATAGTAAAGCTGCAGGACTGTACATGATTTGTACGCTTTCTAAACATGAGGCCGAAAGACAAGGATACAGTGAGTCTTTAATGTTGGATCATGAGGATAATGTAGCAGAGTCCACCAGTGCTAATATTTTTTTTAAAGATAAAAAAGGAGAACTCCATACTCCTACTCCAGACTCTTTCTTAAATGGAATTACAAGACAAACTGTAATTGAATTAGCAAAATCAAAAAATATAAAAGTCCATGAAAGAAAAATTAAACCAGAAGAATTATCAAATTTTGAGGGATGTTTCCTAACTGGAACAGCAGCTGAAATAACACCTATATCCCAAATTGCCGAAAATAATTATAAAGTTTGTGATCTTATTTTGGATCTTTCAGCAAGTTATGGAAAACTAGTGAGAAAAAAGAAAGCTGCTTAATTTTTATTATCCTCAGATATAGCATGGTCAATTCCTTTTCTTAAGTATTCATATCCAGTATATAAAGTAAGAAAAGCAGAGAGCCATAATAAAATTATACCAATGGTTTGAGCATTATAGTCCTGAAAATTAATAATTTTATTTCCTGTTTCACCAGTTAGCAAAATAGAAATTGAAAACATTTGGAGAAAAGTTTTTACTTTTGCTAAACTTGAAACAGGAAGTTTAACTCTACCTTTTGCTAAAAATTCTCTTAAGCCAGAAATTAATATTTCTCTTGTAAGAATTATTATCGCGGCTATTACCTCATAGTTTTTAATAGTACCATCCATTACTAATAATATTAATGCTGTAGCAACTATAATTTTATCAGCAATTGGATCTAATAACTCACCAAGTTTAGATTCTTCTTTGAACATTCTTGCTAAAAGTCCATCTAAGAAATCAGTAAATGAAGCAATTACGAACAATGCAAAAGGAATTATATCTCCATAAAAGCCAGGTAAATAAAAAGTAAATACAAATATTGGAACAATTATTATTCTGCCAATTGTTAAATAATTTGGAATTTTGATTTTCATTCGTGAAAGAAATTATATATCTTTTTAGCAACTTTTTCTTCAACTCCTTCAACAGTTTTTATCTCATCTAAGCTAGCTGACTCAACAGCTCTTGCTGAGCCGAAATGGTTTAAAAGAGCTCTTTTTCTTATAGATCCGATACCATCAATTTGATCAAGTAAAGACTTGCTAATACCTTTTTTCCTTTTAGCTCTATGAGCGCTAATAGCGAATCTATGAGACTCATCTCTTAATCTTTGTAAGAAAAATAGAGTAGGGTCATTCTTTTCAAACTTAAATTCTTTGCCATTATGAAAAAAAGTCTCATTTCCACTATTTCTAAATTTACCCTTAGCAATTGCTATCATAGGAATATCATGTAACCCAAGTTCATTAAGTGTTTCTCTAGCTACAGAATATTGTCCTTTTCCTCCATCGATTATAACCAAATCTGGCATAGTCAAATAATTATCTTTTTCTTGTACAGCTCTTTTAAATCTTCTATTTAAAACCTCTCGCATCATCCCATAATCATCCTGTTCATTTTTTTTTATTTTAATATTAAATTTTCTATATCTTTTTTTTATAAAACCTTCCTCACCAAATGTAATGAGTGCACCAACACTGTTGGTACCCTGAATATGACTGTTGTCATAAACTTCAACTAAATTAATATTATTTTCTAAATCAAATTTTTTAGATACTTTTTCAAATAACTCCTTATTATTTTGGCTTTCGTAAATTTTTCTATTTAAGCTGTCTTTTGCATTTTTAAGTGCTTGATTTACAACTTTAAGTTTCGATCCTTTTTTCGCTACAGAAATATTTATTTCTTTATTCTCTTTTTGTGAAAGTGTTTTTTCAATTAAAAATTTTTCTTTAATATCTTCGCTTAAAATAATAGAACTCGGCACACTTTTGTTTTCATAGAATTGAGAAACAAAGGAGTTAAGAATTTCTTTAATATTATCATCTGGATCATGTTTCGGAAAAAAAGCTTGATTACCCCAGTTTTGTTTTGATCTATAGAAAAAAACCTGAATACAAGTTTTTCCAGACTTTTTGTAGCCAGCTATGACATCGGCCTCTACTAAATTTGCCTCATTTATTCTTTGAGATGACTGAATAATATTTAAAGATTTTATTCTATCTCTTAATATTGCAGCTTTTTCAAAATCTAAATCTTCACTAGCCTTTTCCATTTGGTTTGATAAATTTTTTTGAATTTTTCTTGATTTCCCTGATACGAACTCAATTGCGTTGTCTACAGACAGCTTATATTCATCCTCTTCTATATATCCAACACATGGCCCAGAACAACGCTTAATTTGATAAAGGATACACGGTCTCTCTCTTTTTTTAAAAACTGTATCATCACAAACTCTAAGCTGAAAAATTTTTTGTATCATTTTGATGGTCCAGTTTGCGGATCCTGCCGAAGCAAATGGTCCAAAATAAAAACCTTCTTTAGTTTTTTTTCCTCTGTGCCGTCTAATTTGAGGCCATTTATCTTGATTACCAATAAAAATAAATGGAAATGATTTATCGTCTCTAAGTAGAATATTAAATCTAGGTTTATACTTTTTAATTAAGTTTGCTTCTAAAAGTAGAGCCTCGCTCTCATTTGAGGTACTAGTAATCTCAATCTTAGTTGTTTGAGATAACATTCTTTCAGTTCTGATAATATGATTTTTCTCTGATACATAACTCTTTAATCTATTTGGTAAGTTTTTTGCCTTGCCAACGTAAAGTATTTCGTTTTTAGAATTTAACATTCTATATACCCCAGGAAGTTTAGGTATAAGCGGTAACTCTTTTTTTATCGCCTCTTTACCGATATCAGAGCTTATCATGGCTTCTTTTTTTTGAAATTTGAATACCAACGGATGAGCAATCTTTCATGATTTCTAATTTCTCAATTTGAAGACTTATTTTATCAATTCTTTTGTCTTTGAATAGTTCATCGAATACATCTTCCGCTAATGTTTCAAGAAAATTATAATGTTTATTTTTGATAAGTTTTTTTATCAATTTTACAATTTTTGCATAGTTTACGATTGATTTAATATCTTTATCGTTAGAAGGTTTTTTGTCCTCATAATTCACCTCTAAATTAAATTTTACTTTCTGGGGAGCTTTTTTTTCAAAATCAAAATACCCAAGTTTTAAGTCAAGAATAAGCTCCTTAATAAGTACCTTTTTTTCATAATTAAATAGTGCTTTACTTTTTTCAATTTTAACAATTTTTAGGTTACTTTTTTTCACTCTTTTCCTCCCATTATATCTGGGGTTTGCCAGTTTAGATTTTGACCACTATCTATTGCCAACACCTGTCCGGTAATAGATATATTTTTTATAAAAAAGTCAACAGCATTACATATTTGTTCAACATCTACCTGCCTTTTTAATGGAGTTGCTATGTATTGTTTTTTAAAATGTTTCTCACTTTGTCTCTTATTTTTTATTGTAGGACCTGGCGCAATTCCATTTACTCTTATTTTTGGAGCTAAGCTCATTGCGCTAGTTTTGGTCAAAGTATAAAGACCAGTTTTACTGATAGTATAAGAAAAAAAGTATGGTGTTAGTTTAAATACTCTTTGATCTATTATATTAATAATATTATTATTTTTTGCTCTAATATTTTTAGCAAATTCTTTTGATAAAAGAGCAGGTGTTCTTAAATTAGTTCTTAAATGATACCCCCAACTATCAGTGGTAAAATTTTCTAGTTTATCGTTTTCAAAAAGAGATGCGTTGTTTATCAGACAGTCAAAATATTTAAGTTTACTTTTTGCGTACTTAACAATTTTGTTTACATCTTTTTCTACACTTAAATCTCCTTTAACTAAATAAACCTTTGTGCCATTTTGTAATAATTCTTTTTTAAGGATTTCTGCTTTTGTTTTCGATTTATTGAAATGAATAACTATTTCTACTCCTTTACCAGAGAGTTTTCTAGCTATAGCAGCTCCAATTCTGGTGGCCCCACCTGTAATAATTATTTTATTTGCTTCCATTTCTTCTTACCTTTTTGAACTCTAGTGCCTGGCATACCCATTGTAGATCTTCCTTTAGGGTATATTTTATTCTTTAAGTTATATTGTTTCACTTTAGGATTAAGTGTAACTTCTAACTCAGTACTTTCAAGTTTTCTAATTTCATCTCTTATTTTAGCAGCTTCCTCAAATTCTAGATTTGTGGCAGACTCTTTCATTTTCTTATTAAGTGCCTTGATATGTTTCTTTAAGTTACCACCAACATTTGCTCCTGTACCAATTGTAATATAATCTTTTTCATAGACGCTCTCTAGTACATCGCTAATCTCTTTTTTTACAGTAGAGGCGCTAATTTTATTTTTTTTATTGTATTCAAGTTGAATATTTCTTCTTCTTTCGGTTTCTTTTATTGCTTTTTTAATGCTTTTAGTTTCTTTATCGGCATACAAGATTACCTTTCCATCTAAATTTCTTGCTGCTCTTCCAATAGTTTGAATTAAGGATGTTTCAGAACGCAAAAATCCTTCTTTGTCAGCATCTAATATTCCAACTAAGGCACATTCAGGAATATCAAGTCCTTCCCTTAATAGATTTATACCAACCAAAACATCAAATACACCTAGTCTTAAGTCTCTCATAATTTCTATTCTCTCAAGGGTATCTATGTCCGAGTGCAAATATCTAACCTTGATACCATTTTCATGTAAGTATTCTGTCAGATCCTCAGCCATTTTTTTAGTTAATGTTGTAACTAATACTCTATAATTTTTCTCGATAGTCTTTTTACATTCATGCATTAAATCATCGACTTGATTTTTAGCAGGTTTGATTTCAACTGGAGGATCTATTAATCCAGTAGGTCTTATAACTTGATCTATAAATTTTCCTTTTGTTTGTTCTAGCTCCCATGGACCAGGTGTAGCAGAAACAAATACTGTTTGAGTTCTCATCATATCCCATTCCTCAAATTTTAAAGGTCTATTATCCATACATGATGGAAGTCTAAATCCATATTCCGCCAAAGTACTTTTTCTTGATCTGTCTCCTTTAAACATCCCATTTAATTGAGGTACCGTGACATGACACTCATCAACAAATATTAATGTATTGTCAGGAAAATATTCAAATAATGTAGGAGGGGGTTCTCCAGGTTTCCTACCTGATAAAAATCTTGAATAATTTTCAATACCAGCGCACGAACCAGTTGCCTCTATCATTTCAAGATCAAATTTTGTTCTCTCTTCTAACCTTTGTGCTTCAAGCAATTTATTTTGCTCTTTATGTTTTTTAAGAGTTATCTCCAACTCTTTTCTAATATTAATTACTGCTTGTTCGATCGTTGGCTTGGGAGTTATATAGTGACTGTTTGCATAAACCTTAACTAAATTCAATTCTCTCACAAGATCACCTGTTAAGGGATCAAACTCTTCAATTTTTTCCAACTTATCTCCAAATAAGCTAAGTCTCCAAGCCCTGTCCTCCAAGTGAGATGGAAAAATTTCTAAATATTCACCTCTAGCTCGAAATGTACCTCTATAGAAATTTTGATCATTTCTTTTATATTGAAGAGCAATTAAAGATTTAATTATTTGTTCTCTATTATAATCATAATTTTTTTGAAGAGTTAAAGTCATTTTACTGTAAGCTTCAACTGACCCTAGTCCATAAATACAAGATACACTTGCAACAATTAAGACATCATCTCTTTCTAAGAGTGATCTAGTAGCAGAGTGTCTCATCCTATCTATTTGTTCATTTATAGATGCTTCCTTTTCTATGTAAGTGTCTGATCTTGGTACATATGCTTCTGGAGTATAATAATCATAATAGGAAACAAAATATTCAACAGCATTATCTGGGAAAAACCCCTTCATCTCCCCGTAGAGTTGGGCAGCAAGGGTTTTATTTGGAGCAAGTATTAGGGCAGGCCTATTTGTCTCTTCAATTACTTTAGCCATAGTGAAGGTTTTACCTGATCCCGTAACACCTAATAAAACTTGATTAAACTCATTCTTCTTAGCACCATTTACTAAATTTTTAATAGCTTCTGGTTGGTCACCAGCTGGTTTAAAATCAGATTTAATTTTAAATTTCTTTCCACCTTCAAGTTTTCCACCAATTTTTGGATTTTTACTTTGAATATCTGTAATTAAATCTTGATAAGTATTTTCCATATATTAAATAAAGTAATAGAATATAAACAATTTTCAATGAGCATAATATCTAACAGTCTTAAAAGAATTAAACCATCTCCTACCATTGCAGTTACGCAGAAAGCAAGAGAATTGAAAGCTGCTGGCAAAGATGTAATAGCTCTAGGAGCAGGTGAACCTGATTTTGACACACCTAATAATATAAAAATGGCAGCAGTTAAAGCGATTAGAATAGGGGATACTAAATATACGCCAGTTGATGGAACACCCGCAATTAAAAATGCAGTAATTAAAAAGTTTAAAAGGGAAAATAACTTAACTTATACCTCAGACCAGATAACAGTAGGTACTGGCGGAAAACAAGTTTTATATAATGCTTTTGTAGCAACATTAAATAAAGGTGATGAAGTTATTATTCCAGCTCCGTTTTGGGTATCGTATCCAGACATGGTTTTACTTGCTGGTGGTAAACCAAAATTTATTAAATGTGGAGAAGAAGATGGTTTTAAATTAACTCCATCAAAACTTAAAAAAGCAATTACTAAAAAAACAAAATGGATAATTTTAAACTCTCCTTCAAATCCAACTGGTGCAGCTTATACAAAAAAAGAAATTATTAATTTAGGAAAGATATTATTAAAAAAAAAAAATATTTTAATCTTGAGTGATGATATTTATGAGCATGTAAAATTTGATAATTTTAAATTTTTTACAATAGCGCAGATAAAAAAGCTTAGAGATAGAACACTTACAATGAATGGTGTAAGTAAAGCATATGCTATGACTGGTTGGAGAATTGGTTATGCAGCTGGTCCTAAAAATATTATAGCTGCTATAAGAAAAATCCAGTCACAATCGACCTCAAATCCATCATCTATAAGTCAGGCAGCTGCTGTTGAAGCTTTGAATGGAACTCAGAGTTTTATTAAAAAAAGAGCTAAATCTTTTAGTGACAGAAGAAATTTTGTTGTGAATTATTTAAATAGTATTCCAGGGATTACCTGTTTAATGCCAAAAGGTGCGTTTTATGTTTTTCCAAGTTGCAAAGGGTTAATTGGAAAAAAAACAAAAATAAAAAATGATACAGATTTTGTACAAAAGCTCCTAGAAAAACAAAATGTTGCCGTCGTCCAAGGTTCGGCATTTGGCCTTGATGGTTATTTTAGAATTTCATATGCAACATCAATGAAAAAATTAAAGATTGCTATGGAACGAATTAAACTTTTTTGCGAAAGTTTAGGCTAAATTTAGTCTAATTACTGATTTTGCTGCATCAACAACTGAAACCTCTGGTTCTATAAATTTCATTTGAAGAATATCCTCAGCATATTTTGTATCTGTTTCCATTTTAAGACCTAGGTCAGGAACTAAATTTTTTGCACTTGAATCTACATAACTTATAAGTTTAACCATAAAATTAGGTAATTCTTTCTTAGGAAGTTTCTTGGAATGACTTGGGATGTTTTCGGCCATTATTTTTGACAATTCGAGAATTGATCTAGTTCCAGATCCAACAATTAATCTTCTACCTTCAGCTTTTTTATTATTTAACGATAAAACATGTGCTTTGGCTATATCTTTAACATGGGATATCATCACTGAAAATTTCGGAGCAGCAGGATATTTGCCTTGCAGTAACTGTTTAATATATTCCATAGATGTACAACTTTTCTCATTCAAAAAATCTCCCAAAACAAAACCAGGATTAATACAAGTAAGTTTATTTTTAATACCTTTGCTTTCCACAAGTTCCCAAGCAGCTTTTTCAGCTCTAGTTTTAGATACAAAATAATCTGTAGTTTTGTCCCATTCTAAGTCAGTCCAATCATTTTCACCAAATGTATAAGTATTTGTTCGGTTTGGTTTTCTATACATACAAACTATAGAAGATGTTTTTACAATATGCTCTACTTTTGCATTTATTCCTGCATTTAAAACTCTCAAAGTTCCATCTTTTGCAGCTGGAGTAAGCGACTCTCTATCATTTGAAACTTTTAATGGGAAAGGAGAAGCGACATGAATTATGTATTTACAACCTTCGGCGGCTTTATCCCATCCATCATCTTTTAATAAATCTAATTTTGCAAAGGATAGGTTTTTTGTTGAAGCGTTATTTTCCTCTAGAGTTTTTTTTGTATTTTCAATTGAATTAATATCCCTTACCGTACCTAATACCTCATAACCAGAATTTAATAACTCTATAGCAACATGTTTTGCAATAAATCCGCTGATTCCAGTCAGTAAAACTTTTTCACTCATGTAATTGTAAAACTATTTTGACTTTCTTTTTTTTTCTAAGCCAAAAACAGGAGAATTCCTAAATCTCAGAACTAGTATAGCTATTGCAATTAGTACAATTGCTCCAGCTTCATACAGCAATACTTCTGGATTTATTGATTTTCCTTGCAATATAATAAATCTAGCTAGTGCTGTTATAGCAATAAACAATGGCAAGGTTATTTGAATGGATTGACTTTCCCAAAATACTCTGACCATGGCTAAAACTTCTAAGTACAGAAAGAGTAACAGCAAATCAGCTAAAGTGACTTTCTGAACTTCAATCATTTGATATATTTCTATACCGAATGCAATAACTGTAGCCCCAAGTATAATTACTAAAGCCAATAATTGAATTTGTTTTACAATATTCTCCATAAAATTATTTTATAAATGAAATTCTATTAATTTGCAGCTAAATATTTCTCTGCCTCTAATGCAGCCATACAGCCCATTCCTGCTGCAGTTACTGCCTGCCTATAAATTTTATCTTTCACATCTCCAGCTGCGTAAACTCCTGGGATGTTAGTCTCGGTAGAATCGCTTTTAGTAATTAAATAGCCTGTGCTATCCATTTCCAGCTGATCTTTAAATAAAGATGTAGCGGGATCATGTCCAATAGCTATAAATAATCCATCTATCTTTAAATTTGATATTTCATCAGTTTTAACATTTTTAATTTTTAATCCTTTTACATTTTTTGGCTCATCATCACCTATCACCTCTTCAACAACAGAGTCCCAAATAATCTCAATTTTTTTATTTTCCATTAATTTTTTTTGCAAAAGTTTTTCAGCTCTAAGTTCATCTCGTCTATGAATTAATTGTACCTTTGATGCAAATTTTGTAAGAAACATTGCTTCTTCTACTGCAGCATTTCCCCCGCCAACGACTGCAACTGTTTTATCTTTGAAAAAAAAGCCATCACATGTTGCACAAGCTGATACTCCAAATCCCTTAAATTTTTGTTCAGAATCAATGTTTAACCATCTTGCTTGAGCTCCAGTCGAAATTATAATCGAGTCCGCAGTATATTTTTGTCCTCCATCACCAATCGCCTCAAACGGTTTAGATTTTAAATTTACTGATTGGATATGATCTTCAACTAAATCGGTTCCAACTGCTTTTGCCTGCTCTCTCATTTGTTCCATTAGCCATGGCCCTTGAATAACATCTGCAAATCCAGGGTAGTTCTCAACATCAGTTGTTATAGTTAATTGACCACCCGGTTGCATACCCGCAACCAACATTGGTTTAAGCATAGCTCTTGCAGCATAAACAGCTGCAGTGTAACCAGCTGGCCCTGATCCAATTATTAACACTTTTGTATGTTTAGTTGGTTTTTCACTCATACAGGTCTATATAGTAAATAATGAGCAAATTAAAAGGTATATTATTGACTGAGGGCATGCACGGCATGATTAGCCAAGTAGAAGGTTTAGCTAAAGCTCTTGATCTTGATTTTACTCACCATAAGGTTGAACTTAAAAGTTTATGGAGTTTAATTCCACCAAAATTTACGCCAATTTCTCAAAATGTTTACAAAAAAATAAACTATTCAGATTTTGATATAATAATTTCTTGTGGAAGAAAAAGTATAATTCCATCAATACATTTAAAAAGTATCTCCAACAAAAAAGTTTTTAATATTCATATACAAAATCCAAAAATAAACTTTGATTATTTTGATTTTATTGTAGCACCCGAACATGACGGAATTAGTGGTTCAAATATAATTAATACTAAAGGTGCAATTCACTATCTAACAAAAGACGAAATAGAAGAAAATAAGGATTACTTAAACTCGTTTATAAAAAAAGATAACAGAAAGATTTGGTGCCTAATTATGGGTGGGCCAACCAAATACTATGATTATTCAACAAAAAACATGAAACATATTTTTTCAATTTTCTATAAGATTTTAAAGAAAAAAGATTTTCAACTTGTCGTAATTCCATCAATGAGGACACCATTAAATACCATTCATTATGCAAAAGAATTTTTTGGTGAAAATCATACAGTTATAATGAATGTAAATAAAAAAGCCTATTTATCTGCTTTGGCCATTTCAGAAAATATCATAGTTACTTGTGACTCAAGCTCAATGATCTCTGAAGCCGCTTTAACAGGAAAACCTATTTATATTGCAAATATTTTGCCAAAAAAAAATGACATTCGGTTCCAAAGATTTCGAAATTTGTTTAGAGATTTAAATATTACTAGAAATCTTGGAGAAGATGTCGAAAATTGGACCTACCAAAGTCTTGATGAAACTAATAGGGTAGCAAAAATTATAAAAGAAAAAATAAATTATTAATGTCATTTTTAAAATCAATATTAAACAACTCAAAAAAATTTGATAATCCATTTGAACACTGGGAATTAAACAAACCACTCACAGATGATCAAATAAATGAGATAATAAGTGCAGATATTTCTGATCCAGCAAAACATAATCTTAATTATGATGGTACCAGAGCTATAGATGGCGGAGAGGGAAAATTTAGAGAAGGAATTTCAGATGGTGGACAAGCCTTAAAATTTAGATGTTTTGTAACTAAAGAAAATGCCAGAGAATTTCCGGGACTTACAAATTTGATTAAAGAACTTCAAAGTAAAAAGACACATCATAAAGTTTCTGAATTAATAAATAAAGATTTGTCTCATTCTTATGTACGAGTTGAGGTTATATGTGATCGAGAGGGTTTTTGGCTTAAACCACATTGTGATATTAAGGAAAAACTTATGTCATGCTTATTATTTGTAAACAAACACCATGAAAGTGAGGAACTAGGTACAGATTTTTATGATAGTGATTTAAAGCTAATGAAGACATTACCTTATAAAGATAATTATGGATATTTTTTTTCTAGCGGGCCCAATACTTGGCATGGAATGGAAAAGAAAGAAATAATTAAAGAGAGAAGGTGTTTGCAAGTAAATTATGTGACTTTTAAAACTGATTGGAAAGTTGAAAATTAATTTTCCCAATCAAATCTAGGAAATGTATCAAATACTTTATAAATTCCCTCAGACCAAGTGTTACAGACTTTAGAATAATCTTCATCATTTAAACTTAAACATTTTAATGATGCCAATTTATTTTCGTCTTTTTTGTAAATTGCAAAATCAATAGGTGGACCTACGGTTAAGTCACTTTTTAAAGTAGAGTCCATAGAAATTAGTGCACACCTTGATGCATCACCAATTGATACATCTGGTTTAATAACTCTATCAAGTATTGGTTTGCCATATTTAACTTCACCAATTACAAGATAAGGTTTACTATCTGCTGGTCTTATATAGTTTCCTTGAGGATATATTAGATAAAGCTCTGGCTTTTGTCCTTTTATTTGACCACCTATTATAAAAGTTGAACCTAAAAGTACATCATCAGTATTTATCCCTTGAGGAGATGAATGTTTTATATTTAGACTTCCTACATAAGATGCAATTTGTTCAAAGTCTTTGCACGTATTTAAATTAAGTATCCCCGATGAACTTTTTAAATCCTTCTCTACAGATTTGTAAACAGCCTGCGATGTTCCTAAATTACCCGACGTTACCATTACTATTGTTCTATCGCCAACATCATGAGTAAACATTTTTGAATAAATATTTACATTATCTAAACCTGCATTAGTTCTCGAATCTGATGCGAAGACTAGCCCTTCGTTTGTTTTAATTCCAATACAGTATGTCATGAGCGATTTTTATTTAAAAATGACATAATTATCAAATATTTTATGTCATAGCAGCTATTTGTATTTAGCAATTGTTTTGCAATTTATTTTATCAAAAATTGTAGAATGTCTGGTTCTATATGGAAAAGTTATGACTCAAAATCTGCATACGATGGATATTTGACAGATGAAAATAAGATTAGAAAACATGCCAGAATAATGACTGGTATATTAGAAAGACATGGAACAAAAAAACTTCAAGAAATTGAAAAAAATTGTCAAAGTACAATAAGTGCAAGAGGTATTAATTTTAGAGTTTATGCAGCAAATAATAGAGCAGAGGAAAAAAAGTGGCCATTAGATATAATACCAAGAATTATTCCAAAGTCTCAATGGAATAAAATATCAAGAGGATTAATTCAAAGAGTAAAAGCCTTAAATTTATTTATAGATGACGTTTATAATAAAAAAAAAATTTTTAAGGATAAGGTTGTACCAAAAGAATTAATATTTAACTCACCTTATTATTTAAAAGAATGTGAAGGTTTTTCTCCAAAGTATAAAGCTTGGGCAAATATATCAGGAATTGATTTAATACGAAATATTAATGGGGAATACCTAGTTCTTGAGGATAATTTACGTGTCCCGTCTGGTGTATCCTATATGTTGGAAAATAGAATGGTAATGAGAGACGTATTTCCTGAATTATTTACTCGATATAAAGTTTCCTCTATCCACCAATATTCAAATAAACTTTACCAAAGTATGGTTGAGTGCATACCAAAAAAAACTGACAATCCTCATATGGTTGTTTTGACTCCAGGTATTTACAATTCAGCTTACTTTGAACATTCATTTTTAGCTCAACAAATGGGAATAGCCTTGGTTGAAGGTAAAGATTTATTTGTTGAAAACGATTTTGTTTATATGAAAACAGTAAAAGGAAAATTAAAAGTTGATTGTATATATAGAAGATTGGATGATACTTTTCTTGATCCAAAAGTATTTAATAAAGAATCACTTATTGGGGTCCCAGGTTTGTTTAAATGTTGGAAAAAGGGAAATGTTGGCATTATTAATGCCTTAGGAACTGGTGTAGCAGATGATAAGGCTGTATATTCTTACGTAAATAAAATGATTGTCTATTATTTAGGAGAGCAACCTAAACTTAACCAAGTAGAAACATTTTTGTGTGAAAACAAAGTTCATAGGCAACATGTAATTGAAAATATAGCTAAGCTTGTTGTTAAACCAGCAAACGCTTCAGGTGGATATGGAATAATGATTGGACCAAAGGCACCAAAAAAAGAGCGTGATGAGATGGTAAAAAAGATTAAAAAAAACCCTCGAGATTTCGTAGCCCAACCTTTAGAAATATTGTCAACAATACCAACTATTTGTGAAAATGGTATTGAGCCAAGACATTTGGATTTAAGGCCTTTTATATTAACTGGCAAAACTTCCTATGTTACAACTGGCGGTCTTACAAGAGTTGCTTTGAGGAAAGGAAGTACAATAGTAAATAGTTCTCAAGGAGGTGGGTCTAAAGATACAATGGTTGTGGATGCTTAGTTTTCTTGTAGGGCTTTAACTTTAAGTTTTTTCGTTTTTAGAGCATTAATTGCTTCTAAAAATGAATATGCAGTAGACATATTTGTACAATAAGGAATTTTATTAGCCAAAGTTCCTCTTCTTAAAGCCTTTGCATCACTTATTCTATTTTCACTATTTCCACCACCAGTATTTATTACCAATGAGATTTTTTTTGAATTAAGTACATCTACTATATGAGGTTTACCACTACTCACTTTATTAATTTTTCTGCACTTCATACCATTTTTAATTAATATATCTGCAGTTCCTTTAGTTGCTGATAAAGAAAACCCTAATTTTAATAACCTTTGTGCAATACCAATTATTTCTTGTTTATGAGAGTCTTTAACAGATAAAAATGCTAAACCTTTTGTTGGTAATGAATTTGCTGCTGCAATTTGACTTTTGGCTATTGCCATACCAAAGTCATCATCAAACCCCATCACTTCTCCAGTAGATTTCATTTCTGGTCCAAGCAAAAGATCGCTATCTGGAAATTTATTGAAGGGAAATACTGCTTCTTTGACTGCAAATTTTTTATTGGTTTTATATTTTAATTTGTACCTTGAAAGTTTTTCTCCTGCCATTATTCTCGATGCAATTTTCGCCAGTGGAACCCCATTAGCTTTTGAGACAAATGGAACCGTTCTACTTGCTCTTGGGTTTACTTCTATAACAAATATTTCATCCTTTTTTATTGCAAATTGAATATTTAAAAGCCCTTTAACCTTTAACGCTAATGCTAATTTTCTAGTTTGGATTTTAATTTCTTTTAAAAGATTATCTTTGATTGATACCGGAGGTAAGCAGCAAGCCGAGTCCCCAGAATGTACCCCTGCCTCCTCAATGTGCTGCATGATACCCGCAACATAAACATCCTTACCATCAGAGATAGCATCTACATCAACTTCCATGGCATGATCTATAAATTTATCTATTAAAATTGGATTTTGTTCTGAAGCTTTAAATGCTTCATTAACAAATTTTTTAAGCTGACTTTTATCATGAACTATTTCCATCGCTCGTCCACCCAGAACATACGAAGGTCTGACAACAACCGGTAGTCCAATTTCTTCACTTATTTTAATCGCTTGATCAAACTTATTAGCAATACCACTTTTTGCTTGTCTTAAATTCAGTTTGATTAATAGATCTCTGAAACGATCTCTATCCTCTGCTAAATCAATTGAGCCATATTGAGTACCAAGTATTGGTAATTTATTTTCATGTAAAAATTTTGCCAACTTAATTGGAGTTTGACCTCCAAATTGAGCAATAACTCCAATAAGATTTCCTTTTGACTTTTCTTTTATAATAATATTTTGAACATATTCCTCTATAAGAGGCTCAAAGTATAATCTATCACTTGTATCATAATCTGTCGAAACAGTTTCAGGGTTGCAATTTACCATAATTGTCTCAAATCCAGCTTCCTTAAGAGAAAAGCTTGCCTGACAACAGCAATAATCAAACTCTATTCCTTGTCCGATTCTATTTGGACCTCCTCCAAGAATAATTATTTTTTTCTTATTACTAGGATCAGCCTCACACTCAGTATTCAATGAAAAATTTCTTTGATACGTTGAATACATGTATGGAGTAAAGGATTTAAATTCAGCTGCACAAGTATCTACTTTTTTAAAGACAGGCAAAACTTTAAGAGCAACTCTTTTAGATCTAACTATTTTCTCTTTAATTCCTGTAAGTTTTGATAATTTTTTGTCTGAAAAACCAATAGATTTAATTCTATTAAACTCATTATATGTTGTTGGAATTCCTTTCTTAATTACATTTTTTTCTTCATTAACAAGATCTTTGATTTGATTTAAGAACCAAGGATCAACTTTTGATAGTTTATATATTATATTTAATGGAATATTTTTTCTAAAAGCTTCACCAATTAACAGTAGTCTATTTGGAACGCTTACTTTTAAATTTTTTAAAATCTCTTTTTTTGAATAATTAAAAAAATTGTCCAATCCAGATAATCCAGTTTCTAATGAAACTAAAGCTTTTTGAAAGGACTCTTTAAAGTTTCTACCAATTGCCATTGCTTCACCAACCGATCTCATTGAAGTTCCAAGTACAGGTTTGGTGTCAGAAAATTTCTCAAATGTAAATCTAGGTATTTTTGTTACCACATAATCAATTGTTGGTTCAAATGAAGCGGGCGTTACTTTTGTTATCTCATTTTTTAATTCATCAAGAGTGTATCCAACTGCGAGTTTAGCAGCTACCTTTGCAATTGGAAAACCTGTGGCTTTTGAGGCTAGAGCTGAAGATCTCGATACCCTAGGGTTCATCTCAATTATAACCATTCTTCCATTTCTAGGGTTTATTGCAAACTGCACATTTGACCCTCCTGTCTCAACACCAATTTTTCTCAAACAAGCAATAGAGGCATTTCTCATGACTTGGTATTCTTTATCAGTAAGCGTTAATGCTGGAGCAACAGTAATTGAATCCCCAGTATGTATTCCCATTGGATCTACATTTTCTATAGAACAAATGATTATACAGTTGTCATTTCTATCTCTTACAACCTCCATTTCAAACTCTTTCCATCCCTCTAAAGACTCTTCAATTAAAACTTGATTTTGAGGTGACTCATTCATTCCATTTTTAACAAGTTTAAAGAATTCTTTTTTACTTTTTGCAATTCCTCCACCTAATCCACCTAATGTGAATGAAGGTCTAATAATTGCTGGCAAACCAATTTCTCTTAAACATTTTGAGGCATCTTTGAAATTATTTATGATCCTTGATTTGGGTAAATCTAAACCAATGTCAGACATATTTTTTCTGAACTTTTTTCTATCTTCAGCGTTTTCAATTGCTTTTGATTTTGCACCTATTAACTCAATTTTGTATTTTTGTAAAAGACCAGATTTTTCAGCACTTATTGCTAAATTTAAGGCTGTCTGGCCACCCATGGTTGGTAGAATTGCATTAGGCTTTTCTTTTTTAATCACTTCTTCAAGAACTGGAATTGTAATAGGCTCTATGTAAGTTTTGTCAGCAACTCCAGGGTCAGTCATAATAGTTGCAGGATTTGAATTTATTAATACCACCTCAAAACCTTCATCTTTAAGTGCCTTGCAGGCTTGTGTGCCTGAATAATCAAATTCGCATGCTTGTCCAATTATTATAGGACCTGCACCAATAACTAATATTTTTTTAATGTCTTTTCTTTTTGGCATATTTTTTCACGTCTTGAATAAAATTTTTGAATAAGTATTGACTATCCTGTGGTCCCGGATTTGCTTCAGGATGGTATTGAACTGAAAAAACTGGTCTATTTTTCAATCTTATTCCTTCAATAGTATTATCAAAAAGTGACTTATGAGTTATTTGAATTTTTTTAGATAAGCTTTTTTCTATTACTTCAAAACCATGGTTCTGACTTGTGATCTCTACTTTATTGTTGAGTAAATTTTTTACAGGATGATTTGCCCCTCTATGACCTAATTTCATTTTTTTTGTTTTAGCATTTAATGCCAACGCTAAAATTTGATGACCCAAACAAATACCAAATATAGGGTAATCCTTTTTAATTAATTTTTGTATAGTTTTAATTGCATATTTACCAGTTGCTGCCGGGTCTCCAGGTCCATTCGACAAAAAAATTCCATCTGGTTTTAATTTTGAAATCTCCTCAGCGGTTGTCTTGCAAGAAACAACTTTTACATCACAATTATAATCAGAAAAATATCTTAAAATATTTTTTTTTATTCCATAATCAATTGCAACTATCTTAAATATTTTTTTGGTATTTTTTTTATATCCAGTTTCTTTTCTCCAAGTTTTAAAACCTTTCCATGAATATGTTTTTTTTGTTGAAACTTCATTTGCAAGATCTAGGCCATCCAGTCCAGGCCATTTAATTGAATTATTAATTAATTTTTTAATATTAAATTTACCTTTTCTGTTATTAGATATCGTTCCTTTTGGAGCACCTTTATCACGTATAAAATTTGTTAAGCTTCTTGTATCTAATCCAGTCATTCCAACTATTTTATTTTTTTTTAGCCATTCATCTAAAGTTTTTAAAGCTCTGTAATTTGAGGGAGAAGTAATCTCAGAATTAAATATTGCGCCTCTCGTCCAAATTTTATCAGACTCTAAATCATCATTGTTGGTTCCAACATTTCCAATATGTGGAAATGTAAAATTAATAATTTGGCCAGCATACGAAGGGTCCGATATGATCTCTTGGTATCCAGTTAAAGAAGTGTTAAAACAAACTTCTCCAGTTGCTGTACCTTCATATCCAAGACCAATACCTCTAAAAAATATCTTGTTATCTAGAACTAAAATACCTGTTGGAAATTGATGTTTAATTGCAATTTTAATTTTTTGTTTTTTGTTCAATTACAACTCATGAGTTAAAGGTCTATACAATAAAACCTTTTTTTGCGCAACACATCTAATGTATATTGTGTAAAAAATTTTTTTTTCTTTTTGAAGAATTTTCTTGATGCGATAAAATTATACTATGAGCTTGAGGGAAAAAATTGAAACAGACTATAAAATTGCTTTAAAAGCTAAGGATAAAAATAAAATATCAACTTATAGGTTAATTTTATCAGGTATTAAGGATTTAGATATTAGCAATAGATCTAAAGCAGATAAAAAAGAGACTAATGACGAGGATATTAAAAAGCTTTTAAAAAAAATGATAAAGCAAAGATCCGAATCAATAGAAATGTACAAAAAGAATAACAGAAAAGAACTTCAAGAAGTAGAAGAAAAAGAAATAGAAGTAATAAGTCAATATTTACCAAAACAACTTAGCGATGAAGATACTAAAAAATTATGCTCTGAAATTATTAATTCTACCGGAGCGAGTTCAATTAAAGATATGGGTAAAGTAATGGGTGAATTAAAAAAAAATAATGCTGATAATATTGACTTCTCTAAAGCTGGAGCAATTATAAAAGAATTGCTAAATCAAAAATGAAGTATCCTAAAGAGTATTTAGAGGAAATAAAAACAAGACTTAAGGTTTCAACAGTTGTTTCAAAAACTGTTACTTTAAAAAAAAGAGGTAAGGAGTTTGTAGGTCTATCTCCGTTCAAAACTGAGAAAACCCCTTCTTTTACCGTAAATGATGAAAAAGAATTTTATCACTGTTTTAGTACTGCAGAACATGGCAACATATTTGATTTTGTGATGAAAACACAAAATTTAAAATTTGGGGAAGCAGTAAAGTCACTTGCAAATCTTGCTGGAATGAGACCTTACACTTTTTCAAAAGAAGATGAGATTAGAGAGAAAAAATGGAACAGTTATAAGTCAATATTTAATAAATATATAGACCATTATCATAATGAGTTGTTAAAAAATTCAAATTCGATTACCGCTAAAGATTACCTAAAAAAAAGAGGATTAACTAAGGAGGAAGTTCAAAAATTTAAAATTGGTTTTGATACTAATGATTTAAATTTTCAAGAAAATATATTTAAGGAGCACAACGAGAATGATATAAAAGATACTGGCTTATTTTATTTTGATGAAAATAAAAAAAAATATGTATCAAGGTTTAGAGAAAGAGTATTATTTCCAATTAAAAATATTTCAGGTGATCCAATTGCTGTTGGAGGCAGAATTTTAAAAGACAATAAATATTTGGCAAAGTATATAAATTCTCCTGAAACCCCATTTTTTAAAAAAGGATCAAATCTTTTTAATTTAGATTCTGCACGTAAATTATCAAATAATTTAAATAATATTTTTTTAGTTGAAGGTTATATGGATGTAATTGGGTTGAGTAAAAATAAAATTGATAATGTTGTTGCAAATTTAGGTACATCTTTAACAAGCAGACAAATTTTAACTTTAAATCAGTTTTTTGATGAAGTAGTTATATGCTTTGATGGTGATGACAGTGGATACAAAGCGGCTTTAAGAGCAGCGGAAAATTCTATAATTGAATTAAAACCAGAGAAAAATATTTCGTTTTTATTTTTACCAGATAATCACGACCCAGATAGTTTTGTAAATGAGAAAGGAAAAGACTTTTTTTTAGAATTTTCCAAAAGTAATTCAGTTTCTATTTATAAGTTTATTTTTAATCATTATTTTGAAAATATGGATAATAGTCCATCCTCAAGAGCTATTTTTGAGAAAAAATTAAGATCTATTTCTTCAACCATTAAAGATGAATTTATTAGAAAATATGTGCTTGAATTTTTTTTAGAGAAAATTTCAGAATTAACTCCAAATGTAAACTTAAAATACACAAAAAATTACCAAAAAAATACCAAATCCCTTAAATCCACTCAAAATTATTATAATGAAACTAAGTCTTTAAAAGCTATTGATCTTAAAGAGTTTTCATTTTTATATATTTTATTAAAAAAACCTAAATTAATTAAAGATAATTTTAATTTAATCGAAAATGTTAAATTATTTAGTAGTGAAAATAAACTACTTTTAAGTGAAATTTTATCTCAATCAAACAACTTTGAAATTACGGAGATTGAAAATATAAATGTTGATAAAACTTTAATTGAAAGAGTCTTAAAGTATGCCTCCATTAAACATATAATAGTTAAAAACTTAAATGATGATGAAAAAATACTTGAAATATTATCTGAGCTTGTGAGGGATTTAAAAAATTATGAGCTTGAAATAAGAATTGAGGAGTTAGAATCAAGATTTTCTAAAGATTTGAGCGAAGTAACATTTAATGAACTAAAAGAGCTTAAAAAACTGCAAAAAATCAATTAAATTATAATCAGAATCCCATAGATTTTTTCTATTTTAGCATTATATACATTCTGGACTTTTATATTGTGGAACGAATAATTACAAAATCATTTGCAAGACTGATGGGCAGAGGTGTCCATAGGGGCTTTATCACTTACGAAGAACTGAATAAATCCTTAGGAAAAAGAAACTTGTCTCATGAAAACTTGGAACAGGCTTTCATACATATTCTTAATGAAAAAATAATATTGGTTGAAAAAAAAGCTGATTTTAAAGTTTTAAGAAAAAAAGATAATGGCTCAAAAGAAGAGGGTAAGTCCATTGAAAAAAGTGATGATCCTATCAGAATGTATCTCAGAGAAATGGGGGGTGTAGAGCTTCTTTCAAGAGAAGGAGAGATTGCTATTGCTAAAAGAATAGAAGCAGGAAAAGATGTTATGCTTAATGCACTTTCTCAAAGTCCAATTACAGCGCAACAGTTTTTTGAATGGAACACTAAGCTTCAAAATGATGAAATTTTAGTAAGAGAGATCATTGATATAGATACAAATTATATGGAAGATGAGGATACTGGACAAAGCGCAAAACAAAAAAAATCAGATGATGGAAGTGATAACCAAAATAATGATGATAGTAGCAATAATTCAGATGATGATGAATTTAATCCAACTCTTGCTGCCATGGAAACAGAAATTAAACCTAAGGTTTTACAAACTGTATATAATTTAACAAAAGAGTATAATAAATTAATAAAGTATCAAAAAGAAAAATTAGATTGTGTACTAAATTCAAAACAATTTTCATCCTCAAAAGAAAAAAATTATAAAAAAATTGTAGATGATATTTTAGAAAATATTAAAACTTTACAATTGTCTCCCTCTGTTTTAGAGGAATTAGTTCAAAAACACTATGTAGAAAATCGTAAAATTATATCATTAGAAGGAAACTTATTGAGACTTGCTTTAAATGAAAAAATTTCTAGAGAAGAATTTATAAAATTTTATATTGGTAATGAAATTAATCCAAATTTAAAAAACTTCTTAGATACAAATGAAGTTTGGAAAAAATTTTTTCAAAAATACAAAATCCAATTTAAAGACATTAGGGATAGATTAATTGAAATTAGTAATAGACTAGGAATTTCTGTTACAGATTATAAACTGATGGTAAGTAGAATTCAGAAAGGTGAAAAAGAGTCTAGAATTGCTAAAAAAGAAATGGTCGAGGCCAATCTTAGATTAGTTATTTCCATTGCAAAAAAATATACTAATAGAGGTTTGCAATTTTTAGATTTAATTCAGGAGGGAAACATTGGATTAATGAAAGCAGTTGATAAATTTGAGTATAGACGTGGATATAAATTTTCCACATATGCAACATGGTGGATAAGGCAAGCAATAACGAGATCAATTGCTGATCAGGCAAGGACTATAAGAATTCCTGTACATATGATTGAAACAATAAATAAAATTGTAAGAACTCAAAGATTAATATTGAGTGAATTCGGTAGAGAAGCTACTCCAGAAGAGTTAGCTAAAAAGTTGAGAATGCCATTAGAGAAAGTAAGAAAAGTATTGAAAATATCAAAAGAACCCGTTTCTCTTGAAAAACCGGTAGGAGATGAAGAAGACAGTAGTTTAGGAGATTTTATAGAAGATACGAAAGCGCTTGCCCCTCTAGAACAAGCCATCAAATCTAATTTGAGCGAAGCTACTACAAAAATATTATCTACTTTAACACCAAGAGAAGAGAGAGTACTAAGAATGAGATTTGGAGTTGGCATGAATACGGATCATACTCTAGAAGAAGTTGGATTACAGTTTTCTGTAACTAGAGAGAGAATTCGTCAAATTGAAGCTAAAGCATTAAGAAAATTAAAACATCCTAGTAGATCAAAACAGCTAAAAAGTTTCTTAGAAAGTTAATAGGGCCGTTAGCTCAATAGTAGAGTACTGCATTGACATTGCAGGGGTAGTTGGAGCGTAACCAACACGGCCCACCAATTACAAAAATATCTATAATTGATAAGTATGAAAAAATGATATATTTAATCTTATATTTTGGGCCTGTAGCTCAGTTGGTTAGAGCAGTACACTCATAATGTATTGGTCCCAGGTTCGAGTCCTGGCGGGCCCACCAAAACTAGCAAAATCAACGTTTAGAAATTAAAGTTTATTGAAAATTTAGCAAAAAACCATTTAAAAATTTTTTCATTGTATACCAAATTGAGTCCAATCATTTTTAGCAATGTACTGGTCAGTTTCTAATAGGTTTGTTAATCTAGGGTATGAAAAAAAGCAAAAGAATATAAATGAAAAAACTTTTAGGGATCTTGGTTCTTAGTTTGTTGTTGAGTGGGTGCACCCCAGATCCAAAAAATATAATTGGTCAAGACACTTCATGGATAAAACCATTGGCTATTATATTTGTTATTTGTGCTGTAGTTGTAGGATTGTTTCTTATTTGGTTTAATAAAGCAAATAAGGAAAATAATAATTATGGAGAGGATGATTTGACTACTTTCTTAGGTGGTCTATCTTTTTTAGCGGGACCAGGCTTAATTACATTTATATGTTTATTAGGAATGTTTATTTCTGGTTTTTTAATAATTTCATTTTTTAGTAACATCGTATTTATTATTGGCATATTATTTGGTGTAGGAGCCTTAGTGGCTGGATATTTAGAAAATAAAAAGAAATAATTGAATGAACTTCATTCGTAATTATTTTCAAAAAAGGACTAATATTTTTCTTGAAAATCAAGATTATGAGTTTGCAAAAGAACTTCATAAAGGAATGGAAGAACTAATAGAAAAAGGAAATACAAAATACGGTCAGCTGCAACATCTTGAAGGTATATTTTTAGATATTACTGATAGAACCCAAGCTCATCCTAGAGTTCCATTTGCTACTGAAGATAGGGGTGGGATGCTTCAAAATGTTGTTAAAGATCTTGGATTTGGTAATAGAAAAATTATCTGGAAACCATCTGATTTATTTAATTTAGATGATTATCATAAAGCTCATTGGTTTCCCGCATCCTTAGAAATGCACGCTATGGCATATAGTGAAATGGAGGAAGCAAAATTATTATACATAGAGCGAAGAATTAACTTTATGGAATATTTTTTTAAAAGATTAGAAATATATAACGTTACAGAAACATCAAATTTTATAAAATATTACGAATTTATAGACCTAGAAAAATATAAAAAAAAATTAAGAGATATTATGTTTGATTTACCAGTGATGACTAAAGAGGATGAATTTGATTAAACGTACACTTTTATTTCTTTAATTTCATTTCTTCGTTGTGTACGGAATTGTGTAAGAATTAAACTCAAATTGAAATAAGCAAAGTATTGCCATGTTAATTTAGTTTTTCTCAGGACTCTCATAATGTATTGGTCCCAGGTTCGAGTCCTGGCGGGCCCACCAATTATTTAATAATAAATTCTTCCAAAGATTTGAACAGATAATTAATATCTCCGTCATTATTTTGCATAATAGATTTAAATTCTTCTTTTTGTGTTCTTGCTAAACTTAATCCCTCCACAATAAGATCTCTAATTAAAGGTCTTTCAGGATTTTTTGTATAAATTCTCCAATCAATTTTAACTTCTGGATTTTTTGAAGTTTCTTCTAAAATAGTACTAACAATAGAATACTTTTCATTAATTTTTTTTTCTGACACAACGCTTATTTTTGGATCTGAATAATCAACTAGTCTACTGGAAAAACTTTTAAGAAAATAACTTTTAAATAATTTTCTATATTTTATTTTTTGATCATCTGTAAGAGTTTTACGATAGTTTCCTAAAGTGTACATACCAATACCATCAATATCTACATTTAATTCTGCAATATTATTTAACCTTATAATTTTTGATTCTACCGGATCTGAACTAGATAAAATAATTGATGCTTCATTCACCAGTTCATTTATTAGTTTGCTAGGTTCTTTTGCCTCTAAAGGTTTGAATATGAATATAATAAAAAAAAAAATATAAAAAAATTTTAAATTGATCATCCAATAATTATTGAGAGTCTATTTCTTCCCAATCATCATCATTCATAGTCTCAGTAGTTTCACTTGAATTTAATATTTTTCTATTTCTGTCCTGTAAGTATAAACTTCTCACAGATGCGTATAAATCCATGGAACTTTTCTCAAGACTGTCAAATGCTTCTAAATTTTTTGCTCTAAAATCAACACCTGCTGCCAATCTAGAATAATAATAATCAGAATTCTGAAAATATTTTGTATCATTTGCTATAGTCACGTTATACCACGCATCGCCACCACCAAAATTAACTAAAGAACCCAAAGTGTCCCTAACAGTTGTTGGTCCAAGCACTGGTAAAACGAAATAACAGCCTTCTTTCACTCCCCAAGTTCCAAGGGTTTGGCCATAATCCTCTTTATCTAATTTATTTAGTCCATAGTAAGAGGCAACATCAAAAATTCCAGCAATACCGAGTGTCGAATTAATTGAAAATCTTAAAGTATTAATTCCAGCCTCTTTAAATTGACCTTGCAAAATATTATTTGGGATAGTGACGACATTACTCAAATTATTTAGAGCATTACTTGTGCCTGATCTGATTGGTTTTGGTAAATATCTATACCCTTTAGCCGCTGGTTTAAAAAAAATTTTGTCTAATCCTTTGTTAAAAGCAAAGACAGCTCTATTTATAGTTTCAAAGCAATCTTTCACCTCTGTGCTCTGATTATTAGATTTGCTATTTATTTCTATAGTACCATCTGAACCAGCAAAAACATTTAATGTTAATACATTAAAAATTACTGAAATGATAAATAGTTTTAAAATCTTTTTCATTAATGACGTTTATATTATATCTTTTACTTATTTAAAGATTTAAATGTTTTAAATAATGCAGAAAAATGTTCAAAAAATGACTATAAATTATTCTCCAAATTTTGATCTTAAAAAAAGAGATAAAAATAAAATAAAATACTTAATTTTTCATTATACAGGAATGACAAATGACAGATTAGCTATTAAAAAACTAACAAGTCTTAATTCTAATGTAAGTTGTCATTACTATATAACAAGGTCAGGCAAAATTATTCAAATGGTTCCAGATTTATATATAGCTTGGCATGCTGGTATATCAAGTTGGGGAAAACATGTTTCTTTAAATAAGTATTCAATAGGTATAGAGATCTCAAATCCAGGTCATGAACATGATTATAAAAAATTTAATGAAAATCAGATACAAACTTTAATTAAGATTTCAAAAAAAATAATTAAAAAATATAAAATTAACAAAAAAAATATTTTAGGTCATTCAGATATTGCCCCTTTAAGAAAAAAAGATCCAGGTGAAAAATTCCCTTGGAAATTTCTTTACAAAAATAAAATTGGAATTTGGCATGATTTAAATTCAAAAAAAATTAAAAAATTAAGAAGTAAAATGTCAGATTTGAGTCTAGATAATTTTATAAAATTTTTGAAAAGAATTGGATATAGAATTGAATATGGAGATAAAAGACAATTAAAAAAACTAATTCAAATTTTTCAAATGAGATTTAGACCAGAACTGATTAATGGAAAATGCGATTTAGAATGTTACGAAATAGCAAAATCCCTTAAAAATCTTAAATAATTAATAATTGAATTTTACAAAAAAATTCTTAATGTCCCTTTGCCAGATAAAAGACTTATCGCTTTAATTTATTAAAGAGGAAAGTCCGGGCTCTACAAAGACACAGTGCCAGTTAATGGCTGGCGGGGGCGACCCTAGGGATAGTGCCACAGAAAACAAACCGCCTTATCAAGGCAAGGGTGAAAAGGTGTGGTAAGAGCACACCGGCTAAGTTGGTAACAACTAGCGCATGGAAAACCCCACTGAGAGCAAGACTGAGTAGAGATGACAAAGTTAGAAATAACAAAAAGCAGTCTTTGGCTAGTCATCTGGGTTAGTTGCTTGAGCCTTAAAGTGATTTAAGGCCTAGAGAAATGATAAGTTTAAATGACAGAACCCGGCTTATATTTTATCTGGCAAATTTTTAATTTTGTAGTTCGTAAATCATTTAATTTTATACCACTTATTTATTTTCTTATTCTAAAAATTTGGAACAAATCAAGAATATTTATTTTAAATATTAGGTGTTGACGATTATATCTAAAACCCATAATATCCCATAAAATCCCAAATATGGAATTTATGGTTTATGTTTTTATCAACTTACGAAAACAAATTGGACAAAAAAGGGAGGGTGTCAGTGCCAGCTAGCTTTAGAAGCTATCTCTCAAATATGGGATATAACGGTGTTGTATGTTTTCCATCATTTAACAATCAATCCATTGAGGCTTGGCCTCAAGACAGAATTGAAAAAATTTCAAATGCAATTGACTCTTTAAATCCATTTGAGGATAAGAAAGACTATTTTGCAACCTCAATACTATCAGAAAGTATTAATTTACAATTTGATAGCGAGGGTAGAATTCTTATTACAGAAAAATTATTAAAGCATGCAAAAATAAAAAATAGCATGCTGTTTGTTGGTCAGGGAAAAACTTTCCAAATATGGGAACCAATAAGTTTTGAGAAATTTAGGGTCACTGCTAGAAAAAAATCTAACATTAACAGAGCTAACCTTAAATGGGAGCAAAAACTTAATAACTAAATGGGGGATAAATGACAATTAATTTTAAAGCACCAGATATAAAAGAGTTGAAACCTAGAATACTAGTTTTAGGGATCGGAGGAGCTGGAGGAAATGCCATAAATGGAATGATAGAGGCTGGATTACAAGGAGTCGAGTTTATAGCTGTAAACACAGATGCACAAGATTTGAGATTAAGTCATGCGCAAACAAAAATTCAAATGGGTTTAAATTTGACAAAAGGTTTAGGCGCTGGTGCAAAATTAGATATTGGTGAAGCTGCTGCGGATGAATCACTGAATGAGATAGTAAATGTCCTTCAAGGTGCAAATATGGTTTTCATAACCGCAGGAATGGGTGGAGGAACTGGAACTGGTGCTGCACATGTTATCGCCCGAGCTGCTAAGGAATTAAATATACTTACAATTGGAGTAGTGACTTTACCTTTCTTATATGAGGGTCCTTCTAGAATGAGAAAAGCAAATCAAGGTCTAGAAGAATTAAGAAAACATGTTGATACTATCATAGTAGTTCCAAATCAAAACTTGTTCAAAATTGCTAGCGAACAAACCACATTTGAGGAATCTTTTGAGCTTTCAAATGATGTTTTACTACACGGAGTTCAGAGCATCACAGATTTAATGGTAAGACCTGGACTAATAAATTTAGATTTTGCTGATGTTGAAACTGTAATGAGTTCAATGGGTAAAGCTATGATGGGAACTGGCCAAGCTGAAGGTGAGGGAAGAGCAGTTAAAGCAGCTGAGATGGCTATAAATAATCCATTAATAGATGATTATACATTAAAAGGAGCAAAAGGATTGCTTGTAAATATTACTGGTGGAAAGGATCTAAAGCTTTTTGAGGTTGATGAAGCCGTCAATAAAGTAAGAGCAGAAGTAGATCCAGAGGCAGAACTTATAATTGGCGCAATAACTGATGAGAGTTTAGATGGATTAATGAGAGTTTCGATTGTTGCTACATCTCTAGATGGTCAGCAACCAGAGCCAAAATCAGTTATTAATATGGTTCACAGAATACAAAATAGAAACCCTGGTTATTCAGATTTTTCTAATCAGGTTTCTAGTCAATCATTCAGTTTTTCTAATCAAAGTAGCTCAATAATGACCAATGGTGCAAATGCACTTAAAATTGATGAAGATGTAAAAACTGAAACTGAAAGTCAAGAGGCATCCACGACAAATTCTTCTGAGGAAATTACAAGTTCAGCAATTGTTGAAGAGGAAATACATTCAGTTAAAGATGAAACATCTAATGTATCTGAACAACCTATTGAAACACAAGAAACTGAATCTTCTCCATCAAATGGACTGGAAAACTTTAATTTTGATGAAGAAACACCCGAACTATTTAATACTGATGGAGAAACTGAGGATCAAACTTCTTTAACACCAGAAATAAGTGAAACAAAAGAAGAAGAAGATGATTTAGAAATTCCAGCATTTTTGAGAAGACAAAAAAATTAATGGTCTTCAAAAAAATAAATGAATGCCACCATAAATCTGGAAAACAAACATTTTCCAGTTCTGCTAAATGAATTAATTAGCATTATTTCCCCTCTTTATGGTGGCACATTTATCGACTGTACTTTTGGACAAGGTGGATACTCAAAAAAAATTCTAGAAAATAAAGAAAATAATATAATCGCAATAGATCGAGACAAAGATGTTTTGATGAGTGCATCAAAATTCGAAAAAAAATATAGAAGAAGATTCAAATTTTATAATATTAAATTTTCTCAATTAAAAAAAATAAAAATTAAAAATAATGATCTAAAAGGTATAATTTTTGACTTAGGATACTCTTTTAACCAAATAAAAAACTCTAAAAAAGGATTATCATTTAACGATAAAGGTAAACTAAATATGAGAATGGGAATAAATGATTTTTCAGCAAACGATTTTATATCCAATATGGATGAAAATAATCTTTCAAGAGTTTTTAAAATATTTGGTGATGAAAGATATTCAAAAAAAATTGCTAGAGAAATTGTTAGAATAAGAGAATTTAAAACAATTAAAACTGAAGATTTGGTCCAAATTATAGATAGTGTAAAAAAATATCAAAATACAAAAATTCATAATTCAACTAAAATTTTTCAAGCATTAAGAATTTTAGTTAATAAAGAAATTAGCGAATTAATTAATGGTTTAATAAATTCGTTTCACCTTATTCCTGTTGGTGGTGTAATTGCTGTAGTCACTTTTCATTCAATAGAGGATAAAATTGTCAAATTTTTCTTTAAACACTATTCGGAGGAAAGAAATTCTTCTAGATATATGCCTAACGAAGAAACATCAGAAAAATGTTTTAAAATAATTAATAAAAAACCAATTTTACCTAACCCAAAAGAGATAAACCAAAATCCACCATCAAGATCTGCTAAACTTAGGTATGGAATAAAAATAAACTATAAATGTAATTTTAACGATTTAAGGGAAAAATTCAAATATCTGACTGATGTTGAGGAGTTAAAATAATTTAATGAAAAAAATATTTTTTCTTACACCAATAATAATTCTCATCTTTGCTACAACATTAACAAAAAACTCAACAAAAAAACTTGATAAACAAATTTTTGAAATTAACGAAAATATAAGAATTTTGGAGGATCGTTATGAGCTAACTTTACTTGATTATAATATCCACACCTCACCAAAAAAATTAATCGAGTATCAGCAATTTTATTTTGAGGAAAAATTCATACAAAAAAAAATAGAAAATTTGAGTACAATTACAATTGTAAATGATAAATTAAAAATAGAGAAAATGGTTAGTATTGATGAATGAATCAAGCCAAAATACTCAATATTCAGATAAATATAACGAGAGTTTTTCATTTAAAGAAAATAAGTCATATTTGAAAATATCCTTTGAGAGAGTCGCATTTATTTTTTTTGTATTTTTTATTTTGGCAGTTATTTTTTCGTCAAAAGTAATACTACTTAGTATTAAAAAAATTCCAGAAATCCAAAAAGTAACAAAAAAAGAAAATTTTAGATCTAGTATTTTAGATAAAGATGGAAATATTTTAGCAAAAAGTGTTCCAATTATTAATTTGGGTATAAATCCTAATTTGGTAATAAATAAAGAAAAATTATTAATTTCTCTTAAATTAATATTTCCAAATAAAAATTTTGAAGACGAGATGTATGGAAAAAAATTCTTTTATGTTAAAAAAAAAGTAAGTCCAAAAAAACTTGAACAAGTACTACTTTTAGGAGATAAATCATTTATTCAAGAAGAGAGTATAGCAAGAGTTTATCCAAATGGAAACTTGTTCAGCCACGTAATTGGACAAATTGATAATGATAATAATGGCATATCAGGAATTGAAAAAACTTTTGATTATGAACTAACAACTTCTAAAGAGCCTTTAAAATTAACACTTGATAAAGATTTACAATATTTAATTAAAGAGGAATTGTTAAAATCTAGAGATATATTTCAAAATATTGGGAGTGCTGCGGTTTTAATGGATATTAACAATGGCAATATTTTATCAATGATTTCTCTTCCCGACTTTGATCTTAATAAAAGAGAAAAAATTAGTGATAAAAAATATATTAATAGAGCAACAAAAGGTGTCTATGAATTTGGATCTGTTTTTAAAACTTTTACATTAGCTGCAGGCTTACAATACAATGTTATAGAACCGGATACAGAGTTTAGGGATCTTAAAAAAAGGATAACATGTGCAGGAAATTCTATATCTGAATATGATGACAAAATACCATCAGATTTAACTGCTGAGGAGATTTTAATAAGATCAGGAAATATTGGCTCTGTGAGAATAGCTGAAAAAGTTGGCATAGAAAATTATAATGAGTTTTTAAAAAAAATTGGAATTATATCTAATTTAGAATTTGATATTCAGGAGGTGGGATCAACCCAAATAGGAAGATGGGGTAAATGTAAACTTGCGACAGTTTCGTTTGGTCATGGGATAGCTACAACTTTATTACAACTTTCTAAAGCTTATTCCATTATTAGTAATGGAGGATACGATATAACTCCTACATTAATAAAGAAAGACAGATTAAAAAGACAAAGAATACTCAATGACAATTTATCAGAAACTATTAACCCTATTCTCAGAAAAATTGTATCAACAAAAGAAGGAACAGCAGGTTTTGCAAATGTAAAAGGTTATGAAGTAGGAGGAAAAACTGGTACTGCGGATCAACCTTCTGAGGGTGGCTATTCTAAAAAAAAAATTAATACTTTTACTTCAATTTTTCCTACATCGGATCCAAAATTTGTATTAGCCGTAATGTTAGATGAGCCAAAAGCAAACAGAGAATTTGTCTATAATTATAGAGATGATAGATATCCTTACAAAGGTAACTGGAGGAATACAGCAGGTTGGACTACTGTTTGGGTAACAGGTCAGATAATTGATAAAATTGGGCCAATTTTAGCCACAAAATATTAAGAGCGTAAAACATGTTGTTGAAAGACTACTTTCCAAATTTAAATAAAAAATATCAAAAAGTTAGTTTTAAAGGGATAGCGTTTAATTCTAGGAAAATTAAAAAAGGATATATTTTTTTTGCATTTAAAGGAAATAATACAGATGGAAATTTATTTATAAAAAATGCAATTAAAAATGGATCAAAAATAATAATTTCTGACAAATTAAAAGAAAATGGATGGAAAAATAATGTTTTATTTTTGAATTTTAAAGACCCTAGAAAACTACTAGCTCATTTTAGTTCAAGAATTTTTTATAAAAAACCAAATAACTTGATAGCAGTTACTGGAACAAATGGAAAATCTTCAGTAGCAAATTTTTATTTCCAAATTGCAAGTTTAAATAAAGTAAAGTCAGCTTCAATAGGAACATTAGGAATTAATGGGTTGAAAATAAAAAAAAAATTTTCAAATACTACTTTTGATCCAATTGAAATAAATAATATTTTACAAAAATTAAAACAAAAAAAAATTGATAATGTTATTTTGGAAGCATCAAGCCATGGATTAAATCAGAATAGATTGTATGGATTAAAATTTGATGTTGGAATATTTACAAATTTATCAAGAGATCATTTAGATTACCATAAAACATTTCAAAATTATTTGAACTCAAAGTTAATATTATTCAGGAAATTGATGAAAAAAAATTCATGTGCTATTTACGATGATAAGTTAAAAATTGCCTCAAATTTAAATAGAATTACAAAATCAAATAAAATCAAAAAATTAACAATAGGAAACTCTGCATCAAGTTTTGTAATCTTAAATCATCAATTTTTAAAAGATGAACAGAAAGTAATATTTAAATTTAATAATAAGAAATATTCTTTTTCAACAAAATTAATTGGAAGAGTACAAATTAAAAATTTACTAATGGCTATTATGGCGGCAATAAATAGTAAAATATCTTTAGAAAAAATTTTAAAAATCACTAAAAAAATTAAACCAGTAAATGGCAGATTAGAAAAAATTGGAAGACTTAACAATAATGGAATTGTCATTCTTGATTATGCACATACACCTGATGCTTTAGAAACCTGCATAAAAGATATTAAGGAACAATTTAAATTAAGAAAAATTAATTTAGTATTCGGATGTGGAGGTGATAGAGACAAACCCAAAAGAAAAATAATGGGTAGAATTGCCAATAAATATTGTAACAAAATATATTTAACAGATGATAATCCAAGAAATGAAGATCCAAAAATAATAAGAAGAGATGTAAAATCAAATATTTTAAAAAATAAATTATTAGAGATCCCCTCAAGAGAAAAAGCAATAAAATCGGCGATTATGAATATTAAGTCAAACGAGGTAGTTATTATTGCTGGAAAAGGGCATGAGATCTACCAAGAATATGCTTTAAAAAAATACTTTTCAGATAAGAATTTTATCCAAAAATATATTAAAGAGAGAAATAAAACCTTAAATAAGAATTGGAAGTCTAATATTATTTCAGACGTTACAAAAAAAAAAATTGGAAAAAATATTAAGATTAATGAAGCCTCAATTGACTCAAGAAAAATAAAAAAGAATAATATTTTCTTTGGCATAAAAGGAAAAAATTTTGATGGTAATAAATTTGCTGATAAAGCTTTACGAAACGGGGCATCAATCTCAATCATTGACGGTAAATTAAAGAATAAAAACAAAAATAAAATATATGTTAAAAACCCTTTAAAAATATTTTCTGAAAGTGCTAAATTAGTAAGAATATCATCCAGTATTTCTTCTGTAGCAATCACAGGATCTGCGGGTAAAACTTCCTTAAAAGAGATGCTGGGTCAAATGATAAGTAAATTATGTCAAACATCTTATTCAAAAAGATCTTTTAATAATAAATATGGGGTCCCAATTTCTTTATTTAATATAAATGAGGGAGATAAAATAGGTATCTTCGAAGTAGGGATGAATAAAAAAGGGGAAATTGATCTTCTAACTAAAAACATATTACCTAACATTGGAGTGATTACAAATATATCTTATGCTCACATTGAAAATTTTAAAAATTTAAAGAGTATAGCCCAAGCAAAATCAGAAATTATAGATAATATAGTAGAAAATGGAACAATCATATTGAATGCTGATGATCAATTTTTTAATTTTTTTAAATCAAAAGCTGAAAAAAAAAAGTTAAGAATAATTTCTTTTGGAATAAAAAATAATTCGAATTTACGTTTAATTAAAATAAAAAACAAAAAAAATAATTGCATTCTTTTCATAAATTACAATAATTCAAAATTAATATTTTCAATTAAAAAAAATTTAGAAAATTATATTTATAATATTTTATCAACTTTAGCTGTAATTTCAGTTTTCTTCGATTTGCATGAATTAAATAAATTTTTTTTTAATAACTATAAATTTCCAGAGGGAAGAGGAGATACAAAATTAATTAATTTAAAAGGAAAAAAAATCAATTTAATTGATGAGAGTTATAATTCTAATCCCTTATCTCTAAAATTCGCTTTAAATAAACTAAATAATTTAAATGCTAATTCAAAAAGAAAATTAATTTTATTAGGAGATATGTTAGAACTTGGTAAACATTCTAAAAAATTTCATAGGAAAGCTGCTGAAATTATTAATCATACTGAAATTGATAAAGTTTATGTTTATGGCAAAGATGTAATCGAAACATTTAACAAAATTAGACCACAAAAAAGAGGAAAAATATTAAATACAAAAGAGGATATATTAAATTTTATGATAAAAGATATTAAGAATGGCGAATATCTAATGATCAAAGGTTCAAATTCAACTGGATTAAATAGAATAAGTCAAAACTTGAAAAAAGGTAAACTAAATGCTTTTTAGTCTTTTTTCGAACTTAGTCGAAATTTTTAGCTTTCTAAATGTTTTTAAATATTTGACTGTACGAACAGGGCTCTCAATGTTTACTTCGATGACAGTAGTTTTTCTAGTTGGGGGACCATTAATCAATTATTTTTCTTCTCATCAAATTCATGATCCAATTAGAGAAGATGGACCGAGCGAGCATATAGTCAAAAAAATAGGAACTCCCACTATGGGAGGTTTAATGATATTGCTTGGTATTTTCTCAGGAGTATTATTGTGGGGTGATTTGTTAAATCCTTACAATTGGTTCTTAATATATATAGCAGGATCTTTTGGATTACTTGGGGCATATGATGACTTTCAAAAAATAAAAAAAAATAATTCAAATGGTATTTCATCAAAATTAAAAATTGTAATTCAGTTAGTTTTAGCATTAGGTGGAATTTATCTTCTTTATTTTTTTGGTGGATCAAATGAACTTGAAAACCTATATTTTCCATTTTTTAAAAATTTAGTAATTAATCTGGGCTGGTTTTTTATTCCATTTTATTTATTTGTTATTGTAGGTTCATCTAATGCTGTTAACTTGACTGATGGCCTAGATGGTTTAGCTACAGTTCCAGTTATATTAGTTGCAGCATGTTTTGCTTTTATTAGTTATGTTACAGGAAATATTGTTTTCTCAGAATATTTAAAAATTGTTTATATTGATGGTGTAGGAGAAGCATCTATTTTCTGTGGAGCAATAATAGGATCTTGTCTCGGTTTCTTATGGTTTAATGCACCACCAGCAAAGATTTTTATGGGTGACACAGGCTCTTTAGCCTTAGGAGGTTCACTGGGAGCAGTTGGAATTATTACTAAACATGAAATTGTTCTTGCAATTACGGGTGGTCTATTTGTCTTAGAGGCAGTTTCGGTAATTGCACAAGTGATATCATTTAAACTAACCGGTAGAAGAATATTTAAAATGGCACCAATTCACCATCATTTTGAAAAAAAAGGTTGGCCTGAGTCAACTGTAGTAATTAGATTTTGGATCATTTCAATTATTCTGGCGATGATAGGACTTGCAACTTTAAAATTAAGATAATGAATGAAAGAAAGATTAATTTTAAAAACAAAAAAATTTTAATTTATGGTTTTGGAAAATCTGGAATTTCTTGTTTTAATTTTTTAAAAGGTAATAATAACTGTGCAATATATGACGACAACACAAAAAATATTCCAACTAAGTTCAAAAAAAAATTAATTAATATTAAGAATTTATTTAATATATGCTTTGATTTCATTGTTTTAAGTCCAGGAATAGATATCAATAAATGTAGAATTTCTGGTTATTTGATCAGAAATAGGTCTAAAATTATCACAGAACTTGATATATTTGAAATCAGTTATCCAAAAATAAATAAAATAACAATCACTGGAACAAATGGTAAATCGACCACTTCAAAACTTTTATATGATCTTCTAAAAAATAATAAAATGGATGTAAGATTAACCGGCAATATTGGCTATCCAATTTTAATGGAAAAAAAAATAAAAAAAAATACAATATTTGTAATTGAGGCGTCTTCATATCAACTTGATTATAGTCAGTATTTTAAGTCAAAATATTCTGTTATACTTAACCTAAATCCAGATCATCTAGAAAGACATGGAACCTTCAAAAATTATGTAAATGCTAAATTTAAAATCGTAAAATTACAAACCAAAAATGACTACACTTTTATAGACAGCGAAAATAAAATTCTTAATGAATTAGTAAAAAAACAAAAAATAAAATCTAAAATTATAAAAATAGATTATTTTAAATATAAAAAATATTTTAGACTAATAGACAATATTTGTTTTAAAAATTCTAGTAATAGAAAAAATCTTAGTTTCATTTTCAATATTGCTAAGGTCTTTAAGATAAATTTTAAAACAGTAATAAATACGGCTAATAAATTTAAAGGATTAGATTTTAGACAACAAATAATATATCAATCGAGAAAATTATTAATCATTAACGACTCAAAATCTACAAGTTTTTCTTCTTCAGTACCATTGCTGGAAAGTTATAAAAATATTTATTGGATTTTGGGAGGACTTACAAAAAAAGGCGATAAATTTAAATTAAATAAAAAGTATTACTCAAATATTAAAGCTTTTGTTTATGGCAAAGATAGAAATCTTTTGATCAATTGTTTACCAAGTAAAATTTTTTGTCAAAGTTCTCTAACACTTAAAAAAATTTTAAAAAATTTAAAAAATAATATTAAAAATGATGATAGCAAAAAAGTAATCCTTTTTAGTCCTTCCGCTGCTTCTTTTGATCAATTTAAAAACTTTGAGGAAAGAGGAAAATTTTTTAATAAAAATATTAAATATATAATTAGAGAAGTAAGAACATGAGTAATTATTTAGATAGCTTTTATCATTGGTGGAAAAATATAGATAAATTTCTGTTATTTTTAATTTTAGGATTATTTTTATTAGGTCTTTTTTTTTCATTAGTCTCTACTTCTCTAATAGCTTCAGATAAATTAGATACAAAATCATATTATTTTTTTTTTAAACATTCCGTTTATATAACTCTGGCTATTTTAATTTTGATACTTTTCTCATTCTTGAATCAAAAAATCTTAACAAAATTTTCGTTTATTTTATTTTTGGTTACGTTTTTAAGTTTATTTTTAGTTCCTTTTATTGGAGTTGAGGTTAAAGGATCAAAAAGATGGTTAGATTTGTTTTTTTTACCAAGGTTTCAACCTGTTGAAATTATAAAGCCATTTTTTATAGTGACATTATCTTTAATGCTAACTATGCAGAGTAGAAGACTATATTTAAAATATTTTTTAAGTACTTTATTTATTCTTCCTATTTTACTATTGCTAGTTTATCAACCTGACATTGGACAAACACTATTAATGACAATGGTCTGGCTAGCTTTAATTTTTGTATCTGGCATTAATATCTTTATATTTTTTGTATTTTTTCTATTGGCAGGTTCAATTGTTAGTTATCTTGTAATTTTTGTTCCTAAATTCGAATATATAAAAATAAGACTTTTAGCTTTTTTAGACTCAAATTCTGGCAATAATTATCAAGCAGAAAAAGCGAGTGACGCAATTATAAACGGAGGTTTTTTTGGAAAAGGTATTGGCGAAGGCACTTTGAATTCGAGAGTCCCAGAAGCTCATACAGATTATATAGTCTCTGTTATATCAGAAGAGTTTGGAGCAATTATTGTCATTGGTATTCTATTTTTGTATCTAATTTTTTCTTATAAGGTTATTCAAAAAATAAATTTATTAAATGAAGATACTTATAAATTAATTTTGATTGGTTGTATTTCTTTAATATTGTTACAAACTTTTATACATGTGGGTGTTAACATAAGAATACTTCCAACAACAGGCATGACACTTCCGTTCTTGAGTTATGGTGGGTCATCAATTGTAAGTACAGCAATTGTCTCTGGTATAATTTTAAATTTAACAAAAAGAAAATTAAATTAATTTAATGAAAAAAATACTTATTATTACTGGTGGATCAGGTGGCCATGTAATTCCTGCATTGAGTTTATATGACTCTCTAAAAGATGATTTTGAAGTACATATTGTAACGGATGTAAGAGGATCTAAGTATATTAATAGTAGTTATAATTTTTCATTAATTGATGTGCCAAATATACTATCAAATTTATTTTTAATTCCATACAATTTTACAAAATTTTTTTTTTCAATATTTAAATCGTATAGATATCTCAAATTAAATAATTTTAATATTTTAATTAGTACAGGTGGATATATGTCTATACCTTGGTCATTGGCATCATATTTTATGAAAATCAAAATTTTTGTTTTTGAACCCAACTCTATTTTAGGAAGAGCAAATAAATTAACCTTAAGTTTTGCAAAAAAAATTATTTGTTACGATAAAAATTTAAAAAAAATTCCTGAAAAACATCTAAAAAAAATATATTTAATCAAGCCATTGCTTAGGAAAGAAATTTATGAATATCAAAAAAATATAAAAAAAACTCTTGGGGATCAAAAAAAAATTTTAATTATAGGAGGAAGCCAAGGTGCAAAATTTTTTGATGATTTTATTTCAAAGATGATAATAAAACTATCTAAATCTCAAAATATAAAAGTTTTACAGCAGATAACCGACCAAAAATCGAGAGAAAATCTGAAAAATTTATATATAAAAAATCAAATAGATCACGAATTATTTGATTTTGATCATAAATTACTAATAAAAGCTGTAAATTATGATTTAGCTATTACTCGTTCTGGCGCGTCAGTAATTTCAGAATTAAGTTATTTGAATATTCCATTTGTGGCAATTCCATTTCCGTATGCTAAAGATAATCATCAATACTATAATGCAGAATTTTATAAAAAAAAAAATTGTTGTTGGTTAATTATGCAAAAAGATATTAATGAAAATAATTTTGTAAACTTGCTAACTAATATATTTGAAAATCAAAATGAATACTTTTCAAAAAAAAATAATTTAATTCAATTAACTAAACAAGATACTTGGGAAAAAAATAAAGTTAATATAACTAAACTAATAAATGAAAATTGATTTAGGAAAAAACGAACTTATTCACTTTGTCGGTATTGGCGGTATAGGCATGAGTGGTTTAGCATTGATTATGAATGGTTTAGGTTATAAAGTTCAAGGCAGCGATATTGCTAATAATAAAAATATTGAAAGACTAAATGATAAAAAAGTCAAAATATTTTTAAATCATAAAAGAGAAAATATAAAAAAAACTACTGTTCTGGTAATTTCATCTGCAATCAAAAAAAGTAATCCTGAAATTCAGGAAGCGATAAAAAAAAAATTACCAATTTATACAAGAGGAGATATGTTGGGTCATATAGTTTCTTTCATGAGAAATATCGTTGTTACTGGCTCACATGGAAAAACTACAACAACATCTTTAGTATCAAATATATTTTCGACTAGTAAATTAGATCCAACTATTATTAATGGCGGTGTTTTAAATTCTTTTGGCAATTCTGCAAAATTAGGAAAAAGTAATTGGTGTGTGGCGGAGTCTGATGAATCAGATGGTAGTTTTTTAAAAATACCTTTTGTTTATTCTATTGTAACAAACTTAGATTATGAGCATTTAGATTATTATAAAAATATATCAAATCTAAAAAAAAGTTTTTTAGAATTTATAGAAAAAATACCCTCTGTTGGTAAAGGTTTCATTTGTAATGATGATAGAAATCTAAAAGACGTTCTGAATAAATCAAAAAATAAAAATTTTTATACTTATGGTAAAGATAAGACATCAAATTTTCAAATCATAAATATTAAACAAAACTTTAAACTTTCTAGCTTTGATATGAAAATAAATATCCCAAGTAAAAAAAAAATTATTAAAAACATTAAACTCCCAATGATTGGAATTCACAATATAAGAAATGCAGCAGCAGCAGCAGCATTGACCTTTACAATTGGCCTACCTGAAAAATATATAAAATTGGGTCTTTTTAGTTTCAAAGGTGTTCAAAGGAGATTTACTCATTTATTTGACTACTTTAAAGTAAGTTTTTATGATGATTATGCACATCATCCAACTGAAATAAGTTCAGTGTTAAGTGGAGTAAAGAGTGTCTACAAAAATAAAGAAATTGTATGTGTTTTTCAACCTCACAGAATTTCACGAGTAAAAAATTTAAAATATGAGTTTTCCAAGTGCTTTAAAATGGCAGATACTGTTTTATTGTGCCCAATTTATAGTGCTAATGAAAAAATAAAACTAAATTTTACTTATAACTATTTTGCAAAACTAATAATAAAAAACTCCAAAGTAAGATTAATACAAATTGATGATGAACTTCAGTTAAAAAGGTTTGTTAAGCAGAATGCATTTGGCGAAAAAATTTTTATAGGGATGGGAGCAGGATCAATATCTAACTGGATGAGAAATTTAAAAAATATTTTTTAATGGAAATTGGAGATATAAAAAAATCTGCATTATTTATAGATGGAAATATCTTTTTCGATCAAAGTATTAAAAATCTAAATTGGTTTAATATAGGTGGAAGAACAAGAATTTTGTTTAAACCAAATTCTTTAAAAGGTTTAATAGAATATCTTAAATTATATAATTTACGTGGGAAAATATTTATTTTAGGAAATGGTTCTAATGTTTTATTTGATGATGAAACCTATCAAGGAACTATCATTAAGTTAGGAAAAAATTTTTCCAAGATTTCTTTGTTAGACAAAACTACAATTATTGCTGGAACTGCTGTTTCTCAAAAAAAAGTTTCAGAATTTGCTAGGAACAATAATATTTCTGGGTTAGAATTTATGTCATGTATACCAGGGTCTATTGGTGGTGGTATAAGAATGAATTCTGGCTGCTTTAAAAAAGAATTTAAAGATGTTCTTATTTCAATCCAGTTAGTAGATTTTCAGGGAGTTGTAAAAAGTATACCTGCAAATAAAATCAATTTTAACTATAGGTCAATTGAGTTATCCAAAGACTTAATTTTTTTAAGCGCTACTTTTAAAGGAAAGGAAAAGGATAGTTTAGAAATAAATAAATATATGAATGAATTAATAAAAAAAAAGGAAATGGCTCAACCAACCAAAATTAAGACTAGCGGAAGTACTTTTAAAAATCCAATCAATCAAACTAATAAAAAAGTATGGGAATTGATTAGATCAAGCGTCTCTGTCGAGAAAAGTTATGGTGATGCATTTATTTCTGAAAAACATGCAAATTTTTTTGTTAATAAAAAAAACGCAAAATCTAAAGATATGAAATCATTAATTAATTTTGTAAAAGAAAAAGTTGAGAAAAATACGGGTGTAAAATTAGAATTAGAAATTGTTGTAGTTGAATAGTGAAAAAAATATTAACTTTAGCCGGCGGATATTCAAATGAAAGAGAGATTAGTTTAATAACAGCAAAAAGCGTTATTAAGGAATTAAAAAAAGATAGAAAATATAATATTTTATTAATTGAGCCTGATGGAAATTTTGTAAAAAAATTAAGAAAATTCAGACCAGATTTGGTTTTAAATCTTTTACATGGCAGATATGGAGAAGACGGCTATATTCAAACGATACTTGAGTCTGAAAGAATAAAATATACTCATTCAGGTGTACTTTCTTCATCGCTTGCAATTGATAAAGAAATATCTAAAAAAATATTTGTTAAAAATAAAATTCTGACACCCCCATATATAAAATTTATTTTTAAAAATAATATCAATTTTAAAAATATAACAAAAATAGTTGATCAAAAATTGAAATTTCCAGTAGTTTTGAAGCCAATTAATGAAGGATCAAGTGTAGGAGTACATATTTCAAACAAAAAGAATTTTAGAAAAAATTTACTGAAACTAGAAAAATTTAAAGAAATCTTAATTGAAAAATACATACCTGGAAGGGAAATTCAAGCTGCAATTTTAGGTAAAAAGAAATTAGGCATAATAGAATTAAAGCCAAAGAGAAAATTTTATGATTATAAAGCAAAGTATAGTGCAAGTGCAAAAACAAAACATATTATACCAGTAAAAATAAGTCAAAAAAATTTCAATAAAGTTAATGCTATAGCTATGAAAGCTCACAAATTATTAAAATGTAGAGGTGTATCAAGGTCTGATTTTAGATTTTATAATAATAAATTTTATTTATTGGAGCTAAATACCCAACCAGGTATGACTTCTTTATCTTTAGTACCTGAGATTGCAAAATACAGAAATATCAATTTTATTAAACTTATAGAGGAAATAATTAAAGATGCTTCAATTAACAAATAAATATAAATTATACTTTTATTTGTTTTTGTTTATTTTTTTATCCTCAATATTTAATTTTGCGTTATTAGAAAAATATGAAGATAAATTTACCTTAAAGAATATTAATATTTATGGTTTATCTGTTAAAGAGGCGAAAATGGTGCAGGATGAACTCAGCTACTTTCAAAATACAAATATATTTAAATTGAAAAAAAAAGAATTATTAAAAAAGTTAAGTAAATTTAATTACTTAAGCCAAATATATATTAATAAGGTAATGCCATCAACTATAAATATTAATTTAACCAAAACTTTTATAATAGCCAAAACCCAAAAAGATAGTGAAATTTTTTATATCGGTCAAAATGGAAAATATATTAATGCTAACCAAATAATTATAACAGATGACCCACCAATTATTTTTGGAGATTTTAAAATAAATGAATTTATTGATTTACAAAAAATTTTAAAACATCAAAAAATAGATTTAAAAAATATTAATAAATATTTTTATTATAAAAATAAAAGATGGGACTTAAAATTTTCAAATGGTACATTATTAATGCTTCCTTCTAAAAATATAGAAAAATCTATTAAAATTTACAACAAATTAGTTAAAAATAATAACTTTATGAATAATAGAATTATTGACCTACGAGTTAGTAATCAAATTATACTATCAAATTAAAATGAGTGATTTTAATACTGTAATCGATCTTGGAACTGACAATATTAGAATCAATGTTTTTAATAATTCCGCTCAAAGCATTTTTTTATCCCAAATTAAAAATAACAATAATTCAGAAACATCTTTGAGTAGATTGATAAGAAGTGCTGAAAAAAAATTATCTATGCATATAGATTACGTAAACGTTTTATATGACTCAACAAAATTTAAATCTATAGATCTTTCAATTAAAAAATCATTTGATAAACCCACTTTAATTTCTAAACAGTATAAAAACTTGGTTGAGGAAGCTAATTTTATTATTAAAGAAAATTATTTTAAGGATCATGTTATTCATTTAATTGTAAATAATATTATAATTGATGAATTTAAAGAGATAGAAATAATAACTGACGAAATAAAGATTAAATCTTTAATATTAGAAATTAAATTTATATGTCTTAGTAAATTAATCGTTAAAAATATATCAGAATTATTCAAAAAAAATAATCTTAATATTTCAAATATATTCTGTACAAGTTATGTAAAATCAATTTTTTACAAAAAAAGTTTAAGCACTGAAAATAATTATATATTTTTGGACATTGGTTTCGAAAGAACTAGCGCTTGGTTTTTTAAGTATAAAAAACTATATTTTTTTTATTCTGTATCTATTGGAGGAAATCACATTACAAAAGATATCTCTAAGATATTAAAACTAAATAAAGAATATTCAGAAGATTTGAAAACAAAATTCAATTTAGATGAAAATGAGTCCTTTTATAATAGAAATATTAATAAAGAAATTAATGAAAAAAATATTCCTGTTGATTTATTAAAACAAATTATCAAGGCAAGAATAGACGAAATCATTCAATTGGCTTTAAATAGTAATAAGACAAAAGAAATAAATTTTTTAGAAAATTCAATTATTGTATTTATTGGTAGTGGATCTAAATTGCTACCCAGTATTCTCGATCATAACTCAAGAAATAATTTTAAAAAATTAATTTTTTTTGAAGAAACTGATTCCATGATATGTCAAGCTGGTTTTGAATATTATAAAACAGAAGAAAGCAGATTAATAATAGTTAAAGATAAACCAAAAAAAACAGGGTTTTTTGAGACTTTTTTTAACTTTTTCTCTAAATAATTGTATTTTCTTGTAATATAACTTGAATATTAAATTTTCCTCTATTTTATATATTTTAAATATGTCTGTTTTATCACAATCAACTATTACAAATAAAATATCATTTTCTGGTATAGGAATTCATACAGGAAAATTATCGAATATTAATATTTTTCCTGCAGAACCAAACTCAGGGATCATTTTTAAAAGAGTAGATCTTAAGAAAAATAATGTTGTAGTGCCTAACTTCGAAAATGTAAGTGAAGCAACACTCTGTACAACAATATGTAATCAATTTGGAGTTAAAGTTTCTACAATAGAACATTTAATGGCTGCTTTTTTAAGCTTAGGAATTGACAATGCATTAGTTGAAACAGACTCACAAGAAATTCCAATTCTTGATGGATCTGCAAAAAATTTTATAGAATTGTTAAAAGATGCAGGATTAAAAAAAAGCGATGTTCCAATAAAGTTAATTAAAATTGATAATTATGTAGAGATAGTTGAGCAGAATAAATTTATATCGATTGATAAATCTAATACTAAATTAGAAATAGAATTTGAAATAAGTTACGATAATGAAATTATCAAAACTCAAAAAAATAAAATAAATGTGTATGAAGATAAATTAGATGAGGTTCTTAATTCTAGAACATTTTGTCTTTATGAAGACATAGAAAAATTAAAAAAATTAGGTCTTGGAAAAGGTGGATCGCTAGAAAATGCGATTGTAGTAAAGAACGACAAAATATTAAATAAAAATGGTTTAAGAAATGTTAATGAGTTTGTAAATCATAAAATTCTTGATTGTATAGGAGATTTATATTTAACAGGGTATAGATTAATTGGATCTATTAAATGTAAACACGGCGGCCACAATTTAACGAATAAATTATTAAGGAAAGTTTTTAGTGATACAAGAAATTACTCTCTAATTGAAATTAAAGGAAAAAGCTTACCACATTCGTTAGTAAATAACCGGCATAATCTAAAATCTATTGCTTAAAAATTAGAATTTTAAAAATATTCTGCTAAAATTCTAAAATGAAATTTCAAAAATTTTTATTAAGCCTTCTAATTTTATTCACCCTTATATCTTGTTCTGAAAAACAGGAGAAAATTTCAATAATAAAAGAAGATAATCTAGAAAATCAAATGATCGAGGCTTACAATGAGGGTTTAGAAGAATTTAACAAAGGTGATATTTTTTTTGCTGTCAAAAAATTTAATGAGGTTGAACTTTTATATCCTCAATCAATATGGGCACCAAGATCAAATTTGATGGCAGCCTACGCATTTTACTCAAGTTTATATTTCAACGATGCAATTTATGAATTGGAAAGGTTTTTAGAAAAATATAAAAATCATCCAAATACTGATTATGCTTACTATTTATTAGCAATATGTCATTATAATCAAATAGTAGATGAGAAAAAAGATTTAGGAGAAATAATAAAGGCTAAAAATTATTTTAATTTGTTAATAGAAAAATATCCAGATACCGACTTTGCAGAAGATGCTCGATTTAAACTTGAATTAATTGACGAAATACTTGCTTATAAAGAGTTATATTTAGCAAATTATTATTTAAGTAGAGAAAAATGGATACCAGCAATGAACAGGTATAAAAGAATTGTAAATCAATATGAAACCACTATTTTTATTGAGGAAGCGCTATTTAGACTTGTTGAATTAAATTTTAAAATTGGTCTTGAGCATGAGGCAAAAAAATATGCTTCTTTACTTGGATATAACTATCAATCAAGTGAGTGGTATGAAAGGTCTTATAAAATCCTAAATAAAAATTATAAAAAAAAAGAATTTAATAAAGATCTTAATGAAAAAGAAAATTTGCTAAAAAGATTCAAAAAATTATTTGATTAATAAATAAATGAAATTAGATGATATAAAAAAAACATATAAAAAAAAAATTGATGAATTAAATAAACATAATAAGTTCTATTTTGATCGGAATGCCCCAAAAATTTCAGATAAAGAATATGATGACTTAAAAAAAGAAATTATTAATCTAGAAAATAAAAATTCTTTTTTAAAAAGTCCAAATTCACCATCAAACTCTTTAGGATACAAACCCTCAAAAAATTTTATTAAATCAAAGCATAGAGTTAAAATGTTATCTTTATCAAATGCCTTTGACGAAAATGATCTAGTAAATTTTGAAAAAAAAATATTTAATTTTTTAAATGAAAAAATTAAAATTGAGTATAGCGTTGAGCCAAAAATAGATGGGATATCTGCATCCTTAACTTATAAAGATGGTTTATTAATATTAGGAACATCTCGAGGTGATGGAAGTGAAGGAGAAGTTATAACCGAAAATTTAAAAACTATTAAAGACATTCCCAAAAAAATTATAGATAAAGATTTTCCTGATGAAATAGATATTAGAGGAGAAGTTTTTATTAAAAAGTCGGATTTTAATAATTTAAAAAATGATTTTGCTAATCCGCGAAATGCAGCATCTGGCTCATTAAGACAAAAAAATCCGAACGAAACAAAAAAAATTCCATTAAATTTTATTGCATATACTTATGGTTATCTAAAAAGTAGTAAAATAAAAAAGCAATCAGATTTTTTAAAATCTTTAAAAAAGTGGGGATTTAAAACTAACGACCAAAATACAGTTCTCAGTTCAGTCAAAGAGTTAAGAATTTTTCATAAACAGATTGAAAATGATAGGTATAAATTAGAATATGATGTAGATGGTTTAGTTTATAAAGTGAATGATTTCAGACTTCAAAATAGATTAGGCTTTACATCAAATTCTCCAAGATGGGCTATTGCACATAAATTCTCAGCAGATAATGCTTATTCTCAAATAACTGACATTGATATTCAGGTTGGCAGAACAGGAGCATTAACTCCAGTTGCAAGAATTAAACCAGTAAATATTGGAGGTGTAGTAGTCTCTAATGCAACTTTACACAATGAGGATGAAATTATTAGAAAAGATATAAGAGTTGGAGACACTGTAAAGATTGAAAGAGCAGGCGATGTAATTCCGCATGTGATACTTGTGGATGTTAAAAAAAGAGATAGAAAATCGAAAAAATTTATTTTCCCAAATATCTGTCCATCTTGTGGATCTGATACTATCAAGGAGTTTAATAAAACAACTAAAAAATTTGATGCAGTTAGAAGATGTACAAATGAAGGGTTTGATTGTGAAAAAATTGCAATAGAAAAAATTAAGCATTTCATATCAAAAGAAGCTATGAATATAGATGGACTTGGAAAAAAAGTTATCGAAAATTTTTGGGATTTAAATTTAATAAGACTTCCTCAAGATATATATAATTTAGATTATGATAAAATTTCAAATTTAGATGGCTGGGGAGATCTCTCTGTATCAAATTTAAAATATTCAATTGATCAATCAAAAAAAGTTTCATTAGATAAATTTTTGTATGCTATCGGGATTAGACATATTGGTATAGAAAATGCCAAACTCTTGGCTGAATATACAAAGTCGGTTCAAAATTTTATAAATTTTGTAAATAAAGGTAAATTAAACGAATTTTTGAATATTGATGGAATAGGAGAAACTCAGATTAATTCTTTAAAAAAATTTTTTAATAACAAATTAAATTACAGTGTAATCAAAAAGTTGTCATCAATATTAAATATTTCTGATCTTAAAATATATAAGGATGGAAAACTTTTAAATTATACATTTATGTTTACTGGAAAACTATCAGATATGAGTAGAGCTGAAGCCAAATCATTAATTGAGAAAAATTCAGGGTCAGTTGTAAGTTCAGTGAATAAAAAACTAAGTTACTTAATAACTGGTGAAAAACCCACGACTCGAAAAGTTGCGCAAGCTAAAGATTTAGGAATAAAAATATTAACTCAAAAAGAATGGCTAAAGTTATTAGATTAGGTTAGCTAACCATTTTTTTTCATTCTTATTTAAAAATGGAGAAATATTTTTATAAACATCAAAGTGATATTTAAATAAATAACTTTCTTCCTCTTTATCAAGCATTTTAAAATTAATAAGGTCTAAATCAATTGGTGCCATTGTAAGATTTTGAAATATAAGATTGGATTTAAATTTTTTAACAAAAACTAAATTCTCAATTCTTATACCAAAATGATTTTTTTTATAAAATCCAGGTTCATTGCTTAAGATCATTCCCTCTTTTAATTTCACATAATTATTTTTTGATATTCCTTGAGGCCCCTCATGAACATTTAGAAATGCCCCAACTCCATGGCCAGTGCCATGACGGTAATCAAGACCGGCAGAATTTAGGCTTTCTCTTGCTTTTTTGTCTATATTATGACCATGTTTTTCTTTATTAATATTTGTTAAGGCAACAGCAATATGACCTTTTAAAACTCTTGTAAAAATATCTTTAATTTTATCTGACACGCTTGAAAAACAAATTGTTCTTGTTACATCTGTTGTTCCCCACTTATATTGCCCACCAGAGTCAATTAATAATAAATCATTTATTCTTAAATCTCTGTTGGAAATTTTATTAGATCTATAATGAATAACCGCTCCATTGGGTCCAGATCCAGCGATTGTATCAAAGCTTGGATATAGATAGTTTTTATTTTTTTTCCTAAAATTTGCCAACTTTTTTTCAATCTTCATTTCGTTAAGATTTGTGACTTTGTGATTTTTAATCCAATATAAAAATTTAGTTAAAGCAACCCCATCTTCAATGTGTGCTTTAATCATATTACTAATTTCGGTTTTATTCTTTAAGGATTTAAAATTGTAAATAGGGTCTTTTTTACTAATTATTTTAAATCTATGATTAATTAAACTTTCTTCAAATACTGAGCATGTTTTACTATCAATACTAAAATTTCCACTTTTGAACTTTATTAAACAATTTAAAAATTTGTCTTCTTTTAAAAAGTATATTTTTAATTTTTTTAAGCTTAATTTAATATTTTTAATTTTATTTTGATCTGAAAAAAAATAAATTTTTTTTTTTTTTGTTAAAATCATCTTACAATTGGCCACTGGAGAATTAGGAAGATCGTCTCCCCTTATATTAAGAAGCCAGCAAATATTTTCACCTGAACTAATAAAAGAATAATCAATTTTTTTATTTTTCATAGTTTTGACCAATTGATTTATTTTTTGGGATGCACTTTTGCCTGTAACAGAAGTTTTAAGGCTGTAGAATAAATTTCTATTGTTAGATTTTTTTTTTTTTTTAAATTTAAAACTCAAAGGATTTAAATTGTATTCGTCTCCAAAATATTTGTATAAAGTTTCACTCGTAAAAAGATTTGGATCAAACCCAATTTTAATTTTTTTTTTTAAAATATTTTTTGGCCATACGTAAGGAATTTCACAAATAATAAATTTATTTCCAACTTCTTTTTCTGCTTGTATCGTATATCTACCGTCAACAAATATATATTGTTTTTTTTTTAAAAAGATTGCAAACCCTGCAGATCCTGAAAATTTTGTGATAGACTTAAGATTATTTTCTTTTGAATATTCAGTAAAATATTTGTCATTTTTAGGAAGAATATATCCATCTAAATCATTTGCTAGAATTAAATTTTCAATTTCTTTTATCATTTTAATTTTTTCTGATAACGTATCCAACCAGGACTTCTAATTTCATTATCGCTATCAAAATCTATATCTTGATTAAATTCAAAATCCTCCTCTTTCTCATCTATAAAATTATTATTTTTTTTGATATACTCATCTGGAAGTTCATCAACAAATCTTGATGCCATACTGTCTATCCAGTCTCCCTGATAAAATCTATTCATGGAAAATGATATTTTTGCTTGCTTTTTAGCCCTAGTAATAGCAACATATGCCAATCTTCTCTCCTCCTCTAGACCATTTTCACCCTTCTCTTCAATGCTTTTTTGATGTGGAAATAAACCTTCTTCCCATCCAGGAAGAAATACAACCTCAAACTCAAGACCTTTAGAGGCATGAATAGTCATTAAATTAACTTTTTCGCTTTGCCAGTCTTGATCGAGCGATGTTGCAAGAGCTACATGTTCCAAAAAGCTTTCTAAATTGTCAAATTCTTTCATTGCCTTTAGTAATTCTTTTATATTTTCTAATCTATTTTCATTTTCTAAATCTTTTTTGTTTTTTAGCATTTCACTATATCCAGATTCATCCAAAATTGTTTGCAAAAGCTTATTGTGGTTCATCTTATTCTTTAAGTCATTTCTCCATTTAGACAAAAGATTAAGAAGAGAATTTAAACCTAATTTTGTTTTAGGCTTGATCTTGTTCTGTTCAATTAAATTTTTTGAGGCAACTTCTAACGAACATTTATTTAATTTTGCAAAATTATTTATAGCTTTAACACTTGTATCACCAATCGACCTTTTTGGAACATTTAAAATTCTTTCGAACGACAAATCATCTTGAGGTTGATAAACAGTTCTTAGGTATGCAATACAATCTTTAACTTCTGCTCTCTCATAAAATTTAATACCTCCAATAATCCTATATGGAATACCAATTTTTAAAAATCTTTCTTCAAATTCTCTTGTTTGAAAAATAGCTCTTACAAGAATTGCAACTTCATTTAATGAGAATTGATTTTTAAAATTCTCAATATTGGAGCCAATTTCAGTTGCTTCATCTTTTACGTTTCTAAAACAGTTTAAAGTAACAAGTTCCCCGTCATCTTGATCTGTAAAAAGTTTTTTTCCGACTCTATTTTGATTATTTTCAATGATTTTTGATGCCACATTTAAAATATTTTGAGTTGATCTATAATTTTTTTCTAATCTTATAATTTTTGTATTTTCATAAACATTTTCAAATTGAAGAAAATTTTTTACTTCTGCGCCTCTCCAACTATATATTGATTGGTCATCATCTCCTACACAACAAATATTTTTGTTTTCTTCTGCTAAATTTTTAAGCCATTCACTTTGAATAAAGTTTGTATCTTGATATTCATCAACTAAAATATATTTAAACTTCTTTGAATACATTTTTGATATATCATTATGTTTTTCAAATATTTTAACCGTATGAAGTATCAAGTCACTAAAATCTGCAGCATTTAAATCTATTAATTTTTGTTGATATATCTTATAGACTCCAAGAAAACTTTTTTCTAATATGTCTTTACGTTTAAGTACAACTTCGTCAGGGTAAAATCCTTTATTCTTCCATTTATCAATAACTGCCAAGATAAATCTTGGTGATATTTTTTTCGTATCTATGTTTTCAGATTTACAAATATTTTTTATTAATCTTGCTTGGTCATCTTGATCAATAATAGAAAAATTTGATTTTAATCCAACAGCTCCTGCATGTTTTCTAAGTATTTTTGCACTTATTGAGTGAAAAGTACCCAGCCAGGGAAGACCTGTTGCTTCCTTTTTTAAAAATTTAGATACTCTTAATTGCATTTCTTTTGCAGCTTTATTAGTAAATGTTACCGCCAAGACTTGATTAGGAAATGCCTTATGTTGTTTGACAATATGTGCAATTCTTGCGGTAAGAACTCTTGTTTTTCCAGACCCAGCTCCAGCAACAATTAAAAGAGGTCCATTTAAATATAAGACTGCTTCTTCCTGACTTTTATTAAGATTTGTTAAATAATCTAAATTCATCGTTTATTTTTTGTAAATTTAAGCGATATTGGATTTATGATTAAAAAATTGAAAGTAACAATATTTGCTAAGTTCATTTTTTTTTTTATTACGTTGTGTTTTTTATTTGGCATTTATTTATCAATACCAGTTTTATTCAATTATAAAAGTATAGAAAACATAATTGAAAGTAAATTTTATTCTTCTTTTAATATTAATTTAAATATAAAAGGTGACATAAAGTATCAACTACTTCCCAAGCCTCATTTACTTATTAGTGATTCATCATTAGTAATAAATGAAAATAATAATGAAGATATTTCATTTGATATAAAGAATTTAAAAGTTTTTGTAAATTCTAATAGCTTATATCCAAAATCTAAACTTAATTTTGAAAAATTTGAAATACAAAATACAAATTTTTTAATAAAAAAAAAGGAATATAAAGCTTTAAAAAATTATTTTAATACTAGTGAAAGCAAACAAATTAATATCAAAAAAAGTAAAATATTTGTTCTGGATGAGAAAGATGAAACTTTAATTATATCTCCAATTAAAAAAATTAGCTATATTACATCGGAGCAGGATAATTTTAAAAAATTAATTATAGATGGAAATCTATTTGACTTAAATTTCAAATCATTATGGAAAAAAAAATATAATTCTGAAATGATTTCACAAGTTGATATAAATTTTAAACGTCCAAATATTTTGATAAAAAATGAATTAAATTATAAGGCTAATAATAATCTTCAGGGTTCTACATTAATTAATTTTTTAAATAAGAATATTGAAATTGAGTACAAATTGAAAAATAATATTGTTTATCTAAAATCTCCTGAAAATAATAATGATATAAAAATTAATACAACGATTGAATTAAAACCCTTTTATTTGAACTCAAATATTACATTAAATAGAAATAATCTAAATTTTTTAATCGATGAATTAGTTTTTTCAATATTAAATTTGAGTTCTAATATGATTGGAAATTTAAATGGAGTCTTAAAACTATCCTTAATTAACGTTGAACATGAGCTTATAAAAGATGGCTATATCATTTTTAATATTGAAGATAAATTTATCAAATTGAATAAAATCATATTTAATTTAAGTGATATAGGTGTAATTGAGTCAAAAATTAATTATGAAGAAGAAATGGGAGAATTAATTTTCAAATCATCAAATGTTTTAAAAATCAATAACAAAAAGAATTTTGCAAAAAAATTTCAAATAAATCAAAGTAAAGTTAATGACTTAAATAAAATTTTTTTTAAAGTGAAAAAAAATATAAATACTGGTTCAATTTTTATATTTGATATTAATATAAATCAAATAGATGAAACAAATAAATATAAAAAAGAACATTTATATAATATTAGAAATTCACAGGAACTTAAATCACTCATTAAAAAAATTATAAATAATTAAATAGGTTTAATCATTTTATAAGGATTAACAATTTGATCATAATCCTTCTCAGAAATAAGACCTGTTTTCATAGTCTCAATTTTAAGTGTCGTTTTATTTTTTAAAGCATTTTTTGCGATCCTAGATGCATTGTCATATCCAATTTTAGGGGATAGGGCAGTTACTAACATTAAAGAATTATCAACCAAATCTTTAATTCTTTTTTTGTCTGCTTTTAATCCAGATATACAATATTTTGCAAAACTTTTTGTGCTATCAGATAATATTTTAATTGATTGAAGAACATTATGAATTATTAAAGGTTTAAAAACATTAAGTTCAAAATGTCCATGCGATCCGGCCATAGTAATTCCATTGTGATTTCCAATTACTTTAACACAAACCATTGTTACAGCCTCACATTGGGTCGGATTTACTTTGCCAGGCATTATTGACGATCCTGGTTCATTTTCTGGAAGTATTAATTCTCCATATCCAGCTCTTGGACCTGACCCTAAAAATCTAATATCGTTTGCAATTTTCATTAAACTTACTGCGGTTGTGTTCAGTGTACCTGAATAATTTACAATTGCGTCATGAGCAGCTAAAGCAGCAAATTTATTTTTAGCTGGTTTAAATGGTAACTTTGTTATTTTTTTTATTTCATAAACAATTTTCTTATCAAAATTTTTTTTAGTGTTTATACCAGTACCAACAGCTGTTCCACCTTGTGCTAGGTAGTAAATTTCATTTAGAGAAATTTGAATTCTTTTTATACACTCTTCTAATTGTGATTGATATCCAGAAAATTCTTGTCCTAATGATAAAGGCGTTGCATCTTGTAGATGTGTTCTTCCTATTTTAACAATTTTATTAAATTCTCTTACCTTCTTTTTCAACTCTCTATTTAATAGAACTAAACTTGGCAATAGCCTATCTTTAGTTTCCATAGCTATAGCAATGTGCATCGCAGTTGGAAATACGTCATTAGTAGATTGAGATTTATTTACATGATCGTTTGGATGTACAGGTTTTTTTGTACCCTTTTTTCCTTTTAATATCTCAATAGCTCTATTTGATATTACCTCATTAACATTCATATTAGTTTGAGTACCAGATCCAGTTTGCCAAACTTTTAAAGGAAAATGATTATCTAATTTTCCATTGATTATTTCATTCGCAGCTCTGACAATTGATTTACAAATTTTTGAACTAATGTCCTTGTTTCTATAATTTGTAATAGCTGCAGCTTTTTTTATTATAGCAATTGATTTTATTAATTTAGGTCCAACCAATACATCCCCTATATTGAAGTATTTTTTGGACCTTTGAGTGGAGGCCCCCCAATACTTATCCACAGGTACATTAATGCTGCCAATGCTGTCGTATTCTTTTCTGAATTTCATAATTTATTAAAGAGAGTATATTGAACACTTATACATTAAAAAATAATAAAATCATATAGGAGTAAAATGACAAATTTTGAAAAGGTTGGATTGTTTATGAAAACTTATAATCAAGATGTTAAAGTTTCTTCAAGCCTGAGCACTGAAAAGATTAATTCTCTAAGAATATCACTTATAAGTGAAGAACTTGAGGAGCTTAAAAAAGCTATATCTGAAAAAAATTTAATAGAAGTTGCTGATGCTTTAACAGATATATTGTATGTTACTTATGGAGCAGGCCATGCATTTGGTATTAATTTAGATAAGTGTTTTGATGAGGTTCAAAATTCAAATATGAGTAAGTTAGGAAAAGATGGCAAACCCATATTTAATGAATTTGGAAAGGTAATGAAGGGTCCTAATTATTTTAAACCAGATTTGGCAAAATTTATTAAATAATTTATACCCAAATTGGTTTAATAGCCTTGATATTTGCATCTCCACATTTTAAATCTGCATCAAAATTAAATTTTTTATTCTCTAATTTTAATAAAGCAAATGGATTTTTGCTGTTGATTAATAACTTTCCAACATTTTTATCCTCAAAAGTTATTTCTTCACTATTGAGTTCACCATCTACAACTTTAATTGCAAATAATCTTTTATTTAGTTTGTCTTTTAGTTTAATTCTTGCTGTGTTCTCTTGTCCAACATAACAACCTTTTCTAAAATCAATTCCGTTAAGTTCTTCAAAGTTACATTCAATTCCAAAAATTTTATCCTGAAGATTTCTGGTATTAATTTGAGGTATACCCAACTCATGACTAAGATTATAATATTCATTAACATCTGAAACTTCTAATCCTAATTTTTTTAATGATAAATATAGTTTTTCTAAATTAATAATTAATCTAGCTCCTAATTCTTTAGATCTCGGATCTAGAAGTATAGGATCTTCTCTAAATTTTATTGTAAAACCTTCTTCATTTTTAGAACTTTCTATTTCTAAAAATTTTTCTTTATTTAGACTTGCCACAACAAACTCATTACTAAGATTTAATATCTCAACTTTTGACCTTAGTTTATATAAATTTAATTGTTTATATAAATCATCGATAATTTCCTTTTCACAATCTAAAAAAAAGCCTGATTTATGTTTAATAATTATAAAATCGTAAAGATATTTTCCTTGGGGAGTTAAAAGAGCTGAAAAACAACTTCTACTTTCTGATACGTTTTCAATATTATTTGTAATTATATTTTGTAAAAATTTTTTTGTTTCCTCTCCATTTATGTAAAGAAGACCTCTATCCTCTAAAATGTAAACACTACTCCTATTCATATTGTAATACTATAACAAATGATATAATTACTTTTTTTAAATATGTTAGATCTTATAATTAAAAATGGAAAATGCTATATTGATAAAGATTTAAAAGATGTTGATATAGGTATTCAAAACAGCAAGATTAGTAAGATTGGAAAAATAGAAGAAGAAGCAAGTAAGATAATCGATGCAAGCGGACTTACAGTTCTGCCTGGTTGTATTGACACACAAACACATTTTAGAGAACCAGGATCAACAGATACTGAGGATTTACATACTGGGAGTAGAGCAGCAATAGTTGGAGGTATAACATCCGTTTTTGAAATGCCTAATACTAATCCAGCAACCACTAATCAAAAAGAATTTCAGAGAAAAATAGATTTAGCAAAAAATCGAATGTTTTGTAATCATGCTTTTTATTTTGGAGCCACTCCTACTAATCAAAATGAATTAGCAAGTCTTAAAGGCTTAGAGGGGTGTTGTGGTGTTAAATTATTTGCAGGCTCATCAACAGGAACTTTGTTAGTACATAAAGAGGAAGATATAGAAAAAGTCTTTGAGAGCACATCAAAAATTGTTGCGGTTCATTCAGAAGATGAAGATATTTTAAATTTAAGAAAAAAATTAAGAGAAAAAGGAAATGTACATTCTCATCCAATATGGAGGGATGAAGAATGCGCGATTTCATCGACAAGAAAAATTGTTAAAATTGCAAAAAGACTAGGTAAGAAAGCACATATTTTACATATTACCACTAAACAGGAAATAGATTTTTTATCTCAGAACAAAGGAAATATTACTTTTGAGATAACTCCTCAGCATTTAACCATATTTGCACCTGACTGCTATGATAAACTTGGAACTTACGCTCAAATGAATCCGCCATTAAGAGATAAAAGTCATTATGATCGTTTGTGGTATGCGGTAAGAAATAATTACAATGATACAATTGGCTCTGATCATGCTCCACATCTAAAAGTGAATAAAGACAAAGAGTATCCTGATACGCCATCTGGAATGCCAGGAGTTCAAACCCTGATGCCTGTGATGCTGAATCATGTAAATGATGGTAAATTATCTCTAGAACAATTAATGAATCTTGTCTGTGAGAATCCAGCTAAAATATTTGGAATTATAGGCAAAGGTTTTATAAAAGAAAAGTATGATGCAGACTTTACAATTGTAGATATGAATAAAGTTATTGAGATAAAAAATGATAAAATAGAGAGCAAGTGTGGTTGGTCGCCATTTGACGGATACAAGTTTAAGGGAACTCCAGTTTATACAATCATAAATGGAGACATTAAAATGAAAGATGGAAAAATTATAGGAGAACCATCTGGAAAACCAATTAAATTTGAAGATTAGATAAATTTAGTTTTTGAGAATTTTATTTTCTATTAAACTTTGAGTAATTTCATCTAGAATTGCAGGATCATCAATTGTTGCTGGCATTTTATAATCCTCACCATCGGCTATTTTCCTTATAGTTCCTCTCAAAATTTTTCCAGATCTTGTTTTGGGTAATCTTTTAATTACTATCACAACTTTAAATGCTGCGACTGGTCCAATTTTATCTCTAACCATCTTGATACACTCTTGGGAGATAGTATCATTTTCTTTTTCAACACCGGATTTTAAAACAACTAAGCCTATAGGTAATTGTCCCTTTAATTTATCTGCAATTCCAAGAACCGCGCACTCTGCAACTGACTGATGCTCAGATAAAACTTCTTCTATTGCTCCTGTAGATAATCTATGCCCAGCAACATTAATAATATCGTCAGTTCTTGACATAATCCATATGTAACCATCTTCATCAATATGTCCTGCATCATACGTTTGATAGTAACCTTTATAATTAGACATATAATTTTCTTCATACCTTTTATCTGCATTCCAAAGTGTAGGAAAAGTTCCTGGGGGCAAGGGTAACTTAACAACTATATCTCCCATCTCATTTGGTTTTGCAATTGAATGGTCTGGTTTAATTATTTTTACATCATAACCAGGTACCGCTTTGCATGCTGAACCGTATTTAGTTTTTTGCATTTCTATACCAGTACAGTTTGAACTTATTGCCCAACTAGTTTCAGTTTGCCACCAGTGATCAATGACTGGAACATTTAAAAGATTTTCTGCCCACTTCAAAGTGTCAGGATCAGCTCTCTCTCCAGCTAAGAACAACGACTCAAATGAACTTAAGTCATATTTAGAAAAAAATTTTCCATCTGGATCTTCTTTTTTAATTGCTCTGAAAGCTGTAGGAGCTGTGAACAAAGATTTTATATTGTATTCAGAAATTATTCTCCAAAAAACTCCTGCATCAGGAGTTCCAACTGGTTTTCCTTCAAACAATACTGTTGTACATCCTTTGAACAAAGGGGCATAAACAATATATGAGTGTCCTACTATCCATCCAATATCACTTGCAGACCACCAAACATCATTTTTATCTACATTGTAAATATTTTTCATTGTCCACTTGAGAGCAACAATGTGACCACCAACATCTCTTACTATACCTTTGGGTATTCCAGTAGTTCCTGATGTGTATAAAATGTAAGCAAATTCATTAGCTCCTATTTCAACACAATCTTTATCTTTTGCATTTACTAAAGATTCTTCCCAACTTATCTCAAGTGGAGAGTTTAGTTTTACCTCATAGTCTTTTCTTTGAAAGAAAATTACTTTTTCAACTTTATGTTTTGCAAGTTTAAGTGCTCCGTCAACTAAAGGTCTATACTCAACTGTTCTACCTGGTTCAAATCCACAAGAAGCGGTAATCAAAATCTTTGCTTTGCTATCATCAATTCTACTTGCTAGTTCATTTGATGCAAAACCGCCAAAGACAACGGAGTGTATTGCCCCAATTCTTCCACATGCGAGCATCGCTATTACGGCCTCTGGTATCATTGGCATGTAAATGATTACTCTGTCACCCTTTTTGATACCTTGATTATCAAGTGCACCAGCAAATTTTGAAATTCTATTTCTTAATTCATTGTATGTGAACTTTGCTTTATTGTTTGTAATAGGGCTGTCATATATTAAGGCTGTCCTGTCACCATTGCCCTGATCAATATGAGTATCAATTGCGTTATAACAGGTGTTCGTTACTCCATCTTCAAACCATTTATAAAATGGAGGTTTGGATTTGTTTAAAATTTTAGTTGGTTTTTTAAACCAAAAGATATCCTCAGACACATTTTGCCAAAACTTCTCGGGATCTTGGATTGATTCTTGATAAATTTTGTTAAACTTGTCTGCCATAGTGATTTGTTTTTTGATTCACTTTTATAATGATTTTATGTAACAGGTTGTATTTAATTTCACAAAGTAAGTAAAATCAATACTTTTTAGAGGTCAAAAACTCTTCAATAAACCAATTTTTTTTGCTATCTAACCCTAACTTTAGGCTAATCATTAGGTTAGTCTGTAGTTTAAATTTAAACTAATAAAAAAAACTAACTATGAGGGAGTTTTTTATGAAGACAATGAAAATGTTAGCTTTAGCGGCAGTGCTTTTCGGAGCAACTACGGCAGCTAACGCAGCAACAGCCTTTTTAGCTACAGACGATTTCGTAGGTATTTCGTTTTGGTTAATTTCAATGGGTATGTTAGCAGCTACAGCGTTTTTCTTTATGGAACAGGCTAATGTCGGTTCTCAATGGAGAAAATCAGTAAACGTAGCTGGATTAGTAACTGGTATAGCATTTATTCACTATATGTATATGAGAGCAGTATGGGTTGAAACAGGTGATACTCCAACTGTTTACAGATACATTGACTGGTTAATTACTGTACCGCTACAGCTAGTAGAATTTTACTTAATTCTTTCAGCAGTAAGAAAAGTTGACACAAACATATTCTGGAGAATCTTAATTGGTTCACTAGTTATGTTAATAGGTGGATATCTTGGAGAAGCTGGATTCATTAACGCTACACTAGGTTTCATAATCGGTATGGCTGGATGGATTTACATTCTTTATGAAATCTTTTCAGGAGAAGCAGGTAAAGTTGCTGCTAAATCTGGAAATAAAGCTTTAGTAACTGCATTTGGAGCTTTAAGAATGATTGTTACTGTAGGTTGGGCAATTTACCCATTAGGTTATATTTTTGGTTACCTAACAGGTGGAATTGATGCTAACGCATTAAACGTTATCTATAACTTAGCAGACTTTGTTAATAAAATCGCATTTGGTTTAATTATCTGGTCTTGTGCAGTTTCTAACTCTACAAGAAGAGCATAGTAACAGTTAGTTACGATATAAAATAGGGCAAGTTTAATTACTTGCCCTATTTTTTTTTGTGCTTATATAAACTGAATGGCAAAAATCAAATACATCGAACATAATGGCAAAGAACACATAGTTGAAGTCCAAAATGGTCTGACCGTTATGGAGGGGGCTGTTCAAAACGATATCCCAGGAATTGATGCAGATTGTGGTGGCAGCATGTCTTGTGCTACATGCCATGTTTATGTCAAAGAAGATTGGTATGATAAATTATCTAAAAAAGAAATGGGTGAGGATGACATGCTAGATCAAGCCTATGAACCAAATTCAAGCAGTAGGCTTAGTTGTCAAATTATGGTCTCTGATGACTTAGATGGTCTAAGTGTATACATGCCGGAGAAACAGGTTTAATGATTAAAACTGATGTTGTGATAATTGGTGCAGGACCAACAGGGTTATTTTGTGCACATCAATTAGGAATCATTGGATTGAAATGTGAAATAGTTGATAACTTAGATAAAATCGGTGGTCAATGTATAGAACTCTATCCAGATAAACCAATTTATGATATTCCCGCGGTTCCAGAATGCACTGGTGAAGAGCTTACTAACAATTTAATTAAACAAATAAAACCCTTTAACTTTAACTTTCATTTAAATGATAGAGTTCAAGAACTAAGACAAGAAAATAAAAGCTGGACAGTAAAAACAACTAATGGCAAAGAGTTTAACACACCAAATGTAGTAATTGCTGGGGGAGTTGGATCTTTTGAACCACGAAAATTTCCAACAAAGAGTGCAGAAAAGTTTGATGGTAAAACAGTTTTATACTCAATTAAAGACAAAAGTATTTTTAAAGATAAATCAGTAGTAATTTTTGGAGGTGGAGACAGCGCACTTGACTGGGCAATTGAATTGTCAAGTACTTCAAAAGTTTCTCTTATACATAGAAGAGATGAGTTTAGAGGAGCACCTGCAAGCGTTCAAAAAATAAAAGAACTTAGTGATAATAATAAAATTAATTTATTTACAAAGTACTCAATTAAAGATGTTAAAGGTAATGGCTCTTTAGAGGAAGTCGAGATCAAAAGCGAAGAAGGTGAAAGCAAAACTCTAAAGGCTGACTATGTTTTAGGTTTCTTTGGTTTAATAATGCAACTTGGGCCAATTGCGGAATGGGGGCTTAATTTAGATAAAAAGACAATACCAGTTAATACAGAAAATTTTGAAACTAATAAAAAGGGCATTTTTGCTATCGGCGATATTTGTAATTATCCAGGAAAACTAAAATTAATATTATCCGGTTTTCATGAGGGAGCTTTAGCCGCTAGAGGATGTTTTAAATATGCAAGACCTAATGAGAAATATAGGTTTGAATTTACTACTGCATCAAACACTATAAAAGACAGATTAGGTGTTAAATAATGATCGAGCTATTTACTGCCGATACCCCTAATGGTTGGAAAATTAGCATAATGTTAGAAGAGATAAGCTTTGACTACAAAATTACCAAAGTAAATCTAAATGAAGGTGAACAACATAAACCTAAATTTAAACAAATTAGTCCGTTTAATAAGATACCAGTGATCACTGATCACGAAAATAAAAAGTCAATATTCGAGTCAGGAGCAATATTGATGTACTTAGGTGAAAAAAGTAAAATGTTTTATCCAGAAAATAATAGATTAGAGATAAATCAGTGGTTGATGGCCCAGATGGGTTTGATTGGTCCAATGATAGGTCAACATCATCAGTTTCATTATTATCATCAGGGAAAAAGTGAATGGGGAGAGGAAAGATATTTTAAAATAACTAGAAAGTTATACGAAGATTTAGAAGCAAGACTATCAACGAGTAATTTCTTGGCAGGTAAAGAATATTCTATTGCTGATATTGCGACATGGTCTTGGATAGCACGTCACAAAAGACATGATATTGGATTAGAAAACTTTAAGGGGTTATCTAGATGGTTTGTAGATATTGCAAAACGTCCAGCAGTTATCAAAGGATTTAAAGCATTAAATAAAGATGCTGAAATAGATTACCCTTAAATATCAGCGTAAACTTTTTCTTCTTTTTCGTGTTTTTCTTGAGCTGATATGCATAAAGTTGCAACTGGCCTTGCCATTAATCTTTTAAGACCAATTGGTTCAGCAGTTTCTTCACAAAAGCCATATGTTCCGTCTTGAATTTTTTTCAAAGCCCCATCAATTTTTGAAATTAATTTAATTTGTCTGTTGATTGCTCTCATTTCAACATTTTTTTCTGTGTATGAACTTGCTTGATCAACAATGTCTGCTGAAGCACTGTTGTCATCCATTGAAGCATTGAATATTGCTTCATTATTTGTTCTCTTTAGATCTTTTTTCCAGTCCATTAATTTTTGTTTAAAATATGCGAGATGTTTTGCACACATGTATTTTTCAGTTTCTTTTGGAATATATTTTTTAGAGATCTTTACCATACTCAATTTTGTAAGTTCGGTGAATATATTCATCATTTATTAAGTGTCAAGAATGCATTAATTGTATAAATTAATAAAAATGGCCATTTATAAAAAAAATATAAACAATTTATTTTATATTTTTATCACATCACACTTATTGATCTGGACATTGACTCCAACTTTTACAAATCACAATTTGCCATTAGATACAATCGAAGCCTTAGCGTGGGGAAGCAACTTAGATTGGGGATTTAATAAACATCCTCCAGTGAGCGCTTTTTTACCGGAAATAATTTATTTTATTTTTGGACCGCAAGATTGGGCGTATTATTTATTAAGTCAAATTTGTATTCTAATTTCGTTCTTTGTTATTTTTAAATTAGCAGAGGATTTTTTTGAAAATAGGATTTATAGTTTTCTGTCTGTTTTATTGTTAGAGGGTATTTATTTCTATAACTTCACCACACCTGAGTTTAACGTAAACGTATGTCTCATCCCCTTTTGGTCACTTTCTATCTTTTATTTATGGAAAGGAATTAAAAGTAATAAAATATTAGATTGGATATTCCTCGGTCTTTTTTCTGGTCTCGGGTTTCTTTCTAAATATTTATTTGTCTATTTAGGTTTAGCAATAGCTGTTCTTTTAATTTATTTAATCATTAACAAAAAAACAAATTTTAAGTGTTTGATATCTTTAATTCCATTCTTTTTAATTTTATCTCCTCATGTTATTTGGTTATCCGAGAATGATTATGTAACTATAACTTATGGACTAATGAGAACTGGATCAGATGAGGTAAATATTTTCAGTCATTTAATGCACCCATTTATATTTTTACTAAAACAAATTGTAATATTGATACCATTTTTACTTATGATTTTAGTATTAATAAACAAATTTAAAATAAATATTAATTTGAATGACGATAAACTATTATTTTTGTTATCAATAAACTTAATCCCTCTTTTATTTATTTTTTTAACATCTTTTACTATGGGTGTTAAAATAAGAACTATGTGGATGACACCGTTTTATATAAATTTTGGTTTGCTATTTGTTTATATTTTCAAATCTGAAATCAATTTTGAAAAAATGAAAGCTTTTTCTTCTCTCTTTTTAGTCTTATTTTTAATTTCCCCAATTTTATATGCATATGTTTCTATTTCAAAAACTGACAAAAGAACTGATTTTAATGGAAAAAATTTAGCTATACAGGCTAAAAATTTTTATGAAACAGAAGCAAATGATCTTGGAAAAATGGAATATGTTAAGGGTAATGAGTGGATTGCAGGAAATATATCTTATCATCTTCCAGAAAGACCAAAGTGGATTTATAGTTCAAAGGATCTTTACATGTGTAATAGAGATATGGAGTGTATAAAATATAAATGAAATTTCAATTAAACCAAAAAAATAAAAAACTTTTATTCATTATTGGAATAATTGCTTTAATAGAACTTTCAGGTTATGGTTTTTTTGCCTCTTTGTTTAGATTAATAGGCTCAGTGAGTTGATGAACATTATAATATTAATTCCAGTATTTAATGACTTTAGATCTACATCAATATTACTTGAAGAAATTGATAGAAATATTTCTGATTTAAATGCTTCATTTTCAGTAATTGTAATTAATGATGCATCAACAGAAGAAAAAAATTTAGAAAATAAAAATTTAATAAATATAAAATCAATAAAATTAATAAATATGAGAAATAATAGTGGCCATGCAAGATGTATAGCTGTTGGACTAAAACATATTTCAGAAAATGAAGATTTTGATTATGTGATACCTATGGATGGTGATGGAGAAGATAGGCCAGAAGAGATAAAAAACTTTGTTGAAAAAATTAAAGATAATCCTAATAAAAGTATTGTTGGAGAAAGAGTAAAAAGATCAGAAGGTTTAATTTTTAAAATTTGTTATTTTTTGCACAAAATAATTACTTATACATTTACGGGAAAATTTATAAAATTTGGAAATTTCACTTGTCTTACAAAGGAAACAGTTAAGAAATTAATTGATGAGAAAGCAACTTGGAGTAGTTTTACTGGTTCATTAGCAAAAACTGAAAGTAATTTAATTAATTCTCCGTCAATAAGAGGCTCAAGATACTTTGGCCCTTCAAAGATGAGTTTTTTAAACTTAATAAAACATTCCCTAGCAATTATTGCAGTATTTAAATCTTCAGTGATCTTTAGATCAATAGCATTTTATGCGATATATCTAATAATAATTGCTGATTATATAAGTGTAATTACAGCAATACCTTTGGCTTTAATCATTATTTTTGGTCTAGTTATTCTAAAAATCTCAGGACGAGAAAATATGACAGAATTTAATAATTGTTTAACAAATATTTCAGATATTGACATTTTAAAATAGTATATTTTAAAATTATTTATGAAAAATTTTTATCGTAAAGTAGCATTTGGACTCGGACCAGACGATAAAACACCCTCTGACCCATTAATATGGGCAACAAATCAATTAAACGATATTCCTGAATTTTCTTGGAGGGGGAAAATTTTACCCGAGAAAGAACTTAGAAATTATTATCGAGATTACGTTTATGGAGATAGAAAAGTTCTAAGAAAAAAATTTAAAAATGACAAAGAAGGCTACAAAAGGGAAAAAAATAAGTTAAGGCATGCAACTGGTCAAAAATTTTGGTGGAACCTTGAACTTTGTATAAGGTATTCAGAAGCATTAAAAAGTGAAACACCAGTTTTAGCAAAACTTTGGTACTTCTGGGGAAATCATTTCGCAATCAGTGAAAAGGATTTTTTAGCACAATATACAACTGGTGCTTACCAAAGAGAGATCATTAGAGCTAACATGAATCAAAACTTTGAAAAAATGGCCCAAGAGGCAACCATCGGTTGGTCAATGATACATCATCTAGATAATGACCAGAACGTAGGACCTAAGAGTCAAGAAGCAAGGTGGGCAAGAGAGAAAGGAAAGACAAAAGGTGTAAATGAAAATCATGCAAGAGAACTTCTAGAACTTCACACTGTTTCCCCAGAATGTGGATATACACAAGAAGATATAATTCAAATGGCATATATAATGAGTGGATGGAGACCTAAGTGGGGAAAGAAAAGATTAGAGACAGGAGATGTTCATTTTAACCCTGATGCTCATGAGCCTGGTACTAAAATAGTTTTAGGTAAAAAATATAAAAGAGGTAGAAAAAGTTTATCAGTTGCAATTACAGATCTTGTTAACCACCCTTCCTGTAGAAAGTTTATTGCAATGAAACTTTGTAGATATTTGATCACAGATAACCCAACTGAAGAAATGATAGAACCAATTATAAAAGCTTGGGAAAAATCAGATGGTTTTTTACCAGAGGTTCACAAAGCCGCTGTAGAAGTTGCTTTTAATTATTCTGATAAATACAATAAATTCCAGAATCCAGAAAACTGGTTATTGCAAATGAGCAAAATGGCTGATGTTGATTTAATCCCTTCTCCTTCATTTATGGATCTTTATCAACTTGGAAATAAACCGATTAAGGATCAAAGAGCTTTAGAAAGGTTGATGGATGAGCTTGGACAACATCCTTATTTAGCAAAACAACCGAATGGGTGGTCAGATATTTCAGAGGATTGGATGTCACCAGAGTTACTAATTAGAAGGCTGGTTTATGCAAGAGAGGCTTATTACAAAAAGTCAGGCAAGTCACAGACAAATGAATTTTATGAAGAAATGATTGAAAAAAATTATGATAATCCAAGGGAAATTTTACAAATTATAAATCAGCATAAAGAGCTTGTTCATAAACATGTAATATTATTTAATTTACCGGAGACGCTTAAATCATGAAGATATCAAGAAGAAATTTTTTAAAAGGTTCAGCTACTACATTATTTTTAGCTGGCTTTAATTTTCCAGTTTTAGCAAATACGGACAAGAAAAAAAATCTCGTTGTTATAATGTTAAGAGGTGGAATGGATGGTTTGTGTGCTGTTCCAATAATTGGAGATAAGAATTTTGAGAAAAGAAGAAAAGATTTGATTTTAGATGAAACACTAAAGTTAAATTCTGATTTCGCACTTCATCCTAAACTAAAAAATTTTCATAATTTGTGGCAAAATAATCTGGGAGCAATTGTTCATGCAACAAATATTCCATATACTAAAAGATCTCATTTTGATGGGCAAAACTTAATGGAGACTGGAGGTCATATCCCTTACTCCATAAAAACTGGTTGGTTAGGAAGAGGAATGAAATTAGCAGAATTGAAAGGTGATGGTCTTGCATTGGCATTACCAATGCCTCTACTTCTTAGAGGAATTCCTAGTAATGATAATTTTTATCCTTCAAAAAAAAGACTTCCAAGAACAGAACTTTTGCAACTTTTGAAATCAGTTTATGCAGATAAATCCGAACATGACTTAGCAAATATGATGGAGATAATTGCTAACAGATCTATGATGAATAATGGAGGCAACTCTATGTCTAGAAAGAATTCATCATTAGCCCATAAGGCAGGTTTAGAACTTAAAAAAATCAATGGTCCAAGGGTTGCAGTTTTTGAAGTTGATGGATTTGATACACATGCCGCACAAGGCGGTGTGAATGGTTCACATTCAGATAGTCTGATTGAAATGGATTCAATTTTTAAAAGTTTAGAGAAAGGTCTAGGATCAGAGATAGAAAATACTCTAGTTTTAACTTTAACAGAATTTGGAAGAACAATTAAACAAAATGGAGGTCGTGGAACAGAGCATGGTTATGGATCTGCAATTTTTATGGCAGGTGGTCTTTTAAAAAAATCTCAAGTTTATACAGACTGGCCAGGACTTAAGCGAAAGGAATTATTTGAAGGAAGAGATTTAAATTCAACAATTGATGCTAGATCTGTATACGCTTCAGCAATGTCTACCGTTTTTGATATAGACTTTAAAAGAATTCAAAAAGAAGTTTTCTGGGGAGATAAACTCCAAGATTTATCTGACAAATTATTTAAAATTTAATGAAAAAAATTTTCTTAATTTTATTAAGTATATTTTTATGTTTATCTGCTGAAGCAAAAGTTAAATCTAAAGATATATCTTTTCCTAAACATTTTTATATAGATAAGATTAAATCATGCTCATATGTGGGTGGTGAGACTTTTAAATCTAAATATAAAAAAGCTAGAATTGAAAGCTTAATACGTTTAGATTGGATGAGTGAATGGGCGCTGGGTAATTCTAGAAGTGTAAATCACCTAAATCTAACTGGTCCAATGAGCTCATATGCTGTTGCTACCCATAATGCAATTGGTAATAATGATAAAACTGACATTGATGCCGCTAAAGGAATATTGATTAAAATAGCTAAAGCAAATGTTTTACTAGATACAATCGGTAAAGAAGAGTTAAAAAAGAAACCAAAATGTTGGAAAGATGGAAATCCCGAGGCACCTTGCTGGTATCATGCATATGAATTTGCAAGGGATGCTTTTACAAATTATTTGCTGATAGCAATTTATCTTAAAGATTACTTAAGTGATAAAGAAATTAAAATTGTTAACAAGTATATTAAAAAAATGCATAAAAAATTTATTAAGCCTGAAGAATTTTTAGAGAAAGAAAAAGGATTTTATGCAATGGGAAACGGAGGAATTCCAAACTTAGCTTATGCTCATTGGACAAACAATAAAAAACTAGCAGCAAAAGAATTCAATTTTAGATTTAAAAATATAGAGGAAGTGTTTTATGATGATGGCTATATCAATAACAATTCTTTTAGAGGGTTTCGAGCCTTATGGTATCACTCTTATGGTTTAAATTCAGCTTTAGGTTACATCTATTTAGCTAAAAATTGGGGGGCTAAAGTTCCAGACTCAGTTATGAATAGAATTACTAAAGCAGCAGAAGTATTAAATTTAGGGATCACTGATTATGAAAGTTTCTCCTCAAGAAAATACGATGGTAAGCAAAAAAATAATCAATATAAAAAACATAATGCTAGAAAGCACACACATCAAGAGGCTATAGCTATTGATACCTTAATGGAAATGGTAACTGGAATAAAACATGAAAAAGATATTACTTATTTAGCCAAAAGATCAAAGTATGGCATAGACAATCTAATTGGATTTAATGCTAATTGTATAAAATGAAAAAACTTTTAATTATCTTTTTTATTTTAATTTTATCATCTTTTGCTCAAGCAAAAGATCCGCCTAAAAAATATTTAGATGAAAATTATGTTTTTAAACACTCGAAATTTATAAAATGGCCAGAGAAAACAGGATCATGGGGTAAAATTGAAACACATGGACGTATCGCGCCAAATACTTGGAATTTAAGATATGAGACAAAAATTGTTAGAGATGGAAAATATTCATTACGTTTTGAAATGAGAGATGGTGATTGCCATCGACGAGATTGTGATAGATCTAATAAAGCTGGACGGAGTGAAGTTATTTTTGAAGGAAATTATCCATCTAGTGCAAAAGGGCATATAGGAAATGTTTGGTATGCATGGTCTATGTATATCCCCGAAGGTACAAATCATATTAGACCTGCCTATACAATCTTAGGACAATTTAAAATGCCAAGTGACTATACTAAGCAATTGAATAGAGTTAATTCTTCTGGTTTTGATGAAGATTGTCCCGAAATACCAATAGTGTTCAAATTAGAAAGAGAAGGAGTTACAATTGAAAAAGATGGAGTGCTCCAATGCGAAGGGTATGGAAGAGAATTAATTATACCTACAAAGGCTTTGCACAACAAATGGCATGATTTTTTAATGAACGTAAATTGGACTGATAAAGAGGATGGTTTCATTGATTTATGGATTAATGATAAATTAGTTTATCAATCAAAAGGCAAAACATTTGGTAAGTTGCTCAAAAGAAAAAAAGATGGAAAAAAAATGGGACCTAGTTTTCGTTTTGGAATTTACAATGGAAAAAGAAAAATTCCTGTAAAAACACAAGTTGCTTATTATGATTCTTTTAGAAGTGGAAAAAAATGTAAGAAAACAGCCTTATTTCATGATTGTAATAATTTACCAAAATAATTTATGAAAAAAATTTTAATCATTCTTCTATCTCTCTTGTTAATTCCATCATATTCGTACGCTGGTAAATGGCATACAAATATGAAAAAGCAAGAAAGGAAAGATTTTGCTAATTATGTACTAAAAGCTCAATCAGATAACAAAATGGTTTTTAATACAAGAAATATTAAAAATCCGAATATTTATAAATTTTTTGACAAGCTTGAGGATAGAATGGGCGTTGCCGAAAAAGGAATAGAATTCGATTTAAAGTATTCATATGAAGGGCATAAACTTGATTGGAAAAGATTTGGCATTGAAGGTCATGCTCAAAGATTTCAAATCATGGAACCTTACAAAGAAACTACAAAAAAAAATAAAACAAAATGGTATAGAGTTGGTTATTTTGTTCCAGAGGATATTAGGACTGATAAACATACGATATCTTTATTTGATTTTAAAAAACTTTACGGAAAAGGCGAAAAAACCCATGATGGATCGTTTGCCATTGTAAATAATAGATTTACATGGAACTTTAACTCTCCAAATTATACAGCGTATGAAAATGAAGTGGTGGGCGCTGAATACTTTTATCCAGAACATTATGTTGTTAATCTTGATCCTAACTTTTCTCCATTAAAAGGTAAGTGGGTAAATATTTTATTAAATATAAAGTGGGCTGAAAAAGGTTTTATGCATTTATGGATTGATGGTACTTTAAGATCCAGTTACTTCGGAGATACTTTAGCAGGAGCCTCAAGTGTTAGATTTAAATTTGGACCATACAGACACCATATGCATCAGGCAACCAATGAAGGTTTAGAAGTTCCAGATCTTAAAATTAGATACTCTAACGTTGGTAAAGCTGACAAATGTGAAGATTTATGGAGTGGATGTAATGAAATTATAAGTCAACTATCAGATCAATCACAACTTAAAGGAGTTAGGGTTGTTGTATTATGTAAAACTGCTCCACAATCTAGTACTTGCAAAAATTTAGGCTACCCAAATAACCCAAGACCTTTTTAATGTTAAAAAAATTTTTGTTTGTAATATTTTTTTTCTTATTATCACATTTTGCTAATGCATCTGAAAACCCTTACAAATTTTTAAAAAAGGAAGTTTTATTAGGAAAAGCTAGTTCAGAGTTGAAAAATGATACAAGATCTATTTCAAAAAAAAAAGCACTTTCTATTTTTGAAGACACAGATGGTAAGGCAATAAAAATTACTTTAGATACTAAATTTAAAGGAAATAAAAAAGATTGGGAAAGAACAGGTGCAAGAAATCAAAGATGGGAAATGGCAAATAAAAAAAAGCCAAGAAAATTTAAAAAGCCCGTTTATGTAAAATATACATTTAAGCTAAATGATTTTCCAATACATCCAGCAGTAGGAGGAAGTTTTTTTCAAGTTATTGCTAATAAAGGAAATTCGAGACTTTTGCCTTGGATGAAATTAGAATATAGAGGAAATTCTGTTGTTCATCAGTTAAACTTTACTAAAGAAGTTTTTTATTTAAAAGGCGATCCTGAAAATTCTAATTTTGATAAAATTTCATATAAATTTCCCTTGGGAACTGTTGATCAATTTAAAAATTACATAACTGTAAGTTTCAAAATATTAGCTTCAAAAGAGGATAACGGAGAGATAATAGCATGGGTTGATAATAAGAAAGTTTTTGAAGTATATGGTCCAAACTTTACCATAGGTAATGGTTATACATTTAAATGGGGTTTTTATCGATGGCTTAAAGATGCATTTTTAAATGAAACTCCAACACAATCTTTAACAGTAAAAGAATTTGGTTTCAGCGATAAATGTGAGGAAATTTTAGATCAGGATAAATGCTCATACTTATCAGAAAATAAAGAGTCTATTTCATATGTTAGATATAGAAAAAGCAGTTATAGAATGCCTACTTACGGAAAAAAAATTACTAAATCAATTAAATGGACTAAGCCATTACCTGAAATCAAAATCAATTAGCTCTAATTGTTGGTAGCAAATAGAAGTCAGCTGTATCTATTTTAGAAGAATGCTCTCTTCTCATATTCCATCTTTTTTGAACACCAGCACTAGCAAGACTTAGCGTAGATCTTCCGTATCGATAGTTGGTATTATCAATAGACTTCATTAAACCCTTTATTTTCTCATCTTTTTCAGAAGAAAATAGGTTCTTGCTACCATCTTCATTAGATAAACCAGTAAGCATTACACCTGCTTTTTGATAACGATAACCGTTTTTAAAGATAGAGTCTAAAGCAACCAAAGCAGTTTTAACTATTTCAATACTATTATTCGTTGAAATCGCAAAATCTATGGTTTTTGAGTTTGAATAATATCCAAATCTACTTTGAAAAGGACTTGTTCTAACAAAAACTGTAATTGACTTTGCAATTAAAGACTCAGATCTGATTTTTTCAGACGCATTCAAACAATAATTTGCAACTGCTTCTTTTAATTCTTGATATTTTTCAATTCTTTGGCCAAAAGAACGAGATACAACACAGCTTTTTCTTTTTGTTTGTGTTGTCTCTAAATCAATACAAGGAACTCCTCTTAACTCCATTGCAGTTCTTGAACCCAAAACATTAGAGTTTTTCTTTATCCAGGTATTTGATTTGTTTTTTAGTTGTTTTGCATTATAAATTCCGTTTTTATGGTAAAATTTTGTTAACTGTCTTCCCACACCCCATACATCGTTAATTTCAACTTTTTCTAATATTGGATCAATATTTTCAATTCCTATCAAACTTGTTACACCTGATTTTTTTTTCTTTGCAATATGATTTGCGACTTTGCTTAAAGTTTTTGTCTTAGCAATACCAATACTAGTTGGAATACCTGTCCACTTTAAAACTGTCTCTCTGATTTCTCTTCCGACCTTTTCAACTTCATCATCTGAAAAATTCGATAAATCTAAAAAAGCCTCATCAATAGAGTAAACTTCAATAGCAGAGTTAAATCTTTTTAGAGTTCTCATCACTCTTCTAGATAAATCTCCATATAAAGAATAATTAGATGAAAAAACCTCAACTCTATTTTTAATAATAATATCTTTTGCCTTGAAGTAGGGCTCTCCCATTTTAATACCTAAAGCTTTTGCTTCTGTTGATCTTGAAATTATACAACCATCATTGTTAGATAAAACGACAACAGGTTTTTTTCTTATCTTAGGATTAAATAATCTTTCACAAGAAACATAAAAAGAGTTACAATCAATAAGTGCTATTTTTTTAGTATACTGAATGGATGACATAAGTTACAACTCCCCAAATAAATATATCTTCATCTTCATTAATTAAAATTCGATCTGTAAATTCTTTAGAACCTGATGTTAAAAATTTTTTATCTCTTTCTTGAACTAAACTTTTAACAACTAGCTCGTCATGAACATTTGCAATAACTGTTGAGAAATTTTTTGGTGTTAAACTCTTATCAACAACTAATAGATCGCCATCATTAATTCCCACATCCACCATCGATTTTCCCTGAACTCTTATGATGAAGGTTGCTGGAACATTTTTGATTAAGTGAACATTTAAATCGATATCTTCCTCAATATAGTCTGTGGCAGGGGACGGAAAACCCGCACCAGCTTTGTGTAAATAGTAAGGTATAGTTAGCTTCATAAATGTTCTTATTTTGTTCTAATTAATATCTAAGTTATTCAATAGTGTCAATCAGGTTGTATTTTGAGTCTGTAACTGAATCAAAAGTGAATCAAAACGTGAACATCGAAACCACATGTTGTATACATGTGGATAACTTTAACCATAAATAGTTTGAATATAATAAATGGAAAAAAAAGAAAGCTTAACTGGAAGATGTATTTGTGGTCAGGTTAAATATAGAATTACTGAGAAACCTTTATTCACACAAGCTTGTCATTGTAAAGATTGCAAAATTATAACTGGGTCTTCCTATGTAATTAATACAAGCGTTTTAGACAACACTTTAATTATAGAAGGAGAAGTAGCATCAACAGAACTCAAAGCAGGAAGCGGTGCCACTTCTAGTGCATATTTTTGTACCAAGTGTGGAACTTATATTTATACTGATTATGCCTCAGCTGTTGGTAGATTAACAGTCAGAACTAAAACTTTAGATAATTCAGAAAGTTTTCCACCACAAGTCCATATTTTTACAAAAGATAAAGATCCATGGCTGAACCTTGCAGAGGATGTAATTTGTTTTGAAAAGATGTATGATCCTAAAAAAACATGGCCAGAGGAAAGTTTAAAAAGATACGGAGAATATTTAAAAGTTATTAATAAATAATTTTATTAGGAGATTAAAATATGAAAAAGTTAACTTGTCACTGCGGAGCAATTGAAGCTGAAGTTAAAATTCCAATAGGTGGTGTTGAAAAAATCATGCGTTGTAATTGTTCGATTTGTAAAAAAAAAGGTTACATTATTGGAGTGCTTGGTCCTGATGATTTTAAACTTACAAAAGGAGAGGATAAGTTAATACTTTATCAGTTTTATACTAATACAGCTAAGCATTATTTTTGCTCTATCTGTGGAATTCATACTCATAATAGACCTAGAAGCAATCCAAAAATATATGGTGTAAATATTGCTTGCATAGAAGGTGTGGAGCCATTCGAAATTGACGATGTGCCAGTAAATGATGGTAAAAACCATCCTCTTGATCAAAAACAATAAATCTTTTTATGCAACAAGTTTTAGATTGTTACAAAAAAGTAAGTAAAGATTGTTTTAAATTTATTAAATCTCAAGAAACATCCAAAGAAAAATTTAAAAATAAAGAAAAGATGATTAAATCATTTTTAATTCCAATTAGTTTCTGGATTTCAAATAGAGCAAAAAAATCTAAACCTTATTTAATTGGTTTGGCAGGAGGGCAAGGAACTGGAAAAACAACTATTAGTTCAATTTTAAAAATCATTCTAACAAAATATTTTAAAATGAATGTTTTTAAAATTTCTATTGATGATTTATACAAAACCAGAAAAGATAGAAACAAGTTAGCAAAAACAACTCATTCATTGTTAAAGACAAGAGGCGTTCCAGGAACTCATGATTTAAACTTTATGTTTAATCTTTTAAAAAAAACAAAGAGTAAAAGATTTAATAAGTATAGAATTCCTAAATTCAATAAGGCTATTGACGACAGACTAAAAAAAAAGTCTTGGTATTTAGTAAAAAGAGTACCAGATGTCATAATTTTCGAGGGTTGGTGTGTAGGAGCTAGGGCTGAAAAACAAACAACTTTAAAAAAATCTATAAATTCTCTTGAGAGACAAGAAGATAAAAATTTAAAATGGAGAAAATTTGTAAATTATCAATTAGAAAAAAAATATAAAAAACTATTTTCAAAATTAGACTGCTTGTTATTTTTAAAAGCTGGAAATTTTAAATTATTGCAAACTTGGAGACTTAAACAGGAAGCACTACTAAAATTAAACTCAAAAAATAAGGCAAACAGCAAAGTAATGGATAAAAATGAAGTATTAAAATTTATGCAGACATATCAAAGAGTTACTCAAAATATGTTTAAATTTGCCCCAAAATATTCTTCTATCGTACTAAATTTAAATAGAAATCATCAAATTAAATCAATAAAATATAATAAATGAAAAAAATATCTTTAGTAGCTTTTTGTTTAATATCTTTTACGCTAACTGCTAGCGCAGCAACTTTAAGTGATGCATTAAAAATTACTTTTCAAAACAATTTAGAGTTACAAGCTGAGAGAAAAAACCTGGAAGTTCAAAAAGAAGTTTTAAATATTTCAAAAAGCGATTTTTTTCCGACATTGACTTTGTCTGGTACTAAAAATTTTGAAAATACAAATGAACTTAAAAATCAAGATGGATCTGATGCATCGATCACAGATACGGATACTATGACTTCATCAGTAAAGTTAGAGCAAACTTTAATGGATGGTAGTGCTAGAAGTAATAAGTATGAAAAAAGCAAGTTAGGTCTCAATCTTTCAGAGGCAAAGCTCATTAAAAAAGAACAAGATGTTTTTATGAAAGCAATTGAAGCCTATACAGGTCTGATACTTGCTTATGAAAAATTAAGTATAAATCAAGAAAATGTAAATTTGCTTCAAAGACAGTTTGAAATAGATAATGCTAGATTAGCGAGAGCTCAAATTACTGCAACTGACCTAGCACAATCTCAATCTTCTTTATCAGGAGCACAAGCAGGCTACATTGGTGCACAAAACAATATTGTAACAAGTAAGCTAAATTATGAAAACATAATTGGACCAATCAATACAAACGAAAAATTAAAAAAAATATATAATTCAGAAGTTCCAATTCCATCAAGTTTGGTTGAAGCAAAAAAAATATCCGAACAAAAAAGTCCAGATCTTATAATCGCAGAAATAGAGTATGGACAGTCTGAATTAGATGTGAAAATAGCAAGATCAGATTTATCACCGACTGCAAAACTTTCTCTTGAGAGATCATATACTGATGATTTAAGTGCTACCTATGATGAAAGAGAAAAAGATGTCCTTCAGGCAACAGTTAGTTGGCCTTTTCAATTTGGTGGAAAGAATAAGTCTAATATAAACAAAAATCTCCAGGTAAAAGGAATGAAAAAATTATTACTTGAAAATGCTTTTAGAAATAATACCCAGGGTGTTACAGCAGCTTGGTCCACTTTAGAGTCATCTAAAAGCCTTTTAAGAGCTGTTCAATCCCAAGTTAAGGCTGCTGAAATCGCAAATGAGGGAATTAGTTTTGAATATGAGAGTGGTTTAAACAGATCAACCTTCGATGTGCTTCAATCAAGATCAAATTTAATTAACGCAAAAATAAATCTTGCAGAGGCTGAGAGAAACTATTTATTAGCTCAATATAGATTATTAAAGTCAGCTGGTTTGTTAAACAGTGATTACCTAAAACTTAGATAAATATAGACTTTTTCGCTTAATTCTAAAAAGATATTGCTAATGAGAACAAAATGTGTACATTTATTCTCATGATTCGATTGTTAAAAAACGTAAAAAAAGAGGCAAAAAATGACTAAAAATAACTTAAAAGTGGTTAAAACCGCTAAAGATAAAGAATTGGAAAATAAGGAAAAAAATAAAGCATTAGACGCAGCAATTAGCCAAATTACAGATAGCTTTGGAAAAGGCTCTGTAATGAAACTTGGAGAACAAAAGGCTATGGACGTTGAGTCTGTTTCAACTGGATCTTTAAGTCTTGATCTAGCACTTGGTATAGGAGGACTACCAAAAGGTAGAATTATTGAAATTTATGGACCAGAGTCATCTGGAAAAACTACATTAGCATTACAAGTAGTTGCTGAAGCACAAAAAGCTGGCGGAATTTGTGGATTTGTTGATGCAGAGCATGCATTAGATCCAGTTTATGCAAAAAAATTAGGTGTTAATACTGAAGAGCTGCTTATTTCACAACCAGATACAGGTGAGCAAGCTTTAGAAATTACGGATACTTTAATTAAGTCTGGCTCAATGTCAGTACTTGTTGTTGATTCAGTTGCTGCATTAACCCCAAGAGCTGAAATTGAAGGAGACATGGGAGATCATCATGTTGGTCTTCAGGCAAGATTAATGTCACAAGCACTAAGAAAATTAACAGGTTCAATATCAAGAACTAATACAATGGTTATATTTATTAACCAAATTAGAATGAAAATTGGTGTCATGTTTGGAAGCCCAGAAACAACATCTGGCGGTAATTCTTTGAAATTCTATTCTTCAGTCAGAATGGATATTAGAAGAATTGGTGCGATTAAAGATAAAGAGCAAATAATTGGAAATACAACAAGAGTTAAAGTTGTTAAAAATAAAGTTGCTCCACCATTTAAAGTAGTTGAATTTGACTTAATGTATGGAAAAGGAATTAGTAAAGTAGGGGAACTAATCGACCTTGGTGCCAAAGCTGAGATTGTAGAAAAATCAGGAGCTTGGTACGCTTATAAAGGAGAAAAAATTGGTCAAGGTAGAGAGAATGCTAAACTTTACCTTGAACAAAACCCAAAAGCTGCAGCTGAGATTGAAATGGCTATTAGAGAAAAAGCAGGCGTTATTTCAAAAAAGATTGAGGGAAACCCTTTAAGCGAAGAGAAGGTTGAGGCTCAGAAAAAAGAGGAAGAAGTTCCAACTAAAAAAAATTAGCAGATAACTTTTAGTTATTAAGAAAAGGCGCTCAATTGGGCGCCTTTTTTCCCTTCAGAAGTGTAGACATCATATAAAAATGCTGTATTTTGGCAATATATGGCCAAAACACTAAATGAAATTAGATCAGCATTCTTAGGTTACTTTGAGAAAAACGATCATGAAATAGTTGAGTCAAGTAATCTGGTTCCAAATAACGATCCAACATTGATGTTTGCGAATTCAGGGATGGTTCAATTTAAAAATGTTTTTACTGGGTTAGAAAAGAGAGATTATCTTAGAGCTACAACTTCACAAAAATGTGTAAGAGCAGGTGGGAAACATAATGACTTAGAAAATGTAGGCTATACCCCAAGGCACCATACTTTTTTTGAAATGCTTGGCAACTTTTCTTTTGGAGATTACTTCAAAGAAAGAGCTATTGAGCTTGCCTGGAATTTAATAACTAAGGACTTTGGTTTAGACAAAAATAGACTGTATGTAACTGTGTTCCATGAAGATGATGAAGCATTTAATTATTGGAAAAAAATTGCTGGTTTAAGTGAAGATAGAATTATTAGAATAGCAACTTCAGACAATTTTTGGTCTATGGGTGAAACAGGGCCATGTGGACCATGCTCTGAAATTTTTTATGATCATGGAGATCACCTTGAAGGTGGTTTGCCTGGAACAAAAAATGAGGATGGTGATAGATACATAGAAATTTGGAATTTGGTCTTTATGCAATTCGAACAGATTTCAAAAGATAAAAGAATAAATCTACCAAAACCTTCGGTCGATACTGGCATGGGTCTTGAAAGGATTGCTGCACTACTTCAAGGAACTCATGATAATTACGAAACTGATCATTTCAAAAAAATAATAAATTCAACAGCAGAAATTTTAAAAGTAAAACCAAATGATGACAATTTAGCAAGCTTCAGAGTAATTGCTGATCATTTACGAGCAAGCTCTTTTTTAATTGCTGAGGGAGTTTTGCCATCAAATGAAGGCAGAGGTTATGTTTTAAGAAGAATAATGAGAAGAGGAATGAGACATTCTCATTTACTAGGTTCAAATGAACCGATTTTTTATAACATATTTAAAACTCTCAAAGATGAGATGAAGGGAAATTATTCTGAAATAGAAAGAGCAGAGTCTTTAATTAAAGAAACATTAAAGATGGAGGAAGAGAAATTTTTAGTATTATTAGACAGAGGTATTAAAATTTTAAATGATGAAATAGAAAAAATTGATAAAATATTGCCTGGGGAGGTAGCCTTTAAATTATATGACACTTATGGTTTTCCGCTAGACCTAACTCAAGACATCCTAAAAAATAAATCTTTAAAAATAGATATAGAAAAATTTCAGAGTTTAATGAAAGAAAGTAAAGAGCTAGCCAAGAAAAATTGGAAAGGATCAGGAGATAGTGCTGTTGATGATATATGGTTTTCAATAAAAGATAGACTAGGACCCTCAGAGTTCTTGGGATATGAGACAGATCAGGCCGAGGGAATTATACTTTCATTATTAAAAGATAATAAAGAGGTAGACGAGCTTAAAGAAAATGATGAGGGGATTATTATTGTCAACCAAACCCCTTTTTACGGTGAGTCTGGTGGACAAGTTGGGGACACTGGAGAAATAATTTCTGGTGATTTCAAATTTGAAATATCTGATGTGCAAAAGAAATTAGGAGATTTATTTGTTCACTACGGAAAAGTAAAATCTGGAAGCATAAAGATTAAAGATAATGTTGAAATGAAAATTGACGTTGAGAGACGAAATAATATAAGAGCATATCATTCAGCAACCCACCTTCTTCATGAGTCCCTTAGAAGAGTATTAGGAACACACGTTACTCAAAAGGGATCATTGGTTGCACCGGATAGACTAAGATTTGATTTTAGTCACATGAAACCAATTTCTGAACAAGAGATTGAAAAAATTGAAAGTCATGTAAATTCTATGGTAGACAAAAAATCAGAAGTCAAAACTAGAATCATGACCCCTAAAGAAGCAGTTGATAATGGAGCACTTGCACTTTTTGGAGAAAAATACGGAGAAGAGGTAAGAGTTTTGTCAATGGGCGATGAAAATGAAAAATATTTTTCTACAGAATTATGCGGAGGGACTCATGTGAGAAATACCGGTGACATCGGAAAATTCAAAATTATAAGCCAGTCATCTATAGCTGCTGGTGTTAGAAGAGTTGAAGCCCTTAGAGATAATCAACTAAATAACTTTCTTCAAAATAAAGAAAAATTATCTGATCTATCTGCACAAAAAGATGAGGAATTAATTAACGACCTATCAAGACAAATTATTAACTTAGGTGGTAAACCAAATTTAGAGAATGAGGATAATAAAAGCTTAATTAAGGATTTATCAAAGCAATTAGAGCAATTACAATTTAGCTCAATTTTAAATGATAATTCTTTAAATAAAATTCAAAATAAGAAAATTAAAGATATAGATATTAGATTTCAAAAAGTTGAAGGTCTTCCACCAAAAGAACTTCGAAAATTAGTTGATATAGGAAAAAAAGAATTAAAAAATGGAATAATTGTTGTATTTGCCAGTCTTGATGGAAAAGTGGGCCTTGCAGTTGGTGTAACAGAGGAATTGGTTGATAAATATGATGCTGTTAAATTTGCTAAAACAGGTTCTGAAGTAATAGGTGGTAAAGGTGGTGGTGGAAGAAAAGATTTTGCACAAGCTGGTGGACAGTTTAATGACAAAATTGATGAAGCTTTTGAAAAAATGATTACTCTAATTTAATTTTTGTCTCAACTTACCATCAATTGTATCTAAGAATTGATTAGTAGTAAGATACTTGGTTGAAGGACCTATTAAAATAGCCAAGTCTTTTGTCATCGAACCCTCTTCAACGCAATCAACACAAACTCTTTCAAGAGTTTCTGCAAATTTTATCAATTCTTCGTTTCCATCTAGTTTTCCTCTATGAGCCAAACCTCTTGTCCAGGCAAAAATAGAAGCAATAGGATTTGTGGATGTTTCTTTTCCTTGTTGATGCATTCTAAAATGTCTTGTTACTGTACCATGAGCAGCCTCTGCTTCCATAGTTTTTCCATCTGGAGCAAGAAGAACACTTGTCATTAAACCTAAGGACCCATACCCTTGAGCAACAGTATCTGATTGAACATCCCCATCATAATTTTTACAAGCCCAAATATATTTTCCATGCCATTTCATGGCACAGGCGACCATATCATCAATTAATCTATGTTCATAAATAATTTTACTTTTTTCAAATTTATCTTTAAATTCTTTCTCAAAAACTTCTTGGAAAATATCTTTAAATCTTCCATCATATCTTTTTAAAATCGTATTCTTCGTAGATAGATACACTGGCCATTTTTTTATTAAACCATAGTTGAAACAAGATCTTGCAAAATCTTCTATTGATTTATCTAAGTTATACATAGATAAAGCAATCCCTGGACCAGGAAAATTGAATACTTCATACTTTCTTTCATCTGTTCCATCCTCAGCAGTCCATTTAATTTCTAATTTGCCTTTACCTGGAACTGTGAAATCTGTTGCTCTGTATTGATCGCCAAAAGCATGTCTTCCAATAATTAACGGATCAGTCCAAGACGGCACAAGTTTTGGTATATTTTTACAAATGATAGGCTCTCTAAAAACAGTTCCTCCAATAATGTTTCTAATTGTTCCATTTGGTGATCTCCACATTTTTTTTAGATTAAATTCTTTTACTCTAGCTTCATCTGGAGTGATGGTTGCGCATTTGATGCCAACACCATTTTTTTTGATTGCATTAGCACATTCTATCGTGATTTTATCTTCAGTCTTATCTCTACTTTCCATTCCTAAATCGTAGTATTCAATTTTTAGATCAAGGTAAGTTAGGATTAACTTATTTTTTATGAAGTCCCATATGACTCTAGTCATTTCATCACCATCAAGCTCAACAATGGGATTTTTAACCTTTATTTTACTCATTTATTTGATGTATCTTAATAGTTGAATTTATCTTTTTTGTATACATATTAATTCAAAATTATCAATTATAGGATTGTAATGAATAAAATTTTTCCAAAATTACACAATGAAGGATACAAATTTATTATTATTTTTGCAATCGCAACTATAATTCTTTATTTCATAAATGGTTTTCTTGGCTTTATCGGTTTGCTACTTACAATTTGGTGTTACTATTTTTTTCGTGATCCTGAAAGAACATCGATTGGAGATGATAACTATCTAACTAGTCCAGCTGATGGTGTTGTTCTGCAAGTAAAAGACACCAATGGCCCAAAAGAACTTGGTTTAGAAAATAAACAAATGAAAAAAGTAAGTATTTTTATGGATGTATTTGATTGCCATGTTAATAGATCACCATGTTCTGGAGCTATCTCTGAAATACTTTACAAACCAGGAAAATTTTTTAATGCCTCATTAGATAAAGCAAGTGAGGATAATGAAAGAAACTACTACAGAATAAGAAACTCCGATGGAAAAGATATAATTGTTGTACAAATAGCAGGACTTGTTGCAAGAAGAATTGTGACTGAGGTCTCCAAAGATGAGCTCGTAGATCAAGGATCGAGAATTGGGATGATCAGATTTGGAAGTAGGGCAGATATGTATTTTGAAGACTATACACCTTTAGTAAAAGTTGACCAAAAAACAATAGCGGGTGAAACTCTTATTGCAAAAAAATAATTTTATGCAGTCTCAGAATAAAGATATTAAATTGGTTTCAAATAAAAAGACTAGAGTTATTCTACCAAATATTTTGACTCTTTTTGGAGTTTGCATTGGATTAACATCAATCAAATTTGCATTCGACGGAAAATTTGAATTATCAATTATTGCAGTAATAATTGCTGCGATTATTGATGGGCTGGATGGTAGAATTGCAAGATTAATTAAAGGAACTTCTAAAGTAGGTAAAGAGCTTGACTCGCTTACCGATGTAATTAGTTTTGGTGTTGCTCCAGCTTTTATAATGTATTTTTGGGCATTATCTGAAACAGGCAGAATTGGTTGGTTAATTTCTTTAATTTATGTTGTTTGTGTAGCATTAAGACTCGCAAGATTTAATGTTTCATCAAATGAAGACAGTTCATGGAAGGATAATTTTTTTGAGGGAATACCTTCACCGGCTGGTGGTGTTTTAGTTTTAATGCCTCTAATTTTAAGTATTAGTGAATTTCAATTTTTAAATTTAAATTATCAAATTATTGTTCCTATTATGTCTATAATTGTTTCAATATTACTAATAAGTAAAATACCGACTTATTCTTTTAAAAGAATAGCTGTACCTAGAAGCGCATCAATATTTTTATTATTTGGTATTATTTTATATTTTGGTTTAATTCTTGTTTATACGTTTAATGCAATAATTATTTCAGGAGCAGTCTATTTGTTGATGATACCTATTAGTTCTATCCATTTTATGATGATTAAAAAAAGTGAAAAAAATTTGACGGACTATACTGATCATCATGAAGATGTATTATAAATGAAGGAAAACACAATTATTTCCCTTGCAGATGCAAATTACTTTGAGTTATTAAATGAGTTAGTTGATTCAATTAATAGATTTGAGCAAAGTAAAAAATTAGACATATGCATAATGGATGCAGGATTAACAGATGATCAAATAAAAATATTAGAAAAAAAAGTATTAACTATTAAAAAAGCTAATTGGGATATAGATGTACCAGACTCTAAAGTTAAAGGGAAAGAATGGTTAAAAAGCCAAGTATCAAGAGCTTTTATTCCAAAATATTTCCCTGGATATAAAAAGTATTTATGGATAGATGCAGATGCCTGGGTCAATTCATGGGAGTCTATTGATTTATATTTTAAAGGATGTGAAAATAAAAAGTTAGCAATAGCAACATCAGCTGATAGATCATATGGAAGAGTTTTAAGAGCTGATTGGATATTTGGAGGTCTGGCTAGAATAAAATCTCAAAACTATAAACATGCCAAGTCTTCTGGATTTTCTGAAAAAATTTCAAGAGAAGTAGCCCTAAAACCTCATTTGAATATTGGTTTGTTTAGTTTAGAAGCTGATGCTCCACATTGGGAGGTTTGGCAAAAAAACTTAAGAAAAGCATTATCATCTGGAAAGATTTGGGGTTCAGAGCAAATTGCAATGAATATCACAATTTATTCTGATAATTTAGAAGTAGAAATTTTACCAGCTTATT
>CACDFI010000003.1 GCA_902551985.1 uncultured Pelagibacteraceae bacterium | reverse complement strand
GAAGAAGATCTGAGAGATTAAGAGGAATAAATAGATAGTTTAATTGACACTCTCAATTACTGTCGCAATTCCCATTCCTAAACCAATACACTGAGTAGAAAGAGCATATTTTTTATTTTCTCTTTTTAATAAATCAGCTGCTTTACCAGTAATTCTTGCACCTGTTGCACCAAGTGGATGACCGAGAGCAAGAGCTCCACCATCTAAATTAACTTTATTTTTATCTATACCTAAATCTTTAATGCACGCTAATGACTGAGAAGCAAATGCTTCGTTCAATTCAACAATATCAATTTGATCAGCTGACAAGTTAGCTCTCTTTAAAGCTTTTTTTGATGCACCAATTGGACCTAGACCCATAAAATCAGGGTCACAACCCTCAACAGCAGTAGATACTATTCTTCCTAAAATATTTAAATTATTTTCTCTTGCATAATTTTCCTCACAAATTAGAGTTGCCGCAGCACCGTCTGTCAATGGTGATGAAGTTGCTGCTGTAACTGTTCCATTTTCGTCAAAAGCAAGTTTTAAACCATCTAATTTTTCCATTGTACTATTTGGTCTAATGTTTCCATCAGTATCACAATCACCAATTGATACGATTTCATTCTTAAAATTCCCTTTAGTTTGTGCTTCATGTGCTTTTTGATGACTTGATATAGCAAACTCCTGTTGTTCATTTCTTGAAATGTTATATTTTCTAGCAACATTTTCTGCAGTTGTTCCCATTGAAAAATAAACATGTGGATTATCTTTCTTACTTTCAGGGTAGGGGATTGGTTCAAAACCAGTATTTACTCTTGTCATGCTTTCTACCCCTCCACAAACAAACACCTTTCCAGCACCCAAAGAAATTTTACCTGCTGCAATATGAATAGCCTCCATTGATGAACCACACCATCTATCTACTGTCATGCCTGAGGTTTTAACATTCATACCACTTAAAAAAGTTGTCAACTTTCCAATATTAAAACTTTGTTCTCCTGTTTGAAAAGCACAACCAACTACGATATCTTCAATATCATCTTTTTTAACATTTGATTTTGATACTAAATCTTTAATTACTTCTGCTAATAGATTAACTGGTTTTGAGTCTATTAAGGCACCTTTTCTAGCCATAGTGAAAGGTGATCTTGAAAATCCTGCTATAACTGGTTTAAACATAATTTAAATATAAGGTTAATCAGGAAATGGTAAAGAAGTTATAATGCCTTTTCTGTTTTTTCCATTAAAAGTGTTTATAAAAACTTCATTCCCCAATTCCCAAAAATCTCTATTTATCATTGATAAACCTATATTTTTTTTAATTCTTGGGGAATAAATTCCGGAAGCAATTTGTCCAATCTTTTTATTGTTTTTTGAGTATACCGGCAAAGGAACTCCTGTTGGCTTGCAGGGTTCGCCATCAAAAATTATTCCTCTCATCTGTTGTTTAATTCCTTCAGATTGGATCTTTCTCAAAGCATCTTTTCCAATAAAATCATGATCATCTTCTTGTTTACAATATTTCTCTAGATTGCATTCTAGTGGATTATTTTCTCTAGTGAAATCATTGCCATAGGACATAAGTCCTGCCTCAATTCTATCAATGAGGTTTGGACATCCTGGAGATATATTAAATTTTTGACCATTATCCCAAACAATATCCCAAAGCTTTTCACCAAGTTCAATTTCATTAAAATGAGTTTCAAATCCTTTGAAATAAATTTCAAAACCATCTTGCTTGCTATAACCTGACCTTGCGATTATTTGTTTTGTACCTAAAAAGTCAAAAACTTTAAAATTGAAAAATTTTAATTTTTTTATGTCTTCACCAAATATTGAAACCAAAAGGTCTTCGGATTTTGGACCTTGAATAGCCAATGGATAAACATCTGGCTCTACTATTTCAACATTATATCCAGAACCTAATGCAATACCTTTTGCCCATAGAAGAATATCTGAGTCTGCTATTGAAATCCAAAACATATCATCGTCTAGTTTAAGTAAAACAGGATCATTAATCATTCCTGCGGTCTCATCTATTATTGGAATATAAAAACATTTTCCAGTTTCCATTTTTTTTATTGAGCGAGGCGTCATTTTTTGTACAAGTTTTGCTGCATCAGGACCTGAAATTTGTACTTGTCTTTGGCAAGATACGTCCCAGACTTGAACTTCCTTTCTTAAATGCCAGTAATCTTCCTCAACTGAGTTTTTAAATCCTTTTGGTAACAACATGTGGTTTACAACGGTAAAATCTGACACGCCACATTCTTCAACCTTGTTAGTAAATGGAGTACGCCTTATACGTCTTGACATATTTAATTTAATATTTTTTTGATGTATTAAATTTTCACCACTCATTCTATTTTGACCACCACACAGTGTAGCTATTTTTAGAAATTATTATGGGTATATGATATTTTTTATTATTATCTTCCATTTTAAATTTAATATTTATTTCAGAAATAATTCTTTTCTCAGAAAAATATTCCCCAGTTTTGAAAATCATTTCATATTCGCACTTGGTATCATCATCACTTAGATCAAATTCTTTATGTATTCTACCACCATCATCAGATTTACTTTCACAGAAAATTTCTTTATCTCCATTTTTTTTTATTTGATAAATTATTACATCAATATTCCCAGCATGAGATCCATTAGTAGCATCTAATAAGTGTGATGAAAATATTGCCATTTTATTCTATTGATGACTTTTCTCTTTTGCTTGCAACTGCAGAGACTATTGGGCTTAATACTGGCTTTGCTTTAACATTTACACATGCAGGTTTTCCACTTTCCATTGCCCTTTTAAGTGCCGGTGCTAACTCTTCTCTCTTATTAACTAATTCTCCATACCCTCCAAAACCCTCAAAAATCTTATGAAATGGGATGTCTCTAAAATCAGTTGCAACGCTTTTTCCACTTTTAAATAATCTTTCTTGTTGTTGTCCAATTGAGGCCAATCCACCATTATTATCAATTACAACAGTAATAGGTTTTTTTTCATAAAATACACTTTCAATAGACATACCTCCTGATAAAAACGCACCATCTCCACTTATAAGAACAACATTTGAATCTGGATTGTGATTTTTAGCAGATAAAGCAAACGATACACCAACACCTAACATGCTAAATGTTCCAGGGTGCAAGATACCTTTTAATTTTTTACCTTTTGCACCTGCAATATTAATTGCAATTTCTGACCAGAAATGTGTATTTCCTCCATCTATAACAAGCCAGTCATTTTCACCCATTGCTTCTTGGACATCTAATGAAAGTTGTAGAGGATGGATTTTCCCTCCATTTTTTTTTGATGCCTCAGCCTCTATCTCTAAGTCTTTCAAGGATTTATCTACCCATTCTTTTTTCTTTTTTTTGTTTTCTTCGAACCAAGTTGTGTCTAAAGTCCACTTATTATTTTTCTTTAAATTAGATAATGTATCTAGAAAAACACCAGGATCACTTAATAAACAAAAATCAGCTGCTCTATTAAGTTCTACTTCCTCATGAGAACCATTTATACAAACTAACTTTGATGATTTAGGTATAAAAGGTGGATTTCCAAAATTCATTTGATTGTCTAAACGCGCCCCAACTACAAGTACTAAATCTGAATTTTGTAGTGCATATTCTGAGGGAGGATATTGGTGTATATCCGCCAAACCCATATAAGCATTTGCTTCCTCACCTAATAATTTTTGATGATATGGGACATTAAAAATTGGTATATTTAAATTATTACTAGCCACTTCAAGATTTTTTTCTGAATGAGACCACCAAACTCCATGGCCACCTATTATAATTGGTTTTTTAGCATTACAAGCAAGTTCTAAAACTTCTGATAGAGAATTTGGATCTGGCCAAGCTTTTGCTAAAGGCTTAGCTTTATGAGAAAATGGTCTTTCTTCTAACCCTACTTCTTCTGCAAAAGATGAAAACATTATATCTACTGGAAGACTAAGATGTACTGCACCTGGATAACCGTTGGTGGCAATGTGATATGCTTTGTCGACAAACTCTCTTATTCTAGTTCCATCGGTAATGCTTGCACTGTATTTTGTTAAAGGGGCTGCAATTGAAACATCATCTATTTCTTTAAAACCACCTGAACCTTGCCTTTTAAGACTGCTTGAACCTGTAATATAAATAACAGGACTTCTCTCACCCCAAGCCTCCATCATGGAGGGAACTGCGTTTGTAAATCCCTCTGGTCCAACTAAGCATACTGATGGTTTACGAGTAATTCTTGTATTACCATCTGCTAAATGGCCTGCAATTTGTTCATGAGGAGTATTTATCACTTCAATTTGACACTCAGCAAATCCTTCAATTGCTGGATTACAAAAACCTCCTGCAAGAGTAAAAACTTTACTAATTCCCTTATCTTTTAGAGCTCTAGCTAATAATGCTCCACCTCTAATCTTATTCTCAGCCATCTAGTATTTTACCTTATTAATAGTATTCTCTATTACTATCTCAGATGTTACATCATTAATATCATTTAATCCAACCAACCCTAGAGTGGTACTAACTTCTTCTTTTATAATCTCAACTATTCTTCTTAATCCTTTTTTTCCATCTGCTCCCATTGCATACATAACGGGTCTTCCAATCATTGTATAATCTGCACCAAACGCAAGCGCTCTTACTATATCACTTCCACTTCTTATCCCACTATCAAAGATTAAAGGAAAATTACTTCCAACCGATTTTCTAATCAGTGGAAGCATATTTATCGCTGCTGTAGCACTGTCTAATTGTCTACCTCCATGGTTTGAAACTTGAATAGCATCTGCACCAGCATCTTTTATTTTTATTGCATCATCAGGAGACATTACTCCTTTAACTATAAGTTTTCCTTTCCATTTATCCCTTACTCTCTTAAGCGTATTCCAATCAGTAGAACCTCTACTTTCTTTTCTTTTAAAAATTCCATCTCCACTTTTTGATGTTACATAATTCATAGGCTTAGGAATTCCACTTATTAAAGTTGATAAAGACCAAGTAGGATGAGTTGCAAAATCAAAAAACTGTTTTGGACCTATCTTAAAAGGATAAGAGAAACCATTTTTATCATCTCTAGTTCTTCTAGATAAAACTGGCACATCTACAGTTAAAATTACCACTTCATATCCAGTATTTTTTGCTCTTTCCAAAAGCTCCATCACAAAATTCTCATCTTGAAAAATATATAACTGCATCCAAGAATGACCTTCTGAGAGCTCATACATCTTTTCTAATGTTGTAGTAGAAGCCATAGAAACACAAGTTGGAATATTATTTTTTGCACTTTCAGCGGCTAACATAGAGTCTGCTCCTGGCCAAGACAAATTAGTCATTCCCATAGGAGCAAAACCAAATGGAAAATTAAATTCGTATCCTAAAACCTTTTTTTTAAGCGATCTTTTTTCAACATTTCTTAAAACTTTAGGCTCTAGTCTTATTTGGTCAAGAGCAATACTGTTAATTTCAGCAAGTTTCTCATCTCCAGATGCACCATCAATAAAATCAAAAACTAATTTGGGAAGACGTTTACGTGATAATTCTCTTGCATCTTTTATGCTAAAGATTTTTTGACTTGGTAAAATATTATCACTCATTATTAATTTTAATGTATTCTTTTAAGTTAAATTGTTTATTTTGATTAACAAAATAAGCATTATGACCTTTTCTAGAAGAATAAACCTCTGTTGGTTTTCCGTCAATAAAAAGTACCGCAACACCATCATCAACAGCAATACCATCTGGTAAAGTTTTGTTTTTAATATTTTCTCTATATTTTTCCGCTCTTTTTGAGTCCGAATAATGTGGTGTAAAACTTCCGGTTAATAACCCAATGCCGTTCATAGATTTAAATCCAGGTCCATCTGAGTCAGTTAGAAAGTGATCGAACCAACATGCGGCACCAGCACTTACGCCTGATAAAATTATACCAGAATTATAAACTTCTTTGAAAAGACCAGTTAAATTATTTTCTTTCCAATATTTGATCATGAATTTTGTATTTCCACCACCAACGTAAACTATATCAAGATTTGAAAGCCAATTTTCAAAACCTTTTACGCTAGAGATAAGATTAAAGTGAGACACATTTAAACCTGAAATTTCAAACCTTTTATAAAATAGCTTAGTTTTGCTTGAGTCATCGTTACTAGCGGTCGGTAAAAATCCTAATGAGCAATTTTTTTTGTTGATACAGTCTAAAATGAATTGTTCCTGATCATCATCTTGGTTATGAGTAAACCCTCCACCTCCAATAGTAATTATTTTTTTTTTGATCTTCACTAGTTATATTTTTAATAATTGTAGCTTAAACACCAATCCAAGGTTTTGGCTCATTTGGGATATTTCTGTCTATACCTCTTACTATTTCTCCCTTTTCATCATACATTGGTAATTTACAGATTTGACCTTTATGTAATTTCCCGTCTGTGCATTTAACATAAACTATATCACCTGGTCCATTTTTATGATTATTAAGGTGAACTATACCAACACCACAAACTTGATAAGGTGACCATGTGCTTGAGGTTATTTTACCAATCTCTTTTTCATTTAATTTAATACTCTCTCCTTTAACTGCAGTTCCAGACACAACCCTAATTCCCCAAGTCATACATTTTTTCTCTGATGACATGAGTGCATCTTTTCCAATAAAATCCTCTTTATCAAAATTTATAAACTTTCCAAGACCAACCGAAAAAGGGTTGGTATTTTTTGAAAAATCTTGTCCAGCAGATAAAAGTCCAGCTTCAATTCTTCTACATCTAAATCCTGGTGTAGCCACCAAAATCATACCTAATTTTTTTCCTTGCTCAAGAATATAATCACCAATTTTCTCTGTTTCATTTTCTGGCCTAAAATAAATTTCCCAACCAAGTTCATTAGTAAAACCACTTCTGCTTACTATTACTTTTTGATCTAAAATTTGTAACTCTTTCCAATCAAAATATTTCCAATCTTTCTCTGAAAAACCATTACTTAAATTTTCAAGTAGTTTCATGGACAATGGGCCTTGAACTTGACTTACCCAAACATTTGGATCATTAATTTCTACATTCAAATTTTTAGAATGTGCTTTATACCAAGAAAATAGGTCACCATCAGCTTGCGCAAACCAATATTTATCTTTATCAATTCTTAAAAGTATACCATCCGTAATCATCCCACCATCATGATAACAAGCAAACTGATACGAACATCTTCCCACAGCAATTTTTGAAATATCTCTCGGAAATATTTTTTGTAAAAATTTAAGTGAATCTGGTCCTGATATTTCAAATGGATGTTCTCCTGTATGCCTAAAAATAATTTCTCTCCTTGCTTTCCAATACATTTCTTCAGGACTTACATTGGATAATTTTTCAAGTGTTAATCTTCCTGCGTAATTTGAATATTCTGGATCATATGGCAATTCTTGATAAGTTAAGGGGTGAACCTGAATTGATCTTGCAAGCTCTAATGAATTGGAATTTTCAAGGCTAACTGGCTTTACAGTAAACCTATATTTATTGATTAAATTGTTCATTATTATTTTTGTAGATAATCAGAATACACCAATAAAATAAATAAAAAATGTCCATTTTGACTGTTGCTATATAAGTATCTAATTGTTACCTTTTGTTTTTTTAAAGAGAGGAAATTATGAAAAACATTTTAAAATTGATATCAATTTCATTGGTATCACTATTTGTAACATTTTCATTTGCCAACGCTTCAAGTGGGGTTTTTAAGTTATCTCATGATCTTGGTTTTGGAAAAGACACAAATTTAGATGCGATTACTAAAGGAAGACTATTTCAAGTAGTAATAATGACTCAAAACCGTCTTGTTAGAAAAGATCTTAAAGGAGTTACTTCTCCCGAGTTAGCTACTGACTGGTCAGGTAACGCAGATGCAACAGAGTGGACTTTTAATTTAAGAAAAGGTGTTAAATTCCATGATGGATCTGATTTTGATGCAGAGGATGTAAAATACTCTTTGATGAGAGTTAAAGATCCTGAAATTGGTTCACCTGCAAAAAAAAGTATGAGTGCAGTAACAGATATTGAAGTTGTTGACTCACATACAGTTAAAATAAAGTTGAACACATCATTCGCAGATTTTCCACTTTTATTAACTGATTATAGATTAAGAATGATACCAAATGGATCAGGCGATACTATTGGGAAAACAGGTATTGGAACTGGGCCGTTTATGGTTGATAAATTTGATGCAGAGGGAACTACAATTCTTAAAGCTAACCCAAATTATTGGGAAGGAGCACCGAAACTCGCTGAGGTACATGTAATAGCTATCCCAGATGGTCAAGCTAGAATTCAAGCCTTGCTGACTGGTCAAATAGATATGAATAGATATGTTCCATTCAATCAGAAAAAAATATTTGATGGTAATTCAAAATTTAACGTATCAGTTATTCCTACAGGAAACTGGAGAGGTATGGTAATGAGAACTGACGTAGCTCCATTTGATGACCCTAGAGTAAGAAAAGCTGTCAGAATAGCTGTAGATAGACAAGAATTAGTTGATCTTGTTATGGCTGGAGCAGCTACTGTATCTTGCGATACTCCTGTTGCACCATCAGATCAATATAGAATGAAAAAGAATTGTCCACCACAACCAGCTACAGCAAAAAAATTACTTGCAGAGGCAGGTTACCCAGATGGTATTGATTTCACAATTCATGTATCTACAAAAGAACCAACTTGGCCAACTATTGCTGAAGTTTTACAACAACAATTTGCTAAAGCTAACATCAGAGCAGATATTCAAATGACACCTTCAAAAAGTTATTGGAATGAAACTTGGATGAAAAAGCCTGTAGCAATGACACGTTGGAACGAAAGACCAGCAGATAGTATTTTGCATGAAGCTTATCATAGCGAAGCAAAATGGAACGAGTCATACTATAAAAGTGCTTCTTTTGATAAGAATTTAGCTGACGCGAGAGGTGAGTTAAAATTTAGCAAAAGAAAAGCAGCATACATCAATGCTCAGAAAACATTATGGGAAGAGTCTGGAACAATGATTCCTTACCATGTGTCTAGACTTGTTGTTACATCTTCTAGAGTGAAAAATCTTGACGAAGTTGAGTATTTTTCAATTAGATGGCACACAGTAAGCGTTCAGTAATAACTTTTGTTTTACAGGCCTTTAAGTAGGCCTGTAAAACCTCTTTCATTTCAAAATAAATAATTTAAAATTTAATATTGTTATGCTTTTTTTAATTATAAAGAGAATCTTATTAGGTTTTATTACTTTATTTATTGTATCTATAATTACATTTGTCGGCACTGAAGTTTTACCTGGGGATGCTTGCACAACTTATCTAGAAAGGCAGGCTTTTGGTGAACAATTAGAAGCTTGTTATAGAAGGCTTGGTTTAAATGTTCCAGCATATGAAAGATATGTATCGTGGGCATTAAATGCTATTCAAGGAGATTTTGGTTATTCTTTAAGTGGAGAGATGCCTATAAAAGATGTTTTAGGACCTAGAATTAAAAATTCACTAGTACTAGCATCAGCTGCAATTTTTATAGGTATTCCGATAGCTTTAATTTTAGGAATTATTACTGCTCTGTGGAGAGATAAGTTACCTGACGTTGCAATTTCAACAGTTACAATATTTGCAATGACGATTCCAGAATTTATCAGTGCTACTTTATTAATTTTAATTATTGCAATATGGCTTGAGTGGTTGCCTGGTATTGTAATAGTTCCAACCGATGTATCTTTCTTAGAGTTGTTACCAAATATAATTTTACCAGTTGTTGCTATAGCGATGATTATGACAGCTCACATGGCGCGAATGGTAAGATCGAGTGTAATTCAAGTAATGGCAAGTGAGTATGTTCAAATGGCAATTCTAAAAGGAGTTCCTTATTGGAAAATGGTTTTCAAACATGTTTTACCAAATGCTTTATTGCCTGCCATTAATGTTGTAGCTTTAACTATTGCATGGCTTTTAGGTGGGGTTGTAGTAACTGAAGTTGTCTTTAATTATCCTGGTCTTGGAAGATTAGTTATTGAGTCAATTTCAAACAGAGACTTGCCAACAGTCCAAGCATTAGCAATAATTCTTGCATCTATCTATGTAAGTATAAATTTATTAGCTGATCTATTGACACTAATGCTTAACCCTAGATTAAAAACGTTACAAATAAGAAAGTAATATGAAAGTGGATAATATTTATAAAGAGGAGAAGAAAAGCGCTTTTGCAAAATTATCTGAAATTATAATTACAATGGCTTCAAGACCATCTGGACTAATCGGTCTTAGTATCTTAGTTTTTCATATAATTCTTGCATTTATTAGCCCTTATATCGCGCCTCATGATTTTAAAGCTATAGACCCAACCTTAATGCTTCAGGCTCCTTCAGCTGAATATTGGTTTGGAACAGATGATCTTGGAAGAGATGTTTTTACTAGAACAATTTTAGGGGGAAGAACGGCTCTCACAATAACTTTCTTTGGATCTTTAATAGCATTATTGTGGGGTGGTCTTTTAGGAATATTTTGTGGATTGGTTGGAGGAAAAATTGATGATGTAGTTATGAGAATTGTAGATGCGTTCTTATCTATTCCATGGATTTTAGCAATGTTATTGATTGTATCTTTGTTAGGTACATCTACCGAAGTATTGATACCTGCTTTAGGTTTTTTTTATGGTAAGGGAATTGTAAGAGTTGCAAGAGCAGCAACGCATGATGTCATTGCAAAAGATTTTATAGTTTCTGCAAGAGCAAGAGGACATAGTAATTTTTCAATTATTTGGAATGAGATAATTCCTAATGTAAGAGATGCAATCTTGGTTGAAGGTGCTATGCGATGGTCATGGATGCTGCTTGGTTTTAGTTCTCTATCTTTTTTAGGTTTTGGGGTTAGCCCTCCAACTCCAGACTGGGGATTAATGATATCAAATGCAAGAGGGTTAATGTCTTTCGCTTATTGGGCAGTAATAGCGCCTATAGTTGGATTAAGTAGTTTAATTATTGGTATTAATTTAACTGCAGATGCTTTTGCTAAAGCTTTAGGCATAGATAGATCAACTAAAGCCCCTGTTTAATGATGACTGATATAATTCAAAAAGTAAAAAATCTATCTATTGGATTTAGAAGTAAAAAAGGCGACGAAATCTTAATTTTAAAAAATATAAGCACAAATATTAAAAAGGGTGAGACAGTTGGAATAGTAGGGGAATCTGGTTCAGGAAAAAGCACATTAGCATTAGCAATGATGGGATATGTTAAGCATGGTCTTTATACTATTGGAGGAGAATGTCAGTTTAATTCCTCAAATTTGCTTAAAATGAAAAGTAAAGATTTAGAAAAAATCAGAGGCAGAAAGATAGCAATGATTCCACAGAATGCTGGTCAAGCTTTGACACCAAACTTAAAGATAGGTTATCAAATTGATGAAGCTTTGCAATTACACTCAGATTTAGATGAAATTGAAAGAGAAAAAAAAATTTCTGAATTATTAAATAAAGTTCGACTTCCTTCGCCAGAGACGATTGCGTTAAGATATCCCCATGAACTCTCAGGAGGACAACAACAGAGAGTTGCTGTTGCCATGGCATTGGCTGGTACACCAGATTTACTTCTTTTAGACGAACCTACAACAGGATTGGATGTAACAACACAAGCTCATGTTTTAGAACTTCTAAATTTTATCGCAAAAGATACTGGAACTTCAATGGTTTATGTAAGTCACGATTTAGGAGCAATTGCTCAAGTGAGTGATAGAATTATTGTTATGTATTCAGGCGAAATAGTTTTAGAGGGTCCATCAAGAGATATCCTTAAAAAACCAATTCATCCTTATACTCATGGATTACTTAAATCTATCCCAAAATTATCTTTAGCCGGTCTTCCAGAGTCAATGCCTGGTAGTCAACCTCAACCAGGTACAATTCAAGGTGGCTGTAGTTTTTTTGATAGATGCAACTTTTCAGATGATAATTGTAAAAACAATTCCCCTAAACTAGAATTTTTAAAAGATTTAAATACTAGTGTTAGATGTTTTAATTATGAACAACTTGTGAACGAAAATGAAGTTAGCCAAACTGTTAACAAAATAAAGAACAAATCATTAGACAAAGAAATATTAAATTTATCAGAAGTATCTATAAGTTACGCTAAACAAAAACTTTTAGATCAAATTTTCAATAGAATTTCTGATGAGAACCCTACAGTAAAAGATATTAATATTGATATCAAAAAGGGAGAGACAATAGCTTTAGTAGGAGAGTCAGGAAGTGGAAAATCAACAATTCTCAAATCTATTGCCGGACTACTAAGAACTAAAGATGGTTTAATAAAGTTTGATGAAAGTAGAAATTTATCATCTGATTTAAAAGAAAGAGATCCTAATGATTTAAGAATTATTCAATTAATATTTCAAAACCCAGATGAGTCTTTGAACCCGAACCATACAGTAGAAGAAATTATTGCACAACCATTAAAATTATATTTTGGATTAAAAGGCGAGAAATTAAAAAAAAATATTATAGATCTTCTCCAAAAAGTAAGACTTGGAGAATTTTATATGTCAAGATATCCAAGACAACTTTCTGGTGGTGAAAAACAAAGAGTAGCAGTTGCAAGAGCTTTCGCAGCAAAACCAGATATAATTTTATGTGATGAAGTAACATCTGCTTTAGACGTTTCTGTTCAAGCTGCTGTATTAAATTTATTACAACAATTAAAAGAAGATTTTGGAACTACATATATTTTTGTATCACATGATTTAGCAGTTGTAAGAGCTATAAGTGATAGAGTGGCTGTACTTTATCAAGGGAGACTTTGTGAAGTAGGACCTTCAAATGATGTATATAAATTTCCTTCTCACCCATATACAGAGGTTTTATTAGGCGCTGTTCTTGAACCAGATCCAGATATAAAACCTAAATTAGTTGCTGAGGATATTGTTGAAGAAAGACCCCCTGAAAAAGGATGTAGTTTTCAAGGCAGATGTTCAAGAATTGTTGGAGATATTTGTAAAAAAGAAATACCACCATGGCAATTAACTGATAGTGGCAATGCAATTAGATGCCATATACCTATTAAAGAATTACAAAAACAACAATTTTAATCAATTTAAATTAATTATTTTAAAATTTATTTAATTTTGTGTTAAAACTTTACTTATGAAAAACAACTCAACATTAATAAAAAACTTACTTTCAGATTTTAGAATAAATTCATATTACCAGAACATATCTTTAATGTTAATTGGTTCATTAATTTTAGCCATCTCTTCAAAAGTGCAGGTTCCATTTTGGCCAGTGCCAATGACTATGCAAACATTTGTTGTTTTTCTTATTGGAATGACTTTTGGTTCTAAATTAGCTTTTTTTACGCTTTTACTTTATTTAACTGAGGGAGCTGTAGGACTACCAGTGTTTGCTAAAGGTGGTGGATTACTTTATTTAACAGGACCAACAGCAGGTTATCTTTATGGGATGACAATCGCAGCATGGTTTATCGGTTATTTAGCTGAGAAAAATTTTAATGAATCATATTTAAAAAGTCTAATTTCACTTCTAATTGCAACTTCAATTATTTTTATAGTCGGGGTGGGTTATTTAGGCTCGGTTATTGGATATGATAAAGCATTAGCAGGTGGCTTGTATCCTTTTTTACCTAGCGAATTGTTTAAAATAGCTCTTGCGGTTGCAATAATTCCATCGATTACAAAATTAATTAGATAATTTTTAATAATTATTTAACGGCTTTAAGTTGCTCTTAAAGAAGATTTTTACTATAAGTTTTTTCTCATTATGAAAATTAATAAAGTTGTTGTTATAGGTTCAGGTACGATGGGTAGCGGAATAGCTGCACAATTGTGTAATGCTAATGTCCCAGTAACATTATTGGATTTAACAACTGAAATATCTGAGAAAGCTAGAGATAGAATTTTAAAATCAAGACCTCCTTTATTAATAGATAAGTCAAAAATAAATAATATTAATGTTGGGAATATAAACGATAATTTTAATGAGGTTGGAGAGGCAGACTGGATAGTCGAAGCTGTAGTCGAGAGAATTGATATCAAACATAATATTTATGAAAAAATTTTTAAAGAAAGAAAAAAAGGGTCTATAGTTTCTTCAAATACTTCGTCAATTCCAATTAAAGTTTTGTCAGAAAAACTTTCAGACGATGAAAAAAAAGATTTTTGTATAACTCACTTTTTCAATCCAGTTAGATATATGGATTTATTAGAAATTGTTAAAAATGAAAATAATGATTTAGACCAGATAAATTCTCTCAAAAATTTTTGTGAAAAAGATTTAGGAAAAGGAACTTTAATCTGTAACGATACCCCAGGCTTTCTAGGAAACAGAATAGGTGTTTATGCAATGCAAGTTGCAATGACGGAAGCTTTTAAAATGAAACTAACAATTGAAGAAGCTGATGCAGTTTTTGGCCGACCTATGGGCATACCAAAAACTGGTGTTTTTGGTCTTTATGATTTAATTGGTATTGATTTGATGGCTGATGTTTTAAAAAGCTTTATAAAAGAGCTTCCGGAAACAGATGATTTCCAAGTTGTTGCAAAAGAAATTCCCCTTGTAAAAAAACTAATTGAAACTGGTTACACAGGAAGAAAAGGTAAAGGTGGATTTTATAGAATGAATAAAACCGATGGGAAAAAAGTTCTCGAAGGTATTAATTTAGAAACTGGTGAATATTCAGTGTCACAAAAGTTTAATCTAGGATCAGAAAAGATGGATATTGTTAATTTAATAAATAGAAAAGATAAGTATGGAGAATATGCTTGGTCTGTAATTTCAAAAATAATAAAATATGCGTCATCATTAGTTCCAAGAATTACTGACAAATTTAATGATATCGATGAGGCAATGAGACTAGGTTTTAACTGGTCTAAAGGACCTTTTGAAATGTTGAAAGAAATTGGAGTAAAGAATTTCTTTGAAAGAATAGATGCTTTTGAAAATAATAAGTTTCTTGAGAATTTATCCAAAAGCAAGGATGAAAACTTTTATGGAGAAAGACAACAATATACTGAACTTGAGACACTTGGAAAAATAAAACCTAGAGCCATAAAGTTAGATAAAAATAATTCAGCAGAGATATATAGATTTAATGACTTTAACATAGTTGAATTTACCACGAAAGCTAACGCATTAGATTATGACTCAATGGATAGTTTAAAAAATGCAACAGACAAACCACTAATAATTATAAATGAGTCAATGCAGTTTTCCGCTGGAGTTAACTTGTCATATACAATGAACTTTGCAGATAATGGGGATTTTAAATCTATTGAAAAGTTTGTTAAATATTTTCAAGAAACCTGTAAGCATTTAAAGTACTCAAAATTTCCAGTTGTATCAGCTCCATCTGGATTGGCATTAGGTGGAGGTTTCGAAGTTTTATGCCAAAGTAATTTTGTAGCTTCTCATACAAATATTGTTGTTGGTCTTGTAGAAACAATGGTTGGATTAATTCCAGCAGGAGGGGGCTGTAAGGAAATGTTGTGGCGATGGTCTCAAACAAATGAAGCTAAAAATGATCCTGATTATGCACCATTAAAAGTATTTGATATTATTGGTTACGCAAAAACTGCAACTTCTCCAATTGAAGCTGAACCATTAAAATACTTAAGACCAGAGGATAAAAAAATAATGAGTAGAAATAGTTTATTATCAGTTTCTAAAGATATTATTCAACACAATAAAGATTTTACTCCACCAGAGGAAGTTTCATTTAATCTATCTGGAAAAAAAGTTTATGAAAAAATGGTAAAAATGTTAGAGAAATTATATAATGATAAAATTATACTTGATCATGGTATGGAAGTTGGAAAAGAACTAGCAAAAGTTTTGAGTGGCGGAGATACTACTTTGGAACATACTTTATCAGAGGATGATCTATACAAATTAGAATTAGATGCTTTTATGAAACTAATAGAGACAGAAAAAACTCAAAATAGAATTAAACATACATTGAAAACTGGTAAACCTTTGGTAAACTAGCATTATGGCAAATAGACCAACAAAAAAACAAGTAGATAACGCTGAAAAGATTTTAATATCTTGGAAGAAAAAAATGCCATTTTATTATGCTGCAGCTATTATAATTGCTTTAATAATAATTCTATTTTCCTCAAATTCGAATAAAGAGCTTTCTATGCATCAAAAAAATATCAATGATTTTAAAAAAGCAGCTGAATTTATTAATAGAAATAGCTCGAAAAATTGAAAGACAAAAATAAAAAACCAATCCAACCAGTAAGTGGAACAAAAGTACCCAGATACGCAGGACCATCGACATTTGCCAGATTGCCTGAATTAAGAGATGTAGAAAGTTGTGATGTAGCAATTGTGGGAGTGCCTTTTGACTCTGGAACAAGTTACAGACCTGGTGCAAGATTTGGACCACAGAGTATACGACAAGCATCAAGGCATTTAAGAACAAATTATCATCCAAGCTATGATGTAGAGCCTTTCAAAGTGCAGCAAGTTGCAGATGCGGGAGATATTGCATGTAATCCGTTTAATATTGATGAAGCAATAAAACAAATTGAAGTTGGTGCTACGGATTTATTAGATAAAGTGGGTGGAATAATTAGTTTAGGCGGGGATCATACCATTGCAGTTCCATTGCTAAGAGCAGCTAACAAAAAAAACAATGGACCAGTATCATTAGTTCATTTTGATGCACATTTGGATACTTGGGATACTTATTTTGGAGCTCCATATACTCATGGAACTCCTTTTAGAAGAGCGCGTGAGGAAAATTTATTTTTAGATGATGCTTCCATGCATGTTGGGATACGTGGTCCACTTTACAGCAGAGATGATATAAAGAATGATGAGAGTTTTGGTTTTAAAATAATTCATTGTGATGAATTTCAAACAGAAGGAACTGATAAAATTGCAGAAAGAATAAAAAAAAGAGTAGGAGATAATGCTTTGTATTTATCTATTGATATAGATGTATTGGATCCTGCATTTGCTCCAGGGACAGGAACGCCTGAAATTGCAGGTATGACAACAAGAGAAATGGTAAATGTTTTAAGAGGATTGTCAGGTCTAAATCTAATTTCTGCAGATGTTGTAGAAGTTGCTCCCGCATATGATCATGCTGAAGTTACTTCTCTTGCAGCTGCTACGATTGTTTACGAATTGACAAATTTATTTGCAAAATCATAAATAAAGGATAGTTTGCGCGCATGATTGAAAAGAAAAATTTTTATATTAATGGTTCATGGGTTGCACCAAAAAATCAAAAAGATATCCAAGTTATTAATCCTGCAACTGAAAAAAGTTGCGCAGTAATTTCCTTAGGGGGCAAAGAGGATATTAATGATGCAGTATTAGCAGCTAAAGAGGCTTTTAAAACTTGGGGATTTTCCTCAAAACAAGAGAGAGTCGAATTATTGGAAGACTTTTATGTACTTTATAAAAAAAGATGGAGCGATATTACAGATGCAATTATTCAAGAAATGGGCGCACCAAAAGATTTTGCTTCAAAACTTCAAACAGGAACTGGTGCTAGTCATACAAAATCTTTCATTCGTTATTTAAAAGAGTTTGAGTTTGAAAAACCACTTGGAGAACATGCTAAAAATCAAAGATTAATTTATGAACCAAAAGGTGTTTGCGCATTAATTACTCCTTGGAACTGGCCTATAAATCAAGTTACTTTAAAAGTTATTCCTGCTTTAGCATCTGGGTGTACTATGATTTTAAAACCTTCAGAGTTAGCACCATTATCTGCAATGATAATTGCGGAATTAATAGATGAAGCAAAGTTTCCAAAAGGTGTATTTAATTTAGTAAATGGAGATGGTGCAACTACTGGGGATGCATTAACTAGTCATCCTGATATAAATATGATTTCATTTACTGGCTCTACAAGAGCGGGAGCATTAATTTCACAAAATGCTGCTAAAGATTTTAAAAGGGTGAGTTTAGAGTTGGGAGGAAAAGGAGCAAATATAATATTTAAAGACGCTGATGCAGAAGCTATTGAGAGGGGCGCTTTAAGATGTTTTAGAAATTCTGGGCAATCTTGTAATGCACCTACAAGAATGTTAGTTGAAAAACCAATTTATGATGATGCTATTGAAAGACTTAAAAAGTATGCAAGTGAATTTAAAGTAGATGACCCAAATAAAGAGGGTGAGCATATAGGCCCAGTAATTTCAGATGTACAATTTAATAAAATTCAAGGATTAATTCAAAAAGGAATAGATGAAGGTGCAAAATTAGTTGCTGGCGGCCCAGGAAAACCTGAGGGATTAAAAGATGGTTATTACGTAAAACCTACAGTATTTGCAGATGTTAATAACGATATGGAAATTGCAAGAACAGAAATTTTTGGTCCAGTTTTATCTGTAATTCCATTTGAAACTGAAGAGGAAGCTATTAAGATTGCAAATGACACTGATTATGGATTAACAAATTATATTCAAACACAAGATAACGATAAGGTACAAAGAGTTGCAAGAAAACTTAGATCTGGAATGGTAGATGTTAATGGGGCAGGTATTGCAGTTGATGCTCCCTTTGGAGGATTTAAACATTCAGGAATTGGTAGAGAGGCTGGAAAAGAAGGTTTGCTTGAATTTTTAGAAGTTAAATCTGTTGGTGGTTGGAATTAATTCAAAGACTTATTTTTTACACCATCTAAAAAACTAATACATTTTTTTATTTCAGAAAGTTTTATAAATTCATCAATTTTGTGAGCTTGCTGAATTGATCCTGGACCACATACAACTGTACTTATTCCTATTTCTTGAAATAATCCTGCTTCGGTTCCAAATGAAACTACTTCTCTCGAATTATCCCCAGTAATGCTAGATACAAATTCACATGCCTCAGAATTAGAAATTCTATCAAAACCGGTTATTTCACCAATAATATGTTTTTTAATACTAGATTTTGGATATATTTTTTTCATTTCAGGCAACAGAGTCTCGTTGGTAAATCTATCTATTTCATGATTTAAAAAAATTCCATCTTCTTTAACTACTGGTCTTGTTTCCCAATTTACATGACACTTATCAGCAATCACATTATGAGCAATTCCGCCAAATATTCCACCAACTTGCAAAGTTGAATATGGAGGATTAAAGATAGAGTCTTTTAGTTCTCTTTCTTTCAATTTTTCTTTTAATTCTAGAAGTTTATTTACATATCTTGCAGCAAATTCAACTGCACTTACACCTTTATCTGGTTCCGAACTATGTCCAGCAAGACCTTCAAAATAGGTTGTATATTCATAGCATCCTTTATGTGCATCAATAATTTTCATATTTGTTGGTTCACCAACAATACAAATACAATCTTTAATGCCTCTTTTTTTCAGCTCTGTAATCAAAATTGGTGCACCTTTGCATGCTGTTTCTTCATCAAAAGTGAATGAAAAATGAATATCTCTATCCAAATTTGATGAGGAGAAAATTGGTGCGTAAGCTAATGTACATGCAATAAAACCTTTCATATCACACGATCCTCTGCCAAATAATTTATCTTCCTTTATTGTTGCATCAAAAGGGTCTGTTGCCCAGTCTTTTGAAACCGGAACAACATCTGTGTGTCCAGATAAAATAATAGGTTTCTTATTGCTATTTTTTTTTGCTTTTAAAGTTGAAAAAAGATTTACTCTTTTTTTTTCTTCGTCATAGGTTTTAAAAGAAGAAGCCCCTAAAGAACTTAATATATCGTCACAATAATCTATAAGTTGGTTATTATCTTCACCAGATATTGTTTTAAATGCAATTAAATCTTTAAGAATTTTTATCGAATTATTGTATATATCTTCTAAATTATTTCCTGTACTCATTATTTATTAATTATATATTAAATTTATGAAAGAACAAATAACATACGATACATATGACAAAGTAGACATTAGAGTAGGAACGGTAATATCAGTAAAAAAAAATGAAAAAGCTAGAAAACCATCACTTGTTGTTGAAGTTGATTTTGGAAAGGAAATAGGCGTTAAACAATCATCTGCACAAATAACTCATTATTATAATGAAGAAAATTTAGTTGGAAAACAAGTTATAGGAGTTTGTAACTTTCCAGAAAAAAATATAGCAGGTGTTGTTTCCCAAGTTTTAATTCTTGGCTCTATTGACAAAGAAGGCAAAGTTATACTTGTTCATCCGTCTCAAAAAGTTGAAAATGGTTTGCCTGTAGCATAGTAATGCATCCTGAATTGCTGTCTCTTTGTTTGTTTATGTTTGTAACAAGCTGTTCGCCTGGACCAAATAATATTGTAGCGTCACATTCAGGATTTAATCATGGGTTTAAAAAAACAATTCCTTTAATGTTAGGAGTGATTTTTGGTTTTACATTCATGTTAGCAGTTATAAATTTTGGTTTAATAAATATTTTTAAGCTTTATCCTATAATTCAAAAAGGTTTAATTTTTACTGGAACAGCATTTTTAATATATTTGTCATACAAAATATCTTTCTCCAAATCCTCTGATGAAAATGAAAAATTAAGGCCAGTAAATTTTATGGAAACATTTCTTTATCAATTTTTAAATCCAAAAGGTGTGATAGTTGCAATTATTGCAGTATCAACATACGTAGAATCAGGTAGTAATTTCATTTCTTATTCAATTTGGTTATTAAGTATTGCTTTCATATTTGCAGTTATTAGTATTATTTTTTGGACAATTATTGGAAAATTTATGAGGAAATTCGCGACAAATGAGAAATTTATTAAATGGTTTAATTATGTTATGTCGGCACTCTTACTAAGCTGTATAGCAACTTTTTATTACTAGTATTATGAAGCCTGGAAATCAAAATTCGTTCAATTCATTAAAAGAAATAAATATAAATGGGAAAAATTATTCTATTTATTCACTAAAAGAAGCTGAAAAAAATGGTTTAGAGGGTATTAATAAATTACCAAAATCAATCAAAGTTTTACTTGAGAATCTTCTGAGATATGAGGACAATATAACAGTAAATAAAGAGCAAATATTATCAATTAAAGAGTGGCTAAATACAAAAAAATCAAAAACTGAAATTGCATATAGACCTGCAAGAGTGCTTTTACAAGATTATACTGGTATACCAGCTGTAGCTGATCTTGCAGCAATGAGAGATACAGTCAAAGAAAAAAATAAAGACCCAAATAAAATTAATCCTCTTTCCTCAGTAGATTTGGTAATTGATCACTCCGTACAAGTGGATAAGTTTGCAACAAAGAGTTCATTAAAAGAAAATGTTGATATTGAATTTGATAGAAACTTTGAAAGATATTCTTTTTTAAAGTGGGGTCAACAAGCGTTTGATAATTTTAGAATTGTTCCCCCAGGAACTGGAATTTGTCACCAAGTAAATTTAGAATACTTATCAAAGGTAGTGTGGAATGAAAAATTTGAACAAAAAGAATACTTATTTCCAGATACACTAGTTGGAACTGATAGCCATACGACAATGGTTAATGGATTATCTGTGCTTGGGTGGGGAGTAGGAGGAATTGAAGCAGAAGCAGGAATGCTAGGTCAACCAATATCTATGCTAATACCAGAGGTCATTGGATTTGAAATGAAAAATAAACTTCCAGAGGGTACAACTGCGACTGACCTTGTGTTAACAGTTGTAAAAATGTTAAGAGACAAGGGTGTCGTCGGTAAATTTGTGGAATTTTATGGTGAAGGGCTTAAAAATTTAACACTTGCTGATAGGGCAACTATTGCGAACATGGCTCCTGAGTATGGAGCAACATGTGGTTTTTTTCCTATAGATGATGAAACTTTAAAATACTTAGAATTCTCTGGAAGATCTAAAGATAATATTCAGATTGTAGAAAAATATGCAAAAGAACAAAATTTATGGGCAAGTGATGATATGGTATTTACCGATACTTTGTCCTTAGATATGTCTACTGTAGTTCCAACAATATCTGGACCAAAAAGACCTCAAGATAAGGTTCTCTTAACAGATGCATCTAAAAATTTTATTAAAGTCTTTGAGGATGTATGTAAAAAAAAAGAGCCTACGATTGCTAAAGTTGAAAAAGCTGATTTTGAAATCAAGGATGGTGATATATTAATTGCGGCTATTACTTCATGCACAAATACTTCAAACCCTAATGTATTAATTGGTGCAGGTTTGTTGGCTAAAAATGCAATAAAGAAAGGATTAACAGTTAAACCATGGGTTAAAACTTCATTAGCCCCTGGATCACAAGTGGTTACAGACTACTTAGACAAAGCTGGTTTAAGTGAATATTTAGATAAATTAGGCTTTAACTTAGTTGGTTATGGATGCACCACCTGTATTGGTAACTCGGGACCTCTACCAGATAATATCACTGATGCAGTTAAAGAAAATAATTTATATGCCGTCTCAGTTTTATCTGGCAATAGAAATTTTGAAGGCAGAATTTCACCACTAGTTAAAGCTAACTATCTTGCATCTCCACCTTTGGTAGTGGCTTATGCAATTGCTGGATCAATGAGAATGGATTTATATAAAGATCCTTTAGGTAAAGATAGTGATGGAAAAGAAGTATACTTAAAAGATATTTGGCCTATAAATAAAGAAGTAGAGGATACTCTTATTAAATCATTAAATCCTGAAATGTTTGTAAATAGATATTCAAACGTTTCTAAGGGACCAGAGCAATGGCAAAAAATTAAAGTTGATAAAGGAAGTATTTATAATTGGGAAGAAAACTCAACATATGTAAAAAAACCGCCATTTTTTGAAAATTTGTCAGATGAACCTGAGGGTTTTAAGGAAATCAAAGATGCGAGACCCTTATTAATATTAGGGGATATGGTTACTACTGATCATATATCTCCTGCAGGAAGCATACAAAAAGAAAGTCCAACAGGAAATTATTTTATGAAGCACCAGATTTTGCCAAAAGATTATAATTCCTATGGATCAAGAAGAGGTAATCATGAGGTAATGATGAGAGGGACATTTGCTAATATCAGAATTAAAAATGAAATGGCTCCTGGTACGGAAGGTGGTTTTACAAAATTATATCCTGAAGAAAAAGTTATGCCAATTTATGATGCAGTAGTGGAATATAAAAAAAGAGGAGTTGATTTAGTAGTATTTGGAGGAAAAGAGTATGGAACTGGTTCTTCTAGAGATTGGGCAGCAAAAGGAACAAAGCTATTAGGTATTAAGGCAGTAATTGCGGAGAGTTTTGAAAGAATTCATAGATCTAACCTCATTGGAATGGGAGTTTTGCCCTTACAATTTATTGATAATATGAATAGACAGAATCTAAAATTAAAAGGCTCAGAACAAATTTCAATATTAGGTCTAGAAAAAGGTATAAACCCAGGTGATCACTTGGAAGTCGAAATTAAATACTCAACAGGCGACATTAAAAAAATAAAAATGTTGTGCAGAATAGATACTAAAAATGAGTTAGAATATTATAAGAACGGTGGTATCTTGCAATATGTTCTAAGGAATATGATAAATGGATGAAGAAATAGAAATTATTAATAGAAACACAAAAATTGAAAAATTAAAAAATTTTTTAATTACAAAAAGAAAACAGTTAGTTTCTATATTATTATTGATAGTTTTAATATTAATCAGTTTTTTTGGTTATCAAGAATTTAATTCGAGAAATAAGGAAAAGTTAGCCAACAAATTTAATAAGATAGTTACGAGTTTTGATAACGGTCAAAAAAATATAAACAATGAATTAATTGAAATAATAAACGTCAAAGATAAAACATATTCACCACTAGCCTTTTTCTTCTTATTGGATAATGATTTAATTACATCTAATGAGGAGATAAACTTATACTTTGATTTACTTATAAATGAAGTTTCTCTTGAAAAAGAAATTAAAAACTTAACCATATATAAAAAAGGTTTGTTTAATTCTGATTTTGTTCAAGAAAATGAATTATTAACTATTCTAAATCCAATAATAAAATCAGAGAGCATGTGGAAACCACAATCATTGTACCTAATGGCGGAATACTATTTATCAAAAAATCAAAAGCAGAAATCCAAAGAATTTTTTAATCAACTAATAGAGATGGAAAATATTAGTCCAAAAATTAAATTGGAAGCCCAAAAAAGATTACGTTCAGACTTCAGTGAATAAAACCATTATATATATAATTATTTTTATATTAATATCAAACTGCAGCCTATCCAAAAAAGAAAATGAAATTGAAGATAACCTTGTTAAGATATTCAAAAAAAATGATCCAATTAAAAAAGAGTTCAATCCGCAACTGAAAATTAAAAAATTAAGTACTTTTGACTTAAATCCTTTTATTAAAAATAACACTAATAATAATGGAAATATTAATTTTGATACTAATTATGAAAAAATCTCAAATTATAAAATAAGAAAAATAAAAAAATTTAATTCAAATCAACCTGAATTATTTTTTACAGATGATCAAAAAATTATTTTTTTTAACGGAAATGGTTCGATATTTATGTTAAATAAGGATCTTCAAGAAATATGGAAAATTAATAACTACAACAAAAAAGAAAAAAAACTAAATCCAATATTGTATTTTGCTCAAGTTGATAAAAAACTAATCGTAACTGATAATTTGTCAAAAATTTATGCTGTAAACTTGGAAGATGGTAAAGTTGTTTGGACAAAATATAGCTCATCTTCATTTAACTCTGATATTAAAGTTTACAATGATACATTTTTAACTATCGATTTTGATAATGTTATTCGAGCAATTTCATCTGAAGATGGAACTGAATTATGGAATTTTAAAACTGAAAATTCATTCATAAAATCCCAAAAAAAAAATTCGATTATTTTAAAAGATGAGATTGTTTTTTTTATTAATAATTTAGGAGATGTTACAGCTCTCGATGCAAATAATGGTAGTTTAGTCTGGCAGACGCCTACACAAAGTAATTTAATATATCAAGATGCATTTACTTTAGAAAATTCAGATATGGTATTTGCAAATAACACAATTTATTTTTCAAATAATAAAAATGAATTTTTTTCTATTGATGCAAGGTCTGGTGTGATTAAATGGACTCAATCAATAAACTCAAGTTTAAGACCAACGGTAATTGAAAAACTTATTTTTGCAATCTCTATCGAAGGATATCTTTTTGTAATAGATGATCGTACCGGTAATATTTTAAGAATCACTGATATCTTTATAAATCTAAAAAATAGAAATGAGATAAAACCAATTGGTTTTATACATGGAAAATACAAGCTATTTGTATCTTTGAGCAATGGACATTTATTAACAATTAATTCACTTACAGGTGCACAAGAAAAAATTACAAAAATACATGGCTCAAAAATTTCTAGACCATTTATTTTTAAAAATAGCATGTATTTGATAAAAGATAATGCTGTTGTAAAAATAAACTGATGTTTTTAAAAATTTTAGACAAACTAGGTAGAAAAAAAGTGGTTTTAGATAGAGGACCTTCCCATCCTCACTTTGATAAAGCAAAACCTTGGATGAATAGATATTACTTATTATTTCGCCATCGACCTAAATGGTTTCCTTTTAATATATTAATACATGAAATGTTAGATGACGATCATGGAGATGGTGTCCATAATCATTTATTCCCATTTATTACAATAATATTAAGAGGTGGGTATTGGGAAACTCTAAAAACCGGAAGGGTTTGGAGATCACCAGGTTATATTGGATTTAGATCGGCCAATAATTTTCATAGAGTAGATTTAGAACCAGGAACGAGACCATTAACTCTTTTTATAGCTGGTCCATATGGATTGCGAAAAGGACCTAGATCGGAATATGGAATAGATTTTAAAACAAAAAAATGAGTTTAAACAATTTGTTCTTAAAATTTTGTAAGGAAAAAGAATACGAAATAAATGAAAATCAAACAAATATAATTGATAAATTAGGCGAATTTTACAATCAAAACTTCGATAAGCCTTTTCTAAAAAAAATATTAAAAAAAAAAAATGATAAATCGGGTTTTTATTTAGTAGGTGACGTTGGCGTGGGAAAAACCATGATTTTAAATTTTTTTTATGAAACATTAAAAGAAAAAAAATTAAGACAACATTTCAACGAATTTATGATCAAATTTCATGATTTTATTCATGAAAATAAAAAAAATGGCAAAGATAACGGCTTAGAGAAATTTGTTAAAAATTTATCTAATAAGTCAAAAATAATTTATTTAGATGAATTTCAAGTTACAAATATTGTGGATGCAATGATCTTAGGCAAATTGTTTGAGAGAATATTTGAGGATAATATAAAAGTGATTTTTTCCTCTAATACAAATATAAAAGATTTATATAAAAATGGACTTCAAAGAGACCAATTTATACCATTTATTAAAATTTTAGAAAATCATTGTTCAGAAATAGAACTCAAAATTGACGAAGATTATAGAACTAGTAAAAATATTTCTTTAGATAGATTTTTATATCCACTGGATAAATCATCGAATTTTAAATTCAATAAGTTTTTTAGAAAAGTGACAAAAAATAAAAAAAAAATAACTAAGGTAATAGAAGTTAAAGGTCGAAAATTATTGATTGAAAATTTTTACGATAGAGTTGTTAGGTTTACATTTGATGAAATGTTTAATAGAAACTTGGGTTCCGAGGATTATATTGAAATTGCAAAACAGAGTGACTTAATTTTTATTGAAAATCTTCCTAACTTTAATGAAAATAACTCAAATCAACAACAACGATTTATAACATTCATAGACATTATTTATGAAAAAAAAATACCACTTATGATTAAATCAGAAGTAGAAATTAACTTACTAAGTTCAGCGAATAGTCTTAAAGAGCCATTTAAAAGAACAGTAAGCCGCTTATATGAAATGACATCACAAAAATTGAATTAATACATGATACAAGAGTTTTACAATTTACAAATTAATACAAACGGACAAAAACTTTATGAATTTACGAATAATACAATTGATTGGGTTAAAAAAAATAATTTTAAAAATGGAATACTTAATTTAACAATCCAACATACAAGCGCCTCTTTAATTGTTCAAGAAAACGCTGATCCTGATGTTCAAATTGATTTAATAAATTATTTTAATAAGTTAGCTCCTATGGATAACTCATTATATATCCACACAACAGAGGGCAAAGATGATATGCCTGCACATATAAAATCTGCATTAACGAACAATCAAATTTCTTTCAGTATTAAAAGAAATGAAATTCTTTTAGGAACATGGCAGGGAATTTATTTGTTTGAACACCGTTTAGAACCACAAAATAGAACAATTATTCACCATTTCATTGGTGAAATTTAAGAGTTTGATAAATTCACCATATTGGGCATAATTTATTTATGACAGTTAGTGAAAAAGATATTCTTTCCTCAATAATAAAATTTCAAGGCGAATATTCACGAGCTCATTTCGAATTGGTTTCCATATACTTATTTGACGCGCAAAATTCGATTTTAAAAGATCTGGATTGCAATTTACTTCTTTCATATTTAATTCTTAAATCATTTCAATCAATCAAAGAAAAAAAAGTGCAATATAGTTATAATGATTTATTAAATATTAGTGAACTTGAACCCTTAATTTTAAAAAAATCTGAGATTGCTGAAGTTTTAGAATACCCAAGAGAAACAGTAAGACGAAACATAAATAAATTAATTGATCATGATTTAATCACAGTTGATAAAAAAAATATAATTGTAAAACCAAATAATTGTTTGTCAGATATTAAGACCACTATATATGAAAATTCTTTAAAAAAATGTTTATCAGTAATATTAAATAATTTAAATCTTCAAATAAAATATGAAAAAAAATTAAATGCAAATTCAATTAATTTAAAAAATAGTTTTTCATTATTGTGGTGTAATTTTTTGGAAATGATTGTTTCCATTTCAATAATTTGGAAAAAACATCACTCTACTTTAGGATGTTGGTATCTTGCTGGAACTTGCGCATTGAATCAAATGTATAATACTAAAGATTTTAAATTTGATTTGAATAGTGAAAATTATACAGAAAATTTTTTTTTAAACCTAACAGGAAAAAAAAATAATAGAGGTCTTAATCCAACAACTCTTTCAGAGTTGACAGGCATTCCAAGAGAAACAGTAACAAGGTATCTTGCTATATTAATAAAAAATAAAACTTTAACAAAAAATAAACAAAATCTTTATTTTCTTCCAACTAATATTGTAAAGGAAAAAAATCTCATAAAGAATTTAGAGAGAGTTCATCTGAAAGTTTCAAAACTTTGTTTTGAAATGATAAAGGTGATAAATTAATTTTTTACTTGTTAGATGTTTTTATTTTACCAATAATTTTTTGACCAGCTTTAACTTTGATTTGACTGTTCCCTTTTTCTTTTGAAAATATATTTCCAGAGATTATTTTTGTTTTACCACTTAAAGAAACTTTTATTTTTTTGTTTAGATTTATTTTATTTTTATTTTCTGATGAATTTTTCATATAGATTAATTTTTTTTTGATAAAAATTTATATTTTTTTAATTCTCTTACCATCAACCATATAGTGGCATGGATAATCCTTTTTGTTTTACTTTTTTTACTAAAATTTACTTTTGGAGCAATATTATCAGCCTGAAGTTGCATCAATTTAATAATATACTTATATCTAAAAATAAAAATCATTTTTCGCCCAAAATGGGTAACTTAAACAAACTGCACTAACATCGCATTCAGTGTAAAGTGAAAAAAATTAGGAAATTTAGTACAAAAAGATAATAAAATTCTGCCCAAAATGGTGACAATCAATTTTGCATTTTTTAAAAAACCCTTCATACATAAAAAAAAGTTAATTGATTTTTAATAAATTTAAGAGGGAAATGCTCAAAATAACCAGAATTTTAGCGATTTTAAGTATGGTTGTGCTTGCGTCTTGCGCAAGAAACCTAGACCCAATTGAGAAGAGTGAAATAATCAGTAAATCTAAAGAAGACATTAAAAAAATTGATGCAATTAAGAATAGTAATTTAAATTGGGAAGATGAGATAGAAATTGATTTATATACCGCAATTGCTCTTGCTATAAAAAATAATAAGGAATTAAGAGTAAAACTTTTAGAAAACGCTTTATCAGAGAGACAAATTAATAAAGTGAAATTTGAAATGCTGCCACAACTTGCAGCTAATGCAGGGTACTCAGGAAGCGAATATTACAAAGCAAGCACAAGCGCCACTGTCCCTGCAAGTGATAGAGCAGGATCTATTGGTTCGGATTATTCTACGTCTTCAAATAGAGATCTTTTAAATCAAGATATAGGTTTCACATGGAATGCACTTGATTTTGGGTTATCTTACATTAGAGCTGGACAGAATGCTGATCGATATTTAATTTCAGAAGAAAACGAAACTAAAGCAGCTCATAACATAGTAAGAGAAGTAATCAGAGCCTATTGGAGTTCTATGTCTGCTGACAAATTGTTAAAAAAATATGGACCATTACTTGTTGATGTAAATCTTGCTCTAAATGACTCAAAAAAAATTGAAGAATTATTGTTATCAAAACCAATGGATGCACTTTTATATCAAAAGGAATTATTAGATATTCAAAGAGCTTTACAAACACAAAAACAAAGTTTTATTGATGCAAAAATTCAATTAGGAACTTTGATGGGTTTAATGCCTAATCAAAACTATAAATTAGTTACAACTCAAGACCCACTGACCGTGTTAGATATGACTATAGAGGAAATGGAGACGTATGCCTTACAAAATAGACCAGAGCTAATAGAAAACCACTACCAAGAAAGAATTTCACTTCAACAGGCTAAAGCAGGAATGGTAAGTTTACTACCTGGTATAAACTTTAATGCTGCTTATACTTCAACTTCAAATGACTATGTAATGCAAAAAACAAACAGTCAATTTGGTGCAACAATTGGAGCAAACCTTTTAAATGTATTTAATATTCCAAATATTAAAAAAGTAAATGAGGTAAATACCGAAATTATAAAAGAACAGAGATTAGCTTTATCAATGACGGTACTTTCTCAAATTCATATCGCTAATATTGATTATAATGTGGCATTAGAGGAGTTTGAAACAGCTCAAAGATATTTAGATGTTTCAAGAAAAATTACTGAACAAGTAAAAAACGCTCAAATAATTGCACGTTTTGGACAATTAGAATTGATTAGAGAACAAGCTAGTTTATTAGTTGCTGAATTAAGACACGACATTGCATTTACAAAGCTTCAGCATGCAATAGGACAGATTTATAGCTCTACAGGAATTGATGTTACTGAAGAAAATATGGAAAAATATGCCAAAAAAATGGATGTTAAAACATATGCATCTTTTATTAAAAATAACTTTGATAATAATGGAAAAAAATATTTAGCAAAAATTGCATTACCAATTAATAAACAAAATCCATCTGCACAGAAAACAAGCGATAGAAATTTTAATGAATTTCAATTTGATAAAAAAACTTTTGATTTGCAAGGCTATGGAAATACAAATTATAGCGCAAGTTTAGAAGATAATTCTAAATTACCTAATTGGATTAATTTTTTACCTACTCAAAGAAAATTTATTATTAACAATGAGCTGAAGGGTGACGTTGAGGAAGTTAACGTTAAGGTCACAGCTAAAAATATAAATACATCAGTGGATGATACATTTACATTTATTGTAGATCCTGAAATTAGAAGAATAAGATTAGCAAAACCACAAATGATGAAAGATATATTGGTAGCAGCTAAATTAGAAAAATGGAATGAGATAGAAATTTTAAAATTACGATCTGCAAAATTCGAAAAAGAAAGAAAAATAAAAGAAGCTAAAAAATTAGAGGCTGAAAGATTAGCAAAGATAGAAGAAGCTAAAAGATTAGAAAAAGAAAGATTAGCAAAAATTGAAGCTGAGAGATTAGCAAAAATTGAAGAGGAGAAAAGATTAGAAGCAGAAAGATTAGCTAAAATTGAAGAAGAGAAAAGATTAGAAGCAGAAAGACTTGCAAAAATTGAAGCAGAAAGATTAGCTAAAATTGAAGAGGAGAAAAGATTAGAAGCTGAAAGACTTGCAAAAATTGAAGCTGAGAGATTAGCAAAAATTGAGGAAGAGAAAAGATTAGAAGCAGAAAGATTAGCTAAAATTGAAGCTGAGAGATTAGCAAAAATTGAGGAAGAGAAAAGATTAGAAGCAGAAAGATTAGCTAAAATTGAAGCTGATAGATTAGCAAAAATTGATGAAGAGAAAAGATTAGAAGCAGAAAGATTAGCTAAAATTGAAGCTGAGAGATTAGCAAAAATTGAGGAAGAGAAAAGATTAGAAGCAGAAAGATTAGCTAAAATTGAAGCTGAGAGATTAGCAAAAATTGAGGAAGAGAAAAGATTAGAAGCAGAAAGATTAGCTAAAATTGAAGCAGAAAGATTAGCTAAAATTGAAGAAGAAAAAAGATTAATTAAACTTAAAAAATTAGAAAAAGTTGAAAAATTTAAAAAAAAACTATTTCAATTCTCAGATGAGTTAAATGAAATTAATAATTCTTTTAATCAAAATTCAATTTTGAATAACGAAACATTCCATCTTCCAAAAAAGATAGATAAAAAAAATCAACAATTTAGTAAAAAATAATTTTTATTCCTATGCCAAAAAAAAAATTCTTCATAGAGGCACTGGAACAAAGAATCATGCTCGATGGAGCAGGGGCATCTACATTTTTAGATATAGTTGACGAGAGCAATAAAGAAAAATTATCAACAAAAAATGCAAAAGAAATAGCTAAATTTAAAGAAGTAAAGACGTCTGATACTAATGATTTGCCCTTTATAAATATAACAAGGGACAAAGCTCGAAAAAAACAGATTGTATTTATTGATACTCAAATCACAGATTACGAGAGTTTAACAAGCTCATTTGATAAAAATACAAAAGTTGTTTTAATTGATGCTAATGAGGATGGGTTTAAGAAAATTGAGCAAACCTTAGAAGGTGAAAAAAATTATTCTGCCATTCATATAATTGGTCACGGTAGTGCTGGGCAGATATTATTTGGTAATGCACTTCTTTCAAATGAAAATATAGATAATTATAATTCAACCTTAAAAAATATTGGTCAAACCTTAACATCAAATGGGGATATTTTATTCTATGGTTGTAACGTTGCAGCCAATGAAAAAGGTGAGAATTTAATTAAAAGAATTTCAAAGATTACTAAAGCAGATATTGCAGCATCAGATGATATTACTGGTAATGGTGGAGACTGGGTATTAGAGAAAAAAATCGGAATAATTGAAACAAAAAATGTTCAAGCACTAGAATATAATCACTCTCTTGGAACAGCTGATGCTTATGGTATTGCATCAATTGATACAAGCACAACTGAAGAAAATCATTCAGCAACAAATTTTAAAGCTCAGTCAGGCTCAGGTAATAATAATGGTCAACAAAGTAGTTCAAATAAGTTTATTATAACTCAAGAAAGATCTGTAGTGACATCTGGTTCTTCGTTATCATTTGATGTTAGTGCAGCTACATCTTCAATTACACCAAGCTCATCAAATCCTATAAATGTTTACATGCTTTATCTTAATGATGTTGAAAATAGAAGAGCATTTAGTGATAGAGGTCAAGTTACTTTTGAACATGAAATTTTAGGAGTTTTTACTGAGTGGGATAATACAATTTTTATGTCTGGTATTTCTAAAAGTGGTGCCACTTATCCGGATAGCAGTGGTACAAAAGTATCTAAGAGAACACTTGAATGGTATAATGGTGCAAGTAGTAGTTATGTGGGACCTGGTATTGCAGGGTCAAAAGATTATTTTATAATTTCAAACTCTAATAAAACAATTAGTGTAGGTGCTGACAATGGTCTTCATGGAGATTTTCTTAGAATAATTACAAGAGCCAGTCCACCATCGGCAGTTGCTGATACAGGTTACGTTAATGAAGGAGATACACTAAGTGTTTCAAATTCGGCATCAGCAGTTTCTGGAACATCAAATGGAAGTCATAGTGGAGATATAAGTGACAACGATACAGATCAAGTAACTCAAGCTGGTAGTACAGTTTCAACTAATCATACTTTAACCATAACATCATACTCGCACACTAGTGCAACTAATACATCAGGCGGAAGTGCATCATCGGGGAATGGTAATTCTGGTACAGCAGGATCAAATTCAGTTGTTGGTTATTATGGTACTTTAGATTTAGAGGCTAACGGAAGTTATACTTATACAGCAAGCAATGATATTACTGGCTTAGATAGTGGAGAAACAGTTACTGATGTCTTTACTTATACAGTAGGGGATGGAGTAACGACAGATACTGCAACAATAACTATTACTATTATAGGACAATCCGACAATAATGCTCCTACTGCTTCAAACTCAACGGTATATATAAATGAAAACAACCAAGTATCTTCAGCAGGAGATAGAACTCCAGCAAATATTACAAAAATCTTTGCTGCTGGAGACTTTAATTATTCAGACGCTGATAGTGATAGTTTATCTAAAGTTAAAATTACAACTTTAGAAAGTGCAGGAGCTCTAGAACATTATAATGGATCGTCATGGGTTGATGTTACATTAAACCAAGAAATTTCAGCATCAGATATTGGAAACAATTATTTAAGATTTACGCCAGCTGCAAACTCAGAAAGTAATGTAACCTTTGGCTTTAAAGTAAATGATGGAACTGTTTATAGTTCATCAGCTTATACAATGACTATTTCAGTTAACGCTGCTCCAAATGTTACAGATACTACTGTTGGTACAACTGTAGCTGCAGGTAACAATAGTACAGGTGATGTTCATGACGGTGTTGCTGATAGTGATGATGCTGATAGTGTATTAGTTGTTACAGGTGTTGCTTCAGGAAATGAGAGTTCTAATAATTCAATTATAACAAATGATACAGGAGTTGGATCTGCAATTGCTGGAACGTATGGTACATTAACTATTGCCGCAGATGGAACATATACTTATGCAGCAAGCTCAACAAATAATATTACTTATGGTAGTACTGCTACTGATACTTTTACATATACAACTCGTGACAATGAAACTAACTCAGGTTCATTTGCTTACGATGTAGGTACTATCACTTTCACAGTAGCAAGCTCAATTGTTCTTGTAAATGACACTGACAGTGTAAATGAAAATGAAACTGTTACTAAAACAGGTGCTCAAGCTGATGTATTAGATGATGATGCAGCTGACACAAGCGGTTTAAGCGTAACACATATAAAAGTAACTGGTGGATCAAATTCAACTGTAAGCTCTGGGACAACTTATTTAGATGGAACATCAGTAACTGGAACTTATGGTACTTTAACTATTGGTGCGGATGGTTCATATACTTACATAGCAAACACATCTAATGCCGAAGCTTTGGCAGCTGGTGGTGATCCTGTAACGGATAGTTTTACTTATACTGCTGATGGAGCTACAGCCACTTTAATAATAACAGTTACAGGAGTTAATGATGCACCGGTAGCACAAAATGATGAAGGTGTAATTGTTGAAGATGGTACATTAACAGTCAGTAATGGTAATAATGCGAATGTTACAGGAAGTTATGATGCTACAGGAGAACACTCTGGAGATGTAATTGATACAAGCTCAAGTTCTCATAAAGATAGTGATGTAGACACTGGCGCTTCATTAACAGTATCTGCTATTAGAACAGGGTCTACAGAAGGAAGTGGAACTGCTGGTTCAATTGGTTCAGCTTTGGCAGGGACTTATGGTGAATTAACGATTGCAGCAAACGGAAGTTATTCTTATGTTGCAAATCAAGCTGCGGCTGATGCCTTAGATGCAGCTGATCAAGTAACAGATGTTTTTAACTACACACTTTCAGATGGAACAGCTACTGATATTGGACTTATTACAATTACAATAATCGGTATTAATGATGATCCAACAGCAGTTAATGATACAGGTTATATAAAAGAAGGTGGAACTTTAACTGTTGCAAATAGTGGTTCAGCTGTTTCTGGTACAAGTACTGGAAGTAATTCAGGAGATATAACAGACAATGATACTGACTTAGATGATAGCTCTACCGCAACAATTACACTCATTCAACATAGTGGAGCAGGTTCAGCAACTTCAGTAGCTGATGTTACATATACCAATGGATCTGCAACCTCAGTTTCGGGTACATATGGTACTTTAACTATTGGTTCAGATGGAAGTTATAAATATGTTGCAAATTCAAATATAACGAGCCTTGATGCAGGAGACTCTAATGTAACAGATGTATTTACTTATACAGTTTCAGATGGAACTGCAACTGACACAGCAACACTTACAATTACGGTTATTCCAAGCCAAGATGTAACTGCAAGAAATGACACTGGTACAATAAACGAAGATGGAACATTAACTGTTTCAAATGGTGGTAATGCTACAAGCGTTACTGGAGTTTCTCAAGATACTGGTTCTCCATATGCTATTGATGAAGGCACAGTACGTTCTGTAGCATTTAATCATGATGGAACTAAAATGTTTGTTCTTCATCATCACACTAACCCAAAAATCTCTGTACACGCTTTAACAACTGCTTTTGATATAAATACCGCTTCTCAAAGTAGTACAACAGACATTTCTTCTTACGCAGGTAATCCACGTGGTATAAGATTTAATGATGATGGTTCTAAACTTTATATAAGTAATGGCTCAGGAAGTAATAAAAAGATTCATGAATTTGCTTTATCTACAGCCTATGATGTTTCCTCATTACCAACACCTACTTCAACTGTAATTAGCGGTCAAGACGGCAACCCTAGAGGTTTTGCTTTTAATACTGATGGAACTAAAATGTTTTTACTTGGAGATATTAATGATGCTGTTTATGAATATTCTCTATCAACCGCTTTTGATACCTCAACAATATCATACACAAGTAGAAGTTTAGATTTTAGTGCAAAAGAAGCTACACCAAGGGGAATTTCATTTAACGCAACAGGCACAAAATTGTTTATCACAGGTCAGGCTAGTGATAAAATTTTAGAATACGATCTTAGTACTGGTTTTAACTTATCTACAGCAACATTTAAGGGTGAATTTGATGTGAGTAGCTATGCAGATAGCTCAACTGATATTATATTTAATAATGATGGAACCAAAGCATTTTTATCTCGAGCATCAAATAACGGAGTTTTATCTTTTTCACTTTCAAGTCCATATAGTTTTGTTGATATAACAGGAGAAAATACTGGTGACGTGATTGATACTAGTTCAACTAGTAATTACGATACAGATCCTGATAGTGATACATTAACAGTCACCGCAATCAAAACTGGGTCTACTGAGGGTTCAGGTACTGCAGGAACAGTTGGTTCAGCGCTTGATGGTACCTATGGGCAACTGACAATTGCAGCAAATGGTTCTTATACTTATGTTGCAAATAAAACAGCTGCTGATCAATTAGATGCTGGTGATATTGTGACAGATTCATTTAACTACACAGTTTCAGATGGACAGGGTGAAACTGATATTGCGGTTTTAGAAATTACAGTTATTGGAATAAATGACGCTCCAGTTGGAGTTAATGATACAGATGCTGTTAATGAAAATGCAACAATAACTGAAAGTTCTGGTTCGGAATTATTAGTAGCAGATGATACGGATGTGGACGCTAGTTCTTCTTTAACAGTTACACAAATTAAAGTCACTGTTGGTGGAACTAATTCTGCTGTAAATCCAGGAACAACTCACGCAAATGGAACTTCTATAACTGGAACTTATGGTACTTTAGTTGTTGGAGCCAATGGTGCTTATACTTACACAGCTAATACAGCCGCAGCAGAAGCGTTAGATGCAAGTGATGAAGTAACAGATAATTTTACTTATACAGTTTCAGATGGAACTGATACAAGTACAGCGACTTTAATAATAACAGTTACTGGAGTTAATGATGCACCAGTTGCAGTGGCAGATACAGACGCTGTATTAGTAACTGCCACAGTAACTGATACTACTAATGGCGCAGGTACAGTAATTTCAGATGACACTGATGCAGACGCTGATTCTTCTTTAACAGTAACACATATTCAACATAGCGGTGCAGGAAGCGCATCAACCATATCTTCTGGAACAACACGCGCAAATGGAACTTCAAGTACAGGGACTTATGGTACATTAACTATTGGTGCTAATGGTACTTATTCTTATGTTGCTGGATCAAGCGCTGGAACAGATGTATTCACCTATACAGTTTCAGATGGAACAGCTACCACAACAACTACATTAACTATTACTGTCAGCGATGATAACAATGCCCCAGTAGCTGTAAATGATACCGATAGTGTTAATGAGGATGCAACAGTTAGCCAAACTTCTGGATCAGGACTTTTAGTTGCTGATGATACAGATGCAGATGGTGATACTTTAACAGTTTCACATATAACTGCTACAGGTGGAACTAATAGTACTGTAGCTGACAGTAGTACTTCAGCAAGTAATGGTACTACAGTAACTGGAACATATGGTACTTTAACTGTAGGCGCAGATGGATCTTATACTTATACAGCTGACCAATCAGCAGCTGATGCTTTGGACGCAGGTGAAACTGCACCAGATAGTTTTACTTACACGATTTCAGATGGAAAAGGTGGAACAGCTACAGCAACATTAATTATTACAGTAACAGGAACAAATGATACACCAGTTGCAACCAATGATACAGGCTCTGTAAATGAAGATGCAACACTAACGGTTTCTTCAGCTGGAAGTGGAGTTATACAAGATAATGATACAGATGCAGATGGTGATGATACTGCTGCATCATTAGTTATTACTCAAATCAAACCATATAGTGGCTCAAACTCAAGTGTTACCTCAGGTACAACTCATTCAAATGGAACTTCTGTAACAGGAACTTATGGAACATTAACTATAGGAGCTGATGGAACTTATACCTATACTGCTGATCAATCAGCTGCAGATGATTTAGATGCGAGTGATACAGTTACTGATGTATTTACATACACAGTGACAGATACAACAGGTGCAACTACTACAGCAGATATCACAATTACTGTAACAGGGGTTAATGATGCTCCAACTGCATCTGATAACACTGTTACAACTCTAGAAGATACAAATCACGTATTTTCAACAAGCGAGTTTAACTTTAGTGATGTGGATGATGACGGAGCCTTGAACAAAATTAAAATTACATCATTAGAGGACAATGGAGCTTTGCAATATTATAATGGTTCTGCTTGGGTAGATGTAACTTTAAACCAAGAAATTACTGCAACAGATATTAGTAATAACAAATTAAGATTTGTGCCAGATGCAAATGAAAATGGTACTTCATATACTTCATTTGGATTTCAGGTAAGCGATGGCACTGCTTATAGCTCATCTTCAAATACAATGACGGTAAATGTAACTCCAGTAAATGATGCACCAGTCGGAGTTAATGATACAGATGCTGTGGTAGAAGATGCAACAGTTAGCCAAACTTCTGGATCAGGACTTTTAGTTGCAGATGATACAGATGTAGATGGAGACACTTTAACAGTTACACAAATTTCAGTCACTGACAGTGGATCTAATTCTGCTGTATCCAGCGGCACAGATAGTACAAACGGAACTTCAATTACAGGTACTTATGGTACTTTAGTTGTAGGTGCAGATGGGACATACACATATGTAGCAGATCAAGCTGCAGCTGATGCTTTAGATGCAAGTGAAACAGCAACAGATAGTTTTACTTACACAGTATCAGATGGAAATGGTGGAACAGCTACAGCAACATTAATTATTACAGTTACAGGTGCAAATGATGATCCAGTTGCAACTGATGATACTGGTTCGGTTAATGAAGATGCAACACTAACAGTTTCTGATGCTGCAAATGGTGTAATTCAAAATAATGACACAGATGCAGATGGCGATGATACAGTTAGTTCTTTAGAAATAACTCAAATTGCAGTAACAGGAGGATCTAATTCGAGCGTAACTTCAGGAACAAATCAATCAAATGGAACCTCAGTAACAGGAACTTATGGAACATTAACAATAGGAGCTGATGGAACTTATACTTATGTTGCAGACCAAAGTGCAGCTGATGATTTAGCAACTGGAGAAACAGCACCAGATAGTTTTACTTATACAGTATCAGATGGAAATGGTGGAACAGCTACAGCAACAATTGTTATTACAGTTACAGGAACCAATGATGCTCCAACTGCAGCAGATAAAACAATTTATATAAATGAAAATAATACTGATTCAACCCATGGCGCAAGAACAAGCTTAAACATAACTTATAGATTTTCAGATAGTGGGTCAGAATTTAATTTTTCTGATGTCGATGATAGCGATACTTTGAGTAAAATAAAAATTATATCCGTACCAACTTATGGAACTTTAACAAAAGTTGGTAACGGAAATACAATATCTGCCAATACTACTATCACTAATTTTGATAATATTAAGTATACCCCTAACGCAAATTCTGAAAATGATGATACTTTTACTTTTAAAGTTCATGATGGAACTGTCTTTAGTTCAGCCACTTATACAATGAATATATCAGTTAACGCAGCACCTGTTGCAGTTAATGATACGGATACTATTACTGCAGGAGCTTCTGCAGCAACTGGCAGTGTAACAACCAATGATACTGATAGTGATGATAGTACATCTGATTTGAAAGTTCGAGGAGTTGGTACTGGTGCTGAAGGTTCATCACTAGCTAATCAAAACGTTGGTTCAGCTATATCTGGAACTTACGGAACATTTACTTTAAATCAAGATGGATCTTATTCTTATGATGTAACAGGAAATGCTGCAACTATTGCACTTGCTGACGGAGCGACTGCTACTGATACATTTTCTTATAAAGTAAGAGATGATGAAACAAACGCAGGAAGCAAAGCAATAGATATTGGCACCATTACGTTTACTATTACTGGAATTAATGAAGGTCCAACAGCTGTTAATGATACTATTACTATTTCTACAGGAGTAGGTTCTGCAACAGTTACAAATGGTAGCGCAGATGATTTAGATGGAAATGATAGTGATGGAGATGGAGACACTCTAACTATTACAAATTTTGCAGCAGGATCCACAGAGGGAAGTGGTACTACTTTTACAGCGGGCAGTGAAATCACAGGAACGTACGGTACATTGACATTAAATGCAGATGGAAGTTATTCATATACAATAAGTAGTACACTAACAGACGATGAGTCAAAAAATGCTGGTTCAGATCCTGTCTATGATAATTTTTGGTACACTATCAGTGATGGAAATTCCACAGATACGGCAGTTTTACAAATTAAAATTATATTTCCAGCAGTAACAGGTGGTGGTAACGAAAACGTTGTTGATCCTACACCTGATGGAGATGATGATACAGAAACAGAAACTGAGTCAGATAACAAAGGTAAGAAAAATAAGGAAGAGAGAAGAGAAAAAAGACAAAGAAGATCTGAAAAAATTGATACACCAGAACTTGAGTTGCCTCCTTCAAGTCAAAGAGATGGAGCTGAATTTAACCAGGGATTGAGATTAGTTGATCTTGTTGCAGAATCTGAATCAATTTCTACAGGTGATGACTCAGCAGTTATTGAAAATTTAAAAGCTAAGTACACTAAAGAGGGTATGAAAGTAAAATTTAAAGTTTTCAATGATGAAGGAAAAGAGATGAATAAATATTATGGAGAAATGAAAGATGGATCAGTTCTCCCTAATTGGATTAAAGTTGATCCTAAAACAGGAAAAACAACTACTAATATTCCTAAGGGAATGGGTAAAGTAGAATTTAAAATAATTGCACTAGACTCTGATAACAATCAAAAAAAAGTTACAGTTGTAATTGATCCAAAAAAACTTGCACAAGATAAAGATGTTTTCAAAAAAATAAAGAAAGCGAAGAAAACTAAAGTAAATGTAGATACAAGTGGAACTGTTCAATTACAATCAACTAATGAGGCAGGTTCTATTGATAAAACAACAACAGATGTTTTAAATAATAATAATAAATTAACAGAATTTATAGACATAGCACCTAGCGAGATATTAAATGTAGAAACTCAAATAATTGATAATAAATATTACTTGGAATTACCAATCGTAAAAGCACAAAACTCTGAGGAATTTGAGATTGTTCAAGAAGATGGTCAAAAACTTCCAGAGTGGATAAAAATTGATCCGTTTACTGGACAAATAATAGCGGAGCCACCGAGTGATGTTGAAAATATTAAATTAAAAATAATATCAGAAAATGAAGGTGGTGAAGTTGTAATTAAAGAAGTTCAATTAGACTTTAACAATCAAAACGATAATACTGAAAAATTAACTGATCCTGAAACTACGTTTGAGCCACTAAATACTCAGCTTGCAAAAGCACAAGTTAACTTTGATGATTATGGCGATAAGTTGCTAAGAAGTTTGTAGTATTGTAATCTAAAATTTGAAATATTTTAATATCCTATGAAGAAAGTTTTAATAACAATTATTATATTTTTGTCACCTATGTTTGCTTTAGCAGAGGATAGGATGGCAAGAGCTTTAGTATCAGCTACAGAAAAAGTTTCAATTTCAAGTGAAATAGCAGCAAGAGTTGAAAAGATAAATTTTTTATTAGGGGATGCTTTTAAAAAAGGAGATATCCTAATTAGCTTTGATTGTGAATTATATAAAGCTCAGAATGAAGTTATTAAAGCAAATTATGAAACTGCAAAAATTCAGTTAGAAAACGATAAGCAATTATTAGAAATGAGATCAATTGGAAAACTTCAATATCAACTATCAGTATCAGCTATGAATAAAGCTAAAGCTGAATTAAAAATTTCTACGTTGAATGTGAAAAGATGCAAAGTAATCGCACCTTACGATGGAAAAGTGATGGATGTTTACACAAGTATTTTTTCTACAATTCAAGAAAGACAAGTTTTGATGGATATAGTTGGTGATGGCTTATTGGAAGCTGAAATAATAGTGCCAAGCACATGGCTAAAATGGTTAAAAACTGGTCACAACGTAGAAATTCAAATAGATGAAACTGGTGATATTTTAAAAGCCAAAATAATTAGTTTAGGAGCAGCAGTTGATGCTGTTAGCCAAACAATTAAACTAAAAGCTAGGTTTAATGAAAAATATGGTGGTTTAATACCTGGTATGAGTGGGACAGTTAAATTTTGAGCGAAGATAAAAATATTAAAATTGCAAAGCTAATTGGTTTAGAAAAAAAAACCCGTGAAGCAAAAACTGAAGATGAATTAAATTTTGTCATAGTTAATGAAACAAGACAATTAGTAGATTATATAAGTTCATTTCTTTTATTAAAATCATCAAGTAATAATTTCAGCGTAAAAGCAACTTCAGATTTAGCTACAGTTGATAGAACTTCCCCTTTGATAAGTTACTTAGAAAAAATCATAAATCACAAAGATCACAGGGATACTAAAGATATACAAACCATCGATATTGAAAAAACATCAAAATCTTTAAAAATTAAAAAACCTAAGAACATTCCAGGTTTTATTTTACAAGTTCCATTATTTTCTGCCCAACAGGGATTTCAAGGTTTTTTAATTTTATCTAAAAATCAGACTTTCAATGAGAATGAAATTGATCTTTTAACTCATTTAGCGAATACTTTTGGACATGCTCACAATACTTTTAAATCAGGCTCCTCTGTTAATCAATTTTTTAAAAAAAATTTAGGAAGTAAACTTTTTTGGTCTACCCTTATTCTGTTTATCATAATTTCAATTGTACCAATTAAAATGTCTAGTACTGCCCCAGTTGACGTGGTGCCTTCTAATCCAAAATTAGTTACAGCTCCATTTGATGGAGTTGTAAAAAATATAACTATTAATAATAATGACAAAGTAACTGCAGGTGATTTAGTTGTTTTACTTGAAGATTTGGACTTAAATAATGAATATAATCTAGCGCAACAATCATTACAAATTGCAGAAAAAGAACTTTTGCGAAGTCGCCAATCATCTTTTTCTGATACAAAAGAAAAAGCAAGAATTGCTGAATTAGCTGCTCAGGTTGATTTAAAAAAAGCTGAATTAAATTCAGTAACAAAAAGATTAAAGAATTCAAAAATTTACTCAACACAAAATGGAATAGCTATTGTTGACAGAAAATCTGAGTGGCAGGGAAGACCAGTTTCTGTAGGTGAAAAAATAATAACTATTGCAAATCAAAATGAAATCGAATTTTTAATATGGTTGCCAGTTAAAGACTCTTTAGTGATCCAAAAAAATAGTTTGGTAAAAGTTTTTTTGGATATAAATCCAATGAAATCTTTGGAGGGAAAATTATTGAGAGCATCTTATCAACCCTCGTTGTCTCCTGAAGGAATATTATCATATAAATTGACAGCAAGTTATGAAGGAGATGCAAATAAATTACCTCGTATTGGTTTAAGAGGAACAGCTAAAGTGTATGGCTCAGAAGTATCTGTTTTTTATTATTTATTCAGAAAACCAATAACATTTATGAGGCAGTTAATTGGAATATGATAATCCCGCATTTAAGACAAGATTTAGAAATTTTACGTGGTAACAGCAGAGAAGATGGTTCACCCGCATGGCTTCTTTATGATGCTATTCGAAACAAATATTTTACTTTGGGGATCACTGCTTTTCGTTTGATTAAAAATTGGACTGGAGGAGTAGAATTAAAAGATTTTGAAAAGAAAATAAATTCTGAAGGCATAGAGACAAATATTGATGAGATAAAAAGCTTTGTGAATTTTCTACAATTAAATAATTTAATTGTTCAACCACTTGGTCAAGGAGTTAATTTACTTTCTCAACAAAAAAATAGTCTTAAAAAACATTGGTTGCTAAATTTAATTCATAGCTATTTATTCTTTAAGATACCATTATTTAAACCAGATGAATTTTTGAATAAATTCATTTCAAAAGTTAAGAATTTAGGATCAAAAAATTTTAGAAACCTAATTTATTTTTTTGGTTTCATTGGAATTTTTTTAGTTATTCAACAATATGAAAGTTTTGCAAAAACATTTATGTATTTTTTTACTTTCAATGGTTTGTTACTTTATCTTGTCACTTTAATTTTTGTAAAATGCTTACATGAGTTAGGACATGCATTTGTTGCAAAACACTTTGGCTGTCGAGTATCAGCTATTGGAATAGCGTTTTTAGTATTCTTTCCATTTTTATACACCGATACAACAGATGCTTGGCGACTAAGAAACCATAAGGAAAGGCTCCTCATCAATTTTGCAGGTATTTTAACAGAATTACATCTTGCTTTAATTGCAACTTTTGCTTGGGCAGTATTACCAGATGGTGGTCTTAAAAGTGTAGCCTTTTTTATAGCAACTACAAGCTGGATTTCCTCATTGGTGATTAACGTTAGTCCGTTTATGAGATTTGATGGATATTATGTTTTTGCTGATTGGTTAAAAGCTGAAAATTTACAACCAAGGTCATTTGCATTAGCAAGATGGCAAGTAAGAGAAACCTTATTTGGACTTAACCATAGTCCTCCAGAGGAATTAAACCCATCTAGAAGATGGCTATTTATAATCTACGCATGGTCAACTTGGATTTATCGATTTTTCTTATTTATTGGAATTGCTTTGTTGGTTTACCATTTTGCTTTTAAAGTTTTAGGTATTATTTTATTTGTGATTGAAATTTATTGGTTCATTATGGCACCAATAGTAAGAGAAATGAAACAATGGTTACTTCTTAAAAAAGATATCAAATTTAATATAAAAACTTTCAGATTACTTTTATTTTTAATTACTTTATCTTTGCTTTTATTTGCTCCATGGAAATCATCATTAAAAATACCGGCTGTTTTTATTTCTGAACAATATTCTAAAATATATGCTCCTTATCCTGCACAAATTAAAAACATAATGGTAAAAAATGATGATGAAGTTAAAGAAGGTCAATCTATTATAGAATTTTATTCTCCTAAATTAGAGGATCAAATTAATTCTACTAGAACTAAGTTAGAATTGATTAAAACAAAACTAAATCGATTAAGTGATAGTGCTGGAAATATGGATCAATACATAACTCTTAAACAAAGGCTTATTTCTGTAAATAGCGAATTGAGTGGTTTGCTAAAAATACAAGATAAGATGATATTAAAATCACCCATTGATGGATCGATCAAAGATCTAGATAATTTATCAAATGGTATATGGGTAAATAATAGAAATGAATTGTTTGGAATAGTCAGATACGGAACAGGACAGGTAAAAGGATTTATAAAAGAAAATCAAATTGACCGTTTTAAATTGAACAATGCAGCGGTATTTATTCCGAGTGATGGAACTCATGAAAAAATTAATTTAATTTCTAAATCATTAGATTATTCCGCAGTGAACGCTTTGCCTTACCTTTCGTTATCATCAACATATAACGGACCTATTGCAGTAAGAAATGATATAGAATCAGAATATGAAAATAGACCAGAGACAGCATATTATTCAGCTGACTTTAAAATAGTATCAAAGACTAATATTGAATTTGAATTACCAGGATATGTCCATATTGATGGATACAGATATAGCCCATTCATTAAATTTTTTAGAAATATATTTTCACTACTTATTAGAGAGAGTGGTTTTTAATTTTTTTTTATACTTTGAAAAGCTTTTAAAGCTGCAGCTCTTGCTTCTTCATGAATAACAATTGGCTTTGGATAATCTTTTCCTATTATAGTTTTAATTCCCTCTTGATATTTTAAATCTAATTCCCAAGGTTTGTGAATAAATTTTGATGGTACTCTTTCTAGTTCAGGGACCCATTTTTTTACATACTCTCCTTGTTTATCAAATTTTTCACCCTGCAGAATAGGGTTGAAAATTCTGAAGTATGGAGCTGCATCAGCACCACATCCAGCTACCCATTGCCATTGAGCAACATTATTTGCTTCATTAAAATCTAAGAGACAATTTCTGAAATATTTTTCTCCCTCTTTCCAATTAATTCTTAAGTGTTTAACTAAAAAAGATCCAACAACCATTCTAATTCTGTTGTGCATCCAGCCTGTTTCATATAATTCTCTCATTCCAGCATCAACAATTGGATAGCCAGTCATTCCTTTCTTCCATGCATTTAAAAATTTAATGTTGTTTACCCATGGAAAATTATCAAATTCTTTTCTTAAGTTTCCTCTCAACATTTGAGGAAAATAATTTATTAGACTGTGCGAAAACTCTCTCCAACCAATTTCATTAGTATATTTTTTTACACTAACATTTTTTGATTTTAATCTTTTACATTTTTCCCAAATATCACCAACATTTATTTGTCCATTTCTTATGTATGGGGAAAGCTTTGATGTTCCATTAATAGACGGAAAGTCACGGTCTACACCATAATTTAATATGTTTTTATTAACAAAATTATCTAAGTATTCATGAGCTTTACTCTCTGAAGGCAGCCAATACTTCTCAAATTTCGTATACCATTTTGACTTAGGTAAAATATCTTCAGAGTTAATTTGTTTTTTAAAGATTGTTTCTATTTTTTTACATTTTTTGACTTTATTTATTTTATCTGGAAGTCTTTCTAAATAATATTGTTCTGCATTTCTCCAAAACGGACTATAAACTTTAAAAGGCGTTCCATCGTTTTTTGTAATTTTATTGTATTCATTTAACACATTTCCTTTAAAGAATTTAAAATCAATCTTTTTATCAGTCAAATCTTTTCCAATTTTTTTGTCTTTATCTAATTCAGCTGGTTCATAAACTTTATTCCAATATACAGAAATTTTATTATTAGATTTTAATTTAGAAAAGAAATTAATTTCATCATCTTTAATTATTTCTAATCCAATATTTAATTTTTTTAAATCAGATCTAAAACTTTCAAGTGATTTGCTAAGCCACCATTTTTGTGCCTCTCTTTTATTATCAAAAGTATTATTATTAAAAATGAAAACTACAGTTACAAGATCATGATTATTTGAAGCATAAATTAATGCATCATTATTGTTTATACGAAAATCGTCTCTTACCCAAACAAGAGCCTTATTAGACATTAGATAACTTTTCTGATCCTTTAGAAAGAAGTTCGTTATATAATTTTATGTCTGTATCACCTTCACATCCAATTAATAAAACATTTGCATTCATATCTAATTCAAGATCTTTCTTAATTTGTTCGTTATTGCAACTTACGTTTAAACTTATTACAGCAGGCGCTGAACATTCACCTGCAATAATTTTATCATCTCCAAAGTATCCTTTAGCTAACATTGCAACTGATAACGGAATGTCATCATCAGGAATACTTAGACAATTATTTACTGAATTTTTAAGAATTTGCCATGGGACCAATGATACATCTCCACAAGACATTCCACCCATGATACTTTCTTTTTCAATTTCAACTTTTGTGAGTTTGCCAGCATCAATACTTTTTAACACACAATCTGCATTTTCTGGTTCAATTACAATAATTTTAGGAATTCTTTTAAAATATCTTGCAACACCCGCTATCACCCCAGATGCCATACCTCCAACCCCTGCTTGTAAAAAAATATGTGTAATATATTGATCAGTTTGTTTTGATATTTCTTCAATCATTACGGAATATCCAGCCATCGTTAGTTTTGGAACTGTAAGGTAATTTTCCCAGGCTACATCTTGCACAATTTCCCAACCATTTTTTTCGGATTGTTTTATGCATTCATTTAAAGAGTTTTCATAGTTTCCTTTAACTTGAATTACATCAGCCCCAAGTTTTCGCATTTCATTTGCTCGTGTATCGCTAACAAATTCACTTATGAAGATTTTGCAAGCAATTCCTAATCTTTTTGCTCCCCACGCAACTGATTTGCCATGATTTCCTGCAGTTGCAGTTGCTACAACTACGTTTTTATTTCCAGCGGATACTTGCTCTACAGCATAAGCACCACCTAGAGCCTTAAATGATTTGAGACCAAACCTTTTTGACTCATCTTTGTAAAAAATATTTTTAAGTCCTAGATTTTTTGAAAGTTTTTTTAAATTAAGAAGAGGGGTAGGGGTATAAGTTTCCCAATTGGATATTGTATTGTAAGCTTTATCAATTGCTTTTTTGTCTAATACATTTAATATTTTTTCTCTACTAAACGAGTAATTATTATTTTTGATAAATGATGAATATTTTTTAATATGTCTATAGTCAATAGACATTTTTTAACAATCTAAGGTATTAGATCTTTCCCATTTTGTAATAGGTTTTAGTTTGTCAAAATTTTCTTTTAATTTGAAATTTTCAATTTCAGATTTTTTTAATTTTATATAACTGTTCAAAACATTTTTACCAAAAGCATTTTTTAATACTGTATTAAAATTTAACATTTCTAGCGAGTCCTCTAAGGTATTTGGTAATTTTTTTAAATTTGGATATTTTTTATGATCTGTATACATATTACAAAATAGTGGCTTCCCTGGATTTATTTTTTTTCTGATACCGTTTATACCTGCAGCCAAAACCCCCGCTTGTAATAAATATGGATTTGCTGAGCCATCCATTAGTCTTAGTTCAAATCTTCCTGGGTCAGGAACTCTTATCATGTGAGTTCTATTGTTTCCAGTATAAGAAATACTACTTGGAGACCAAGTCGCCCCAGAAGTTGTTGGCGGTGCATTTATTCGTCTGTAACTATTTAATGTCGGATTGAAAAATGCTGATAAAGAACCTGCATTTTTAATTATACCACCCAAAAAATTATATGCCAATTTACTTAGACCCAACTTATCATTTTTATCTAAAAATATATTTTTTTTCTTTTTCCAAAGTGAAATGTGAGCATGACATCCGTTCCCTGTAAGTTTTTCAAAAGGCTTAGGCATAAACGTAGCTCTGAGACCATGTTTTTCAGCTAATGTCTTTACCATAAATTTGAAAAATGTGTGTCTATCTGCTGTAGTTAAACAGTCAGAATAATCCCAGTTCATTTCAAATTGACCATTCGCGTCCTCATGATCATTTTGATATGGGTTCCACCCCATCTCAATCATGCAGTCACATATTTCCTTAATTAAATCATACTGCCTCATTAAAGATGATTGATCATAACAAGGTTTAGATTGTGTATCTCTTTGATCTGCTATTGAACTACCATCTGGTGAAATAAGAAAATACTCACATTCAACACCAGACTTCATTGAATAGCCCTCATTAGATAGTGCTTTTATTTGGTTTTTTAACATTACTCTAGGAGATGCATCCACAGGTTTGCCATCCATCCATAAGTCTGAGGCAAGCCATCCAACTTCTTTATTCCATGGTAATTGAATTAAACTATTTGGATCTGGTATTGCAAACATATCAGAGTCTGCTGGAGACATATCAAGCCATGCTGCAAATCCTGCAAAACCTGCACCAGTTTTTTGCATTTCTTTTATTGCACGAGCAGGTACTAATTTTGATCTTAATACACCGAATAAATCTACAAAACTTATTAAAAAATATTTAATTTTTTTTGATTTAGCAATATTCGATAAATTTTTAGGCATTCGTAAATATACTACGAATTATTTGATAACTATCAATAACTATTTCTTTTCAATACCTGGTATCCAGTTAGTTCCAGCCAAAGGGACCTTCGCCATTGCTGCAGCTTCAACAGTTAATGCACATAAATCTTCTGGCTCTAAGTTATGAAGACTATTTTTTCCACAGGCTCGAGCTATTGTTTGCGCTTCAAGAGACATTACTTTTAAATAATTTGAAAGTTTTCTACCTGCTTTTTTTGGATCTAATCTTTTCATTAACTTTGGATTTTGAGTCGAAATTCCAGCAGGATCATTTCCTTCGTGCCAATCATCATATGCTCCGGCTTTAGTTCCTAGTTTTTCATATTCTTTTTCCCACTTAGGATCATTATCACCAATAGCAATCATTGCTGCACTTCCAATTGATACTGCATCTGCACCTAAAGCAAGAGCTTTTGCAACATCTGCACCGTTTCTAATCCCACCTGAAATAATAAGCTGAACTTCTCTATGAGAATTTAAATCTTGTAAAGCATCTACAGCAGGTCTTATACAGGCTAAAGTTGGTTGTCCGACATTTTCAATAAATACTTCCTGAGTAGCTGCTGTACCACCTTGCATACCATCTAATACAACAACATCTGCACCTGCTTTAACAGCTAAAGCAGTATCATAATAAGGTCTAGCTCCTGCAATTTTTATAAATATAGGAACTTTCCATTTTGTGATTTCTCTTAATTCTAAAATTTTTATCTTTAAATCATCTGGACCAGTCCAATCCGGATGGCGACACGCAGATCTTTGGTCAATTCCTTTTGGTAAAGTTCTCATTTCTGCAACACGATCATCTATTTTCTGTCCTAATAACATTCCACCACCGCCTGGTTTTGCTCCTTGTCCTATCACTACCTCAATTGCATCGGCTTTTCTCAAGTCATTAGGATTCATTCCATATCTTGAAGGTAAAAGTTGATAAACTAAATTTTTAGATTGACCTCTCTCCTCTGGTGTCATTCCTCCATCTCCTGTTGTTGTAGATGTGCCAGCTTCACTTGCTCCTCTACCTAATGCTTCTTTAGCAGGACCTGATAAAGCACCAAAGCTCATTCCGGCAATTGTAATTGGAATATCAAGTTCTAATGGTTTTTTTGCATATTTTGTGCCTAAAGTTACATTTGTGGTACATTTTTCTCTATATCCTTCAAGAGGATATCTAGACATTGAAGCACCTAAAAACAACAAATCATCAAAATGTGGAAGTTTTCTTTTTGAGCCTCCACCTCTGATATCATAAATTCCTGTTTCAGCTGCTCTTCTAATTTCTGAATTAGTGTATTCATCAAAAGTCCAAGATTGACGAGGGTGCGTTTTATTTTTCATAATTAATAGTTAGATACATTATCAATATTAAAATTATACAACTTTCTAGCTGAGCCATATCTTTTAAATTGCTCTGGTTTAATATTTGACCCGGCTTTTTTTAAAAGTTCTTTTAATTTAATTTTGTGTTGTTTATTCATTTTTTTTTCTTCACAATCTGCTCCTAAAGATTTAACTTTTCCTTTTACATAAATATTTGTTTCATACAAGCTATCACCTAATGCTTCACCTGCATCACCAAAAACAACTAAATTTCCAGATTGAGCCATAAATGCTGACATGTGACCTACAGATCCTTTAACTATTATATCTATACCTTTCATAGAAATTCCACATCTAGAGCTAGTATCACCATCAATGATTAATGTTCCACCATGTGCGGTTGCACCTGCTGATTGTGATGCATTTCCCTTTACATGAACTTTGCCTGACATCATATTTTCTGCTACTCCAGTTCCTACGTTTCCCTCAACTGTTATATTTGCATTTTGATTCATACCAGCACAATAATATCCAACATGTCCTTTTATAGTTACATCTATATTATCTGTTAAACCTGCGCAAACAGCATGATTACCCTCTGGATTTGAAATAACAAAGTCTCTTTTATTTTTTTTTCTGTCAATATTTTGTAATTTTTCATTAACAGATCTTAATTTTAATTTTTTTAAATCAAGTAACATTATTTACCCCAAGAATAAACGACACCCGGCTCAGGTTCAAAAATTTTTGCACTATTAACATTTGGCAAATGTGCCATTGCTTGAAATTCTGAAGAAATTGCTACATAGTCCTTAGTTTCAGCAATAACTGCAGGTTTACAAGCTATCTCATCTCTAAGAACAGCAAAACCACTATGTGTTCCTGCAATAAAAGTATAAAACCCATCAAGGTCACTCAAACCTTTTTTTAATGTTTGTTTTAAATTTCTATCTTTTAAACTATCTGAAATATAGCCAGCTGCAACTTCTGTATCATTATCTGAATTAAATTTTGATCCATTCTTTTTTAACTTTCTCCTTAAATTATTATGATTTGATAGTGAGCCATTATGAACTAAACATTCGTCTTCTCCTGTAGAGTAGGGGTGAGATCCATCTGTAGTAATTGCGCTTTCAGTAGCCATTCTTGTATGACCTATAGCGTGAGAGCCTGAAAATTTATTGAGATCAAACTTTTTCACAACATTACTTGGTTTGCCCACTTGTTTAAAAATTTCGATAGATTTCCCATAACCCACTAAAGATATTCCCTTAAAATCCTCTAAAATAGGTAATATTTTACTTGGTTTTAGAGTAGATTTTAAAATTACGTGGTCTGAATTTTTCTCTAATTTGGTAAAATTTATTTTTTCTTTAATTTCTTTTTTAAATCTATCAAAACTCATTTCATTTAAACAAATCGAGTATTTGAAGAGTTTATTTTTATCTCTGTTGTAGATAGCAAAACCAGCACTGTCAGGACCTCTAGACTCCATACTGATTAACATTTTAGAAAGCATTCCCCCTAGGGATTTTTCAAATTTTTTTGATTTTAAATAAATTCCAACAATGCCACACATAAAAATATTTTAAAGTAGTGATAATAATTGGTCTTTATAGTAAAGCACATTGACTATAACAATGATAATGATTGCGGCATAGACACCATATTTAGCTTTAGGCCAAGCTAATCTTGCCATTTTACTAGGTGTTTTATTTATTTGATTTTCTTTATCTTTTTCTTCCATGATTATTTAAGGGCGCATAATTATAATGCGCCCTTATAAAGATTTATTTAACCATCAGTTATATTGCTTTTCCAAGCATTTGAACTAGGTCTTCTTCTAGCAAGTTTTTCAAGTTTATCACTTTCTTGTCTAGAACTGATAACTGTCCAACCTATCCAAATTATAACTAGTATTATAACTAGGATCCCTTCAGATCCTGCACCTGGAAAAATTGGACCAGCCACTCCATCTGCTTTGCTTGCAGCAGTTAAATGATCTATCCAATTATTTACTGTAGCCATGTTTTCCTCCTTTAACTACTTGAAGAAGCAACAGCTTTTTCATCTTCTTTTGCTTCCTCCATTATTTGATAGTCCAATCCTGCTAACTCAACTTCTCTAGGAATTCTAAGTTTACCCATTCCATTAAGAACTTTAGCAATAATCCAACCAGGAATCATTCCAAGAACAAAGAACATTACTATTGCTCCAACAAACATTCCTAATGGATTTATAGCAGCATAAGTAGATCCATCCCACATTTCACCAACACCATAACCTGACGAAGGATATCCATTTAGGACAAATCCACATATTACAAGACCAGCGAACCCTGCATACCCATGTACTGCAACAGCTCCGACTGCATCATCGATTTTAAATTTACGCTCAACCCAATAATGCATTTTATAAGCTATAACCACACCAACCATTCCTATAATCAAAGATTGAATAGGGTGGTATAAGTCATTACCTGCTGATGCACATATTATACCAGCTAGTCCACTTGAATATGTCCAGAAAGGATCACCTTTTGATATTACATATCCAGCTAATAAACCTCCCGATAATGACATTAAAAAGTTCATGGTAATACCACTTAATGTCGTTGGCGTTAGATATATATTTGTTGCGGTAAAGAAGGTTACGCCCTCCATACCATACTCAGGTCCAAGGTCATAAATTGGAACATTACAAGCGGCATAAAAACCCCAAAAACCAGTATAAATTAAGAACAATCCTACTGTTACTAACCAAGGGTTTCTTGGTCCAATATTCCTAGGCTCACCACTTGATGAAAATTTTCCAATTCTTGGTCCTAAGACAACGAGTACACCTAGAGCAAATCCACCTGCAACTGCGTGAATTACTCCTGAGGCATAAGCATCATGATAACCAAGTAACTTCAACATCCATCCGTCGAAGTGCCATCCCCAAGATGCATCTATACTCCAGAAAACTGAACCAATAGCAATTGCTAAGATGCCGAATGCAAAAGTTGTAATTCTTTCGATTACCGCACCTGAAACAATTGAGGCTGCTGTCCAAGAAAATAATAGGAATGCCGCCCAGAATACTCCCATTATATGATCATTCAAAGTAACCGCCATTAATTCATTAGTTGGATTGGCTAAATCATTTCCACCAAAACCTCCTCCAAGAACAAGTCCTGTACTTTCTGTCATTATGGAAGGAGCTAATCCAGGTCCAGTTGGAAAAGCCCAATAAATCCACCAACCAAATAAAAACCAAGTAACTGTTACCAGCGGTATCAGCATTGTATTTTTCATAAGTGTATGCTGGTGGTGTTTGTAACGTGAAGCGCCAACTTCATACATACAGAATCCTACGTGAATTAGAAACATTAGTACTACTGTTGTCCAATAGTAAAATTCTGTGAATATGGTTTGTAACGCATCTAATTGACTAGTCATTTCAAACCTCCAATAGTTTTACATTATAGAAACTTTAGTTAATGTGATGATGACATCAATGAATAATTATTAAGCATTTAAGCCAATAATTAAGACTAAACAACTTGTAGTATATATAAATTTTTAGTGATTCTAAAATTTTCTATAAGCTTTTTTAAGATCTACTAATGGGTGATTTGGAGACATTTGAAATTTTACCAACAATTCTCTTGCAATCATATCTCTATCTTGTTGGTTGTTTGGTAATTTAATTTTTTTAGGAATAGTTACCCAACCATTTGCGTTTCTATCAAATACTGCTGGTCTATCTTCTTCATAACCCATATGAACATCTTCTAACCAATTTAAATCGTCCCATCCCATTGCCTCGATATATTTTTTTAAGAATGGTGTAATTCTTGAGTAGTCTGGAAGTAAGTTTACATCATAACGGTAGCCAATTGTTTGACCTATCATTTTTTCTCTAGCAGTCTCTTTTTTCTTACCTAATTGACCTTTTATTTCTTTTTTTACTTTTTTGTTTTTCTTTTTAGGCATAACTAAATCTTATGAAAATCGTCAACTCCAACAGTATGATTTGTTCCAGAAAGTGGTACTTTTGCTAATGCAGAAGCTTCCATTGTTAAAGCCGCTAAATCCTCAGGCTCTAGCGAGTGAATATTAGTTTTACCACATGCTCTTGCTAATAATTGAGCTTCCAAAGTCATTGTGTGGAGGTAATTATAAACTCTTAAAGCTGCATCATCAGGATTTAATCTTTTTCTAAGTTTAGGATCCTGTGTTGCAACACCAACTGGACAACGACCTGTGTGGCAGTGATAGCAGTGACCTGCTGGAACTCCCATCTCTTTCTCAAAATTAGACTCAGGAATTTCTTTATTACAATTTAATGCTATCATTGCTCCAGTTCCAATTGCAATTGCATCAGCACCTAAAGCAAGTGCTTTAGCCATGTCAGCACCATCTCTTACACCACCTGCATATATCAATGTTACTTTTCCAGTTTTACCAACATCATCGATTGCTCTTCTTGCTTCTCTAATAGCGGCTATCCCAGGAATACCTGTGTTTGCTGCTGCTATGTGAGGACCCGCACCTGTTGATCCTTCCATACCATCTAGGTAAATTGAGTCAGGATCACATTTTGCTGCCATACGCACATCATCATAAACTTTTGCTGCTCCAAGTTTCAATTGAATTGGAACTTTATTTTTTGTTAGTTCTCTAAGTTCTTGAACTTTTAGTGCTAAATCGTCTGGACCTAACCAATCGGGGTGTCTAGCTGGAGATCTTTGATCAATACCTGCAGGCAATGATCTCATTTCTGCTACTTGGTCAGTAACTTTTTGACCCATTAAGTGACCACCCATTCCAACTTTTTGACCTTGTCCAATAAATACTTCTATTCCATCTGCGAGTTGTGCATGATGTGGATTAAAACCATATCTAGATTGAATACATTGGTAATACCATTTTTCAGAATATCTTCTTTCATCTGGAATCATTCCACCTTCACCAGAACACGTTGCACTTCCTGCCATCGTAGCACCTCTAGCTAATGCAGTCTTAGCTTCATAAGATAAAGCGCCAAAACTCATTCCAGTGATATAAACAGGAATATCAAGTTCAACTGGATTTTCACATCTTGGTCCTATAACTGTTTTAGTTTCACATTTTTCTCTGTAACCCTCGATTACAAATCTTGTAAGTGTACCAGGTAAAAATACTAGATCATCAAATGTAGGAATTTTTTTCATTAGCGCCATACCACGCATTCTGTATCTACCTAATTGCGCTTTTATATGTATGTCGTCGATTACTTCTGGAGTAAATATTGAATTATATCCTAATAAACTTTTGTTTCTTTTTGAAAATTCACTTTGACCATTGCCATTAGAATGACCATTTGATTTTCCATTTTTCTTTTTTGCCATTATATAGCTCCTTTTTTCTCAGTTGGTTCTAAAGCGTCATAATTCCAAAGTTTTTTACCCGCAACGACTTTAGTCATTTTAGAAACATCAAAATTTTCGCCAATTTCAGCGACTTTAAGTTTTCTTTTTAACCAATCTATATCACTTTTTGTCATAGGTGACTCAATCGCATCACTTCCATATGATCCAATTTTTCCCCCAACATAGATTGTTCCATCATACATAGAGTCTCCAAGATTTATACCTACATTACCTAAAACTACTATTCTTCCTCTTTGCATCATAAATCCTGTAAAAGCGCCAGCGTCACCACCAATTATTATTGTTCCACCTTTTTGGTCAATACCTGTTCTTGCACCAACGCTTCCTTTGCAAATTAAATCTCCACCTCTTACTGCTGCTCCAAAACACGATCCTGCATTTTTTTCTATTACAACTTTTCCAGCCATCATATTTTCTGCACACGACCATCCAACTCTTCCATTAACTCTTACTGTAGGACCATCTATAGAACCAACTCCAAAATAACCCAAACTTCCCTCAAAAATTAAGTTTAATTTATTTAAAATTCCAACACCCAAACTATGTTTTCCTTGTGGATTTTTAATTACAATTGTTCCATAACCCTGACTCATCAATTCATCAATTTTTTTATTTGCCTCTTTGCAATCCATATCATTTACATCAAGCTCAGTTCTTTTATTAAAATCTACATCGTATGTTCCCCAATAATAAAAGTTTTCTGCTTCATCTGGATTAAAAAACTTTTGTTGTGTTTTCCCTGTAAGAACCTCAGTGTGAAGTCCCATAGATTGAGCTTTAGTTTTTTTCTCAGTTGTTTTTAAATTTGCCATACTTTAACCTCTCCATCAAATGGATCATAAGTATCAATTTCTTGAGGAAGAACAGATCTGATTGCTATTTCTTCTGATCCCATCGCAACTAAATCATCTGACTCATATAAAACTAATGGTTTTGCTGCCATAGTGTCTTTAGCCATTCCAAGTGAATTTTTTGTTGCAACAAAGTAAGTGAATACTCCATCAAGTCCAGATAAACTATCTTTCATACCTTCTTCAAGTGTAGCTCCATTTCTCATTTTTTCTGCTAAGTAGACTGCTATCAATTCAGAGTCACATTCTGACATAAATCTCATTCCTTTGTTTTCTAAAATTCTTCTATTATTCCAATAATTAGTTAATTGACCATTGTGTACGACCGAAACATCACTGAAAGGGTAGCCCCAAAATGGGTGAGCAGATTTAATGTCTACACCAGACTCTGTTGCCATTCTAGCATGTCCAATTGCGTGAGTACCAACAAGATCACCTAAATTGTATCTATCACAAACAGCTTTTGCATTACCTAAATCTTTAATAACTTCCAGAGATTTTCCCATTGAAAGGATTTCAACTCCAGGAATACTCTCTATTTTCTGAGAAAATTCAAGCAAATCTCCTTTGTCATAGTCAATCTCATATCTTAGAGAATAGGGTAGTGTTCTTTCTTCTTTAACAATCTTTGCTCCCATTTGAGAAATATAACTATCAACAATTTTTTTTCTTTCATCGTAAACTGATACATCTTCCATTACCGAAGAACTGCCTTCACCAACATTTTCACCAACCTTAAATCTCATAATAAAGTTTTGACCGTCTGTATCCCCATAAAGAGCATAACCAGTAGAGTCTTCGCCTCTATGCTTTAATGCTTGAAGCATTCCTTGAAGTTCTTGGCCAACGTTTGAAGATTTTCCTCTATGAATTAGTCCAGCAATTCCGCACATTGTTTTATCTCCTATAATTTTTCCTTATGGTAAACAATCCAGATAAGTATCAAGATCCCATTGAGTTGTTGCACCAAGAAATCTTTCCCACTCATCATTTTTATACCAGTGAAAGACTTTATACATTTCATCTGGCATTGCAGATTTGATCACTTCATCCTCAGCAAGTCTATCAAGAGCTTCTCCTAGACTTAAAGGTAATTTTTTTACATCTTTACCAGCTTTTTGAGCTTCATAGATGTTTCTAGATTCTGGTTTTGCTGGTTTCATTTTTTTTGTAATACCTTCATCACATGCTTTGAGTAAAGCCGCACCAAGCAAATAAGGATTATGCATTGAGTCAACTGATCTATATTCAAATCTTCCTGGAGCAGAAACTCTTAACCCACATGTTCTATTTTGATATCCCCAGTCTGCATAAACTGGAGCCCAAAATCCTTGATCCCATAATCTTCTGTAAGAATTTACAGTTGATGATCCAAGAGCTGTTAAAGCAGGCAAGTGTTTCATAATACCAGCAATTGATTGTAGACCAATTTTTCCTGGCAACTGCATATCTTTTGTATCAGGCATAAATGTATTAGTTCCACCTGAAACATAACTGAAGACTTCCTCAACACCTGGAAGCTTTTTGTTTCCTAACTTGTTAACTGAAACTTTTCCACCTTTCCATAAAGACATGTTTGTATGGCAACCGCTAGCAGATACACCCATAAATGGTTTTGTCATAAAACAAGCTATTAGATTGTGCTCTCTAGCAACTTGAGCACATATTTGTCTATATGTTGATAATCTATCAGCGTTTCTCAAGACATTATCGTATGTCCAATTAAGCTCTAATTGTCCTGGAGCATCCTCATGATCTCCTTGTATCATGTCTAGACCCATTGCCTTTGAATATTCAATTACTTTCATAAATACAGGTCTTAATGATTCAAATTGATCTATATGATAACAAAATGGTTTTGAAAAACCTTTTCCCGTTGGTGTGCCATCTTCATTTTTGGTTAACCACATCATTTCAGGCTCTGTTCCAACTCTTAATTCTAAACCATGCTTCTTTTTAAATTCGTCCATGAAAATTCTTAAATTTCCTCTGCAATCAGAAGTTAAATGACCTCCTGGATTTTTTCTCTCTTCTCTATTTCTAAAACATGTAACAAATACTCTTCCAACTCTTTTATCCCAAGGTAATTGAACAAATGTTTCTGGATCTGGAATTCCAACTAGTTCCATTGCTTCAGGTCCATAACCAATGTAATTGTTGTGCCTGTCTAAAAATAAATTTGCTGTTGCTCCATAAACTAATTGAAAGCCTTTTTCTGCGGTTCTTTCCCAGTGATCAGCGGGTATCCCTTTTCCTACAACTCTACCTGTTACTGAAATAAATTGATAATAAATATAAGTTATTCCTAATTCATTAATTTTTTCTCTAACTTTTTTTACTAACTTTGCTCTGCCTGGTTGATTTACATGTTTTTCTAGATCAGTCATATTCCCCCTAAGAATTTTTAGTCCAAAAAGTTAACTGAAAATAAAACATCTGTCTACTCAGATAAATTAACTCCATGGAAACGGACTATTAGACGTTGGATGAAGTTCTCCTTTCGCGTATCGATTGAATCTAAAAGGTTTCAATAATTCGCTTTCTTTCCCTAAAACTTCCTGCGCAACTAAATGACCAACACCTAACATTTTATATCCATGATTGGCATCAGCAATCATGTAAACATTTTCAAAAAATCTGTCAAAAATTGGAAATGAGTCAGGAGTTAAACATCCAAGGCCACCAGATGGTCCTTTTCTATACAGGTTTGATTTTCCAACAAATCTTTTTTGAATATGTGCTAATGCTGCTGTCCACATATCTGAAAACTTATCTGTTGTTTGAAATTCAGGTGACTCAATTCCATAAGGATCAACATTAACTTGATCAAAATGTTTTTGTACTACATAAGGTGACGTACCTCCTTGCACACCCAATCCCTCTATATCAGGTTTGTAGTATATTCCCCAAAGTTCATCAGTTATTAATTTTCCATTCATATCTGAATAAAGCGGTGCATCTGTATCCACATGAATTACTGGAGGAGGTTTACCATCGTTTGTTTTTAAATAATCGGCATCAACACCTAAAACTCCTTCTTGTAAAAACCAGTACTTCCACATATCCACTTCATGCATCTTTCCATCTTTACCTTTTATTTCGGTAGTCTTTGGTAGTTCTAACATATTCCAAAAGTCTCTTACCCAGGGACCCGCACCTATTACTACTTGATCGCAATCTATTGTACCTTGGTCTGTTACAACACCCGTAATTGCATTACTGTTACTACCTCTTTTAAAACCAGTAACTTTTACACCTTTATGTACATTTACACCGTTTGAATTTGCTTTTTTCTCAAGAGCTTTAATTGAGTCTTTATTGAAAGCATAACCACCTTTTTTTTCATGCAATACAGAGGTAATACCTTCTGCTTGCCAATCATCAAAAATACCTTTCATGTATTTCATGCAATCTTTTTCACCTTCAACGAATACAGATTCATAACCTATTGCTTTTTGTTGTTCATAAATACTAGCTACATCTTTATGCATAACTTCTGGTGAAATCTGCATGTAACCAACTGGATTATATTTAAAAGCTTTCGCATCACTTTCCCATATACTCACAGAATGGGCCATCAATTCTCTCATTGCAGGTTGGAAGTAATTATTTCTCACAACACCACAAGCAATTCCACTTGCTCCAGAAGCAGTATCTTTTTTCTCGAGCACAACAACGTCGTTAGGATTTTTATATGTTTCAGATAATTTCCAAGCAGTACTTAGTCCGTGAATTCCTCCACCAACTATTACTACTTTAGCTTTTGTCGGCAATGACATGATGAAACATTATTTTTTGGAAGAGGTTAAATATATAATTTTTTTTATATATAAAATTTAGAAATAAAAAGTTATACAACCTTAAAGTTATAAACCATTAAAAACTTAAATTCTTAAGAGTTGACAAATAATCGTTAAATTCCTCAATAAATGAGGTGCTTGGTTTAATATATTTTTTTCTTTGATCTTCTGAGGTTTTCTCTAAATAAAAAAACCCTTTTTCACATGCCTCATTAATAATTAAAGCAGATTTTGGTCGTGAAGTTTTAAATAATTTTGTTTTTAATTCTTCTACAGATAGATTTTGCTTTAATTTAAATGCAGACATTACAAGCAGCATCATATGATAGTGTGAAGGTGATTTTCTAAAAAAGTAGTTGCTAGAAGTATGTGAAAGTTTCATTTGATCTTCCCAAAATTCTAATAGATCTTTTGTTGATTTAGGCATTATGATCTAACTTTAGTTTTCTTAGGATCGTAATGAGGAAATCCTACAATTTTAGCTGGAATTCTTTTTTGGTGACCATCTATTTTTCCAATTTCAACTTCATTTCCTATTTCTGAATGACCTACATCTATTCTGCATAAGGCAATATTTTTATTTAGTGTTGGTGAAATACAACCACTTGTAATTACTCCAACTTGAGATCTTCCAATATGTACACAGTCTCCATGGTTTGCTTGTTCTTTACCAATCAATTCTAACCCAACTAATTTTTTTTGAGGGTTTTCTTTTCTTTTAATTAGGTTTTCTCTTCCTATAAAATCTTCCGTTTTAGATTTTAATGGTACAGAAAAACCGATCCCTGCTTCAAAGGGATCTTGTTGCCCGTCAAATTCATTACCAAATAATATTAAACCAGCTTCAATTCTTAAAAGATCTAAAGCAGCAAAACCAGCAGGTATCAAACCTTCGTCTTTACCTGCTTCCATTACTTTATCCCAAACAGTTGGTGCATCGCTTGGGTGACACCAAATTTCAAAACCAAGTTCACCAGTATAACCAGTCCTTGAAACAATTAATGGTATTCCATTTAATTCTTCTAATCTACAAATACTAAATCTAAACCATTCTAATTCAGATATAGAGGGCTGTGTAGGAGGTGTAAAAATTATTTTTTCTAAAATTTTTCTACTTTTTGGCCCTTGCAAAGATAGGTTATTTATTTGGTCTGTAGAATTTTTTATATGAACTTTATAATTTTTCTTTTTTGCCTGTTCTTTAAGCCATTCCCCACCATACTCATCTCCACAAACCCATCTAAAACCATGATCACTAAGTTTTAATAAAGTGCCATCATCAAACATGGTCCCATTTTCATAGCACATTGCTGAATAAACAATTTGGCCTACTGAAAGTTTTTTAACGTTTCGAGTTAAAGTGTAATTCATTAATTCTTCAGCATCAGGACCAAGAATTTCAAACTTTCTTAAAGAAGATAAATCAATTAAAACAGCTTTTTCTCTACAAGCATTATATTCGTTAATTACTCCATGTTTTGTATAATCATTTGGTAACCAAAAACCTCTAGCATCAACAAAGTTTCTAGTTAGTTTAGAAGTTCTTTCGTAAAACCCTGTGTTCCTTGTAAGTTTATTTTCTGAATCTGTTTTCATTCTAAATCCATAAGATTTTGTAAATTCTTTACTTTTTTCATAAGTTCTAACAAAAATATCAGTAGGGTTCCATCCATTACAGCTATCAATATCACTAGGACAAGCTGTTGTCCCACAGGTTAAATCTTTAAGTGCTTTAAATATTACATAATCACCTGGTCTTGCATATGACTCGTCTGAAGTTACTGAATTTAGACCTCCAGCAGATGTATTAAAAAAAAGATTTATTGCCTGCCAACCTTTTTTTTTCTCTACTCCATATTTTTCCATAGATCCATTTAAATTATCAGAACAATTTGCATGCCCAAAATATCCTGAGTCTTCATAATATTTTGAAGTACAAGCTAAGTTGAATGTATCGTGTATACCAACAGTATCTCTTATCACTTCTATTAAAGGTTCATGATCAGTATCATAAAATTTTGAATATAAACCTGGACCAGGAAAAGTGTGACCCATAAAAGTTCTAGTTGTTTGCCAATCAAGACCTCTCTCCAAACCTTTTTCTAATTTAGCTGTATCATAAGCAACAAAGTCTGAACATTGTCTTCCTGTTGGTGTTATAATTTGAATGTAATCACCAGCTTTGACTTGATAGCCAGTTGCAGTTTTTCTATCAATATTTACCTCATGATCTGGATCATAAATTGGATCTGGTATTAATGAAAATTCTTTATCATTATTTTTAATTTTAGCTCTTTTTATAATTATTGTTAAATCTGATGGTGGATTTTGATCATGAACAAGCATGTCATCTGCAGGCGCTGCAAATATGCAATAACATTTATCTTTAGATTTTAAATTTATTTTTTCACCAGCTATAGTATTTCTATCAAATAATATTGCTGACTTAGCTTTTTCAATTTTTAAATTTCTTTTGTTTAGTTGAAGCAAAGCCTGCATAGAACTTTCTTCTTTTTTAAAAAGTATTTTTTTTATTTCAGAAGAATTTTTATTTTCTTTTAAATTTAAAAGACCTAATTCTGAGTTTCCGTTTTTATCGAAAGAATTGATTTCGCAAATTTGATTTCCTTCATTATTAATTATTTGAATTTCGTCATCAGGAAAAATTTGAATTCCAGTAATTCCACCTGCATTGACAATATATCTTTCAACTCCAGGTGGTAGTACATTTAAACCAGGTTCTTTTATCGCTAAACTAGTTTGCATAAATAATTTAAATATGCCCAAACTATATTAAAGTATCAATAAATTTATATATAAATTTTATATATACATTTGTATCTATTTTGCTTATTGACTGTCTCTTTAATAGAGAAGATAATTTAATTCTTAATATTAAGGAAAGGGGAAATAATGAGAAAAATAATATCTCTACTATCAGCTTTAGTGATTTCTCTTGTAAGTTTTGCAGGAATTTCTAACGCAGCGGATAGTAAAAAACCGATTGTTATCCCAACTCATAACTGGTCAAGCCAAATTGTAATGGCGTATGTTATTGGTGGAATATTTGAAAGCATGGGTAACAATGTAAAATATGTAAATGCTGACTCACAGGCAGTATACGAGTCAATTAGAATTGGAGACGTAACTATATCTCACGAAGTGTGGGAATCTGCTTTTGGTAAATCATTCACAACTGCTTTAGATAAAGGTGGTTTATTAGATATGGGTGATCACGAAGCAAGAACTCTTGAAGATATGGGTTATCCTAACTGGGTTGTAGAAAAAGGCTTATGCCCAGGTCTACCTGATTGGACTGCTTTAAAAAATCCAGATTGTGCAAAAAACTTTACAACACCTGACTCTCCAGATGGAAAAGGAAGAATGTTGGAAGGACCACAAACTTGGCATGGAGATTTAATACCTCAAAGAGTTGATGCTCTTGGTTTAGGAGATTTATGGTGGGTTAAATTTGCTGGTAGTGCAGATGCTTTATGGGCAGAATTAGCAGCAGCTAAAAAAGAAGGAAGAGGAACTATCATATTTAACTGGACACCAAACTTTACAGATGGTGCTGGTTTTACTTTCATCGACTTTCCTCCATACACAGCTGGTTGTAGACCAGAAGATGGTGGAGATGGAAAATGTGGTTCTCCAGATGGATATTTGAAAAAAGCAGCGCATGAAGATTTTCCAAAAACTCATCCTGCAGCAGCTAAGGCGTTTCAAAAACTTTCTTTCTCTACAAGTCAAATTGGTGCAATGGCAGCTTTAGTTGACGTTGACAAGATGACTCATGAAGATGCAGCAAAAAAATGGTTAGCTGATAACAAGAGTGTTTGGCAAGCTTTTACAAAATAAGCTTTAAAAACTAAAAAATTAAATCTCTCCCAACTATGTTGGGGGAGATTTTTTTTAATAAAAATTAATATGTGATGATCAAATTATTTTATTTAATATTTTTTACCCTTATTTCTCTCAGTAATGTTTTTGCAAAAAATATTAATATAAATGAAGATCTTAATTTGGAATTTCATTGTAAATTAGAAAAAAAAATAATCAAAAACTCTGAATATAATTACAAAACGTTTTTAGTGGAAGAAGTTGATGAACAGAACCTAAATTCTTTAAAATTATATACAAATCAACCAAGTACTTTGATGGTAAATGGATTGTCAGATTTTTTTTCACAAAACTCAAATTATGATGTGAAAATAGTAAATAAAGATGTGGTTTTATTTAAAGCATTCAATAAAGAAAAAAGTTATTCAGAATCTGCAATAATTACTAGAAAAACTGGAGAATTAATTCATGAAATAACTAAGAACATTAACAGCGAAAATTCAGAAAAATATATAACTATTTATTATTGTAAAAATAAAACAAAAAATGCCTAATTTTTTTTTGATAAATAATGTGTAAAATGAAAGCATGAAAAGACTCATATTTTGCATCCTTTTTTACCTTTTAGTAACGTCAATTGCCCAGGCAAGAAGCACAGGTTGCAAAGAAGGAAACTGTGAAAACGGGTATGGTAAATGGATTTACACAGACAAAACAACCTATGAAGGTGAGTGGGTTGCAACCAAAAAACATGGTCAAGGAGTAGAAACCTGGCCTAACGGATATATTTACAAAGGCGAATTTAAAAATAGCGAATGGAGCGGTGTTGGAACTTTATTTTTTCCCGATGGCTCAACTTACGAAGGTGAATGGGCCAAAGGATTTATGAATGGTAAAGGAACTTTTACTTGGTCTGATGGAAAACAAAAAACTGGTATTTGGAAAAATGGAAAACTACAAGAATAATTTTAAGGAATTACCAGAACCAATCAAACAGTTTGGTGGACTAATAGGAATTATGATTATTATATTTATAACTTTTTTTATCCTAAATAAAATGTTTGGTGAAGGTGATGAGTTGGTTGCTAAAATGAAAATAGAAGAAGAAAGAATTGCTCAAGAGAGAAAACTTAATAAATTAATCTCAAGTCTTCCATCAGGAATTTTAGTTTCTTTTGATGGAACTGATCATTTTAAATTATCAGATGAATTATATGAGGCGGTTTGTAAAGCAACAAAACTTATTCCTCAACGTGCAATTATGGGAGCAAATTTTTTAAATTTCAGGGCACACGAAATTTATACTATTAATGGTAACAAGATTGATGAAACGTTTGTTAAATGGGATAAAGAAAAAAATAAGTGCTTTGCTGGCTTTGTAGTTAGTGGAAATAATGTTGGTGTAGATGAAACTATTTCTGTAAGTGGTGAAGCATTAAGTTTTCTAAGTACAGGGATTGATACAAGAGTTTATTTTATTAAAAATTTTTAGGAGGAAATTTAACAAATTAAAGAGATTTTAATTTATCTTAATTTCGTATAACTTTATTATATTTTATGTCTGAACCAGTAATTAAATGTGAGTCTGTTTATAAGATATTTGGCGAAAATGCTGAAACTATGCTTAAGGAAGCGAATGGCAATGTAGATGCAAAAACTTTTCAAGAAAATGGATGTATAGTTGGTGTAAATAATGCTTCCTTTGAGGTATCAAAAGGAGAAATGTTGGTCGTAATGGGACTTTCAGGATCAGGTAAGTCTACATTGCTAAGATGTATCTCAAGATTAACAGATGCAACTGGTGGGAAGATATTTATTGAAGGTCAAGATCTATTAAATTTAAATAATAAAGAATTGATCGATCTTAGAAGAAATAAAATGGGAATGGTTTTTCAGAGCTTTGCGCTTCTTCCCCATAAAACAGTAGTTGAAAACATTGCTTTTCCTTTACAAATTAAAGGGATTAATACAGAGGATAGCATCAATAAAGCAATGGATATGGTCAAATTAGTTGGCTTGGATGGAAGAGAAAACTATTTCCCTCGAGAATTATCTGGAGGACAACAACAAAGAGTAGGTATTGCAAGATCATTAGCAGTTGAGCCAGATATTTGGTTTTTAGATGAACCTTTTTCAGCGCTAGACCCCTTGATTCGAAAAGAGATGCAAGATGAATTCTTAAGACTCCAAGAAAAGTTACAAAAAACAATTATGTTCATTACTCATGATTTTGACGAAGCTCTAAAACTTGCTGATCGTATTGCAATTATGAAAGATGGAATTATTGAACAATTAGATACTCCTGCAAATATTGTCTTAAATCCAGCAACTGAATATGTAAGAAAATTTACTGAGGAAGTGCCAAGAGAAAAAGTTTTATTAATTGAGGATGTTATGGATTCTACAACCACAGAAGATATAGGAGATTTAAAAGTTTCAAAAGACGAGATAATTGAAAATGTGGCAGAAAAAATATTAACACAAGAAAAGACTGTAGCTGTAATAGACAACAATAATAATATTGTAGGATCTATTAATCCAACAAAAATAATTAATACAGTTTTTGGAGGAAGAAAAACTAATAATTAATTTATGGAATTATTTAAAAAATACCCAAAATTATTTCAATGGATATTTTTATTAATAGTATTTTTTGCTTTATGTTTTGCAATTGATGTACCTGAAACTTATAAATTTATTAGAGGGCAAGCTGAATTTGTAAAAGATCCCAATCAAAGCACTTTTGTTTTTTTAGGAAAAGAGGTGAGGTATTACGCTTTTGATGTTTTTTGGAGACTGCCTCCTTTACTTGGTTGGTTACCAATTTGGATAAATGACTCATTATTCTTCTTAATGAATGATTGGATGCCAATGGAGTTTTGGAACGAAGATACTCAAGAATATAAAACTAGACCTTTAGTTTTACAAATTACTAGAAATTTAACTGCCTTTATGACATTTTTAATAGAATTAATTAGAGAGATTTTACTTGGTGGACTTGAAACTATCGTAGCATTTACAAGTTGGGATTGGATTGATGCTAATCCTTGGGCAGAATTACCTGGCTTACCATGGACTATTGTTGCTGCAGGTTCTGCAATACTTGCTTATAAGTTAGGTGGTAGAGGGTTGGCCATTTTTGCAGGTTTAGCAATGACTTATATTTCTATTTTTGGTCAGTGGAAACCATCAATGCAGACATTATCTTTTATTTTAGTTGCAGCACCACTATCATTTATATTTGGATTAAGTCTTGGTATTGCTGCCTTTAAGAGTAAAAGAGTTGAAAAAGCGTTATATCCAATACTTTTAGTCATGCAGACAATGCCTCAGTACGCTGTGTTAGTTCCTGCTCTTGTACTTTTTGGAGTTGGGGATCATGCAGCAGTAATTATAACAATGATTGTAGCTGTGCCTCCTATGATATTATTGACCTTATTAGGATTAAGAGCTGTACCACCGGAAGTTATTGAAGCTGGTAGAATGAGTGGATGTAATAATTGGCAACTAATGTTCAAAGTTTTAATTCCAACAGCAAGACGAGATATTTTGATTGGAGTTAATCAAGTTATAATGGTTTGTTTTTCTATGGCTGTTATATCCGCTTTTATTGGAGCAAAAGGTCTAGGGTTTAATTTATTGTTAGCATTAAATCAGTTAAACATTGGATTAGCTTTAGAAGCAGGACTTTGTATAAGTTTAATTGCAATTCTATTGGATAAAATGTCCTTAGCCTGGGCAAATAAACAAGTTGATTATTTTGGGAATCTAAATTTTTTCCAAAGGAATAAAAACTCATTATTTTTTGGACTAATAATGATTGTAGGAATTGCGTTAGCGTATTTTGGATCTATTTATTTTAAAGACGGATATAATTATTTATTTGAAGTTCCACATAATAAGGGGATATCAACTGCTGGTTTTTGGAATAAAGGAGTTGACTGGATATTTGATACATTTTTTGTTTACATAAAAGCGTTTAATACGTGGTTGATTGTTGAAGTACTTCAGCCAATGAGAGCTTTATATTTAAGAATGCCAGCGATAGCTACAATAGTGTTGGTAGTTGGAGCGGGATATTTGATTGGTGGCGCAAGATCAGCTTTAGTAGTTTGTGGTTTGACTTTATTTATAGCATTAAGTCCTTGGTGGGATAGAGCTTTAGTCACAACTTATATGGCAACATTTGGTGTGATTGTGTCTTGTATTATTGGATTTACAGTTGGAACTTTATGTTTTCAAAATAAACACTCTACAAAATTTATGTTAAACGTATGCGATATTTTCCAAACCTTTCCATCATTTGTATACTTAATTCCTGTAATGATGCTGTTCGGTATAACTGATACTTCTGTTCTTATAGCAGTAATAGTTTATGCAACTATACCTGCAACGAGATATACAATAGAAGGACTTAGAAGTGTCCCGTCCGGTTTACATGATGCTGCAACAATGTCAGGGGTAACAAAATTTCAAAGATTATTTAAGATAGAGTTTCCTTTAGCATTCCCACATATGATGTTGGGACTTAATCAAACTATAGTTTTTGCTCTATTCATGGTGATTATAGGGGCATTTATTGGCACAGAAGATTTAGGACAATATATTTTAAAAGCTTTGTCAGACAAAAAAGGTGCAGGAATTGGATTAACATTAGGAATATGTGTTGCTTTCATAGGTTTAATTTTTGACAATTTAATAAGAACTTGGGTTGATAAAAGAAAAAAACATTTGGGTATAGATTAAACTTGTGAAAAAGTTTCTTGTCGCTATTGATCAAGGCACAACATCTTCAAGAGCAATTTTATTTGATTTACAAGGTAATATAATATTCACATCTCAATTCGAGTTTACTCAATATTTTCCAAAAAATGGATGGGTAGAGCATAATCCAAATGAAATTTGGTCTTCATCTATTAAAGCTTTAAAGGGAGTAATTAAAAAAGCTTCAACTTTAAAAGGTAAAATATTAAGCATTGGAATTACAAATCAAAGAGAAACTACTATCCTTTGGAATAAAAAAACTGGCAAAGCAATTTATAATGCAATTGTTTGGCAAGATAGAAGGACACAAAAATATTGTGAAAAACTAAAGAAAAAAAAATATGAAACTACTTTTAGAAAAAAAACTGGATTATTTATAGATCCATATTTTTCAGCTACAAAAATTAAATGGATCTTAAAAAATGTTAAAATTTCAAAAAAACTTTTAAAATCTAACAATTTATTGTTTGGAACAGTAGATACATATTTAATTTGGAAACTAACTAACGGAAAACATCATTTAACAGATGCAACAAACGCGAGTAGGACAATGTTATTTAATATTAATAACAATACTTGGGACAAAGAAATTTTAAAAAAATTGAATGTCCCAAAAAGAATTCTACCAAAGGTAAAAAATTCAGCAGATAATTTTGGAGTAACAAATAAAAAAATAGTTGGATATGAAATTCCTATATCTGCAGTTTTGGGCGATCAACAAGCTGCAGCTGTTGGACAATCTTGTTTTGAAAAAGGCTCAATAAAAAGTACTTATGGAACTGGAGCTTTTGCAATAATGAATACAGGATCAAAAAAGATTTTTTCAAAAAATAAATTATTAACTACAGTTTGTTACAGGTTAAATGGAAAAAACACCTTTGCTCTAGAAGGCTCTATTTTTATTGCTGGGGCAGGTGTTCAATGGTTAAGAGATAAGTTAAAGCTAATAAACAATGCTTATGATACTGAACAAATTGCTAAATCAAAAAAAAATAATGAAGGAGTCTATGTTGTGCCAGCTTTTAGTGGAATGGGAGCCCCATATTGGAGACCTGATACAAGAGGGGTTATAACAGGATTAACTAGAGACAGTGATTGGAAAACTTTAGTAAGAGCAGTAATAGAGTCTGTGGCATATCAAAGCTATGATCTTTTTAATGCAATGAGGAAAGATGGCTTGAAGCCTAATAAAATTAAAATTGATGGTGGAATGGTTAAAAATAATTGGTTTTCCCAATTTTTAGCAAATATTATCAATGTTAAAACAGAAAGGCCCAAAGTATTGGAGACTACAGCTCTTGGGGTTGCATTATTTGCTGGATACCAAATTGGTGTATTTAAATCATTAGATCAAATAAAGAGAACATGGAAAAAAGATAAAATTTTTAAACCTAAATTAAGCAATATTGTTAGAAACAAATTGTTGAATGGGTGGAAGTTATCCGTCAAAAAAACATTATTATAGAAAATTTATTATTTTAAAAATGTATCCATGGAATCATCCATCGCAGATGCCCAAGGTGTATGGTGAATTGGGGCAATGGATCCAGTTACAGGTGATGAAAAAGATTTATTTCTGTAAGTAGAAATATCATCCATTTTATGATGTTCCCAATCCTTAAAATGTTTTCTTATTAATTCAAAATCAATTTTTGGATAATCTGACATTTCGTGAAGTTCTTTAGTATATTCAGTTTGAAAATCTATCATTTGATCTGGGTTTTCTAATTTTTCTTCCATAGAAACCCATTTAGAAATATCTTTTTCTATTTCACTATCATTTGGAATTTTAATTTTATTCATTATCACATCTCTTGCAAACCATGCCTGGCAATCAAACATATTAAAAGTATGAAATTGATCCTGCATACCTAGGTACATTAGCTTATGATTATCTTGCCACACAACTCCTTTGTATAATTTTGGTGGATATAATCTATTATGAGTTTTTAAACTTAGTTGTTCATCTAAAAAAGGAAAATGATGCAGATATCCTGTACATAATATAATTACGTCCGCTTCTTGTTCTGTTCCATCTTTGAAAATTGCTTTGCTACCCTCTAATCTATCTAGATAATAAACTTCTTTCATACCTGAAGGCCATTTAAAACCCATTGGATTGTGTCTATAACCAATTGTTACGCTTTTAGCTCCGTATTTATTACATTGTAGTGCAACATCTTCAGCTGAATAACTACTTCCAAGAACTATAACATTTTTACCTCTGAATTCTTCAGCATCTCTAAAATCATGAGAATGCATTATTCTTCCTGGAAAAGAACTCATGCCCTTGTATTCAGGTATAAATGGAACCGAAAAATGTCCTGTTGAAACAACAACATAATCAAATTTGTCATGTAATATTTTATTGTTAGTTTTATCTTGATAGCTTACTTCAAATTTATCTGAATTATAATTTACACTCTTTACACTCGTGCTAAATTTTATTTTGCTTTTAATTTTTCCTTTGCTCACTCTCCCAATTATATAGTTGTATAATACTTCTCTTGGTGGAAATGACGGAATAGGTTTTCCAAAATGTTCATCAAATGAATAATCTGCAAACTCTAAACATTCTTTTGGTCCATTTGACCATAAATATCTGTACATACTATTCGGAACAGGGTCACCATATTGATCAGAACCAGTTCTCCAACTGTAGTTCCATAATCCTCCCCAATCATCCTGTTTTTCAAAACATACAATTTCTGGAACTTTTTCTCCTTTTTTCTCAGCATGTTCGAAAGCCCTTAACATTGACAGACCACACGGTCCCGCACCAATTATCGCTATTTTGTTCATATAAACTGTATAATTTTAAAAGTTATTTTATTAATAAAATCAAAAAAATAAAACTATTTTTTCTTTAAAATTACTTGTTAATAATAAATAGTTAAATTTAGTTAATTTATTTATGAAAAAAATTCTAATTATTGGAGGTGGAGCCATGGGCTCAGCCTTTTCTATTCCATGTATAGATAATAATCACAAAGTATTTATAACAGAACCATACAGTCAAAGATTTATTAAAAATTTATCATCAAAAAATAAATTTCATTCAGCTTTAAAAATTAATCTTCCAAAAAAACTTAAATTTAAAAAATATTCTAATAAATTATTTTATGAAAAATATGATCTTATAGTTATAGCATTAAGCCTAACAGGTATCAATTTTATTGCGAATGAATTAAAAAAATTTAAAGTAAAATCTCCAATTTTAGTACTTACAAAAGGTCTAAAATATGAAAAGCTAAATAATAAGATTTTAACTATTTCACAAACCTTTTTAAAAAGTTCTCCTAAATTAAACTTATCAGTTTTGAAAGGACCATGTTTAGCTAAAGAATTAGCTAGAAAATACAAAACTAGTGTGATCATCGCTAACAAAAATATTAAGATTGCAAAATTGTTAGGTAAAATGATTTCTACAAAATACTATTTGATCGAATATTCTAAAGATGTGATTGGTGTTGAAATATGTTCTGCAATAAAAAATATTTATTCTATGATAATAGGCTCTGGTTTAAGTTTAAATAAATCTTCAAGTTTGTTTCAAAAATCATTGTTAGAAATGAAATACATAACTAAACGTTTAAAAGGAAAAGAAGATACGGTTTTAAGTTTAGCAGGTATAGGAGACTTGTATGTAAGTGCTGCGGGTGGAAGAAATAGTAAAATGGGCAACTACTTGGGACAAGGTTTTACTTTTCAAAGGGCTAAAAAAAAGTTTATGGCAAATGATACTGTAGAAGGTGAACAACTTGTAAGAGAAATTGCGCCATTTATTTTAAAAAAGTTTAATTCAAAAAAAATTCCTTTAATGTTTCAAATGATTAGATCAATTCTAAAAAATAAAAAATTCTTAACTTAAAAAATATTATATTTGTTGACTTTTTGAGTTATAAAGACACTTTATACCTATTGTCTTTCATTTGCCTCGCTGATACATTTCTTTTGTTAATCAACGAAAAGAGGGGAAATCAATGATTAAAAAAATAATAATAACTGTTTGCACTCTAATATTTTTTGTAACAAATATTAGTTTTGCAGACATCACTTTTTGGACTACAGAAGTTCAACCAGCTAGAATGGCAAAACAAGAAGCTATGGCCAAGGATTTTGAGGCTAAAACTGGCATTAAGGTTGAAGTTATTCCTGTAGAAGAAAAAGATTTAGGAACAAGAGCAACAGCCGCAGCCGCAGCTGGTGATCTTCCGGATGTGATATACCATACTTTACAGTATGTTTTACCTTGGGCTGAAGCTGGAATATTAGATGTAGATGCTAATAATGCAGTTGTTAAGGAACTTGGCAAAAAAACTTTTGCACCAGGCGCATTAAACATGGCTAAAAGTGGATCTAAAATAGCAGCTGTACCAGTTGATGGTTGGACACAAATGGTTGTGTACAGAAAAGATTTATTTGAAAAAGCAGGTCTTGAACCACCAACAAGTTATGAAAATATAACTAAAGCAGTAGAAGCGCTTTCTGGCGACGGAATGTTTGGATTTGTTGCAGCTACTAAAACTGATGAAAATTTTATGAGCCAGGTTTTAGAGCATGTTCTTTTAGCAAATGGAGTTAACGTTGTTAAAAAAGGTGGAATAAAAAAACAAGGTAAAAAGTTAAAGGCAGCTTTAGAGTTTTACAAAGTTATTGCAAATGCAAGCCCTCCAGGAGAGTTATATTGGAAACAATCTAGAGAATTGTACTTTGCTGGAAAAACTCCAATGATAATCTGGTCACCATTTATAATGGATGAACTTGCAGGCTTAAGAGACTCAGCTCCTCCAACAATAAATGACGACCCAACTTCTAGCGAACTAGCTTCGAAAACAGGTTTTATTACTAAATTCAAAGGACCTAATAATAATAAAGGAGCTGCTTGGGCTGATATAAGATATTTTGGTATAACAGCTGATGCAGATACTGAAGAAGCAAGTGCATTCATTAAATATTCAATGGATGAGGGTTACACAAAAACTTTATCAATTGCACCAGAAGGTAAATTCCCTGTGAGAAGAGGAAATGCAAGTGATCCTGATGCATTTACAAAAGCATGGAGTAAATTACCTGTAGGAGTTGATAGAAAAGCACCTTTATCAGATTTATACTCCGAGGATGTTATTAATAACATTGTAGCTGGTTTAGACAAAGCTACTAGATGGGGTGTTAAAGAAGGTGAACTCGCTAGAGCTTCTAAAATTATAAATAATAAGTTTATAAATAGAATAACTAGATTATACGTTGACGGGCAGATTGATATTGATCAAGCAGTAGACATGATCAATCAAAAACTGGCTCAATTCTAGATTATAAAATAAATTTTAATAAAAGCGGATAATGTGTATTATCCGCTTTTATAATGAGCGATACACTTTCAAAAATAGAAAAAAGAACTGCTTATATTTTATTATTACCCGCAGTTTTTCTGGTTTTTTCAATTATATTGTTCCCTATATTTGCTAATGTCTGGATCAGTTTTAAGGAAGTAGGTTTAAAAGATATAAGAATACCTGAACCAAGAGCAAAAAAAATAGTTAAATCTGTAAAAGAAAGTCCTGATAAAATTAAAATAATTTATAAGTTAAGAAATAGCTCATTAATATTAGATATTAGGGATGTTATGTTTCAAGATAAGATCCCAAAAAATACAGAACCATTAAATTTGGATCAAAGATGTAAACTAAAATCATTAATAATAAATTGTAATTTTGGAGATTGGAAAGCTAAGTATAAAGAGAATTTTCAAATAATACTTGTCAACAAGTCAGGGACGAAAATTGATAAAAAGGAAATTAAATCAATCAAACCAAAATTATCAGGTAAATCAGATAATATTCTTTTAAATACAAATTTTACATTAAAAAATTTTAAAAAAGTTTTTTTTCAAAATGAATTTTTTGATTTACTGTCTACAACTTTTTATTATACTTTTTTTGGTACAGTAGGATCAATAGTATTTGGAATTTTAGCAGCTCAGCTCGTAAACCAAAAATTTTTTGGAAGAACATTTATGAGAAGTATTCTTCTTTTTCCATATGTAGGACCTGTAGTAGCATTAGCTTATACGTGGGAACTATTATTGGATCCTTACAGTGGAACATTAAACAATCTATTGTTAAATTTTCAAGTTATTCAGGAACCTCTAAATTTATTAGGTCAAAAATATTTAACTATTAATTTTTTTGGTTTTGATTTAAAGCTTAGACTTGCTTTAACAACTGTCATTATTTTTGAAATTTGGCGATACTTTCCATTAGCTTTTTTATTTATACTTGCTCGACTACAGGCTGTTCCAAAAGAATTGTATGAGGCAGCAGATGTCGACGGAGCTGGACCGCTTCAAAAATTTATTAGCATAACACTGCCTCAGATTATCGCAGTAATATCAATTTTGTTTATGATTAGATTTATTTGGAATTTTAATAAATTTGAAGATATTTTCTTACTTACTGGAGGAGCGTCAGGTACTAGAACATTGCCAATTAATGTTTATGAGCAAGGTTTTACAATATCTGATATTGGAATGGGATCTGCTGTATCAATAGTTATAGTTTTGCTTCTTTTAATATTTATGTTTATTTATTTTAGACTATTAGGAAGACGAGCTGATGAAAATTAAAAGTCTAATATTATATTGTTTAATATCATCTATTTTTTTATTTTCTCTAGTTTCTATTTGGAAAGTTTTATCAACATTACAAGGAATAGATCTGGAAAATTTTAATTTCGCAATTATCCTAACTCTAGGAATTGGAATATCTCTAATAAATCTGATTGTTGGAGACAAATTTCATAAAGCTATAAAGTCAATAATATTTGCGATTTTATTTACTTTTGTTGATGGATATTTAGTCCAATTAATGCCTATTTGGTACAATATTGGCATATTCGGGATTTTAATCTTTTACTCTTTTAAAATTGATAAATATAATCAAAAAAATTTAGACCTTGATCATTCATCTCAAACAGTTGTATTTGAATTTTTAACTCTTTTTGGAATTGTATTATTTTCTTTTGTAATTTTATTTCCATTTTACATGATGATAGTTACTAGCTTTAAAACACAAGCTGCACTGCTTATAAATCCTTTGGATTTTAGTATTAATTTTGCACAGGATATTAAAGAACTATTTAAATCTTATTTTGTCATATTTGATACTTACAAATTTGGGAGATATATACTTATCAGTACATTTGTATCAGTTGGAACAGTTATAGTTACTTTAATTTTTGCTATTCCAGCAGCATATGCTGTTGCAAGACTAAATTTTTTTGGAAAAAACTTTTTGTCTACTTCAATATTAATTATTTATATGTTTCCTGCTATAGTTTTAGTAATTCCTTTGTATACCGTATTTAGTCAGCTAGGGTTAAGAAACAATGTAGGTGGGCTTTTAATAGTATATACAGCAACTACTTTGCCAGTTGCGATATATATGCTTCAAGGATATTTCAAAAGTATCCCTAAAGAATTAGAAGAAGCTGCTATTATGGATAAATTAAACTGGTTTGGAATTATTATAAAAATTATTTTACCACTAAGTATTCCTGCCATTTCTTCAGTTGCTCTTTATGTATTTATGATTGCATGGAATGAATTCTTGTTTTCTTTAATGTTTCTAGATAATCCAAATTCATTTACTTTATCAAGAGCGATACAATACTTGAGTGGTGATGCAGAAACCCCCAGACAATATTTAATGGCAGGATCAGTTGTAGTCACTATTCCAGTTTTATTTATTTTTGTTTATTTTGAAAAATATCTAGTAAGTGGATTAACTGCTGGAAGTGTAAAGGGTTAATGAAAAAATTTATTAATTCAGCTAAAAAAGTGTTATTAGGTAATAAAAAAAAGGGATACACTTTACCAACCAATAATAAATTATACCCTGCTCAATGGAATTGGGACTCTGGATTTATAGCTTTAGGTTATTCACATTTTAAAATTAAATATGCTTTAGATGAATTAAATACGCTTATTAGAGGTCAATGGAAAGATGGAATGATACCACATATTTTGTTTCATGATTTAAATACTAATTATTATCCAAACCATTCTGTTTGGGCCTGTGGAAATAAAATTCATTCATCTGGAATTACCCAACCTCCTATTTTGGCAATAATAATAAAGTTAATTTTAGATAAAAATAAAATTAAAAAAGAAAAAGCTGAATTTAAAAAAATTATTAAAGGTGTTTTAAAATATCACAAATGGTTCATTAAATTTAGAGACCCAAATAACTCAGGATTAGTCTCAATTTTACATCCATGGGAGAGTGGGTATGACAATTCACCTCTATGGGATGATCCGATGAGTAAAGTAAAAATTCCAAAGAATTTAAAATACAAAAGGGGCGATAACAAAGTGGTTAACCCTGAATACAGACCCTTAGACATAGATTATGATAGATATGTAACAATTAAAAATCACTTAAGAAAAAATAATTATAATCCAAACAAACTTTTCAAAGCTTCGTTATTTAATGTTGTTGATGTCGGATTTAATTCGATATTTTTGAGGGCAAATAAAGATCTTGTTAAACTATTAAAAATGTTTGATTTGAAAAGTAATGAAATAGAATCGTATATTTCAAGGTCTGAGAAAAAAATTGTTAAACTGTATAATAAAAAGAATAATAGTTTTTTTAATCTTGATTTAAAAAATAAAAAAAAAATAACAATCCCATCTATCACACATTATTTTATTTTATTTGCTGATTTAAGAGATAAAAAATTAAACAATAAAATTATCAAAAATTTAAAAAAACATAGCAATAAAGAAAAATATTTTTTTTCAAGTATAAAATCAAATCATCGAAAATTTGAAGAAAAAAGATATTGGCGAGGACCAGTGTGGATAAACTGTAATTGGATTATCTATCAAGGATTAAAAAATAAAGATAATAGATTTGCAAACCAAATCAAAAAGAAAACAATCGATCTTGTAAAACAAAAAGGTTTTAATGAATATTTTAGTTGCAAAACCGGAAAAGGATTTGGCGCAACCAACTTTTCATGGACTGCATCCTTATTTTTAGATTTAATTTTAGAGAATAAATATGAGTAATTATAATTGGAATTATCCTACTACTATCTGGGTTGGCAAAGATAGAATAAAAGATCTTTATTTGGCCTGTTCAAATTTAAAAATTCAAAATCCTTTATTTGTGACCGATAAGGATTTGATAAACTTACCAATGGTTAAAGAAGTAATTTCAAAAATTAAAAATAAAATTGATAATATAGTAGTGTTCTCTGATTTTTCAGGAAATCCTTTTGGTGAGAATGTTGAAGAAGGTGTTAAAGAATTTAAGAAAAATAATTGCGATGGGGTAATTGCTTTTGGAGGCGGAAGCGGACTTGATGTGGGAAAAGCAATTGCATTTATGTCTGCACAAACAAGACCTATATGGGACTTTGAGGATATTGGAGATTATTGGAAAAGAGCAAATAATGAAAATATACCCCCTATAATTGCTATCCCAACCACAGCAGGAACTGGTTCAGAAACAGGGAGAGCTTCTGCGATAATAAATAAAGAAACTGGAGTTAAAAAAATAATTTTCCATCCAAAATTTTTACCATCAATAGTTATTTTAGACCCAATTTTAACAAAAGATCTTTCTCCACGATTAACAGGAGCAACAGGCATGGATGCATTAGCACATAATTTAGAGGCGTTTTGTGCGCCAGGCTTTCATCCTATGGCTGATGGAATTGCAATTGAAGGAATAAAACTAATAAAGAAATCTTTATTAAATGCAGTACATAATGGTAATGACCTTGATGCAAGATCTGATTTGTTAGCTGCTGCCAGTATGGGTTCAACCGCTTTTCAGAAAGGTCTTGGTGCCATTCATTCATTAAGTCATCCATTAAATGCTAAGTTCAATATTCATCATGGATTATCTAACGCAATATTCATGCCATATGTATTAACTTTCAATAGAGAAGCTATAGAAGAGAGAATTATTTCTATTTGTGATTATCTCAATTTATCGAAAAGTTTTAATTCTTTCTTAGAATGGATACTAGATTTAAGAAAAGAATTAGAAATACCTCATAAATTATCAGATGTGATTGATATAAATAAGCTCGATATAGATGAACTATCTGAAATGGCTTTGAATGACCCGTCAACTACATCTAACCCCAAAACATTGACAATTTCTGATATGAAAATAATTTACAAAAATAGCATCTCTGGAGAATTGTTTAAATGAAAAAGATATTAATAGTTGAAGGTAATCTTAAAGAGGAAAATCAAAGTTTTACTGAAGGTGGAATAAAAACTCACACTGAAAGTCTAAAAGATAGTATTAGTTATTTCACAAATGATTTAGAAATTGATGTAGTCAATCCTTCATCTGATAAAAATATTTCAGAAGTAGCAAAAGGTTTAGAAAAATTTGATGGAATGATCTGGGGAGGAAGTAGTTTAAATATATATAATGATACACAAGAAATAAGAAGACAAATAGAATTTATGAAATCATGTCAAAATAAAATAAAAAAAATACTAGCAATTTGTTGGGGTCTTCAGGTAGCCGCTACAGTTGCTGGAGGACAAGTAAAAAGATGCATGACTGGATCTCATAGAGGAATAGCTCATGATATTGAGATCAATAGTAATGGATTGCAACATCCAATTTATAAAAACAAAAATGAAACTTTTAACACTCCAGCATTCAATTTTGATGAAGTTGTAAAATTACCTAAAAATTCAATCTTGTTGGCTTCAAATCCTATAAATAAAGTAATGGGGGTCAATTTCAAATCTGGAGTAAGTGATATTTGGGGAATTCAATACCACCCAGAAATTACTTATGATAAAATGATAAGTCTTATTCATTTTAGAAAAGATCGTCTGTTAAATAATAAAGCTTTTGTTGATGAGGAGGAGATAAACAATCATGTAGCTATGATTGCAGAGGAAAATAAAAAATCAAATAAAGATCTTAGAATGCGAGAACTTGAAAATTGGTTAAATTATCTTTTAAAATAAACCTTCTGTTTCACCTTTATCATTAATTTTTATTTTATCTGCAGCTGGCACTTTTGGTAACCCAGGCATAGTCATTATTGCACCGCAAACAACTACGATAAATTCTGCTCCTGATGATAACCTTACTTCTCTTATTGGTAGCACATGTCCGGATGGTGCACCTTTTAAATTAGGGTCTGTAGAAAAACTATATTGTGTCTTTGCAATACAAATTGGCAAGGATTGGTAACCTGTCTCTTCAAAATTTTTTAATTGTTCTCTTATTTTAGTATCCGCTACAACTTCACTTGCTCTATATAATTCCTTAGCAATCGTCTCAATTTTTTTAAACAATGATATTTTATCATCGTATAAAAATTTGAAGTCACTTTCTTTTTCACATAGTTCAGCAACATTGTTTGCTAAATCTACTGCTCCTTCTCCACCTTTTTCCCAATGTTTTGATATTGATGCTGTTACACCTTTTTGTTGACAAAATTTTATAACTTCATCGACCTCTTTGTCTGTATCCAAAACAAAGTGATTAATAGCTACAGTAACAGGCAAGCCAAATTTTTGAATATTTTCAATATGTCTATCTAAATTCACCAATCCTTTTTTTACAGCATCTATATTTTCATTTTTGAGCTCATCTTTGTTAACACCACCGTGCATTTTTAATGCTCTAATAGTTGCTACAATCACCACACAACTTGGTTTTAATCCTGATTTTCTACATTTTATATCTAAGAATTTTTCAGCACCTAGATCGGCACCAAATCCTGCTTCAGTAACAACATAGTCTGATAGTTTTAATGCTGTCTTAGTTGCTAATACAGAATTACAACCATGTGCAATATTAGCGAAAGGACCTCCGTGGATTATTGCGGGATTATTTTCCAAAGTTTGAGTTACATTTGGTCTAATTGCGTCTTTTAACAAAACAGTCATTGGACCATGTGCATTTAAATCTTTTGCATAAATTGGTTTTTTATCTCTTGTGTAAGCAACAGTTATATTTCCAATTCTATTTTCAAGATCATGTAGATCATTAGATAAACAAAAGATCGCCATGATTTCGGATGCAACTGTGATATCAAAACCATCTTCTCTTGGGAAACCATTTGCAACCCCACCAAGATTAATATTGATTGACCTTAATGCTCGATCATTCATATCAAGCACTCTTTTCCAAACTATTCTTCTCACATCTATATTTAATTTATTACCCCAATAAATATGGTTATCTATTAAAGCAGATAATAGATTGTGAGCAGAAGTGATTGCGTGAAAGTCACCTGTGAAATGAAGATTTATTTGTTCCATAGGAACAACTTGTGCATAACCACCACCAGCTGCGCCACCCTTCATTCCAAATGAAGGACCTAAGCTCGGCTCTCTTAAACAAACAATAGATTTTTTACCTATTTTATTTAATCCATCAGACAATCCCACTGAAGTGGTTGTTTTTCCTTCTCCAGCTGGAGTAGGAGTAATTGCTGTAACTAATATTAATTTTCCGTCTTTTTTATTTTTAAATTTTTCAAGATATTCCAGTTTAATCTTAGCTATGTATCTACTTATTGGACTATATGCCTCAGCATTATCTGGAACACCAACCCCATCCAAAATCTCTTGAATTGGTTTCATATTTGCATCTCTTGCAATTTGGATATCTGTTTTTGACATTTGGTTTAAAACCTATAATAAATTAATGTGCAAAATTTCTATACTTTTTTAATAGGATTTTAAACATCTAAAAAATATATATATAAAAAATAAGAAAAAATTTAAATTTATTTAGATAAAATTATAAAATGCAAAAATACTCAGTTTTTAGTCTAATAAAAAATGCATTCTCAGATCATCAAAATTGGGAAGTTGCATGGAAAGATCCAACCCCTAAAAAAGAATACGATGTAATTATCATTGGCGGGGGAGGCCATGGATTAGCAACCGCATATTACTTAGCAAAAGAACACAACATTACAAATGTTGCTATCATTGAAAAAGGTTGGATAGGTGGAGGAAACGTTGGAAGGAATACAACTATTATTAGGTCTAATTACATGCATGATGAGAATGGTTTGTTTAGTGAATTTGGTATGGATCTTTGGAGAAAGATGAGCCAAGATTTAAATTACAATGTAATGTTTTCCCCAAGAGGAATAATTAATCTTGCCCACTCAGATGCACAAATGAATGCCTATTCAAGAAGGGGAAATTCGATGCGTTTGAACGGCATTGATGCGGTTTTGTTAAATAGAGAAGAAGTTCAAAAGTTAATTCCAATGGCAGACTTTTCTGACAATGTAAGGTTTCCAATTTTTGGAGGCTTGATGCAACCAAGCGCTGGAACAGCAAGACACGATGCTGTTGCCTGGGGTTATGCGAGACAAGCAGACTCTATGGGTGTTGACATAATTCAAAATTGTGAAGTTACGGGATTTGATGTCTCAAATGGAAAAATTCTTGGAGTAAGAACTTCTAAAGGAGATATTAAAGCAAAGAAAGTTGGTTTATGTGTTGCAGGAAGTACAAATATTTTGGCAGAAATGTTAAATATGACTTTGCCAATTGAAACTCATTTGCTTCAGGCATGTGTTTCAGAGCCTATTAAACCTTTGCTTGATCATGTTGTTACATTTGGTGCAGGACATTTTTATTGTAGCCAATCAGATAAAGGGGAAATGGTTATGGGTGGAGACTTAGATGGATATAATAGTTATTCTCAAAGAGGAAACCTACCAACTCTTCAACATGTTTTAACAGAAGGGATTGCGATGTTTCCATTTCTTAGCAAATTAAAAATGTTAAGAACTTGGGGTGGAATAATGGATATGTCCATGGATGGATCGCCAATTATTGATAAAACGCACATTAATGGATTATATTTAAATTGTGGTTGGTGCTATGGTGGATTTAAGGCAACCCCAGCTTCCGGGTGGACTTTTGCACATACAATTGCTCAAGATAGAGTTCATGATTTAAATGCTGGTTATAGCCTAAACAGATTTAGCACTGGAAATTTAATTGATGAAAAAGGCCTAGGAACTAAAACCTGGATATCATAAATGTTATATATCAACTGTCCACATTGTGGACTTAGATCTCAGAATGAATTTGCTTATGGCGGAGATGCAACAGTAAAGCGTCCTGAACTAAATAAAGAAATAAGCGATCAAGAATGGGATAATTTTGTATACTTAAGAAAAAGTCCAAGAGGAAAACATTTAGAATTATGGCATCATATTTCTGGATGTAGACAATGGATTAAAGTTGAGAGAGATACATCAACTCACGAAATTTTTAAAACTTATAAAGCAAACGAAGCAATAGAATAATGTCCCAGGATTTTAGATTAGATAATGTTGGAATGGTCAATAGAGAAAAAAAAATCTCATTTAAGTTTAATGGCAAAAAATATTTTGGTTTCGAGGGAGATACAATCGCATCTGCCTTAATAGCGAATGGAGTTCATTTAGTAGGTAGAAGTTTTAAATATCATAGGCCTAGGGGTTTTTTTGGAGTTGGCGTTGATGAACCCTATGCAATTCTGCAGTTAGACAGAAATAAAGAGAGAGATCCAAATATAAGAGCAACAGAACAAGAAATTTTTGAAGGACTAGAGGTTAAGAGTGTTAATTGTTGGCCTAGTGTAAATTTTGATATTGGAGCGATAAATAATTTTTTAAAAATGTTTTTTCCAGCTGGTTTTTATTACAAAACATTTATGTGGCCTCCTAGCTTTTGGTATAAAATATATGAACCTTTTATTCGAATGGCGGCTGGATTTGGACAAGCCTCTATCAAACATGATAAAGAGAGATATGAGCATAAATATGAGTATTGTGATTTATTAATAACAGGATCTGGACCTTCAGGTTTAGCAAGTGCTTATGCCGCTGCAAAGAATGGAGCCCGAGTAATATTGGCTGAGGATAAACCAAGATTTGGAGGCAGCTTATTAACAAGTGATGTAAATATAGGAAATCAAACAGGTGTCGAGTGGACAGAAAAAATTATAGCAGAACTAAAGTCCATGCCTAATGTTACAGTAAAAAATAGATCGCAAGTTTTTGGTTACTATGATCACAATATGTTAGTAATGTCAGAGCGTATTAGTGATCACTTGCCAAAAACTCAAAAATATCTCCCTAAACAACGTTTGTGGTACATAAGAGCAAATGAAGTATTGATTTCGTCAGGTTCAATTGAAAGACCTTTAGTTTTTGGAAACAATGATACTCCTGGCGTTATGTTATCGTCAGCTGCCAAAGAGTATATGAAAGTTTATGGTGTATTAGTTGGAAAAAAACCTTTAATTTTCACAAACAATGACAGTGGTTATGAAACTGCAATTGAATTTAAAAAAAACGGAGTAAATCCAATCATATTGGATACAAGAAGTAATCCTTCTTCAGATATTATAACTGAGGCAAAAAATTTAAATATTGAAATTAAGTTCTCCTATGTAGTTGTTGCTGCAAAAGGCTATAAAAAAGTTAAATCAGCAGATATCGCTAAAATATCTGATGATAAAAAAGAATTATTTAACATAGAAAATATAAAATGTGATTGTATCTGTGTATCAGGTTTTTGGACACCATCTATTCATTTAGCATCACAGTCAGGAAACAAATCTAAATTTAACGAAAAAATTGATGCATTTGTTCCAGATAAATCTAAACAACAAGAAAATACAATTGGGTCAGCAAATGGAATATTTACATTGGAGGAAACAATTAAAGATGCTTTTGATAAAGGTTTTGATGTTTCAAATAAAATAACTGAAAAAAATAATAAAGTTTCAGTACCGACAGTAGTAGAAAAAAAATCAACAGATCATGACAAATTTTGGTGTGTTCCTTTACCAAAAGGTAAATCTTATAAAAGGTTTTTAGATTTTCAAAATGACGTAGCGGTTTCTGATATTGAGCTAGCTCTAAGAGAAGGTTTCAGATCTATCGAGCATGTAAAAAGATATACAACACTTGGTATGGCTACGGACCAAGGAAAAACGAGTAATTTAAATGGATTACAATTAGTTTCTGATATTGAGAATAAAGTTGTTCCACAAGTAGGACATACTACTTTTAGACCTCCTTATACCCCAGTTTCAATTGGAGCAATCGTAGGAAGAGAAGTTGGCAAACATTCTAAACCAACAAGAAAATCACCTATGCATTCATGGCATGAAAAAAATAATGCAGTATTTGTTGATGCAGGGGTTTGGTTAAGACCAAGATATTACAAGCAAGGAAATGAAGGGTTATTTGAAGCATCAAAAAGAGAGGCAAAGAATGTAAGACAAAATGTAGGTGTATGTGATGTAACAACATTAGGTAAAATAGATGTTAAAGGACCAGATGCAGCAGAGTTTTTGAATAGAGTTTATACTAATGCTTGGCTTAAACTTCCAGTGGGTAAAGCAAGATACGGCGTAATGTTAAGAGAAGATGGAATTGTTATGGATGACGGAACAACAACAAGGATTTCCGAAAATCATTATCACATGACAACTACAACAGCTCAAGCAGCAAATGTTCTATCTCATTTAGAATACTATTTACAACTAGTGTGGCCAGAATTAAATGTAAACGTTGTATCAACCACAGAGCAATGGGCAGGTGCAGCAATTGCAGGACCTAATTCTAGAAAATTATTAATGAAATTATTCCCCGATTTAGATGTTTCAAACGAAGGTTTGCCATTTATGGGTTATAAAGAAGCTGATTTATTTGGGGTTCCTGCAAAAATTTACAGAATTTCGTTTTCTGGTGAGTTAGCATATGAGATTAACGTTGAGTCCGATAACGGATATTTCATGTGGGAAAAAATCATGGAAGTTGGACAAGAATTTCAAATACAGCCATATGGAACTGAAGCTTTATCAACTCTCAGAATAGAAATGGGCCATGTTGCAGGATCTGAATTAGATGGAAGAACAATCCCTTACGATGCGTCTTTAGAAGGCCTAGTTAGTAAGAAAAAAGATTTTATAGGCAAAAGATCTTTAAACAGATCTGCCTTTACATCTACAGATAGAGAAAAATTAGTTGGCGTAGTTCCAATTGATAAAACTACAAGTATACCTGAAGGATCTTACATAGTAAAAGATCCAAAAGCAAAATTACCTAATCCAAAATTAGGTCATGTTTCGGCTTCATGTTGGAGTGTTGAATATGATAACCCATTTTCTTTAGCAATAATTAAAGATGGTAAAAATATGATAGGACAAAAACTCTTTGCTATGTCACCTTTAAAAAACAAAACAATTCCTGTAGAGATTGTCTCTTCTCATTATGTAGATCCTGAAGGAAAGAGAGTTAGATCATGACGATGATATCACCTTTGCAGAACATTCATTCAGAGGGCTCCTATGGAAATTTTGAAAATAAAACTGAAAATGAATTATTGAAAATTTCCGAGTTAAAAAATTTATTAATTGTTCAAATAGTTCAGTACAAAAATTCTTCAATTAAAATAAATGATATAAAATTTAATAATTTGCAATTTGTTAATGAAGCACAAAAAGTTGTCGCTAATGAAAATTTAAGAATATTGTGGAATTCACCAAACAATTGGCTTGTTGTTTCCGAAAAAAAAGAACTTTTTAGCGAAATTTTAAAAAATTTTAATGATAGCGACTTTGCTGTTACAGATCTCTCACACTCAAAAGCAATTATAGAAATAGAAGGACCTAATGTTAAAGAGGTTTTAAAAAAAGGTTGTCCGTTTAATTTCAATATATTTAGTAAAAATATGTGCATCAACTCATCATATAACGGAGTATCTTTATTAGTTGATATGGTTGAAGATGATCCTGAAAAAGCTAGAATTTTTTCACTTCGTAGTTTTGGAGAATCTATGTACCACTCAATAACTGATGCTTCACTAGAATATGGCTATAAATGTATCTAGAAACTATTCTAAAGTTTTAAATCTTGTTTTTTGAATAATAAATACGAATAAAATTGGTAAAATTAAAGTCAGCAATGTTACAGTTATTAACAATATTCCCAATTCTGAGTAGTCAGCAGTCGTCAATATTGCATTAGTCAGTTTATCTTTGACTTCACGAGTAATTGTGTAAATTTCATTTAAATATTTTGTTCCTAAAGCACTTGCTGATAGCGCCAAATTTGTAAAAGACGCAAAAACTGCAAAAAAAGTTGCTTTTAAGTGCGAAGGCGCATTTTTAGCAATCCATGCTAGTAAAGGTATCATTGAGACCTGACCTAAAGGTGACTCTAAAGCTGTATTAATTAGTGCAATAAATTTAGCATCAACAATTCCATTTGTTATTGATGAAGTCCAATTGTGAAATCCGTAATACATCCCAACACTTGGCAAAAACAATATTGCACCAGCGATTGACAAAACTACAATGATTTTTGCTATAGAATTATTTGACATAAAAGGTCTAAGCAAAATAATTCCTAACAATGTTAAGACCGAAGCTAGTAGTGATAATATAGAAAAAAACTGCTCATTAAATTTTAGTTCATCTATTTCAAACCAAGATAGTCCTGGACCTGGACCTGGCATTGCTCTAAATACGAATATAATCACAGCCGTCCCGACAATCGTAGATCTTAAATTTTGAGGCAGTTCTTTTATCAATTTACTCATCAGGAACAAAATAATTACCATAGATCCTAAAAAAACTATCTCTTGAGCAAAAGGAACTCCGAAGGAGCCAACGCTGAGTGTAAAAATTACAAAAATTAAACTACCACCTAAAATCCACCAATTAATCTCTGTTTTTTCATGTTCGTAATTATCTTCGTTACCGACTAAACCCTGACCAATTAATTTATTTTTTTTTTTATTTTTAAGATAGTTAGCAAAAATTACTCCTAAAATTGAAACAAATGGTATTACTAGTGCATAAATATAAATTGAGCCATAGAGCTCTATTTTGTCCGCTTGCTCTAAACTATCTACGCCTTTAAATAAGATTACATTTACTAAAGCAACTAGAACAGTGCCACCGATAATTGCAAATCGTCCAAGTGTCTGCATTGTAGTATGCATTGTTTTAATCTGATCTTGTGAAAATTTTTGACCTTCTTCATTAACAATTGGAACAGCTTCTACTGTCATTGCATCTGCAACAACATCTTGAACCACATAACCAATGGGAGCTAAAAGAACACTTATTACAAACCAAGTTTCTACTTTTAGAATTGTGGACATCCATTCTGTATGGATAATTAATCCATACATTATCAATAAGCTTAAACCAATTAGTGTAGCTCCTACATAAACCATATAATTTTTTTTGTTCCAAATTAGATCTACTAAATGACCTAATGGCATTTTTAGTGCCCAAGGGATACCAGCCCAAAACCCTAGCCCAGCAAGAAAAGCTGCTGATAAATTTAGATAATCTTTAACAAAAAATGTACCCACTATTCCTGTTAAACCTGAAATTCCAGCTGCAAGATAAATCATTAAAGGTGGTAAATAAGATAGTTTAAATTGTCTTCCTAAATCTAGTAAAGTGGAGTCGATAAATTTGGAAATTTGATTCATAAAATTATTCAATTATGTTTAATTTTATTAACTTAGTATTCTTTGTTTCATTACACCACAACTCGTAACTTTCACACACTCTCCACAAATGGTTAATAGCTCTTTGAGAAATATCTAAAGGAAAATGGCTTTTTGCATAGTATAAATCAGGAAATTTAATTAATTGCTTCATCATTGCTTCTTTTTGAAGATTTAAAAGCCGGATTACTTCTGCAGAAATTTTTTCGCCAGAATTAATATCAATATAATTATTTTTTTTTAACTCTTCAAACCAATCATCATGATACTTACCACTACTTATTTTTTCATATAATGGTGAACCCATGAATCTTTCCATAGCATCAATATTGCTTATATTCCGCTCTTTACTTTTAATTTCACTTATTGCTAAATAAATAACCTCAGCAACATAAAGTATATAGGGTTTAGCTAAATTTTTTTTCATGAAATTACAAATTTAAATTATAATAACACGAATTTGGATCCTCTTTGTAATGTGCAAAAGGTTTGCATTTTTTGAATCCAAAATTTTTAAATAATTTTCTTGCTGGGGCAAAAAAATCTCCAGCTCCTGTTTCAACACTTAATTTTTTAATTCCAATTTTTTTTGATTTATCTATTAAATGTGTGATAATTTTTTCTCCATATCTTTTTTTCCTAAATTTGTCTGCGACCCTTATTGACTTAAATTCCCCATGTTCTTCTGAAAGGGTTTTTAAAGCTCCGCATCCAATTAAATCATTATTCTCCCATAAACTCCAAAATTTTATGCTGGGAACTCTCAAACCTTGCACATCTAATACATGTGAACTACCCTCTGGCGATACAGATCTTAATTCAATAAAATGAATTCTAAGAAGTTCATTTACCTGTGGGTTATCAAAGTTATTTTCTATTGATTTAATCATTTTGAAGAACATATAATCGAAAAACAAATTAAACCAATATTAAATATATGTGTGGAAGATACGTAGTTACGAATGCTGTTACAAAAACAAAAAATATCGTGAAAACTGCGATTAATGTTCAAGACAGTGATAATTATAATGCACATCCATATCAAAATCTTCCTGTGGTCAAGAAATATAAAAACGGTAATACTGTTGAAAATCTTAAATGGGGAATTATTCCATCTTGGGCAAAACAGAAAGACTTTAAAGCTTTGATAAATGCAAGATTAGAAACAATCGATGAAAAGGTCTCATTTAAAAAACTTATTAAAATGCAAAGATGTGTAGTTGTTGCCGATGGCTTCTATGAATGGAAAAGAACAAAAGATAACAAAATTCCATATTATTTTTTCAGAAATGATAAAAAGACAATTTTTATAGCTGCAATTTACGATGAAGGCCAATTTTGTATGATAACTGAGGAAGCAAGCCAAAATATTTCAGAAATTCATCATAGACAACCAGTAATACTTTATGAAAAAGATATAGATAAATATTTAAACATCGAACATTTTGGTTCAACTTTTTTAAAAGAGTGTAACAAAGTAAGTTTGACTTTTCATGAAATATCTAAGGATGTCAATAAACCAACAAATAATAGCGCCTCATTAATTCAACAAATTTAAGATATTATTTTTCAATGATTGTTACATGACCCATTTTTCTTTTATTTTTAATATCTTTTTTAAGATAGTCATAAAAGAATTCGTTCTCAGAAAATTTTTTGTCTCTATATATTAAAATATCATCACCTATTAAATTTATCATTTTGGCATTATATATTTTCTTTGTTTTAATTTTTTCTAAACCACATACAGCTCTAACATGATTTTCAAATTGACTTATATTGTGAGAATTAATTGTCAAATGTCCCGAGTTATGGACTCTGGGAGCTATTTCGTTAGCATATAAATTATCATTTTTGTCAATAAAAAACTCTACACATAATGTTCCAATATAATCTAAATCCTCTACAATTTTTTTTGACCACTCAGTGGATTTAATTATAATTGCTTTCGAAACATCTGCAGGGATTTTAGAGTGCTTTAAAATTTGGTCTTCATGAACATTTTCAATTGGTTCATATATTTCATATTTTTGATTACCAAATCTTGTAATGATAACAGATATTTCTTTTTTTAAACTAATAAATTTTTCTAATATGTATTCTTTAGAAAAATCTATCTCATTAGATATATCCTTTTTGCTATTTAATTTGTATTGACCTTTCCCATCATATCCTAATGTAGTTGTTTTTAGCAATCCTGGCAAAAAATTTTCATTTTCTTTTAATTCGTCTATATTTTTTATAGAAACGTATTGGGTAGTTTGAATATTTATATCATTGAGAAAATTTTTCTCTGTCAATCTATTTTGGATTAAATTATTAATCTCAGGTTTAGGCAAAACTGTTTTTTCATTATTAATACTTTGAAGAATATCAAATGGAATATTTTCAAATTCGTAAGTAACTAAATCGACACTATCGATAAATTCCTGAGTAATTGATTTGCTATCATATTTTCCAAATATGAATTTTTCTGTAAAGTTTTTAGCTGGCGCATTCTCATCATCGCTTAAAATAACAGTTTTAATGCCAATTTTCTTAGCAGCTACTGACAGCAAACTTCCAAGTTGACCTCCACCTATAATTCCTAAAATAGGATTTTTCATTTAATTTGGTTTTTTCTTAACAGATTTAGATTGTTTAGATCTCCATTTTATTAAGCTGTTTTTAATTTTAGGATCAAAATTAGAAATTATAGATGCTGCGTACAATGCAGCATTGATTGCACCATCAGTTCCTATGGCAACTGTTCCAACCGGAATACCTTTAGGCATTTGGGCTATAGATAAAAGACTATCTAGACCTTTTAGTTTTTTACTTTCAATAGGAACGCCTATTACTGGTATTCTTGTTAATGCAGCAATCATGCCAGGTAAATGTGCAGATCCACCTGCGCCTGCAATAATAACATTAATGTTTCTCGACTCTGCTGATTTTGCATAATTGAACATTCTCTCAGGTGTTCTGTGAGCAGAAACAATATAAGTTTCATAATTAACTTTTAGTAATTTAAGAGTTTTTTCACATAATTTCATTGTGGAATAGTCAGATTTGCTTCCCATTACAATGGATACTCTGTGACTATATCTTTTCTTTTTCATGCTAAGTTTTTGAATTAATATAATCAATATAGTCTTAAAATTAAAACTAGTCGACAAAATTTGTAATAATTATAATGTGTTTTAATATGAATTATCGAATTGATAATCTTCAATATTGCAACTGGTCAAGAGATATTTTTAAAATCAACAGAGATGCTGGACTGAACGCAGTACATGCAACAGTAGTATATCATGAAGACTATGATGAATTTTTAATTAAATTGAAAGAATGGGATAACTTACTTAATGAAAATTCAGATCTAATATTTTTGGGAAAAACTTTTGAAGATATTATAAAGGCAAAGTCAGAAAATAAAACTGCAATATTTTTTGGCTTTCAAAACTGTTCTCCAATTGAGGATGATATTAATTTAATTGAGAAAGTTCATAATCATGGATGCAGATTTATGCAACTTACTTATAATAACCAATCTCTTTTAGCTACAGGATGTTATGAAAAAAACGATTCTGGTGTTACAAATTTTGGCAGAGAAGCTATAAAAGAAATGAATAGAATTGGAATAGTTATTGATATGTCGCATTCAGGTGAAAAAAGTACATTAGATGCTATAGACATTAGCGAAAAACCAATTGCGATTACTCATGCTAATCCATCTTTTTGGCATAGTGCTTTAAGAAATAAATCTGAAAAACTTTTAAAACATTTATCAAACAGTGGAGGAATGCTTGGGCTTTCTTTGTATGCACATCATCTAAAAGATGGAACGAATTGTAAATTAGATAGCTTTTGTGAAATGGTTGCAAAAACTGTTGAAATAATGGGAGTAAAAAATATAGGCATTGGTTCTGACCTTTGTTTAAATCAACCAGATAGTATCGTTGAGTGGATGAGGAATGGAACTTGGAGTAAAACAAAAAATTATGGCGAGGGAAGCAAAAGTAAACCTGAATTTCCTAATCAACCTGAATGGTTTATTGACGCAAGAGGGTTTAGTAATTTAGAAAAAGGATTGAAAAAAATAGGTTTTAATGAAAATGAAGTAAATGATATTTTAGGAAACAATTGGTTTAATTTTTATAAAGGAATTAATTAATGGAAATTAAGTTAAGAGACCCTAAATTCCTGATGAAGTTATCTAAACTTGGTTCTTTTCATCAATCAAAACTCTCTTTTTTGAGATCTTTCTTAAAAGAGTTTAAAGATTGGAAATATAGTAGAGACCTATTTCAATTAAATGACAAAGGATTTGGAAGAGCAATTTATTCTTTCACTAAAGAAAAAAAAACTTATTCTTTAATTTGTTTTGCAAATGAAATTAAGGATGATGAAAGATCAGATAGAGTTATTGCCACTAAATGGGATGCTGCATTTACTCTATTTGATGGAATTCCAACAAAAGAAGATGTTGATAGACTTAGTAATAATGTCCCTAAACAAGAGGTCGGAAGGTTATCTTATAAAGAACTAACCCTATCAAGAGCTAATAAATCTGTCAGGTTGTTTAATCATGTAGTTGAAAATTTATCGAAAGGTCAACAACCAGATAAAGAATTTATATCTAAAGTTGGTTATCTTTATAGAACCACTGCAGTATATGGATCTGGTAAATTTGGTTTAGCTGATAGATTTAGGATTAAAAATAGGGATGAAATTTGTGGGCCATTTAGACTAGAGATGATGTTGGTTTATTTAGTTAGACAATTTACATTTGACCAAGTTAACCATATTGCAAAAAGTATAAGTCCTAAAAACGCTGTTGAACTGGATAACAATATCAGCAGAACTCTAGGTATAGGAAATTCTACAGGACTTGGCATGGCACCATTTATAGTAAACCATCCCACTTTACTTAATAACTGGATAACTGCTAGAGAAACAGTTTTAAAAAAAATAAGAGAAATAGAAAAAGTTTCTAAAAATGATTTAGATATTTTTTATCAGTGTTTAATTAAATCACTAAAAAATATTACCAGCTGGCATACTGACAGTGAATTTCAAAAAGAAAAAATTAAAAATTTAATATTTGATTTAAAAAAATTTATAAAATTTATGAAAGATGAGTTTAAATTTGAAAATTCTTATCAATTTAATAATATTTATATGTGGGCTGAGGAGAATTTAAATGATGAGTGTATTGAGTATATTGTTTCTATGATGATGGAGCCATATGATAAAATAGTAGATCCTTTAGTATCTAAAATGAGTTCAAATGAAGAAAAATACTTCAATATTCCTGTTGAAAGAACTATCGAGGATTTAAGAAATATAATTGAAAAGAATTACTCTGAAATTTTGAAAATTGATTTTAGTAAGGAAGAAAATAATAAAAATTTCTGGTTTATTTCAAAAAATAAAGAGGAGCCAAGAATAGGGGATAGGTATATTGATGATGGATCAAATTTAGAACAACCACTTGCAATCGCAAGGGATATCAAAAAGCTTTATGACATAGTATTCACAAAAAAAAATAGTTCCAAAATTGGAAAATTTTTATTGGATAATAATCATTTAAGACATGTAGTAAGAAGAGTATTTATTTCTGAAAAATGTCCTTATGCAGAAATTCAAGATAATACAATTGGTTCTAAATTAATGCCTATTGATATGTTAAGACTTAAGTTGTCTTTTTTTGGTGCAATAAAATTTGATCCTAGATCAGACAAGTGGTTACGTATTTGCATGTTTCAGGGCGCACCTTTGCCATCAGAACTCTCAAATTTTGATAATTATTGGATGTATAGTTAATTTCGTATGAGAAGTTATAGCGAAATAGAAACTACAATTAAAAGAGCAACTAAGGCTAAAGGTTTTTCATGGGGTATTTCTGAGGAAGTTGGAAAAAATATAAGATTGCTTGAGATGTTTGGTTTGCCAGGACTTAAAAATCTTAACCAATACTTTAAAATTTATAATATTAGTAACTTTGAAAATATTGGAGAAATTTCACCTTCAAATACAGCAAAAGGATATTATTGTCCGATACTTTGTGGGTTAAATTTTTATGATCAATCACCTGTAATTTTAAAATTTAACGAAATTGAAATTAATAAAATAGCTTTTCCTCTCATATTTTTATCTTTTTTGAGTAGGGCGTCAGAGATTAGTGGTAAAAGAATATTCTTAAAAATGGACAATAAAGAGTTTTTGTTTAATTTTAATGAATCTATTTATTCTAATTATTTAAGTGGAGATATTTTAGAAAAATCAGACAAAATAAATATTAAATTTTTAGATAATAAAAATAACTTCTCCGAGGATGATTGGTTAGAAATGCATAAACTTTCAATTAAAACTTATGTTGAGGAAAGCGAGGAGTCTAAATCAAGAACGGCGGGAGCTGGTTTAACAGATAATGACTGATAAAATAAAAGATGATTTTTTAAGGAAAAATTTAAAAGATTTAGACGAGATTTGTGAAGAATGTCATAAAGAAGATGAAAGCGTTACGCAAAATTTAATTATGACAGGATATAAGTTGTGTAAATCTTGCAGAATCTCAAAGACTGTGTTTCCTCTTTAACTAATATTGCTAACTGGAATTGAGTTCATTCTATTTATAATGAATGTTATTGAGAGAAAAGCAATTATAAGAAAAGACAAAAACACTACTCCAAAAGATTTTAAATTAGACTTTAAATTTAATATTTGTTTTGTAGATATAATTAAAGAAGCAAATATCCAAAACTGTGTAAGAAAAATAATAGGCAAAACTAAGTCTGGTGTAACTGCAAAAAATCTTATTAAACCTGGTGCGTGAGCATACCCTACGGCAATTAATACTTTTTTAAATGGAACTCTGCTGCCTTTGTCTGGAAAGATTTTTACTCCTATTACAAAAATAAAAATTGCCCAAACAAACCATGTTAGTAAAGCTGTCAAACCAGATATGCCTATTGATGTTTTTATTATTGAATTTGCCGCTACGGCTCCTGCAACTCCATCAAGTATCATTACAAGACCAGCAAAATATATTGCAGCTTCTCCAAAGTATTTATTATCTTTGTATAAGCTTCTATCTAATTTTAACGATTTAAAAAAAATCTCTAGAAATTGTGCTAGCATCAGATTTAGGGGAGGAGTTAATCTCCTCCCACATAATTATTTAACCTTTTACAACTTCTCTTGTATTCGCGTTGTAAGACTCTTTAAATGGTATATCAACAACTACTGCATCTACAGGTTTGCCTGGAGTTTCAGAATATTTTTCAGGCAAGTGTACCTTAAATTTAGTTCCTAGCTTTCCTTTAGGAAAACCATTAGCATTTAGTGTCCCATCGAATGGTACATAACCCATTGCAATATTTTGTTTTTTTTCAGGGTGATACCAAGGCGAAGTAATAAACCCAATTGGCTCTCCACCACCTTCATCTGAAATTAACCAAAAATCAGGAGCGTATTCCTCAATTGGCTTTCCACCTAATTCTAATCCAACCAATTGAAGTTTATAAGGTTTATGCCCAGCTTTTAAATCAGCTTTCATTTTTTCAAGGGCTTTTTTTCCAACATAGTCAGCTTTTTTATTCCATTCACCTTTACCGGATAATGAAACTTGATAACCTAAATTACATTGGAATGGATTGTGTTGATTGTCCATATCTTGACCCCAAGAAAGAATTCCAGCTTGAATTCTTCTGTGGTGTGCAGGTGCAATAACCATTAGGTTATGCTTTTTTCCTGCTTCAAGAACTGCATTCCACATATCCTCTGCATATAAAGTACATTCTCTTAAATATATTTCATATCCGGCCTCACCAGAAAACCCTGATTGAGATATCACGCAACTTCTTCCCCCAACCTTAGCTTCAGCTAAACCATAGAAAGGCATATTATCGAAATCAACTTGATCACCACATAAATCTTTCATTAATGCCTTTGACTTTGGTCCTTGAATTTGAACCGGACTTACATCTATTTCATCTATTTCTACATTAAATCTCTCATCAGAATTAACCCCTTGTAAATAAAGTCCTATATCACTATCAGATAAACTGAACCAAAATTCGTCTTTCGATATTCTTAAAAGTATAGGATCATTTAATACGCCGCCATATGCATTACAAAGAATTACATATCTTGCTCTCATTGGAGAGATTTTTGTAGCATCTCTTGTAATTACATAGTCTACAAATTTTTCTGCATCAGGACCCTTTACTCTAATTTGTCTTTCAACAGCAACATTCCACATTGTTACATGATTAACAATTGCATCGTACTCGACCATTGCACCACCATCTTCAGGTTTTACATAGCCTCTTGGATGATAAATACGATTGTATACAGTTGCTCTCCAACAACCAGCTTGCATTGATAAATGCCAGTATGGTGATTTTCTTACACGTGTTGAAATTAACATTTCAACTTTTGTTGGTCCGCTTTGTCTTAAATTATAAGGCACTTTTCTATCAGATTGATCTACTGATGTTACGTGTCTTAGCTTACTATAGTCAAATTCTTTAGACATAGTTATTCTCCTTCAACCACTTGTTTGTTTCCTTCAAGCCGCCGAATGTATAAATGTGAAAATAATCAGTATGCGATTTAACTTTCCCAATTAGATCATTAGGGTCTTTAGGTTTCAATAAATCTAATGCCTTAGTAAAATTAGATTTAAGAAAGTTAATGGAATTTTTTGCCCCTACAATATTTGCAAACTTTATTAAGCTTGAAATTTTCATGGGCCCAGTTATTCCAACATGAACTGGTATCGTTTGTTTAGAAATAAAATCAACGATAGGCTGAGCATCAAGTAACCATTGAGTAACTATATAATCAGCATAAGGCTTTTTATCTATCATAGCTTTTTCTAAATCTGAATCGGATATATCAGGACTCCCCTCAGGATGTCCAGCAATTCCGATCTTTATCCCATCAAAATATCCTGTTTCTAATATCTGATAGGAGCTATCAAATTTTCCAATTGGTTCACGACTACCTCCAATAACAAGAACTTGTTTTACACCTAAATCTTTACATCTTAAAACATACTCTTTTAATTCACTTTCGCTATTAATTGATCTAGCTGGAAAATGAGGAACTGGGTTAAAACCTTTTTTTACCAAATCTCCAGACTTGTCAGCAGTTTCCTTATAATCACCTCCAGGTAGCATTGTGACATACACATCTTTCACACTTGGCAAAGTATCAAGATCAGTGTGAGGTCCAATTTCTAATGAAAAATTCATTAATGAATAATTATTTATTTTAAAATAACTGTCTAGAAAAATATTAGATCAAAGTGTCAGGGTTACTTTTTCTGACCTCTGTGTTTTTGAATTCTTTGACCATACTGCTGTGTAACTCTGTCAAAGATGATTGCTAGAGCCACTATTGCTAAACCATTCATCATTCCAAGTGCTAAATATTGATTAGAAATAGCCTGCAAAATAGGTACTCCAAGACCTTTAACGCCTATCATTGATGCAATTACCACCATAGCTAAAGCCATCATAATTGTTTGGTTAATTCCAGCAAAAATTGTTGGTAACGACAATGGTATTTGTACAGATTTTAATTTTTGCATTGGAGTTGCACCAAAAGCCTCACTTGCCTCAAGTGTTTCTTTATCTACTTCTCTTATTCCAAGATTTGTCAGCCTTACTACCGGTGGTAAAGCATAAATACAAACTGCCAATAAACCAGGCACTTTTCCAATACCTAAAAGCATAATTATAGGTATAAGGTAAACGAAACTTGGAATAGTTTGCATCATATCCAAAACGGGTAAAATTGCTTTTTCTGCTCTGCTTGATTTAGACATTAATACTCCAATAGGTATTCCAACAACAATACAGACAAGTGTAGAAACAGAAATTATAGCAACAGTAGCCATACAGTTTTTCCACATTCCAAAATAACCAATAATCATAAAACAAATTATTGTACCTATTACCAGTTTAATACTTCTTGATCCAATCCATGCCAACAAAGCAAATACACCTATTACTAATGGCCAAGGACTATTGACTAATAATTTTTCCAACCAAATTAAAAAATGCAAAAGTGGATCAAAAAAACCTTCAATTCCATCTCCATAGGCTCTTGAAAATTCTTTAAAACTAGAGTCTATTCCTTTTTTAAGCTCTCTTAAAGCTGTTCGATCCATTACAGGAATTTTATTAAAGAAATCCATAATTTTACTTAACCAAACCCACTAAAGAGTGGGTTTGGCAATATTTTATTTTATTAAAGTGCTTTTTTTATTTTTGCAGCAGCTTCACTTGAAACCCACTTAGACCAAACATCTTCTTGGTTTGTTAGGAATTCAATTGCAGCATCAGCACCCTCTGCTTGGTTTTCACCCATCCAAACTAACATACCGTTCATTACTGGACCTGGATAAGTTCTTTTTTTGAAATAATCCATACCAGCACTTCCAGCTGTATTTTTGAAATTGTCAGTTACGATTGTGTAAACTTCAGATTTTGTCCATGAAGTTGCTTTAGGGTCTCCACATTCTTGTTCTGGTAAAACTATACATTTATCCCAGTTATCTTTTCCACCCCAAGCTCCCATGTCCACAGCTCTCATATCATATTTACCAATGATAGCTGTTGGTGACCAATAGTAACCAAACCAGTTTTCACCTCTTTCAGCAGCTTTAGCAATTGATCCATCTAATCCTGCAGCAGAACCTGTTTCAACAATAGCCCAACCTTTTGCTTCCATGTCAAAAGCTTTGTAAAGATTTCTATTACTTAGTTCACAGTTCCATCCTGGAGGACAAATATGAAACCCACCTTTTGATGGATCCTCTGGATGAGGAAATAGATCCGGTCTTGCCAAAATTGCTTCAGCAGTTGTAAGTTCAGGATGTTTTTCTAAAGTAGCAGGTAACACCCACCATCCTTCACCTAAACCAGTAATAGGTGCTTTATTAAGTGAGTGCATTTTTCCTTCATCAACTGCTTTATTTAAAGCAATGATTGCAGCGTTAGCCCAAAATTCTGGAGCAACATCTGGCTCACCTTTTTCTTGCATAGATGTAAATGTAGGCATTGTTGCACCTGGCACCAATTCAACAGAACATCCGTAACCTTCTTCTAATATGATTTTGTCAACTTCAGCCATGAAGTTTGCTGAAGCCCAGTTCATATTAGCGATAGTTATGTTCCCACAAGCTGCGTTGGCAACACTTCCAAAAGAAGTTAGTCCAAATATTACAGCAGCAGATAGAAGTAATTTTTTGATTTTCATTATTTCTCCTAATTAATTAATTATAAATCATCAGAACATATAGATGGAAAAATTGCAAACTAGTTTCAACCTTGAGTTGTGTTAAAATTGTCTTTATACTCTCTTTATTTAGAAATAAATTATTAAATAAATATGAATAAAAATTTATTATCAAGATTAGATGAGGGTCCCGTAATATTCGCAGAGGGATATTTATTTGCGATGGAAAGGAGAGGATATCTTTCTGCAGGTCCATTTGTGCCAGAAGTAGTTTTAGAGCATCCAGAAGTAGTTACACAATTACATAGAGAATTTATTAGAGCTGGTTCAGATATTGTTCAAGCTTTCACCTATTATGGACATAGAGAGAAATTAAGAATTATTGGAAAAGAACATTTGCTAGAGCCGATGCAAAAAAATGCACTTAAAATTGCAAAGGATGCTGCGAAAGAATTTAAAGATTTAGACTTAATGGTTTGTGGAGATGTTGCTAATACAAATATTTTTGATCCAAAAGACAAAAACTCATTCAAAGAATGTCAAAAGATGTACGAAGAGCAAGTGCTTTGGGCCAAAGAGGCAGGAGTTGACTTTGTAGTTGCAGAAACAATTAATTGGGTAGATGAAATGAAGATAGCTTTAAAAGCAATTAAGGATGAAGGTTTGATTGCAGTTGCCAATTATGCAATACCTCGTGGTGATTTGACAAGAGATGGCCACACTGCTGAAGACGCATGTAAAATAATTGAAGATCTTGGTGCTGATGTTGTTGGTTTGAATTGTTATAGAGGTCCAGAAATGACCATGAAACTTTTAAAAAAAATAAGAAAAAAAGTTTCCTGTCATGTTGCAGGTCTTCCTGTTCCATATAGAACAACAGAGGAAGAACCAGGATTTTTGAATCAAACAGATCACGGATGTGACTGCATTCCTGGAGGAAATGCATTCCCTGTTGCCTTAGATAATTTATATTGTAACAGATTTGAAATGGCTGAATTTGCAAAAGAATGTCTTAAAGAGAAAATTAATTTAATCGGTATTTGTTGTGGTGCTGAAGCTCATCATGTTAGAGAAATGGCTGTTGCGGTTGGTAAAAAACCAATTGCCATGAAGTACATGCCAGATATGACTAAACATTTTCACCATGGGACAGACAAGACATTGAAAAACGTCAATAAAGAAATAAAATACTAACATGCAAAATCATGCAAAAGTAGTCATCATAGGTGGCGGCGTAGTAGGCTGTTCCATTCTTTATCATTTATCAAAGTTTGGTTTAAAAGATTGTATTCTTCTTGAAAGAAATGAACTCACATCTGGATCCTCTTGGCACGCAGCTGGAAATGTACATGTGATTTCATCTGACCCAAATATTTCTAGAATGATGGCTTATACAATCGGATTGTACAAAGAAATTGAAAAAGAGTCTGGCCATTCAGTTGGATTCAAATCAAGTGGGGGATTTTATTTGGCTTCAAATGATGTTTGGGCGGATTATTTAAAAAGAGAGAGGTCTAAAGCAAGATATATGGGTCTTGACCAAGAGTTTGTTTCTTTAGAGGAAGTAAAAAAGAAAAATCCTTTAATTGATCCATCAAGATACCTTCTAGCATTGTGGGATCCAATTGATGGGGAAGTAGACCCATCAGGTGTGACTTATGCTTTTGCTAAAGCAGCAAAAGTTCATGGTGGAAAATATTATACACATACAGTTGTAAAAGACACAAAACAAAAAGAGGATGGAAGTTGGGATGTGATAACTGACAAGGGCAATATAAAAGCTGAAATAGTTATTAACGCTGGAGGTTTATGGGCAAGAGAAGTTGGACAGCTTGCAGGAATTAATCTTCCAGTTCAACCAATGGAGCATCACTACTTAATTACTGAAGCTATTCCAGAAATTGAAGCAATGGGCGATCAAAGAATTCCTATTGGAACTGATTTTGAAGGTAACATTTATTTTAGACAAGAAGGAAAAGGAATGCTTCTTGGAACTTATGAACCAAAATCAACACCATGGAAGGTTGAAGGAACACCGATGAATTTTGGTCATGAGTTACTAGAACCAAAATTAGATAATATACAAGACAGATTAGCAATAGGTTTTGAAAGAATGCCAGCATTAGAAAAAGCAGGAATTAAAAATATTGTAAATGGGCCTTTTACTTTTGGACCTGATGGATCACCATTAATTGGTCCCGTTCCCGGAATGAAAAATTATTGGGTAGCAGTGGGTGTAATGGCTGGTTTTTGTCAAGGAGGAGGAGTTGGAAAATGTATTGCTGAATGGATAATTGACGGAGAACCATCAATAGATGTTTGGGCAATGGATGTTGCAAGATTTGGAGATTATGCATCACCTCAATACGGAACAATTAAATCTTCTGAAAATTATGAACGAAGATTTATTATGACATTTCCAAATGAAACTTTACCAAAAGGAAGAAAACAAAAAACAACAGCTCTTTATGACCGGTTTGTAGATCAAGGTGCAGTTATGGGAGATAGCTTTGGTTTGGAAAATGTTTTGTGGTTTGCAAATGATAAAAAAGATGCATACGAAGAGCCAACTATTAAAAGATCTAGATCGCATAATTATGTCTCCAAAGAAGTTATTAATGTAAGAGAAAATGTTGGTTATATTGAAGTTGCTAATTTTTCAAAACATCAATTTAAAGGAAAAGATGCAAGAAAATTTTTAGATCATGTTATGGCAGGCAAACTTCCAAATCCAGGAAGAATATCGTTATCTCCTATGTTATCCTATAGAGGAAAATTATGTGGCGATCTCACAGTTTCATGCCTTGATGAAAACGAATTTATGGTTTTTGGCTCAGGTCCAGCTCAAGAAATGCATAGACGTTGGTTCGAAAGCCATTTAGATAAATTTAATGTTGAATATAAAAATAGATCAGATGAATTTCATGGAATATCTATAGCAGGACCTAATTCGAGAAAAGTTTTAGAAAAAATAGTTAGAGACGATGTATCTAATGAAAAATTTAGATTTAGAGACTCAAGAAGAATGTTTGTTGGAGGTGTTCCAGCAATTATAAACCGAATTTCATTCACGGGTGAACTTGGTTATGAAATATATGTTGCGCCACATTTCCAAATTAAACTTTATGAGGAGTTAATGGAGGCGGGAAAAGAATTTGGTATTAAACCTTTTGGTGGAAGAGCTTTAATGTCTATGAGACTAGAGAAAAATTGGGGTGCGTGGACTTTAGACTATCGACCTGATTTTACTGCTAAAGAAACTGGATTAGAAAGTTTCATTAATTGGAACAAAGAATTTATTGGTAAAGAAAAAGCAAAACAAGACAATAGCTCGAATAGATTAGTTCCTTTAATAATTCAAACAAACGACATAGATGTCACAAACAATGAAGCAGTAATGAAGGGAGATAATAGCATTGGGTATATAACTTCAGGTGGATTTGCTCATTTTGTAAATAAAAGTGTTGCTTTTTCATATCTAGATCAAAAAAATTTATCATCTGAAGATGGAATACAAGTAGAAATTAATGGTGATTTATTCAATTGTTCAATTATCAAAGAAGCACTTTATGATCCAAGTGGAGAAAAAATGAGAGGGTAATGGCCCAAAAAGATGTAGGTAACAAAGTTCCAATTTATAAACTAAAAGAAACAAAAGAGGTGATGGATTTTTATGACGAATGGGGTTTGGATAATAAATATGATAAAGATATGGTTGAATGGAATTATACTGGCCCAAAGGAAACAGCAGAAGTTTTCAATAAACATCAAAAAGAAAAAGATATTAATATTTATGATGCTGGATGTGGAACTGGATTGGTTGGTGTAGAATTGAAAAAGTATGGTTTCACTAATTTTTTTGGTGCCGATCTATCCCAAAAACTTTTAGATTTGGTTCCAAATAACCTTTATAAAAAATTAGATAAAGTAGATTTAAATAAACCAATCAAGGAAAAGGATGATCAATATGATGCTTTAATGTGTGTGGGCACATTTACTTTTGGACATGTAAAACCACCTGCATTAGATGAGTTTATTAGAATTACTAAAAATAAAGGTCTAATTTGTTTCACTATTAACGAAGGAATATATGAGGAATATGGATTTGATAAAAAAATCAAACAATTAAAAAATGAAAATAAATGGAAAGAAATAGAGTTTTTTAAATCTGATTATATTGCTAGTAAAGATGTAAATGCATGGCTTGGTCTATATGAAGTGACAAAATAAAATGTCAGCAATTTATAAAATTATAGATAAAAAAAAATTAGATATAGTTAAGAAACCAATTTCAAAAGCACATGGACTCCCCAACGAATGTTATACAAGTAAAGATTATACTTTAATAGAAAGAGAGAAAATATTTGAAAATAAATGGACTGTAATAGGAGTAGCAAGTTCTTTGCCAAATATCGGCGATGTAAAACCATTTAACTTGTTAGGACTGCCATTATTTTTAGTAAGGAATAAAAAAGATCAGATAAAAGTTTTTCATAACGTCTGTAGTCATAGAGGAGTAAAGCTAGTAAACAAAAAAGGCAATATTAGAAATGTTATCAGATGTCCTTATCATTCATGGTCATACACATCAGATGGAAAGCTAATTGCAACACCTCATATAGGTGGGATGAACCAACATAGTAGCCCAAAATTTAAAAAAAATAAAAACAATTTAAAAGAAATAAGATCATGTGTTTGGTTAGATTTAATTTTTATTAATATTAGTAACAACGAAATTCCATTTGAAAAATATATTAAACCCTTAAGTGATAGGTGGGCTAAATTTTGGAAAAAAAAAGATAGAAAATTAATTAATCATGCAAATGATTTTGGTTATTTTAAAATAAATGCAAAATGTAATTGGAAATTTGCAATTGAAAATTATTGTGAAAGTTATCATTTGCCATGGGTTCATCCAGGTTTAAATTCTTATTCAAAAATTGAAGATCACTATCATATTCAAGGATTACCAAACCGCTTTGCAGGCCAAGGCACAGTTGTTTACAATCCAAAATTTAAAGGTAAGAAAAAATTTCCTTGCTTTCCTAACTGGCCCAAAGAAAAAGAAAATATTGCAGAGTATGTAGCTTTGTTTCCCAATGTTATGTTAGGTATACATAAAGATCATTTCTACGCATATTGGTTAGAACCCATTAGTCATAAAAAAACTTTAGAGCACATGGAAATATATTATGTAGGTGAAAAAGCCGCAAAATCATTAGAATTTAAATCATTAAGAAAACAAAATCATAAATTGTGGGAAGATATTCAAAAAGAAGATGTTGGTATAATTCAAAGAATGCAATTAGGCCGCAACTCACATGCATATAATGGTGGAAATTTTTCTCCTGATATGGATAATCCAACACATCAATTTCACAAGTGGGTGGCAACTCACATTGTGTAGAAAGTGCGAAATATATGTACAGACCTTTACCAGATGCATTAACAATAAAAAGTTCACCAATCGAAGGTTTGGGATTATTCGCAACCAAAGAAATTAAAGCTAATACTTTTATCGGAATTACTCACATAAGAGATGAGCAGTTTGAAAATAAATATATAAGAACTCCATTAGGTGGTTTTTATAATCATTCTGACAATCCTACAGTTCAAAGAATGGTATCAAATATTTTACCTACATTAAAGTTTGGTGATCCAATTGATCCTACCGCAAAAGCAAAAAAATTTAACGAAAATGATGATAATTTAGAAAACATGTATTATAATTTAAGAGAGAAACCAGACGCAAAATATTTTTTTATGGTTTCAATAAAAGATTTGAAACCAGGAGATGAGCTTTGTGCAAATTATAATTTATACACCTATCCAAAAACAGGAGTTGGTGTACAGATGTTATAGAGATGAAGTTTAACAGAAAAATTCTTTCAGAAAACCAACCAATTAAGAAATATATTTCAAAAAAAAGATTAAGAGAAGATGAAATAGATTTTGACGAACTTAGATCTTATAGACTTGATAGATTAAGAAATGAATTAAAGAAAAATAATATAGAGGCATGTATTTTATTTGATCCAGTAAATGTAAGGTATGCATTAGATACTGTGAATATGAGTGTTTATAATATGCATAATCTTACAAGATATTGTTTTATCTCTGTTGATGGTCCAACAATATTATATGAATATTTTAACTGTGAAATATTATCTAAAGGTCTCAATTTAATAGATGAAATAAGACCAGCAATTACTTGGGATTATTTTAGCAATGGTGACCAATCAGAGTTGCAACTTAAAAAATGGGTCAATGAAGTAAATGATTTATCTAACTCTTATTTTAAAAGTAAAAAAATCGCAATTGATGTAATCAATGGTCCAGCCGTAAATGAGCTTAATAAAAAAGGAATTCAAGTTTTAGAAGCGAAAAAAATACTTGAACAGGCTAGAGTTATTAAATCGTCTGAAGAAATTAAATGCATGCGAGCAGCTTTAGATGTTGCTGATATTGGAATAATTAAAATGAGAGATTATTTGAAATCAGGAATTACTGAAGATGAGTTATGGTCGATTTTACATAAAACGAACATTGAAAATGGTGGAGAGTGGATAGAGTGTAGAATATTATCTTCAGGCTCTAGAACCAATCCTTGGATGCAAGAAAGTAGTAATAAGATTATTCAAGATGGTGAGATCGTATCCTTTGATACAGATATGGTAGGCCCTTATGGATATTGTGCAGATATTTCTAGAGCTTTTGTTTGTGGAAACAAATTTAATGAACATCAAAAAAAAATTTATTCAACAGCAGTTGAGCAGATTGACTATAATTCAAGATTAATTAAAGATGGAGTATCATTTAGAGAATTTACTGAAAAGGCATGGATACTTCCTGAAAAATATTACGGAAATAGATATTCAGTCATGCTTCATGGAATAGGTTTATGTGATGAGTGGCCAGCAATTAGATATCCGACTGATGGTGGAGAAAGAAGCGGTATATTTCAAAAAAATATGACAATTACCCTAGAAAGTTATATCGGCGAAGTTGGAGGTCATGAGGGAGTGAAATTAGAACAACAATATTTAGTTGGCGAAAATGGATTAGAATTAATGTCTCATCATCCTTTAGAACAAATTTAATGAAAATAGTTTTAATTATGGGTTTGCCTGGGGCTGGCAAAACAACATTGGCAGAAGAACTTGCTCCAAAACTGAATGCAAAAAGATTAAATGCTGACGAAGTTAGAAAAGAAGCAAATGATTGGGATTTTTCTGAGGAGGGTAGAAAAAGACAAGCTAAAAGAATGGCAGACTTTGCTTTAAAGCTGAAAAATCAAGGAAATTATGTTGTGGCAGATTTTATTTGCCCAACTCCAGAAGCAAGAAGTTTATTCCCTGCAGATTTTGTTATTTGGGTAGACACGATTAAAGAAGGAAGGTTTGACGATACTAATCAAATGTTTGTCAAACCAGAAAAATATGATTTTCATGTAACTACTCAAGATGCTAAGTTTTGGGCGGATAAAATAATAAAGGAGATATCATAATGAGTTATGAATGGGATAATAAAAAACCAACAGCACAAATGCTTGGAAGATGGCAGCCATTTCATGAGGGTCACTATACTTTATTTAAAGAGATCATCAAAAAGACCGGTCAAGTGTGTATTCAAATAAGAGACGTTCAAGGAGTTGATGACAATCCATTCGACTTTGAAACGGTAAAAAAAAATATTGAAAATAAATTAAATCCTGAATTTGAAGGAAGATTTAAAATAATGATGGTGCCAAATATTACAAATATTTGTTACGGGAGAGGAGTTGGTTACAAAATTGAGGAGATAGTATTGTCTGAAGAAATACAAAAAATTTCTGCCACAAAAATTAGAGCTAAAATGCGTGAAGATGGTGAGTTAAAATAATTACAATATGAATGTAAAAACAAAAAAATTAGGAAACGGAATTACAAATGTAATAATTAATGATCCTAAAACTTATAATTCACTTTCATTTAAAACTTTAAGGGATCTTTTGAATACTTTTACTCGATTAGATAAGGATGATAATACAAGAGTAATAATATTAGAGGGATCAGGTAAAGGATTCAGCGCCGGCCATAATCTTAAAGAGGTTGGTGGAATTAAAAATAGATTAAATCACTTAAAATTATTTAATCTTTGCTCAAAATTAATGATGAAAATTGTTGAAGGAAAGAAGCCTGTTATTGCAAAAGTACATGGTGCAGCTTATGCAGCTGGATGTCAGTTAGCCGCAAGTTGTGACCTTGCTTACAGTACAACAAATGCCACCTTTGCAACACCAGGAGTAAATATAGGACTTTTCTGCAGTACTCCGATGGTTGCTGTGAGTAGAAAAGTAACTCGTAAAATCATGATGAAGATGCTTCTGACTGGAGATCCAATAAATGCAAAATACGCTAAGGAAATTGGTTTGATTAATGATTGTTTTTCAAACAAAAAACTAAATATAGAAGTTTTAAAAATTGCAAAAAAAATTTCTTCAAAATCAAATTTAACAATTAAGATCGGAAAACAAGCATTTTATAAACAATTAGAGATGCCACTTGGAGATGCTTATAAGTTTACAAGTAAAATGATGACTGTAAATATGGCTTCGCAAGATGCAAAAGAGGGAATATCAGCTTTTTTACAAAAAAGAAAACCTAGTTGGAAAAATAAATAATAGTTATTCAGAAAGAAAATAATGAACGATAATGAAATTAAATCTATTTTGAGAAAATCAAAAACCATAGCAATGATTGGAGTGAGCTCTGAAAAAAAAGGAGAGGATAGAAAAAATCTTAAGAGAAAACCAGCAAATGTTGTTATGAAATATATGCAAAATTTTGGTTATAAAGTTATTCCTATTAACCCTTTTGCAGTTGGTGAGATTGTAAATGGGGAACAAATGATTGAAAGTTTAGATAAGATAAAGGAAGAAATAGACATAGTTGATGTTTTTAGACCCTCAAAAGAGGCTGAAGGAATTGCAAAAGAAGCAATTAAAAAAGGAACAAAAGTTTTATGGTTACAATACGGAATTCACAGTGAGGAGGCAAAAGTTTTAGCAGATAAAGAGAATATCCAATTTATTTCCAATAGATGTATAAAACAGGAGTACCAAAAACTTTTTCAAAAATCTAATCCAGTTTTTCCAGTCCTTAAAGATTAATGAAAAAAGTATTTTTGGTATATGGGCATTACAACGATAAATCTTTTAATTCTGCTATAAAAGATAATTTCATAAAATCTGCTAGAGAAAATGGTCATTTAGTTGAATGTGTAGATTTATATAAAGAAAAATTTGATCCAGTATATGCTGGTGAAAATGCTGATGATATTGTCTTGGATCACAGAAGAAAAATTGACGATTCTGATTTAATTGTTCTAGTTGCTCCTATATGGAATTATAGAATGCCTGCTATTGTAGAAGGTTGGATCGATAAGGTTTTAGCGCCACCTTGGGCTTTTTCATTTAAGAAACTTTTTGGTAATTATGGATATGCTGTTGGGAAGCTAAAAAGCAAAAAGGCTTTGATTTTTTGCACATATGGTTCACCCAGATTCTCAATTTCAGATTTTTTTTTAAATTTACCCCTGAGAAGAATTAAAAAAGGTATTTTTAATAAGTGTGGTATTTATGACATTACCTATAAACGATATTTTGCTGTACCATTTGTATCAAATGAAAAAAGAATTGAGTTTTTGGAAGATGTTAAAAATACAGCCAGACATTTATAGAATTTTTATTGTATTTATATTTTTAATTTTTTCTACAAATGTATTAAAAGCAGAAATAAAAAAACCAAATCCAGATATTGAACCTAGAGAAGTAATTGAAATTCAACTTAATGCTTTGATGAAAAATGATACTCCTAGTAAAGATCATGGGATAATTCAAACATGGTTTTTTGCGCACCCAAATAATCAGAGAGTAACAGGACCTATTGAGAGATTTAAAAATATGATCAAAACAGATTCCTACTCAATGCTTTTAAACCATGAGAACTATGAAATTGTAGAGGTATATAAATCAAAGGGCGTATCGACTTTTGAAGTGACAATTATGGACAAAGACAAAAAGTATTATAAATTTAAATGGCAAGTTGAAAAATATGAGCTCGATGGATTTTTAAAAAATTGTTGGCTTACCACTGCGGTCTCTCAACCTATGCCGATGGGTTCATCTATCTAATGAAAAAACCAAGTTTTCCAGTTAGAATTGCAATATTAATGGCTATTCTTTGCATCCCGCCAATTGGCGCGACCCAAATTGGATGGTACTATTTTGGACAAGAGATGGGGGTAAATTTTGGTATGGTTGCAGGTGTCATTAGTGTAATAACCGCAGCTTATCTAATGTATCAAATGGGATGGAGAGATGACGATGATGACGATTATGACTACTAGAATTATGTTTTGTTTATAAGAAAAATTAGGTAAAAATCGCATGATGAAATCAAAAGCAAAAGTCGTAGTAGTTGGTGGAGGTGTTGTTGGTGTCAGCGCACTTTATCATTTAGCAAAAAAAGGTTGGTCTGATGTTGTATTAGTTGAACGAAAAGAATTAACTTCAGGTTCTACATGGCATGCTGCGGGACTTCTTCCATTATTTAATATGAGTTATTCAGTAGGACAACTTCATAAGTATGCCGTCAATTTATATAAAAGTTTAGAAGAGGAAACTGGAAAGAATGTTGGATTTAGTGTTGTATCAAATATCAGATTAGCAAGCAATCAAGACAGGATGGATGAATACCACCAGTATGCGGGTGTTGCTAAAACAATCGGAGTAGATGTTAAATTTTTAACTCCAGAACAAGTTAAAGAAATTTGGCCATTATGTCATACAGATGATCTAGTTGGAGCAATACAACATCCTGAAGATGGCTACATTCAACCTGCCGATCTAACTCAAGCGTTAGCAACAGGGGCGAGAAATAGAGGAGCTGAGATATATAGAAATACAACAGTTTTAGCGATGAGACAAAATAAGGATGGTTGGATTGTTGAAACAGATAAAGGGTCAATAGAATGCGAACATGTAATCTCTTGCTCTGGAAACTTTGCTAGACAGACTGGAAAAATGGTAGGTTTGGATATTCCGGTAATACCTGTTGAACATCAATATATTGTAACAGAGCCACATCCAGAAATTCAAAAAAGAAAAAAAGATGGATTACCTGAGATGGGAGTATTAAGAGATAGTGATAGTAGATGGTATATGAGAGAAGAGGCTGGTGGTTTAATATTAGGTCCCTATGAAGATGGAGCTCCAGCATGTTATGTTAATGGACCTTCCAAAGAGTCTGAATACGAATTATTCCAAGAAGACTTGGATAGACTAGCACCACATATTGAAGGTGCGATACATAGAGTTCCTGCTTTTGGAGAAGTAGGAGTTAAAAAAGTTTACAACGGTGCTATCTGTTATACACCCGATGGAAATCCCATTGTTGGACCAGCATGGGGTTTAAAAAATTTTTGGATAAATGAAGGTCATAGCTTTGGAATTACTGCTGCTGGTGGAGCAGGTTGGCAATTAGCAGAGTGGATTGTAGATGGAGAGCCAACAATAGATATGTTAGGTGTTGAGCCAAGAAGATATGGTGATTATTGCTCAAAATCTTATCTTAAAGAGAAAAATGAGGAAGCTTACAGCCATGTATTTATCACTCACTTTCCAGATGAAGAAAGACCAGCTGCAAGACCATTAAGAACAGCTCCTTGTTATGACAGAATGAAAAATCTTGGTGCAGTTTTTGGTCAAAAGTTTGGATGGGAAAGACCTAATTTTTTTGCAACTGATGGGATGGAGCAAAAGGACGATTGGTCTTTTAGAAGATCAAATTGGTTCAAGGCTATCGAGAAAGAGTGCAAGAATGTAAAGGAAAATGTTGGTCTACTAGATATGACAGCATTTGCAAAATGTAGAATAAAAGGTCCTGGAGCTGAGGAATTTTTAGATAAGTTGGTCGCAAACAAACTTCCAAAAAAAATAGGTAGAATAAATTTATGTCATGCATTGAATACTAAAGGTGGTGTTCATTCAGAATTTACAATAATGAGAGAATCAGAAAGTAGTTTTTATTTGGTTTCTGCTGGAGCGTTTCAAAGGTTAGATCATGACTGGATATTAGGTTGGATGCCAAAAGATGGATCTGTTCAATTTGAAAATTTAACAAACAGCAAAGGTGTTCTAGTTGTATCAGGACCAAAAGCCAGAGAGTTAATGCAAAGAGTATCTAATGATGATTTTTCAAATGAAAATTTTAAATGGTTAAGTGCAAAACAAGTAGATGTAGGATTTGCACCAGTAAATGCAATGAGAGTAAATTTTGTAGGAGAGTTAGGCTGGGAACTACATCATCCTATTGAATATCAAAACCATATTTTTGATAAGTTAATGGATGCAGGACAAGATTTAGGTTTAAAACCATATGGTATAAGAGCTATGAACAGTTTAAGAGTTGAAAAATCTTATAAATTGGTTGGCACCGAATTATCCATTGAATATTCACCATATGAAAGTGGTTTAGATAGATTTGTCCATCCAAATAAAGGAAGTTTTATTGGTTTAGAAGCTTTGAATAAATGGAGAGAGAAAGGTTTTGATAACAAACTTGTTACTTTAGAAGTTCATGAAACAAGTGATGCAGACGTGCTTGGAAATAACCCTATTTATGAAAACGGTAGTGTTGTCGGTAGAGCAACAGGAGGTGATTTTGGTTTTAGACTAGGAAAATCTATCGCACTAGGAATGGTTAAACCAGAGCTAGCTAATATTGGACAAAAACTAAAGATTGATATACTTGGTAAGATGCATGAGGCAACAATTTTAGAGGAGAGTCCTTATGATGCAGAAAATAAATTATTAAGAGCATAATGAAAATTTTAGTCGCTGTAAAAAGGGTAATTGATTATAACGTCCAAATAAGAGTAAAAGAGGATGGCAGTGGCGTTGTGACAGACAATGTTAAAATGTCAACTAATCCACCAGATGATAATGCAATTGAGGAAGCTGTTAAAATTAAAGAGGCTGGAAAAGCTTCAGAAATAATAGCTGTAACAGTTGGAGAAGAAAAAGCCCAAGAGACTGTTAGAAAAGCACTAGCAGTTGGAGCGGATAGAGGAATTCATATAAAAGTGGATAGTGTATTAGAACCTCTTGCTGTTTCTAAAATTCTTAAAAAAATTGTTGAAAAAGAAAATCCAGATTTAGTTTTCATGGGCAAACAAGCAATTGACGATGATTGCAACCAAACTGGTCAAATGTTGGCTGCACATTTAAACTGGCCTCAAGCTACTTTTGCCTCAAAAATTGAAGTTAAAGAAAATTCATTAGAAGTAACTAGAGAGGTTGATGAGGGTTTAGAAACTATTGAAGTTAATACACCTGCAATAGTGACATGTGACTTAAGACTAAATGAACCAAGATATGCATCACTACCAAATATTATGAAAGCAAAGAAAAAGCCTATTGAACAAATTAATGCGTCAGATCTAGGAGTTGATACTAACCCTAGAATAGAACATATTAAAATTGAGGAACCACCTAAAAGAAAAGCAGGTATAAAGGTTGCTAGTGTTGAGGAGTTGGTGCAAAAATTAAAAAATGAGGCTAAGGTAATATAATGTCAGTTTTATTAATAGCAGAGCATAACAATAAAGAAGTCAAATCATTTACATTAAATGCAATTACAGCTGCATCTCAGATAGATCAAGACTTACATGTTTTATTAATTGGTCATAATGCAGATGACGTTGCAAAATCCTTATCTGAGGTACCTTTGGTAAAAAAAGTACTTCATATGGATAATGAAATTTATGAAAATTATATTGCTGAAAATTATACTTCAGCAATTTTAAAACATGCTGATAAATATTCTCATATAGTCTGTTCAGCAAATACCTTTGGAAAAAATCTAATGCCTAGAATTGCTGCATTATTAGATATTTCTCAAGTGAGTGATATAATAAAAGTAATTGCTCCAGATACATTCCTAAGACCAATTTATGCTGGTAACGCATTTGCTACTGTCAAAAGTAATGACGAGAAAAAGTGTATAACAATAAGACCAACATCATTTGAGGCGGCTGAAACCACAGGTGGGTCAGCAGAAATTGAGAAAGTGGATGCAGCAGATAAAACTGAAAATACAAAATTTGTAAACAGAGAGGAAATTAAATCAGATAGACCTGAATTAGGAACAGCTAGAATTGTTATTTCTGGAGGAAGAGGGTTGCAAAGTGGTGAGAATTTCAAATTAATAACTGATGTTGCAGACAAATTAAATGCTGCAATAGGGGCATCAAGAGCAGCAGTTGATGCAGGTTATATTACAAACGAACATCAGGTTGGACAAACAGGTAAAGTAGTAGTTCCAGACTTATATATAGCAGTTGGAATTTCTGGGGCTATCCAGCATTTAGCTGGCATGAAAGAAAGTAAAGTTATCGTGGCTATAAATAAAGATGGTGAGGCACCAATTTTTAGTGTCGCAGACTACGGCTTAGAAGCTGATTTATTCGAAGCACTTCCTCAATTCTTAGAGGAGTTGAACAAATTAAACACTATACAAAAATAACAAATACTGTAAAAAAATAATATGTCCAGAGAAGTGATGGAATACGATGTAGTAATCGTAGGTGGCGGACCATCAGGACTTTCAACTGCAATTAAATTAAAGCAGTTAAATCCAGATATTAATGTCTGCCTGTTAGAAAAAGCATCTGAAATAGGTGCACATATTTTATCAGGGAACGTGTTTGAAACACGAGCTTTAGATGAACTATTACCTAATTGGAAGGATCTTAATGCACCAATTAAAACAAAAGTTACTAAAGAAAAATTTTTATTTTTAGGAAAGACAAAAAAAATTAGTTGGCCAACTTGGTTATTACCCAAAGTTCAACAAAATCATAATAACTATATAATTAGTCTTGCTAATTTATGTAGATGGTTAGCAGAGCAAGCTGAAAATTTAGGTGTTGAAATATTTCCAGGGTTTCCTGCAAGTGAGGTTTTATACAATGAAGATGGTTCTGTGAAAGGTATTGTAACTCAAGATATGGGTTTAGATAAAGATGGAAATAAAAAAGACAGCTATGAACCTGGAATGGAGCTCCATGGAAAGGTAACAGTTTTCGCTGAAGGTTGTAGGGGTCACTTAGGAAAAGAATTAATTAAAAAATTTGAATTAGATAAAGGAAAAGATCCACAACAATATGGAATTGGTTTCAAAGAAATTTGGGAATTAAAAGAGGAAAAACATGAAGAAGGTTTAGTAATGCATACAGCGGGCTGGCCTTTAGATAATAATACTTATGGAGGAAGCTTTGTTTATCATGCTGAAAATAAACAGATTTTTTTGGGTTATGTCATAGGGCTTGATTATAAAAATCCTCATCTATCACCTTTTGATGAATTTCAAAGATTTAAAACTCATCCTGCAATCAAATCAATGTTGGAAGGTGGTAAAAGAATATCCTATGGAGCAAGAGCACTTATAGAGGGTGGTTTTCAAAGTTTGCCTAAAATGTTTATGCCAGGTGCATTATTGGTTGGTTGTGATGCTGGTACTTTAAATATGCCAAAAATAAAAGGTTCTCACACGGCAATGAAGAGCGGAATGATTGCAGCTGAAACTATCGTAGATCATTTAAATTCAAACAAAGAATTATCTGTTTATGCAGAAAAATTTAAAAATAGTTGGGTTTTTAAAGAATTGTATGAAGCCAGAAATGTTAAACCAAGTTTTAGTTGGGGTTTAATTTTGGGAATAATATTTACAGGAATTGATCAAATTTTATTTAAAGGAAAATTACCTTTTACTCTTAAACATAAACATGCTGATCACGAAACATTGAAGCCCGCTAATGAAATGCCTAGAATAGAGTATCCAAAACCAGATAATGTGATTACATTTGATAAAACTAGTTCGGTTTACTTAACAGGAACAAACCATACAGATAATCAACCTGTTCATCTTCAACTTAAAGATAAAGATTTGCCAATTAAATATACCTTAGAAAAATATGATGAGCCTGCTCAAAGGTATTGTCCTGTTGGTGTTTATGAAATACAGAAAGAAAATGAAGTTGAAAAGTTTGTTATAAATTCTCAAAACTGTATTCATTGCAAAACTTGCGATATAAAAGAGCCATCACAAAATATTACATGGGTTACCCCGGAAGGTGGCGGCGGACCTAAGTATGGAAATATGTGATTAGGAAAGATCTATTGCAAATTTTTTTAAAGTTTCAATTGGTACAAGTTTTAAAGTGTTCATATGAGTTTTTTTTAGATAAATAGAACATCCAATTCCTGCTTCTAAGGCTCTAGCAATCCAACCTGCACATACACACCAGTTATCACCATCTTTAAGTCCGGGAAAACCAAACTCAGGGTGAGGCGTGATTAAATCATTACCAGCTTCTTTACACCATTGTAAAAATTCATCGTTAACTTTTACACAAACTGTATGTAACCCATGATCATTTTCATCTGTATTGCAACAACCATCTCTAAACCAACCAGTTAAAGGATTTTTTGAACATTCTTCTAGATCTTCTCCAAGAACATTTTTTTGAATTTCACTCATTAAATTTTGGTAGGATTTGGTTGTCCTTTATAAACAACTTCTGGATCAAATTTTTTATTTTCTTCTTCAAATTTCATTTCGACTTTTCGACCATTCTCAATTTTTCCCATTGGAACCGATCTATAGAAGCAAGATCTATAGCCAACATGGCAACTAGATCCGTCACCAATATCAACAGTAATCCATACCGCATCTTGATCGTCATCAATTCTTATTTCTTTTACTTTTTGAGTAAATCCACTTGTTTTTCCTTTATGCCAAATCGCCTTTCTAGATCTACTCCAGTAATGAGCTTCTTTTGTTTCAATAGTCAATTTTAATGCTTCAACGTTCATATACCCATGCATTAGAATTTCTTTAGTTTTACTGCATGTAGTAATAACAGGAATTAAACCATCATTATCAAATTTTGGCGATAGTAGGTTACCTTCCTCTATATCAGCGACATTTTCTCTTTTTTTAAACATATATAATCCGCATTATCTAGCATATTAATGAATATATTAAATATTTTAAATTTGACGATTTATATATATAAAAACCCATCATGAAATTAGTAAAAAATGAAAATAACAGAAAGCCCGAAAGCGTTTCCGATGAGGAGGCTAGAGAGGCATTTATTAAAATTTTAAGATGGATAGGAGAGGATCCTACTAGGGAAGGTTTACTAGAAACTCCTAAAAGAGTAACAAAAGCGTTTAAAGAATATTTTAAAGGCTACCAAGAAGATCCAAAAGAAATCTTAAGTAAAACGTTTGGAGATGTTGAAGGATATAGTGATATGGTAGTTCAAAAAAACATATCTGTTCAAAGTCATTGTGAACATCATATGGCTCCAATTATTGGTATCGCTCACGTTGCTTATATTCCAAATGAGAGAGTTGTAGGTTTGAGTAAAATTGCACGAGTTGTTGAAGTATTTTCTAAAAGACTTCAAACTCAAGAAAGGTTAACAGTACAAATTGCAAACACATTGATGGAGTCTTTAGATGCAAAAGGTGTTGCTGTAACAATAGACTCAACTCACCAGTGTATGACTATGAGAGGTATAAAAAAAGAACAAGCTACAACAGTTACTAACTTTTATCTGGGTCAATTTAAAGATGATCTTAGTTATCAAAATAGATATTTGAGATTTATAGCAAAATAGAGTTTAATTAAAAAATGCCTGATACTTTTAAAGCCTTGGTTATCAACCAAGAGGGAGAAAAGTTCACTAGAGTAGTTAGTGATTTAAATTTAGATTTTCTAAAAGACGGTGATGTTCTAGTAAAGGTAGATTACTCCGATTTAAATTATAAAGACGCTTTAATTTTAAAAAATGGTGCAAAGTTAGTTAAAGAGTTTCCTAGAATTCCTGGGATTGATTTTTCTGGATCAGTTAGCGAGAGTAAATCAGATGAATTTGAAGTTGGAGATGAAGTAATTCTTACTGGTTGTAGAGTTGGTGAATTATTTCACGGTGGATTTTCACAATACGCAAGAGTTAAAGCAGAACATCTAATAAAAAGACCAACAAATCTAAATAGCAAACATGCAATGATGATGGGAACTGCTGGCTTAACAGCAATGTTATGTGCCTTTGCTGTAAAAGCTAAGGAGGAGTTATTTTTACAAAGCAAAGTTAACGATGTACTTGTAACCGGATCTACTGGAGGTGTTGGAATGGTTGCAGTAATGGTATTATCTAAAATGGGTTGCAATGTAACTGCATTGACAGGAAAACCAGATAAAGCAGAATATTTGAGAGAATTAGGCGCAAAAAACGTTATAGATCGTAAAGAATTTGAGGGTGAAGCCAGTTTAATTGGAAAAGGTACTTGGGATGGCGTTGTAGATACCGTTGGTGGAAATATTTTAGCAAATGCAATTTCTCAAACTAGATTAAAAGGAATAGTAGCAATTTGTGGTAACGCAAGTAGCAATAAATTAAATACCTCTGTTGTGCCTTTTTTTCTAAGAGCAGTAAAATTATGGGGCATCGACTCAGTAAATATTAGTAATAAAAGAAAAGAGTTTGTTTGGGGCGAAGTTCCCAAATATATAGATTTCAATATTTTGGAAAAATCAATCAAAACTGTGGGTTTGAATGAACTTTTAGATGTTTTTCCTGAAATGTTAGAAGGAAAATTAAAAAATAGAATATTAATTGATGTAAATAAATAATGGATTGGGATAAATTAAAAATTTTTCATGCAGTAGCTGAAGCAGGTAGTTTCACCAGTGCTACAGTTATACTTAATCTAAGTCAGTCTGCTATAAGCAGACAAATTCAGTCACTAGAAGAAGATTTGAAAGTAAAATTATTTGAGAGACATGCTAGAGGCTTAACTTTAACTGAAAATGGAGAATACGTTTACAAAACAGCTCATGAGGTAATAAGTAAACTTAAAGAGGTTGAAACAACATTAGGGGACCAAAAACATAAACCAACAGGAAAATTGACTATTACTACTGTAAGAAGTTTTGGCACTCACTGGTTAACACCAAGGATTCAAGAATTTATGCAATTAAATCCAGAAATTGAAATAGAATTAATTTTTGACGATAAAGAATTAGATCTAAGTACTAGACAAGCTGATATTGGCATTTTTATGAGAAGACCTAAACAATTAAATTATATTCAAAGAAAATTGATGGATATTAATTACCATATTTATGGGTCTACTAAATATTTAGAAAAATATGGAATACCAAAAACAATAAATGATTTAAGCAAACACAAATTTATATCTTTTGGAAGAGGTGCACCGTCTCCTGTTTTTAACCCTGATTGGGCATTAAAATTAGGAGTGAAGGACAATAAAAAAAGAAAAACTGTTATGAAGGTAAATAGTGTGATGGGATTATTGCTAGCAGTTGAAAGTGGAGTAGGTCTTGCTGCTTTGCCTGATTATTTGGTATCATTATCAAGAAATGTAATTAAAGTTTTACCTAACGTCGAAGGCCCAATTACGGAAGCACATTTCGTTTTTCCAGAATCTCTTAAAAACGTGGCTAGAGTTACAACCTTCAGAAATTTTCTTTATAGTAAAATTTCTGAGTTTAAGTCTTAAAAACCCTAAAAATCACATAAATTATATCTGCGACACTATTGAGATTGATAATCATTATCATTGAGAATAGTTCTCAAAATCATTATAAATACATTAACAATTAACATAGAGAGATAAATGAAAAAAATATCAATTTCAGCATTAATTCTATCATTATTTGTTTCAACTTTTGCGAAAGCAAATGAGGTGAATATATTCAATGCTAGACACTATAAAGCTGACGCAGAACTTTATAGCAAATTTACTGCAGCAACTGGAATTAAAGTAAATTTAATTAATGGTAAAGCTGGAGCTTTAGAGAAAAGAATGATCGAGGAAGGTGCAGACTCAGCTGCCGATCTTTACATCACAGCAGATGCAGGAAGATGTGGTGCTTTTAAAGCAAAAGGTATGACGCAAGCAGGACTTGTTTCACCAACTATCAAATCTTCAGTTCCAAAAAACTTTAGAACAACTCACTGGGTTGGCGTAGCTAAGAGAGCTAGAATAGTCTATTACGCTCCAGAAAGAGTAAGTGGAGCAGAATTATCTGGACTAACTTATGAAAGTCTGGCTGATCCTAAATGGAAAGGTAGAATTGCAATAAGAGCATCTAGTAATATTTACAATAAATCTTTAGTAGCATCATTAGTAAAAAATAATGGAAAAAAAGCTGCTAGAGAGTGGGCAAAAGGTGTTGTTGCCAATATGGCAAGAGATCCTAAAGGAAATGACAGAGCTCAGATTATGGCAGTTGCCGCAGGAGAAGCAGACATAGCAGTTGCAAACACATACTATTTAGCTTTGATGTTATCCGGGAACAAAGGTGCAGAACAACAAGCAGCAGCTAGAAAAGTAAAGGCATTTTTCCCTAATCAAAATGATAGAGGAACACATATGAATATTAGTTGTGCTGCTCTAGTTAAAGGTGCTCCAAATAAAGCTAATGCAATTGCACTTGTAGATTATTTGTTATCACCAGAAGCACAAGAACATTTCACTAATAATACTTTTGAGTTTCCGATGATTGCAGGTGTTTCACCAAACCCATTAGTAGTAAACAACTTAGGTTTAGATTTTAAACAAGATTTAACCACAAGCGTTGCTAGTTATGGAGCTAAGCAAGCGGATGCATTAGAAGTAATGACAGCTGCAGGTTGGAAATAACATTGAGGACTAAAAAAAAATTTATGTCTGATGTTAATTACAATAAATCAGTCAAGCCATGTATCCCATGTGCTGAGGAGTGTAAAAAAATTAACAAAAGAATAAATAAAAGAAAGTTATCAGAGATAAATACTAAAGATTTTCCGCACATTCTAAAAGTATTCAATATCTGACCTTTTTTAATAAAAGTGCCTATGTATCTTTCGTATGCACTTTTAAATTATTAAATTGAGACTATATTTAAAATTAAATTAAATTACTTTTATGAATTCAAACAAACTTAATATATGGTTTCTAAGCTCTTTATTAGTTTCATTACTTGTTATTATTCCAATTATAACAGTTTCAATTAGTTTTTTTGAAGAAACCTCTCGATATTTTGAAATTTTAAAATCCACTTTTCTATTTGAGTATATTCTTAATTCTTTATTGCTTTTGATTGGTGTTTTAATTTTAACTTTTATCTTGGGAGTAGGAGCATCATATTTAGTATCGTTTTATGAATTTCTTGGAGTTAATTTTTTTAAATGGGCTTTAATTTTATCTTTTGCAATTCCACCTTATATATATGCATATTCGTTATTTGCCTTCTTTGATAATTACGGAACAGCATTTACTATATTAAAGACCTTATTTGGTGAAGGCGAATTTAATCAACATATACCAAAATTTGACGGTATGTTTGGATTAATTTTATCAATTTCATTTTCACTTTACGCTTATGTTTACATATTAGGAAGATCTTCATTTTTATATCAATCACAAAACTTAATTGAACTTGGAAAAAACTTAGGTTTTTCCAAATTTAAATCTTTTTTTTTTATTATATTACCTGCTTCACGACCTGCAATTGTTGCAGGTCTATCTTTAGTTGCAATGGAAACATTGGCAGAATTTGGAGCTGTTGACTTTTTTTCAGTTAATACTCTTACAACAGGTATTTATAATGCATGGATAACATTTGATGATTTAGCTTTTGCAAATAGAATATCTTTCTTTCTACTATTATTCATATTTATTTTATTTTTAACAGAAAAACTATCTAGAAAAAAAGCAAAATTTCATTTGGACTCTAGAGGTGGATTTAAACAAAAAGAAAAAATAAAACTCTCAGGCATAAATTCTTTTTTTGCTTTCTTGTTTTGTTTTCTATTATTTTTTTTTAGTTTTTTATTTCCATTAAGTCAAATGGTCTATTGGACAATTAAATTTCCAGAAAACTTTTTTGATGTAAATGTAATGAACCTTTTATTAAATACTTTATATTTAGTGACACTATCCAGTATTGTTTTAATATTTTTTGCATTGCTTTCAAATTATGGTAACCGTGTTTCAAAAAATAAAACTCTTAATTTTTTATCGACACTATCAATATCAGGATATGCAATACCAGGTGTAATATTAGCTGTAGCCTTTATAACTTTTATTGCATGGTTTGATAATAATATAATTAAATCTCTTGGTTTTTTATCTATTAAAAAAATATTTATTGGGTCAATCTTAGGATTAATAATTGTTTATTTCATTCGTTTTTATTCATTAGCATTTAATGGAATTAAATCAGGTTATGAAAAAATAAATCTTTCTGTTGATGAAAGCGCATATCTTCTTGGATATTCCAAGAGAAAGACATTTCTTAATATTCATATTCCTTATTTGAGAAACTCTCTTCTTTTCGTTGTAATACTAATTTCACTAGAGATAATCAGGGAATTACCAATTACCCTTGTTTTAAGGCCTTTTAATTTTGAGACATTTGCAACAACAGCTTATATTTCAGCTTCCGAAGATATGCTTGAGGCAGCTGCAGTGCCATCATTATTTTTAATTTTAATTGCAGCTTTTTTTATTACAATATCTTCAAAATATATTTTAAAAGATAATAATGAGTAAAAATTTTTTAGAAGTCAAAAATGTAGATTTTATAGTTGGTGGTCAAACTAAAGTTAAAAACGTGTCATTTTCCATTCAAAACGAAGGGGATGTTATTTGTTTATTGGGCCCATCTGGAATTGGAAAAACAACAATTTTGAGAACCATAGCTGGTTTAGAAAAAGTTAATAATGGTGCAATAATTATAAATAATAAAATAGTATCATCAAATAAAGTACACATTGAACCTGAAGACCGTAATATTTCACTTGCATTTCAAGAAAATAGTTTATTCCCACATTATAACGTCGAAAAAAATATTTTGATTGGGACAGAAAAAAAAAGTAAGAAAAAAAAGAAAATAAATCCAAAAGAAATAATTAGTTTTTTAAACCTAAAAAAAATATTAAACAAATATCCCCATGAAATTAGTGCTGGAGAAGCTCAAAGAGCATCGTTAGCAAGATCATTAGTTTCTAATCCAGATTTACTACTTCTAGATGAACCACTTTCAAATGTTGATCAAAGTTTTAAAGAAGAAATTCAAGTTGAGTTAAAACAATTATTAAGTAAATCTAAAATAACAACTATTATTGTTACTCATGACTCATATGAAGCTTTTTATTTAGGAAGTAAGTGTGGAATTATTTTAAATAAACAATTAAAACAGTTTGATGATCCATATAATGTTTATCACTTTCCTAATTCAATAGAGGTTGTAAATTTCCTAAATAGAGGAATTTTAATTCCAGCTAAAGTAACAAGTGAGAATAGTTTAGAAAATAAAGATTTAGGAACAATACAAGGTAATTTTGTAAAACATTACCCTAATGGATCTGATGTTAAACTTTTACTGCAACCTGAAGATCTTGAGCATGATGACAAAAGTAATTTAAAATTAGAAGTAGTTGATCGTAAATTCAGAGGAACAAATTTTATCTACACCCTTAAGACTGAAAGTAATTTACAAATTCCTGTATTTGTACACTCTCATCATATTCATCAACATGAAATAGATGAAAAATTTGGTATTAAAAGACCAATTCACATCGACCATATTGTCTGTTTTTAAATAATTCAATCTTGAGTTTAATTTTTAAAAACTTTAATTTAATTTAAATTTAAAAAATGTTAATTTAATTCATGAAAAAGTTTTTTGTTTATTTTTTTTTAATTATTTTCACTTTAAATAATAATACAGTAGCCCTAGCTAAATGGGGCAAAGGTGAACTTAAAATGAATACACAAACTGTTCATCATTTTTTAGAGTATATTTATGGTGGTGGTAGTGAAAAATTAAATTTATCTAAGAATAAAAGATCTGATCCCCTAGTATTTTCAGTTTCTGAAAATGGTGACTGGTCAAATTATTATTATTGTCCATATGTTGAAGGATGCAGAGAGGACGCTAATATTCAACATCAGGCAAACTTGGGTTGTGAAAAAGGTTCTAAAGGAGCCAAATGTTACACATTTGCTATTGGAAAAAGAATTGTTTGGAAAAATGGTAACAAAAAAATGAAAATTAAAAAAAAAGATATGAAAAGTCCCTACGTTATAGCTAAAAAACTTCAAGAAGCAGGTTTCTTTGATGGAGATATTGAAAGTTTATCAGGTATCAATATGAAAACTGGTAGAATTGATAATAATATAAAAATTACTGGTGAAGATAAATCAAAAGTCGTTGAAGATACCAGTTCTGAATCTGACATTGTTAAAGAGTTAACTAATCTTAAATTATTACTAGATAGTGGATCTATAACAAAAGAAGAGTTCGATATAGCCAAAAAGAAAATACTTGATAGTCAATAGTCTTAAATACGTAAAAGAAAAAAACTTTTTATTTATATTTTTATTATTTTTTTTAATTTATTCCACGCCAATCTTCTCCGATGAAATAAAAAAATTAAGGGACTTATATAATTTAGGATTAATAACTGAAGATGAACTTAAAAAAGCAATATCTATTTCTGAAAAACAAAATAAAAATACAATTTCTAAAAGTAGAATTAAATTAAATAAACTTGATGATGATCCATCTGGAACAAAATTTGAAAGAAAGCAATTTTATTTAGATAACTATAGAATATACACATTAAGACCTGGTTCTGTTGTATTTGATAATTTACTTACAGGCGAAACAGACGTTGTAATAAAAGACAATTTTAAGGCAATTTTAAACTCAAATGGAAAAAAATTATTTAAATTTACATATGATGAAAATAATTTAACTGCTCAGCTTAACTATAAAGGCAAAATGTTAATTAACTGGACAGGAAAATATGTTTCAAAACATCAGGCCACATTTTATCAAATGCAGGTATTGGGATATTTACCTTTTCATTTTTATATTAAACTCAAGTCAATGAATAAAACTATTGCATTGAATGTTGATAATTTTTCAGCAAAGATTGATAAAGCTGTAGCAAAAGCCAAAAAAGAAATTGCTATTAAATACAATTTATCAGTTTCAGATATAGATAATATATTAGAAAAAAAACGAGAAAAAATTGATCAAGAAGTTGAAAAAATAATTAGTGAAGAGCAAGAAAAACTTATTAAAGAACTTACAGAAAAATATGCTGGTAAAGCAATAGATGAGGAAATAAAAGCAGAAATTGAGAGAACTGTTGGAGAAGAAATAGCAAATGCATTTATAGTTGCAATTGAGGAAGCCTCTGGCATGGCAATAGATGCTGCAATCGAGGAACAAGTTGCAAATGAGGTTGATGCTGCAATTGCTGAGGCAGTAGAAATGGGTGTTTCAGCCGCTGCAGCAGCAGCAGCCATAGAAGCTATGATTTGGGTGTATGCTATGGGCGGCACAGACGCAGACGCAATGGAGGCGTGCAGATACTATGCGGGTGATGCATGTTAATATTATGAGAAAAATTTTTTTATTAAAAATTTTAATATTTTTAATGTTCACCTCAAGTCTTTACTCACAAGAATATTATTATAAATGTCCGGAAGTCATTAATAATCTAATTAGCGATGAAAATAATTTGTTCTCACAAGGAAATAAAATAGGAGATAATATCATTAAATTAAATAAAGATAATTATAATTCTAAAATTGATATTCATTTTTTAAATTTTAAAAATAATTCAATTAATAAAATTTTTAAAAATAAAAATGTTGAGGTTACCACTTTAGGGTTTGATGTTGAAAACAAAATAAATAATGATTCTATGATCCAAGAAAGTGTTTATTCCTTTTTGGAAATTGGAAATGAGTATGCTTTCACTCGTAAGGAATTTTTTTGGAATCCAAGTAACGATTCCTCAATTGAAACAAAATACGAATATGAGTCAAGTGGTAGATGCAAAAGTATTAATAAAATTGAATATCAAAAAATTTTAAAAATTCAAAATAATGAAAACATCATATTGGAAAAAGAAAATAAAAAAAAAAAAGATGTTATAACAAACAATCAACTATCTGGTGAAAGAACTTTTGCATTATCCTGGGAAGGATATGAAGAATTAATTTTAGGTTCTTTAATTTTCAATGAAGAAAATCTAATAGGAAATATAAATTTTGATTTACCTAAAAATGATGGATCTTGTCTAGGTACTTATGTTTTGTCGAAGGGTAAAGGTACTTGGTCATTGAGGTGTGATAAAGATGACATGAATGCATCTGGTTTACTTGATTGGAACTTAGATAATGGAACAGTGGTTGGACAAGGTAAAGATAATAAAGATCGAAAAGTAAAATTTAAGGTAGCTTCAAAATAACCTAAAAAAAAAAGTATATTCAAAAAAATTAATATAATATGTTTTTTCATGGATCAAAATATTCCAAAAAATACTAAAGTAGTAATTATAGGTGGCGGTGTTGCGGGCACATCATGCGCATACCATCTTGCTAAATTTGGCTGGAAAGATGTCGTTTTATTAGAAAGAGATCAATTGACATCAGGAACAACTTGGCACGCTGCCGGTCTTATGGGCCAATTAGGAGCATCATCAACTATAACAAAACTTAGAAAATATACTTTAGATCTTTACCAAGATTTAGAAAAAAAGACTGGTTTATCAATTGGATTAAAACAAAATGGTGCAATTACAGTTGCAACAACAAATGATAGAATGCAAGAGTTACTAAGACAAGCAACGACAGCTCAATTATCAGATGTTGAAGTGCAAGTTTTAGATAAAAAACAAACAAAAGATTTATACCCAGTAGTAAATAACGAGGATATTATTGGAAGTGTTTTTATGCCTAAAGATGGACAAGCTGATCCAGTAGGTGTCACTAACGTTTTAGCAAAAGCGGCTAGGATGGAAGGTGCAAAAATTTTTGAAAAAACACCTGTTACAAAAATTTTAGTCAAAAATAAATCTATAGTTGGAGTAGAGACTGAAAAAGGAAAAATAGATTGTGAATATGTTGTTCTAGCTACCGGTATGTGGTCTAGGCAAATTGGTGAAAAAATGAATGTGAGTATTCCATTATATCCTAATGAACATTTTTATGTGATCACGGAGCCGATGAAAGATCTACCTACAAATTTACCAGTTTTGAGAGATTATAATAATTGTCTTTATCTAAAAGAAGATGCTGGGAAAATGTTAGTTGGAATTTTTGAACCAAATGCCAAACCTGCTTTTAAAGATACTGGTATTGTACCAGAAAATTTTTCTTTTGGAGAATTGCCAGATGACTTTGATCATTTTGAACCTTATTTAAAAAAATCTTTTCATAGATTGCCAATGTTAGAAAATGCTGGAATTAGAAAATTTTTCTCTGGCCCAGAATCTTTTACACCTGATACACAATATTTATTAGGAGAGACTCCAGAGATAAAAAACTTTTTTACCTGTTGTGGTTTTAATAGCATTGGTATAGCAAGTTCAGGTGGCGCAGGTCGAGTTACTGCTGAATGGATGATCAATGGACATATTAATGAGGATTTATTCTCTGTAGATATAAAAAGATTTCAACAATTCCATTCTTCAAAAAAATTTATTATGGAAAGAGTTACAGAGACTCTTGGTGATTTATATGGAATGCATTGGCCATATAAACAACATAAAACTTCAAGAAACCAAATTACTTTACCATACCATGAAGAACTAAAAAAATTAGGTGCTTGTTTTGGATCTTCAGGCGGTTTTGAGAGACCTATGTGGTATTCTTTGAATGGTGCAAAAGCTGAATATGAATACAGTTTTGGTTATCAAAATTGGTATCCATCTGCTGAATATGAGACCAAAAATACAAGAAAAAATGTTGGTTTATTCGAATTAACACCTTTTTCTAAATTTGATGTTGCTGGAGAAAATGTCCATGATGAATTACAAAAATTGTGTACAGCGAACATAAAAGATGTTGAGGGTAGATCAACTTACACCCAGATGCTAAATGAAGATGGTGGTATAGAGACAGATGTAACTATAACTTGCCTGACTAAAAATCATTTTAGAATAATAGGTCCAGCTGCAACAAGAGAACACGATAAATTTCATATAAAAAAATACCTCTCAGAAAAAATAAACTTTAAAGATGTAACAGAGGATTTTGCATGCTTAGGATTGTATGGACCAAATACTAGAAAACTATTATCAAATATAAGTGATGATGATTTTTCAAATGAAGGAATAAAATTTAGTCATGGTAAAAAGGTGAATATAGATGGAATTGATGTTTGGGCTCAAAGATTGTCATATGTGGGTGAAATTGGATTTGAATTATATGTAAAAATAGATGATAGCAAAAAACTTTTCTTAACCATAGTCAATGAAGGTAAAAATCATAATTTATCTCTATGTGGGGCGCACGCAATGGATATAATGAGAATGGAAAGTGGGTTTTTACATTGGGGGCATGATATATCCCCCGAGGAGAATCAATACCAAGCAGGACTTCAATTTGCTATCAGTTATAAAAAAAATATTAATTTTGTTGGAAAAGAAGCTTTACTAAAAATTAAAGATCAAAAACAAAAAAAATTGTTGGCAATGATGGTTCTTAAAGATAATAAACCAGGACAACCTCTACTGCTTCATGAAGAACCGATTTACTTAGATGATAAAATAATTGGTAGAACAACTTCAGGTAATTATTCATTCAATTTTGAAAAAAATATATCTTTTGGTTATGTAAATTCTGGAAATACAATTGAAAATTTACTTGATAAAAATTTGTCTATTGAAATAGAAAAGAAAAAATATCCTGTTTCATTAATTCAAAAGCCACTTAATCAAAAAAATATTAAAAATGCTTAATGTTTAAAATTATCCCCAAAAAAAATAAGGCAGCAGAGATTATTTGTAATCTTAATAAAATTAATAAAAATGAATTGAAACAAATAAAATCTACACTTGATAAATATGGTATGATTTATTTTCCAAAACAAAAGCTAAATTCTAGAAATTATCTAAATTTTGCACAAAAATTTGGGAAACCTGCAAACTATCCAAGGTTAAGAGGATTAAATAAAAAATACCCACAAATTACTGTTGTACAAAGAAAATCTTCAGACAAGGGACCAAGCTTTGGTGAACAATTTCATACAGACTCTTCATATACAAAAAAACCTCCACGATACACTATGTTGCTATCAAAACTGGTGCCTAAAAAAGGTGTTGCAAATACTGAGTTTTCCTCACAGTATTTAGCATATGAAAATCTGACTAAAAATCACAAAATTAGACTTAATAAATTAAAAGGTATTTACTCATCGCATGGACCTATATCAATTACTACAGTTGAAAGAGAGAAAGAAAAAGGAAAAATTTCTAAAGAATTAATTGCCAGTCACAAGATTATTAAAACTATTAATAATAAAAAAACTATATACTGTAGCCCTGGACACTTTATAAAATTTAACACAAATATGACTAAACAAAAAAACAAATTAAAGAATTTTTTATTCAGTCACCAGACTAAAAAAAAATTTCAATATGCTTTAGAATGGGAAAAAGACCAGCTTGCTATTTGGGATAACAGAGCAATGCTTCATCAAGCTACTCCTTTTAAAGGAAATAGAATTCTTCACAGAATAACAATATTATAATCAAATGTATTCGATCTTTCTTGGGTTAACACCTTTTATTTTTATAACTTTGCTTGGATTTATATTTGGAAGACTGAAAATATTTGATCTAAGCCATGCAAAAGTTTTAAACTTATTTTTATTCTACGTTGCAGTACCTGCACTAATTATAAAATTTGTTGCACAGAGTGAAATTGCCCAGGTAGACATTAAGCAAATAATTTCATATTTTTTAATGCAAGCTAGTCTAGGTTTACTTACTTTTTTTGTAACAAGTAAACTTTTTAAAAGACCCATACCTGAGTCAATTATATGGTCACTTATGGTTTCCTTGTCTAACCACGTAACTTTATTATTACCAATTACAAAAATTTATTTTGGAACAGAAGTTATAACGCAAGTTACCAGTATAATATTAATGGATGGAGTTATATTACTATCTGTGATTACTTTTTTCTTAGAATTAACTACAAAAAAAAATATTAAATTACTGTTTTTTCTAAGGAATGTGACTTTTAATCCAATGATATTTTCAATTTTAATTGGACTTTTGCTTTTTATATTTAACTACAAAATTGATAATACGCCGATTGATTTCGTGCTATCTGTTTTAGCGGCCTGTGTTTCTCCTGTTGGTTTGTTTGCAATTGGTATTACTCTTTCTTTTTATACTCACAAAGTTATTAATAAATTAACTTCAACCATCTCTATTTTAAAGTTGGTAATATCTCCTCTAATTTTATTAATTATAGCATTTATATTTTTTGATGCTGGATTACCTGAAAAAATACCAGGTGCATTTTTTGTAAGTGTAGCACCTTGTGGACACACTGCGGTAGTATTATGTTCAGCTTACAATGTTAGTCCTGAAAATATTATTAAAGCTCTATTTATTTCTACTTTTGCCTCTATAGGCACAATTTTTTTTGCAATTCAATATCTACAAGTTGCTTAGAACTTTACTAGCACATTCTGTGGTATTGCTATCACCATCTAAATCTTTTGTTCTATTATTTTTTTCTAATAAAGTCTTTTCGATTGATTTTACTATTCTTGATGCAGCTTCTTTTTCTCCCAAGTAATCTAACATCATGGCACCAGACCATATTTGTCCCACGGGATTAGCAATACCTTTTCCTGCTATATCTGGGGCTGAACCATGTACCGGTTCAAATAATGATGGATATTTGTTTGTAGGGTTAATATTTCCAGACGGTGCAATGCCTATAGTTCCAGTACATGCTGGACCTAGATCTGATAAAATATCTCCAAATAAGTTTGAAGCCACGACAACATCAAACCATTCAGGAGTTAAAACAAATCTAGCAGTTAATATATCAATATGAAATTGATCAGTTTCAATTTCAGGATAGCTTTTCTTATTTTCATTAAATCTTTCATCCCAGTAAGGCATAGTTATTGATATACCATTAGATTTTGTAGCATTGGTTAATTTTTTTCTTTTACGTTTTTTTGCTAATTCAAATGCAAACTTTTGCACTCTGTCTATCCCATGTTTTGACATAATAGTTTCTTGAATTACAATTTCTCTTTCAGTATTTTGATACATCTTTCCACCAACTGAAGAATACTCTCCCTCTGTATTTTCTCGAACTATCATCATGTCAATATCGCCGGGTTTCTTATTAGCTAATGGGGCATTAACACCTTCAAATAATTTTACTGGTCTTAGATTTATAAATTGATCAAATTCTCTTCTAAACTGAAGTAGTGATCCCCATAATGTAACATGATCTGGGTATCGATCTGGCATTCCAACAGCGCCAAAAAATATAGCATCATGGCTACCAATTTTATCCTTCCAATCATCAGGCAACATTTTTCCGTGTTTTTCATAATAATCACACGATGAAAAATCAAATTCATCAATTTGTAATTTGAATTGATGTTGATTGGCAACCTCTTTTAAAATTTTTTGAGCTTCTGGAACTACTTCTTTACCAATTCCATCTCCTGCAATGGATGCAATTTTATACTCTTTCATTTTTATTTTGTGAAAGTATCGTTAAATTGTTTTGCAACTCTTACAAAAGTAGTACATTTACTTAATTGTTTTAATGAAGGAGCACCTACATAAGTGCAACTACTTCTAACGCCACCTAGAATATCTTGAATTGTATCTTTTATTTTTCCTCTATATTTAATTCTTACAGTTCTTCCTTCACTACTTCTGTAATTTGATAATCCTCCATAATGCTTTTTATTTGCTGTTTCAGAGCTTGAACCATAAAATTCAATATATTTTGAGCCGTTTGATTTAACTATTTTACCCTTGCCTTCGTCGTGACCTGCAAACATTCCACCTAACATTACAAAATCTGCACCACCCCCAAAACCTTTTGCAACATCTCCAGGACATGTACATCCACCATCTGCAATTATATGAGCACCTAAACCATGTGCTGCATCAGCACATTCAATTACAGCACTTAATTGAGGGTAGCCAACTCCTGTTTGAATTCTTGTTGTGCAAACACTTCCTGGACCAATCCCAACTTTTACAATATCTGCACCAGATAAAATAAGTTCTTGTGTCATGTCTGCAGTAACTACATTTCCAGCTATAATAGTTTTTGTAGGATATTTATCTCTTACAGATTTAAGAAATTTACTAAAGTATTCAGAATAACCATTAGCAACATCAATACAAATGAACTTTATAAATCCAAATTCTCTTAAAACTTTGTTTAAATTTTCAAAATCTTCTTTTTTAGTACCAATGCTAATAGCTATATTTTTATAAATAGATTTAATTTTTTTAAATTGTTTTATTTTTTTTATATCATGTTGTTTAGTTAAACATGTAATCATGCCATATTCAGATAATTTCTCAGCTACTCCAAGCTCTCCGACCCCATCCATATTTGCAGCCATTATAGGAATACCCGACCACTCATTTTTACTATATTTAAATCTGTATGTTCTTAGAAGATTTACATCTTTACGACTTTGTAGCGTACTTCTTTTAGGTCTAAAAAGGACGTCTGAATAATCTAGTTTTAATTCTTCTTCAATTCTCACAAATCCGAATTTATACAGGTGCACAAAGTAAATTCAAATTAAATATTATTAATATTGATACTAAGCTTTCATTAGTTATACTTTCAAAAATTCATATTATTAAGCATGTTTAAAGGATTTAAGTCAAAATACATAAAAGTTAGAAAAGGTAAAATTTTCTGTAGAGTAGGAGGTAAGGGTCCACCGTTACTTTTACTTCATGGTTATCCACAAACACATTTAATGTGGCACAAGACTGCACTAGAATTATCGAAAAAATTTACGGTTATTGCTGCAGACCTAAGGGGATATGGTAATAGTTTAGCTCCACCCTCAGATAAAAATCATTTTAATTATTCCAAAAGAGAAATGGCAAGTGACATGAAACAAATAATGATAAAATTAGGTTATTCTAAATTCTTTGTAGCTGGACATGATAGAGGAGGAAGAGTGGCTCACAGATTAGCAAGGGACCATAGAAAAAATATATTAGCTTTGAGTGTTTTAGATATTTGCCCCACACTAGATATGTATGAATTAACAACTAAAGACTTTGCTAAAGCATACTTTCATTGGTTTTTTTTAATTCAACCTAAGTGGCTACCTGAAAGAATGATTATGAGTGATCCAAGAAAATGGATGAAACACTGCTTAGATAAATGGTCTGGAAATCATAAATTTGGAAAAGTTGAAGAAGGTTATTTAAAATGTTTTAAGCAACCAAAAAGAATTCATGGATCATGTGAAGATTATAGAGCTTCTGCAACAATTGACTTGGATCATGATAAAAAAGACAGAAAGAAAAAACTAAATATTCCTATTCAAGTATTGTGGGGAAAAAAGGGTGTAATTGGTAGACAGTTCAAACCAGTAAAAATTTGGCAGAAATATACAACTAAAAAAATTGAAGGACATGCAATAAATTCAGGTCATTTCATTCCAGAACAAAACCCAAAAGCAACTGTAAAATATTTAACCAATTTTTTTTTAGATAAAATTAGCTAATTTATGTGTTTTGATGTGATCAATGATCGCGCATATCATTCTTGATTATAAATAATTCGCCCTTAAATATGATCTATGACCTCTTTACTAAAAAACTCAGAATTATCTATAGAAAAAGCTGATAAAATTGTTTCAGAGACTTTAAATAGTTGTGATGATGGTGAACTTTACGTCGAAGATACAAAATCAGAAACCATTGTTTTAGATGATAATAAAATCAAAAGTTCAAACTATACCTCTGATTTAGGCTATGGTTTTAGAGCGGTCACAGGTGATACCGTGGCTTACTCACATTCAAATGAAATTTCAGAAAAATCGTTAAAAAATTCAAGTGATAATCTTAAATCAACCTTAAAAAACAATAGTGGCACTTACAATTCAGAAATAAAAAAAACTAATCAAAAACTTTACAAAGACATTGATCCCATTGAAAGCAAATCAATGAAATCAAAAATAGAGTTACTAAATAATATGAATGAGTATGCCAGATCTAAAGATAGTAGTGTAAAGCAAGTTACAGCTAGTCTTTTAGCTGAGAAGAAAAATATTGAAATTATTAGATCTGGTGGAGAGCTATTATCAGATAATCGACCATTGGTAAGAATTAACATGTCAGTGATGGTTGAAAAAAATGGAAGAAAAGAAACTGGTGTTTATGGAATTGGCGGAAGACAAGATTATGATGAATATTTAAAGAACGATAACTGGAAAAAAGTTTGCGATGAAGCTTTTAGGATTGCAAACACAAACATAGAAAGTAAACCCTCACCAGCTGGAGAGATGAAAGTTGTACTCGGACCAGGCTGGCCTGCTATTTTAATTCATGAAGCTGTTGGCCATGGTTTAGAGGGAGACTTTAATAGAAAAAAAACTTCTGCGTTTCATGATTTGGTAGGAAAAAAAGTTGCAAGCAAAGGAGTTACAATAATAGATGATGGCACAATAGATAATAGAAGAGGTAGTTTAAATATTGATGATGAAGGAACTCCAACCGAAAGAACTGTTTTAATAGAGGACGGAATTCTAAAAAATTTTATGCAAGATAGATTAAACGCCAGATTAATGAATACAAAATCCACAGGAAATGGAAGAAGAGAAAGTTATAAACATGTCGTAATGCCAAGGATGAGAAATACAATCATGTTAGGCGGTACAAACACTCAAGAGGAAATGATTAAATCAGTCGATAAGGGAATATTTGCGGTAAGTTTTGGTGGTGGTCAAGTGGATATAACATCAGGAAAATTTGTTTTCAATTGTACAGAGGCATATGAAATAATTAATGGCAAAGTAGGAGCTCCGATTAAAGGCGCAACTTTAATAGGTGATGGACCATCATCATTAAAAGAAATTTTAATGGTTGGAAATGATATGATGTTAGACCCAGGAATTGGCACCTGTGGAAAAGCAGGACAAGGCGTTCCGGTTGGTGTTGGACAACCATCTTTGTTGATAAACAATATGACAGTGGGTGGAACTCAATTGTAATCTCAATGATTAAAGATCAAGATTATCTAAAAAAAATTGCTGATATTTGTCTTAGCAAATCAAAAAAACTTGGCTCAACTGATGCAAGTATTTTGGTACAGAGTTCTGTATCTGAAAATATTAATGTTAGGAATAAAAAATTAGATGGTTCTGAAAGATCAGAAAATCTTGGAGTTGTCCTTACTACATATTTAGGAAAAAAAAAATCCTCAATTGCATCATCAAACCTTAAAGAGAGTAACTTAAATGAATTAGTTGATAGATGTATTGAAACAATGAAGATAACGCCCGAAGATGAATATAATTCACTGCCAGATAAAGATCTTCATTTTAGCGGTTTGAAAGATTTAGATTTATACGATGAAACTCATTTGAGTAATGAAGATAAAATTAATTATATAAAAGAAGCAGAAGATGAGGCTTTTTCAAATAATAAAATTGTAAATACCAATGGTTCAGGATTTGGGGAAAATAAATCAAATTTTTTATTAGCTAATTCAAATGGATTTTCTGATGGATATAAAACTTCTCAATTTACAGCTTATTGTGAAGTTGTTTCTAAAAGCAATGGAAGCATGGAAAGAGATTATGAATATACTAGTAAAAGATTTTATAATGACATTTTAAAACCAAAAGAGCTTGGATCTATCGCAGCGGATCATGCTGTGAAAAAATTAAATCCAAAAAAGATTAAAAGTGAAAAAATTAGCCTTATATTTGACAAAAGAATATCAAAAAACTTTCTTTCAATCTTTGCTAGCGCCATTTCATCAAGTGCCATTGCAAAAGGCACTACTTTTTTAAAGGACAAATTAAACCAAAAAGTATTCAACACTGAAATAAATATTAATGACCGTGGTGATATCAAAAAAGCTAATGGATCACGTTACTTTGACAGTGAAGGTATAGGTATAATTAATTTAGATTTAATTAAAAATGGAATACTTCAGGATTATTTGATTGACACTTACAATGGAAAAAAAATAAACAGAAAGTCTAATGGCAGAGCAAGCGGTACAACAAATCTGTATTTTGAAAACGGATCTAAAACTTTTAGTGAGTTGATAAAATCAGAAAAAAAACTTCTTTACATAAAAGAAACTATCGGTCACGGCACAAATATTATTAATGGAGATTATTCCGTAGGTGCAAGTGGTATAATGATTGAGAATGGTGAATTTTCATATCCGGTGAGTGAAATAACAATCGCTGGAAATTTAAATAATATTTTTCAAAATATAACTCTAGCTGACGATCTAGAATTTAATTATTCTACTAATTCACCAACAATGCATGTTGAAGGTATGATTGTTGGGGGAAAATAAGAATTAATGAAAATTATTTTAAAAAGCTTAATAGTATTAACTTTATTTTTTAATCCAGTCTTTTCAGCAGATAATAATCAATTAGATAAACTTTTTGAAAAACTTTTAGAAGATGGCGAAATCTCAGCAAGGGAAACTGAAATGAAAATTTGGGGTATTTGGACAACTCATCCAAAAGATCAAAACTTAACCAGTTTATTATCTAGAGGAACATCATTTATGAACAGTCAAGAATACCAAAAAGCTGAAGATATATTTACAACTGTTATCGAACTGGATCCAAAATGGGCTGAAGCATGGAATAAACGAGCTACAGTTCTTTATTTGATGGGTCAGTATCAAGCGTCACAAGACGACATTGATGAAGTTTTAAAATTAGAAAAAAGACATTTTGGAGCTTTATCAGGTCAAGGCTTAGTGCAAATGAAATTAAAAAACTATGAAAAAGCTTTAAGCAGCTATGAAAGAGTAAAAAAAATTTATCCATCAATGAGGTCTCCAAAAATAATGATACCTCAAATAAAGGAACTAATTAAAGATCAATCGGTTTAAAATGAAAAAATTAATTTTAATTTTTTCAGTTTTATTGTTCCAATTAAATTATTCATTTGCCAATGATAAAGTTATTGAGTCTTTAAAAGAGGGAGGCAAACTTATATTTATAAGACATGCACTTGCCCCAGGTAGTGGTGATCCAGAAAATTTTGAATTGCAAAACTGTTCTACTCAAAGAAATTTAAATGAAATAGGAATTCAGCAATCAAAAAAAATTGGATTAATTTTAAAAGAAAATGAGATTAAAATTGATAATATTTATTCTAGCGAGTGGTGCAGATGTAAAGATACTGCAAAATATGCTTTTGATGAATTTGAGACATTTGACGCTCTAAATTCATTCTACGATACAAGATTTGCAGCTAATGAGGATAAACAGATAAAAGATTTTTATGAATTTATAGACAGCATAGATAGTAAAAATAATATTGTATTTGTTACGCACTACGTAGTTATTGGGGCAATTTTAAATATTGGAACATCTTCTGGTGAAATAGTTGTGACAGATAAAAACTTGAATATTATTGGATCAATCGATACTTTATAATATATATAAATTATGAAAACGATCTTTGTTATAGGCTCCAAAAAACATACACTTAAGTACACAAGAAAAATGCCAGAAGGAGAAGTAAAAAAAATGAAATCATTTGTGACAAACAAGGGTCAAAAATTAGAGAAAACATCTAAATTCAAAATTATTAAAGTTTCCGAAGAAAAATCTGCAAGAACTTTTAAAATTAATTTATAAATTTTTTTAAAATCAAATAGAAAATGAAGAATTCAAAAAGAAGCAATGTTGATCCCTTTATTGTAATGGATGTAATGGAGTCTGCTAGAATAGCTGAGAAAAATGGCAAACATATTATACATATGGAAGTAGGGCAGCCAGGTACCCCAGTTCCAAAATTAGCAAAAAAATTTATCACTAAAGAAATATCTAATAATAACTTAGGCTATACAGTATCACTTGGACTTCCCGCTTTGAGAGAACGTATTTCCAAGTTATATGGAGATTGGTACAACATTGATTTAAATCCAAATAGAGTTGTAATAACCGTAGGTTCATCTGGAGCTTTTATTTTATCTTTTACTTCTTTGTTTAATATTGGTGATAGAGTGGGTATAGCAGCACCTGGCTATCCTAGTTACCGACAAATTTTAAAAGCTCAAGATTTAATTCCAGTAGATATTCAAACTGAAATACAAAATAAATTTCAGCCAATACCTGATGATATAAAAAAAAATAATTTAAACGGTATCCTTGTTGCATCTCCTGCAAATCCTACTGGATCGATGGTTGACAAGGAAACTCTAAAAAATTTAATAAACGCTGCACATGAGAATAATGTAAGCTTTATAAGTGATGAAATATACCACGGTATTCAATATGAAAATAATCCCACAACTGCGTTAGAAATAACAGACAGATGTTATGTTATAAATTCTTTTTCTAAATATTTTTCAATGACAGGTTGGCGAATAGGCTGGATGATTGTTCCAGAAGATCATGTAAGGCAAGTAGAAAGATTATCACAAAATTTATTTATATGTCCACCACATGTAAGCCAATTAACAGCGTTATCGGCAATGGACGCTGATATTGAATTAAATGAAAATGTAAATGTTTATAAAAAAAATAGAGAAATACTTTTAGAAGAATTACCTAAAGCCGGATTAGGAAAATTTTCTCCTCCTGATGGTGCATTTTATATTTATGTTGATATTTCTAAATACTCTAATGAAAGCCTCAATTTTTGTAAAGAAGTGCTAGATAAAGCCGGAGTTGCAATAACTCCTGGATTAGACTTTGATCAAAAAAGAGGTAATTCTACGATACGATTTTCTTACGCTAGAAGTACCGATGATATTGTTGAGGGCATGAAAAGAATTAACTTATTCATGAATGAAAATTACTTGTAAGTAATATGAGAAAAATAATTATATTTTTTTTAATTTGTTTATCTTTTAATTTCCAATATTCTTCATCAATGGCATACGAAGAAGCTTCATATAATGTAGTTCATTCAACTGATACTTATGAGATAAGACACTATAAAGATAGGTTGGTTGTAGAAGTTATTAATAAAAATGATGATAATAGTTTTAGAAAACTCTTTAGTTACATCTCAGGACAAAACAATAAATCTGAAGAAATTAAAATGACAGTTCCAGTAACTCAAGGTGAAAAAGATGAAGGTTATTATATGCAATTCTATTTACCATCTAAATTTACAAAAGATAATGCTCCTCTTCCAAATAACCCAGATATAAAAATTTCAATAATTAAAGAAGGTCATTTTGCAGTTATTCAATATTCTGGAAGAGCATCTGATAATAATTTTTTAAAACACAGAGATATTCTTAATCAAAAGCTTCTTAAAGATAATATAAATATTAACGGACCTGCAATAAGAGCGACATATAATGGTCCCTTTACATTACCTATGATGAGAAGAAATGAAGTAATGTTTAAAGTCTCCTGGAATAAATAATTTTTAAAAACCTTTTTGTCATATCGTATAAAAACAATATCTGTGTTTTATCGTCTCTTAATCAGAAAGGTACTGTATGAAAAAAATAATAATCACTCTATTTTCAATATTTGTTTTAAATAATTCAGTTTTAGCTGATGGACATGTAAAGAGAATTATATCTACAAGTCAAACTGGAATGGGTAACGATATAGTATTTCCTTCAGGTAAAGCAAAGATAACTGCTTTTGAGTTTAATGTTCCCGTTGGAGGTCCAGTTGTTCCTCACACCCACTCTTTTCCCGTATTAATAATGATTCAGCAAGGAGAGATCGAACTTACACAAGGTGGTAAAAGTTATATCTATAAAGCTGGAGATGCATTTGTAGAGGATGTAGGTGTAGTCCATGAATCAAAAAATATTGGAGATGTTCCTGTTAAAGCGATTGTTGTTGCGATGGGAGTTGAAGGTCAAAAAATTATGACACCAGTAAAATAGGTAAAGAAAAAATATGGGGCATATAAATATGATTGCCCCATATCTCATTCTTTAAGCTAAAACTTTTTAGCCTCTTTCTTTAAGTGACCTAATGTTTCTCCTGAATTTTTTCCAGATTTGATAACGTATCCACTTGTGCCATTTGCATTAGTTTCCACAGTTTTCAAGTTTCGAAACATAAGTTGATTTAGCCTAGCGTTCTTTGAGCCTCGGCTAAACGAACTTAACACTCTGTGCATTCTTTTCATACACTCTCCTTGTTTGTTTTTCCAAAACTCGCTTTTAACCGATGCGATATCGGTCTCTTTTTTACCATGAGATATGGTAAACGTAATTTACCATTTTAGAAAATTGATTTCAAATTATTAAAAAAAATAAAAGATCAAAATGGGTTTTATTAATTATATTTATCAACAAAATTTAATTAGAATTAAATTTGATCCATTTACTATTGTTCTTACTTGACTTGATAACGTTTTCTATAAACTTCATTCCATCAATTCCATCATCAATCGTAGGGTAACAATTATTTGACTTATCATATTCTTGTCTATCTATTTTAGCTGATAGCTCTTTAGAAACATCACTATAAATATTAGCAAAACCTTCCAAATAACCTTCTGGATGACCTTGAGGAATTCTTGTTACATTTTTAGCTTCATCACTAGTAATATTGCTTCCTCTTGTAATGTTTTCAGAAGGGCTGCCAAATTTAGTATAACTCAAGTAATTTGGATCTTCTTGTCTCCACTCAATTCCAGCATTTTCTCCATATATTCTTATTTTGAGATTATTTTCATTTCCAACCGCTACTTGGCTTGACCATATTGATCCTTTTGCTCCCTCTTTGAATCTAAGCATTATTTGTGCATTATCATCTACTTTTCTCCCTTCAACAAATGTATGAATATCAGCTGAAATTTCATCTACTTCCAATCCAGTTATAAACCTAATCAAATTGTAAGCATGAGTTCCAATATCTCCTATACAACCACCAGCGCCGGATCTATTTGGATCAGTTCTCCATTCAGCTTGCTTTAATCCACTATCCTCTACTTTTGTTGTTAACCAATCTTGTGGATATTCAGCTTGAATAACTCTTAAAGAACCCAAGTCCCCTTTTTGGACTAAAGATCTTGCATGTCGAACCATAGGATATCCAGTGTAATTATGCGTCAAAGCAAATATTAATTTTTTGCTTTCAATTACCTTTTTAAGATCTATTGCTTCCTCACTAGACATACCAATCGGCTTATCACAAATAATATGTATCCCTTTTTCTGCAAAAATTTTTGCAATAGGCACATGTAAATGATTTGGTGTTACTATTGAAACTACATCAATTCCATCAGGTCTAGTTGACTCTTTTTCTGACATCTCTTGATAGGTTTTATAGATCCTATCATTTTCTAGACCAAGATCTTTTCCAGTTTCTTTTGAATTTTCAAAGTCAGACGAGAATGACCCTGCAACTAATTCATAATACCCATCAAGTCTTAAAGCTATTCTATGAACACTTCCAATAAAAGCATCTTTACCACCCCCGACCATACCGATGCGTATTTTTCTACTCATTAATTAATGCCAAGCATTTTTTTGTTTGCTTCATGGTCTGCTCCGCTACCTGCAAAATCATCAAAAGCTTTTTCTGTTGTATTAATTATATGATTTTTAATAAATTCTGCTCCCTCTCTTGCTCCATCTTCGGGATGCTTAAGACAGCATTCCCATTCAAGAACTGCCCAACCATCGTAATCATATGAAGTTAGTTTTGAAAATATGGATTTAAAATCAACTTGTCCATCGCCAAGCGATCTAAATCTACCAGCTCTATTTACCCATGATTGAAATCCACCATACACACCTTGTTTTCCAGATGGATTTAATTCAGCATCTTTAACGTGAAACATTTTTATCTTCTCATGATAAATATCAATATGAGCTAAATAATCTAAATGTTGCAGAACATAATGACTTGGATCAAAAAGCATATTACATCTTTTGTGATTACCAACTCTTTCTAAGAACATTTCAAAAGTTACACCATCATGAAGATCTTCACCTGGATGTATCTCATAACATAAATCAACTCCATTATTATCAAAATGATCAAGAATGGGCTTCCATCTTTTTGATAATTCATCAAATGCATTTTCAATTAACCCTTCAGGTCTTTGTGGCCAAGGGTAAACATAAGGCCAAGCAAGTGCTCCTGAAAAAGTTACATGTTTATCTATTCCAAGACTGTTTGATGCCTTTCCAGCCATCATTAATTGATTTACGGCCCACTCTTGTCTTGCTTTGGGATTTCCTCTTACTTCAGGTGCAGCAAAACCATCAAAAGCAGTGTCATAAGCAGGATGCACTGCAACAAGTTGACCTTGCAGGTGAGTTGATAATTCTGTAATTTCTAAATTGTGTGATCTAGCAATTCCTTTAATCTCATCACAATAATCTTTACTTTCAGATGCTTTTTTTAAATCAATTAATCTACCGTCCCAACTTGGAATTTGTATACCTTCGTAACCAAGAGATGATGCCCATTTACAAATATTATCTAAAGAATTAAACGGTGCATCTTCGCCTACAAATTGTGCTAGGAAAATTGCAGGACCTTTTATTTTGTTCATAATTCCCCTTTCTCTTTATTTTTTTACCCAACTATTTTTTACAAAAAAAATACTAGCAGGCACAAGTCTTCTTGGATAGACTATTATTAAGAATAATTAAATTAATAGGAGATAAAATGAAAAAAATAATGATTTTATTGTTTGTTTCTCTATTTACTTTTTCTGCAAATTCAAATGCTAAGTCAATAACATTAGGATGGGCCGCATGGGACCCTGCTAACGCATTACAAGAACTTACTAAAGAGTTTACAGCAGAAACAGGAATAGATGTTAACTTCGAATTCGTACCTTGGCCAAATTTTGCTGATCGTATGTTGAACGAACTTAACAACAAAGGTAAAACTTTTGACTTGTTAATTGGTGACTCACAATGGATCGGTGCTGGTGCAGTGTATGGACATTACGTAAAATTGAATGACTTTTTTGATAAAGAAGGAATTTCAATGAACGATTTCTCACCTGCAACAGTTTATGCGTATTCAACATGGCCAAAAGGAAGTGAAAACTATTATGCACTACCAGCTATGGGAGATGCATTAGCATGGGCTTATAGAAAAGACTGGTTTGATAGACCTGAGCTTAAATCTGAATTCAAAAAGAAACATGGTTATGATTTAGGTGTACCTGCTAGTTGGGATCAGCTATATGACATGTGTACTTTTTTCCAAGGAAGAGAAATTGATGGTCAAAAAAGATACGGTGCTGCTATAAATACAGAGCGTGGATCTGAAGGTATTACAATGGGTGTAACTGCTGCTATGTATGCATGGGGTATGGAGTATGAAAATCCAAACAAACCATACGATATGGAAGGTTATTTCAATTCTCCACAAGCAGTAGAAGCTGTAGAGTTCTATAGAAAATTATATGAGGACTGTGCTCCTCCAGGACACTCTGATGCTTATATGGTAGCAAACTTAGATGCATATAAATCAGGACAAGTAGCATTCCAAATGAACTGGTATGCTTTTTGGCCAGGTGTTTCTAAAGAAGATAGCGACGGCAGAGTTAGTGGTTTCTTTGCAAATCCAAAACAAAACGTAGCTGCTGCAACATTAGGTGGACAAGGTATATCTGTTGTTAAATATTCAGATAAACAAGATCTTGCATTAGAATATATTAAATGGTTTGCAAGACCAGATGTACAGCAAAAATGGTGGGATTTAGGCGGATATTCATGTCATAATGATGTATTAAATTCACCATCGTTCCCTACATCTACAGTTTATGCACAAGGTTTCTTAGACTCAATGGGAATTGTTAAAGATTTTTGGCAAGAACCAACATTTGTTGAGTTAATGTTACCTATGCAGGAAGCTATTCATGATTACGTTGTTAATGGAAAAGGAACTGCTAAAGGCGCTCTAGATAAAATTATCGAAGAGTGGGTTGAAGTATTTGAAGCAGACGGAAAACTTTAACATTAATATTTAAAAATAAAAAAAAAAAGGGGGGGGTAATATCTCCCCTTTTTTTTAAAAAAATCATATGAGCGTAAAAAAAAAATTTAAAGGACTTTCTGATAAGGCTGTAGCATGGCTTTTCATTGGACCATCTGTTTTTCTTTTATTGGCGATAAATATTTATCCATTGATTTATGCAATCAGAATGTCTTTTACAAATTTTTATGCAAATAAAATTGGCAGAGAACCACAGTTTGTTGGTTTAAAAAATTATATAAAAGTTCTCAATAAAGAGGCCATATGGGAAAAAATGCAGGTTACTGCAAACTTTATGTTTTGGACTTTGTTACTTCAGGCAGTAATAGGATTAGGTTTGGCTTTATTATTAAACAGGAAATTTAAAGGTAATGAATTATTAACCACACTAATAGTATTACCAATGATGTTATCGCCTGCTGTTGTGGGTGTTTTTTGGACTTATCTTTATAATCCTCAAGTAGGTTTATTTAATTATGTAGTAAACTTTTTTTACGATTTTGGAAGCTTTGATATGATTGGTTCAAGTGAACTCGCACCTTGGTCGATAGTTATAGTTGATACTTGGATGTGGACACCTTTTACAATGTTGATTTGTTTAGCCGGTCTAAGATCAGTTCCAAATTATTTATATGAGGCTGCTGAAGTTGACAGAGCTAGTAAATGGCAACAATTTATATACATCACACTACCATCTGTATTACCATTTTTATTATTGGCTTTATTATTTAGAGGGATTGAGAATTTCAAAATGTTCGACATGGTCGTTGAACTTACATCTGGCGGTCCAGGTTCAGCTACAGAACTCGCCTCAATCAATTTAAAAAGAGAAGCATTTGAAAAATGGAAAACTGGTTACAGTTCAGCTTTTGCTGTCATTTTATTTGTAACTATTTTTGGTTTTGGAAATGTTTATGTAAAAGTAATGAATAAAATAAAGGAACGCTGATGGATACATCCAGATCATATTTAGAACCTTCATCGTTTTCAAAGAAACTTGCTGCAACAATTATTATTGTTTACACAGTAATAACATTGATACCTATTTCTTGGATGGTAATGACAAGTTTTAAGAATGTTAATAGTGCAATTTCTTATCCACCTGAAGTACTGTTTGAACCATCTTTAGAGGGATATGTTAACTTGTTTACTAATAGATCAAGGCAATCTCAGGAATATCTTGACTCTTTGCCGGCTCCAGAAACTTGGTATGAAGAATTAGTTAGAAGTAGAGAAATGGTTATAACAGGGCCATCAAAATTTTTAGGTAGATACTCAAATTCAATGATAATTGGCTTTGGGTCAACTTTTGCATCCGTATTTTTGGGTGCATTAGCAGCGTATGCTTTCTCGAGATTTAGAGTTCCATTAAAAGATGATTTATTATTTTTTATTCTTTCCACCAGGATGTTTCCACCAATAGCGGTGGCTGTTCCAATATTCATTATGTATAGAAAATTAGGATTAGGGGATACTCACCTTGGAATGATCATATTATACACAGTCGTAAATTTAAGTTTAGCAGTATGGCTATTAAAAGGATTTATGGATGAAATTCCCAAAGAATACGAAGAAGCAGCTATGATTGATGGATATTCTAGACTTCAAGCGTTTTTTAAAGTTGTTCTTCCACAAGCGATGACCGGTATTGCTGCAACAGCAATCTTTTGCATGATTTTTTCTTGGAACGAATATGCATTCGCTGTTCTCCTCACTCAATTTAATGCACAAACTGCTCCACCATTCATCCCGACAATTATAGGAGAAGGAGGTTTGGATTGGCCTGCTATTGGGGCTGGTACAACTTTATTTTTATTACCAGTGATGATTTTTACAATTATTTTAAGAAAACACCTTTTAAGAGGTATTACATTTGGAGCAGTGAGAAAATAATGCAAGAAGAAAAATCATTAATGAGAAAAATATTTAGAAGGGTTTACTGGGAAAATTTTTCTACAGTATTAATTTTATTAGGAGTTTTCATGTTGTTACAACCATTTGCAATGTGGATGTATACTTACTCATTTATTGTAATTTTAGTTGGAACTATAGGTTTCGTAATCACAAGTCACTTTCCGGATTAATATGTCTAAAATTAAAATTGTAAATTTACAAAAATCATTTGGAGATTTCACTGCAGTTAAAAATTCTAATTTAACAATTAATGATAAAGAGTTTTTTGTTTTGCTTGGCCCATCTGGATGTGGAAAAACAACAACTCTGAGAATGATTGCTGGATTAGAATTACCAACATCAGGAGAAATTTATTTAGGAGATGAAGAAGTTGGAATGTTAAGAGCATCTGAGAGAGATATTGCCTTCGTTTTTCAATTGTTTGCCCTCTATCCACATATGAATGTAAAAAATAACCTTTCTTTTCCACTTAAAATGCAAGGTTATAGTAGAAGTGAAATTAAAGCTAGAGTTGAAGATGCAGCAAAACTTTTAAGAATTGATCATATTTTAAACTCCAACATTTCCTCTTTATCGGGTGGAGATAGACAACGTGTAGCTCTTGGTAGAGCTTTAGTGAGAAGACCAAAAGCATTTTTAATGGATGAGCCTTTAGGTACTTTGGATGCAGAATTTAGAGAATTAATGTGTTTAGAACTTAAGAAATTACACATCGATATTGGCGCCACCACTGTTTATGTAACACACGATCAATTAGAGGCAATGTCATTAGCTGATCGTATTGCCGTAATGGATGGTGGTGAAATTTTACAAGCTGATGAACCTTCAGTAATCTACAATAAACCTGCTACCAAATTTGTAGCATCATTTATTGGCTCCCCTGGAATGAATTTTATAAGTATTGATCAAGGAATTTCCAATGAACAGTCGACTTTAAATATAGAAGGAACAGATTTTAGTATACCTAAACAGTATGAGATATCAAAAGGCAAAAAAAACTCATTTGGTATTCGTCCTGAAAATTTATCTCTTACTAACGAAGGTGGTCTTAAAGGTTCAGTATTTGGAGTTGAATATTTAGGCTCAAGAAAAATTGTTACTGTTAAAACTAATTTTGGAGAAATCAAAGTAAAAACTGATATTTCAACAAGTGTTAAAATCAATGAAAACGTTCAAGTAAAACCCTCAAATGATAACATAATTATTTTTGATGGTGAGACTGATAAATCTCTTAAAAGTGAGTTTATGAATTAATGGCAAAAATAGAATTAAAAAATTTATCTAAAACCTATAATAAAAAAATTGAGGCCTTACATGATATAAATTTTACCATTGAGGATGGTCAGTTTTTTGTTTTATTAGGCCCCTCAGGTGCTGGAAAAACTACTACATTAAGATGTATTGCTGGATTAGAGAAAATAGATAATGGAAGTATTCTATTTAACGATGAGTCCGTAACCGAAGATCAACCAGCATCAAGAGATGTTTGTTTTGTGTTTCAACAATACTCTTTATATCCTCACTATAGTGTTTATGAAAATTTAGCATTCCCTTTAAGATCTCCAATGAGAAAATTACCTGAGGATGAAATTAAAACTAAGGTTGAGAATATTGCAAATATGTTAAAGATTTCAAATAAGCTAAATAATAAAGCCACACAATTATCTGGTGGCGAGATGCAAAGAGTTGCAATTGGACGTGCGCTAGTTCGTGAGCCAAATTTATACTTGATGGATGAACCGTTATCCTCTCTAGATGCTAAATTAAGAGAGAGTTTAAGGGTTGAATTAAAAAACATTCAAACTAATCTAAATGCAACAATACTTTATGTTACACATGATCAAGCAGAAGCCACTACTTTAGCAGATAAAATTGGAGTTTTAAAAGAAGGCCATTTGGTGCAAATAGGTACTCCTGAAGAGATATATGAAAATCCAAATTCTATATATGTTTCGCAAAGATTGGGTTCGCCAAAAATCAATATTCTGCCTGGAACTTTACTTGGAATGAATGATGTACCTACTTTTGGTATAAGACCTGAGAATATTACAATAGGAAATGGTAACCACTCAGCCAAAATTATCTCAATTGAAAATCTAGGCTCTGAAACAGTAGTTGCTTTAAATTTTAAAGACCAAGAAATACTTGTGTCAATTCAAGGTAATTATAAATCATCAATAAATGAGACAATTAATTTTGACATCAACAATAAAAAAGTTTTAAAATTTGATAAAGAAGGAAACAGAATTTATGAGCGTTAGTTTTTTAATTTCTCAAGCAAAAAGTGTACAAAAAGTTATAGATGAAAATTCTGCTGAAATAGAGGTTCTTGATCAAAAAATTGGAGATGGAGACCATATTTTTAACATTCAACGAGGTTTAAAGTTAGTTGTTGAACTTGAAGATTCAATCAAAGATTTACCATTAGCCAAAGCTTTAAACATGATAGCAATGAAAGTTCTGTCAGGTATCGGTGGATCATCAGGCGCATTATTTGGAACTTTTTTTATGACCATGGCTAAATCTCCTGACCTAGATAAAGATGTTGATTTTAATAAAGCATGTGAAATGATTATTAGTGGAATTAAAGCCATGAAAGAAAGAGGAAAAGCCGATGTTGGAGAAAAGACTATGATGGATGTTTTAATACCAGTTTCAGAAAAACTTAACGAATTAAAAAATGAAAGTGAATTTAAATCAGGTTTAAATGAAGTAATTAAAATTGCTGAAGAAAGAATGTTATCCACAAAAGATATGTTAGCCACAAAAGGTAGAGCTTCTTTTTTAGGTGAACGCGCAAAAGGACATATAGATCCTGGAGCCCGTTCTTCACAGCTTATAATCGATACAATTTGTAAATCAGTAATTAATAATTAGGAGGGAAAATGAAAAAATTTATTAACAATAACGATGATTTTTTAAAAGAGAGTCTTACAGGTTTTGGTAAGGCACATAGCGACATTATAAACGTCAATCTAGACCCAAGTTTTGTTTCAAGAAAAAATAAAACCAAAGATGGAAAAGTCTCCCTAATTTCAGGTGGCGGAAGTGGTCATGAACCAATGCATGGAGGATTTGTTGGTCATGGAATGTTAGATGCTGCATGCCCAGGTTTTGTATTTTCAGCACCAACACCTGATCAAATGCAAGCAGCAGCAGAACATGTTGATAGTGGTGCAGGGGTTTTATTTATTGTTAAAAATTATTCTGGAGACATAATGAACTTTCAAATGGGTGCTGAAATGTACTCTGGCAAAAATGATAGTATTGTTACTAACGATGATGTTGCTGTTGAAGACTCTACATTTACAACTGGAAGAAGAGGTGTTGCAGCAACAGTATTAGTAGAAAAAATAGTTGGATCTTTAGCTGAACACGGCGGATCACTCGAAGAATGTAAAAAACTTGGTGAAAAAGTAAATAAAAACGCTGGTACGATGGGAGTTGCATTTACAAGCTGCACTGTTCCTGCTGCAGGAAAACCTACTTTTGATATAGGCGATGATGAAATGGAGTTTGGTGTAGGGATACACGGTGAGCCAGGGAGAAAAAGAGAAAAAATTCAAGCCTCAAAAACGATTGTAGGAAATATTCTTGAAGCTATTTTAGATAATTTAAAACCAGAAAAAAATGAGAAGAATTTACTTTTCGTAAATGGAATGGGAGGCACTCCTTTAACAGAATTATATTTAGTTTACGAGGATGCATGTCAAATTTTGCAATCAAAGGGTATTCAAGTAACAAAAAGTTTAGTTGGAAATTATTGTACATCACTTGAAATGCAAGGTGCTTCAATTACTCTTCTCAAATGTGATGATGAAATCTTAAAGCATTGGGACTCTCCAGTTCATACAGCGGCAATGAGATGGGGAATGTAAAACTTTTTTTGATCAAATAACGACTAAATCAAGTTTCTGATTCCCAAGTCTTTCGTTACCACTTTCTGTAACTAGGTAAGTTTCACCTAAGTTCATTGCTAAATTATTTTCAGAATCCATTAATATCATATGCATAAAAAATACATTTCCTGGTTTAATTACATATGGATTTCCAGTGTATAACATTGGCCAATCCATCCAATTAGGTGAAAAGGTTGCCCCTAAAGAATAGCCACATGCATTCATTCTAGAATTTTTATAACCTAAATCATCAAAAGTTTTTGCATGAATATCATATACTTCACCAACTTTGTTTCCTGGTTTCAATTTATTTTCACAATTATTTAAAGCCTCAATACAAGCTTCATGCATTTTAAAATGTTTTGGATCAGCTTTTCCAATTGGAATAGTCCGAAACATTGCAGAGTGATAATGTCTGTATGTTCCAGCCCATTCTATAGTCAGTTGATCTTGTGAATTTAATATTTGTTTTTCAGCTTGGTATCGACAAAGAAGTGCATTTTTACCAGATCCAATTATAAATTCATTTGCAGGATAATCACCACCTCCCTCAAATATGACTTTATTCATTTCAGCTAAAATTTTAGACTCGCTTACACCTGCTTTTGTATGTTTCCAAACCTCAGTTAAAGCTTTGTCAGCTAAATTTGCCGCCTTTTTTACATAATCAATTTCCTCATTGGATTTTATAACTCTTAATTTGCTAACTAACTCAGAAGTATCTTCTATTAAGCAGTAATTTTCTAAAGATTTATTTAGCCTTAAAGCATTTCGACCAGTTAATCCGTACGCTTCATATTCAATTCCAATTTTTTTACCCTTTAAATTTAATTCATCTAAAATAACTTTAAGATCTTCAGTTGGGTTTGATCCATTTTTATCAACCCATATTCTTATATCACTAATATTTGATGTGTTTTGTGCTTGTCTTAAATCTGGAGCTCTTGTTAATAAAATTATATTACCTTTTTGATCCAAAACTAATGTTTGAAAAAAAACATACCCAAATGTGTCATATCCAGTGAGCCAATACATCGACTCCTGTCTAAACATAAGGAGAGCATCCAATTTTTCCTCTTTTAAAAGTTTAATTATTTTATCTTTTCTACTTTTGAATTCTTCTACAGAAAAATGAAGACCCATTAATTGATAGTTGTTCTAACAGTACCAAGTTTGTCTACTTTGCCTATATATTCACCTTTGCTTTTAATTGGCACAACACCAACTGTAGAGCCAGTAAATACATAAAAATCTTTATCTAAAGAAACTTTCTCTTTTCTTATTTTGTTAAGAACAAATTTTAAAGAATTTAGTGGGTTTACATAAACAGTATTTGTATTACCGTTTACGTTTAATCCTTTTTTATTTTTTAAATTTGTTTTTAAATTGCTGAAATTTATTTTTTTAAATTTTTTCTTGGCTCCAACTATAAATTTAATATTCACACCAAAATCACTACATAAGTCACCTAAATATTTAATACCTTTTTTTTTCTGTCTAAATCCAACAACCTCAATGCAAGGACCCATATGAGTGATAAATTTTGTTATATTCTTTGAATTTAATTTTCCTTTAAAGTCAAAAAATTTTTTTTTAATTATATAGTAAACCTCCACTTCAGTACCTAAAGCATATTTATTAATTTTTACTTTTCCTCCAGATTTAATTAAATTTTTTCCAAATACAGTCGAATGAAATGGTTCTTTTTCTTTTAATTTTTTTAAGAGAGCAATTATTGTACCCCCTGCTTTAAAACCAACTTTTGTATCCTTAATTTTACTTTCACATAATAATCTTAGTTTATGTGCTAATTTTATATTCCTACAGAATTTTTCAGGAATTGGATTGATTAGTTTATTGCTATTATAAGCTTTAACTAATTTTTTTGACACTGATTGTATATCATTTTTCATACGCATAGCCTATTGAAGAACTGTCATTGGATCAAGCCTTGTTTGAAACCAATTTATTCTAAAATCTAAATGTGGACCAGTTGATCTGCCTGTTGAACCAACAGTTCCTATTATATCTCCTTTTTTAATCAAATCTCCAACTTCAACCATCACATTTTCAAGATGAGAATAAATTGTTGATATACCATGACCATGATCCATAATAATAGTACCTCCAGTGTAATAAAGGTCATTTTCAGCCATGGTAACTATTCCAGTACCAGAGGATTTAATCTCTGTTCCTTTTTTTGCTGCAATATCTATTCCGTAATGAGGCCATCTTGGTTTACCATTGAGAATTCTTTGGCTTCCATAAACTCCACTAATTATACCTTCAACTGGCATAATAAATTTTTCAGAAAAAAAAGTTAAATTTGAGTTAATTGCTCTAGCTTCTCCAATTTTTCCATTTTCTTTTTTGATTCTTTTATAAACAGACTCAGGTGGTGTTACTTTATTTTCAGGCAATCCATCGATTCTTTGAATATTATACTTACGTTTAAAAACTTTTTTGATTATTTTTTCTGATTTACCGTTAGTAATTTTTGTTATCAAAACATCAAACTTCCTATCTCGATCAATTCCAAAAACAAAATAACCATCATCTGATACTTTGACATCTTTTTTATCAATTATTATTTTTGAGTTAGGATCTGTTTTTCCTAAAATAAAATGACCTTGAATAAATTTACCATCAAATTCAATTGCAAAAATATTTGTTGGAAAAAAAATTGCTAGTATTAGCAACAGTTTTTTCATTATTTTGCTGTCCATCCTCCATCTATTAGAATAGATGATCCAGTTATCATTGCAGCAGCATCTGATGCTAAAAAACATACAGCTGTAGCTACATCACTCTCTTTAGCTGCTTTGCCCATAGGAATATTACCTAAAGCCAAATTTTTGAACTTTTTATTTTTAAAAAATTTTTTTACCATAGGAGTTTCAACAAATGTCGGAGCAACTGTATTTACTCTGATATTTTTTGTTGCTAACTCTACACCCATACCCTTTGTTAAACCTTCGATTCCAAATTTAGTCATATTATAAATATTTCTACCAGGCATACCTACATGACCAAGTTGAGATGACATATTTATAATTGATCCAGCTCTTTTTTTATTTTTAATCATTTTCTTTACAACTAACTGTGCAACATTAAATGCAGCTTTTAAGTTTAGATCTACTAAATAATTCATACTTTGCTGTTTTATCTTCTCAAATGGTTCTGGGATATTGGTCCCTGCATTATTTACAAGGATATCAATAATTTTTATTTTTTTTAATTTTTCCTGTAATTCGCTATAGTTCATTACATCACAATGAATTTTGATTAATTTACTTTTGACTTTTTTTATGTCCTTTTCTAATTTATCAAGATCAGACGATGTTCTACTCAAACCAATAATCGTTGCCCCTGCTTCAGCTAGCGCAATTGAACAAGCGCGTCCTAAGCCTTTACCAGCTCCTGTTACAAGAGCATATTTCCCTTTAAGATTAATTTTTTTTAAATACATTTAAATAAATAACTTGATGTCCGTATAAATTAAATCAATTGCAACAAATAATATAGCAAATAAACCAACCCAAGCTATCCATTTGTACTCTTTAATCCATCGAGAAATTAATGTTGCAGCAGTTGCCATTAATATAATTGATAAAACAAGACCAAAAACTAATAAATAGTAATGATCTTTGGCAGCACCTGCTACACCCAATACATTATCTAAACTCATAGTAAAATCAGCTAACAAAACAGTCCAAATTGCTTTAAGCATTGATGAACTGTCTACTTTGATATTTTCCTCGTCATTTTGTGAATTTTTAATTACATCAACATAAAGCTTGTAAACTATGTATAACAATAACAAACCTCCTAAGAGTCTTAGTCCTGTTATTTGTAAAAGGTAAGCAGTTATGAGCGTTAATAAAATTCTTAATATTACTGCTCCACCAATTCCCCAGAAAATTATTTTTTTTCTTTGTTCTGGAGGAAATTTCGAAGCAACCATTCCTATAATAATGGCATTATCTCCAGCAAGAATTAAATCAATAAATATTATTTGAAAAAAAATTGTAATTTCTTCTGTCATCTAGCATCTTCTATTATCATATCTGCTGCTTTTTCAGCAATCATAATAGTAGGTGCATTAGTATTTCCTGAGGTTATCGATGGCATAACAGATGCATCAACAATTCTTAAATTTTTCAAGCCATGAGCCACTAATCTATCAGATACGACTGCATTTTCATCTGAACCCATCCTACAAGTACTTACAGGGTGAAAAATAGTACTGCAAAATTTTCCTGCCTCTTTAGCTAATTCCTCATTATCTGTGATATGAATACCAGGCCTATATTCTTCTGGTTCATATTTTTTGTATGCTTTAGAATTCATTACAATGTTTCTTGTAATTTTTAATGCTTTACCTGCAATTTCTCTGTCTTCATCTGTAGACAAATAATTCATTTTAATTTTTGGGGACACTCTTGTATCTGAAGATTTTAGTTCAATAGAACCTCTGCTAGTGGGTCTTACATTCGTTATACTAGGAGTAAATGCTGTAAATTTATGAAGAGATCCTTTGCCTAATACATCTGTACTAGCAGGAGAAACGTGAAACTGTAAATTAGGAGTTGCCAAGTGTGGATCACTTTTGACAAAGCCACATAAATAACTAGCCCCAACAGTAAGTGGTCCTTTTCTAAATAAAAGATATTTAAGTCCTGTCATAAATTTTTTAGTCATACTGTAATAAATATCATTTAAACTCTCTAAATTTTTGACTTTGTAAACTGGTCTGAGCATTAAATGGTCAGTTAAATTCATTCCTACTCCAGGGTGATCTTTAACAACATTTACGTTATTTTTTTTTAACAATTCACCTGGACCAATACCTGAGGCTTGAAGAATATGAGGAGAACCAATTGTTCCAGAACTTAAAATCACTTCCTTATTTGCTTTTACAGAAATTACATTGTTGCCAATCCAGTAATTTACTTTGTCTGCTTTTTTATTATCGAACTCAATATTCTTAACATGAGCATTTGTAACAACTTTTAAATTCCTTCTTTTTTTTACAGGATTTAGATATCCAACTGCTGTGCTACATCTCAGTCCATTTCTAACCGTAAAAGGAAAATAACCCATGCCCTCGTTATCTCCATTATTAAAATCATCAGTTCTTTTATGGCCGAACTCTTCTGCTGCATCCATAAAAAGATCACAAACTTTAAATGTTCCTCTTATTTCTTGAACAGCTAAAGGGCCTCCAGATCCATGAAATTCATTTTCACCAAATTGGAAATCTTCAGATTTTTTAAAATATGGAAGAACATCTTCCCAAGACCAACCAACGTTACCAAGCTGTCTCCAGTAATTAAAATCATTAGACTGGCCTCTTATATAAAGCATTCCATTGATAGAGGAACTTCCACCCAATGTTTTGCCTCTTGGATAAACCATTTCTCTATTATCACAATATTTCTCTCTTTCTGTTTGAAAACACCAATCTGTTTTAGGGTTCAGCATTGTCTTAAAATATCCACCTGGAATATGTATCCATGGATTGGTATCTTTGCTTCCTGCTTCGATTAATAATACCTTGTGATTAGGGTTAGCACTCAATCTGTTAGCTAAGACACAGCCTGCAGATCCTGCACCTAAAATAATATAATCAAAGTTTTCCATATTAATTAAAAATAATTAAATTTTTTTAAAAATCTTTTAACATATACTTTATAAATTAAATAATAAGATTAGGTAGTTTAATATGAAATATTTAGACGCATTAATTATTGGTGCTGGATTTTCAGGTTTATATCAGCTTCACTGTTTGAGAGATAAATTAAAATTAAATACTTTAGTTGTCGAGGAGGGTAAAGATATTGGGGGTACATGGTATTGGAATACGTATCCAGGAGCTCGTTGTGACTCTGAAAGTTTTACCTACGGTTTTACTTTTTCTGAAAAAATTTTTAAAAATTGGACGTGGAAAGAAAGATATCCAAAGCAAAATGTAATTTTAAAATATTTAAAATATTTTTCAAATGAACTAAAATTAAATAAAAATATAGTTTTTAACGAAAAAGTAATTTCAGCAAAATATATAGAAAAAAAAAATTTGTGGAAAGTTCAAACAAATAATAAAAAAAAATATTACACCAAATATTTAATATGTGCTGTTGGATCATTGTCATCTATAAATCTTCCAAAAATAAAAGGAATTAATCAGTTTAAAGGTCAATTACATCATAGCGGAAGATGGCCAAGAAAAAAAATAAACTTTAAAAACAAAATTGTAGGACAAGTAGGGACTGGTTCTACTGGAATCCAGATAGCACCTGAAATTGCAAAGAAAGCCAAAAAATTAATTTTATTTCAAAGATCACCAAACTTTAGTATTCCTGCAAGAAATAGAAAACTGACTAAAAAAAATATTCAAAATTATAAACAAAATTTCAAAAAACTCAGAAATTTTATAAATAGAACACCAGGAGGACATCCCTTTGAATTTCCTAAAAAATCTGCTTTTGATTTTAACGCGACAAAAAGAAATTTACTTTATGAAAAATCTTGGCAATATGGAACTCTATCTTTTAGGGCAACATTTAATGATATAGTAAAAAATATCAAAGCTAATCAAACAGCAGTTAACTTTATAAAAAGTAAAATATATTCAACAGTAAAAAATAAAAAATATGCTGATATATTAACTAATTTTGATCATCCTTTTACAGCTAAAAGACCTACTTTAAATACAAATTATTATGAGATGTTTAATAAAAAAAATGTCGAATTAGTTGACTTAAAGCAGAGTCCAATAGTTAAAATAACTAAAAGAGGCATTAAAACTAATAAAGGTGAATACATTTTGGATAAAATTATTTTTGCAACAGGTTTTGATGCATTAACTGGATCAATTTTAAAACTTAATATAACCGGCAAAAAAGGTATAAATTTATCTAAATTTTGGAGCAAAGGTCCTAAAAGTTTCTTAGGCC
>CACDFI010000002.1 GCA_902551985.1 uncultured Pelagibacteraceae bacterium | reverse complement strand
TTGCTATTGCAATGGAGAAGGTAAAAAAAAGGAAAGAAGTTCATGCTAAAGCTCAGAAATTAGCAGAGGACAGAGTGCTTGATGCAATAGTTGGGAATAAAGCAAGTGTTGCAACACGTGAAAGTTTTAGAAAAAGATTAAGAGATGGTGATTTAGACGATAATGAGATTGAAATAGCTGTTACAGAAAGTGGTGGTGGAATGCCGTCGTTTGAAATTCCAGGTATGCCTGGTGCAAATGTTGGGATGATAAATATCTCAGATATGCTTGGTAAATCTATGGGTCAAAAAGCTAAGAAGAAAAAAATGTCAGTTAAAGAATCTCATGAAATACTACTTAATGAAGAAGCTGATAAATTAATCGAACAAGATAAAATTATAAAATCGGCAAAAAATACAACAGAAAACAACGGTATCGTATTTTTAGATGAAATAGATAAAATTTCAGCACGAACTGATAGAGTTGGAGGTGATGTATCAAGGGAAGGTGTCCAAAGAGATCTGCTTCCATTAATAGAAGGGACAACAGTAAGCACTAAATACGGTCCAATTAAAACAGACCATATATTATTTATAGCTTCAGGAGCTTTCCAATTAGCGAAACCATCAGATCTTTTGCCTGAGCTTCAAGGAAGATTACCGATCAGAGTTGAGTTAGATGCGTTAAATAGTGAGGATTTTAAACGAATTTTAAAAGAACCAGACAATAGTTTGATTAAACAATACAAAGCTCTACTAAAAACAGAAAATGTTGATTTAGAATTTACTGAAGATGGAATTGATACCATCGCAACAATTGCAAGTGAGGTTAACACAACTGTTGAAAACATAGGTGCGAGAAGGCTGCACACTATTATAGAAAGAGTTTTGGATGAAATTAGTTTTACAGCAACAGATAGAGCTGGTGAAAAAATCAGTATAGACTCAGAGTACATTAAGAAAAATATTGGTGAACTTGTTAAGGACGCAGATCTGTCAAAGTTTATTTTATAGTTCTTATTTTTTTTTTTTTAAAAAAATATCAAAATTTCCAACGGATGGATTTTCAACAGCCTCAAAATCAATACTTATAATTTTGCTCATTAAATGATCGCTACCTTTAATAAAATCAGGCACTGAAAATTTTAAAATACTATAATTATTAGATTGATAAGGATCATTTAAGTTTTTAGATCTTAATCCTTTGCCAGTGATAACATTTATTTTATTAACACCTTTTGCATAACATTCTTCTATATAAGAAATCATCTTTTGATTAGCATCCTCTAAAGTATAACCATGTAAATCAATAGTTTTTTCAATATATCTCTTAGGTGAAGAATATATTTTTTGATCCTTATTTTCTAATTTATCAGAACTATTTATGAATTTTTGCCAGTCTTGTTTATCTTTATCTGATATTTTTTTAATCAACTAAGCTTGTGTATCTACTATTAACCAATTAGGATTTTTTGAAGTACCATCTTTAGTAAATTTCCATGTATCGAGTACTTTTTTAACTTTTTGTGAATCCCCAGATACAATTTTATTATCTTTATCTTTAATGCATGAAATAATTTCACTTACAAACTCAACGCTTACTTCAAGCATATTTTTGTTTTGAGAATGCTCTTTTATTTCTGCAGAATTAATACCAATAAACGTGGTCTCAGAAGTAACATTTCTAGCTTTTTTATCTTTAATAGCCTCATCAAATTGATCATAAACACTTTTGTCTAAAAGATTTCTAATAGATTTTAGATCACCTTTAGAAAAACTAGTTATTACGGTTTCGTAAGCTATTTTTGCACCATTTAAGAAATCTTTTTTTGCGGCATCGTCAAAAGTTTCAGCGTTCAAAATAGGAGAAGACTTCTTTTCTTGAACTTCCTCGTGGGGAAATGTGGAGTTTATATTCTCCTCAAAGCCTGTTTTTTTTCCTAAAATACCCCTTAATCTAAGGAAAATAAATCCAGCTATCATTGCCAATAATATAATATCGATGTATTCAAAACTATAACTCATAGAATTATAATATTTACTATGTTGATTAATTTCAACCTGCAATTTACACTATAGACAAATGAACACAGCATTAATTCTAATTTTAGGAATTCCTCTTATTGAAATCTACTTATTCATAAAAGTTGGGTCTCAAATAGGAGCTTTAAATACAATTTTGCTGATACTTGTTACTGCAATTCTTGGTATTTGGTACGCAAGATATGAGGGTTTTAACACTTTAAGATCAGGAATGTCCCAATTAATCAAAAATGAACTACCTCTTTATGAGATAGTTTCTGGAGCAGCAATAGCATTTGCGGCTCTATTATTAATATTACCAGGGTTCGCAACTGATGTTATAGGTATTCTTTTAGTTTTCCCGGTTACAAGAAAAATAATTTTAAGAAAATATTCAAAAAAATATTCTACAAAAAATAAAAGCAAATCCAGTGAAAAAAGTTTTATAGAGGGTGAGTATGAGGATATAGAGGATAAAGATGGAAAATAAATACAAAATAATAATAAGTTATATACAAGATTTATCAATTGAAATACCAAGTCCTGAAAGTTTAATAACAATTAGAAATACCACTCCAGAATATCGAATGAGCGTTGATATAAGCTCAAAACCATCAAAAAGGAAAATGATAGAAGTTCTTACTACTTTGACTTATGCAAATCCAAATAAAAAAAAAGCTAAGGGTTATTTTCAAATTAAATACGCAACAGTTATTGATATTTTAGATTTAAAAATTGAAAAAAAAGAATTAGAAAAAATAATTTTGTGTGATCTGCAAACAAAAATATATCCTGACTTAGAGCAAAAGTTTTTGACCATTCTTAAAAATTCAGGTCTTCCCGATTTAAAATTTGGAAAAAAAGTTGATTTTGAGGAGTTATATAAAGCTAGACTAAATTAGAAATAATTTTTTTTTAAATTTTTTTTTAAAAATTCAGAATGGTCTAATAATTCCTTTTCAGATGGTAAAACAATTTTTTTGTAGTAGTCGAGTTTATCATCCAATGTGATTTTTGTTTCATTATTTTCAGCTAAATCAAAAGTAGGTTCTTTTTGGTCAATAAGATTAATATAAACTTTTGCAAGTAACTCACAGTCAATCAAAGCAGTGTGTTTTTCTCTTCTAGAATTATCAATTCTAAATCTTTTACATAATGCATCTAGGCTTATCCCAGATCCTGGAAATTTATTTCTAGCAAGATCTAAAGTATCAATTATATTTGAATTACTTATTTTAGGCTTGCCAATTAAGGATAATTCATTATTTAAATGCCCAATATCAAACTCTGCGTTGTGAATTATAATTTTTTTGTCCTGAATAAAAGATAAAAAATCTTCAGCAACTTCTGAAAATTTTTGTTTATTAGATAAAAATTCATCAGAGTATCCATGAACCTCGAGGGCTTTCTCTGATACCTTTCTCTCTGGATTTAAATAAACGTGAAATATATTTTTGGTTGGGACTAGATTATCTAACTCTATACAGCCAATTTCTACAATTCGATGTCCATCTTTTACGGACAATCCTGTGGTTTCTGTATCAAGAACTAATTCTTTCATTTAAAATTTTTCTTTTTATAATTTTAATATTTTTTTTTAAGCTTTGAAGTTTAAAATTGTTCTTAATAACATAATCAGATATTTTCTTTTTATAAGCCAGAGATCTTTGTGATTTTCTAAGGCTATCAATTATTTTTTTATTGTAAAAAGGTCTTTTTTTAAGTCTTTTATTTATCTCTTTTTTTTTTGAATGAACAAATATTAAATAAAAATTTTTATCATACAGTTTGTTTTCAACTAATAAGGGTATGTCTAGTACAACCATCTTTTTTCTTTTATTCTTTTTAAAAAAATTGACCATTCTCTTTCTAACAATGGGATGCACAATATCAGATATTTTTTTCAAATTTTTTTTGTTTGCTTTAATAAGACTTCCAAGCTCATCTTTTTTTAAAAATTTTGACTTAATAAATTTTGGAAATTTCAATTTTATTTTTTTATAACAAGATTTATCATTTCTATAGATATCACTAACTTCTTTATCAGCATTAAAAACTGGGTAACCAAATTGTTTTGCAACAAAACTTTTACCTGAACCTATATCTCCTAGAACACCAACTTTAATCAATTTAAAAGCTCCATCACTTTATCATCCACCTTGGGCTCGAGTTTATTCCATATTTTAAATGAGGCTTGAGCCTGAAAAATAAACATTTTTTTTCCATTTTCTACTTTATTTCCATTTTTTTTTGCATATTTTAAGAAATTAGTTTCAGGGGGATTGTATATGACATCATAAAAAAACTTTTCTGGATTAATTTTTGAATAATCCAAAATAATATTTTCGTCATGTTTCAAACCTAAGCTAGTTGCATTAATAATCATGTCAAAATTTGGTATTGTACCCCATCTAATAATTTCAATTTCATTAAAAGTTTTTTTTAAATTTTCAGCTTTGCTTTGTGTTCTATTGCTTATAAATATTTTTTTGGCACTCATATTTTTTAATGCCACTATTATTGATGGCGAAACTCCTCCTGCGCCTAATATTAGTATATTTTTCCCAACAATATCATAATTTGTATTTTTAATGGCTAGCTCAAATCCTTCTATATCTGTATTGTGACCTATTACCATTCCATCTCTCAAGTATATCGTATTTACTGATTGTGTTTTTTGAGCCTCGTTGGATAGTTTATCTAAAAAAGGAATTACAGAATTTTTAAAAGGAACAGTAACATTAATTCCATCAATTTTTTTTTCTCTTACTTCTTTAATTAAATTATCTAATTCTGATACATCTAATTTCTTTTTATCATAAACAGCTTTTAAATTATTAGATTTTATCCAGTAATTATGCAGCTTTGGAGATAAAGAATGTTCAATTGGGTTTCCTATAACAAAAAATTTTTTCATTTTTGAAGTTCTAGATATTCCTTAATTTTTTTAATAGGTAAGCCCATTATCGTGTCTTCGTCGCCATCAATATTAGAAAATAAAGCTCTTCCTTCTCCTTCAATTTGATAGACATTGTAAGCATACAAAGCTTCATCACTAATTTTATTCAGATAAGTGATTAATTCATCTTCAGAAAAATCCTTCATGGTCAAGTGAGCTTTATCTGTATAGTTCCAAACCATGGATCCATTTTTAGATATACATACTGAACTGATCAAAGAGTGTTTTTTTCCATTAAGTTTTTTTAAAATACTTAAGGCCTCTTCCCTGCTTTCTGGTTTTGATATTAACTCACCAGTTAGATCAATGACGCTATCTGCTCCTAAAACTAAAGTATTATTAACTTTTTGACTTACTTTATTTGCTTTCAATTCTGCAAGATTTTTAGAAATAATTTCTGGTGAAGCGCCTTCTTTTAAAAGACTCTCTTTTATTGGATCTTCGTCAACATTTGATACTTCAACTCTGTTATTAATGTTATGATTATCTAATATTTCTTTTCTTACCTTACTTTTTGAAGCTAAAATAATGTCAGGCATTTTTTTTATTTTTTATTTCATAAATTTTAATTACAGATGCTGCTGTTTCTTCAACTGATTTTCTGGTTACGTCTATAGTTGGCCAATTATTTTCTTTAAATAATTTTATGGAACTATCTAATTCATCCCTAATTTTGTCTATATTTATGTACTCACTATTTTGATCTTCTTTAAGAGAATTCAATCTGTTTTTTCTTAAATCATATAGTCTCTCAGCCTCAGTTACTAAACCTACAACACATGGAGAAAAGTTTTTCTCTGTAACTTTCGTTGGAATTGAGTTTTTGTTTACTAATGGAATATTTGAAGTTTTAAAACCTCTATTAGCTAAATAAATTGCTGTTGGGGTTTTGCTTGTCCTGCTTACTCCTAGCAGGATGATATCAGATTTTTCTATATCATCAGTTTGATTACCATCGTCATGATTCATAGTAAACTGAATAGCTTCAATTCTATCGTAGTATTCTTCATTCAAAATATGTTGACCGCTTGGTTGATGCGAAGCTTTCTGATTAAGCACTTTTGAAAAATTTAATATTAAATCACCAAGAACACCAAAACAGGGTATTTCTCTTTCATAAGCTTTTTCTGTAAGATACTTTGCAAGCTTACTATTCACTATTGTATATAAAATTATAGAATTTTTATCTTTCTTAGCTTGTTTTAGGATGCTTAAGGTTTGACTTTCAGTACGGGTAAAAGAAAAATGATTGGTTTCATATTCAAAATTAGGAAATTGTGCCTTTAGTGCCAAAAAAATCCTATCTAGTGTCTCTCCAGTAGAATCAGATATTAAATAAATTTGGTATAAGTTTCTCATGTATAAAATGTTTATAAACTATTAGTAAAATAAGAAAAATGCAGATTTATTGTTTGAACTCATAGAAGTTGGTTTTTTTTATATAAAATTAACAGAATTATAAATTTAGGTCGTAGTTATTCAAATTGTATATAAAATATAAGGATTATTAAATTATCCCCTAATTATCTTATTTATTTAAGATAAAATTTGTTGATAATCAGTTAATTAAGTGTGGAAATTGACTAATTTACGTTATTCACAATACATAATACTAATAAAGTAAATAATATATATCTATTTATATGAACCCCATAACAAACTGTATTAAAAATCAAGACACTAGATCTAATCCCATATGGTTAATGAGACAAGCAGGAAGGTATCTTCCAGAGTTTAGAGAAATTAGAAAAGAAAACCAAGACTTCGTAAAACTTTGCTTAAATAGTGACTTAGCATCTGAAATTACCCTACAACCTATTAAAAGGTTTGGATTTGATGGAGCTGTGATATTTTCAGATATATTAATGTTACCTTATGGCCTTGGTCAAAAAGTAGAATTTGAAAAAAATTTTGGACCTAAGTTAGGAGATATAGATTTAGAAACTATAAGAGATGTGGATGAAATAATTTTCACTGAAAAAGTATATAAAGTTTACAAAGCAATCGAAAAAACATCCAAAGACCCTTTAATGAGCAATAGGGATATGATTGGATTTGTTGGAGCGCCATGGACAATACTAGTTTATATGATTAATAAATCCTCTCCTAAAAAAGGTTTATCAGATGACTTCTTCAAAGACGATTTTTTAATTAATAGATTGCTAGGAATAATTGAGAAATTCTTAAAACTTCATATAAAAAATCAAATTGAGGCTGGAGCTCAAGTTATTCAAATTTTTGATAGTTGGGCTGGATTACTAGAGGATAAAATTCCAGAATATATTTATATACCTACCCTTAATATTGTAGAGTATGTTAAAAAGCTGGGAGTCCCTGTTATTTGTTTTCCTAGAAGTATAAAAGATTATAAAAATTTTTGTGAAATTGTTAAACCCGACGCTGTAAATATAGATTACGATGTTGATCCAAAGAAAATAGTTAATGAAATCAAAATACCAATACAAGGTGGTCTTGATCCAAAAATATTATTAACTGACCAAAAAACTCTTAAAATAGAAGTTGAAAAATATCTTAGTATTTTTAAAGATCATCCATACATTTTTAATTTAGGTCACGGAATACTTCCTGAAACTAAAATTGAAATGGTTGAAGAATTAATCAAGATTGTAAGAAATTTTAAATGACATCAGATCATCCAAAAATTAATTATGGCAAGACTGGTATTTTAATTATTAATCTTGGTACACCTGACTCTACGAGTTGGTTTGATATAAGGAAATATTTAAAAGAGTTCTTATCAGACAGACGAGTAATTGAAGTTAATCCTTTAATTTGGCAGGTAATTCTTAACTTATTTATACTTACCTTTAGACCTTCTAAAACAGCTAAAGCTTATAAAGAAATATGGTTGAATGATAAAAATATGTCTCCTTTAAGATATTTTACAGAGAGACAAGCAGAAAAACTATCTAATCAAATTGGCAAAGAAGATTTAATTGTTGATTTCGCTATGAGATATGGAAATCCAAGTATTAAAAGTAAAATTCATGGTCTTCAAAAAAAGGGTTGTGAAAATTTAATTGTGCTTCCGTTGTATCCACAATATGCAGCAGCAACAACAGCAACAGTTTGTGATGAAGTTTATAGAACTTTAATGAAAATGAGATGGCAACCAAACCTTAAAATAATTCCTCATTATGAGTCTGAACCATTATACATTGAGGCGATTAAAAATAGTATTTTAAAAAAGATAAGTGAAATTAATTGGAAGCCTGATTTAATTATTGCATCATATCATGGAATCCCAAAAAAATATTTTGATAAAGGTGATCCTTATCATTGTTATTGTCATAAAACTACTAGATTAATTTCAGAGCAGTATTCAGATATTGAAATAAAGACTACCTTTCAATCTAGATTTGGTCCACAAGAGTGGTTGCAACCTTACACAGATAAAACTTTTGAAGCCCTCCCTAAAGAGGGTAAAAAAAATATTTTGGTTATTTGTCCTGGATTTTCATCTGATTGTGTAGAAACTCTAGAAGAAATATCGATTCAAGGAAAAGAAAGTTTTATTAAATCAGGAGGTGAAAATTTTGAAATGGTACCATGTTTGAACGATAGTGAAGATCATATTTCATTGTTAAAATATTTGGTTACAAAAAACTTATAATTTATGAGTGGATATCTTCTATTTAAATCTCTTCACTTAATTGCAGTTATTTCTTGGATGGCTGGATTGTTATATTTACCAAGAATATTTGTTTATCATGTAGAAAACTTCGAAAAAGAACAAGCTACAGAAATCTTCGAGACAATGGAAAGAAAGCTTTATAACTACATAATGAGACCAGCTATGATTTTATCTTGGCTATTTGGAATTATTTTAATTTGGATTAACGGTATAGAAAGTTTTGCTTTTTTCTGGGTTCAGATTAAAATAATTTTAGTTATAATTTTGACCATTTATCATGAATACCTTGGTAAATGTATGCGTTTGCTTAAATTAAAAGAAAATAAAAAATCTTCAAAATTTTATAGAATTATAAATGAAATTCCTACCGTTTTACTCGTTTTTATTGTTTTTATTGTAGTTTTTAAACCTCTCTAGGGTTGAAATTTTTAAATCAGTATATATATTTACTATATCTTTAACCAAAACTTCCACACATGAATATTCAAGAATTAAAAGAAAAGAGCTCTGAAAAGTTAATTACTGAGGCTGAAAAGCTGGGCATAGAAAATGCTAGTACATTAAGACGACAAGAAATTTATTTTGCCATTTTAAAAAAACTTGCAGAGAAAGGTGAAGAGATCACCGGAGGAGGCGTTCTGCAATTACTTCAAGATGGTTTTGGTTTTCTAAGAGCAATGGAATCAAACTACTTACCAGGTGCAGATGATATATATGTTAGTCCAAGCCAAATAAGAAGATTTGGTTTGAGAACTGGAGATACAGTTGAAGGCCCTATCAGATCTCCCAAAGAAGGAGAGAGATATTTTGCGCTTCTTCAAGTGAGCAAAATCAACTTTGAAGAACCAGATAAATTTAAGCATAAAATTGCATTTGATAACTTAACTCCTTTATATCCTAATAAACAATTAGGAATGGAAGTTGAGTCAAATAAAGTTGACAAAAAACCTGACTTAACACCTAGATTGATCGATTTAGTAAGTCCTATCGGTAAGGGACAAAGGTCCTTAATTATATCACCACCAAAAGCTGGTAAGACAATGATTTTACAGAGTATCGCAAATTCAATAACAGCAAATCATCCTGAATGTTATCTCATGGTTTTACTAATTGATGAAAGACCTGAGGAGGTGACAGATATGCAAAGGACTGTTAAAGGAGAAGTTATAAGTTCAACTTTTGATGAACCAGCTCAGCGACATGTGGCTGTGGCAGAAATGGTTATCGAAAAAGCCAAAAGATTGACTGAGCATAAAAAAGATGTTGTCATTTTGTTAGATTCCATAACAAGACTTGGAAGAGCTTATAATGCAGTTGTCCCAAGCTCTGGTAAAGTTTTAACAGGTGGAGTTGATGCAAATGCATTACAAAGACCAAAAAGATTTTTTGGTGCAGCAAGGAATATAGAGGAAGGTGGCTCACTAACAATTATTGCTACAGCTTTAATTGATACAGGTAGTAGAATGGACGAGGTAATTTTTGAGGAATTTAAAGGAACAGGTAACAGCGAAACAATATTAGATAGAAAAATTTCAGAAAAAAGAATATTTCCTGCAATCGATATTACTAAATCTGGAACTAGACGAGAAGAATTAATTTTTGATAAAAATGATCTTCAAAAAATGAACGTTTTAAGAAGAATTATAGCTCCTATGGGCTCAATGGATGCAATCGATTTTATAAATTCGAAACTAAAAACAACAAAAAATAATGCTGAGTTTTTCAACTCAATGAATAAACCATCATAGAAACTAAAGATATTTTAGTTCTCTCATTTCTTCTTTAAATTCATTCTCTATATCATCAGAAATCTTACTATCTAAAATTTTTTTCCAATCATTTTTTGGCCCAAGAAAAAAAAATTTATTTTTTGTCCCTTCTTTGTTTACAGTGCTCTCTGTAAATCCATTTTCTTTTTCCATCTTTTCTAGTTTTTCAAATGAACTTAAGTTAATTGCCGAATCAATTTGGTCTTTAGTAAATTTTAATTTTAATAAATTGCCAATAAAATCAGCAATTCTAGTAAATTCGTATTTTGGATTTTCCGTTAAGTCTTCATATTTAACTAGTAGGTAATTATAATTCATATGTTTCCAAGACAAATAGTTTGTTTTCCAAGACCCCACAAATTGTTTAAGAGGAAATATTTTACTTTTCATGAATATTTTTTTTTGTCTTTCAGACATTGCTAGAATTTTATTTTCATCAAACATAAATTCTTTTGCCTCATTGTAATTAGATAATGAGTAATGATTTTTCAAAGATGTAATTACATTTCTAGGATCTCTTACGATATAAATAGCTCCAAGTGTATTATCAGTATTTGTAAAGGAGTGTCCTTTATAATTTCCTAGCATATTGTGCGTTTTAAAAAATCTTATATGTTTACTTGAGTTCACTTTGTTTTGCGAAGTTATCCAATTTTTAGCTATTTCATCCAAATCAAATAGGTCAGAAACCAAATCATTAAAATGAGTAGAATGTGGATAAGCTACGATTGCTTTTAGGTGGCTTAAATTTATATTAGTCGTTTTACCTAACAATAGTGAGAGAATATAAAATCTTAACCATGTGTTTCCACTTTTAGGGTATGAAGCCAACCAAATTATCATTAAGATAAATATATAATTTAGATAAATATAAAACTATAATAATTATTATGACAATCTATGCTCTCTCTTCAGGACCTGGTGTATCCGGAATTGCAGTTATTAGATTATCTGGTTCTAAAGTAGAAAAGATAGTTAAAATATTAACAAATGATCAGCTACCAAAACCAAGGCAAGCAACTGTAAAAAAATTCAGTAAAATCAACAATTCTGAGCTTATAGACGAGGGTATATTAATATGGTTTCCAAGCCCTAATAGCTACACAGGCGAGGACATGGCCGAAATCCATGTCCATGGTAGCGTAGCTGTTGTGAGATCAATTTTGGATCAACTATCAAAAATTGAAAATTGTCGACTTGCTGAGCCTGGTGAATTTACAAAAATTGCTTTTCAAAATGAAAAAATTAATCTTTTAAAAGCTGAGAGTATTTCAGACTTAATCTCTGCTGAAACAGAAATCCAAAGACAGCAAGCAATTCAAATAATGAATGGAAGAAGTTCAGAAAAGTTTAACGCACTTCGAGAAAGTCTTTTAAAAATATTATCAAATGTTGAAGCTAAAATTGATTTTCCCGAGGAGGATCTTCCAGCTGATGTAATTAAAAATATAAAAAATGACTCTGAAAAAATAAGAAAAGAAATAGAAAAAATTTTGGATGATCAAAAAGTTGGAGAAAGAATTAGAGAGGGTTTTAAGATAGCAATTATTGGACCAGCTAATGCAGGAAAATCCTCTTTATTAAATCATCTCTCAAATCGTGATGTAGCTATCGTTTCAGAAATTGCAGGAACAACAAGAGACGTTATCGAAGCTCATTTGAATTTAGATGGTTATCCAGTTATAATTTCTGACACTGCTGGGATAAGGCAGTCTCATGATGAGATAGAAAAAAAGGGTATTAAATTAGCTCTTAAAAGAGCTGAGGATGCTGATCTCAATATTATAGTAATAGAGCCAAAAAGTGTTGATTTTACTGGATTTTTGAATGATTTGGTTAGTGAAAAATCAATTATTGTAATTAATAAAATAGATCTTGGTTATAAAAATTTAAATCAACAAATTGAAAAGTTTAATCCAATTTTTTTATCAATTAAGAATGAAACAAACCTAGATGAGTTAATAAATAGAATTAAAGATAAACTAAAAAATAAATTTGTAAGTTCAAACGAAACTCTAATTACAAGAGAAAGACATAGACAAAGTTTAGAGGCCTGTGTTCAGAATTTAAAAAATTTTGAGGAAAAAAATTCGCAAGAAGATTTTGATAAAGCTGCAGAGGATTTAAGGTTAGCAACCAGACACCTAGGGATGATTGTAGGAAATGTAGATGTTGAAGAAATACTAGGTTCCATTTTTAATGATTTCTGTATAGGTAAATAAGTGTTGATTTTACTTACTTTTTTATTCTTTTAACTGTTTTCTTGTAAATTTTAAGATCAATAATAAATTACAGCTATGAAAAATGAGATATCATTTGATGTAGTCGTAATTGGCGGTGGTCATGCAGGCTGTGAAGCTGCTGCAGCATCTGCAAGATTGGGCGTTAATACAGCCTTATTCACTCATAAATTCGATACAATTGGTGAAATGTCATGCAACCCAGCAATTGGAGGATTGGGCAAAGGACACCTAGTTAGAGAGATAGATGCACTAGATGGCGTAATGGGGGAAGTTGCAGATAAATCAGGTATACAATTTCGATTACTAAATAGAAGCAGAGGCCCAGCAGTGCGTGGACCCCGTACTCAAAGTGATAGATCATTATATAAGAAATATATGCAAGAAAAACTTGTAAACTACTGTAATTTAAGTATTTTTTCTGATCCTGTAATAGAGTTCATTTTTGAAAAAAACAATATAATTGGTTTTATTACACAAGAAGGTAAAAAAGTACTATCATCTAAAGTAATCCTAACAACTGGAACTTTTTTAAATGGTTTAATTCACATTGGTGAAGAAAAAACACCTGCAGGAAGATTTAATGAAAAACCTTCAACAGGTTTAAGTGAACAATTAGAAAAGTATAATTTTAAAATTGGAAGATTAAAAACAGGAACACCTCCAAGATTGGATGCCATGACAATTAATTTCGAAAAACTAGAAGAGCAACATGCAGATGAAGATCCATATTTTTTTTCTTTCCTTACAAAAAAAAATATCAATAGACAAATTTCATGTAGGATGACTTATACTAATCGAGCAGTTCATGAGATCATATCTAAAAACATTAAAAGTAGTGCTATGTACTCAGGAAGTATCCAAGGTGTAGGTCCTAGATATTGTCCTTCCATAGAAGATAAAATTGTAAAGTTTGCTGATAAGCAAAAACATCAAATATTTCTAGAACCAGAAGGTCTAAATGATAAAACAATCTACCCTAATGGGATTTCAACTTCTTTACCTGCTGAAATACAGCAAGAAATATGCAATAATATCAATGGTTTAGAAAATGTTAAGATTTTAAGGCCTGGATACGCAATAGAATATGATTTTGTAGACCCAAGGGAATTGTTCCTAACTTTAGAAGCAAAAAAAATTAAAAATCTTTACCTTGCAGGACAAATAAATGGAACGACAGGCTATGAAGAAGCTGCAGCACAAGGATTGATAGCTGGAATAAATGCTGCACTCTCTATTAAAGGCAAAGCACCGTTTATACTTGATAGATCTGAGGCATACATAGGTGTTATGATAGATGATTTAGTTACAAAAGGTGTTGCAGAGCCCTATAGAATGTTTACTTCAAGGGCAGAATATAGGCTTTCTTTAAGATCTGATAATGCAGATTTAAGACTTACCCAAAAAGGAATTGATATTGGTTTAATATTAGATGATAGAAAAGTTATATATAGTGAGAAAGCTTCTAAATTGAACAAAAGTCTTAAAAATATGGAAAATTCTTTAATTTCCCCCTCAAAAGCATCTAAATTTGGAATTAATATTGCTAAAGATGGGGTTAAAAGAAATGCACTAGAAATACTAAGTCAAAAGTCAGTAAATATGAGCAAAATCAGGGAAATTTGGCCAGAAATTCAATATGTTTCACGTGAAATCGATGAGCAAATTGAGATAAAAGCTCACTATAAAGGATATTTAAAAAAGCAAAATGCAGATATTTTAGCTTTTAAAAGGGATGAAAATCTAAAAATTCCAGAAAATCTTGATTATGATCAATTTTCTGGATTATCAAATGAGGTTAAGTCAAAATTTAAGAAAATACAGCCAAAAACACTTGGGCAAGCACTCAGAATTGATGGGATTACTCCAGCTGCAGTATATATTTTGTTGTCTCATGTCAAAAGAAAGTCTATTAAGCACATAGCTTGATTGATTCGAAAATAATAAAAAAAGACAAAATTTCTCTTCCCAATGTTTCACGTGAAACATTAATGGAGCTTGAGGACTATTCACAGTCAATTCTGAATACAAACAGTAAAATTAATTTGATAAGTTCAAGCACAGAAAAGTCAATAAATTCAAGACATATTTATGATTGTGCACAAACCATTGATTTTATTGATAAAAATGATATTAAAGTATGTACTGATCTTGGATCCGGTGCAGGGCTTCCTAGTATAGTTTTGGGTATTTTGATGAAACCTAAAAAGCAAGGTTTTAAGCTAATTTTTTATGAAAAGAGTTATCATAAAAGCAATTTCTTAAAAGAGATGGTAAAAAAATTCAAATTAGAAGCTAAAATTTATCAAAAAAATATTTTTGAGGAGAAAAACTTAGTTACTGATGTAATAATTTGTCGAGCATTTAAACCTTTGCCAGTGATTTTTGATATTGCAACAAAGAATTTCAAAAATTTTAAATACATAGTCATGTATTTAGGCAAGAGTGGAAAAAAAATTTTGGAAGATGTTTCTAAAAAATGGAAATTTGATTTAGAGGAAATGAAAAGCATAACAAGTCAAGAGTCATCAGTAGTAAAAATTTCAAATTTGAAAAAAAAATATGAATAGAAAAATTATTTCAGTAATAAACCAAAAAGGTGGAGTGGGTAAGACTACCACAGTTATTAATCTTGCCGCTGGTTTAACAATGAAAGGAAAAAAAATTCTTGTGATAGATCTTGATCCGCAAGGGAATGCAACGACAGGACTTGGATTATCTAACACTAACAGTTCAGATCAAACAATTTACAATGTATTGAATGGCAATAAAAAAATTTCAGAGGTGATTCAGTCTACAAGCCTTCAAAATTTAGATATCATATCATCAAATGTTGATTTATCTGGACTTGAGGTTGAGACCGCAGGTGATAATCGAAGAGCCTTTAAATTAAAAGATGAATTAAGCTTGATTTTAAACAATTCTGGGTCATCTTATGATTATATTATAATTGACTGCCCTCCATCTCTAAGTCTTCTCACAATTATGGCATTGGTTGCTTCTGATGCTCTTGTGGTACCACTTCAGACAGAATTCTTTGCTTTAGAGGGATTATCACAGCTTATGAAAACTATTGAGAGGATAAAATCGAACCTAAATCCAGCTTTGGACATAAGAGGAATACTTCTCACTATGTATGATAAGCGAAATAAATTATCGGGCGAGGTAGAAACAGAGGCAAGGAATTATTTCAAGGATAAAGTTTACAGCACAGCTGTACCAAGAAATGTAAGACTATCAGAAGCACCCTCGCACGGTGTTCCTGTTCTAATTTATGATAAGGCTTGTCCAGGAAGTAAAGCATATTTTAGTTTTACAGAAGAATTTCTAGACCAAGATAAACCAGTGGAGAGTGCAGCATGATTAATCCATTTAAATCAAAAAAAGGACTTGGAAGAGGATTGTCTTCCTTGATAGGTGACAGTGAAAAAATTGATAATAAAAAAAATGTATCAATAAGTTCACTTGTAAGAAATAAGTATCAACCTAGAAAAAAGTTTGACGAAGAAAGTTTAAAAGAATTAACTAACTCTATAAAAGAGAGAGGCATAATCCAACCAATCATAGTTAGACCATCTTCCGAAGAAGAGGGCAAATTTGAAATAATAGCTGGAGAAAGAAGGTGGCAGGCAGCTCAACATGCAGGTCTTCATGAAGTTCCAATAATGGTAATTAATGTAGATAACCTAAAATCATTAGAATTTGCTATTGTTGAAAATGTTCAAAGAAAAGATTTAAATCCTATTGAAGAGGCTGAAGGTTATAAAAGATTAATAGATGAATTTAGTTATGACCAGGATAAAGTTTCAAAATTTATTGGTAAAAGTAGAGCACATATATCTAATTGCTTGCGGTTACTATCTCTTCCTCAAGAGATAATAGAGTTGATAGTTGAAGAGAAATTATCTCAAGGTCATGCAAAAATTTTAGTTGGATTAGATAATGCTATTTTTTTAGCAAAAAAAATTATTTCAAAAAAATTATCAGTAAGGCAAGCTGAAAATTTAGTACGTATCTTAAAATCTAGTTCCAATAGTAGTCACAAAAAAAAAGATTCAAATATTTTAAGTCTTGAAAATGAGTTAGCTAGCAAAATTGGAATGCGTGTTTACGTTAATAATAAAAAGAATAACTCAGGAACAATTACTTTAGAGTATAAAGGAATTGATCAACTTGATAGGTTGGTAGAGATTATAAAAGAAAATTATTAGTAATTACAAAGAAAATTTGAAACAAAAAGTATTGAATTTGCAGTATTTTTCTTAACTATAGCCTCTAAATCATTGACTTTATAAATAATTTCTTTCACTTGATTAGTCGACCAAGATTGAGCTTGTTTCTTTACAATATCTTTTTCTTTCCAGAATATTGGAGGTTTAAAGCTAGATAAAACTTGATCAATATTTTCATTCTTATCGAGCTCTTGTCGAATTTTTAAAAGTCTTTTAGATTTACTTAAAATTGTTCTTATAATAGATATGCAGTCCTCTTCTGAATAATTATTTTCATTCAGAATATTAGATACTTTTTTTGAATTTTTGGCTAAATAATTGTCTGATAAATCAAATACACTATAATTTTCAGCAAGATTTGAAAGTTTAAGAACATCCTCAACGCTTAATTTATTCTTACTAATTGATAAATTTTTTAATTTTAACAATTCATTTTTTAAATTTATTCTATCACCTTTAGATCTCTCTATAAGTATATTTTTAATTTCCTGAGAAAGACTTAATTTATGTTTTCTTAAAAAATTACCAATAATTGAATTTAATGATCGAATATCATCATCATAAACAGGTGTACAAATTACATTAATTTCTTTTTCAAAAAAAGTTCTCAATTTAGATTTCTTATCTAGGTTAGAACATTTAATAACAATTTTTGTATCAATAACTTGCCTTTTTAATATTTCAGTAACTAAATTTATTAATTTATCAGAGCACCTCGAAATAATAATTAACTTAGAGTTTTCAAAGAGAGATTTTGTCAATAAACTTGATAAAAATTTATCTTCTTCATTTAAAATTTCTTTTTCCTCATATTTAAGAACTTCGCCGTCAAAATTTTTAAAATATATCTCATTGATTATATCTTCTTTAATGCCTTCATTATTTCCAAATATTAAATGTATATTAGATTTGTATGATTTTAATTTTTCTAACTCGAAACTCTTAATTATCATTTAGATTTATAATCGAGGAAATTAGAATATCGCTTATATTATCTGTAAGGTTCTCTAAAATTATATCTTCCGATTGTCCAAGTTTAAACTGATCAGTCTCGTTATTGTATATATTGCTTTTTTCAATATCGTTTCTTAGTAAAACATTTCCATTACTTAATATTTGATAATTAACTGATATGTTCATTTCAAATTTTAAAGGATCCCCTTTTGAGTCTTTTGATACAATTTTTTTTACTTTTTCAGATTTTATTTCCACAGTAAATTTTCTTACCCCTTTATCATTTTTATTTTTAATAAAATTTAATTTATTATAGATTATTCTGTTAATTCTTTTTTCTCCAACAAGAATTACCTCTTCAATTTCAAATCCATAATTTTTTTCAGAGAAAATTGGTTTATAAGAGCACCCAGTAATACCAACAAACAAAAAAAGTATTATAGCTTTGATTAAAATATTATTCATTTGTTAGTAAATTTATTAATCTATTTTTTACAAATATAATCTTGTTAATTGATTTATCTTTTAAATACTTTTCTGACAATCTATTTGATTTAATCTTTTTTATAAGGGTATCTTGGTCCATATCTCTATTTTCGTTTAAAATTGCCCTTTTTTTACCATTTATTTGGATTACGTAGTCAATTTTTTCATCCTCTAATAGATTAGTATCGATCTTAGGCCATTTCACATTAACATCTAAATCAAGATCTTTCATACATTCAGCTGTGAAGTGTGGAATTGCTGGTGAAAATAGAGTTAGTATTTTTTTATAACAATTTTTTAAGGTCTCACTGTCAATGTTTCTCTCTACTTCTTTATTAAGAAAATTATATGTTTCATAAATATTAGCTATAATGACATTATAATGAAATCCATCAAGGTTATTAGTAATTTTATTTATCATTTGATTAGTAAATTTTTTTAAATTGTCATTAGTTTCTTTTCTTTCATCTTTTTTTTGAACATTTATTCTAATTTTATTATGCAAAATCCATAATTTTTGTAAAAATTTATAAGATGCGATCATTCCCTGATCTGACCATTGTACATCTTTCTCAGGCGGACTATCTGATAGTATAAATAGTCTTACTGCATCAGCTCCATAACTATTAATAATATTTTCAGGATCAATAACATTTTTTTTTGATTTAGACATTGACTCTGATGGTCCAACCTTAACCTTATTTTTTGGATCACCTTTTTTATAAAGCTGATTATTTATATATTCAATCTCATCAGGACTTAGCCAATTATTATTTTGATCTTTGTACGTTTCGTGGCAGACCATACCCTGTGTAAATAAACCTTTAAAGGGCTCATTTATCTTAAAATTTTTATTCTTGTATCCTAATGCTCTTGTGAAAAACCTTGAGTATAGCAAGTGAAGTATTGCATGCTCTACTCCACCTATATATTGATCGACTGGCATCCAATAATCTATTTCATCTTGTTTGTAACCATAATCTGAATTTTTTGGTGAGCAAAATCTAAGGTAATACCAAGAAGAACAAACAAATGTATCTAATGTATCTGTCTCCCTTATGTAATTTTTTCCATTAATTGAAATGTTTTTCCAGTCTTTCTCAGAGTCAAGGGGGTTACCTTTAGAATTTAAATTTATATTTTCAGGAAGCTTTACAGGTAATTCATTTTTTGGAATAGGTATAACTTTTCCATTTTCATCGTAAGCCATTGGGATAGGACATCCCCAATATCTTTGTCTCGAAACGCCCCAATCTTTTAACCTAAAATTGATCTGTTTTTTTCCTATTTTTCTCTCTTCTAAAATGTCAATTGTTTTAATAATAGATTCTTCTGGTACTTTAAGATTGTTAAGGAATTCAGAGTTTATTAAAAATCCTGGACCTGAGTAAGCTTCATCTTTTACTTCAAATTTATCTTTTTCACCTTCTGGTTTGACTACAGTTTTAATATCTAATCCATATTTTTTAGCAAAGTCAAAATCTCTCTGATCATGTGCAGGGCATCCAAAAACTGCACCAAAGCCATAATCCATTAAAACAAAATTAGCAAAAAAAACTGGAACTTTTTGAGAAGGGTTTAATGGATTAATTGCCTTCAGATTAGTTTTAAATCCAATTTTTTCACCAATTGCAATGGCTTCCTCTGTGGTACCAGTTTTAGAACATTCAGTTTTAAATTTTTGAAATGCTTTATCTTTTAAAAAATATTTTGAAATTTCATGATCAACCGAAAGTGCTAAAAATGAAAATCCAAATAATGTGTCAGGTCTAGTTGTAAAACACTTGATCTCTTTTACATGAAGATCTCCCTCTATTTTAAATGAAATTTCACAGCCGAATGATTTTCCAATCCAGTTTTTCTGCATAATTTTTACTTTATTAGGCCATTGTTTTAAATCGTCTAAACCACTAAGTAATTCTTGAGAGAATTTAGAAATATTAAAAAACCATTGATTAAGTTTTTTACGCTCAACGACTGCACCAGATCTCCATCCTTTACCATCAATAACTTGTTCATTTGCAAGTACTGTTTGATCAATAGGATCCCAATTTACATAATTTTCTTTTCTATAAACTAGCCCTTTTTCATAAAGTTCTAAAAAAAAAAATTGCTGGTGTTTATAATATTCCTCTGAACACGTTGAAATTTCTCTATCCCAATCAATTGAAAGCCCAAGGCGTTTTAATTGTTCCTTCATCTTTGAGATATTTTTATTGGTCCAATCTTTAGGATCTAAATTGTTTTCTCTTGCAGCATTTTCAGCTGGCATACCAAATGCGTCCCAACCCATCGGATGCATTACGTTATAACCTTGTAAGGATTTATAACGTGATAAAACATCTCCAATTGTGTAGTTTCTAACGTGCCCCATATGTATTTTTCCTGAAGGGTAAGGAAACATTTCTAGACAATAGAATTTCTTTTTGGAATGATCTACTCTAGATCGAAAAACACCTGATTTAGACCACTGATTTTGCCATTTTTCCTCGACTATTTTAAAATTGTATCTTTCCATAAGGATATATTAAAAATTTTCTTAATTATTTTGTTGTATCGACTGTTCCACCTTTATAAGGCTTGAAATTTTTATCTTTGTTTTGTTTTTTGTATATTGCTGCTTTTGATAAAATTTGCTTCTTAAGTTCAGCTGACAGTGATCCTGTCTTTTGTGATATTTTGCAACTCGCTACTTGATTACATTTTTTATAAAAAACTTTTATATCTAATGCATCGGCTCTAACTTCATTGGTTAAGAAACGAATAGAAATTTTTACTGACTCGTTAAAGCTATCTTCATCTGAATACCAATCTGTAATTATTATACCACCGCTATAATTTACTGATGAAAGTGGCATAAAATCCAAAGTATCTAGGGAGGCTCTCCAAAGTTCATTCGCGCTTGCAAACATAAAATCTCCACCTTTTTTACTCCCTTGTAAATAACTGTCTAATCTAAATCCTTTACCTTCTTCTAAATTTTTTTTGACTCTTTCTTTTGGATCAGGTGGATTTTTTCGAGCATCACCCCCAGGTAAGTTCTCTAAATTCTTACAAGAATTTAGCGTAAATAAAGCAAGGAAAAGAAATACAAATATTCTTAAATTTAAAATTTTTGGCATAAATGTTCTTAAAGGCTTAGTAATAGATGAAAAAACATAATATTTAAAAGATTTTTTTTAAAAATGCCTAAAAAGTTAAATAATTCAGCATTTTTAGTGATGTAAAAATACAACACTTTTGTAAAAAAATTGATTGAAAATCACAATAAAACAGAAAAATGCAGGAAAATTGATAGAGATATCTTGTTTAATATTAAACTAAAAACGAAAGGTAATAATATGAACAATCTAAAAAAAGTAGGATTGACAGCATTAGGTACTGTACTAGTAGCAGGTTCTGCGCAAGCAGCTTCTATGAGTGTATCTGGTGGTACTTCAATCTTTTTTGGTGGAGAAGATAACAGTAACGCAGGTAACGGTTGGTCAATGACTGATCAGGTTACTTTCTCTGCAAGTGGTGAAATGGACAATGGTTTCACAATTTCAACTAGCCTTCAGTTAGATGGAACTGGTGCTGTTGGAAATGCTGCTCCATTTGATGACAGAAGCTTAACAATTGGTATGGGTGATATGGGAACATTAGTATTCTCAGGTCACGGTTCTTCAGGACCAGTTGGTGCTTGGGATGATTTAACTCCAACAGCTAACGAAGAATCTTGGGGTACATCAATCGGTGGAACAGTTGATGGACCAACTAACGCTGGAATAGGTGATAATTCTTTCATTTACGACTACACTGTAACTGATGGAGTTGCTCTTAAAGCTGCTTACAAACCTTCAAAAGGTTCTGCAGTACTTGAAAGTTCAACTGAAATAGGTGTTCAGTACACTGGAATAGAAGGTCTAAAAGTTAGTGCTGCAATGGGTGAAAACAACACTGCTGCTGACAAGATTGACTTAAGTGTATTTAGTGCAAACTACACAGCTGGCCCAATATCAGTTGGTGTTCAGTCTAACGAGTCAGACAGAGGATCAGGAACAGATGAAGACTTTACAGCATATGGTATATCTTATGCAGTAAACGATGACGTTTCAGTATCTTATGGTGTATCTTCACTTGACTACTCTTCTACTTTAGAAGATCAAGAGTCATCTGCAGTATCTGTTTCATTTACAGCAGGTGGTGTAGCAATTTCAGCTTCTCATCAGTCTACTGATAACGTTGCTGGAGCAGCTGCTACAGATAACACATCATACGAAGTTAACTTCTCTTTCTCATTCTAATTAAAAGAAGAAGTAAATTTTATACAAAAGGGCCCCTTTTTAGGGGCCTTTTTTTTTGAAAAAGGAAATTCCAGCCAAACCTATTGAGTTTGTAAGATTAATTAATTTAATGTTATCCTGTGAAATTCCCCCTAATGCGATAATACCTTTATTTGAAATTTTTGAAATTAATTTAAATTTATTAATACCAAGATAATTTTTATTAATTTTAAAAATTGAAGATATAAATATTTTTTCTACATTTTGTTTTTCTTTAATCCTAATTTCCTTCAAATTATGAGCTGACCCAAGAATCAAAAACTTTTTTTTAAGTTTATAACTTAAATGGTAAAAATTTTTATTGAATGATGGAAGATAAACTCCATCTAGGTCCAATTTAACAGATAATTTAACATTATTAGATAAAATAAATTTAAGTTTTTTTCTTTTACAGTAATTTTTTAGTTTAAGAATTTCTTTAATATTATAATCTTTTTTATAATTACGGTATATTATAGTTGTATTTATATCCTGTTTATCAATATTACTTTTTTCAAATTTTTCTATAAAGTAATATTTTTTAAAAAATTTATTATGCATAAAACGGTTCAAAATCTAATATCAGTGCAAAGTTCAATCAAATCAAAGTTAATAGAATTAAAAGTAAGAGAAAGCATACCAAAAATTATTGCAGTTTCAAAAACATTTAAGATAGATCATATATTACCATTAATTGAATACGGTCACTTAGATTATGGTGAAAATAAAGTTCAAGAAGCATTAGAAAAATGGACAGGTATAAAAAATCAAAATAGCAAAATAAATTTACATTTAATAGGCAAATTGCAAACCAATAAAGTTAAATTTGCGGTAAAGATTTTTGATTACATTCATTCTTTAGACAATGAAAAATTAGCAAAAAAAATTTCGGATGAGCAACAAAAACAAGAAAAAAAACCAAAAATTTTTATACAAGTTAATGTTGGGGACGAAAGTCAAAAATCTGGGATTTCAAAAAATGATTTAGTTGAATTTTATAATTTCTCTGTAAATCTTGGTTTAGATGTTATTGGATTAATGTGCATTCCCCCATTTGATAAAGAGTCTAGAAATTTCTTTTCACAAATGAACGATCTTAATGAAAAAATTAATCTTAAACAATTAAGTATGGGAATGTCTTCTGATTATCTAACAGCTTTGGAATTTAAATCTACATTTTTACGTATAGGATCAAATATATTTGGCCAAAGATATTAAATTAATCTGATTTTTGTCTTCTTATTAATTAATTTTAATAATATTAAAAAATCTTTTTTTTTTAATGCCACGCATCCTGCGGTTGGCTTAAAACTTTTTGTTAAATGAATGAAAATTGCGCTTCCTTTTCCTAATATTGTTTCTTTTGTGTTATAATTAATTGGTATTATAAAATCGTATTTATCATCTTTTCTATGAAATTTTTCATGTTTAAGTTTCTTACTAACTTTAATTAATTTATTATAATATTTTTCACTTTTAATATCATCACACCATCCCATTTCTTTTTTAATTGGAATACATTTTAGTCTAGTTTCTGGTTTAAGATTTCTGTCTTTTCTGTAGTATAAGTTTCCTAAAGAAAATTCCCCAATTGGTGTTTTTTTATCTCCCTCAAATTTATTTCTAGTTAATCCTTTTTTTCCAATGCTACACTTGAAATAAAATTCGTCAATTTTAAGAGTTTCTTTATTTTTTAAAATAATTGTCATATCTTAAATATATATGAATAATCAAACTTTAGTTATTTATGATTTCAATGTTTTGTATGAAATACTTAAAGAAATTGAGAAAAATTTAAGCTTTGATTTAATAAAAATAAAAAAAAATATGTTAATGAGAGAAAATATTATTAATCAAGATAATTTTTTGATAATTTCCAAAAAAAAAATTAATAATATAAATAATCAATTAATAATAAGTCAGTTCCCCGTTGAATTAACTAAGTTAATAGAAAATATAAATATTAATTTTCTAAAAAATATATACAACCAACAATCAGAAATAAACTTAGGAAGTTATAAACTAAACTTAAACTCAAGAAAAATTTTTAATAAATTCAAGGTTTTAGATTTGACCGAAAGAGAAGCTAACATTATTTTTTTTATCAAAAAATCAAAAAAACCAGTAAATGTTTCCGAACTTCAGAAAGAAGTATGGGGCCATAATTTAAAATTAGAAACACATACGGTAGAAACTCATATTTATAGGTTAAGAAAAAAAATAAATAATGTTTTTAATGATAATAATTTTATTAAAAGTTCTAGATCTGGTTATACAATCAAATGAAGAAAAAAAATTATATTGCAAAAGATTTACTCACCTCTAAGTATAAGCCCAGAATTATCAAGCCTAAAAAAGGCAAAGGAAGCTTTAAAAGAAAAAAAAAATAAACTCAAAAAATGTTCTAAAGTCTTGCTCCTATTTGTTGAATAACTTTTGATGACATCTCTGTACCTTTATCTAAGCTATCTTTTAAGGTTAAATTATTTACATGTCCGTGCAAAAAGCCTGCTGCAAATAGATCTCCAGCACCCGTTAAATCAACAATTTTAAGACCTTCTTTTACTCCACATTCAACAACTTCATTTCTATTTATAGCAACTGCACCTTTTTCACCTCTAGTTAAAACAATAATTTTTCCTAAAGATTTTGAAAATTCTATAACCTCATCAAAAGATTTTGCATCGATCAAAGATATTATCTCTTGTTCATTTGCAAAAGTTATATCTAATTTATTTTTAACTAATTCTAAAAAATGCGGCTTATGTCGATCAACACAAAACTGATCAGATAAAGACATGGCTACTTTGTTTGCACTTTGAATAGCCTTTTCAAATGCTTTTTTGGGTTCACCCTCATCCCAAAGATATCCCTCTAATAGTATAATTTCGCTTTGTCTAATAGCATCTGAGCTCACATCATTTTCACTTATTTTTCCTGCAGTACCTAAAAATGTACACATGGTTCTCTCAGAGTCTGGTGTAACTAAAATCAAGCATGTTCCAGTGGGTAGTTCTTCTTTTTTTTTTGAATAAAAATATTTAACATTTTCTTGTTTCAGGCCATCTTCATATTTATCACCAAGTTCATCATCATTTACTTTGCCTATAAAACCAACTTCATTTCCAAGTTGAGATAAGCCTACGATTGAATTTGCAACTGATCCTCCTGAAACTGTTTTTTCTATTTTAAGATTTGATAATAGTTCCTTAAACTCTTTATCATCAAAAATTAATTTCATTGTACTTTTTGTTAAATTATTTTTAGTAATAAAATCGTCATCTACTTTGCAAATTACATCTACAATTGCATTTCCAATTCCTAATATTTTCATTGATTATGCTTTCTTTGTTATAAGTGGTTTTTTTCTCTTAGGATAACAACTAGTACAGATTTTACAAGATAAACCATAGCACTCTCTTGCCTTACAGTATTCTCTTCCATAATAAATTATTTGAAGATGTAACTTATTCCAATACTTTTTTGGAAAAAGCCTTTTTAAATCTTTCTCAGTTTGGATAACATTTTTTCCACTTGTTAAACCCCACCTTTGAGCAAGTCTATGTATATGTGTATCTATGGGGAAAGCAGGATACCCAAATCCTTGAGACATCACCACACTAGCTGTTTTGTGTCCAACGCCTGGTAACTCCTCAAGTTGCTCAAATGTTTTAGGAACTTTTCCATTGTATTTTTCCACTAAAGTTTTTGATAAATTATAAACGCTCTTAGCCTTAACTCTAAAAATACCAATACTTCTTATAAGCTTTTCAATTTTTTTTCTTCCAAGTTTAACAAAATGTTCTGGTTTATTATATTTTGGATATATATTTTTTGTTACATTATTAACATTCACGTCTGTACATTGTGCAGATAAAAGAACAGAAACCAATAAAGTAAACATATTTCTGTGTTTGAGAGGTATTGGTGTTTTTGGATATATTTTATTTAATATTTTAAGAACAATTTTTGCTCTTTGTTCTTCGCTCATTTAAAATTTAAAACATCACGCATAGAATATAAACCAGGTTTCTTATTCATTAACCATTTTCCAGCTGTTAAAGCTCCTTCGCTATACAAAGCTCTATCAAATGCCTCATGATTAAGTGTAATAATTTCTTTACCACTAGAAAACTTTACCTCGTGTTCACCTACCGTTTTACCTTTACGTATTGAGTTAAAATTAATTTTTTTTCCATAAGGAAAACTTTTTTTGTTTAGATACTTTTTTCCAATTAAATTGTAAAAATCCCTATTTTTACCTACAGCTATACCTTTACCCAGCATCAACGCTGTTCCAGATGGATGGTCTATTTTATGCTTATGGTGCACCTCATACACTTTACTTAAAAAATTATTACCTAATGATTTAGAGGCAATTTCAGTTAAATACATCAATAGATTTATGCCTAAACTCATATTGCCAGCTTTTAAAATAGGAATTTTTTTTGAAAATTTTTTAATTTGAAGTTCTTCTTTTTTAGAGAAACCAGTTGTGCCAATAACCACTCTTTTTTTTAGCTTTGATGCTATTTTAAGAATTTCAAAAGTACATCTAGGAATTGTAAAATCGATTATTAAATCAACATTTTTAAAAGAATTTTCATGATTCAAATTAGGTTTTATCCCAGCAATTTTTTTTTCTATTAATCTGTTTTCTGTAAGTGTGGTTAATTTAAAATTTTTATCAGTTTTAGAAGATTTCACTAGTTGCCGGCCCATTCGTCCCATGCAACCAGATATCGCTAATTTTACTTTGCTCATTAATTTATTTTAATATATTTTTTAATTAATATACAACAATTATGGTTATTAAATACCTATTAAAATTTTTTCTGGTTTTATTTTTTTTTGTGTCTCACAATCATTCTAAAGCAGACTTTTTTAAAGATATTACATCTCAAATTGAAGATAATGACTTTAGACTTAGTTATGGTATTTCCGTTACAGATGTTAACCAAGACAACAAATATGAATTTGTGGTTACTGGATTTGGATTTTCAAATTTAGCTCTGACTTATCAAAATGGGAAAATAGTAAACATTAATAAAAATGAAATATTTGATGATGCTAAAAGAAAAACAATTGGTGTAGCTGCATGTGATATAGATCACGATGGTTTTGAAGAAATTTATTTCTTAAACACTGACACTTATAGTGGAGAAAAAAAATATTCAGATAGATTGATTGATAATAATAGCGATAGTTTTGTAGATTTGTTTGAAAAAGATATCAATAAAAAGAACCTGAATTTAACCGCTGGAAGATCAGTTGTTTGCGTTGATAGAAATGGTGATGGAAAATATGGCATATATGTTGCGAATTATGGAGGACCTACTAGATTTTATGAACTCCGTTCTGGACAAATTCTAGATTTAGCAGAACAGCTTAAAATCAACAAAATTACTGGAGGAAGAGCAGTGGTTGCAGGAAATATTTTGTCAGGAAAAACTGACATATTTGCTGCAAATGAGAGAGGTAAAAACTTTTTATATTACAACTCTGATGGATATTTTCAGGACATTGCTGAAGATTATAAAGTTGACGATCAATACGAAAATGGAAGAGGCACAACTTTAACTGATATACTCTATAGAGGAAGACTAGATATAGTTACATCTAATTGGAATGGTTATCATAGGGCCTTCGTTTTAGAAGACAACAAATTTAGAGATATTGCTATTCCAACCTACAATATTCCAACTAGAATTAGAACTGTAATATCAGCAGATTTTGATAATGATGGTTATGATGAGATATTCATGAATAACATTGGTGAGCCAAATAAACTATTCAAAATAAAAGAAGATGGGTTTTTTGAAGAAATCAATATTAAAAATGCTTATGAAGCAAATGGTCTTGGAACAGGTGCAGCTGTAGCAGATATAGATGATGATGGAATTTTAGAATTGTTAATTGCTCATGGTGAGTCTGGAATGCAACCATTAACAATGTATAAAGCTGATATTAAAAAAGATTTCAATTATTTAAGGATAAAGCCATTAAATAAATTTGGAGCCCCCGCTAGAGGAGCTACTGTTATATTAAAAACAAATTTGAGAAATCATGCTAAAACAATTGATGCTGGATCTGGTTATTTATGTCAAATGGAACCAGTGGCACATTATGGAATTAGAGATGGTGAAAACAATATTTCTATAAAAATTATTTGGACGAATGGTCTTACTGAGACTTTAAATATTAATGAATTAAATAAAACAATAGAAGTTTACCAAAAATAATAGGACAATAAAACCCAATTAATTTTTTAGAATTAAAAGTATACTTGAACAAACAACATGAACTTATTAAAAAAAATTAAAAACTTTATACTATTTAGTCTTTTAATAAGCTTTAGTATGTCTCAACCTACCCAGGCAACCCAATTTAATTATTATGCTGATCTAGCTGGAGATTGGTCAGAAATCTTTCCTGATCAAAATAGAAATGCAGCAGGTCCTAAATTTTTTAAACATATTTTAGGTAAAAAAATTACTTACCAGGACTTTTTGGAATATAACAAACTATATTGCGCTGTGTCTGGTTCATTGATAGATCCAAATAACAAGCCTGAATTTGTCTATCTTAATAGCGTTGAAAATGAAGAGAAAATATGTGGTTTTTATCATAGATGCTGTGTCCCATGTTCATGTGATTTGATGAAATATTCAAAAGTTAAAAAAATGAATTACACTTTTACAGATGGTGAAAAAGAATTTTTTGTTTTAACAATAAATAATCCCTGTGGAAAAGATGACTTTCCAATAGAAGTTAATAAGAATTATTTTTGTAACGGTAAAAAACTTGATGACAAACAAGTATATGTTTTAGATGATAGGTTAGTTATTGGTTTGTTTCACAATGCATCAAAATGTAATGAACAAAGCATAGCAGCAATCGATAAACACGAGATAACCGGCCAATATTGTGCTTTTAGAAATACTGCACCTCTTGAGGAAGTAAAAGGGGGCATGGGAGATATCTTTATTAGGCTAGCAAAAGATAATTAAATTATTCCAATTCCTTCTTTATAGAAATAGGCACCTAATATTAAAATTGCTAAAATATAAATAACGCCAAAAATAATATATTTAATTTTTTTTTTCATTTAATTTTTCCAGAAATTTTTAGCTTTTTGAAAAAACCTTTTAATGCTTGGATTTGATCTATCATTTTCAATTTTTCTAAATTTTTCAAGTAATTCTTTTTGTTCTTTATTTAAGGATACTGGTACCTCAGTGTTAACTTGGACGTATAAATCTCCATAGTCTCCTCTTCTCATAAATGGCATTCCCTTACCTTTCAATCTAAATTGCTTTCCACTTTGTGTTCCATCTGGAATCTTTATTTTTGCTTTACCTCCATCGATTGTAGGTATCTCAATGGTCGTTCCTAATGCTGCATCTGTAAATGAAATAGGAAATTCAAAAAATAAATTTACTTCTGATCTTTTAAAAAGTTCGTGTGTTTCGACATTGATAAATAAATAAAGATCACCATTACCTGCTCCTCTTGATCCAGCTTCTCCTTTTCCAGATAGTCTAATCCTTGTTCCGTCATCTACACCTTTAGGAATAGTTACAGAAAGTCTTTTACTAGCCTGCTTTTTACCTTGTCCTCCACAACTTGTACATGGATCAGTAATTTGTTCACCAGAACCAGCACATTGAGGACATGTTTGCTGAACTGTAAAAAAGCCCTGACTTGATCGCACTTGTCCATGACCGCCACACATTGAGCAGGAACTCGCACTATGACCCGGTTTTGATCCTGAACCGCTACATGTACCACATCTTTCAGATGTTGAAAATTTAATATCTTGTTTTTTTCCAGTATAAGCCTCTTCTAAGGTTATTGAGAGATCATATCTTAAATCAGATCCCCTATTGTTAGATCTTCTTGATTTTCTACCGCCTCCACCAAACCCTTCTCCAAAAAAATCTTCAAAAATATCTGAAAAGGAACCGGAGAAGTCAAAGTTTCCAAATCCTCCTCTACCACCACCGCCACCATTTTCAAAAGCTGCATGTCCAAAATTATCGTAATTCTGTTTTCTTTCTGAGTTTGATAAAACATGATATGCTTCTGAGGCCTCTTTAAATTTTTCCTCAGCTCCCTTATCACCTTTGTTTTTATCAGGATGATATTTTACTGCTTGTTTTCTGTAGGCTGCTTTAATTTGTTCAGGACTAGCACTTTTCTCAACACCTAATACGTCGTAATAATCTCTTTTTGCCATAACTAGTTATAGACAAATGGTTGATATTTTAGGCGCTCTTTTCTTTATCGTCTTTTACTTCTTCAAAGTCTGCATCAACAACATTATCGTCTTTTTTCCCTTCATCTTTTGCATCTTTAGGTGCTTCACCAGGTTTTGTGCTTTGTTGTGATTTGTAAATAGCCTCTCCTAATTTCATAGAAGCTTGAACCAAATCTTGAGTTTTCTTTTTAATCTCTTCTACATCAGTCCCTTTTAATGCATTTCTAACATTTGCAGAAGCGTCCTCGATTGCTTTTTTATCAGCATCAGAAACTTTACTACCATGTTCTTTTAAATTTTTTTCCGTAGAATGAAGCAAGGTATCAGCTTGATTTCTAGCATCAACTGCTTCTCTTTTCTTTTTATCAGCTTCTTTATTTGTTTCAGCATCTTTAACCATTTGATTTATTTCTTCTTCACTTAAACCACCTGATGCCTGAATTTGAATTTTTTGCTCTTTACCAGTTCCTTTATCTTTTGCAGATACATTTACAATACCGTTTGCGTCAATATCAAATGTAACTTCAATTTGAGGAACACCTCTAGGTGCTGGGGCAATACCTACTAACTCGAAATTACCTAGAACCTTATTATCTGAAGCCATATCTCTTTCACCTTGTAAAACTCTTATCGAGACTGCAGGTTGGTTATCCTCTGCCGTCGAGAAAACTTGGCTTTTTTTAGTTGGTATTGTTGTGTTCTTTTCTATTAGCTTAGTTGATACTCCGCCTAATGTTTCGATACCAAGAGAAAGTGGTGTAACATCAAGTAAAAGTACATCTTTAACGTCACCCTGTAAAACTCCTGCTTGAATAGCGGCTCCCATTGCAACAACTTCATCAGGATTTACCGATTTATTTGGTTCCTTGCCAAAGAAGTTCTTAACTTCTTCTATTACTTTAGGCATTCTTGTCATTCCACCAACTAGAATTACTTCATCAATTTCACTTGCGTTTAAACCAGCATCTTTAAGAGCTGTTTCACATGGTGGGATTGTTCTAGAAATAAGATCTTCGACAAGAGCCTCAAGTTTTGCTCTTGTCATTTTCATATTTATATGTTTTGGACCAGTTTTATCTGCTGTTATAAATGGTAAATTTATCTCTGTTTGTGCAGCAGAGGATAGTTCAATTTTTGCTTTTTCAGCAGACTCTTTAAGTCTTTGCAAAGCTAATTTGTCAGATTTTAGATCAATACCATTTTCTTTTTTAAATTCAGATAATAAATATTCAACAATTGTGTTATCAAAGTCCTCACCACCTAAAAAAGTGTCACCGTTTGTTGATTTCACCTCGAATACTCCATCTCCTAGTTCAAGTATAGAGACATCAAAAGTTCCTCCTCCTAAATCATAAACAGCAATTTTTTTATTTGTTTTTTTATCCAATCCATATGCAAGGGAAGCTGCTGTTGGCTCGTTTATAATTCTTAAAACCTCTAAGCCTGCAATCTTTCCGGCATCCTTAGTAGCTTGTCTTTGAGCATCATTAAAGTAAGCTGGTACAGTAATTACAGCCTGTGAAACTTCTTGCCCTAAATATTTCTCTGCTGTCTCTTTCATTTTTTGAAGCGTAAATGCAGAAATCTGGGAAGGAGAATACTTATTTCCTTTAGCTTCGATCCATGCATCACCTTTGTCTGAATTGACAATTTTAAATGGAGCAGTCTCAACATCTTTTTTTACAGATGGATCATCAAAATTTCTTCCAATCAATCTTTTTACTGCAAAAATTGTATTTTCAGGATTTGTTACTGCCTGTCTTTTTGCAGGTTGACCTATTAATTTTTCATCATTATCTGAAAACGCTACAACTGAAGGTGTCGTTCTAGCGCCTTCAGCGTTCTCTAATACTTTAGCTTGTGTACCCTCCATTACAGCGACACAAGAATTAGTAGTTCCAAGATCTATTCCTATAACTTTGCTCATAAATTCAATTCCTTTCGGACATATAAGTGCTAATTTTTATACTACAACCATATTTAATATTTAAATTTTCGTTGTTTTTATTGGTTTTTTTCATCTTTTTGATTTTCTTTTTCACTTTCCTCTGTTTTTTTCTTTGAAACTCCAACTAAGGATGGTCTTAATAATCTGTCTTTCATCATAAACCCTTTTTGAATTTCCTGAACAATTGTGCCAGGTTCTTTAGTATCATCTTCTACTTCCATCATTGCCTGATGTAGATTTGGATCAAGTTTTTCATTAATTGATTTAATTGGTTCAATATTGTTTTTCTTAAATATTGAAAGCATATCATTATGAATAATATTCAAATGTTCTATAATTTTTTTGAGCGCATCAGTATTTTTTAATTTTTCGTCATTTTCCAAAGCGACTTTTGATCTCTCAAGATTATCTAACAAGTTAAGGGCTTCTTTTGCGAATGAATATCCTCCATATTCATACGCATCATCTTTCTCTTTCTCAAATCTTCTTCTTTGATTTTCCATTTCTGCAAAAGTTCTTGCAAGTTTATCTTTTATTGCCTCTAGCTCTTCTTCTGCTGTTAGTTTTTCCTCTTTTTCTTTTTCTTCAACATCGCTACCATCTTTTTGCTCCTCAATAACTTTTTCTGATGACTGCTCATTATTTTCACCTTCTAGAGCTGAAGTGCTATCTTTATTTTCTTCCTTGTCCATATATGTTTATATGGTAAGAAAATATATAATTTCTAGATGTCCAAAAAAAAAATTAAAGAAATATTTATTGGCTCAAATAACAAAGGAAAACTGACGGAAATTGCAGATCTTTTACCTAAAAGTTTAAAATTGTATTCTAATTTAGACTACAAAATTCCTAGTCCAATGGAAACAGGAACCTCATTTTATCAAAATTCACTTCTTAAAGCGAAATATTTTTCAAAAAAAACTAAAAAAATTTGTATGTCTGATGACTCTGGAATTGAAATTGACATCTTAGATAAAAAACCTGGAGTGTACTCAGCAGATTGGGCGGGCAAAAAAAGAAATTTTGATTTAGCCATTAAAAAAGTATACCGAGAAATTAATAAGAAAGAAAAAAATTGGAAAAATAAAAAAATTACAGCTAGATTTATTTGTGTCTTAACAATATTTTGGCCAAATGGAAAATTTGTTAGTAAACTCGGTAAGATTGAAGGCCGTATTTCCAAGATAAAAAAAGGAAAAAATGGTTTTGGCTATGACCCAATTTTCATACCAAAAGGAAAAAGATTAACTTTTGGTGAGCTTGAACCTCAAAAAAAATATAAAATAGATCATCGTTTTAATGCATTCAAAAAAATTAAAAAATTTTTTTGAATTGTTTATCTTCAATACTATAAAAATTTAATTGATGCGTAATTATATTTTTATCAATTTCGAAGACTCCTATTTTGCCTTTAAATTTATTTTTTTTGTAAAATATACTTTTTGAAATCTTAAAATCATTTTCTAAAATTAAAAAATAAACTAAACCAATTAAATCATAACTTAAAAATGATAGTTGGTCACCATCCTGGCCATAACTATTCTTAAAATCATTCAAAAAAATTTCATAATTATTTTTATTTATGGATGGAAAATATATTGGATGAAGGGAAGTCTCTTTCAAAAGAGAATTATCAAACCATTGATTTAAGGTAATATATTTTATTCTTTTTGAAGAAACGTCTGTATATAGTAATGATGTAGCCACACTTTTCAAATTTTCATCAAAATCTGCTATTAATACAGAGTCAAAGCCAATATTTCCTAATGTATCTTTTTTCTTAAGGTTTTGTATTCTTTTATCTTTATCTTTGAATGACAAATCTTCTAGTCTTTTTATTTCATATTTAAGGTTATTTTTTCTTATTTGATATTTTGTTAATTTTTCAATTTGTTTAGTAAGTACTGTTGGTTCTCTGTCATAATAAAATACTTCTTTATGTTTAATTTTAGTTTTATTTATAGCTACTTCTATTTCTTTTTTAAACTCAGATCTTGGAATAAGAATAACGCCTTCCGATAATTTGTTTCTTTTATTAAATTTTTTAATTGTTTGTATTTGTGAAATTGCATTTACACCAGCACTAATAACATTTTTTGGATTGTCGATTAATTTATTAGTAAATGAAATGAAAGTGACATCTTCTAAATCATCAAGATACTTATTACTTTCATTAAACACAGGTCCTAAAATAATTCTTACACCTTCTTGATATAATTCTTTAGAAACTTTTAATGCATTAATAGGATTTGATTTCGTATCCCTTGGTAGAATCTCTATTTTTTCGTCATCAATCTTATTTACTGCCATTCTAATCGATTTGATGATTTTTTCACCAATCGCAGAATTCTCCCCACTTAGAGGAACGATTAATCCAATTTTAATTTTTTCTTTTGAGTAAGCAATTTTATTTAAAGCGAGGACTATTATAACTCCACATAATAGTAATTTAATAAAAGTTTTCATTTTAGTTTTAATAATATAATTAAATAAATAATTTACATGTACTTAAATAATAATAAATTTAAACCTGGGCTATATTGTGTTGCTACACCAATAGGAAATATGGGTGATATTTCTTATAGAGCAATTGAAACCTTAAGAAAATCAGATTTAATTTTATGTGAGGATACAAGAGTTTCAAAAAATATTCTAAAAAAATTTGAAATAAAGAAAAAAATAATTTCTAATCATAAATTTAATGAAACTAAAAATTTAAAATTAGTATTAGAACTTCTTAAAAATAATAAAATAGTATCATTAGTTTCTGATGCCGGAACTCCAGCTGTTTCAGACCCTGGAAGAATACTTATAAATGAATGTATAAAAAATGGAATTGATGTTTTTCCAATTCCTGGCCCATCTGCAGTCAGTGCAGCAATATCAATAAGTGGATTTTCCGATAATTTTTATTTTTGTGGATTTCTACCTGAAAAACAAAATCAAATTAGAAAATTATTTCAGGATTTATCAAGTCTTGAGTGCTCAATTGCATTTTTTATATCACCTAATAAACTAAGTAAAAGAATTAATGATATTAAAGAATTCTTTTTGGATAGAGAAATACTAATTTGTAGAGAAATAACTAAATATCACGAGGAATACATTAGATTATCTGTAAATGAATTATCAAAAATTAATTTTTCGAGAAAAGGTGAAATAACCGTTGTTATTTCTGAGATGAAAAAAGAAAGATTAAGTTTTAAAGAACTTGAAGAATCAGATAAAAAAAAAATAAATAAATTAATTAAAAAAATGTCTATAAAAGATATCGTAAAAAAAATTTCAGAGAATAGAAAAATTTCTAAAAAAGTTATTTATAAATATTGTATAGAAATTAAAAATGAAAATTAGAAAAATTCTATTTTTGATAAGTTTTGTAATTTTCTCGAGTTGTGTTGGTTATTCCTCAACAGGGGTTTTAGGTACTGGTGTTTCAATTGCTTTAGACCCAAGAAGCTTAGGAACCCAGATAGATGACTCAATTATGCAGCAAAATTTGAGAGCAAAATTATTATCAGCAGACAAAAGTTATATTATTTCTGTGAAAACAAAAATTCTTGATGGAAGGATTTTTCTTACAGGAAAAGTAAGTTCAGTTGAGGACAAATTAAAAATTACAAAATTAGCCTGGGAAATAAAAGGTGCAAGATCAGTTAAAAATGATTTAAGAATAAAAGAAGAGTTTAATTTTAAAAGATCTGCTAAAGATTTACTTTTAACATCACAACTTAGAGCTGCTTTAATATCAAATAAAAAAGTAAAATCAGTAAACTACAATATAGATTCTTATAAAAAGAAAATTTATATTTATGGAATAGCTCAAAATGATACTGAAAGAGACGAGGTGACTAGGGAAGCAAAACAAATATTAGATGTAGAAGATGTAATCACCAGTATTTTTTTAGTTGATGATTTGAGAGTTATAAAAAATTAGCTTTTATTCAAATTTTTTTATAATCAATAACTCCTGCTGAATATGCAGCTACCGAAGCTAAGTTTAAAATTTCAGACGTAGACGATCTCAAAGGAGCTATTTCTATTGGTTGAGCAAGACCTATTAATAATGGACCAATTACTTTTGCGTCTCCTAAAGTCTTCATAATTTTATAAGAAATTGCAGCACTATGTTGACCAGGCATGATTAGAATGTTTGCTTTACCCACTATTTCTGAAAATGGATATAAATCAGAATATTCATCATCAAGTGCTACGTCTGGTTGCATATCCCCATCAAATTTAAAATTTACTTTTCTATCTTTTAATATTTCCACAGCCTCTCTAATATGTTTTGTTCTACTAGTTATTGGTTGACCAAATGTTGAATGAGACAGAAAAGCAACTTTAGGATCAATTCCAAACAATCTTACAACTCTTGCAGATGAAATTGCTATATTAGCTAATTCTTCAGATGAAGGATATTCGTTAACTGATGTATCTCCTATAAATACTGTTTTTCCTTTTCTCACTACCATGTTTAAGCCAAACATAATTTCTCCTTTACGAGCAGGTATAACTTTTTTTATCTTTTCAAGTGACTGCGAATATCTTCTAGTATTTCCTGTTACCATTGCATCCGCATCTCCACTTTCAACCATGCATGACGCCCAAATAACCCTGTCATTTCTAATCAGCCTATCACAATCTCTTTCAAGTAAACCTTGATCCCTATGCATTTTTTTAAAGAGAAATTTTGTGTATTTGTCTCTCATTTTTTTATCCGTTGAATTTACAATTTTAATATTCAAATTTTCTCCATAACCAATTTCTTTTAACCTTTGCTTAACTATGTTTTCTTTTGCAACAATTATAGGAGTTCCTAAACCACTGTTTTTAAATGCAATTGCAGCTTTTAAAGTATTTTCATCCTCACCATCTGCAAATACAACTGTTTTCTGATTTTTCTTAATTTTAGAATTTATTCCTTGAAGTATGGTTACCGAGGGATCTAACCTTTGTTTTAATTGATCAGAGTATATACTGAAATTTTCAATTTTTTTTCTCGCTACATGAGTTTTCATCGCAGCTTTTGCTACGGCTACTGGAATTACGCTAATTAGTCTTGGATCAAATGTAGAAGGTATAATATAATCTTTTCCATATTTTGGTCGATCTCCTCCCATTGCTGCTGCGACTTCATCAGGAACTCTCTCTCTAGCTAATTTTGCAATCGCATTAGCAGCGGCCATTTTCATTTCCTCATTTATTGTTTTTGCTCTTACATCAAGAGCACCTCTGAATATATATGGAAAACCAATTAAATTATTTACTTGATTGGGATAATCTGATCTACCAGTTGCTATGATTGCATCTTTTCTTACTTTATAGACATCCTCAGGTAATATTTCTGGATCTGGATTAGCGCAGGCAAATATAATTGGATTTTTGGCCATTCGTTTAACCATTTCTTTTTTCAGTATACCAGCTGAAGACAGACCTAAAAAAACATCTGCATTTTTTAACGCATCATTCAAATTTTTGTTTTTTGTTTTTTTTGCGTATTTTAATTTCCACTTATTCAACCCTTTTCTATTAGAGTTAATCACACCCTTACTATCTATCATGGTTAAATTTTCTTTTTTTACGCCTAATTTAATAAATAAATCTGAGCATGCCATCGCTGAGGCTCCTGCACCATTTACAACAACTTTAATATTGGAAATTTTTTTTTTTGTAATGTGAATTGAATTAATTAATGCAGCAGATGTAATAATTGCTGTTCCATGTTGATCGTCATGAAATACTGGAATATCAAGTATTTCTTTTAATTCTTCTTCAATTATAAAACATTCTGGAGCAGCGATATCTTCAAGATTAATACCCCCAAAACTAACAGCAAAGTTTTTTATACTGTTAACAATTTCTTTTGGATCTGTATTGTCAATCTCTAAATCAATAGCATCTATATCTGCAAATCTTTTAAACAAAACTGCCTTACCTTCCATCACAGGTTTTGAGGCTATAGCTCCCAAATTACCTAGTCCTAAAATAGCGGATCCATTACTTATAACTGCAACTAAATTTCCTTTAGTTGTATAATCGTAAGCTAGTTCAGAATTCTTATAGATTTCTTTGACTGGTGCTGCCACTCCAGGTGAATAAGCTAAAGCTAAATCTCTTTTTGAAGTCATTGGTTTTGATGAATTTATCTCAATCTTTCCAGATTTGTTTAAATTATGAAACTCAAGGGCTTCTTTATCTGAGTAGTGTTCAATCTTATTTTTTTTCATTTCTTAAATTATTTATACTAATAAGCTAAATTTAAGACTAATATGATTTATGAATCTTATTAAGTCAACAAGCACATTTAGCATATTTGTTTTATTAAGTAGAGTTCTTGGTTACGTAAGAGATTTTTTCATAGCAATATATCTTGGATCAGGTCCACTTGCAGATGCTTTCTTTGTAGCCTTTAGAATTCCAAATACGTTTAGAAGACTATTTTCTGAAGGAACTTTTAATGCAGCTTTTGTTCCTTCATATTCTTCAGAATTAGTTAAGGGAAAAAAAAATGCAAACTCATTTGCTAACACAATTTTTAACTTATTATTTTTAGTTTTGTTCTTCACAATTCTTATAATTGAAATTTTTATGCCATCATTTATTAAAATAATTGCCCCGGGGTTTTCAAATGACACTGAAAAATTAAACATTGCTATAAATTTAACCAGAATTACTTTTCCGTTTCTATTTTTTATTAGTCTGGCTTCTTTTTTTTCAGCAATACTAAATTCTCATAATAAATTTGCAGCAGCAGCAGCAGCTCCAATAATTCTTAATATATTATTGATAATTTGTTTGTTGTTTGCTGATAATTTAAATAACAATTTAGTCTATAATTTATCCTATACAGTCTCTATTGCTGGTCTAATTCAATTTATCTTCTTATTAATATTTGTAAAAAAATATTTCAAAATAGATATTAGCTTTAAATTTAAAATTAACGAAAAAGTTAAAATTTTTTTTAGTAAACTTTTACCTAGTATTTTTTCATCTGGTGTAACCCAAATAAATATCCTAGTTGGAACAATTATTGCGTCATTTCAGGCAAGTGCGGTTTCTTATTTATACTATGCAGATAGAATTTATCAGATAAACTTAGCAATAGCTGGGATTGCGATAGGAACTGTAATACTTCCAAATTTAAGTCGACATATTAAAAAAAATGATCATTTTAAAACTATCAAACTTCAGAATAAAGCTCTAGAGTTAAGTTTATTTCTTAGCTTGCCAGCAACATTAGCTCTTATTGTTGGTTCAGAACAAATAACCTCTTCGTTATTTGGATATGGATCATTTAATCAACAAAGTGTATTTAACTCTGCAAAAGCCCTGTTTTATTTCTCTTTTGGACTACCTGCATTCTCACTGATTAAAATATTTTCAACTTTTTTATTTGCAAGAAATGATACCAAAACTCCATTTAAGTATTCTCTTATTTCAGTAATCTTAAATATATTAATAAGTTTAATATTTTTTCCCAAGATTGGTTTTATAATAATACCAATAGCAACAACAATCTCCTCATGGTTTAACGGGATTATTTTATTGATTTTTGTAATTAATAAAAACTACTTCAAATTTAGTTCAAATTTTCTTAAACAAATGTTAAAAATTATTTTTTCAAATATTATAGCAATCTTAATTTTCTATTTTTTGTTAAATTTTCTATCATCATACTTTGAGTATGGAAATAGTTTGAAATTTTTATATATTATTTTGATTGTGTTATTTACCTTCGTTTCATACGTCGGAATCTCAATTATTATAAAAGCCTTTAAAATTTCAGATATTAATTTAAAGTATTAAATAATGTCCAAAATAATATTTTCTGGTGTTCAGCCTACAGGGAACCTTCATTTAGGTAACTATCTTGGTGCTATTAAAAATTTTGTTGAATTAAATAACGACAAAGAAAATCAGTGTATATTCTGTGTTGTAGATTTGCATGCAATTACCGTTAAGCAGGACAAAGACGAACTAAAGAATAACATTCGTGAAACAGCTGCAACTTTTATTGCAAGTGGAATTGACACAAGCAAAAGTATTATTTTTAATCAATCTGAAGTTCATGCACACGCAGAGGGATCGTGGATTTTAAGTTGTATGGCTCCAATGGGCTGGTTGAATAGAATGACACAGTTTAAAGAAAAAGCTGGAAAAGATAAGGAAAAAGCTTCTGTAGGTCTTTATATTTATCCTATTTTAATGGCTAGCGATATATTACTCTATGATGCTACCCATGTTCCTGTTGGGGAAGATCAAAAACAACATTTAGAACTAACGAGAGATATAGCACAAAAATTTAACAAAGATTTTAATTGTGAAAATTTCTTAAAAGTTCCAGAACCATTGATTAAGAAAAAATTTTCACGAATAATGAGTTTGAAAGATGGTTTAAAAAAAATGAGCAAATCAGACCCATCAGATCTTAGTAGAATTAATTTAACAGACTCCAAAGACGAAATTCTTAACAAAATTAAAAAAGCAAAAACCGATTCTTATCCTATTCCAAACGAAGAAATTAAATTAAAAGATAGACCTGAAGCCCAAAATCTTCTTGGAATTTATTCTAGTATTTCAAATCAAACTTTGGATGAAACTTTAAATGAATTTGGAGGTAAAAATTTTTCAGATTTAAAGGTTCAATTGGCTGAAATTTTATCAAATAAAATTTCTCCTATAACAAAAGAAATAAAGAAATTAACTAATGATAAAGAATATTTGGATAAGATTCTATTGGAGGGTGCAAGTAAAGCAGAAGAGATTGCAGGACAAAAGATAAAAGAAATGAAGAAAATAATTGGTTTTTAGAAATCTTTAAATATAAAAAAATATGACTATATAAATGTTATGTTCATACAAACGCAAGAAACACCAAATCCAAACTCTTTAAAATTTTTGCCAGGTAAAAGAGTATCTAATGATGGCCCTTATGAGTTCCTAAACGAAAATCAGACAGAAATTCCAATATTAAAGCATATTCTTTCAATAAATGGTGTAACAGGAATTTTTTTAAGTGAGGATTTTATTTCAGTAAATAAATCTCATGAAGAGCAGTGGGAAAATATAAAACATATAATTATAAGTTATTTAAATGAGTACTACGATCAAGGAAATGAATTTATAATTAATAAAAAAACAGATTTAGATAACCCCAAAAATTATGGAGAAATTGAAAATAAGATAATCAAAATATTAGAAACTAAAATAAGACCAGCTGTTGCAAGAGATGGTGGCGACATAACATTCAAAGAATTTAAAGATGGGAAAGTTACAGTTGTATTAAAGGGAAGCTGTTCTGGATGCCCATCTTCAACTTTAACTTTAAAACAGGGGGTACAAAATCTACTTTGTCATTATATCCCTGAAGTTAAAGAAGTTTTAGCTGTATAAAATCATTAACTTCTACTATAAATAAATTCAAAGAAAAATGTCAAAAAAAAAATTTAGTAAATTAGATGATGGGAATTTAAATTTCTTTAAAACATTGCTACTAAGTTTTGTTTTAATATTTACATTCTCAATTTTGCCAAACTCTATAAACTTCATAAAAAATAGTTTTAAACCAAATGAGGTTGTATTTAATTCATCAAAACAAAATTTTGATGAAATTCTAGATAAACAAAAAAAAAATAAAACTCTAAATAATTCTCTGAAAGAAAGATTTAGTTGGAATATTTTTGAAGATATAGAAGTATTTGGAAAAAATGAGGAGGATAAAGACCCACAACGTTTGAGTGCATCAACTATCGAGGAGTTGTTCAAAGATAATGGATATAATCTTGAAAAAGTCAAAGAAACAAAATTAGTCAATTCTGGAAACCAACTTACCAGACTTCCAAAAGAGTTAAAAAATATAGAAAGTCCAAAAAAAAGAAAAAAATTATTCATTCAGATTGTTTTACCTTTGATCATTGAGGAAAATCTAAAAATTAGATTTGATAGAAAAAAACTTTTCGAAATTTTAAATCAAAACAATACAACTGAGCGTGACAAGACTTGGCTTAATTTAAAATTTAAACAGTATGGTATAAAAAATAACGATTTATCAAAACTTAAGATTAGAATGGATGAGATTCCAGTTTCATTAGCAATAGCACAAGCAGCAAAAGAAACAGGGTGGGGAAGTTCAAGATTTGCACAAGAGGGTAATGCTTTATTCGGTCAATGGACCTGGTCTGGGGAAGGCATTAAACCTTTAGATGTCGAAAAAGGTGAAAAACATAAAGTTGCAAGGTTTAAAATACTCAAAGCATCAGTAAGAGCATACCAAAGAAATTTAAATACCCATTCAAGTTATCAAGAATTTAGAATTGAAAGAGCGATCCAAAGAGATAATTATGGAAAATTAGATAGTTTAAAACTTGTAAATTTTTTAGAAAAATATGCAGAAACTGGAAAAGAATATACAGAAATTCTAAAAAAAATAATTAAACAGAATAATTTAATAGATTTTGACGATGTTGAGATTTTACCAACAAGTTTAAAAATGAAAAATTTGATTTAATTAAGTGTAAATTGTGTGCCAAACCATCGCCAACCATCATTATCTTTCATTGAGCAATTTACTCTACCTCTTCTTGGTAAAAATTTTTCTGTTAATAAAATCTCAATTTTATTTTCAGAAAATTTTAATTTAGAATTTTTCCAAGCACCACCCTCGTTTGAAAAACAATTAATCAAATTTAGATTTTTTTGTGTTTCAAAAAACTCAATAATAATGGCAGGCGGATTATTGTTATCGTTTAATAATTTATTTTCTGGTAAAAGTGTTTTATATTGAATTGGTAAAAGTTTAATTAAAAATTTAAATCTTTCTAAATCTCCATATTTTTCATTTATCGGAAATCTTGGAAGTTCATATTTATCTTTATTCAAATCTATAACACCTGAATGTTGTCCAAAAGCATAATCAAATTTACTAGCAATATATTTTTTATGTTCTAAGCTATATTCCCCGAAGGGATATGAAAAAAAATTAGGTTTAAATTTAAGTTTATTTTTAAAAATTTTAACAGACTGATCAATATCTTTCTTAAAATCTTCAAATTTGTATTTTAGTAAATATTCATGAGAATGAGAGTGATTACCTATTGTTACAAATTCATGTTTTGAAATCTTAATAATTTCATCCCAACTCATATAGCCGTTTTTGCCAACAGTCTCAGTTGATACAAATAAAATAAATGGAATTTTTTCTTCTTTAAGAATTGGCCATGCATTCAAATAAAAAGATGAAAAAGCATCATCAATGGTTAGTAAAATTTTTTTTTCTTTACTGACCTTATTGAACTCACGGTCAAAATCTTTTGGATTTAAAAATTCAAGTTTATCCTCTTTTATTAAATTTATATGCTTTTTGAATGCATCAAGTTTTATATTTGTTGAAGGGTATTTATTCTCCCCAAATCTATGATACATTATAGCTAATATACCCTTTTCATCATGATTATATTTTTTGTTTACAGTATCAGCATTAGCATTTAAAAAAAAAAGAAAAAAAATGATTAATTTTATAATTGATGCTGCTAATGAAAAAATTGTTTTCGCCATTGTTGCTGAGAAACAATCATATACCACCATACATATAAACAGTAGAGAAAACTTTGACAACTTTATGAAACTAATTCTGAATTTTTTTAATAAAACAAAAATAAAAATTAGTGATTTAGATAGAATTTATGTGAATTTAGGACCAGGAAAATTTACTTCTCTTAGAATCTCATTATCAATAGCAAAAGCATTAACTTTATCAAATAAAGCTATTTTAATTGGTTTTAAATCTAATGATTTGATAAATAAAAATTATAAAAATTTAGTTAAATTAAATGAAAAAAAAAAATCAATTAATAGTTTGATAAAACCTATATACTCGAGTTAAAATAAATTATGTCTGAAACCATAGAACAAATCTGTCAAAAAAAAGGTGTAAAACTTACTGATCAGCGAAAGATAATTGCTAAAGTCTTATCTGAATCAAAAGAGGTTTACGGAGAATCTGATCACCCTGATGTTGATGAATTATATAAAAGAGTTTCTAAATTAGATTCTAAAATAAGTATTGCTACTGTTTATAGAACAGTTAAGCTTTTTGAAGAATCTGGAATACTTACTAAACATGATTTTAAGGGTGGAAAAGCAAGATATGAAACAATAGTGGAAAGCCACCATGATCATCTCATTGATATTAAATCTGGAGAGATTATTGAATTCGTGGATGAAGAAATAGAAAAATTGCAAAGAAAAGTTGCGGAAAAATATGGATATAAACTTGTAGATCACAAATTAGAGTTATATGGAGTAAAAAAAAAATAAATGCCAAACCCTACAAAATTCTAATTTAAAATTACAAATGTTAGAAAAAAAAATCTACATTAAAACTTTTGGCTGTCAGATGAATGAGTATGACTCTAACAGAATATATGACTCTGTCAAAAAATTAGGTTTTATTAAAACTGAGGATCAGTCAAGTGCAGATTGTTATATTTTAAACACCTGTCATATTCGTGATAAAGCAAAAGAGAAAGTTTACCACGAAATTGGAAGAGTCAAAAAATTATATAGAGATAAAAAAAAACCTATAATGGTTATAGCAGGGTGTGTTGCTCAGGCTGAAAACGAAGAAATGGTTAAGAGAGAACCCTACATAGATATTATGCTCGGTCCACAATCATATCATAAAGTAAATGATGTATTAAAAAAACATATTACAAATTTAAAACAAGAGGAAACTGAATTTGATACTATTTCAAAATTTGGATACTTTGATCAGATTAAAAATGAAAATAATAAAATATCCTCTTTTCTTACAATTCAAGAGGGATGTGATAAGTTTTGTCATTTTTGCGTAGTTCCTTTCACAAGAGGCCCAGAATATTCCAGACCATTTTTTAAAATAATATCAGAAGCAGAACAGTTATTAAAAAATGGTGTAAAGGAAATAACTTTACTGGGTCAGAATGTTAATGCCTATTCATATTTACAAAATTCTAAAGAATATAGACTCTCTAATTTAATTAATTATTTAAATCAATATTCAGAGTTAGAAAGAATAAGATATACAACCTCACACCCTAGAGATATGACTGATGACTTAATTGATTGTTATTCATCTAGTAAAAAGTTAATGCCATTTGTACACTTACCTATCCAAAGCGGATCTAATAGGATGCTAGAATTAATGAACAGAAAACATACTGTGGACGATTATTTAAATATTTATGAAAGATTAAAAAAAATTAATAAAGATATAGAGTTTTCAAGTGATTTTATTATTGGTTATCCAGGTGAAACTCAAAAAGATTTTGAGGAAACATATGACTTAATAAAAAAAATCAAATTTATTAATTCTTTTTCATTCATTTTTAGCCCAAGACCTGGAACAAAAGCATCAACATTGCAAATGATTGAAAGAAAAACTGCTAAAAAAAGACTAACATTAATTCAGGATAGTTTATTTAAAAATCAGAAAGAAATTAATAAATCAATGGAAAGTCAAATTATCGATGTGCTTGTCGAAAATAAAATAGAAAAACAAAACAAATATTTTGGAAGAAATAAGTATATCTCACCTGTGATATTTGAAGCAGATGAAAGTCAAATTGGTAAAATTGTTAAAGTCAAAATTAAAACAAGTAATCAGAATTCTTTATTTGGTTCAGCACATAAAAACATGAAAGCAGCTTGAATTGAGTAATTTAGATAAAAAAAATACTATCTCTGAGTTAAAATATGTATATTCTGAAAATAATTCCTTAAGTATAATATTTCAAAATAATGAATTATTGCTTGGTGTAGCGGGTGAGTTCAATAATAATCTAAAAGAACTAGAAAAAATAACCGAAACTAACTTATATTCAAGAGGAAACTCTATTCTTGTAAAGAGTGATCCAGAAAAAAATAATATTATAAAAAACGCTATTCAATTTTTGACTGAACAATATATAAATAATGGAACAATTGAAAAAAAAGATATAATTTCCTCTATAAATAAATTTATGATTAACGAAAAAAATAATTATGAAAAAAAAATTGAATATATTATAAAAACACCAAAAAAATCTGTAATTCCTCGTTCTGAAAAACAGAAAGATTATGTAAGGGCTTTAAAAGAGTCAGATATAATTATTTCAGCAGGTCCAGCTGGAACTGGTAAAACGTTTTTAGCCGTAGCTGTAGCACTAACAATGTTATTAGACAAAAAAATTGAGAGAATAATTTTGTCTAGGCCAGCCGTTGAGGCAGGAGAAAGACTTGGCTTTTTGCCTGGTGATATGAGAGAAAAAGTAGATCCTTATTTAAGGCCATTATATGACTCATTGTATGATCTGTTAGATTTTGAAAAAATACAAAAAAAAATTGAAGTAGGTGATATAGAAATAGCTCCTTTGGCTTTTATGCGAGGAAGAACATTAAAAAACTCGTTTGCTATTCTTGATGAGGCACAAAATGCAACGGACACACAAATTAAAATGTTTTTAACTAGAATAGGTGAAAACTCAAAGATAGTTATCAATGGTGATCCATCGCAAATTGATTTACCTAATAAATCTCTGTCTGGATTAAGTAGATCAAAAAAATTATTAGGACATTTAAAAGAGATTTCAGTTTTAGATTTTGATCATAAAGATGTGGTTAGACATCCACTTGTTTCAAAAATTGTTAAGGCATATTCGGATCAAAGCTCAGACGGATGATTAAGGCCAATGTGATATCTGGTCATTCAAGTTGGAAAAGAATTTTAAAAAAACCTAATGATTATTTAAAAAAAAGACTAAAAATACTATCAAAAACACCATCTTTTAAAAAAAAGAACCATGAATTCTCTATACTATTAACTAATGATAAAGAGATGAAAAAATTGAACAATAAATTTAGAAAAAAAAATAAAACCACCGATGTTTTATCTTTTCCAATTAAAATTCAAAATAAAAATAGATTATATGTGGGTGATATAGCATTAAGTTATGAAATCATTAAACATAGATCAAAAGAAACAAATTTTTTTTTAGAGTTTGATAAAATGTGGATTCATGGATATCTACATTTGATCGGCTATGATCATAAAAAAACCAAAGATTTTCAAAAAATGCTTAGAAAAGAAAAATTAATATTGAAATATTTTCATCAAATAAATTGACTCTGTTATATAAAAATAAAATTTTATTATACTCATTTATTTTTTTATTAGGATTATTGTCCTCATTTGGACTCCCACCTTATAATTTCTTTTATGTAAATTTCTTTTCTTATCCAGCTCTTTTATGGATTTTGTTATTTTGTTCCAAGAATAAAGCTTCCTCATTTTATATCGGATGGATATTTGGTTTTGGTTATTTCATATCTAATTTATATTGGATAACTAATTCACTTACTTTTGAAGATATTTTTAGACCATTGATACCTTTTGCCTTAATATTAGTACCATTATTTTTAGCATTATTTTATGGCCTATCAACTTTACTTTTTTCTTTAACAAATCCAAAAAAAAATATTTTATCAATTTTAATATTAACTACTTCTTTATCGATATTTGAATACATAAGAAGTTTCATATTTGGAGGTTTCCCATGGAATTTAATAGCATTTAGTTTTGTAAATTATTTAGAATTTATTCAATTAATCTCTATAACAGGAACATATGCATTTAATTCAATAGTTATTTTATTGTTTACATTACCAATTATTTTATTTTTTAATTACAAAAGAAATATAAAAATAGGTATATTTATTTTTTCTGCATTAATTATTTTTATTAATTATTTTTGGGGTCATACAAATCTAAAAAAGCATGAATTAGTTAAAAAAAACGATTTAGGATTTACAATTAAAATAATTTCACCCAAAATTAGCATTAATAGATATTTTCAGAAGGAAAATCCTAGTGAATTTATTTCAGAATTAATCAATATTTCTGAACCAGTTTCATCTAGTGAAACCTTATTTATTTTTCCTGAAGGAATTCTCTCAAATATTTATTTTGAGGACTTAAAAGATTTTAAAAAACTTTTTTTAAACAATTTTTCAGAAAAACATAAGATCATTTTAGGTATGAATATCTATGAAAACCAAAAAATTTATAATTCTCTTTTAGTAATTGATAATGAGCTTAATATTTTGGAAAAATACTACAAAAATAAATTGGTGCCATTTGGGGAGTTTTTACCATTTGAAAAAATATTAGGTCAAATGGGATTTAAAAAAATTACTCAAGGTTATCAGTCTTTTTCTGCAGATAATAATAGAGATCTGATAAGTTTAGGCGGTTTTAATTTTATCCCACTTATTTGTTATGAGATTATCTACTCTGGTAATTTAAATAAAAGTGAGGATAATTATGATTTTATTATAAATATCTCTGAGGATGGTTGGTTTGGAAACTCTATTGGTCCTTACCAGCACTACTCACACTCAATTTTTAGATCTATAGAGGAGGGTAAGTCTGTAATACGATCTTCTAATAATGGAATTTCAGCCTTTATTAATTCTAAAGGTCAAGTAATTGATAATAATTTAACAACCAACAAGGGATTTATTAAAATTAACTCTTTCAAAAAGTCCAATAAAACTATCTTTAGCTCTCAAGGTAACAAGATCTTCTTTTATTTTCTATCCATTTATATTAGTTTAATTTTTTTTTTTAAAATACGGGGGAATTAATGAAAAAAAACTTTTTATTTACTAGTGAGTCAGTGTCAGAAGGACACCCAGATAAAGTTTGTGACAGAATTTCAGATATGGTTGTAGATACTTTTTTGGCTTCTGAGCCAGAAGCAAGAGTTGCTTGTGAAACTTTAACAACAACAAATAAAGTTGTTCTAGCAGGAGAAGTTAGAGGTCCTGAACTTAAACAGGATGAATTAATTTCAAAAGTAAGAGATTGCATTAAAGATATTGGTTATGATCAAGATGGTTTTTCATGGAAAGATCAAACAAAAATTGAGACACATTTACACTCACAATCAGCTGATATTGCAATGGGTGTGGATTCTTCAGGAAACAAGGATGAAGGAGCTGGAGACCAAGGAATTATGTTCGGTTATGCTTGTAACGAAACAGATGTTTTGATGCCAGCACCTATTCATTATTCACATAAAATTCTAAGATTGATGGCAGAGGATAGAAAATCAGGAAAATTAAATGGAATAGAACCAGATTCTAAAAGTCAAATTACTATTGAATATAAAGATGGTATGCCTGCTGCGGTTACTTCAGTAGTAATATCGACACAACATTCCAAAGATGTAAACTTAGCTAAAGTTAAAGAACTTTGTTTGCCTTATATTGAGAGATCTATTCCTAAAAATTTATTAGGAAGCCTTGATGAAAAAGAAATTTATATAAATCCTACCGGAAACTTTGTTATTGGAGGTCCAGATGGTGACAGTGGATTAACGGGTAGAAAAATTATTGTAGATACATATGGTGGTGCTGCTCCTCATGGTGGAGGAGCATTCTCAGGAAAAGATCCAACAAAAGTAGATAGATCTGCAGCTTATGCATCAAGATACCTAGCTAAAAATGTTGTTGCATCCAAAATAGCAGACAAGTGTTTAATCCAATTAGCGTATGCTATTGGGGTATCAAAACCATTATCTATTTATGTAGATTTATTTAATAATGATGAAGAAAAGAATTTACATGTGGAAAAACTTATAAAAGAAAACTTTGATCTAAGTCCGAGGGGAATAAGAGAAATGCTTGGTTTAAATAAACCTATATATGAAAAAACAGCTGCTTATGGACACTTTGGAAGAATACCAGAAGATGATGGGTCTTTTTCGTGGGAAAAAACAGATAAATCTGAGGTTTTTAATAAGTAAATATTGTTGAAAAACTTATAAAAATAACTATATTTCAAGCACATTGTTGAAATTTCAAAATGGGCTGAGGCCCATTTTTTTTTGGCAAAAAATTATGTTGAATAGAAGATCAGATAAACTTGAATTATTAAGAATTGCTGAAGCTGTAGCGTTGGAAAAATCCATAGATAAAGAACTTATCATTGGATCAATGGAAACAGGTATCGCAAAAGCAGCAAAGTCGAAATTTGGTTCGGACAATGAAATAAAAGTAGAAATAAATAGAGATAATGGCGACATAGGTATCTTCAGAAAGCTAACAATTGTCGAAAATCCTGAAAACTCAAATATAGAAATTACTTTAGATGATGCAATTAAATTAAATAGCTCAAATCAAGACAAGCAAATTGGTGATGAAGTTCTTCAACCCTTACCTTCATTTGATTTTGGAAGAATTGCAGCTCAAACCGCCAAACAGGTTATAAGTTTTAATGTAAGAGAAGCTGAAAGAGAGAGGCAATATAATGATTTTATTGATAAAAAAGACACAATTTTAAGCGGAATAGTCAAAAGATTGGAATTTGGCAATGTTATAGTCGATTTAGGAAGAACTGAGGCAATAATTCAAAAAAATGAAATGATACCTCGTGAAAATATTAAAGCAGGCGATAGAGTAAAAGCATATTGTCTAGATGTACGAAGAGAGCCTAGAGGTCAACAAATATTTTTATCTAGAGCTCATCCCAAATTTATGGATAAATTATTCGTTCAAGAAGTTCCAGAAATTTACGATGGTTTGATTGAAATAAAATCATCTTCAAGAGATCCAGGCAGCAGAGCAAAAATTTGTGTCAAGGCTATAGATACATCACTTGATCCAGTTGGAGCATGTGTTGGAATGAGAGGAAGTAGAGTTCAGGCAGTTGTAAATGAACTTCAAGGTGAAAAAATTGATATTGTAAATTGGTCTGATGATCCAGCTATTGTTGTAGCTAATGCATTATCACCTGCAGAAGTACAAAGGGTAAATGTAGATAATGAGTCAAAAAAACTTGATGTAATATTGACAGAGGAAAACTTAAGTAAAGCAATTGGCAGAAGAGGTCAAAATGTAAGACTTGCAACAAAATTACTAAATTATGAAATCAATATAATGACGGAGCAAGAAGACTCAGAAAGAAGACAATTAGAATTCAAGGAAAAAACTGATAATATAGTCAAAAATCTTGAACTAGATGAGACGCTAGGACAGCTTTTAGTTGCAGAAGGTTTCTCTTCAATCGATGATATAAAAGATAGTTCGCCAGACGATCTTCAAAAAATTGAGGGTATTGAGGAAGATACAGCAAAGGAATTAATTGATAGAGCAAAAGAATTTTATGAAAAAGACCAAGAGGAAATATCAAATCGAATAAAAGATCTTGGGTTAGAAAATGATTTAATTAACCACAAGGGTCTTACTCCTGGCATGTTAGTAACACTAGGAGAACAAAAAATTCTTACATTGACTGATTTAGCTGATTTAGCATCAGATGAGCTTACAGGAACTTATGATGTTGTTAAGGGGGAAAGAGTAAAAATAAAAGGATATTTAGAAGATTTTGCTTTATCAAAAAGTGAGGCTGATGATTTAATTATGTCAGCAAGAGAAAAAGTTTATAAAGATTGAGAGATGAAAAATGGAGAAAAAAAAATTAAAGTTATCAATTTCAGCAACATCAAAAAAGACATTTAGTAGTATAGAGCAAGCTAAAGCTAAATCTAAGAACACAGTAGTAATCGAGAAAAGAAATTCAAAATTTCAAGGAAAGTCACAATTTTCACGACAATCGCAAAATAGTGATTATTTTGCAGCAAAGAAAAACATATCAACTAAAACTGTTAGCCATAATAGACCAATCTCTCCACCAACCTCAGATTTTGAAAAAAGAAAATTAGCTGAGCAAAGAGCTACTAGAAGACTGAAAGGAGAAACGGTAACTAAAGAAAATAAATCGAGTAAAATTAGTGGAAAAAGAAGGGAATTGAAATTAACAATTTCAAGGGCTTTAAGTGATGATCATATTGAGACCAAATCAAGAAGCTTGGCATCTTTGAAAAGGGCAAAACAAAAAGAGAATAGAAATTTAAATCTACAAGATAATAAAGATAATTTTAAACAAATAAAGAGAGAGGTCAATCTTCCAGAGGTGATAACTATAAGAGAATTAGCAAATAGAATGGCCGAGCAATCCAGCAATATTATAAAACACCTTTTAGGAATGGGTGTGACTGTTACCATAAATCATAATATAGATGCTGATACGGCAGAATATTTAGTAAAAGAATTTGGTCATAATCCTATTCGTGAAAAAAAAGCAGAGGAAATAATTGAAAAAATTAAAGAAGTAAAATCTGAAAATTTAAAAAATAGAGCTCCTATTGTAACAGTAATGGGGCACGTTGATCATGGAAAAACTTCTGTATTGGATGTTTTAAGGGAAGCAAATGTAGTATCCGGTGAGTTTGGAGGTATTACACAACATATTGGAGCATATCAAATAAATTATAAAAATGATAAAATTACATTTATTGATACGCCAGGTCATGCCGCCTTTACAGAGATGAGAGCAAGAGGATCTAAACTTACAGATATAGTTGTGTTAGTTATAGCAGCTGATGATGGCGTCAAACCCCAAACTATAGAGTCAATAAAACACGCAAAGGCTGCCAAAGTTCCTATAGTAGTAGCTATTAATAAATGTGACCTTCCAGAAGCCGATCCACAAAAAATAAAAAATCAACTATTAGAATACGAGTTGATTGCTGAGGACTTGTCTGGAGATACTTTAATGGTTGAAATTTCCACAAAAACTAAAAATAATTTAGATAAGCTAGTTGAGTCTATTATCCTACAGGCAGAATTATTAGATCTCAAAACTGATTTTGAAACTAATGCTAAGGGAATAGTATTGGAGTCAAAAATAGATATTGGAAGAGGTCCAGTGGCAAATATCATTGTCACTGCTGGTAGATTAAAAAAAGGAGATTACTTTGTCAGTGGTTTAAAATGGGGTAAAATTAGAGCCATAATAAATGATCAGGGAAAAAATATAGAGGTTGCTGATCCAGCTACTCCAATTGAAATTATTGGAATTAACGGTGCAGCTAAATCAGGTGACGATTTTATAGTTCTACCAAACGAAAAAGAAGCCAAAACTTTGTGTGAAGCACGAATTCAGGAAACAAAAGAAGATAAGATACCACTAGCCTTTGTGACTCAAGACTCAGCATTTCAAAAATCAATATCTGAGGAATTAAATATTATCATAAAATCTGATGTTCACGGATCATCAGAGGCTATAAAAAATGCTGTAAATCAAATTAAGCATGATGAAGTAAAACCAAAAATACTTCTCTCGGATATTGGAATGGTAACAGAAACTGATGTAACACTGGCAAAAGCATCAAACGCAGTAATAATTGCTTTTAATGTTAAACCAAGTAAGGAGGCAAAGAAAAGAGCTGAACAAGAAAAAATTTCAATTTCATCATTCAACGTAATTTATGAGGTTCTGGATTTTATTAAGGGTAAAATGGGCGGTTTATTATCACCAGACGTGGAGGAAAAGGTAATAGGAAGTGCCGAAATTCTTGAAATATTTAAAGTATCAAAGGTTGGAAAGGTTGCTGGATCTAAAGTAGTGGAGGGTGAAATAACACAAGATTCTAGTGCAAGAGTTATAAGAGATGGAGCTATAATATTTAGTGGCAAAATTGGTTCTATTTTTAGAGAGAAAAATCAAACCAAACAAGTTTCAGCTGGTTTGGAATGTGGTATTACATTGAAGGACTTTGCTGATTTTCAAAAGAAAGATATTATAGAAGTCTATAATGCAACAATAACAGAAAGAACAATTTAAATGAAAAACTTTGGAAAACCAATAACTCAAAGACAGTTAAGAGTTGGAGAGATGATAAAACAAGCTCTTGGTATACTTTTTATAAGAGATGAAGCAAAGATACCAAGTTTATCAACAAAAGAAATTACAGTTACAGAGGTAAGAATGTCCCAAGATTTAAAAACTGCTAAGATTTTCGTAATGCCATTGGGTGGAAAAAATACTGAGGAAATCATAGAAAAATTAAAGTTATCATCGTTTATGATTAGAAAAGTTTTATCAAAAAAAATTGTTATGAAATTTTTGCCAAAGCTTTTTTTTGTAAAAGATGACTCATTTGATTATGCTGAAAAAATAGAAAATTTAATAAAACAAACAAATAAATAAGGAAAAAAATGACAAAAAATGTGAAAGAGTTAAAAATCCACGAAAAAGACACAGGATCTTCGGAAGTTCAGATTGCCCAGCTGACTGGAAAAATAGAGAATCTATCTAAACATATAAAACAATTTAAAAAGGACAAACATTCGTCAGTTGGCCTTTTAAGAGCTGTTAATAGAAGAAAAAAATTATTGGATTATTTAAAAAAAAATAAAATGGACTCTTATAAAGAGGTATTAACAAAATTAAATTTAAGGAAGTAAATGTTTGAAATCGTTAGAAAAGAAATTGAAATTAGTGGAAAAAAAATTAGCTTAGAAACAGGCAAAATAGCAAGGCAAGCAGATGGATCAATCATAGCTCAATGTGGAGAGACAGTTGTTTTAGCAACAGTGGTTGGTGCAAAAAAAATAAATCCAGATATGGATTATTTTCCATTGTCAGTAAATTACCAAGAAAAATATTATGCAGCTGGAAAGATCCCAGGTGGCTATTTTAAAAGAGAAGCAAGACCGACTGAAAGTGAGACCTTAATATCAAGATTAATTGATAGACCTATCAGACCTTTGTTTCCTGATGAATTTAAAAATGAAGTACAGCTGTTACCGACTGTAATATCTTATGATAAAGAGAACGAGCCTGATATTTTATCAATAATTGCCTCCTCAGCTGCATTAGCTATATCAGGTATGCCTTTTATGGGTCCTGTAGGAGCTTCTAGAGTTGGCTTTATTAAAGGAGAATATGTACTTAACCCGTCGAAGAAAGAATTAGAGGAGTCTAAATTAGATTTAGTGGTAGCAGGTACTAAAGATGCTGTTTTAATGGTTGAGTCAGAAGCGAATGGTTTAACAGAAGAAGAAATGTTAAACGCTGTAAAATTCGGTCATGAAGGTTTTATTCCAATAATTAAAATGATTGAAGATCTTGCTAAAGAATGCAGAAAACCAGAATGGGTTGTTGAAAAAAAAGATCTATCAGAAATAAAAAAGAAATTAGAAGAAGAGTTTACAGAAGATCTAAAAAAAGCATTCTCAACTAGAGATAAACAGGATAGGTCAAATCAAATTTCTGAAATAACTGAAAAAGCAAAAAAGCTTTATGAGGAAAATGAAGATTACACAGACTTAGATGTTAACTCTCAACTTAAAAATTTAGAAAAGTCTATAGTAAGAACTGACATACTAAAAAATAAAAATCGTATTGATGGAAGAGGACTTGCAGACGTTAGACCAATAATGTGTGAAGTAGGTATTTTGCCAAGAGTACATGGTTCTGCATTATTTACAAGAGGTGAAACTCAAGCAATTGTTACAACTACCTTGGGTACTTCAGATGATGAACAAAGAATTGAAAGTCTAGATGGCCTTCAAAAAGAAAGATTTATGTTGCATTATAATTTTCCTCCATTCTCAGTTGGTGAAACTGGTAGAATTGGTACAGGTCGAAGAGAGATAGGTCATGGAAAATTAGCATGGAGAGCAATTAACTCGTCACTACCATCAAAAGAAAATTTTCCCTATACATTTAGGATTGTATCAGAAATAACTGAGTCAAATGGTTCATCCTCAATGGCAACTGTTTGTGGAACTTCTCTAGCTCTTATGGATGCAGGTGTTCCTATAAAAGAGCCAGTCGCTGGAATTGCAATGGGTTTAATTAAAGAAGGCGATGATTTTACTGTGTTATCAGATATTCTTGGTGATGAAGACCATCTTGGAGACATGGATTTTAAAGTCGCTGGCACTAAAGATGGTATTACATCCTTACAAATGGATATAAAAATTACTGGAATCACATTTGAGATAATGGAACAAGCTTTAAAACAAGCTAAAGATGGGAGAATTCATATCTTAGGTGAAATGAATAAAGCTCTTTCTAAATCAAGAGATAATGTTGGTAAACACACACCAAAAATGGAAAAAATCACAGTTGATAAAAAAGATATCGCAGCAGTAATTGGTAAGGGTGGCGCAACAATAAGAGAAATAGTTGAAAAATCTGGAGCAAAAGTTGATGTTAACGATGAGGGTGAAGTAACAGTATCAGCACCAGATGAAGAGTCTAGAAATGTGGCGATGCAAATGATTAAAGATATTACCGCTAAAGCAGAATTGAATAAGATTTATAACGGTAAAGTTATGAAAATTATGGAATTTGGTGCTTTTGTAAATTTCTTAGGAAAACAAGACGGATTAGTTCATATTTCAGAGCTTGCAGACAAAAGAGTTGCTAAAGTTACTGATGTAGTCAAAGAAGGTGACGAAGTTAAAGTAAAAGTTATTGGATTTGATCGAGGAAAAGTAAAACTATCTATTAAGCAAGCGGCTATATAGTTTTTAACTTTCTGGCACGAATAATAAGCAAAGACCATTGCTACAATATCTTTTGCCACCATCCGGTCCATCATTAAAAACATGGCCGTGATGTGCACCACAATTTGCACAACTATATTCAGTTCTCTTCATGCCAAATGAATAATCAACTTTTGTTATAAATACTCCTGGTAGTGCCTCAGTAAATGAGGGCCAACCTGTTCCGCTGTCAAATTTTGCAGTGGAATCAAATAATTTCACACCACAATTAGCACAATGATATGACCCTTTTCTTTTCTCATAATTTAATTCACTTGTACCAGCACGCTCAGTACCTTCCTCAAACATTATTATTTTCTGTTCCTCAGTAAGATCAGGATTTATTATATTGTATTCACTTTCATCTTTTTTCAATTTTTTTTTGAATCCAACTAGGTTGTTAGCTAAAGAGTTTAAAGGATGGACTAGTAATCCCAATAAAGATGTTGCTACAATTTTTAAAAAATTTCTCCTCACAATAAATTGATCTTATTTAACTTTTTTTTTTCCTAGTTTATTTATTAAGAACAAAGCTATTGCAGTCAATAGGGCAAAAACTTCTAATGCATGACCAGAACCTTCAAGAATTAGTTGTACTATAAAAAATATTATACAAACTACAAACCAAACTAATATAAGCATAATAATTGAATTTAAGATATATTTTTAGGATCTGGCATTCCCACTTTGTTATAGCCAGCGTCTACATAGTGAATTTCACCTGTTACTCCACCCGCCATATCACTTAAAAGATATAATGCAGAGTTTCCAACATCTAAATTGTCTACATTTCTCTTTAAAAATGAATGGTCTGCATTCCATTTATACAAAAATTTTGCATCTCCAATCGCTGATGCTGCTAAAGTTTTAATCGGACCTGCGCTTATTGCATTAACTCTTATTCCTTTAGCTCCTAGATCACGTGCTAAATATTTTACACTAGATTCTAAGGCAGCTTTGCAAACACCCATAACATTATAGTTTGGAATGGCTTTGTTAGCTTCATAACTTAGAGTGATCATACTACCACCCTCTTTCATAACTTTGGAAGCTTCCCTTGCAACTTCTGTGAAAGAAAAACATGAAATAAGCATACTTCTTTGAAAATTTTCTCTAGTTGTATTTAAATATTCTCCAGATAATTCAGATTTGTCTGAAAATGCGATTGCATGGACAACAAAGTCTATCTCGCCCCATTGGGATTTAATATCTTCAAATAGTTTTACTACTTCCTCTTTTTTTTCTACATCACAACTAAATGTAACATTTGAATTGAGTTTTTCTGCTAAAGGTACCACTCTTTTTTTAAGTGCATCGCCAAGATATGTGAAAGCTAACTCTGCACCTGCTTCTGCAAGTTTTTGAGAAATGCCCCATGCAATAGACCTTTCATTTGCAACACCCATTATCAGTCCTTTTTTTCCCTTCATTAAAGACATTGATTAAACTTTCTCAAAAATTAGAGTTGCATTTGTTCCACCAAAACCAAAACTATTAGACATAACTGTATTTAAAGTTGCCTCTGTTTCTGTTTTAGCAACGATTGGAAATTTTTTAGCCTCTTCATCTATTTCACTAATGTTGGCTGATCCAGCAATAAAATTGTTTTTCATCATAATTAAACAATATATAGCTTCGTGAACGGAAGCCGCTCCTAATGGATGACCTGACAAAGATTTGGTTGAACTTATTTTAGGAATTTCATTTCCAAAAGTATCTTTTACTGCATTCAATTCTGTAATATCTCCAACTGGAGTAGATGTTCCATGAGTATTAATATAATCTATTTTATTTTTTGACGTTGCCATCGCCATTTGCATACATCTTACTGCTCCTTCACCAGATGGAGCTACCATATCGTATCCATCTGAAGTTGCTCCATAACCAGTTAATTCTGCGTATATTTTAGCTCCTCTCGCTTTTGCGTGTTCGTAATCTTCGAGAACAAGCACCCCTGCACCTCCTGCAATTACAAAACCATCTCTTGTTTTATCATATGCCCTTGAAGCTTTTTCAGGGGTATCATTATATTTTGATGAAAGCGCAGTCATTGCATCAAACATTGCAGTCATTGCCCAATGAATTTCTTCACTTCCACCAGCAAAAACAATATCTTGTTTTCCCATTTGAATTAATTCCATAGAATTTCCAATGCAGTGACCACTAGTTGCACAAGCTGAACTCATTGTATAATTCGTACCTTTAATTTTAAAAGGCACAGCAAGTGTAGCTGAAGCTGTACTCGCCATTGTTCTTGGTACAATAAATGGGCCCATTAATTTTGGAGTTTTAGCTCTAGTTTTATCTGCTGCTAAAATAACATTTTCTATTGAGGGTCCTCCAGAACCCATTACAATTCCTGTTTTGAAATTACTTACTTCACTATCTTCTAATCCAGAGTCTTCAATTGCCTCTTTCATTGCAATGTAATTATAAGCAGATCCTGAACCCATAAATCTAATTGTTTTTCTATCTATATGATCTTCAAGTTTTATATTTGGCTTTCCATGAATATGACTTTTTAAATTATGTTCTTTATATTCCTCAGAAAAAGAAATTCCTGATTTAGAATTTAACAAAGATTGATGAACTTCATCCTGATTATTGCCTAAACAAGAAACAATTCCTAAACCAGTAATTACTACTCTTCTCATTTTTTAAACAATCCTACTTTAAGACCATCAGCTGAGTAAATCTTTTTATCATCCGCCAGAAGAATTCCATTTGCTAAACCAACAGTTGTTTCACCTTTAATTAATATTCTTTTCATATCAATTATATATGTTGCCATTTTGACATTCTTTAAAACTTCTCCAGTAAATTTTACTGTACTTACTCCTAAAGCTCTTCCTCTTCCTGGGTTTCCAAGCCAACCTAGGTAAAAACCAACTAACTGCCACATTGCATCAAGACCTAAGCATCCTGGCATAACTGGATCCTCTTTAAAATGACAATCAAAAAACCATAAATCATCTTTAATATCAAGTTCAGCCTTCATCAATCCTTTGCCAAAAGCACCCTTATTTTCATCAATTTCAGTAATTCTATCAAACATTAGCATCGGTGGGGATGGTAATTTTGCATTTCCCGGGCCAAAAAGATTGCCATTTGCACAACTTATTAATTCATCGTAATTAAAGAAACTCTTTTTCATAAAATTTTAATCTTATTACTTGATTTACTGACATTATAATATAGATATTCTTTAGAATAATTATAATTAATAATGGCTTACGCTGAGCAATATATAGATAAATTAAGAAAATCAGGACTTAGACCCACAAAACAAAGAATAAAAATCTGTGAAGTCTTATTTGATGCCGAACAAACCTTTCATTTTACAATAAAAGAATTAGTAAAAATCATTGAAAATCAAGCAAATATCAAGGTTTCGCTGGCAACAGTTTACAATACTGTTCATGCATTTATCAAGAAGGGCTACTTAAAAGAGATCCCACTAAATGCTTCTCAAAGTTATTACGATACAAATGTAACTCATCACCACCATTTCTTTGACTTAGAAGAAAATAGATTAATTGATATTCATCAACATGATGTTGATGAAGTTAATATTAAAAAAACAATCCCAGGAAAAAAAATAAAATCAGTAGAAGTTATCGCAAAAATTGTGAGTGATAATCAATCTCAAAAATAATTCATTAATATCAATAGTTTAAATAATACATTATATTTATTCTAAACTGTTGACATATTACAATTCCTCTATATATAAGCCATTTTAGAATCATTATTAATAGTAGGAGTAAACATGTCATTAAAAGGTAGTAAAACAGAGGAAAATTTAAAAGAAGCATTTGCAGGAGAAAGCCAAGCAAATAGAAGATATCTTTATTTTGCTCAAAAGGCGGATGTTGAAGGCTTTAACGACGTAGCAGCAGTATTTAGATCAACTGCTGAAGGTGAAACTGGACATGCTCATGGCCACCTAGAATATTTAGAAGAAGTAGGTGATCCAGCAACTGGTAAGCCAATCGGTGAAACAAAAGCAAATCTAGAGTCTGCAATCCAAGGTGAAACACATGAGTATACAGATATGTACCCTGGAATGGCTAAAACAGCTAGAGATGAAGGTTTTGATGAAATAGCTGACTGGTTTGAGACTTTAGCAAAAGCTGAAAAATCTCATGCTGGAAAGTTTCAAAAAACTTTAGAAAGCATTTCTTAAACAAAATTTGTGGGCGAACCCCTCTCGTCCACAAACACTACAATTTAATTATATGAACAAAGAAGGTAGTACACAAGCACCTACAAGACATCCATTAAAATTTAGAGATCCAGATTTTATAAACCCTGAGAAAATTGATCAGGAGATGAGAAGGGTCTTCGATATATGTCATGGATGTAGAAGATGTTTTAATTTGTGTGATAGCTTTCCAAAGCTGTTTGATTTTATAGACGAAACAGAAGGTGGCGAAGTATCAGATCTTTCAAGTGATAAGTTTAAACCAGTTGTTGATGCTTGTACTCTATGTGATATGTGTTTCATGACTAAATGTCCCTATGTACCACCTCATGAATTTGATTTAGATTTCCCTCATTTAATGCTGAGATATAGGACTGCACAAAGAAAAAATGGCGATATATCAAAAACTGCAAATCAATTAACTAAGATCGATAGAAATTCAAAAATAGGAATATTTTTTAACTTTTTAATAAATTGGATTACTGATGTGAAAAATAAATTTGCTAGAAAAGTTTTAGAATTTTTTACTGGAATAGATAAAAGAGTGATTTTACCAAGGTACAACAAAGAAACATTTTCAAAGTATTTTGAGAAATTTAAAAAAAATATTTTAAGGAAAAATCAGGAAAGAAAAGTAGTAATTTACTCAACATGCTTTGTTAATTTCAATAAGAAAAAAACTGGTGAGGCTGCTTTAAAAGTCTTACACCATAATAATGTAGAGGTAGAGCATTCTTATGCGGGTTGCTGTGGTATGCCTTACTTAGAGCAAGCCGATTTAGATCAAGTTACAAAACAAGCGCAACTAGTTTCAAGAGAATTAAATAAATATATTGATAAAGGCTTTAAAGTTGTAACTTTAACAGCTAGTTGTGGGTTAATGTTGAAGTTTGAATGGCCTTTGTTAATGCCAAATGATGGAATAATCAAAAAACTTTCTCAAAATACTCTTGATATTGACGAATATGTTATGGATATTGCCAACAAAGAGGGTTTGGTTGATGGCCTAAAAGAAATTGATGGTGGAGTAACTGTTCATAATGCTTGTCATGCAAGAGCTCAGAATATGGGTAATAAAGCAAGGGACATGCTAAGACTAATTCCAAATATTAAATTAGATGTTGTTGAAAGATGTGCGGGGCATGGTGGAACCTTTGGAATAATGAAAGGAACTCATGATATTGCAAACAAGGTGGGCAAAACTACCGCAAGTACTGTTAAACGAAAAAATAATAAATATATGGCATCTGACTGCCCATTGGCTGGAAAACATATTAAGCAGCTTGCTGAAGATACAAATATAGTGAGTGATGAAGCTGTGCATCCAATTGAAATAGTCTCAAAAAGTTATGGATTATAGAATGTCAAAAGAACAAAAAATGATTACAAAAGAAGACCTTTTGCCTTTAGATGCTTATACAAAAGTTAGAAGGCAAATGAGAAAAGAATTAGTTGAATTTAAAAAGAATAGAAGAATTCTTCTAGGACCCTATGCAACATTTTATTTTGAGTGTTATGAAACAATGATAGCCCAAATTCAGGAAATGCTTTATATCGAAAAAGGTGGTGATGAACAAATTGCTGATGAGTTAGCTGCATATAATCCTCTAATACCTAATGGAAAAGAATTGGTTGCCACTTTAATGTTTGAAATAGACAATCCAGTAATTAGAGCAAATTTTCTTGGAAAATTAGGTGGAGTAGAAAAAAATATTTTCATAAAAATTGATGATGAAAAAATATACGCTGTCCCAGAGATGGATGTAGATAGAACTTCAGATGATGGAAAGGCTTCATCTGTACAATTTTTACATTTCAATTTTTCAAATGAACAGGTAATTAAGTTTAAAGATCAGAATAATATTATTGAAGTTGGTATTGATCATAAGGAATATTCACATACAACTAAATTTTCAGAAGATAATATTAAAGCTCTTTCAGCAGACTTTAATTAACTTTACCCCAAATTTTATTATCTTTTGTGATCCAACCCGAGTGGTCACCAGTTTTAATGTTACACCATTTTTCCTCACATTTTATGACTTTTAGTAGACGTCCTTGATCTAATTTGGCCAGTGGCTTTGAGTATTTTGTTGAGTTTTTAAAAAGTATCTTTTCATTTGTAGTGATTAATGAGCGAGAAGGTCTTAGTTGAGAAATATGGATCCAACCACTATTTTTTTTATGATCAATTATTCTTCTAAAATTTTCTTTTTTATCAATTACCATCACAGGTAAATCAATTTTTCTATAAATATATTTAACAGGATGATCCAGGCTTGGACCATATCTTACATTTACTTTTTTATTTTTTAACATGAGAAAATAATTATTTTCTTGAGCTGTCGATGAAAAAGGTAAAAGAATAAGAAATGAGAGTACTAAATATTTTCGCATATACATCCTTTTCTTTTTTTAAATAACACTTTTCTAAATTTAAGATTTAATAAATCTATAATTAAAATATGTGAACTTAAATTTTTCCCAAAAATTAAAATTGATTTCAAAACTTCATTTGCTTGTAGGCTACCTGTAATAACTGCTGTTGGTCCTAATATACCATCAGTTTCACAATCTAAAACTCCCTCTGACGGTTCCCCTTGGTAAAAACATTTTAAACAGGGACCTTTTTTTAAACTAAAATCAAATGTAAAAATATGCCCCTCAAATTTACTTATTGCCCCAATAATAAGTTTTTTTTTATATTTTATTGAGAATTCATTTAAAAGAAATTTTGCTTTAAAATTATCCGTACCATCAACAATAACATCATATTGTTTGAGGATTTTCCCTAAATTTTTATCTTCTGCTTTAACTCTATAAGTTTTAACTCTTACCTTTTTATTTATTTTATTAATTTTTTTTTTTAAAATATTAACTTTATATTTTCCAACATCATCAGAAGTGAACATAACTTGTCTATGTAAATTTGATATACCCACCTTATCATGATCAATCATACCAATTTCGCCAATACCTGCTCTACAAAGTAAATCAATCACAGGTGTTCCTAAGCCGCCACATCCAACAACTAGAACTTTAGCATTTTGGATTTTCTTTTGACCTAAAATACCAACTTTTTTTAAAATAATCTGTCTTGAATATCGCTCTAGGTCTTTATTACTAAACATTTACTATTTACCAGTAGATCCAAATCCTCCGGACCCTCTAATTGTCTCTGGTAATTCATTTGTTTCTTCACTTTCTACTTTTAAAATAGGCATTAAAACCATTTGAGCAACTCTATCTTCATCATTTACAATGAATTCATCTTTACCATGGTTAAATAAAATAATTTTTACCTCTCCTCTATAATCACTGTCAATTGTGCCTGGTGTATTTAGCACGGTAATACTTGATTTTGCGGCAAGACCTGATCTTGGTCTAATTTGAACCTCTGTATCTTCAGGAATTGCAATTGCAATACCTGTTGGTACCAATTTAGACTCATTTGGTTTGATTGTAATAGGTTCATCTACACATGCCATCAAATCCATACCTGAGGACCCAACGGTTTTATAACTTGGAAGTTTTGCTTTTTGGTTAAGTCTCTTAAATAAAACTTTTACCATTACTTAATTTAGCTCAGAGATAACTCTATCCACTATCTCAGATGCTATTAAAGATTTTTTCTTTTTAAATAATTTTTCACTTTCTTTATTTTTATAAAATATAGAAACTTCATTATCATCAGAGTCAAAACCTATTGTTTTATCAGAAACATCATTTGCAATAATCCAATCACAATTTTTTTGGTCTAATTTTTTCTTTGAATTTAATTCAAGATTTTGGGTTTCAGCTGCAAATCCAATTGTAATTTTTGGTCTTAGTGAATTATGATTTGATATGTTTGATAAAATATCAATATTTTTTTCTAACTTAAGATCTAAGTTTTCACCTTTTTTAATTTTTTCACTATTAATCTCTTTAACTTTAAAATCAGCTACGGCTGCATTAAAAATAGCAACATCAGTTGGTAGGTTTTTAAGAGTTTCCCTAAACATTTCTTTTGCAGTTTTTACAGAAATAAATTTTACTCCTTCAACAGGGTCTAAGTTTGTTTCTCCAGAAATGAGCGTAGTTTCAAAACCATTATCCCTCAACGATTTCGCAATCTCATAACCTTGTTTGCCACTTGATTTATTAGTTATAAATCTCACTGGATCTATAAACTCTTTAGTGGGTCCCGCTGTGACTAATGCCTTAAATTTTTTATTTTTTTCGATATTTTTAAAATAATTTTCTAAAGTCCCTAATATATATGAAGGTTCTGACATTTTTCCCTTGCCATACTCTCCACAAGCCATATCTCCAATTTCAGGTCCAATTATCTTATAACCATAGCTTTTCAATTTTGATAAATTATCTTTTGTTGATTTGTGTTCCCACATTCTGACATTCATAGCTGGCGCTAAAAATACTTTTTTATCTGATGCCAAAACAACTGTGGAAGCTAGATCGTCAGTTAATCCATAACTTAATTTTGAAATCGTATTTGCTGTTGCAGGCACAATTAAAATTAGATCTGCCCATCTAGAAAGTGAAATATGATCCATTTCTGCTTCGTTTTCTGCACTGAATATGTCTTCGTATACTTTTTCTTGCGAAAGTGATGAAATAGATAGAGGTGTTACAAAGTTTTTACCACTTTTTGTAAGTATTGTTTTAATACTTGCGCCCCTTTTTTTTAACCCTCTTATTACTTCTAAGCTTTTGTAAGCAGATATTCCACCACAAATGATTAGAAGTATTTTTTTATTTTTCATGAAGAGAATTAAAATACCAATAGAGTTAAAATTACAAGAGATAATAAGCCAATAATAGATTGGTTTCTAAATGACTTCATTTCTTCTTTTTTTGTGTTTAATTCATTATAGGAGTTTGAATTTTGAGGTATTTGACCACTTGCAAGATAATTAAGTGCTTGGTTTGCTTTATCCATTACTTCAGGTAAATTTGGAAGACGTTTTAAAACTTCCACAGAGTCTTTTAATGTTTCATTAATTGAATTTATAGGATCTTTAGTCTCTTTTAACCATTTTTCTAGAACAGGTTTTGATGTCTCCCATATATTTGTTTCTGGGTTTAATCTTCTTGCAACTCCTTCAACTACCACCATAGTTTTTTGCAACATAAGTAACTGAGGTTGAGTTTGCATATTAAATTTCTCTGTAACATCGAAAAGTTGTTTTAGCAACTTACCGCCGGAAATATTTTTTATAGAGTGTCCAAAAATTGGTTCTCCAATAGATCTAAGTGCTTGAGCAAGATCACTTACAGGCACGTTATTTGGAACTAAACCTGCTGCAAGATGTACCTCTGCAACCTTTTTATAATCTCTTTGTATAAAACCAAATAATATCTCAGCTAAAAATCTTTTGCTTACATTGTCTAACCTTCCCATAATACCAAAATCTATAGGAACAATTTGGCCACTTTCATTTACAAAAATATTTCCCTGATGCATATCCGCGTGAAAAAAACCATCTCTTACAGCATGTCTTAAGAAATGTTGAATTATATCGCTGGCAATTTTTTTTGTATCAATTGACCTTTTCTCTAACTCTTCTGTTTCTCTTATTGATACACCATTAATCCAATCAAGAGTCATTATATTTTCACTTGTATAATCCCAATAGATTTTAGGAACTTCAAAACCTGCATCATTTTTGGTATTTTCTGCATATTCGTTAGCTGCAGCGGCTTCAAATCTTAAATCCATCTCAAGACTGGTAATTTCTTTCAATAAAAAAACCACCTCAACCAGCTTTAATCGTTTGGTTTTTTTGATTAATGACTCAATAATATAAGCAAAAAGCATCAAAGCATCTACTTCTTCGTTAAAAATTTTTTTAATATCTGGTCTTAATATTTTTATTGCTACATCTTTAATAACACCATTATCATTTATTTGAGCTTTGTGTACTTGAGCAATAGATGCAGCTGCAATAGGCTCACTTATATTAATTATTGAATTATATATTTCATCACCTAAATCATTTTTAATCATTTCTTTTGCTTTTGATTGTGAGAAAGGTGGAAGTTTATCTTGTAAATTTTCAAGTTCCTTTGATAATTTATCACCTATTATGTCAGGCCTTGTTGCTAGGAACTGCCCTAGTTTAATGAATGTTGTACCCATTGATGCTAGAGAATTTGATAATTTTTCTCCTTCACTTAAATTATCAAACGACATATCCTTTTTAGTAAAAGAAAAGGAAAGTAATTTAAATATTACAGTTACTAATAAAGGTGGTTTATTAAATTTTGATACAATTGTTAAAGCATCAGATTTAGCAAGTTTTCTGCCCAATTTAAATAAAGTAATTAATCTTTTGAACATTATATTTTCCAACCAGAATGAATAGCTACTATTCCGCCAGATAAATTTCTATACGAACAATTTTTAAAATTATTTTGTTTCATTAAATCGATTAATTCTTCCTGATTAACAAATTCTTTTATACTTTTTGTCAAATATTCATAAGGTTCTTTATCACCAACAACTGCTTTTCCTATGTAAGGAATTAATTTTGAGTAATTTTTGTATAAAAAGTCTAAATTAGAATTTTGAATTTTTGAAAATTCTAAACACATATATCTTCCACCGGGTTTAAGAACTCTATATGCTTCTGATAAAGATTTATGTAAATTTTTTGTATTTCGTAAACCAAAACTTATTGTATAAAAATCAAAAGCATCATTTTCGAATGGTAGCTTTTCTGCCTCTGCTACAACCCATTTTATGTTTTTATACTTTCTTAGTCTTTTTTTACCTTTATCGATCATTTTTTTGTTAGAATCTGAAGATGTAATTTCTCCATTCTCGTCTGTGTAGTCTAAAAATAATTTTCCCAAATCACCAGTACCGCAAGCAACATCCAAATATTTTCTGTTCTTAGTTGGATTCATCCAATTCATGAGGTTTTTTTTCCAAATTCTATGTATTCCAAATGACATAAAATCATTCATCAAATCATATTTATCGTATACCTTATTAAATACGCCTTCGACAAGACCTGCTTTATTTTGAAGATTTTGTTGCATATAAATTATATTAAAGCACTAATATAGTATGAAATGCCTGAATTACCAGAAGTAGAAATCGTCAAACAATCTTTGAATAAGACTATTACAGGAAAGATTATTAAAGACATATTAATAAAAAATAGGAATTTAAGGTTTAAGATCCCAAAAAATTTTGAAAAAAATATATTAAAAAAAAAAATTACTAAAGTAGATAGATTTTCAAAACACTTGATACTGAAATTTGAGGATAGTTCTAATTTAATGATTCATCTTGGAATGTCAGGAACTATTCATTTAATTAGCAAATTCAGAAAAAAAAATTCTATAACAAATACCAGTTTTTATCATTCCCCATTGTTACCCAAAAAACATAATCATGTAGAAATGAAAATTGATAATTTTAAATTAATTTATAATGATCCAAGAAGATTTGGTTATTTTTCTTATTTTAAAAGTGATGAGCAAATAAATAATAACTTTAAAAAATATGGACCAGAACCCTTTGATCCTTTGTTTGATAAAAATTATATTTTTAAATATTTTAAAAATAAAAAAAAAAATATCAAAAATTTTTTAATTGATCAGAATTTTGTTTCTGGAATTGGTAATATTTATGCTAGTGAAATATTATTTTTATGTAAGATTTTACCATCAAAGCAGGTAAGTTTGCTTAGCTTAAATGATTGTCAAAAGATTTCTCATTTTTCAAAAGTAGTCTTAAAAAAAGCAATAGATGAAGGTGGCTCCAGCATAAGAGATTTTAAAAATATAAGAGGAAAACAGGGTTCTTTTCAAAAAAATTTTAATGTTTATCAGAGAGAAAACAAAAAATGTTTAAAATATAGTTGCAAAGGGACAATACAAAAAAAATTTATTTCAAATAGGTCGAGTTTTTTTTGTAATTTATGTCAAAAATAAACGATTATTGTATTGACCCAATCATTATCTGAAGATATACACTTTCGCTTATGGCAAATACCAAATCAGCAATTAAACGTACGAGAAAAATAAAAAGGCAAACTGCTGTTAATAGATCTAGAAAAAGTCGTTATAGAAGTGCATTGAAAAAAATGAACTCTATAATTGATAAAAAAGATAAAAAAGAAGCTTTAGCGTTTTTACCCAAGCTTAATTCTGAATTAATGTCAATTGCAAAAACAGGTATTATTAAAAAACAAAATGCATCAAGGAATGTATCGAGAATTACAAAAAAAATAAATTCTTTATAACAACCTACAATAAGTAAAATTTTTTTTTATACAACTTAAGCGTACAATCCATTAATAAATTACTACATCTTAAAATTTAATTTAAGAAATTACTATATGTAGTTTTAGTAAATTTTTAAATTTAAAATCTCGTACTCGAATAAGTTGCAAAAAATTTTTCTAAAAATTCAATCTAAAATTTATTCAATCATAAATTTTATTTATTTTTGTTTTTACAAATAAATTTATTGCAAAAATTATTAAGAGGTCTTAAGTGGAATTCCTTCATGAAAAATAATTTGCAAAATAATAATCCTGTAGAAAAGAAAATTGATTGGGGAAATATCAAAAAAGAAATGCGTACAAAGTTTGGAAATGATATTTTTGAGAGTTGGATCAATAAAATTGAGTTAGTAGATGAATATCACAACTATATTTTATTCTCAGTTTCAACTAGATTCATCAGAGATTGGATTGTTTCAAGATACTTAGATCAAATATTAAAAATAATTAAAGAACATAAAAAAGATTTGATAAGGATTGAATTTATAATTAAAAACAATAAAGAGGTCGATGTTGAGGATACAAATCTTTCAAGTAAGACATATAATGAGATAAATAAAGATAATATTTCGTTTATTAAAGATTCATATCTTCAATATAATAGAATTGACCCAAATAAAAATTTTGAAAATTTTATAACAGGTGCAAGTAATAAACTTGCATTTGAGGCTTCAAAAAAAGTTTCTAAAGATATAGCTCACTATAATCCGTTATATTTGTATGGAGGAGTAGGTATGGGAAAAACTCACCTATTAAATGCTATCGGTTTAGTATTAAAGGAAAAAAACAAAGTAATGTTTATATCTGCAGAAAGATTTATGTATCAATTTGTTAAGTCAATAAAATCAAACGATATGGTAAAGTTTAAAGAGTATTTTAGAAATACTGATATTTTACTAATTGATGATATTCAATTCATGAATGGTAAAGAAGCAATGCAAGAGGAATTTTTTCATACATTTAATGCTTTGTTGGATAAAAATTCACAAATAATTATTTCAGCTGACCGACCACCTAATAAACTCTCTAGAATTCAAGAGAGAATAAAATCAAGATTTTCAGGAGGTTTAGTTATTGATATCCAAAATGCTGATTATGATCTCAGGTACAAAATAATCAAGTCGAAAACCGAAGAGCTAAAGTTGTCTTATTCCAATCAAGTAATTATTTCTGAAGAAATACAAAATTTTTTAAGCAAAGAAATCAAAACAAGTATAAGAGAATTAGTAGGTGCATTGAATAGAATTGTTTCATTTACAAGAATCTATAATAAAGTTCCAAATTTGTCTGAGGTAAAAGTCATATTGAAAGATTTATTAAATATTAATGAAAATAAAGTGGATATTGACACTATCCAAACGATAGTCTGTAAATTTTATAAAATTAGTAAAAACGAGATGCTTTCGCCTAGAAGATCAAGATACCTTGTGAGGCCGAGACAGACTGCAATTTATCTCTCAAAAATGTTGACTTCAAAATCTTTACCAGAAATAGGTAGATCATTCTCTAATCGGGATCATACAACCGTAATTCACTCAGTTAAAACAATTGAGAGACTAAGAAAAGAGGATAATGAATTAAATATTAATATCGATAGTTTAAAAAATAAGATTTTATACAATAAAGAAAATGAAGTTTAGTGTAAATCAGCAAGATCTTCAAAAATCTTTAAATTATTGTCAAGGTGTAATTGAAAAAAGAAGCACTTTGCCAATTCTTTCAAACGTATTGTTAGATGCTAGTAGTGGGAAATTAACAATAACAGCGACTGATCTTGATTTAATATTTATTCATCAAATTCCAAATGTAGAAATATTAGAGGAAGGTAAAACTACCTCATCTTCTTCAATAATCTATGATATCGTTAGAAAATTTTCATCAGGGAATAAAATAAACTTTTCTAATCCTAGTGAAAATAAATTACATTTAGAATCTGAGAAATCAGTTTTTAATTTAAATTGTATTAATGCTTCTGAATTTCCATTAACAGACGAAAATTTTAATGATAATGAGTTTTCAATTAAATCAAAAGAATTACTAAAACTTTTAAATAAATGTAAATTTTCTGTATCAAATGATGAAACCAGACATTACTTGAGTGGGATATTTTTACATCAGACTGAAGTTGATGATAAAATTTTTTTAACTGCTGCAGCCACAGATAGTCATAGAATGTCTGTATCAAAGATAAGGCTTGAAAATAAAGTAAAATTTGATCAGATAATTTTACCAAAAAAGACTATTTTTCAGCTTTGCTCTTTATTGGAGGATTATGAAGGTGAAGTAAAAATATCAAATATAAAATCAAAAATTAAATTTGAAATTAGTAATAGTATATTGATATCTAAACTTATTGATGGAAAATTTCCAAATTATGTTCAGGTAATACCTAAAGAAAATCAGAAAAAATTAGAAGTTAATTTGAAATCATTTTTAAATTCAGTTGATAGAGTCGCTTCAGTATCTCTAGATAAAAAGGACGGTGTGAAATTTAACCTTTCAAAAGATAATCTTGATCTTTCAGTTAATAATACAAACAGTGGTGATGGTAAAGAGAGTTTAAGTGTTAAGTTTGATCATGAGTTAGACATAAGTTTTAATTCTAGATATTTAATTGATGTTGCTTCCCAACTTGATGGAGATAACATTGAGATTTACTTAAAAGATACAGGTTCACCAGCCTTAATCAGAGATCCAGCTGATTATGATAGCATATATGTTGTAATGCCAATGAAGGGCTAATTCATTAATTTTAACTCAGTATATATTTTATCCTCTATATGATTTGTAAATTCTACTGCTTCCATTCCAGGTTTTACTGCTGGAAGAATTGAAATCGTTATTGTTTTTTTTGAAGATAATTTTCCATCTTTCGGCCAAACGTTTCCAGAATTTATTGCCACAGGTTGGCAATTTATTTTTAATTCGTCATAAATTCTACCAACACCCTTTTTAAAAGGAGCCTTTTCGTTTGGTAAAACTCTTGTACCTTGTGGAAAAATAATTAATGGTCTTTGTGTATTGTTTATAGAGTTTTTTATTTTATCAATAAGGCCTAAGTTATCTCTACTTACTTTATTTCTATTTATTGAAATTGAACCTATCTTTTTTAAATACCATCCAAATATTGGTATTTTGATTAACTCTTGCTTTAAAATAAATATTGGTGCGTTAAAAATTGTTTGTAGGTAAAAAGTCTCAAACATCGATTGATGTGAGCAAGCAATAAAAAACTTTTCATTTTTAATAATATTTTCCCTACCTTTAACAATAATATTTGTTTGTAAAAAAATTTGAAGACAAACGGCAGCCCACCCTCCCATCATTTTTCCACCTAATAAAACTATTTTAGTTGGCATCATTAATGATGGCAGGAATACTATTGAAATTATAGATATACCTAGGAAGAAAAAAAGTAAAAATAGAAATTTTCTTATCATTTTTATCAAAAACTAAATTATATCTTTTAGTTTTTGTCTTTTTTTAATTACATTTATTTTTGAACCTCTTATTAATATTTCAGCAGGCTTAGGTCTAATATTGTAGTTTGAAGATAACGATGAGCCATATGCTCCTACGTCACAAATAATAATATAATCTTTCTCATTTAATTTTTGAAAATTACTTGTGGTTAGGAATTTATCTGTCGTCTCACAAATTGGGCCTACAAAATCATAACTTTTCTTAGTCATTTTATTGGTTTTTTTTAGTGGAATTATTTTATGCTTAGCCCCATATAATGCAGGTCTCATAAAATCATTCATAGCCGCATCAATAACAATAAAATCTTTTTTTGAATTTTCTTTAATATAAATAATTTTTGAAATTAATATTGCAGTATCACCTATGATTGATCTACCAGGTTCAAAAACAATTTTTGATTTGTGCTTTTTTAAAAATTTTTTAATAATTTGATTATACTTTTTATAATTAAATTTCTTATTATTTTTGTTATAATCAATCCCCATACCACCGCCAAGATCTATAAACTCAAAATTAAAGTTAATTTTTCTTATTAATTTATCTATAACGTCAAGCATTTTTTGGTATGGCTTATGATCTAGAATTTGACTCCCAATATGCACACTTAAACATTTTAGATTTAAAAATTTAGAATTTTTTATATATTTTGAAATTTCAATAAATGTCTTTTCACTAACACCAAATTTATTTTCTTTTTTACCTGTTGAAATTTGTTTAATTGTTTTTGCATCTGTATTTGGATTTAATCTAATTCCAATATTTATCTTTTTATTCTTTGCTTTTGCTATACTTTCTATTTCTAACATTTCACTTTTTGACTCACAATTAATCAATAAAATATTTTTATCTATTGCATAAATCAATTCTGACCTAGTTTTACCCACTCCAGAAAAAACAATCTTTTTGGAATTTATTCCTGCTTTAAGAGCAATCATTAATTCACCTTTTGAGACAACATCGGCTCCTAATCCATTTCGCTTGATTAGTTTAAGTATTTCTAGATTACAATTAGACTTTGTTGAAAAACATATGATTGGAGAAAACGATTTAAAACTTTTTTTAAAGTTATTTATATTTTCATTAATTTTTTTCTCCGAATAACAAAAAACTGGTGTTTCAAATTTTTTAATTACTTTAGTGAGACTGGATTTTTCAACTGTAAAAATATTATTGATATATTTCATCTTTTTTTGGCATTTTAAATACGTTATTAAAATTATTAAATTTCATAACATTATTATTTAATGATGCTTCATATTTTGGCTCATTTTTTCTTCCACATGAAGTCAATAAAATAAGACACATGGTAATTAAAGTTATTTTTTTAATCATAATTATTTCTTTTTGTAACTTAATATCATTTTCTTAATGTTGTCGAAAGAAGTTCCACCATAAGAAACTTTAGAATTTACAGATTTTTTTAGTTCAAATATTTTCAGAACATCAGCGGTTAAACCTTTTTCAATTTTATTTAATTCTTTTATGGTGAGCTCTGACAATTTTTTTTTATTTTTTTCAGCAAAATTTATGATTTTAGCTGTTTGTAAATAGGCTTTTCTAAATGGATAATTTAATTCTTTAACCATGTAATCTGCTAAATCAGTTGCTGTAATGTAACCACTTTCTGCAAGTTCAATCATCCTTTTCTTATCTGGCGAAAAATTTTTAAGAACGTCATTTAATATAGTTAGGGAATTTTTTAATTGATCAAACGATTTAAAAACAATTTCTTTATCATCTTGTAAATCTTTAAAATAAGAAAGGGGCAATCCTTTTAATGTTGTAAGCATAGAAAATAGATTTCCAAATATAAATCCTGTTTTGCCTCTCAAGTACTCTAGAGGATCAGGATTTTTTTTTTGAGGCATAATAGATGATCCAGTTACAATTTTATCATTCAAATTAATAAGTTTAAAAGCATCTGAATTCCAGATTATAAACTCTTCTGCAATCCTTGAGATATGAACAGCACATGCAGAGCAAGAATATAAAAAATCAATTACAAAATCTCTATCAGAAACAGTATCAATTGAATTTTTAGTTGGTCTATCGAAACCCAATTTCTTTGAAGTATAAAATCTATCAATTTTAAAAGAAGTACCTGTTAGGGCAGCCACACCAAGTGGATTTTCATTAAGGCTCTTTAAATTATTTTGAAATCTATTTTTATCCCTATTAAACATCTCTAAGTAAGCCATTAAGTAATGAGCAAAAGAAACTGGTTGCGCATTTTTGAGGTGTGTGAAACCAGGCATAACCGTCTCAACATTCTTTTCTGCTTTTTTTAAAATATTTTTAATTGTTGCATCAATGTTTTTAATAATTTCTTTATTAGCATTTCTTAACCAAATTTTAAAATCTGTCACAACCTGATCATTTCTTGATCTTGCAGTATGAATATACCCAGCGTCTTCTCCAATTAGTTCAAAGAGTCTGTGTTCTATATTCATATGAATATCTTCAAGCTTGTCATCAAAAATAAATTTTTTTTTTATAATTTCGTTCTTAATTCTATTCAAACCCCATACTATTTTGTTTTTAATTTTAAAATTTATAATTTTTTGTCTAAACAGCATCTCAACATGAACAATTGAAGCTTCAATATCCTCTTTAAATAATCTTTTATCGATTGAAATTGATCCACCAACCCTTTTAAAAAGGTTTGCTTTTCCCTTTCTTATTCTAGTATTCCAAATTGGTTGATTGTTTTTATTTTTACCCATGATATTTACTTACTCTAAATTGTATGAAAACCATTTTTTTTAATTATCTTATAATAATATTCTACTTAATATCATCTAGCGTCTCATATTCAATAGAACGTCCAGAAATAAAGAATCTTATATTACATAAAGACAAGAAAAAAATTGAAAATGTAGAATTTATTAAATCTGAAGGTCAAAAAGTAAGTTTAAATAATTATAAATCAAACCCATTAATAATAAATTTCTGGGCAACTTGGTGCGCTCCTTGCAAAAAAGAAATGCCATCTTTAGATAAACTTAAAACTTTAAATGAATTCAAAAATATAAACATAATCCCAATTAATATTGGCGGCGAAAGTTATAAAAAATCTAAGGAGTTTTTTGAAGAAATGAAAATTATGAATTTAGATATATTCACAGGATCTGGACCAGAGTTTTCCCAGATATTTAGATTACGAGGGTTACCCACAACAATTCTAATAGACCGAAATGGTTTTGAGGTTGGAAGAATTGTTGGTTATATTGACTTTAATGATGAGTCTTTACTTAATTGGTTACCAAAAATTTTATGAAACTTTCATTAAATACTACAATAATAAAACCAGATAATAATGAGGAAGTTAAAAGTGCTGTAATTTTACTTCATGGATATGGAGGCGATGGTAAAGACATCAGCATGTTAACTTTAAACTGGAAAAGATTTTTAAAAAATACAGTTTTCTTATGTCCCGATGCACATGAAGTATGCAGTATTAATCCAGTAGGGTTTCAATGGTTTGATTTAAATAATGAAGATCCACAATATATTCTTCAAGAATCGAAAAAGGCAGAAAATGTTCTAAACAGTTATATTTCAGAAGTAAGTAATTATTTTAATTTAGAATATTCCCAAATTTGTATTTCTGGTTTCAGCCAAGGATGTATGATGTCTTTTAATGTTGGCCTAACATCCGAAAAAGAATTTAGTTGTATCGTAGGATTTTCTGGTAGAATTATAAACATGAAGGATCTATCTTCAAGAATAAAAACTAAAACTGATATTTTAATGATACATGGTGAAGATGACCCGATTGTCTCACCAAATAATTTACTAGAAGCTAAGGATTTTTTTATTAGAAATAAAATTAAAATTGAAACTTTAATGATTAAAAACTGTGATCACCATATACCTATAGAAGCTTCGAGTGCGGCATTAAACTTTATAAAAAAAAAAATAATCAGTTAATAAATATTAGATATAATATTAGTTGTGTTGATAAAAAATATATTTAATGTATGTTTTAGTTATGATTGAGTTTTCTGATCAAAATATCTCTTTAGAAAAATGTCCTGCATTAGTTTTAAATGCAGATTATAGGCCTTTAAGTTATTATCCACTTTCATTGTGGAGTTGGCAGGACTCAATAAAATCTGTTTTCTTAGATAGAGTTTCTATTGTTAGTTATTATGATAGACAAATCCGAAGTCCTTCGTTTAGCATGAAACTTCCAAGTGTAATTGCTCTTAAATCTTATATTAGACCTCAATCAAACCCTAACTTTACAAGGTTCAATGTTTTTTTAAGAGATAAGTTTAGTTGCCAATATTGTGGTAGCAAAGATGAATTAACTTTTGATCACTTACTGCCAAGATCAAAAGGAGGCAAAACCAATTGGGATAATGTCGTAACAGCTTGTTCGTCCTGTAATGTTAAAAAAGGAGGAAGACTATTAAAAAAATCAGGTATGACACTAAGCCAATGGCCTTTTCAACCTACTACAGAGGACCTCCATAAAAATGGTAAAAATTTTCCACCAAACTTTTTACATAAAAGTTGGATGGATTATTTATACTGGGATGTTGAACTTGAACCGTAATTAAATTTTTTCAGAAATTTTTATAGCAAGCTTAGAACCAGTTTTTATTACTTTATCCATAATTGAATAAAAACCCTTCTTCGTAGCTCCTTCCTCATATGCTATATCCTTATGATCTAATTCATCTTGCCTAAATTTTATTATTTTTTCTTTTAAGTTCTTTTCGTCTACTTCAATTTGATCAATTTGATTTTTGTAATGTTCGTCAATTACTTCTTCTACAGATGCAGTACACAACATTGCTGCCTTTTTTCCGAGTATTGTTGAGCTAAATCCAAGACCCAATCCAAGCAAATCCCATAATGGTAAAAATTTTGTTGGTTTTATATTTCTTTTTTCTATTTCATCCTCAAAAAAAATTGAGTGTTCCTCTTCATGCTTTTTCATTTCACCAATTTTTTTTTTCAATTCATCATTTCTCACAATAGTGTTTAGAGCAAGAAGTTGACCCTCATAAATTTTAACCGCACCTCTTTCTCCGGCATGATCTACTCTTATAAATTCTTCTAATTTTTTTTTGTTAGTTTTTTTCATAACTTAATATTCTAATTGAAATAACAACAATTAAAATTGATAAAATGGCGTTAATTGCCGCTAGTGATACTCCTAAAATCTGAAAAGTTGCATCTTTACAATTAATTGGCATCTGTTTACCAAGAGATTCTTTAATTTCCTTTTTATTCAATAGATCCAATGAATTATTAGAGCAACTTGATAGCTGATTAAAAAAACTATTTTCTATTCCAAAGTGATATCCAGAAATAATAGTACTTAATGTGAATATTATTATTAAAATTATTAAAATATTATCGTCTTTATTATAATTAAATCCAACAAAACAAATAAATATCGCAGCTAGATAAGGAATTCTTTGATAAATACACAGCTTACATGGTTTATAATTTAGTACAAACTCTACGTATAAAGCCGAAAGAATAGAAGTGACTGAAATTAGAAAAATAATAAAATAAAAATTTTTTCGATTAGTAAATAAGTTCATTATTAATTAATAAAATAATTTAAGAATTTATAAATTAAAAAAGCAAAACCAATTAATAACATTGATAAAATAAGAGAAAATTTTAATAATTTTTTCTCAATCATTTTTTTCATTTTTGGACCAAAATTACCAATCAGAAAAGCAATTAAAAAAAAGCGGGACCCTCTTGTCAATATGCATATAATTACGAAGTAAAATAAATTGAAATGAATAAATCCACTAGTAATTGTCAACAGTTTAAAGGGAACAGGTGAAAAGCCAGCAATTGCTAAAAGGGTAATCCAGGCAATAACACCACCTTCAGATGAAACTTTATCTTTTAAAAAAGAGGCATCATCCACGGCGTAAATTTCAAATATTTTTAATCCAATCTCATTAAAAAATACATATCCTATAAAATATCCTAGACAAGCTCCTAAAACTGAGCCTAAAGTTGCGACTAAAGCAATTTTTATCCATTCTTGCTTTCGAGCAATTGTCATTGGAATTATTAAAACATCAGGTGGTATTGGAAATACAAAGCTTTCAATAAAAGATACTAATCCTAAAATTGATTTAGACCTTCTATGCCCTGCAAGTTGAATTGTTTTATTGTAAAGCTCTTTAAACATATTTTCTTTTATTACAATAAGTGATTTAATACTATTAGTTAAATTATATTAGTTTTGGGCGAATGGCGGAACTGGTAGACGCGTTGGACTCAAAATCCAATAGTAGCAATACTGTGAGAGTTCGATTCTCTCTTTGCCCACCAGAAATTTATGAGTATAAAAAATTATAATAATCTTATTGAATTATTTTTTGTAAATTATCAAATACAAAATAAAAATAACGATCTACTAGTATCTTTGAAAGATCATACAAATAAATTTAATTGGGAAAAAACTTTTCATTCTCTAAAAAAAGTTTCTTCTGAGATAAAAAAATATATTAAAAAGGGTGATAGATGTTTGCTAATATCTGAAAATAGGCCAGAATGGTTTATCACCGATCTTTCTATAATGTTGTCAGGAGCTATTACTGTACCAGCATATACTACCTATGCAGAACGCGATTACGATTATATTATCAATGATTGTAATCCAAGACTAATTTTTGTCTCTAATCAGGAACAATTTAACAAAATAAAAAATATAATTAAAAAAAGTAAATTTATCGAAAAAATATTTTCATTTGAAGAATTAGATTTTGATAAAAAAAAATATATAAATTTAAACAATTTACTTACGAATTTAAATTATGAAGATGCAAGCATTCCCAAGGTTGAATTAGAAAGAAAAGATCCAGCTTGTATTATTTATACTTCAGGTACCCAAGGTAATCCAAAAGGTGTAATTCTAAGTCATGGTGGAATTTTAAATAACTGTGAAGGTGCATTAGATATTTTAGATCCCCTACTATCAAACCAAACTAGGTTCTTAACTTGGTTACCTCTCTCACATTCTTATGAGCATACTGTTCAATTTGTGCAAATAAGTGTTGGAGCTAAAATATTTTATGCAGAGAGTATTGAAAAATTGATTAAAAATATGAATGATTGTAAGCCTCAATTAATGACTGCTGTTCCTCGTTTCTATCAAAATCTTTATCAAAAAATAAATGCTAGTTTTAATAAAGCTAATGGGATTAGAAAGAAATTAATATTAAAAATGTTAGAACTTGGAAAAAAAAAAATTTTAAAACAAGATTTGTCATTTATTGAAAAAATAATTGATAATTTTTTGGATAAGATAGTAAGAAAAAAAATAAAATCTCAGTTTGGAGGCGAACTTAAAACATTTGTATCAGGGGGTGGGGCACTTGATAAAGATATTGGAGTTTTTCTGAATGCGATAGGCCTACCTACTTTACAAGGATATGGATTAACTGAAACCTCACCAGTAGTCAGTTGTAACCCAATACATGATATTAGAGTTGAGACTGTAGGCCCACCATTTAAAGGTAATGATGTAAGAATAGCTGAAGATGGAGAAATCTTAGTTAAAGGTGAAAATGTAATGTTAGGTTATTGGAATAATGAGGAAGAAACTAAAAAAGTCCTTAAAGATGGCTGGCTACATACAGGAGATATTGGAATTTTTGATAATGGTTATTTAAAAATTACTGATAGAAAAAAGGACATATTAATTACCCCAGGTGGAGATAATATTTCACCTGTTAAAATAGAAAATGAGTTATCAAATTCAAATTTAATTGATCAGTCAATTGTCTATGGAGATAATAAACCTTATTTAGTGGCTCTATTAGTTTTATCTGAAGAAAATGTAAATGTTTCTAATGAACAAATAGAAAAAGAAATTAACAAAGTGAATCAAAACCTTTCAAAAATAGAACAAATAAAAAAATTTTTTATAATTAATGAAAAATTTTCAATTGAAAATGGAATGTTAACCCCAACTTTAAAACTTAAAAGATATAAAATAGTTACAAAATATAAAAATCAATTTGAAAAACTTTATTAAAAAGTTTTAAAAAAACACTTTATTAATAGCGATTTATTTAACTTTTTTAATTATTAAAAAAAATTAAAAAAAAATTTATTTTTTAAATTTTTTTCAAATAATTATATATTTGACATAACTAAGCAAAAAAAATAAAAATTAGTTATTAACGAATCATAAAGATTCGTTTATAAAAAAAGGGAGCTAAAGATGGCTAAAAGAAGAAAAAAAGCTGCTAAAAAGAAAACTAAGAAAAAAGCTAAGAAAAAAGCTAAGAAGAAAAAAAGAAGATAGTTTAGTATTCTTTTTAACTGATAACGCTTCTCATGGCGTTTGCGTGAGGAGCGTTTTTTTTACTCCTCTATTTCTGAATTATTAAATTCTTCTGGTACTGTTTTTTCCTCAGTTTTTTGAATTTGCTTCTCTAAGTTTCTTTTTAAGGCTTTATCAAGTTTTTTCTGTGCATCTTCTAAATTCGATCCCATTACTATTTGAAATTCAGTCAATAGTCTTTCATAAGCCTTTTCAAATAATTGTCTTTCGCTGTAAGATTGATCAATCATTATATCATCACCTTTGTTAAGGTCCCTAACGACTTCAGCTAATTCATAAATTTTTCCTGAAGAAATCTTCGCTTCATATTCTTGAGCTCTCCTGCTCCACATTGAACGTTTAATTTTTGGTTTACTTTTTAAGATACTTACACATTTATTAATTTGATTGATTGTAGCTAAAGGCCTTAAATGTGATTGTTTATTTACTGGTACCATACCATTAGCCTTATCTTTTTCAAATTTTAAAATGTACGTCTCAACATCAATTCCCCCAATATTGATTTTCTTCGTTTCAGTAATTTGGCCTACCCCATGTTTTGGATAAACTACATAATCTTTGATTTTAAATATTTTTTTTTCCGTTTCCTGTTTTTTTACTTTTTTGATTTCAGGTTTTTGCTCATTATTTTTTGGAATTCTTAATGGATCAGATTTAACTTCAACTTTATCTTTCTTTTTCTGATCTTTTACTATTTTTTTTTTTACTTTCTTTATTTTTACTATCTTTTTTGCTTTAGCTACTTTTTTAACGGCTTTAACTTTTTTTTTAACAACTTTTTTTGTTTTTTTTTTATTCAAGATTTTCTTTAAAATATTTTTCATATTTATTTTTAACGTCTTTAAATTGTTCGTGATCCACTGGAGGATCTTTTTTTTCACTAATGTTTGGCCATATATCCGAGTATTTTTTGTTTACTTCCAGCCACTTGCCTCCACTATCATCATTATCAGATATTATGGCGTCTACTGGACATTCAGGCTCGCAAACGCCACAATCTATACACTCATCGGGTTTAATTACAAGCATATTTTTACCCTCGTAAAAACAATCAACTGGACATACTTCAACACAATCCATCAATTTACATTTGATGCATTTATCATTTACTAAATATGTCATGCTTTTTTTTGACTAACTTTCTCTTTTATATCTCCTACAACTTTTGGATCTAGATAGAGTAAACCAGATATTCTTCTCATTAAATTAGTTTCATACATATCTGCGTTTTCATCAGAATAAATAATATCCCATAAAGCCTCTATTATTATTTTTTTGTCTTCCTCATCGATATTTTTAATCTCTCTTGTAAAATCTAGAATTTGATTAGAGTCTTTTTCTTTCTCTTCAGCAACTTGAATTATTCCATCAATTTCTTGAGCATTAGCACCCATTTCAACAACTGCATCTTTAATAATTTTTTTTTCTTTATCAGTATAATTCTCGTCAATTTTGGCAGAGTGAATTAATAAACATGCAACCGCCATTATTGATGGGTGATTACTTTCCTTTTCATTGTTTTCTTTTTTAAATATATTGAACATTATTTTAGGTTAAGTTGAGACAGAACTTTAAATGGATTATCCTTGAAATTCTTATTGTTATCTTTCTTTGTTATTTTCTTAAATGAGATATATTTAAAGTATAGATCTTTATTTTTTTCATAAGTTTTATAATTCATTTTCTTAATTAATTTCACAAAATTTTCTTTATTACAACCTAACAAATTGAGCATTTCAGGAATTAACTTAACCTCTTTAGTCTTGTCATCTGATTTAGTATTAAAAATCATAAGAAATAATCTTTCTAAAATATCTATTCTAACATATAATTTTTCAAACTTTTCAAAACCACATAACAGCATAAGATTTTTATTGAGTATTTTTTTTTCTTCTAAAAAATTCAATCCAAATGTTGGAGGTATAAAATCTAAACTTTTTTCGTTAAAGATTTTCCATAAAAGAATTCTTAATGACACAGAACTTGGTTTAAATAATTTAAATAAAAAAACGTGGTATCTGCCAAACTTTACTCCTAAGTCTCTCATTTTTTTTCTTTCATCTTGATCAAGTTTATTTAAGTAACCTGATACTTCATCTCTCTTAACAACTCCATTATTTTCATAAAGATGATAAGCTAAAGCTCTTAATTCCGAATTATTATCTTTAACATTTTTTAAATCTATTAAACTTTTTAACTCAGTTTCAATTTTATTATTTATCCAATACTGCAGAAAGGAGCTTAGTCTTAATTTTTCGTTATTTTCAATCATTTCATCAATAATCAATTGAATTTGAGGATTTAAATAATCAGAACCGGGCATTAATTTTGCTATCTGATTATTTTTCCAATAAATTTTAAAATCGTCTTTTAGTTCAATTAAACCAGTTTCGATTATCTGTGTAATTCTTTTAATAATCTCAGGGCCAACATTTTGTCTCGCAGCTTTTTTTAAAGATTTAATATCTGCATCCAATGTATCGACTTTTAAATCTAACTCTAATTTAAGACCTTTTAATCGTCCAATAAATTGTTGGTTTATCATCACTTTTTCATCATCAATAATTTCAGTTTCGAAAATAATATCTTGCTTCAAACCTTTAGCCAGAACACTAGCTCTTTTATCAATAAATGTTTTTGTTAATTCTTCATGCAATCTGTCAGAAAGTTTGTCCTCTAGATTTTTTGTCCTCTCTATCCAATAGTCTTGATTTTCAACCCAATTAGACTTGTTTGATACGTAAGCCCAAGTTCTAACATTTGCAATTCTATTTGATAAAGAGTCTACATTACCATCTAATTTATCTAATAATGATAGTTGATCTTTCATGTATTGGTTAGGAACTTTTCTACTCCCACTTGTTAAAAAATTAAATATTTTGCTTACTACTTCAAAGTGATGACCATAAGTTTTCTTTACAAAATCTGGTATTTGACAACATTCCCAAAGTATATGTAAAATTTGAGGATTGTCATGTATCTCTAAATTTGGAGCTTCTTTTAAAAAATATTTCAATACTTTTTCGTCTTGACACTCACTGATCCTTCTTAACCAGTCTACGTAAGGTCTCTCGTCCAGAGATTTTAATAGAGAAACTTTATTTGAAAAATTTAATTTTGTGTTTCTCCAAAAAATAGTTTGAATATCCGGAAAGCTATGTGTTTCTAATGCCTCAATTTCTTCTGACCCAATCTCTTTACATTCACCTGTAGTTCCAAATATACCATCATTTAAATATCTCCCTGCTCTACCTGCAATTTGACCTGTTTCAGAAATATTCAAATTTCTCAATTTTTTACCATCAAACTTCTTTAAATTTGAGAAATAGACATTATTAAGGTCCATATTTATACCCATTCCAATTGCGTCAGTTGCTACTAAATAATCAACATCACCAGATTGATATAAACTGACTTGAGCATTTCTTGTTTTGGGACTAAGAGACCCCATCACAATAGCTGCTCCACCTTTTTGCCGTCTTATTAACTCTGCGATTGCATACACTTCCTCAGTGGAAAATGCAATTACAGCACTTTTTCTTTCTATTCTTGAAATTTTTTTGTGACCTCCAAATGATAATTTTGATAGTCTTTCTCGGTTTTTAAATTCAATATCATCATCAAGTTTTTGAATGATTTTTTTCATTGAATTTGATCCCATCAACATTGTGAGTTTTTCACCTCTCATATTTAACAATCTGTCTGTAAAAATATGACCTCTTTCGTGGTCATTGCACATTTGTATTTCATCAATTCCCACGAATTCTAAATTTTTATCTAATGGCATAGATTCAACAGTGCACAGAAAATATTTTGCATTTATTGGAATAATTTTTTCCTCACCAGTTATTAAGGCTACTTTTGATGTATCAACTTTTTTAATAATTTTGTCATAAACTTCTCTAGCTAAAAGTCTCAATGGAAAACCTATCATACCCGAGTCAAAAGAAAGCATAGTTTCAATTGCTAGGAAGGTTTTTCCAGTATTTGTGGGACCGAGAACTGCTGTGATTTTATTTTTTGTCATTTCTAGTTTTGGTATGATTTTATTAACCAGTACTATATATTGTTACCTCTAAAGAACAAAAATGGGCTAAAACTAGTCCGAATCATCAAAGAAAAAGTTCTCATTTTTAAAATTTAACGTTTTAAGGTTATCATAATTTATAAAAATTAAATATATTTTTTTATGTCTCAAAAATTGTGGGAAGCTAATTCTCAAACAATAGCAAAATCAAATTTATTTGAATTTGAAAAATTTTTGGAAACAAAATTTAATTATTCCCCAAAGAAAAATTACAAAAAATTATTTGATTGGACAATAAAATATCCCAAATTATTTTGGTCTTCGGTTTGGGATTATTCAAATATCAAAGGCATTAAAAATGAAAAATTTCATTTTCCTAAAGAAATAATTAAAAGTAAATTTTTAATTAAATCCAAATTAAATTATGCGGATAATCTATTATCAAAAAATGATAATTCAAAAGCTGTTACATTTATAAGTGAAAACGGTTTCAGGGAAGAGAAATCTTGGAATGAATTAAATAATAATACCTTAAAATTAATTAATTTTTTAAAAGAAAATAAAATAAAACAAAAAGATAGAATTGCAGCATATACTGTAAATCAAATTGAGACAGTTGAGTGTTTTTTAGCAACTAGTGCAATAGGAGCTATATGGTCATCTTGTTCTCCAGATTTTGGCACACAAGGAGTTATAGAAAGATTTTCTCAAATTAAACCTAAACTTTTAATTATTACTGATAGATATTATTATAATGGTAAAGAAATAAATATAATCGAAAGATTACCTTTAATTCTTAAAAAAATTAAATCTATTAAAAGTGTACTTATTACAAATTATCCAGGTAAAAAAACTTTAAAAAAATTAAGGTTGAAAGGAGTAAGAATTTATTATTATAAAAATATTAAAAATAAAAAGGAAGAACAGTTTTCATTCAAAAAATTTGATTTTGATAAAGAATTAGCAATTTTATATTCAAGTGGAACTACTGGAAAACCAAAGTGTATATGTCACAGAGCCGGTGGCGTTTTGTTGCAACACTTAAAAGAACATAAACTCCACTGTAACGTTAAACCAGGTGATAATGTGTTTTATTTCACTACTTGTGGATGGATGATGTGGAATTGGTTAATTACGTTTTTAGCATCTAAAGCCTCAATAGTTCTTTTTGATGGTTTCCCAATGCACAAAAGAAGTGATCTACTCTTTAAAATAGCTGAAAAAGAGAAAATATCTCTGTTTGGGATCAGCGCAAAATATATTGATCAATTAAAAAAATTAAATTTAAATATAAAGACTAAATACAAACTAAAATATCTTAAAACTATATGTTCTACTGGATCACCATTATCTCCTGATGGTTTTGATTATATTTATAAAAGTGTTAAAAAAAATGTTCATTTAGCCTCTATTGCAGGTGGAACAGACCTTGTTTCATGTTTTGTATTAGGAAATATTTACTCTCCTGTCTTTAAAGGACAAATTCAGAATAATGGATTAGGAATGAATACAGATGTTTTTTCTGAAAGAGGTAGGTCGTTAATTAATAAAAAAGGAGAATTAGTTTGCAAATCAGCTTTTCCGTCAATGCCAATTTATTTTTGGAATGATAAAAATAATAAAAAATATAAATCAGCGTATTTTGAAAAATACAAAAATATTTGGCATCATGGAGATTATGCTGAAAGAAAATCTAATGGTGGATATATCATCTATGGAAGATCAGATGCAACTCTTAACCCAGGAGGTGCCAGATTAGGTACTGCAGAGATATATTCTATTGTTGATAAATTTAATGAGGTAAAAGAGTCTATAGTTATTGGACAACGGTGGGATAATGATGTGAGAATTATTTTATTTATAGTTCTTAAAAAACCTAAAACACTTAATGAAAATCTATCGCTAAAATTAAAAAAGGCTATTCGTCAAAATGCATCCCCACGTCATGTACCAAAAAAAATAATTGAGGTCTCTGATATTCCTAGAACAAAAAATGGAAAAATAGTTGAGCTTGCGGTTAAAAATATTATTGAGGGAAACAAAATTAAAAATATTCAAGCATTAATAAATCCTTCAATTTTACAAGAATATAAAAATATAGAAGAGCTTAAGAAACCATAATTATATTTAAATTTTTATAGACAATAATATTTGATTGTTATTAAATAGTAATAATAACTAATAGATTGGAGAAAATATGTTTAAAAAATTATTTAAAGGTTCTCTAATGATTTTATTCTTGATGATTGCTTTGTCAGGAAAATCATTTGCACAAGAACTTAAATTTTTTACGATTGGTACAGGCGGTACTGCTTACACTTACTACCCAGTTGGAGGTATGATCGCTAATGCAATTTCAAAGCCACCAGGATCTAGAGAATGTGGTAAAGGTGGTAGCTGTGGAGTGCCAAATCTAATAGCATCAGCTGTTTCATCTAGAGGATCAGTTGATAATGTAAATGCAATAATTTCAGGATTAAGAAACTCAGGTTTTGCACAATCAGATGTTGCTTATTGGGCATATACTGGCACTGGAACAATGGAAGGAAAAGAACCTGCTAAAGATTTGAGAACTATTGCAGCTCTCTTTCAAGAACACATACATTTAGTAGCGCTCAAAAAAAGTAATATTAATTCAGTGAAAGACTTAAAAGGAAAAAGAGTTTCACTTGATGAGCCTGGATCTGGAACATATGTCGATGCAAAGTTAATATTAGAGTCTAATGGATTAAGCACAAGTGATGTAAAAGCTGAAGCATTGAAAGGTAAAGCTGCAACAGATGCATTAAGAAATGGTAAAGTTGATGCAATTTTTGTTGTTGCAGGTTATCCAACTGGTGCAATCGTAGAACTAGCATCTGCAGTTGACATAAAATTAGTTCCAATCGACGGTTCAGGAGCTAAAGCGTTAACTTCAAAATATGGTTTTTTCTCAGAAAGCCCAATTCCTTCTGGAACCTATGAGGGTGTTGATCAAGTTAACACTGTAGCAGTGGGTGCTCAATGGTTTACATCAGCTAAAGAAGATAGTGAATTAATTTACCAAATTACCAAAGCTTTGTGGAATAAAGAGTCAAGAAAGCTTATGGACGTTGGTCACGCTAAGGGAAAAACTATAACACCTGATACAGCTCTTTCTGGAGTAGGTGTGCCTCTACACCCTGGTGCAGAAAAGTTCTACAAAGAAGCAGGACTTTTAAATTAAATCTTAAAAATCAATTTGCCCTAGATCAATTAGATCTAGGGCATTATTATGTCCCAATTTAATATTTCACCCGACGATGTTGCAAAACTTGAAGAAAAATTTGAGATAAAAAGTAATGAAAGGAAGTTAAAAAATTTCCTAAAAACACTTACTTATGTTGCTTTGGTTGCAATGTCAATTTACCATTTCTATGCTTCGGGATTTGGAACCATAAGAGATATTCTTCATAGAGGTATTCATATTTCCTTTGTCGTTGGTCTTGTATTTTTATTTTATGGATGGAAAAATTTCGGGGATAAACAGTTTAAAAATAAAGTTCCGTTAATAGATATTTTATTTTCAATTTTAGTAGTTGTAACCGCACTTTATTTACCATTATTGCCTCCAGAAATATTAGCTAGCAGAGTTGGAAATCCCTCTAGCACTGAAGTTATAATGGGTTCAATTCTGATTATTTTAACTCTAGAGGCTGCGAGAAGATCAATAGGATACACTCTACCATTAATTTGCATAATATTTATGATTTTTGCACTCTATGGCCCTATTTTTCCTGGAGCTCTAAAGCATGGTGGTAGCAGTTGGGCTGGTTTTGTTAATCATATTTATATAACAAACCAAGGAATTTACGGAATTGCAGTGGGTGTGATGGCCCAATATGTATTCTTATTCATTCTATTTGGAGTGCTAGCAACAAGAATAGGTTTGGGTCAATTATTTATTGATTTAGCAATGGTAATAGCTGGAAGATATTCTGGAGGACCAGCAAAAGTTGCAATTTTTTCCTCAGCTTTTCTTGGAACTATATCTGGCTCCTCAATTGCTAATACAGTTACAACTGGTTCTCTTACAATTCCAGCAATGAAAAAAGTTGGTTACCCTCCACATTTTTCTGGTGCTGTTGAAGCTACAGCTTCTACTGGAGGACAAATTACTCCACCTATATTAGGAGCTGCAGCTTTTATAATGGTTGAATATTTAGAATTACCCCTAAGAGATATTTTGGCAGCAGCATTAATTCCTGCTTTGCTCCATTATTTTGGAATTTTTGTAATGGTTCATTTAGAGGCAAAAAAATTAGGTCTGAGAGGTTTAAATGAAAGTGAAGTTCCAAAATTTTTAAAAATAATAAGAGATAATTGGCTAGCAATTGTTCCTTTAATTTTACTAGTATATTTAATATTGATTGGTCGTACTCCAGATTATGCTGCAGTAAATGGAATTATTGCATGTGTAGTCATCGGATTTATTCGGAAAAAAAATAGACTTACGTTTAATGATTTACTTGAGTGCCTAGCAAGAGGTGCAAAAAACACTTTAGCAGTTGGGGCAGCTGCTACTTCAATAGGTATAATAGTTGGTGTAGTTACATTAACTGGAGTCGGATTTAGATTAGGATATGTGGTAATACAAACAGCAGGAGATATTGGTGGATTCTTCTTAAACTTTTTACCATTTAATTATTTTACACTTCAAGATCTGACATTATTTTTTTCTTTAATATTAATTGCAATATCATGCATATTCATGGGTACTGGAGTTCCAACAACTGCAACTTATATAATTCTTGTTGCTGTTGCAGCGCCAGCTCTTACTCAATTACAAATTGAACCAATAGTTTCGCATTTTTTTGTTTTTTATTATGGAGTTTTAGCAGATATAACTCCGCCAGTTGCTCTTGCAGCATACGCTGCAGCTGGTATAGCTGGATCAAATCCATTCACTACTGGCAATACAGCTTTTAGACTAGGTATTGCAAAAGCACTTGTACCCTTTGTGTTCGTTTATTCACCATCATTGTTATTGGTTGCGCAAGGATTTAACTTCTATGACTTCTTTGTAACTTTAATATCTGCAATGATTGGCATTGGATTAATTGGAATTGGTTTCACAGGATATTTATTTAAATCAGTATCTACTTTTCAAAGATGGTATCTTGGTGTAATTTCATTATTATTTATTGCACCAGGTTTAAGTTCATCAATTATTGGCCTAGTTTTAGTATTGCCAGTGTTTTTGTTTCAATTAAGAAAATAAAATTTATCCACCTAAGCCAGCATTTGGAAGTGGTCTTCTTAAAATTTTCCAAATTCCAACTGCGCTAGCAACAAGTTTGTTCTTGCACTTTAGTTTACAATTAATGAAAACCATTGATTTAGTAACTTTTTGAATTTCAACTGTTCCTAATAATTCATCCCCCAAGTAAGAAGGAGTTATAAATTTAATATCCAACGAGATAGTTACACAGGGTTTGTTACCACTTGCTTTGTGACAAGCAGTTCCTGCACCAGCATCAATTATTGTGCATATATAACCACCATGTGTTATCCCAGCTTTATTTAAATGTGTTTTTTTGATTTTTGTTTTAAACTCAAATTTTTTTTTACTTATAGATCTAAATAACAAACCACCATTATGTTTCATGTAACTTGGTTTATTACTTAATTGCTCAAATTTTTTCATTAAAAGATTATTGCCATAATTAATATAAATAACAAAACTAAACAAAAGAAATATATTACAGATTTTTCAAGTGATATTTTCATTTATCCTTTCGTTTTGGTGCGCCTGCTAGGAGTTGAACCCAGAACCTCCTGGTCCGTAGCCAAGCGCTCTATCCAATTGAGCTACAGGCGCAATTTGTACAGTTTTTATACATAATTAATAATGTAAATTATTTTTTTAGCAAATATTGATATATATATAATAAAAAAATGAATTTAGATTTATTAGTTCCAGACATTGGAGATTTTGAAAATGTCGAAATAATTGAAGTACTTGTAAAAAAAGGTGATAAAATCAACAAAAACGATCCTGTCGTCACATTGGAGAGTGATAAGTCAAGTGTTGAAGTACCATCAAATTATGAAGGTAAGGTAGAAAATATTAATGTTAAAATTGGAGATAAAGTCTCAAAAGGTGATCTGATACTAACAATGTCCTCAGATAATCAGGATAAAGAGGAAAAAATTACTAAAACATTAAGTGAAAAAATCCCACCTTCAACAGAAAAGTTAATAGAGGAAGCTGAAACTGCTACAAAAGCTGATATCAAAGTTGAAACAAAAGTTGTTGAGCCAAAACAGATCAAACAAACCAAACTGATAAATGAAGTTAAGATGGTTAGTAGTAATGATGATATTGATCCTGTTGAAACAAAAGAATGGCTAGACTCTTTAAGTGCAGTACTACAAAATGATGGTTCAGAAAGAGCCCATTTTTTAATAAAACAATTAATTGATCAATCCTACAAAGCTGGATCAAAAATTCCTCATACTCAAACTACTCCATATGTAAATACTATACCTCCTGAGGAAGAGAAAAGATCTCCAGGAGATCAAAATATAGAACGGAAGTTAAGATCATTAATAAGGTGGAATGCAGCAGCTATGGTAGTAAGGGCAAATAAAAAATATCCTGAGCTTGGTGGGCACATAGGAACATTTGCATCTGCAGCAACATTATATGATGTAGGAATGAATCATTTTTGGAGAGCAAAAAATAATAAATTTGGAGGTGATCTAGTATATTTTCAAGGTCATAGTGCACCTGGTATGTACGCTAGGGCCTTTCTTGAGGGAAGATTAAATGAAAAACAATTAGATAGATTTAGACAAGAGGTAAAAACAGGTGGTCTTTCTTCATACCCTCATCCCTGGCTAATGCCTAATTTTTGGCAGTTCCCAACTGTCTCAATGGGGATTGGTCCAATGTTAGCGATATATCAAGCAAGATTTATGAAATATCTTATTAATAGAGGATTAATTAAAGACGAAGGGAGAAAAGTCTGGGCATTTCTAGGTGATGGAGAAATGGATGAGCCGGAGTCACTTGGCGCAATAGGGTTAGCAGCTCGTGAAAATTTAGACAATTTAATATTTGTTGTTAACTGTAACTTACAAAGATTAGATGGTCCAGTTAGAGGAAATGGAAAAATAATTCAAGAACTAGAGGGTATTTTTCGAGGTGCGGGCTGGAATGTTTTAAAGGTCATTTGGGGTTCATATTGGGATACACTTTTAGCAAATGACAGGACGGGACATCTGGTAAAAATTATGAATGAGACTGTGGATGGTGAATATCAGGCTTTTAAAGCAAGAAATGGACTTTATGTGAGAGAAAAGTTTTTTGGTAAATATCCTGAAACAAAAGAGTTAGTTTCATCAATGTCAGATACCGATATCTGGCGATTAAATAGAGGAGGTCATGATCCTCATAAAGTTTATGCTGCTTATGATAAAGCAGTCAATCACAAAGGAAGTCCCACAGTTATAATAGCCAAAACCATAAAAGGTTATGGTATGGGAAAAAGTGGAGAAAGTGTAAATACTACCCACCAGCAAAAAAAATTAGATGTGGATGATTTAATGTATTATAGGGATAGATTTGATGTTCCTTTAACAGATGCCCAAGTCAAAAATATTGAATATTTTAAACCAGACGAAAATTCAGAAGAAATAAAATATTTAAAAAAGAGAAGGATAGAATTAGGAGGATTTATTCCAGAAAGAACATCGTACTCAAAACCAATTAAAGCTCCAAGTAAAGATATTTTTGATTTTATGAAGACTTCCACTGGTGAGAAAGAAATGTCTACAACAATGGCACTTGTTAGAATGCTAACAAATCTTTTAAGAGATAAAAATGTTGCTCCAAAATTAGTCCCAATTATTCCAGACGAAGCTAGAACTTTTGGAATGGAAGGTTTCTTTCAAAAAATAGGAATTTATGCTCATGAAGGTCAAAAGTATGAGCCCGAAGACTCTGCACAACTTTCTTCTTATAGAGAAGAAAAAAGTGGTCAAGTATTAGAAGAAGGAATTACAGAGGCAGGTTCCATGTCATCTTGGATTGCTGCAGGCACAGCTTACACTAACCATGATGTTGAAATGATACCAATTTATCTTTTCTATTCTATGTTTGGTTTTCAAAGAATTGGAGATTTTGCTTGGGCAGCTGGAGACAGCCAAGCAAGAGGTTTTTTAATTGGCGCAACAGCTGGAAGAACAACTCTTGCAGGGGAAGGACTTCAACATCAAGATGGGCATAGTCATTTACTCGCATCTACAATTCCAAACTGCATATCCTATGATCCTACATTCCATTATGAATTAGCTGTAATTTTTAGAGAAGGTTTAAGGAGAATGCATGAAAAAAATGAGAATATTTTTTACTATATTACTACAATGAATGAAAATTATTCTCATCCTGAAATGCCAAAAGATTGTGAAGATGGAATTCTCAGAGGAATGTACAAAATAAAAGAGTCATCAAGTTCAAAAGAAGCTAAAATCCAATTATTGGGATCTGGAACAATTCTTAGAGAAATGATGGCGGCATCAGATATACTCAAAAAAGAGTATCAGATAGACAGTGAAGTTTGGAGTGTTACAAGTTTCAACGAGTTAAGGAAAAATGGGATGGAAGTTGAGAGACAAAACCTATTAAACCCCTCAGAAACTAACAAAAAATCATATATTGAGGAATGCTTAGGAAAGCAGCAAGGACCCATACTTGCAGCCACTGATTACATGAGAATTAATGCAGATCAAATAAGATCTTTTACAAAAAAAAGTTTTTATTCTCTTGGTACTGACGGATATGGAAGAAGCGACACACGAAAAAATTTAAGAAGTTTTTTTGAAGTAGATAAAGAACATATTGTTGCTTACAGCCTTAGTGTTTTAGCCAAAGAGCAACTTATTACATCAAAGTATGCTGAAGATGCAATTAAAAATTATAATATTGATAAAAATAAACCTATACCAACAAAGATGTAAATGTCTAATCAATATAACAAAACATCTGCAAGTCCAAAAGTTAGGAAGTTTGCTAGAGAATTAGGTGTTGATATAACTAATGTTAAAGGTTCGGAAAGATTAGGCAGGGTTACAGAAAAAGATTTGAAAGAATTTGTTTCGTCTAATATTAATCAAAACATTGATACAAAAGAAAGTAAAAATGAAAAAGTTATTAAAAGTGAATATCCTCATTCAGATTTTGGAGAAGTTGAAATTAAAGATATTTCTAGAGTTAAAAAAATTGCTGCTCCTCATCTAGTTAACTCTTGGACTAATATTCCACATGTTACAAATCATGATGAAGCTGATATCACCGAAATGGAAGAGTTTAGAAGTTCACTTAAAGATAACTACTCTGGAGAAAAAATAAAAATTACTCCACTTGCATTTATTATAAAAGCATTAGTACTATCACTTAAAAAATTTCCATCTTTTAATTCATCAATTGATGATATTGAAAATGGTAAAATTATATTTAAAAAGTATTTTCACATCGGCATCGCAGTTGATACCCAACATGGACTTATGGTACCTAAGATTAGAGATGCTAATCGAAAAGATATAAAAGATTTAAGTAAGGACTTGAAAAAAGTAAGTGATGATTGCAGAAATCTAAAAATTGATAAAAAAGAATTCTTTGGTGGATCGATGACTATTACTAGTTTAGGTGGAATTGGAGGATCGTTCTTTACACCAATAATTAATTTTCCTGAAGTTGCTATCCTTGGAATAGGCAGAAGCTATAAAAAACAGGTATTTAAAGACGGAAAATTTATTCCAAGAACTATTTTACCTTTATCACTATCATATGACCATCGAATTATAGACGGAGCAGAGGCTGCTAAATTTAATAATGAGTTAAAAGATAATTTAGGAGCAAACTTTGCTTACAACCTAAGTAAATGATTACAAAAATTGAAATATTACCAAATGATCTTCATGTCCATTTTGGCGGAGAAAACTCAGAAATTTTTCCTAATATTTGGTTGCGAGATCATGCAAAAGATGAGCAAAATTGGGACAAAAGGTCTAGTCAACGAAAGACTTTTACAGCATCTTTAGATCTAAATTTAAAAATAAAAAATGCTGAAATATTAGAAAATGGCAAATACTTGAGCATCTCCTGGCCTGATCTAGAAAAGCCAGTCCAATATTCATTTGAATTTTTAGTAAATAATAAAATAGATAAAAAAAGAGAAACAAAATCAAATTTAAAAATTTGGGGATCAAATGAAATTCACCAAGAGATATTTGTAGATTATAATTCTATCTTATCAAATGATGGATTTAAAAACTTTTTAAAAAGTCTGCACACTTATGGTTTTTTAGTAATTAGAAATTGCGAAACAAATTTAAAATGTGTTGAAAAAATTGCTAATAAAATTGGATATGTAAGAAATTCTATATTCGGAGGACTGTGGAGTTTTGAGTCTGACGAAAATAAGGCTGATAGCGCTTATACTCAAGAAGAGTTAAGACCACATACAGACTCAACATATAGTAATGATGCCCCTGGGTTACAATTATTATTATGTTGTGACTATAATGCTAAGGGTGGTGACTCAATAATGGTTGATGGATTAAAGATTGCCGAAACAATCAAAAAAGAAGACTGGCAAATGTATGAGTTGCTTACAAAAATAAATGTAAAAGGTAATTACGTTGGTGATGGAGTTTTCCTTGAAGCTGAAAGACCAATATTTAAATTAAATAAAAATAATGAAATTATTCAGGTAAGTTTTAACAATTACGATCGAGCACCTTTTAGATTTGAAAAGGATTTAACTTTAAAGTTTTATGAAGCAATTAAAAAGTTTGACTTACTTGCAAACAATAAAGATTACCAATGGAGACATGTACTGAAACCTGGAGAGCTTTTAATATTTAATAATTGGCGAATACTTCATGGAAGAGGATCATTTAGTGGAGTAAGAAAAATGTCTGGATGTTATATAAACAAAGAAGATTTTGATAGTTCTTGTAGGATGAACGGAATAAATTAATTTAATAGTTTAGTTTAATAAAATGACAAAATCTCTTTCTATGGTCTGCGCAATAATTACAACTTTTATTTGGGGTACAGCTTTTATTGCACAAGATACAGGCATGGATAATATTGGTCCTTTAACATTTAATTCAGCAAGATTTGTTATAGGATTTTTAACTATTTTACCGCTTGCGTTACTCTTTGAAAGGAAGAAAATCAAGTTTGAGATACTCTCAAAATCAAAACTTTTTATAAAGTATTTAGTTTTTATGGGAGTTTCACTTTTCTTAGGAACTTTTTTACAACAAGCCGCCCTTCAATACACAAATATTGCAAATGCTGCATTTTTTACGGTATTTTACGTTCCTATAGTTCCAATTTTATTATTTTTTATTTATTCAAAAAAAGTCCATTGGAGTATTTGGCCTGCAATTGGTCTTTGTGTTTTAGGTGTATATCTCCTAAGTGATTTTTCTAATTCAGAAATAATGTTAGGTGATGGTTTAGTTATTTTATGTTCCATATTTTGGGCATTACACATAATTTTTGCAGGTAAATTCATGGAAGAATTTGATATTCCAATGTTCTACGCCGCATTACAGGCTTTATTTGTGGCAATGCTCTCAATAATTTTTTCATATGTATTTGAGGAAATTAATATTTCTAAAATTTTAATGGAAAGTAGTTCAATACTTTATGCTGGTGCATTATCAGGTGGAATTGCCTTTACATTACAAATGTTTGCTCAAAAAAATATAGAAGAGGCACCTGCCGCAATTATTTATTCGTTAGAGGGAGTGTTTGCAGCAATTGCTGGATGGGTAATTCTTAACCAGTTTTTAACTATGAATAATATGATTGGATGTTTTTTAATATTAGTTGCTGTAATTTCTTCTCAAATTTCTCCGAGTACCAAAACTTAAGAATATGCAATTACAAAAAGAATTAATGCAAGAAATGTTCTGTAATAAACGAAAATATTTAAATTAAAATTCCTTACATAAATCAAAAAATATTTTATTGTTAAATAAGAAATAACAAATGATAATAAGACTGCAAATATAAACAAAAAATTCATATCTATATTTGTATTAATTATATCTTTAATACTCAGTACACTTGCTCCAGCTAATGCAGGTATGGATAAGTAAAAGGATATTTTAGAGGAATCAACTCTATCAAAATTTAAAAATCTTGATGCAGTAATTATAATTCCAGATCTACTAACTCCAGGTATAATAGCCAACATTTGTAAAATACCTATTAGTAAAATATTTTTAAGATTTAAATTATCATTAATTTTATTTTTAATTGTAGATCTATCTGCAATAAACAATAATATTCCAAATATTAATGTAGTCCAGGCTATCACTTTTAAATTTCTTAAATTTTCAATTAGTCCCGATGAATAAAAAAAATAGCCAACAATAATTAATGGAATTGATCCTAGTACTATTAAAAGAAATAATGATTTATTTTTGGTTATATTTAATAAATCTTTTCTAAAATAAAAAATAATTGCTAAAAGTGAACCTAAATGCAGGCTTATATCTAATTGAAGTGAGCTAACATTAAAATTAGAAATCTTTGAAATTATAATGAGATGTGCGGAGGAACTCACGGGGATAAACTCAGTAAATCCTTGGATGAATGCTAATATTGATGTTTCTATATATTTTGAAATCATTTGAGAATTAAATAGATAGTTAAAAGATTACTTAAATAAGGCAATTACTATTACGCATAGCTACTATGCAAATTTGAAAAAAATGTTTAAATAAGCGGTTTTTTAAAAATATATGTCAGAATATATTACCTAGTTATACTTTATACATATTTCAAATTCGTATATAAGCCGACTCCGATGACAAACAAAATGCTTCAATTTGTGGATATAGGTCAACAAAATCCACCTAAAAGAGACAAATCCCAAAGAAAAGAGGATTTTGGCGAGATATATCAAGAATTTATACATGATAGGGCCAAAGAGCAGTCTAGCAGATGCTCACAGTGTGGTGTCCCCTTTTGTCAAGTTCATTGTCCTTTAAGTAACAATATTCCAGATTGGTTAAAACTCACTGCAGAAGGAAGATATGAAGAGGCATATCACTTATCCCAAAGCACAAATAATATGCCAGAAGTATGTGGAAGAATTTGTCCTCAGGACAGACTATGCGAGGGAAATTGTGTAATCGAACAGTCAGGGCATGGCACTGTTACCATAGGATCAATTGAAAAATATCTAACCGACAAAGCATGGGAAAATGGATGGGTTAAACCAATAAAAGTAAAAATTGAACATGAACAAAGTGTTGGAATTATAGGTGCGGGACCAGCAGGGTTAGCTTGTGGAGAAGAACTAAGAAAAAAAGGATATCAAGTAACAATATACGATAGATATGATAGAGCTGGTGGATTACTTATTTATGGAATTCCAAACTTTAAACTAGAGAAACATGTAGTTGAAAGAAGAATTAAACTTCTGAAAGACGGAGGTATAAATTTTATAAACAATTTTGAAGTTGGTAAAGACTCTACTTTAAAAGAACTACAATCAAAACATGATGCAATATTAATTTCCACAGGTGTTTACAAACCTAGAGAAGTAAATTTACCAGGAAATGACCTAGGTAATATTTTTCCTGCAATGGAATTCCTAACAGCGTCAAATAAAAAAGGTTTAGGTGATAAAGTTGAAATGTTTGATAACGGTACACTTAATGCTGAAGGAAAAGATGTCGTAGTTATTGGTGGAGGAGACACAGCAATGGATTGTGTAAGGACATCAGTTCGACAAAAAGCTAAATCTGTAAAATGTTTATACAGAAGAGATAGAGAAAATATGCCCGGATCTGCTAGAGAAGTAGGTAATGCAGAGGAAGAGGGTGTTGAATTTATTTGGTTAAGTAATCCAAAAGAATTTAAAGGTTCTAATAAGGTAAAGAGTATTATAGTTGATAAAATGAAATTAACTGACCCAGATGAGAGTGGAAGAAGAAAACCAGTTGTAGAAGAAAATTCAGAGTTTGAAATAAAAGCAGATTTAGTGATTAAGTCTCTAGGATTTGATCCAGAGGACTTACCTATTCTTTTTCAAGAGCCAAGGTTAAAAGTTTCACAATGGGGAACTATTAAGGCTGACTTTGATACCTTAGAAACAAGTATTCCTGGTGTATTCGCAGCAGGAGATATTGTTAGAGGAGCATCATTAGTTGTGTGGGCTATTAAAGATGGAAGAGATGCAGCAACTTCAATCGAAAGTTTTCTTCAATCAAAACAAAAAATGAAAGTTGCATAATGGATATCCAAAAAAAAAATCGTGAATTATTAAAAAAAAATCATGTTTATGATGAGAAAATGGAACATGATGCATGTGGAGTAGGTCTTGTAGCTTCAACTGAAGGTCTAAAATCAAGAAAAGTAGTTGAATATGGAATTGAGGCTTTGAAAGCTGTTTGGCACAGGGGCGCTATTGACGCTGATGGAAAAACAGGTGATGGAGCAGGAATACATATTGAGATACCAAAAGATTTTTTTGCAGAGAAAATAGAAATTACTGGTCACAAACACGATAATTCAGATTTATGTGTAGGAATGATCTTCCTTCCGAGGAACGATTTTGGTGGTCAAGAGCAATGTAGAACAATAGTAGAGAGTGAACTCACAAAAAAGAATTTTAATATATATGGATGGAGACAAGTTCCGGTTGATCCATCTGTACTTGGTGAAAAAGCTGAATTAACGAGACCTGAAATTACTCAAGTTTTGTTTACTCATAATGATAAATCAATTGTTGGCAAAAATTTAGAGAGAATATTATACGAGACAAGAAGAAAAATTGAAAAAGAAGCCTTAAAAAATCAATTAAATAATTTTTATATTTGCTCATTTAGTTCAAAATCAATTATTTACAAAGGAATGTTTCTTGCAGAAGCTTTGTCAGACTTTTATACAGATTTAAAAGATGAACGTTTTATTTCAAGATATGCAATTTTTCATCAGAGGTTTTCAACTAATACAGCACCAAGCTGGGATTTAGCTCAACCGTTTAGAGCTATCGCTCATAACGGTGAAATAAATACGCTTAAGGGTAATGTTAATTGGATGAATATACACCAAGAAGAAATGTTTAGTCCATTGTTTGATGATATGGAAAATTTGAAACCAGTCATTCCTGCTGGAAATTCTGACTCTGCATCGTTGGACAATGTTTTTGAATTATTAAATATCTCCGGTCACTCAGCACCTTTGGCAAAACTTATGTTAATTCCAGATGCGTGGTCAAAAAAAAGTAAAGTTTTGCCAAAAGATCACCAACAATTATTCAATTTTTTAAATAGTACTATGGAACCTTGGGATGGACCTGCTGCAGTTGCTGCTACAGACAATGAGTGGGTAATTGTTGGAAGTGACAGAAATGGTCTAAGACCACTTAGATATACTGTTACCAGAGATAAACTTTTATTTGCTGGGTCTGAAACAGGTATGATTGATTTAAATGAAAAGAAAATTGTTTCAAAAGGGAGACTTGGTCCAGGTGAAATATTGGGTGTGAGAATTGAAAAGGGAAAAATCTATTCTAATAATGCAATTAAGAATTATTTAGCAAAAGAATTTAAAAAGTTTAACAACCAGATCATTGATCTTGATAAAAAATTTCTAATAGAAAATGAAAAAAACCAGTATTCAGGCTCTGAATTAAAAAAAATACAACACTGTTTTGGCTATAGCCTTGAGGATTTAGAACTAATCCTTCATCCTATGGCTGAAGATGCCAAAGAAGCAACTGGATCCATGGGTGATGATACACCTCTTGCTGTATTATCTGATAAATATAGGCCTCTTTACCATTTTTTTAGACAGAACTTTAGTCAAGTAACAAATCCTCCAATAGACTCTTTAAGAGAAAATAAGGTTATGAGTTTAAAAACTAGGTTTGGAAATTTGGGTAATATTCTTGATTTTTCAGATCTTACCGAAGAAAATATTTATGTTTTAGACAGTCCCATCCTCTCAAACAATCAGTTTGAAAAATTTGTAAAGTATTTTGGTGATAATTATAGAATTTTAAATTGTATATTTGAAATAGACGAAACACTAGAAAATTCAATTGATAAAATAAAAAGGGACGCAGAGAAAGCAGTCAGAGAAGGTGTAACACAACTTATTTTGTCAGATAAAAATATATCCGAAACAAAACTGCCAATGCCAATGCTCCTATGTATTGGAGCAATAAATACTCATTTAATAAAATTAGGTCTAAGAGGGTATGTTTCTATCAATGTTCAAACAGGGGATGCTCTTGATACACATTCGTTTGCTACACTTATAGGTGTTGGAGCAACAACTGTAAATCCTTATCTTGCATTCGATAGTTTATTTCAAAGATATTCCAAAAAACTATTTGGTAAATTTTCTTATGATGAGTGTGTCAGTAGGTATATAAAATCTGTAAACTTTGGCTTATTAAAAATAATGTCAAAGATGGGTATTTCTGTTTTAAGTTCATATAGAGGAGGATGTAATTTTGAAACTGTAGGATTAAGTAGAACAATTGTTAAAGATTATTTTCCAGGGGTAATATCTAAAATCTCTGGAATTGGATTAAGTGGTATAGAAAAAAAGATAAGAAGTATACATGAGGATGCTTTTGACATTCATTCAAATATTTTACCCATAGGTGGAATCTATAGATATAGAAAAAATGGAGAAACTCACCAATATCAAGGAAAATTAATTCATCTTTTGCAAGCTGCAGTTGGATCAAATTCTTATGATACTTATAAAAAATACACTAAAGGAATCTATGGTTTAAAACCAATTAATTTAAGAGATTTAATTGACTTTAAAAATCAAGAGGCAATAGCAATTGACGAAGTTGAGCCAATAAGTGAAATCATGAGAAGATTTGGAAGTGGAAGCATGTCTCATGGTGCTTTATCAAAAGAAGCTCATGAAACTCTTGCCATTGGTATGAATAGGATAAAAGGTGCTTCTTGTAGTGGCGAAGGTGGAGAAGATGAAAAGAGATTTAAAGTTTTAGAAAATGGAGATAGCGCTAATTCAAGAGTAAAACAAATAGCATCTGCAAGATTTGGAGTAACTATAAATTATTTAAATAATTGTAATGAAATTGAAATTAAAATTGCACAAGGTGCAAAACCTGGTGAAGGGGGTCAATTACCTGGATTTAAGGTCACAGAGGAAATAGCTAAATTAAGACACTCTACTCCTGGAGTGACACTAATTTCACCTCCTCCACATCATGACATTTATTCAATAGAAGATCTTGCACAACTAATTTATGATTTAAAGCAAATCAATCCTAAGGCTAGAGTTGGTGTAAAATTAGTAGCTTCATCTGGAATAGGAACTATTGCTGCAGGAGTTGCTAAAGCAAAAGCTGATATCATTTTAATTTCTGGTCATAATGGTGGAACAGGAGCTACCCCTCAAACAAGTGTCAAATATGTTGGTATCCCGTGGGAAATGGGATTGACAGAAGCAAACCAAGTCTTGACTTTAAATAAACTACGACACCTTGTTACTCTGAGAACGGATGGAGGAATTAAAACTGGAAGAGATGTAGTTATGGCAGCAATGATGGGCGCTGAAGAGTTTGGTGTAGCTACTACAGCACTAGTTGCAATGGGATGTATTATGGTAAGACAATGTCACTCTAACACTTGTCCAGTCGGTGTATGCACTCAAGATGATGAACTTAGGAAAAAATTTACTGGTACACCAGACAAGTTAGTGAACTTATTTTCTTTTATAGCGCAAGAAGTAAGAGAAATTCTTGCAAGTTTAGGCTTTAAGTCTCTTAATGAGGTCATTGGTAGAACTGACTTATTAAGACAAGTAAGCAAAGGATCACCAAATTTGGATGATTTAGATTTAAATCCTCTATTCGTACAAGCTGATCCTGGTAAAAATAAAAGATATTGTGAGAAACCTATAATTAATGAGGTTCCAGATACATTAGATCAAAAAATTTGGCCAGAGATTGAAAACTTAATAGATAATAATTCTCCATTAGATAAAACATATGAAATAAAAAACACTGATAGAGCTGTAGGTACAAGAATTTCTTATCATTTATATAAAAAATTTGGAAATAATAAATTAGAGGAAAATACTTTTTCACTCAATTTTAAAGGTTCAGCTGGACAATCATTTGGGGCATTTGGGATTAAAGGACTTAAATTAATTTTAAAAGGAGATGCCAATGATTACGTTGCCAAAGGTTTGTCAGGTGCATCTGTAATAGTTAAACTTCCTGAGGAAAGTAATTTAGTATCAAACGAAAATACTATTATAGGAAACACAGTATTATATGGAGCAACATCGGGAACTTTATTAGCAGCAGGACAAGCGGGTGAAAGATTTGCAGTAAGAAACTCAGGAGCAACTGCGGTGGTTGAAGGTTGTGACTCAAACGGATGTGAGTATATGACAGGAGGATCGATTGTAATATTAGGTGATGTTGGAGATAATTTTGGAGCAGGTATGACAGGTGGAATGGCTTTTGTATATGATCCTAATAATGAATTTCCAAAAAAAGCAAATCCAGAGACAATTATTTGGCAAACACCTGAGACAGAGTTTTGGAAAAATAATTTAAAGGAACTAGTCTTAAATCATTATCAAGAAACAGAGTCTAATGTTTCTAAAAATATACTTGAAAATTTTGATGTGGAGATAAATAATTTTTTACAAGTTTGTCCTAAAGAAATGATAGATAAACTTGAAAATCCAATTACTAATAAAAGTGTTGTTGGTAAAGCTAGTTAATTTTTTCAATTATTTTTTGTAGTTCTTTACAAATTATAATTAAATTTTTACTTGAGGAAAGACTATGATCTCCATTCTTTATTATTAGAAGTTTTTTATCTGCTTTAGGAAAAGTTTTTAAAACCATTCTTGAGTATTTTACAGGAACTACATCGTCTTTTTGTCCGTGAACCATTGTGACAGGGATGGTATTATTTAATTTTTTATTTAGAACTTTATTTCTAGCTTTTTTTCCATCAAAAATAAGCTGTTTAGTAATTAAGTATTCATAATCGCCATTTTTAATTTTAGATATTCCCTTTTTAATTATTTCATGCCTTGTTTTCTTTGGAAATTTTTTCCACATAATTCTTGTAAGAAACTCTGGTGCAGATCCAATACCTAGGAAGCCTTTAATTTGAGAACTAAAATATTTGTGCATTATCATCGAAATCCATCCACCCATACTCGAGCCAATTAGAATAAAATCATTTTTTTTTACTATTTTATTAATTGCAGTCTTAGCGTCGTTTGACCATTTTGTAATATTACCTTTTGTAAACTCTCCTGAAGACCTTCCATGACCAAAATATTCTATCGCTAAAAACCCTAATTTATTTTTAATGCTAAAGTTTAAAAATTTTTTAGGTTTGTCCCCATCTATATCTGATGCAAAGCCTGGCAAAAAAACTATGTAGAGATTTTTCTTATAATTATTTGCGATATATCTTAGTTTTTTATATTTAGAAATTCTTAGAAATTTATTTTTTTTCATATAAAGTATTCCTATTGACTAGGTATATATTATTATCACATGCAGTCTAAATTAAAAGTACTACAGGTAATTCCTAAGTTAGGTTATGGTGGTGCAGAAACTGGTTGTTACGACATTGCACATTACTTGCCAGAAAATAATGTTGGATCATATCTCATTACGAGTGGTGGTGAACTCCTACAATATATAGACAGAAAAAAAGTCAAACTCATAAGACTTCCTGTTCACTCAAAAAATCCTATACTCATTTTTATAAATTCACTAATTATTTCTGCTATTATTTTAATAAATGGGATAAATATTGTTCATGCTAGAAGTAGAGCACCTGCATGGTCATGTTTAATTGCAACAAAAATTACAAGAAGAAAGTTTGTTACGACTTTTCATGGAACCTATAACTTTAAAAGTAAATTAAAAAAATTTTATAATTCTGTCATGGTAAGATCGGATTTAATTATTGCTGGATCTAATTTTATTTTTTCACATATCAAAGAAAACTACGCAGAATATCTATCAGATAAAAAAAAATTGCTCTCTATATTTAGAGGTATAAATACAGATTATTTTGATTCTTCTACTACATTAGAAGCTGATGAAGATAAACTATTTAAGTCATGGGATTTGATAGTTGGAAAAAAAATAATTTTGTTGCCAGGAAGACTTACAGCTTGGAAGGGGCAAGAGATGTTTTTAGAAGCTTTAAGTAAAGTAAATATTCAGTTAGGTAATGATTCTTTCATTGCTGTAATTTTGGGTAATGACCAAGGGCGAGATCTATATAAAAAAAAATTAATTAGGCTCGTTGAACAATATAGACTTACCAAACAAATTAGATTTATAGATCATTGTAAAAACATGCCATTAGCTTACAAAATATCTGACATAGTTGTCTCTACATCAATTGAACCAGAGGCCTTTGGAAGAGTCGCGGTAGAAGCTCAATCTATGCAAAAATTAATTCTTGCTAGTAATATTGGTGGATCAAATGAGACAGTTGTTGATGGAAAATCTGGAATATTATTTGAAGCAGGAAACTCTGATGATTTATCAAAAAAAATTATACAAGTAATGAACTTTGATCCAAATGAACTTTCAAAAATGGGTAATTTTGGAAGAGAAAATGCTGTAAAGAAATTTAATGTTGAAAAAATGTGTTTTTCTACTTATTCAGAGTACAAAAAACTATTTAATTAATGCCAAATATTACATTACCAGACGGAAAAAAAATAAATTTTGAAAAAAGTATTTCAGGCTTTGAGGTTGCTGAAAAAATTAGTAAATCTTTGTCAAAGCAGGCATTATTAATCAGTGTCGATGGAGAATTAAAAGATTTAAATCACAATATTTCAAAAGACTCTTCAATTAAGATATTTACATCAAAAGATAAAGAGGGATTGGAAACTATAAGGCATGATACTGCACATATATTAGCTATGGCAGTTCAAGAATTGTTTCCAGGAACACAGGTTACAATAGGTCCTGTTATTGAAGATGGATTTTATTATGATTTTGCTAGAAAGGAACCTTTTACCTCTGAAGATCTAGAAAAAATAGAGAATAAAATGAGAGAAATTGTAGATAGAGACGAAAAAACTTACAGAGAAGTTTGGAAAAGAAATGATGCAATTGAACATTTTAAAAAAAAGGGAGAAATATATAAAGCAGAAATAATAGAGAGCATTCCAGAGGGCGAGGAAGTATCCTTATATTTCCATGGTGATTGGCATGATTTATGTAGAGGTCCCCACTTAACTTCAACTGGTAAAATTGGAAAATATTTTAAATTAACAAAAGTCTCCGGTGCTTATTGGAGAGGCGATTCAAATAATGAAATGTTGCAAAGAGTTTATGGTACCAGTTGGTCCACTCAAAAAGAGTTAGACGATTATTTAACAAGAATTGAAGAAGCAGAAAAGAGAGACCATAGAAAAATTGGTAAGGAAATGGATCTGTTTCATTTCAGAGAAGAGAGTCCTGGATCAGTATTTTGGCATCAAAAAGGATGGAACTTATTTCAGAAACTTATTTCTTATATGAGAATGAAGCAAGAAACTGCGGGATATCAGGAAATAAATACTCCAGAAATATTAGATCGATCACTTTGGGAAAAATCTGGTCATTGGGAAAAATTTGGAGCAAATATGTACACTTCTACTACTCCTGATGAAAAAGTTTTTGCTATAAAACCAATGAATTGTCCTGGTTGCGTTCAGGTCTTTAATCAAGGTTTAAAAAGTTATAGGGATTTACCATTGAAAATGTCAGAATTTGGAAAAGTTCATAGATATGAACCTTCTGGGGCTCTTCACGGATTATTACGTGTTAGGGCATTCACCCAAGATGATGCACATATTTTTTGTACTGAAGAGCAAATCACAGAAGAATGTTTGAGCGTAACAAATTTAATTTTGGAAATTTACAAAGACCTAGGATTTGAAGACGTAATTTTGAAATATTCTGACCGACCAGACTTAAGAGTCGGGGATGATGAAGTTTGGGATAAATCAGAGGCAGCATTATTGGAGGCTATAAAAGCAACAAAATTAGAATACTCTATAAATAAAGGTGAAGGTGCTTTTTATGGTCCTAAAATAGAATTTGTTTTAAGAGATGCAATAGGAAGAGATTGGCAATGTGGAACTTTACAGGTTGATCTAAATTTACCAGGTAGATTAGGTGCATCGTTTGTAGATAGTGACGGAAACAAAAAGGTACCAGTTATGTTACACAGAGCTTTATTTGGATCTTTAGAAAGATTTATAGGAATTTTAATTGAAAATTATTCTGGAAAGTTACCATTTTGGCTTTGCCCAGTTCAAACTATAGTTATCCCAATCTCAAGTGATTTTGATGAATATGCAAAACAAGTAAACAATGAATTAAAAAAAGTCGGTTTAAGTTCTGAAGTTGATTTAAAAAATCATAATTTGAATTACAAAATTAGGGAACATTCATTAACTAAAGTCCCAATGCTACTAATATGTGGAAAAAAAGAAGTTGACAGTAACACAGTAACTATTAGAAGATTGGACTCTAAAAAACAAGAAACTATGGAACTAAAAGAATTCTCAAAAAAATATTCTGCTTTAAACAAAGCACCTTCAATTTAAGTGGCAGATTTTAAACAAAACTATTTTCAGAAAAGAACTAAGCCTAAAGGCCCTAGAACTAACCAAAGGATAACCTCTCAAGATGTTCAAGTCATCGCAAGCGACGGAGATAACTTAGGTATTCTTAATTTACAAGATGCAATTAGTAGAGCAAAAGAGGAAGGTTTAGATTTAATTGAAATTGCTCCAAATGCAAAACCTCCAGTTTGTAAAATAATGGATATGGGAAAATATAAATATGATGCTCAAAAAAAAGCAAATAAAGCAAAGAAAAAGCAAAAAAAGATTGAACTAAAAGAAATTAAATTAAGACCTGTTACAGAAGTGCATGATTATACTTTTAAAATAAAAAATGCACAAAAATTTATAGCTAAAGGAGATAAGGTAAAATTTACAATAAGATTTAAAGGTAGAGAATTACAGCATTCAAGTTTGGGTAATGAGTTAATGGATAAGATCAAACAAGATATGGAGACTGTTGGACGAGTTGAGCTCCAGCCTAAGTTTGATGGCAAACAAATGATCATGGTTATCCAGCCTTTATAAGCCTTATTTCTGGTTGTAAATTAATATTAATATTTGTATAACCCCTCAAAAATTATGCCTAAATTAAAAACGAAAAGTTCAGCGAAAAAAAGATTTAAAATTTCAGCTAGAGGCAAAGTAATAACAGCTCAAGCTGGCAAGAGACATGGTATGATTAAAAGAACAAATTCACAGATTAGGAAGCAAAGAGGAACTACGGTAATGTCTAAACAAGATGGTAAAATTGTAAAATCTTACATGCCGTATAATCTAAGAGGATAATATGGCTAGAGTAAAACGAGGCGTAACAAGCAGAGCTAAACATAAAAAAGTATTAAAAGCTGTAAAGGGACAGTGGGGTAGACGAAAAAATACAATAAGAATTGCCAGACAGGCTATGGAAAAAGCTATGCAGTATGGCTATAGAGATAGAAGAAACAAAAAAAGAGATTTTAAGTCAATTTGGATTCAAAGAATTAACGCTGGAGTTAGATCTGAAGGTTTAACCTATTCTAAATTTATAAATGGCCTGAGCAAAACAGGTATAAAAATAGACAGAAAAATACTTGCTGAAATAGCTTATGACAATCCAGAAGCATTTAAAACTATAGTTAAAAAAGCTCAAGCAGCATTGAATTAATATTCATTGTTGTTTTTCTAGAGTTAACAAATATTCTACAAATATGTCCGATATTAAAAAAATCAAAGATGATTATTTCAATAAATTAAATAATGATTTGAATATTGAAAGTTTAAATCAAATAAAAACAGAATTATTTGGTAAAAATGGAAAGATTTCTAATTCTTTTAAAAAATTAGGATCTTTACCAAATGATGAGCGAAAAAAATTTGCATCGGATTTAAATTCAATAAAAAACGAACTTCAAGATAAGATAAATTCTAAACTTCAAGAAATTGAAACAAAAGAGATTAACTCTAAACTTGAAAATGAAAAAGTAGATGTAACATTACCTGAGAGAGAATTTAGTCGAGGAAAAATACATCCTGTTTCACAAGTAATTGACGAGATATCGTCAATATTTTCAGAAATTGGGTTTAGCGTTGAAGAAGGGCCAGATATAGAGAATGAGCATTATAATTTTACTGCATTAAATACACCTGACAATCATCCAGCGAGAGATATGCATGATACTTTTTATATAGACAATAATAAAGAATTATTATTAAGAACTCATACTTCTCCCGTACAAGTTAGAACAATGCTAAATGGAAAACCTCCATTTAAAATTATAGCTCCAGGCAGAACATATAGATCTGACAGTGATCAAACTCATTCTCCTATGTTTCACCAAGTTGAAGGTCTTCATATAGATAAAGACATAAACATGGGTCATCTAAAAGGATGCTTGAATTATTTCATAAAATCATTTTTTGAAGTGGATAAAATAAAAATGAGATTCAGACCTAGTCACTTTCCATTCACTGAACCATCTGCAGAAGTAGATATTGGTTATGAGATAAAAGATGGAAAAATAGTAATTGGAGAAGGAGATAAGTGGTTAGAAATTCTTGGTTGTGGGATGGTGCATCCCAATGTACTTAAGAATGTTAAAGTAAATCCAGATAAGTACCAAGGTTATGCTTTTGGGATTGGTATAGATAGACTTGGAATGCTGAAATATGGAATCAATGATTTAAGAGCTTTTTTTGAGACTGACTACAGATGGCTTAATCATTTTGGTTTTGATCCATTGGATGTTCCATCAAATTATAGAGGTCTTAGCAGATGAAATTTACCATAGGTTGGTTAAAGGAGCACTTAGACACTCAAAAGAAAGATAACGAGTTAATTGAAAAACTAACAGATATTGGTCTGGAAGTTGAAAGTTTTGAAAATCTAAGCTCTGGATTAGACAGTTTTAAAGTAGCAAAAATTATTAATGCTGAACAGCATCCGAATGCAGATAGACTGAGAATATGCGATGTTGATATTGGGTTAGATGATACTGTTAAGGTAGTATGTGGAGCACCAAATGCAAAAAAAGATCTTCTTACTGTTTATGCAGGTCCAGGATCAATAATTCCAAAAAATAACATGAAACTCTCAGTTAGTAAGATTAGAGGTGTTACCTCCTATGGAATGCTGTGTTCAGAGTCCGAACTTAACTTATCAAATGAAAGTGAAGGAATAACAGAACTAACAACTAGTAAATACTCTGATAAAATTGGTAAAAATTTTTTTAAAAGTAATACTGAAAAAGTTGTAGATTTATCAATTACACCTAACCGTCCTGATTGCTTGGGGGTAAGAGGTATAGCTAGAGATCTTGCAGCTGCTGGAGTTGGTAAATTAAAAAAAATTTCAACTAAAAATATTAAAAAAAATGGATCACAAAAAATTAAAGTTTCAATTACAAAAGATAAAAATCAAGGTTGTACTGTATTTGGCAGTTGTTTAATTGAGGGTGTTACTAATAAAGAAAGTCCTCAATGGCTTAAAGAAAAAATTATTTCACTTGGTCAAAAACCAATTTCAGCAGTTGTTGATATTACAAATTATGTGATGTTAGATTTAAATAGACCACTTCATGCATATGATGCAGATAAAATTGATAAGGAAATTATAGTAAGAAATTCAAAAAAGGGTGAAACTTTTGAAGCTCTTGATAACAAAGAGTATAAATTAGATGATGATATGTGTGTTATTTCTGATAAATCTGGAGTTTTAGGCTTAGGTGGAATCATTGGAGGAACACGTTCTGGAACTGAAATTAATACTAAAAATATTTTATTAGAATCCGCCTATTTTATTCCTAGATCAATTAGAAAAACTTCAAAATTATTAAATATTGATACTGATGCAAAATTCAGATTTGAAAGAGGGATTGATCCTCAATCGATCGAATTAGGTTTGTCAAAAGCTGCTGAATTGATATCTGAGATTTGTGGTGGTAAAATAAGTAATTTTGATATTCAACAAACCGATAAGCATGAAAAGAATAAAATTAAATTTAATGTCTCTTTATTTGAAAAAATAACTGGCTTTAAAGTAAATGATAATGAAACAATTAAAATTTTAACCGATCTAGGATTTGAAGTTTCAAAGGAAAAATTTAAATTAGATTTAAAAATACCCACTTGGAGACCTGATATAACCCAACCAATTGATATAGTTGAAGAAATAGTAAGAATTAAAGGATATGAGAATATAGAAACCTTACAACCTGAAAAAACAAAAATAAAAGATACTTTAAATGCACAACAAAAACTTTTTCACTTTCTTCAACGTTCTGTGGCATCCAAAGGATATTTTGAGACTGTAACATGGTCATTCACAGATTCAAAAATAAACAAACTTTTTAGAGAAAATCTAAAAGAAATTAAAATAGTAAATCCAATAAGTTCAGACTTAGATGTTCTACGAAATTCGATTTTCACAAATTTGACATTTTATTTAAAGAAAAACTTAGACAGAGGATTTAAAGATATTTCACTTTTTGAAATTGGACCAATTTTTAAGGGTAGTAAGCCAGGCGAGCAATCGACGATAATTGGTGCAATAAAATCAGGAAAAGTATCAAGATTAAACTGGAACGAAAAAGACAGGATAGTTGATGTTTTTGACGTTAAGAAGGATGTAATTCAGACACTAGTCGAAGCTGGATACGATAGGCAAAGTTTTTTTGTAAGAGATAAATCTCCTTCATATTATCACCCAGGGAAATCTGGCTCTGTCTATCTTGATAAAGACGAAATAGACCCTGTTGCTTATTTTGGTGAAATACATCCAAATATTTTAAAAAAACTTGATATTAAAACTGAAGGTCTGGTTGGTTTTGAAATTTATATAGATTATCTAAGGGAGCATAAAACAAAACTTAAAGACCTAAAAACAAATTTTGAGTACTCAGATTATCAAAAATCAGAAAGAGACTTTGCATTTGTTGTAGATAAAAATTTTAAGGCACAGGATTTAATAGAAATAATATCATCAATTGATAAAAATTTAATAAGATCTATCAAAATTTTTGATATTTATGAAGGTGAAAATATTCCTGAAGACAAAAAGTCGATAGCTCTCAATGTAACAATTCAATCATCTGAAAAGACTCTAGAAGAGAGTGATCTTGAAAAAATTAATAAGTTAATTATTTCAACTGTAGAAACTAAATCTGGCGCAAAAATTAGATCTTAAATGTCTACTGAAATTGATAATATCAGAAATTTTGCAATCATTGCTCATATTGACCATGGCAAGTCAACTATAGCAGATAGAATTATACATAAATGTGGTGGTTTGACAGACAGAGAAATGAAAGCTCAAGTACTAGACTCAATGGATATTGAAAGAGAGAGAGGAATAACTATTAAAGCTCAAACGGTAAAATTAAATTATAAATCTAAAGATGGAAAAAATTATATTCTTAATATTATAGATACCCCAGGTCATGTTGATTTCAGCTATGAAGTAAGTAGATCTTTGTATGCCTGTGAAGGTTCAATATTAATTGTGGATAGTACTCAAGGAGTTGAAGCTCAAACATTGGCGAATGTTTATCAAGCTCTAGATATAAATCATGAAATAATACCAGTTTTAAATAAAATTGATTTACCAGCTTCAGACATTGATAGAACAAATAAACAAATTGAAGATGTAATAGGTATTGACACATCCAATGCTGTTCCATGTTCTGGAAAGACTGGTGAAGGAATTGATGAAATTTTAGAACAAATTATCCATACTCTTCCAGGTCCAAAAGGTCAAAAAGATCAAAAACTAAAGTGTTTATTGGTAGATAGTTGGTATGACACTTATTTAGGCGTAGTCATTTTAGTAAGAGTAATTGATGGAAAAATTAAAAATAATATGAAAATTAAAATGATGTCTACAAATCAGGAATATTTTGTTGAGAAAGTTGGTGTTTTTACACCCAAACCAAAAGATGTTGATGAACTAAATTCTGGAGAGATTGGGTTTATAACAACAGGAATAAAAATTTTATCAGAGACAAAAGTTGGAGATACAATCTGTGATGCATCTAAACCATTATCAGAGTCGTTACCTGGTTTTAAGCCAAGTAAACCGGTAGTGTTTTGTGGATTATTTCCAGTCGATAGCTCTGAGTATCAAAAATTAAAAGACGGATTAGCTAAATTAAAATTAAATGACTCTAGTTTTTCTTTTGAACCCGAGTCTTCAAGTGCTCTAGGCTTAGGTTTCAGGTGTGGTTTTCTAGGTTTGTTGCACTTAGAAATAGTTACAGAAAGGCTTGAAAGAGAGTTTGACATAAATCTATTAACTACTACTCCTGGCGTTGTATATAAGATCCATATGAACAATGGTGAGATAAAAGATTTACAAAATCCATCAAGTTTACCAGATCCAAGTTTGATAAAATTTATTGAAGAACCTTGGATCAAAGCAACTATTATTACTCCCGATCAGTATCTTGGCCCCATAATGAAAATATGCCAAGATAAAAGAGGAATTCAAACAAACTTAAGTTACTCCGGAAGTAGAGCAGTTGTAAATTATGAATTACCATTAAATGAAATAGTATTTGATTTTAATGATCGATTAAAATCTATGACAAGTGGATATGCTAGTTTTGATTATGAAATAATAGGCCATAGAGAGGGAGATCTTGTTAAAATGGGTATTTTAGTTAACACAGAACCAGTAGATGCATTAGCTATGATGATACACAAAGACTTCGCTCAAAAGACTGGGAGAGAGGTATGTGAGAAATTAAAAGATTTAATTCCAAGACATAACTTTATGATTCCAGTCCAAGCAGCAATAGGTGGAAAGATAATTGCGCGAGAAACAATTAAAGGTTTTAAAAAAGATGTTTTAACTAAAATTCATGGTGGAGGGGCTACTGACAGAAAAAGAAAGCTACTTGAAAAGCAAAAAAAAGGAAAAGCAAGGGCAAAACAATTTGGAAAAGTTGAGATCCCACAAGAAGCATTTATAGGTGTGCTCAAAATATCTAAGGAGAAATAAATGGAGAGGTGGCCGAGTGGTTGAAGGCGCACGCTTGGAAAGCGTGTATAGGGGAAACTCTATCATGGGTTCGAATCCCATTCTCTCCGCCATTAATTATTGATCCAAAAATGGCTTTTAATCAAAAAAATTAAAAAATAGAAAATTTTTTTAAAAAATCTAATATTATTGTTGATAATACTAACTTATTTAAGCTTAAGGTCTTAAGAGATTTTATTAAAAATTTTAAAAATGGTATAAAAGATTATTCCTTATAAAAACTAATGACAAAAATTAATACTAATACCTATCAAGCAGACTCCATTAAAGTTTTAAAAGGTCTAGAAGCAGTTAGAAAAAGACCTGGTATGTATATCGGTGATACAGATGATGGAACTGGTTTGCATCATATGGTCTATGAAGTAGTTGATAATTCCATTGATGAGGCATTAGCAGGTCATTGTAAAAAAATTGAGGTAAGCATAAATTCTGATGGGTCAATTACAGTTGAAGATGACGGTAGAGGAATACCAGTTGACTTTCATAAAGAAGAAAAAAAATCAGCAGCAGAGGTGATAATGACACAATTGCATGCTGGAGGTAAATTTGATCACGACTCCTATAAAGTTTCGGGAGGTCTGCATGGTGTTGGAGTTTCAGTCGTCAATGCTCTTTCACAAAAATTAGAATTATATGTAGAAAGAGATGGAAAAAAATATTTTGTTGAGTTTATTAATGGCGAAACTAAGACGCCGCTAAAAGTAATAGGCAAGTCAAAAAATAATGGTACAAAAATCAATTTTTTACCCTCAAAAGATATTTTCTCATCTACAAAATTTAGTTTTTCAATTATTCAAAAAAGAATGCGCGAATTAGCTTTTTTAAACAAAGGAATTAAAATCATAATTAATGATCTAACTCAAAAAAAAATAAAGACTCATGAATTCAAATTTGAAGGTGGCATAAATGAGTTTGTAGAATTTTTAGATGAAAAAAGAGAAAAATTAAAAAATAAGAATGATAATGATTTGTTTAGAAAGCCAATTTATATCGAGGGAATAAAAAGTAATATAGATATTCAATGTTCATTAAAATGGAATGCAGGATATAATGAAGATGTGTACCCGTATACTAATAATATTTATCAAAAAGATGGAGGGACTCATCTTTTAGGATTCAGAAGCGCATTAACAAGAGTTGTAAATAAATATGCAACAGAGCAAAATTTATTAAAAAAAAGTAAAGTTTTACTCTCAGGAGATGATATTAAAGAGGGTTTGACATGCGTTCTTTCAGTAAAAATCCCAGATCCTAAATTTTCTTCTCAGACAAAAGATAAATTAGTTTCCTCAGAAGTTAGAAACATTGTTGAAGGTATAGTTAATGAAAAATTGTCAATTTGGTTTGACCAAAACCCATCTGTTTCTAAAATAATTTTAACAAAAATAATCCAGGCTGCAGTAGCAAGAGATGTTGCCAAAAGAGCAAGAGAAAACGTTAGAAGAAAAGGTGCTTTAGAGCTCACTGGATTACCCGGAAAGTTAGCAGATTGTCAAAATTCAAAAAAAGAAGGAACAGAATTATTTATTGTTGAGGGTGACTCAGCTGGAGGATCAGCTAAACAAGGAAGAAATAGGGAGTATCAAGCAGTTCTACCACTGAGGGGAAAAATTTTAAATACATATACTGAAATGAATGGGTCTAAAAAAAATGTAAATCAAAGTGACCTTAGAACAAAATCATTATCTAAGATGATTTCTTCAAATGAAATAGTTACGTTGATAAATGCCCTGGGATTAGATCCTAAAACAGAGGAAATTAACCTAGAGGATTTAAGATACGGAAAAATTATAATTATGACAGATGCAGACGTAGATGGCTCACATATTAGAGCGCTACTTTTGACTTTTTTTAACAATGTCCCTTTTAATAAATTAATAGAGAAAGGTCATGTTTATTTAGCCCAACCACCTCTTTTTAAAATAAATAAAGGCTCTAAAGGTATTTATATAAAAGATGAAAAAGACCTTGAAAATTATATAATTATGAATTCTAAAGATATAAAAAAAGTTAAGAAAAATTCTAAAGAATTTGATAAAATTATTCAATTAGAAAAATCTAAACTAAATATTCAACGATTTAAGGGTCTAGGAGAAATGAATCCTGAAGAATTATGGAATACCACATTAAATCCAGAGACAAGAAATTTACTTCAAGTTCAATATTCAAAAAATCTTCAAAAAGATCAAAACCTTATACAAACATTAATGGGCAACGATGTTGCTTCTAGAAAAGATTTTATTGTAGATAATGCAATAAATGTTGTTAATTTAGATATTTAATTAATGGAATTAACCAGTAATTCCAAATCATCGAGTCTAAACAAAATTACATACGTCAATTTAAGGTGGATTGGTGTAATAGGTCAATTTATTACTATAAATGTTGTCGCATTCTTATTAAAATTTGAATTTAATTTTTTACTGGCAAATATAATTGTTTTAGCAGGCGCTCTAAGTAACATTTTCTTATTTTATTTTTTTAAAAAAAATCAATTACAAGAAAAAATATCCCTAACTTTTCTTACTCTTGATATTTTACAACTAAGTTTTTTGCTTTATATAACTGGTGGCACTATAAATCCATTCTCAATATTCTTAATAATACCAAGTATATTTGCTTCAAATAGCTTAAGTATTAGAACAAATATTTTATTAATAATTTTAACAATTTCTTCAATTATTTTACTTACTTTTTATCATCAAGAATTACCTTCACCATTAAATGAATATATTTTTAGTAATTACTATTATTATTCAGTTCCTTTAGCTTTAATTATTGCACTTCTTTTCCTGAGTTTTTTTGCTTTAACATTTGGAAATGAGTCAAAAGTAAGAAAAGATGCACTAGATAAAATTCAGGAAGTTATCTCTAAAGAGCACGAATTGGTATCTTTAGGTGGGCAAGCCGCAGCAGCCGCCCATTCATTAGGCACTCCATTATCTACGATAAAGATTATATCTCAAGATTTATACAATAATTTTAAAAATAATAGAGACCTTAAAAAAGATATTGAATTGCTTGTTAGCCAAGTTGATAGATGTAATGAAATTTTAAAAAAGTTATCTTTAAATCCCGTAGTTGAGGATGATTTTATAGACAAAAATATAAGTTTATATAATTATGTAAAAGAAATAGTCAATTCTTTTAGAGAGATATCAGATAAAAATTTTATTATTAATATAGAGCAAGATTATAATTCATTTGAAATTTCAAAATCGATTGAAATAGTTTATGGAATCAGAAATTTTATTGGAAATGCAAATAAATTTGCACAAAAAAATATTTTCATATCAATAACTAGTGACAGTGAAAATTCAATAATATCTATAGAAGATGATGGATCAGGTTTTCCTAAAGATATACTTACAAAAATAGGAGAGCCATATATTAAGTCACTTCAATCTAAAAATAAGTCTAGGGCAGGACTTGGTTTAGGAATATTTATAGGAAAAACTTTGTTAGAAAAAAATAAAGCTAAACTTTTAATGAGAAACTCAGAAACAAGAGGTGGTGCCGAAATCAAAATTGAATGGTCAAATAAAGATTTAAAAAATATTTAGTGAAGTTTTTTATTCTCAAATAGACCACTTAATTGATCGATCATAACATCACCTAGTTCCTGTACATCTGAAATTTTGATAGCTTTTTTATAATATCTAGATACATCATGGCCAATACCAATTGCTAATATTTCAATCTCACTATTGGTTTCAATAAATTTAACAATTTTTTTTAAGTTTTTTTCTAAAAAATCGCCAGAGTTTACTGATAAAGTAGAATCATCCACAGGTGCTCCATCAGAAATAACCATAAGTATTTTTCTTTCCTCTCTTCTTTTTTTAAGTCTATTAAAGGCCCATGTAATGGCTTCTCCATCTATGTTTTCTTTTAATAATCCCTCTTTCAACATTAATCCCAGATTCTTTTTTGATTGTCTCCAATGCGAGTCAGCGCTTTTGTAAATTATGTGTCTAAGATCATTTAGTCTTCCAGGATTCTTTGTTTTTCCTAATTTATTCCATTCTTGCCTACTTTTCCCACCTTTCCAATTTTTTGTTGTAAATCCAAGAATTTCTACTTTCACTGAACATCTCTCTAAAGTTCTAGATAAAATATCAGCACAAATAGCTGCTATAGTTATTGGTCTTCCTCTCATTGAACCGGAGTTATCAATTAATAATGTCACTATTGTATCTTTAAAGTCTAAATCTTTTTCTTTTTTAAATGATAAGGAATTGTATGGGTCAATAATAATTCTTGGTAACTTTGAACTATCTAATAATCCTTCTTCAAGATCAAATTCCCAAGACCGATTTTGTTTTGCCATTAATTGTCTTTGTAATTTGTTCGCTAATTTTGTAATTAAATCTTGAAAACTAGTTAGTTGCTGGTCTAAATTTTTTCTTAGTTTTTGAATTTCCTCAGCAGTTTCTAAACTTTCAGCTTTGGCAATTTCGTCAAACTCTTTAGTAAATATTTTATATTCTTTGTCACTTATACCTAAATTCTTTTTTTGGATCACATTTTCTGAGTCCATATCATCGTTATTCTCATTGGCAAGTTGATCATCAAGTCTAAACTCATTAATATCATCCTCACTATCCATACCCTGCGTGATATTTTCATCCTCACTTGATTTGCTAGACTGTTCATTGTTTTCATCTTCATTATTATTTGGATTATTTTGATCTTGAGCATCATCTTTTTGATCATTTTCTTTTTCGGTGGTATCTTCGTTTTCAAATATATCCATACTTTCTAATATTTTTGAAAATTTATTATTATAAACCTCTTGATTTTCCAAATTTTCTTTTAAAAATTTCAAATGATTGCCTATAGACTTATTAAAATCATTCTCCCAAAACTGAAGAATTTCTTTATTTCCACGACTTAATTCCAGATTAAAAAACTTGTTAGTCATATAAATTTCAAAAGCGTCAATTATATTAGTGTCTTCTTTTTTTGTTATTTTTTTTTGTTGAAGAGACTTAAGCCTAAAATTATAATTATCTTTAAAATTTTTTGAAATTCCTTTCATCATTTCCGAACCTATCAACTCATATCTAACTTTTTCTGAAAGCTGGTAAAGAGTTCTACAAGATGGATTTTTTGGAGTATTTTTGGCTAGTAATTTTTCGTCTGAAAACCTTTTTTTTAATGCTTCAGAATCTGTTTCGGCCCTTAATTTGTTGAACTGATTTTTGTCAGTAATATTATCTATTTCACCAACGCTATAAATTTTTTCATCCTTTTTCCTATTTCTGTCAACTTTATAATCATCCGATATAACCCTATAAGTTGATTGTAGTGCTTGTTTGAATTTTTCTTTTATACTATCTTCTTTATTCATTAAACTTGAATATTAATCATTGATTCTGGCAGTTCTTCACCAAAACATCTTTGATAATATTCAGCAATAGTATTTTTTTCTGCATCGTCGCATTTGTTTAAAAATGTAACCCTAAATGCATATCCTATATCTTTGAAAATTTCTGAATTTTCAGCCCAATGCAAGACTGTTCTTGGACTCATTACTGTTGATATATCACCAGCCATAAATCCTTTTCTGGTAAGTGAAGCTACTTTTATCATATTTGATACTTGTTCTTTTCCTTTAGAGTTGTTTAAATTTTTATTTTTACCTATTATTATTTCCATCTCTTTTTCCAAACTAAGATAATTTAATGTAGACACAATATTCCATCTATCCATCTGACCTTGATTTATCTGTTGAGTTCCATGATACAAACCTGTTGTATCACCTAAGCCTACAGTATTCGTTGTTGCAAAAAGTCTAAAAAACTTATTTTGTTTAATGACTTTATTTTTATCTAGTAACGTAAAACTTCCTTCTGACTCAAGTACTCTTTGAATAACAAACATTACATCTGGTCTTCCAGCATCGTACTCATCAAAAACTAATGCTACTGGATTTTGAATTGACCAGGGAAGAATACCCTCCTTAAATTCAGTTACCTGTTTACCTTCTTTTATCACGATAGAGTCTTTTCCTATTAAGTCAATTCTGCTCACATGACTATCAAGATTAATTCTTATACAAGGCCAGTTTAATCTAGCAGCTATCTGTTCAATGTGGGTTGATTTTCCCGTACCATGGTATCCTTGTATCAGAACTCTTTTATTAAAAGAGAAACCTGACAAAATAGCTAATGTTGTGTCTTTATCAAACTTATATGTTTTATCTATATCTGGTACATACTCACTTGATTTAGAAAATGCATCTACTTCCATATCACTTTCAATACCAAAGGTTTGTTTAATGGATAACTTAATATCTGGCGTACTGTTAATATTTGGCGTCAATTTTATCCTTATATGTGTTTTTTAATTGAGTATAAGCTAAAGTTATTACTTTTAGCTTGTCTTCAAATTTTTTATTCCCAGCATTCATATCAGGGTGAAATTTTTTGACAAGTTTTTTAAATTTTTCTTGTACTTTCTCCCATTTTAATCCGACACTTAATCCCAATATATTAAAGGCTTTTATATCATTGTTGTTAAATTTAAACTTATTCATATTATTAAAATCATTATTGAATTTGAACTTATCCATTTCATCTTTTAAAGCATTACTCCACAAAACTTTAAAAAAATTGTCAGAGGAACCGAAGCTTTGTGTTGGTTTATGCCACGTCATGTCTGAACGTAAAAATTCAACTATTTGTTGATCACTCATACCTCTAAAATAGTTCCAATTTTTATTAAATTCTTTTATATGATTTAAACATAATAATCTGTAATCTTTACTATTATCTCTTTCTTTAGGTGCTTTATACAAGCCTTCGGCGGTACAATTATTCCAATCACAAATATTTTTCATAGTATATAGTACTTTATACTATGAAAATTAGTGAACTTATAAAAATTATCGAAAAAAAAATTTTGTCGCAGGATTGTATTACAAAAGTAAAGATAGAAGATAAGTCATTTCTCCATAAAAATCATAGATCGAATGAAGAAGGAAAATTTCATATTTTACTCTTAATTGAATCTGCTGAATTAAAAGAAAAGAACAAATTATATTCAACAAGATTTATTTACAAACTTTTAGATAACGAGTTAAAAAAAAATATTCACTCTTTACAAATAAAATTAATTTAAACTGTTAAAAATATATCTCTTTAAAATTAAAGGATTGATTTGAAAGTCTAATTTTATTTTACCAAAATCTTTTATTAATATTAAGTTAATTTTCTCAGAATTATTTTTTTTATCACTTTTCATAAAATCTAAAATTGTATCAGTATCATTTTTTTTAAAAAAATTATTTATTTTTGCTTTCATATCAATTCTATTTATATGACCCATGATAATATTTAATTTCTCTTTTGATAGATTTCCGCTTTGAAGACTAAATTCTGCTGCACTTTTTATACCTAAAATAACAGCTTCTCCATGATTCAATTTTTTAGAATAACCTAACGTTGACTCATAAGCATGAGCAAAAGTGTGACCCAAATTTAATACTTTCCTAAAATTTTTTTCATTTACATCTTTCTCGACTACAATTTTCTTTAAATTACAAGCTTTTAAAATTGAGTTTTCAATAAAAGGTGATTTTAATTTTAAAATTTTTTCTAAGTTTTTATCCATATATACAAAACTTTTATAACTATCTATGATGCTACTTTTTAATATTTCAGCATATCCACAAATAATTTCTCTTTTAGGTAAAGAATTTAAAATATTAATATCTGATACAACTAAGTCTGGTTGATAAAAACTACCAACTAAATTTTTTCCATATTTATTATTGATGCCAGTTTTACCACCTATTGATGAGTCTACTTGCGAAAGTAAAGTTGTTGGAATATTTATAAATTTTAAACCTCTTTTAAAAGTGCTTGATGCAAATCCAACAATATCTCCAATTATTCCTCCACCAAAAGATATTACGCAATCTGATCTGTTAAATCTTTTTTCAAATAAAATTTTATGAATCTTTTGAATTGTTATATTATTTTTAATTTTTTCCGATGGTACTAATTCAATTTTATATAATTTTTTAGATTTGAGTTTTTTTAATAAGGTTTGTTTAAACTTGCTTGGAATATTCTTATCTATAACAACTAAGCACTTTTCAAAAGTTATATTACTATCTTTTAAAATTTTATCTATTTTGTTTACTAAGTTTCTTCCAATATGAATTGAGTAATTTTTTGTATTTGTTTTTATATTTATTTTACTTATTTTCATAAATATCTATTATCTTATTTATAATTTGAACTTTGTCTAATTTATCACAATTTATTTTATAGTCTGACAATTCATAAATTTTTGATCTTTCTTTTATTAAACTATTTATTTTATCTCTAGTGAGGTTCATCACCACTGGTCTTTTTTTACTTTTGTATATTCTTTTTATAATTGTTTCATTTTTCCAATTAAGCCAAAAAGATAAGCATGTTTTTTGACAGAATTTTCTTATGGATGAATTAATAAATCCTCCACCTCCTAAAGAAATTATGTTATTTTCAGATTTGAGATATTTTAGAGAAATTTTTTCTTCAATTTTTCTAAAATAGTTTTCTCCATTTTTTTTAAAAATATCTGAAATACTTAATGACTCAACTTCTTCGATCTTTCGATCAATATCTATAAAACTGATATTTAATTTTTTTGATAAAATTTTACCTATAGAGGATTTTCCAGATCCCATCATCCCAATTAATACGATATTTTTTTTTGATTTCATGAGTTTCTATATTGAAAAAACACAAATATGTCTTATTTTGAAATTATTAAATTATATGCAATTTACAAAAAACACAAGTAAAGGCAAATTCTTAAGCTTGGGCTTTGTTTTGAAAATTTTAATTGCCATTTTTATAATCATATTTGGCTTAATTTTAATTAATCAGATCAATTTGCCTGCACCAGTTAAACAAATTGAAAAAATCTTACCAAATGAAAATTTCAAAACAATTAAGTAAGATTTTAATTTTTACATTTTTTATTTTATTAGCTCAATCTGCTAAGGCTCAAGAAATAAAAGAGATTTGGTCTGAGATAGAAAAAAAAGATATCTCTAATGATAAGTCAGAAAATAATGATAATAGTACAGTTATCGTAAATCAAGTTGAAGGTGTTGAAGTAAAACTTTCTGATGAAAATATTCTAGTAGATCAAAATTTAGATAACTCTAATATTTTGTTGTCTGGGTTATTTGACCCTGATGATAACGATTTGAAACTTGATATGTGGTCAAAAACAGATGGAGCAGCAATTAAAAAGCAGCTTGAAAGAATACAGTCTAAAAATTTATCTAGTTTTTCTGAGAGATTAATGGATGTAGCATTATTAACAAATTCCTATATTCCAAATCAAAATTTCTCTCAGGATCAATTTGAAAGATATACACTTGACCATCTAATTAAAAAAAAAGATTTTAATTTGGTTGAGCAGTTCATACAAAAAAACTTATCAATAAAAGACAAAGAAAGACTTATAAAACATATAGCTGATTACTATTTGTCATTAAACAAAATAGAAAATTCATGTTCAGCTATTAACAGTTTAAGTTTAATAACAGAGGAATATTTAACGTATTACAAAATTTACTGTTTAATTATTCAGGATAAAAAAAATGAGGCTCAGCTGTTGTTTGATTTAACCTCTGAGATAGACAGTTTAAATGATTTTTTTGTTAAAAAGTTTGAAGTCTTAATGGGATATGAGGATAGTAATCATATTTTATCTGACGAAAATATTCTCTATTTCCACTTGTCTCACAAAACAGATAAAAAGTTAATATATTATCCATCAGTAGAGTCCAAAGAATTTATTTGGAAATATTTATCTAATTCAAATTTACTAAAAAATTTAAATGATTTTAATCTCAGTGATATCGACCAGGTAAAGTTTGTAGAAAAAGCAACTAGTGAGGGCATTTTTGAAGAAAGAGATTTGTTGAATTTGTACAAAAAATTTCAATTTGAGATTGATGACTTAATCAATTATGAGAAAGCATTCAAAAATTTACCTGATTATGAAGGAAGAGCTCTACTATATCAGAGGTATTTACTTACAGATAATATTGAAAAAAAACTTATATTGTTATCAAAATTGAATAATTCTTTTGAAAAATCAAGTTTTAAAAAATCATTTGATGATGAGCTTTCTAAATTATTAAAAAAAATGGATAAAGAAGAAATTCCTGCAAAATTTTCTTCTTTTTATTTAAATAACTTGGTAACTGATGCAAACAAAAAAAATAAAATTAAGTTTAATGATGAAATTTTTCATCAATCAAAAGTATTAAATTATTTTTTGAATAAGCAAAGCTTACCTAAAACACAAAAATTAACTGACAATTTGTTGTCAAAGATAAAAAAAGATAAAAAATATTCTTTTGACTTTAAAGATATTGTATTGCTGCAATCGCTGAGAGCAGATGGAATTCAAATAGGTGAAATCGATGAACTGTCTCAATATATATCCGAATTAAATCCTGAATTTGATAAAATGATAGATAATAATGAGTCAGGTATGATATTATTAAAACTAGTTGAAATTATTGGTGAAAAAGAGCTAGACGAATTAAATAATAGAACATTGAATCTAATAGTTGAAATTATGAATAGAGCAAAATTAATTAGTTTGAGAAACGAACTATTGTTGGAAATTCTACCATTAAAAGTTTAAAATATAACATCTGCCATGACAATAAAAACCATTATAACTGAACCTAACGAGATTTTAAGACAAGTTTCAAAACCAGTGATACGAGTTGGTAATGATGAAAGAAAACTAATGGATGACATGTTAGAAACAATGTATGCGGCTAATGGTATTGGTTTGGCAGCAATTCAAATAGGAATCCCAAAGAGAATTATAGTTATGGATATTTCAAAGGATGGGAATAAAAATCCATTGTTTTTTGTTAATCCAATAATAAAAAATAAAGACAAAGAAAAAACAACATATGAAGAAGGGTGTTTGTCTGTACCCAATTATTTTGCTGAAGTTGATAGACCTAAATATTGTGAGGTAGAATATTTAGATTATAATGGAGAAGATAAAATTTTAAAAGCTGATGGTCTTCTTGCAACTTGTATACAACATGAAATGGATCATCTTGAAGGGATACTTTTCATAGATTATTTATCTAAATTAAAAAAAACAATGATTGTCAAAAAATTATCAAAGAAAAAAAATAATCCTGATCGTATTATTGTTTAATGAGCAAAAAAATTGCTTTTATGGGTACACCCAGTATTTCGGGTCAAATATTGAAATCATTGTACCAAAATGGTTTTGAAATTGAAATTGTATATACCCAGCCACCTGTTTCATCAAATAGAGGATATAAATTAAATAAATCTCCTGTTCATATTATGGCTGAAATATTGAATATTCCAGTTAGAACTCCAGTAAAATTAGATAATCTTGAGGAAAAAGAATTTATAAAAAGTAAAAATATTGATTTAGGTATAGTTGTTGCATATGGCCAAATTTTAAAAAAAGATATCTTAGCACTACCAAAATTTGGATGGATAAACATCCATTATTCACTTCTACCAAAATTGCGAGGTGCAGCTCCAATCCAAAGGGCCATTATGAATAATGAGAATTTAACAGGAATTTCAATTATGAAGATGGATGAGGGTTTAGACACAGGTCCAGTTTGCAATCAATATCCAATAAATATATTAGATAATGAAAATAGTGAGGATTTATCTAAAAGATTGAGTAATTTAGCCTCTGAAAAAATTTTAGAAAATATTGATAATATTTTTGAAAATAGAGCTTTATTCAAAGATCAAGATCATAGTCAATCTTCATATGCAAAAAAAATCAAAAAAGATGAAGGAAAAATAATTTGGCAAGAAAATAATAAAAAGATTATAGGAAAAATAAATGGTTTATATCCAAATCCAGGTGGATGGTTTGAGTTTCAAGGAGAAAGATATAAAATCCATAAAGCTGAATTATCAATTAATACTGGAAAAGCAGGCTACGTTTTGTCGGATAATTTAGAAATTGGTTGTGGTGAAAATTCTATTAAAATTATTGAAATTCAAAGACAAGGAAAAAAAGTCCAAAAAACTGGGGAGTTTTTGCTAGGTAGTCAAATTAAGAAGGGTACCAATTTGAATTAGATATGTTTCGTTATCAAATTTTAATTGAGTATGTTGGTAGCTCTTTTATAGGATGGCAAGTTCAAAAAAAAGGTAAAACCATTCAAGGTTTAATTCAAAAAAAGATTTCAAAACTTCTAGATGAAAAAATAATTGTTACTGGTTCTGGAAGAACAGATGCTGGCGTTCATGCTATTGAACAATCTGCACATTTTGACTGTATAAATAAAATTAAAAATTTAAAAAAGTTTTTAAATTCTATTAATTATTTTCTTAATAAAAACGAAATATCTATTTTGAAAATTAGAAAACAAAGTTTAAATTTTCACGCACGTTTTTCAGCAAAAGAAAGAGTATATAAGTATGTTATTTATAATCAATCAACCAAGCCTATTATTCAAAATAATCGAGGATGGTTTGTTATAAAAAAACTTGATTTTGAAAGTATGAAAATGGGAGCAAAAAAATTAATTGGAACGCATGATTTTTCTTCATTTAGAGCTTCAGGATGTAATGCAAAAAGTCCAATTAAATTGATGAAATTAGTAAAAATAAAAAAATTAAAAAGTAAAATTGAATTTGAATTTAGATCACAATCATTTTTAAAACAGCAAGTAAGGTCGATGGTAGGATGTTTGAAATTTATTGGAGAAAAAAAATGGTCTATTAAAAAATTTGTGAATGTTATAAAGTCAAAGAATAGAAAATTATGTGCTCCTCCTGCACCTGCCGAAGGATTGTATTTAGTAAAAGTAAAATACTAATTTTTTTTATTACTCATCGCGAATTTTTTGTTTATTCTCCACCTAGACTCTGCTCTTACAATATAGCCACAACAATTTTTTGATTTACATTTACAAGGAAATTGTTTGTAATCTTTATCATAGCCAAAACCATAGTCACAAGTCAGTTCCTCACCTTTTTTTATATCTTTGATTGCTTTAACCCATATCTTAAGCCCTTTACCGTCATAATCACAATTATTTTCACAAGAATGATTTATTAGTCCGGCTGTATTCCATGGAAAGTCTCCATCAAGATCATATTTTTTATTTACAGTAAATAAATATATCGGTTTACTATTATCGTATTTATCAGACTCTTCTGTTTGTTTCTTTGTAATTAATTTTCCTATATAATCTATTATCTTCTCACCCTCTTTTATATCCCGTGTAGCGTAAAGTCCTTTACCTTTTTTATCTATATCTGACTTTTTAATTTTATATGGTTTCATATTTCTTTACTTATTATTTAGAAAAAATTTATCAATTAAATTCTATTAATGCATCAACATGCCGTTTAGTACTGCTTTGTAGTGCTCTTAAATCGTAGCCTCCTTCAAGAATTGAAACTACTCCTCCTTTACAAAAAGACTTTGAACACTCTAATGTTCTTTGAGTAATTTTGTAAAAATCTTCTGAACTCAGCATAAGTTGAGCTAAAGGATCATCAATATGCGCATCAAAACCCGCAGAAAACAATAGAAATTCTGGTTTGAATGTCTTTAATTTATTTAAAACGATTTCGTAGGCATTTAAATATTCTTCTGAGGTTGTCCCAGCTTTTAATGGAATATTTAAAACATTATCAAAATTTCCCTTTTCTTTTTCTGACCCTGAACCTGGATAGTATGGATATTGGTGAGTTGAAATATATAAAACTTTTTCGTTATCGTAGAAAATATCTTGTGTTCCATTACCATGGTGAACATCGAAATCAATTATAGCAATTTTATTATATTTATATTTTTCAATTAAATAATTTGCACCAACAGCTACATTATTGTAAATACAAAATCCCATAGCTTTATCTTTTTCAGCATGATGACCAGGTGGTCTGACAGCACAAAATGCATTATTAAATTCTTTATTTTCTACTCCATCTATTGCTGCAATTATTGAGCCAACTGCATCTTTTGTTGCATCTTTACTTCCAGGAGAAATGATTGTATCTCCGTCTAGAAATACTAAACCTTTTTTAGGAAATGACTTTTCTACTTGATTAACATAATCCTCAGAATGAGTTTTATTAATAAGAGATAAATTAAATTTTGATGGTTTTTTCCATATAAGATTTTTGTCATCTATTCTTTTAAAATTCTCAATTACCGCAGTAACCCTATCAATTTTCTCTGGATGACCATTTCCAGTGTTATGATTTTTATAGGTATCTGATATTATAAGGCCAGTCTTCACTTAAAATAATGTTTTAGAATATTTAAATAAATTGAGTTTAATTTTTTCAAATCATTCAATGAAACTGCTTCATCAACTTTATGCATTGTTTTTCCTACTAGTCCAAATTCTAAACACGGTGCAATTTTTCTTATAAATCTAGCATCTGAGGTACCCCCAGTTGTTGACAGTTTTGGTTTTATTTTGGTTATTTCTTTTATAATTTTTTGTATCATAAAAGTTGTATGATTTGGCTTTGTGAGAAAAGCCTCTCCTGAAACAGCATAATCAATTTTATATTTAGATTTAGTTTTATTGCAGACTTTTTTCAAAATCTTTTCGATCTTATTTTTGATTGAATTTGAAGTATGCTTATTATTAAATCTTATATTAAATGTAGCATAAGCAATGCCAGGAATAACATTATCAGCCATATTATGTATATTAATCTTTGTAATTTCCAGGTTTGTAGGTTGAAAATCTTTTGTACCTTTATCAAATTTGATATTTTTAAGTTCATTTAATATTTTTACAATGGTTGTAGAGGGGTTATTTGCTCTATGAGGATAAGCTACATGCCCTTGTATACCGGTAATTGTCAATCGACCAGTCATGCTACCTCTTCGCCCAATTTTTATCATTTCTCCTAATTTATTTGGATTTGTTGGTTCTCCAACTAAGCAAAAATCTATTTTCTCTTTTCTCTTTTTTAAGTAATCAACAACTTTTTTAGTTCCATTAATCGCAACACCTTCCTCGTCTCCCGTAATCAAAAGACTTACAGATCCATTAAACCCTCTATTTTTTTGAGTAAAAATACTAACAGCAGACACAAATGCAGCAATTGAGCTTTTCATATCATTTGCTCCTCTACCAATTAAATGACCTTTCTTAATTGATGGTTTAAATGGGTTTACCGTCCAATCATTTAAATTTCCAGCAGGGACAACATCTAGATGTCCTGCATAACAAAAATTAGGACCTTTATTTCCCAATCTTGCATATAGGTTTTTAACTGGTTCACTTCCTTTTTCTTTAAACTCAAGAATTTTAGTTTTAAACCCAAGTTTTTTTAGCTTCCTTTCCAGAAATTTCATAACTCCTGCATCTTTAGGAGTTACAGTTGGAAATCTAATTAGCTCCTTTGCTAATTGTAATTCATTTATAATTGTCATTTAAATTATTCTCTCAAGAGATCGTTAATAGAAGTTTTTGATCTGGTTTTCTCATCAACTTGTTTGATTATTACTGCACAATACAGAGAGGGCGCAGATGAATTATTTTTATCTGGAAGTGAACCTGGAACCACAACTGAATAAGGAGGAATTTTTCCGTAAGTAATTTCACCAGTTTTTCTATTAACAATTTTTGTAGATTGTCCAATGTACATTCCCATACTTAGAACCGATCCTTCTCCTACAATTACACCCTCTACAACTTCAGACATTGCACCCAAAAAAACATTATCTTCTATAATTGTCGGAAGTGCTTGTGCAGGTTCTAATACTCCACCCACACCTGATCCTGCAGAGATATGACAATTTTTTCCTATTTGGCTACAGCTTCCTGCTCTTGCAAATGTATCAATCATAGTACCTTCATCAATATATGCGCCGATATTAACGTAGCATGGCATTAAAACTGCATTTTTGCCTACAAAACTTCCTTTCCTTACTGGAGAGTTAGGCACCATTCTAAAACCAGCTTTTTCATGATCTTCTTTTGTCCATCCTGCTGTTTTACCTTTAAGTAAATGTGATTTATCATACCAACTACTGTAAGGACCATTCAAATTTTCCATAGGATACAATCTGAAACTCAACATGATTGCTTTTTTTAAATGTTGATGAGTTACCCACTCACCATTTATTTTCTCAGCCACTCTCGATCTACCACTATCTAAATCATCGATAACTTGATTTATTGTATCTTTAAGAGACTGTTCAGAAGACGGGTTTACTTGATCTCTATTTTCCCAAGCATCATTTATAATATTTTCTATACTCATAATTTTACGAGTTTTTTAATAACCTTATTTCTTTTAAAAATAAAGAGAGATTTTCTATTTTGTAGTCAATATATTCTTTGTTAGATTCCTTTTTTCCCCAATACTCGTTATTGATTAGCCAAACTGTTGTAGCTCCTCTTTCTTTTCCAATTGACAAATTTTTTGCAATATCTTCAATATAAATCGTCTCTTTTGGATTAATATCAAATTTCTTAACCATTAAATCGAATGCTTCTGCGGCTGGTTTTGGGTGATAATCAGCATCAACAATATCAAATACGCCATCAAATAAGTCATCTATACCTAAGTGTGTAGTAATATTTTTAACATGTTCCTTGCTTCCATTGGTAAAAACAAATTTTCTTAGATCTAATTTTTTTATTTCTTCTCTTAAAACAATGTCTTTCTCCATAAAAGATAGATCAATATCATGAACAAATTGTAAAAATTCTGTCGGGGGAATATCATGGTGTATCATTAATCCGTTCAGACTTGTATTGTATTTGTGAAAATAATTAGTTTGTAGCTCTTTTGCTTCTTTTAAATCAATCTTTAATTTTTTTGAAATATACTGAGTCATTCTTTTGCTTACTTGGCCAAATACTGCCTCTAGATCTTGATAAAGAACACCGTCACAATCGAATAAGATATTTTTTATATGCTTCATTTTCTTATTAATGTTCCTGCACCTTTATCTGAAAATAATTCGAACAAAATTGAATGTTTTTTTCTTCCATCTATGATTCCTACTCCTGTGACCCCGTTCATTACTGCATCAAGGCATGTATTTATCTTGGGTATCATACCCTCTGTGATTGTTTCATTATTTATCATTTCTAAAATTTCTGAAGAGCTAATCTCTTCGATAAGTTTTTTTTCTTTATTTAAAACTCCTTCCACATTCGTCATTAATAATAATCTTCTACATTTTAGAGACTTTGCTATAGCTCCTGCGGCTGTATCCCCATTAATGTTATATGTTTGATTATTTTTCCCCAGACCTAAAGGAGATATAATTGGTACTGCATTTATTTTGATTATATCCTTTATTATGTCGACATTTATTTTATTTGGAATACCAACAAATCCTAGTTCCTCTGCCTCTGGAATAACTTCTATAGCATTGTTTTTCTTTGTATTTAGAGAAACTGCATTTGCACCTTTTTCGACTAAAGAATTTACAATATCCTCATTAAAGTCGATAAGGACATTTTCAACTATGTTAATAATTTTTTCATCTGTAACTCTTAATCCTCTTATAAATTTTGATTGAATATTCGATTTATCTAACTCTCTTTTAATTCTAGGCCCGCCTCCATGAACTATAATTATAGAAAGTCCTAATTTATTTAAAATACTAATATCTGAAATAAAATTATTAAAGATGTTTCTATCAATAAAAACATTCCCCCCATATTTAATTACAATTAACTGATCTTTATATTTATCTATGTATTTTTTAAATTCATCGATTGTAGGACCGTTTTTGGGTACAATTTTCTCTATTTCCATTTTTAAACGGTTTTGACAGTCGTTCTCTTAATGATGATGTACTGTTGAGCCATTGTTAATATGTTATTTATAGTCCAGTAAATGACTAGTCCAGCTGGGAAAGGAGCTAATATCACTGTTAAAAATAAAGGAAAAAACATAAATATTTTTGCTTGGACAGGATCAGGAGGTGTTGGATTTAGTTTTTGTTGCATCCACATTGAGACACCCATTAAACACGGCCAAACACCAATAAGTAAAAAAGAAGGAGGGTCCCATGGAATTAAACCAAACAAATTAAATATAGAAGTAGGATCCCTTTCACTTAAATCTTTTATCCAACCAAAAAATGGTTGATGTCTCATTTCAATAGTTACAAATAAAACCTTATAGATGGCAAAGAAAAATGGAATTTGTATGAAAATTGGAAGGCACCCGCTGATTGGATTAACTTTCTCTCTTTTGTAAAGTGCCATCATTTCTTGCTGAAGTTTCATTTTGTCTTCTTTGTGTAACTCTTTGAGCCTTGTCATCTCTGGTTGGAGAACTTTCATTTTAGCCATTGATTTAAATGAGTAATTAGCAAGTGGAAAAAATACTAATCTAATACAAGCAGTAATCATAATAATTGCAATTCCAAAATTTCCAGCAAGATTAAAGAAATATTGAATTGCAAAAAATAAAGGTTTAACGATAAAGTAGAACCATCCCCAATCTATAGCCAAATCAAACTTGCTAATATTTTCAGTTTCAGCATAGCCATCGATAACATTTACTTCTTTTGCCGCTATTATTGCTCTGATAGAATTTGTTTTTATTTCATTAGCACCAATTTCAGTTGCATCTGTCTCTATAAAATTTGCTCTAAATTTATTTTTATAATCAAAATCAGACCTGAAACTTTTCCCATTTTCTGGAATAAGACTAGCAATCCAATATTTATCAGTAATGCCCAGCCATCCAGTATCCGCATTTATAGAGTATTTTTTTTCCTCTATATCATCATAATCCTCTTCAACTAACTGATCGTCAAAGACACCAATTAGTCCCTCATGCAAAATATAAAAATTTGTTACTTCTGGTGCAATGTTTCTTATGATTTGACCGTAAGGATAGAAATTATAAGTTTTATCAGACTTATTTTCTATAGTTTGTTTAATGTCAAAAAGATATTGATTATCAATACTAATTTCTTTTATAAATTTGATATCCTGATTATTTTTCCAACTTAATTTTACAGACGAATTTGGTGTAAGTTTCTTATTTCCTTCAATCTCCCACAATGTTTTCGAATTTGGTAGGTCAATATTTTTATTAGTTGTTGCCCAACCAGTTTCTACATAGTATCCATTTTCAGACTGTTTAGGATTTAACAGTACAACATTATCATCTCCATTTAGAGTGTTTGTGTAATTCTTAAAAGTTAAGTCGTCTATAGATGAACCGAGCAATGAAATTGAACCTTTAATTTTATCATTTTCGAATAAAATTCTTTCATTCTCCTCCAAAGCTTCATCTCTTGAAATCTTAATTATTTTCTCATCTTGAGCTAATGAAGGTGCATCTGATGAAGAATTTTGACTTGAAGTGTTTTTATCATTTGAGATATTTTTTTGATCCACGACAGGAGGAGCGAAAAATAAACTGTAAAGTATTATGACAGCTGCACTTAAAGATATCGCTGCAATTACATTTTTTGTATCCATAAACTACTTTTTCTTTTTGATAGGATCAAATCCTTCGCCACCACCTAAAAATTTTACAGGGTGACAACTTAGAATTCTTTTGAATCCATTAATACTTCCTTTAAAAATTCCGTACTCTTTTAGACTTTCTATAAAATAATCTGAACATGTAGGAAGATATCTACAGTTGTTTCCTAAAAATGGAGATATTACTATTTGATATAATTTGATCGTTTTGATCATTAAATATTTTATAAGTTTATTCATTTAATCTTTTTAAAATCCTCAAGTGTTACCATTTTTATTTTCTCATAAGGATCATTGTTAACAGATATTCTTGCAATTAATAAATAGCAATAATTTAGATTAATATTAATTGTTTTTAAAGCATCATTCATTATATTTCTTAATCTTCTTTTAATTCTATTTCTAATAACAGCATTTCCTAATTTTTTTTTGGCTACAAAGCTTATATTTAATCTGCTTGTATTTTTATCTGAAAGTTTTTTAAAGAAAATTGTTAAATACTTATTAGAAATTTTTTTTCCACCAAGAATTGACTTAAAGTCCTCATTTTTAGAAAGGCTAACAATCTTTTTTTTCATTAAGCGTTTGTTAATTTTTTTCTTCCTTTAGCCCTTCTTCTTTTTAATACTTTTCTTCCACCCTTAGTTTTTCTTTTAGCTCTAAAGCCAACAGCTTTTTTTCTTTTTCTATTACTTGGTTGATATGTACGTTTCATTGTTGTTAAATTAATGTTAAATTTCGGTAGTTATACAAATATATGTATATAAGTACAGTGATTTTTAATAAGTTAAAAAATCAATGAATAGAGAAAAAAAAATTAAAGTATTTTTAGGCTCTGCTTACATTTTGATAGTATTTGTTTTTTTATTGTTTTTTTTTAATAAATTTTCATTTCAGGATTTTTCTAGTTATGAACTAATAAGAGAAAATAGAAATGCTTTGGAAGAAATTAAAAATGGTAATATTTTTATATCAAGTATTATTTTTTTATTAGGTACTATAGTATGGGTTCTTTTGTTAGGTTTTGGTTCACCTGTATTTTTAGTCGGTGGTTTTATTTTTGGAAAGTGGTTAGGAACTTTGCTTATAGTATTTGGATTATCAATAGGTGCAACACTTTTATATGTATTTGCTAATTACTTTTTTAAAGATTTAGTTGAGAAGAAATTTTCATCACGTTTTAGTAATTTGACTGAAAAATTTAAAAAGAATGAATTTATTTTTTTTCTAATTTATAGATTTATTGGTGGTATTCCTTTTTTTATTTCAAATATTTTACCAACAATTTTTAATGTTAAAGTTAGAAACTTTTTTTTAGGTTCAATAATTGGAATGACTCCACAATTATTTGTTGGAGCATCTCTTGGAGCTGGTTTGAGTAAGATTTTAGAAGAAAATGCTGAGGTTCCAACTATTGTTGAACTAATTTTTACTCCAGATATTTATTTGCCAATTCTTGGTATTATAATTTTAGTTTCAATTGGACTTATATTTAAAAAAAAATTTTACACAAAATAAAACTGGTGCCCTCACCCAGAATTGAACTGGAAACTCATCCTTACCATGGATGTGTTATACCATTTAACTATAAGGGCAATATTTAACTCAAATTAGTGTATAAATTTAATTTTTTCAAATTATTGCCTTAATTTTTTTTTAAAATAAGTTATATCTAGCTAAGGAAAATGTTATGGGAATTCACTACACATATGGAGCTAATAAAAACGCAAAGCTCATGGAAAAAAAAGCAAAAAGAGAAAAAAAACTTGCTGAAAAAAGAGCTAAGAAGCAAATCAAAACTGGATCAGCAAAAATAGAAGATGATAAAACAATTCCTATCGATCAAGTTATCACTCTAGATCATCTTACAAATCCTGACAAAAAATAAATTATGACTTCAAAGAAAAATAATTTAAGTAAACTTGAACTTGCTTTAAGAAAAAATTTAAAAAAGAGAAAAGAATTCCAAAAAAAAACAAAGAAAAAAAATAAATAATGTCAGTTCAATCTGATAAGTGGATTATTCAAATGGCCAAAGATAATGACATGATTTCTCCATTTGAAGATAAACAAGTTCGAGGTGATAAAATATCATTTGGTGTATCATCATATGGTTACGATGCAAGGGTCTCTGACGAATTTAAAATATTCACTAATGTCAATTCTGAAATTGTAGATCCAAAAAATTTTAAATCTTCTAATTTTATTACTAAAAATTCATCAGAATGTATAATACCACCTAATTCTTTCGTGTTAGCAAGAACAGTAGAGTATTTCAAAATTCCAAAAAATGTTTTGGTAATTTGTTTAGGAAAATCTACCTATGCAAGATGTGGAATAATAGTTAATGTCACGCCTCTTGAGCCAGGATGGGAAGGTCATGTAACTTTAGAATTCTCAAACACAACACCATTACCAGCAAAAATTTATGCTAATGAAGGTGTTGCACAATTTGTGTTTATCAAAGGAAATGAAGATCCATCAGTTTCATATGCAGATAGAAATGGCAAATATCAGGGCCAAAAGGGAGTTACACTTCCAAAAATATAATAATGGACAAATTTATTGTTAAAGGCCCTAGTAAATTAAAGGGAGAGATTGCAATTTCAGGTTCTAAAAATGCTGCTTTACCAATATTAGCATCAACGATTTTATTTGAAAAAGAAGTTATAATTAAAAATTTACCAAGAGTGAAAGATATAGATACAATGATTAATCTTTTAAAATCCCTTGGGTCAATAATAAAATTTAGTAAAGATAAAAAAACTGTTAAAATAACAAAGAAAAAAAAACATAAATTTTTTGCCTCATATTCTCTTGTTAGAACAATGAGAGCTGGAATTTTAGTTTTAGGTGCCCTGGTTGCTAAGTATCAAAAATCTATTACCTCTTTACCTGGAGGCTGCTTAATTGGAGCAAGACCTATAAATTATCATTTAAATGCACTTAAAAAACTTGGAATGAAGTATGAAATCAAAAAAGGTTATATACATGCAAATTCTAAAGGAAAACTAAAAGGCGCAAAAATTAGATTTTCAAAAATCAGTGTTGGGGCAACTGAAAATACAATTATAGCAGCATGCCTAGCGAATGGAATTACAATACTTAGAAATTGTGCAATTGAACCAGAAATAATTGATTTAATAAATTTTTTAAAGTCTGGTGGTGCTAAAATAAAATTTATTGGTAAACGAACTGTGAAGATTGAGGGAGTAAAAATTTTAAAAAGTACTATTTATTCAGTTATGTCAGATAGGATAGAAACCGGAACTTTTTGTGTCGCAGCATGTTTGACTGGTGGTAATTTAAAGATTAATAACTTTGATCCTAAAATTATAAAAGCAGAACTATCTTTACTGAAGAAGGTTGGCGCTAAAATTAAAACAAGTAAAAATCAAATCCATATACTAGGTCCAAAAAAAATTAAAAATATCACCAATTTGGTCACAAAAGAGTACCCAAATTTTCCAACAGATTTGCAAGCACAATTCATGGTTCTTTTATGCAAGGCAAAAGGAAAAAGCTCAATAACGGAGAGTATTTTTGAAAATAGATTCATGCATGTTGCCGAATTAAGAAGATTAGGTGCTGAAATCATAATAAAAAAAAATAAGGCTTTAATTTTAGGAAGCACAAATTTTAAGGCTGCAGAATTAATGTCTAGTGACTTAAGAGCATCAGTTGCATTAGTTCTAGCAGCACTTGTTGCCAGAGGGACATCTATTATTAATAGAATTTACCACTTAGATAGAGGATATGAAAATATAGAGAATAAACTCAGAAAAGTGGGTGTAAAAATAAGACGTATTAGTTGATGGAAAATCAATACTTAAAAAAGATAATTGCACAATCTCCCGAGGATCTCAATGTCATTTCAGCTTGCTGTTCTGAAGGTAGAGTAAATATAAAAGATGTTAAGTATTTAGCCTCAAATAAGATTTTCCTGATGTCTATATTAAGGCTTAGCAAAGAGGAGGAAAATAAAAATAAGCAAATAAACAGCATTATTAAATTTGAATTTATAAATTCTTCTAAATCAAAGAATATAGACCAAAAAGACCCGAATCTTTCATTAGAACTCTTAACTATTGATATTTTTAAGAAAGAACAAAACTTTGAAATAATTATGTTATTTTCGAAAAATAGAATTATAACTCTCTCCGCTGAGGTAATTGAAGTAACACTAGAGGATCAAAAATTAGAAAATGATAAAACAAATTAATTGTAATAAAAAAAACTATTTAGATAATTTAACAAAATTCCTAGACGTTAGAAGGTCTTCAAAAAAACCTGAAAATAAAATTATATCAAAGATCCTTAGCGATATTAAGAAAAATAAAAATAAAGCACTTAAAAAATATGAAAAAAAATTTAGTAAAAATAGTCAAATTAAGCCGAGCATTAAAGAAATAAATAATGCAATTAAATTTCTGGATCCTAAGATAAAAAAAGCAATTGATTTTGCATTAAAGAGAATATTCAATTTTCACATTAAACAAAAAAACAAGAATATTTATTATAAAGATAGTTTAAATAATAAAATAGAATATAAATATGTGCCAATCCAATCAGTAGGAATATATGTTCCAGCAAACTTGCCATCTACATTATTGATGAATGCAATTCCTGCAAAAATTGCAGGTGTAAAAAGAATCGTACTAGCAAACCCAAAAAATAATGGAAAACTAAATCCAGCAGTTTTATATGCAGCAAAAAAACTAGGTATAAATGAAATTTATTCTATGGGAGGAGCGCAAGCCATAGGTAGTTTAGCCTATATTCAAAAAGTAAATAAAATTGTTGGCCCAGGTAATATCTTTGTTGCTGGTGCTAAAAGGCAAGTTTTTGGAGATGTAGGAATTGAAGGAATGATTGCTGGTCCATCTGAAATAACAATATTAGCAGATGGCAAAACTAATTTGAATGAAGTTACAACATCAATGATTGGTCAAGCAGAGCATGATATAAATTCACAATGCATATTAATTACAAAAGACTCAAATTTAATTAAAAAATTCAAAAAGGATTTGATCTCCAAATTAAAAAAAATACCACGACAAAGTATTGCTACAAAAAGCATCAAAAATAATGGACTTATTCTAAAAGTAAATAATGATAAGCAGATTATAAATGTAATTAATGAAATAGCTCCTGAACATTTAGAGTTAAATGTAAGTAACTACAAAAAATATAAAGATAAAATTTTTAATGCAGGAAGTATTTGCATAGGTAAGTACTCTCCTATGGCGTTAAGTGATTATGCTGTTGGAACAAACCACGTATTACCTACAAATTCATCTGCTAAATTTTCTTCAGGATTAAGTCTTAGTGAATTTTATAAAAAAATCAGCCTGATAACACTCTCAAAAAAAGGTGTTGAGAAAATAGGAGAATACGCTAAACATCTCGCTGAGTATGAAGAATTAAAAGGTCATGCTTTGAGTATAAAATCTAGAATAAGGAGAAGGTAATATTGGCAAAACAAGACTTGTTAGAGTTCAAAGGAAAAGTAATTGATCTTCTTCCCAATGCAATGTTCAGAGTACAATTAGATGAAAATAAACAAATTGTAACTGCACATACTGCTGGGAAGTTAAGAAAAAATAGAATTCGAGTTTTGCAAGGTGATAATGTTACTGTTGAGATCAGTCCTTACGACCTATCAAAGGGACGAATTATTTTTAGATTTTAAATTTTGGCTTCGTAGCTCAGTTGGTAGAGCAGAGCCCTGAAAAGGCTTGTGTCGCTGGTTCGAGTCCCGCCGAAGCCACCACAAACTGTTAAAAGTGCGCTTGATTAAAGCTTGCATTCAAATTTAAAATCTAATAATTATCCCGCTAGCTGAAGTTTAGCTAAGTTTAATACAATAAAGAAAGAGTAAACAAAAAGTATGAGTACATTAAAAGGTAAAGTAAAGTGGTTCAACGGTAAAAAGGGCTACGGTTTTATAGAAAGAGAAGACGGAGAAAAAGATTGTTTCGTTCATGCAAGCGCAGTTCGTGAAGCAGGACTTCGTTTTTTGAATGAGAACGACGCTGTAGAATTTGAAATTCAGGATGGAGATAAAGGTCCTAGCGCTGTAAATTTAAAGAAAACATCTTAAAATTTATTTCATTTAAAATTTTGTATAGGAATATAGTAGGCAAGCCTATAAATATTCCTATACAATGCATACTTGCATTTTAAGTTTAAAATGCTATTTAACTCTCATGATTTTAAATAGTTACATCCTTGTATCTCACAAAAGACATCATTTTCATGCTGGCTTGCAGCTAGCTATTTAACTATTTATAAATTTAAATTTAACTCTAATTAGTATAAAACAAGAATAAGCCCTGGTGGTGAAATGGTTATCACGTCAGTTTGTGGAACTGAAATTTTTGGTTCGATCCCAAGCCAGGGTACCAAAAAATGAAGAAAGAAAATAAATTAATACCTGGGTTACCTTCAGGGTTTGAAGATCGTTGGGATAAAAAACTCCTTCTCAAAAAAAAGCTTTTATCAGCAATTGAGAATGTTTTTATTAAGTTTGGTGCTGAGCCATTAGAAACCCCATCGTTTGAGATCAGTGAAAATATTGGATCATTTTTGGCAGAGGATGAAACTAACCCTATGTCTGATGTATTTTCATTTAAAGATGGAGATAAAAATATTACTCTTAGATACGATTTATCTAGCCCCTTAGCAAGATTTGTTGCACAAAATAATCAAGAGTTACCCTCAATTTATAAAAGATACGCTATTCAAAATGTTTTCCGTAACGAAAAGGCAGGTAATGGAAGATATAGAGAATTTCTACAAGCAGATTTTGATATTGTTGGAAATGTAAACTCATCACAGGCTAATGTAGAGCTTTGCAACTTAATTTCAGCAGCATTACTTGAATGTGGACTAAAGAAAGATCAATTTACAATCAATGTAAGTAATAGAAAAATAGTTCAGGGATTGTTAGATGATTTGAAAATATCCAATGAAAAGCAATTAAAAGTTATTAGAGCAATTGATAAACTTGATAAACCTGGTTTTGGGCTAAAAGGTGTAGAAGATCTCTTAAGAAAAGAAAGAAAAGATACTAGTGGAGCTATCACAAAAGGTGCAGATTTAAATGATGAGCAGGTTGACCAAATATTAAAATATCTAAAAATAAAGGATTTAAAAGAACTGAAACAAAGCTTAAAAAATCCATTGTCACAAGAAGGAATAAACGAGTTGGAAGAATTTTTTGTGGTTCTTGGGTATGGATCAAGTTTAGATCAAGTAAAAACTAATTTCACAATTGTGAGAGGTTTAGCTTATTATTCTGATTTTATTGTAGAAACAAATCTAAATTTTAAAGTTACAAATAACAAAGGCAAAGAAGTAGATATTGGTAGCATTTGCTCAGGAGGAGCTTACGCAAAGCTCATATCTAGATTTAAAGGCGTAGATATTCCTGGGACAGGCATTAGTTTTGGCGTAGATAGACTTTTATTTGCATTAATGCAATTAGATCAAATTCAATTAAATGAACAAAAACCAGTTTTGGTATGTGTAATGGACCAAAAATATTTAGAAAATTACTACGAAATTTTAGATCTATTAAGACAAAACAATATTAATGCTGAAATATTTTTAGATTCTAAAAAAAATCTCGGTAAACAGCTTACTTTTGCAAATAAACGCCAATTGCCAGTTGCCATTATCTGTGGAGAAAATGAGTTTAAAGATAATACGGTGACAATTAAAAATTTAAAAGGTGTTAAGGGAGAGAATAATAAAACTTTTTCAAAGAAAGATTTAATTAATGAAGTCAAAAAACTTATCTGAGAATATTCTTAAATCTTTAAAATCAAGTGGATTTGATTACATCGATTTAGATACAGTCATACCTACCAATTTAATTCTTGAGAGATCTGGTGAGTCATTTAGAAGTTTAATTTTTTCATTTGTTGACCAGAATGGAAAAGAAATTTGTTTAAGACCAGACTTAACTGTTGCGTCTTGTATTAAGTATCTTAATCAAAAAAATAAGAAATCTTCAAAAGTTTTTTACAGTGGACAAGCATTTAGAAAAGTTCAGAAAAAAACCGACAAAATTATTAGAGATCAAATAGGTTTTGAGATTTTAGGATCAAAAGATGAGAAAAGAGATGATAAAAAAATCATAAATACAAGTATTAAAGTTATAAATAAATTTAGATACAAAACTGGAAGTATTACAGTTGGGAATGTTGAAATTTTTCACTTATTAATAAATAAATTAGATATCCCAAAAAGATGGAGACTTCGATTACAAAGACATTTTTGGAGAGAAAATTATTTTAACGAATTGTTGAAACGTTTAGAGACAAACTCAGATGTAGATGAAACAGTAGTTGAATTGGATAAAAAAAGATATTTGAAAATGTTTAAACAAAATCAAGATAGAAATATTGCGGGTCGTACTTTAAACGAAATTTTATTAAGGTTTGATAATAAAATTAAAGATCCTAGAAGGCAAATAAAAGGTCAAAATGTTGTAAAAATTATTAGAGATTATTTAAAAATTAGTTGCCCTATGAGCAAAGCAGCATCTACTCTAAATACTTTTTTTAAACAAAATAAAATTAATCTTAGTGTTGGAAAGAATTATTTTCCAATAACAAAAAATAAAGTTTCAAAGTTAAATGTAAATTTTTCATCTTCATTCGGCAGACATTTGGAATATTACACAGGTATGGTTTTTAAAATTCAAACAAAGGTAAAATCAAGAAAAATTGAGGTAAATGGTGGCCGTTATGACAATCTTATTAGTGATTTAGGTTCTAAAACAAAGGTTCCAGCTGTTGGAGGTGCAATAAATTTAAATGATTAAAATTGGTATTCCTAGCAAAGGTAGACTTAGAAAAGACACTTTAAGTATCTTTAAAAATAAAAATCTTAAAATTTTATCAGAAAGAGGAGAAAGAGATCTTTTTGGATATATAAAAGGAAATAAAAAAATAAAAATAGTATATCTCCATGCAAGAGAAATTATTGAAAGATTAGGAGATGGATCATTAGATATAGGTTTTTCAGGTTATGACCTGTTAAAAGAGTCTGAATTAAATATTCAAAATAAAGTTATTATTAATAAAAAACTCGATTATGGAAATGCAACTCTAGTTGTAGCTGTTCCTGACGAGTGGATAGATGTTCAAACACTTGCTGATTTAGAAGAAATATCTTTTGATTTTAAAGATAATAAGAAAAGTAGATTAAGAGTTGCAACAAAATATCCAAATTTGACCAAAGAATTTTTATTTTCAAAAGGAGTGACTCAATTTAAATTAGTACCTTCCCTTGGAGCAACTGAGGTATATCCATTTACTGGTTCATCTGAGATTTTAACCGATATAACCAGTACAGGAGAGACTTTAAAAGCTAACAATTTAAGAATTTTAAAGGATGGAATTATTCTTAAAAGTACAGCAATCTTAATGTCGAATAAAAAATCAAGTAACCAAATTGGTTTAAAGAAAATTTTAAATTTACTTAGTTCTTAGCTTTTCTAATTGAATTTTAAAATTTCACGTATATCCTACGAATCATGAATACTATAATTCTTGTTTTACTTTCACTCTCACTTATTAGTTCAGTATTAATTATATATTTGAATTTTAAATCAAAGAATGAATCTCATAATGAGAAGGAAAATCAAGAGATTCAAAGGCTAAATCAAGAAATTATTAATTTAAAAGATTCTTTAAATTCAACAATAAATAGCACTATGAACTCAATGGCAACTTCTTTTAATAATCTTTCATCAGGTGTAACAAAAGATATGACGAATGCTTTAACTCAAGTAGATCAAAAAGTAGCTTCCTTTAATGCCCAAGTTGAAAATTTGAATGAAAGCCAGAAGGGCATTAATCAAATATTGGCAGGTGTTAAAAAGTATGGAACCTTAGCTGAGTTTAGTTTGGGCTCCCTGATTAAGGATTTGTTGCCAGCATCTCAATATTCATCAAATGTAAAAATGAAAGAAGATACGGGTGAAAATGTTGAATTTGCAATTAAACTTCAAGATGGGATTTTGGTTCCAGTTGATAGCCACTTTCCAGTTGAAAGATTTAAGGCCATCCAAGACGCTCATCAGGAAGATGACAAAAAAGCTATGGCTGATGCAAGAACTAAACTTGCTAGAGCATTTAAAGAAAAGGCTAAAAGCGTGAACGAAAAATATATCGTCCCACCAAAAACGACAGATTTTGCGATTGTTTATGCACCAACTGAAAGTTTATTTTTAGAATTAGCTAATTATCAAGATCCATCTACAAAAGAATTATTAACTCAAGAATTAATGAAGAAGTATAAAGTAACTATCATGGGCCCTAACAATTTATCTGGTTACTTACAATCACTTCATATGGGATTTCAGAGCTTACGAATTAAAAAGCATGCATCTGAAATATATGATCATTTGAAAAAAATAAGCACCAGATTTAATATGCATTTTAATAATGTTTTAGTTTTAAGAAAGAAATTAGAAGAAGCAATGTCGGTAGTTGATAGTTTTGGTAAAGATGCAAGAGCAATAAACAGAAGTATTGACTCAATAAAAAATCCTAATGATGACGATGATCCAGATCCAAGTTCTCCATCTCCAATTTCTGGTTATGGTCAGGATGAAAAACGAAAAGTTTCTTAAAGCCTAAATGAATGAAATGGAGTAATAAATTTATTTATCCAAAATCTACAAGATCAATTGAGGATGGATATAGAAAATACTCCTTAGGTGAGGAAAAACTACCAAGTGTTACTACAATCTTAAGTGCTACTAAATCCGAAGAGGAAAAAGCAGCCATCAAAAATTGGCAAGAAAGGGTAGGTTTTAAGGAAGCAAATAGAATTAAAACTGAAGCATCTTCAAGAGGAACGTCAATGCACTCTTACATTGAAGATTACTTAAGAGGTAGGATTAATGAAAGCTTTTTTGAAAGTAATGAACAATACAAAAATATGGCCAAAGAAATAATTGAAAAAGGTGTAAATAATAAATTAGATGAAATTTATGGAATGGAAGAAACTATTTATTATCCAGAGCAATATGCTGGAACTGCAGATTTAATTGGAATTTATCAGGGAAAAGATGTCATAATAGATTTTAAGCAGAGCAATAAACCTAAAAAAACAGATTATATTCAAGATTATTTCTTGCAACTTGGAGCATATACTTTAGCTCATGATGTCGTACATGGAACAAAAATGAAAGCAGGGATAATCTTACTCTGTACAAAAGATATTCTATTTCAAGAATTTAAAATTGAAGGTGCAGAATTAGAGATGTATCAAAATTTATTCATGGGAAGAGTTAAAAAATTTTACGAGATGAATAATATAGCTTGACTTTAAACAACTAATACATAGAAAAGAAGAAACTAACTAGAAGCTACTTGTTTAGATGCAAAGGTTTGGTCTTAAAAAACTTTCCAAAACCCCATCAAAACAAAGCTAATTTGAGGTTAACAATATGAATTTAGCAATTTGGGATATAGAATCATCGAGTGCTAGCACTGACTTTGGTAGCATTATAGAAATTGGGGGAATATTATTTGACGAGAACTTTAAAGAAAAAGATAGATTTAATCTTCGATGCAGACTTCATGAAACTGAGATTTTTCAAGCTGCAGCTTTAATAGTTAACAAGACATCAATTAAACAACTTACTCAAACAAATCTAAGTCATTATCAAATGCTTGGGCAGGTTGAAAAAATTTTTAAAAAATGGAGCCCTGCTATTTTCTTAGGATGGAGTTCACTAAACTTTGATGAGGAGATGATAAGAAAAGAATTTTTCAAAAGTATTAGGTATCCTTATTTGACAAATTCTGCACCAAATACAAGACATGATGGAATAAATATTGCAAGAGCTGCATATGCGGTAGATCCAACAGTTTTAGAAACTGAAATTAATGAAAAAAATAACCCAGTTTTTAAATTAGCATCACTGGCTCAGATGCAAGGAATAGATGCAAGTGATGCACACTCTGCACTCGCTGATGCAGAACTTACTGCAAAAGTGTTGAAAATTGTAAAAGAAAAACAGGAATACACTTGGGAATCTTTTTTAAGTACTTCAAATAAATCTAATACTGAAACCATTATGAAAAAAGGAGAAATTGTAACTTTAAATGAGTATTATTATGGAAAGTCCAGGCTTCATTTAGTCGTACCGTTACATCCAAAACATTGTATCCATCCTATTTATCAAGGATGGTATTACACAATAGATCTTAGAACAGAAATTCAACCATTGATTAATAAATCTATAAATGAATTAAAAACCGAGATGAAAAAAACACCCAAGTTTTTAAGAACAGTTAGATCAAACAAAGCACCAATAATTATTGATCCAAAATATGGCTTGAATGTTGAACCATATAATAAATTAGATAAAAACGTTATTAAAAAAAGAGCTGAATTTGTTCAAAACAATGAACAGTTTTCACAAAATATTTTAACTGCCCTTCGTGAGGTTGCAGAAGAAAAAGAGCAATCAAAATCTCAAGAGGATATATATGCAGAGGAAAGTATTTATACAAAATTTACATCGAACAAGGATACCGCTCTGTTTCCAAGTTGGCATGAGGCTCCATGGAAAGAAAAATTAAATTTATTAGATAAGTTTGACGATGATAGATTGGTTAGTTTCGGTAAAAAAATCATCTTTCAAGAAGCTCCGGAGATACTTCCAGACTCTATGTTTAAGTCCATAAGGAGAGATATAGCAAAAAGAATACTGAGTGAAAAAAAAGAAAAATGGTGGACTATTCCAACTTTATATAATGAAATTGATACTTTAAGAGAAAAATATACTAATGAAAACGACAATGAAAAATTAACCCTTTTGGACGAGTTTAATAATTATGCAATGTCAATTCAAAAAAAGTATGAAAATGTTTAATGTATAAATCTAAATTAATCTCAATTTTACCTATTGAATATATACAAAATTAATCTATATCCTTCTCATGGCTACAATAAATGTAACTGACGAAAACTTTGACGAAAAAGTTTTAAAAAGTGATAAACCAGTTCTTGTAGATTTTTGGGCAGAATGGTGTGGACCTTGTAAAATGGTGGGACCCATTTTAGAGGAAATATCAAATGAAATGGCTGAGGAAGTTGTAGTTGCAAAACACGATATAGATTCTCAACCTAACGTTCCAACTCGATATTCGATAAGAGGAATTCCTACTATGCTATTATTTTCAGGTGGAGAGTTAAAAGCTACTAAAGTTGGCGCTACACCTAAAAGCGATATAGTTTCTTTTATTAAGGAAAATATCTAATTTAATTTTAAAATTTCTCCTGCAAGATAGAGTGAGCCTATACAAACAATTATTGTATTTTCGTTTTTTGATAACGATTTTATAGCACTTTCAATACTTTGTGATCTTTTAATATTTAAATTTAAATTATTTAACTTACTTTCCAAATCTTCTTTTGATATTGCGCCATCCTGATTAGGAATATCAATCAAAGTTATAGAATTAACTATATTTCTGAAAGATTTTATAAATTCTATATGTTCCTTATCTTTCATCATTCCTACTATTAGATTTGCCTCTTGATTTTGGTTTTTTATCCAATTAGCAATAGACAAACTTGCACTAATGTTATGACCGCCATCAATTATGAGCCTATTGTTACCTGCAATCATCTTTAACTTGCCACTTTTGATTTCTTCCAATCTTCCTTTGAGTGAAATATTTTGAATACCATAAATTATATCATTATCTTTTATATTAAATACTTTTCGTGATGCAGCAATCGAGGTACTTATATTATAAAGCTGATGATTTCCAAGAACACTTGGTTCAGGTAATAACATTTCTCCTAAATGATCTTGATACTGAATAAAATTATTTTCAGATTTTGTAATGTTAAAATCTTTCCCAAAAAAATATTTATTAGAAGTATTTTTTTCTAATGACCTTTCAATCTTATATCTTATTTTATCGTTGACTTGTTTATTTACGAATATATTTGAATCTAAAAGTTTAGTTGTTTTTTCATGTATTACGCCTTCAATTGATTTATTTTCAAGCCACTGAAAATGATCATTATGAATTACACCAACAAGTGTCATTAAGTTTTCTTTAAAAACATTTGTACTATCGAATTGATGAAATAATCCTGCCTCTATTATATTAATGTTGTCTTTAAAATTTTCAGCATACTTAATAAATGCGCATGTAAGAATTTCAAACAATGTTGCGTTATCGTCTCCTAAAATTCTTTCAGTATCTTCTAACAAATTGATTAAATTTTCCTCATCAATTTCCTTGTCATTAAATATATATCTTTCTGTATAAGAGAGAAGGTGTGGAGAGGTGTAAAGATTACATTTGTATCCAGCTTGGTTTAGAATTGACTTTAGACTATAGCACATACTTGCTTTTGCGTTAGTTCCTACAACTGTTACAATATTTTTTAATTTATCTTGGGGATTGCCAAGTTTTTTTAAAAGATTAAAGGTTCTTTCTAAAGATAAATCTAGTTTTTTCTTATGATGCTTCTCGAGTTTGAATATTAGTTTCTGAAGTTTCATCTAAATTTTCTAAATGTATATCAGAATTTTTTCTTAGTAATATGGAAAGTAGTTTACCCACTTCATCTTGAATATCTTTTCTTTGTACAACTCTGTCAACAAACCCATGTTTTTCAACAAATTCAGCTGTTTGAAAATCTGATGGCAGCTCCTCTTTAACGGTAGACTCTATAACACGACGACCAGCAAAAATTATATTTGCTCCCGGTTCTGCAAAATGTATGTCACCTAACATTGCAAAAGAGGCTGTAATCCCACCTGCTGTCGGATCAGTGAAACAGACAATATAAGGTAAATTATTATTTTTAAGTTCGTTTATTGCAAGTGTCGTTCTAGTCATATTTGCAAGAGCTATTGGTGACTCAAACATTCTTTGACCGCCACCACAAGGAAAGAACAGATAAGGAGTTTGATTATCAATCGCGTGCTGTACACCATAAATTATTGCCTCGCCTTCTGCAGCTCCAACCGATCCCCCAATAAAATCAAAATTTATTGCGCCTGCAGTTACTTCAATTCCATTAATTTTTCCCTTAGCAATCATTACCGCACAATTTTGGTTTGTTTTCTTTCTAGCTATTTTAAGTCTTTCTTTATAAGACTTTGTATCAACCCAATTCAATGGATCTTCGGCAGGTATTGGAGACTCTAATATTTGGTAAGAATTTTTTCCAAATATTATATCAAATCTTTGTCTACAACTTATTCTATGATGTTTTCCGCAAAGATTACAAACCCACAAATTATTTTCTAAATCTTTCTTTAAAATCGGTCCTTTACAACAGCTTGTCCAATCTGAGTTTGCTATATCCTCTTTTGAAGGTCTTTTTCGAAGTACCTTCTTTATCTTCTCACCAAATTTTATAGCTTTTGTTAACCAATTCATGATATTTTTTTTCTTAGCTTACTGACCATCTTACTTACATTTATGACAGGATTTTGTCTATTGTTTAAACATCTAGTAATTTCTTTACAAATTTGACTTCCTACAACAAGTCCATCTGTATTTTTAAAATTTGATATAGTTTTCTCAGTTATCCCAAAACCAATAACACAATTTTTTTTTGGATTTGTTTTTTTAATTTTATTGTAATTAGCTAATATTTTGTTTGGAGAAACTTTTAGCTTTCCGCCTGTTGTAGACAGCATACTGATATAGTAAATCATATCATGAGAATCTTTTGTAATACTTTTTAGTCTTTCATTCGATGTTGTAGGAGATAATAACTGGATAAAATTAATTGAATTTTTTTTACATTTCTTTGAAAAAATTTTGTTTTCTGGCCATGGTAAATCTACAACAATTAAACCATTAACTCCTGATCTTTTACATTTTTTTAAAAAATTATTTTCACCATATTGGAAAATCATATTGTAATAACCCATAAGTATTATTGGCTTAGAATTTTTGCTAGTTTTAAAATCTTTAACGATTTTAAATATATCATTCATTTTAATACCATTTTTGATTGCTCTATACGAACTTGTTTGTATTTGTCCGCCGTCTGCAACTGGTGTATTATGAGGTACACCAACTTCTAAAATATCAGCATAATTTGAAATTGCTTTTAAGATTTCTAAAGATTGTTTCTTTGAGCTATCACCAGCCACAGTATAAGTAAGTAACGCTGGTCTTTTCTCTTTTTTTGCTTTTTTAAATGCAAGACTAATTGGATTTAACATATTTCTTTCCCAATTTTTTTTCTAAAATACCTCTATCTTTATATGCATCTCCGCAACTGTTAATGATTACAATCGTATTTTTGCTAAATTTTTTTGCTTCTTTGATGGCAACCGAGAATGCATGGCTTGGCTCAAGAGATGGTCTTAAATTTTCATATTTTGTAACTATTTGATAGGCCTTTAAAGCTTCTTCGTCACTAGCCGCCGTATACCTTGCGCGCTTTGTATCTTTTAAGAAGCAATGAAGTGGCGAAATTCCAGGATAATCAAGACCAGCAGAAATTGACTCGGTTTCTTCAATCTGACCATCGCTATCCTGATTTACATATTGAGCTGCACCATGAAGTATTCCAATTTTAGAACCATAGGTTAATGGAGCAGCATGCCTTTTACTTTTTGCAGGTCCACCAGCTTCAACCCCGATAAATTCAACCTGTTTTTTATCATAATCCATAAATTCATTCCAAAATCCAAAGCTGGAAGAACCTCCTCCTACACAGTTGTATAATTTAAGTTTTTTTGGAACAGCACCAAACTCATTTATTAATTGTATTTTAAGTTCTCTAGAAATTTGACTGGTGCTCCATCCACATATACGTACAAAAATCGCAGGACCAACTGTACTGCCTACACACATTGCAGTAGTATCACAATTTGCAACCCAATATCTCATGCATTCAGATACTGCATCTACAAGTGTTTGACTTCCTGAATATACTGGAATTACATCTGCGCCATTTTTCTTCATTGCTTTAACATTTGGTTGTTGTCTCTTTATATCTTTTGCACCCATAAAAATTTTACATTTTAGACCAAATTTCTTAGCAGCCATGCTTAACATCTTACCAGCGTACCCGGCGCCGGTGTCTCCAATTATCATTTTTTTTCCTGACTTTTTTGCTAATAAACAATGTACAGTTGCATTATATATTTTGTGAGCTCCACCGTTAGCATCAGAAACAACCTTTGACCAAATCTGTGCTCCACCGACATGTTTCGTTAAATTATTTAACTTAATAAATCTTGTCGGTGTTCCAATCCAATTTTTGAAATATTTATCTCTTTCTCTTATAAAGTTTTTGTCATTTTTTAATTTATTAAATTGTATTTCTAGATCTTCTATAGGTTTTTTTAGTGTTTCAGGCACAAAATTTCCACCAAATTTTCCACCCCAAAAGCCAAGCTTATCTCCTTGATCTATAACTGGAATTCCTTTTTTAAGTTTCATTTTTAGTTGTAAGATTTAATAGCTTGTCAATTTTTTTTAAATCCTTTTTACCTTTCTCATTTTCTAAAGAACCACTCAGATCAATGTAGTAATCTTTATTTTTAAAATTAGGAATATCATCTATTTTTATATTTCCAGCAATCATTTTATTTAAAGAACTTGGTAATGAATTTAATAATTTATGGTCAAAGCCTATTGATTTTTCATAACCTTTTCCGTCAAAAAGAAATATATCTGAAATACCGGCATAATTTTTGTATTTTTGAACATCAATTTGATTAACAATTGTAAAAGCTGAAATAATCCTAATATTGTATTTTTCTTTAATATTTTTAGTCCTTTCAGGACTTACATCATATAATTGATAATAATCAAAATTTAGATCTTTAATTTTCTCTAATTCTTTATCACTTGGATTAACAAGCACAGACACAAAGTTTGTATTTTTTTTATCAGTATTTAACAATTTTCTTAAATTTTTATTATCAACATATCTTTTACTTTTTTTATAATTAGAAATGAAGCCAATAAACTTTGCAGGATGTTCATGGTTTAAAATAAAGTTTAAAGTCTCAAGATCAGAGACCCCACAAATTTTTATACCCTTGATCATTATTTTAAATGATTAATTAAATTTTGAAGATTATTTTTAATATTTCCCTTTGTAATTGGTCTTCCTAATACCAGCCAATCAGATCCATTCCGGAATGCTTCTTTTGGAGTTAGTACTCTTTTTTGATCATTTGATGTTGAGTTAAATCTAATACCAGGAGTTATTATTTCTCTCTTAAATACTTTTTTAACAATTTTTACTTCTCTTGCACTACATACTAAAGCATCTAGTTTTGCTCTATTTGCTAATCTTGCTTGATGTAAAACTATTTTTTTAACATCTTTATTAAATCCAATATCTCTTAATGATTTATTATCTAGAGAGGTTAGTATTGTTACTCCAATTAATTTTGTCCTACCAGAAACTTTTTTAGCTGCTTTTAATGCTTCTAAACCAGAACTTATATGAATTGTTAGATAATTAAATTTTAAATCTTTAACAGCCTTTATTGCTGAGGCACAGGTATTTGGTATATCTGCAAATTTGTAATCACCAAAAGTTGTCACATTTTTTAATTTTGATAAAAAATCTCTACCTTTTTTAGAATTAAGAAATTCTAAACCAAATTTATAACCTATTTTTAATTTTGAATTTTTTGTTTTTTTTATTATCTCTTTAACCTTTTTTATATTTTTAGTATCACAAGCAATAAAAATTTTATTTCTCTTCATTTATTATTTTTAACCATTTTTTTGAAGCTTTAAATAATATAGCGTTTTTTTCAGGAGTTTTTACTTTTTCATTTGTTTTTGGGTTTCTAGATATTCGCGCCTTTTGAATTCTAGGCTCAATTGTAAATAAATCTCTTAACTCTACTCTTTCTTTTCTTTTTAGAGCTTCCTGCATTTCATAGATAGCAATATCAAACAATTTGATGAGGTCTTTTTTTAAAAAATTCGGGTAATTTTTTGATAATTCTCTTATTAAATCTGACTTTACAAAAGACAATTTTTTATTCGGAATCCTTTTTGCTTTTCTTACCATCTAATTGTTCAGAAAGCGAGGAGAACGGAAGATTTTTTCCACTTAGTGGGCTTGAGTGTTCTTTAATAGCTTTAGCATTCATTATTTCCTCAAGCAATTTAATACTTAAAGATACCTTCCTTTTTTCAAAATTCAGTTCCGCTATTGCAGCATCAATTCTTTCTCCACCAACAAAACGTGACGGTCTTGCATCCGTTGCATTCATAGCAATTTGAGATTTTTTAATTAAAATTTCAACTTCACAACCCTCTGGCATGACTACTAAACCCTTGTTATCTGAATTAATTACTTTAACTGTAATTGCATCATTAACTTTCTTATCTTTAAACCATTCGAAAGGATCTTTTTGTAGTTGTTTTAGACCTACTCTGACTTTTTGATCTGCCTTTTTAATCTCTAATATACGTACTTTTAATTTATCTCCTTTTTTGTATTTTTTTAGTTCGTCTTCAGAGTCTCCAGTATAAGAAAGATCGTTTGAGTGCAAAAATCCGTCAATTTCAAAATCTGCTAGTTTTAAATAAAGAGCATATTCGTTTGTATTACTAACCACACCCTCAATGTCTGATCCTACTGGATAAGTATTTTCTAGCTTAGAATATGGATTTTCTTTTGTAAGTCTGTGTGATATTGCAACTCTTCTTTTATCTTTATCTATCTCGGTTATTACACAATCAATTTGATCACCAACATTAAAGATTTTTTTTGGAGAAATATTTTTTTTAGTCCAACTAATTTCACTGCTGTGCAGAAGAGTGGTTAATCCCGCTTCTAATTCACAAAAACAACCATAGTCAGTAATTTTAACCACTTTAACTTTATACTGACTTCCAATTTGATAATTAGAAATATGTTCAAAAGGATCTGGAGATAATTGTTTAATAGAGCACCCAACTTGGAGTTTTTCCATATCAATTGAAATTATTTTCAAATCATGTTTTTCTCCGATATTAAATATTTCATCTGGATGGTTTACTCTGCTGTAACTAATCTCCTGCAAATGACATAAAGTATCAATTGTGCCCTCTGGAGTTGTTACTTCAAAAAAGCAGCCAAATGATGAATAACCTTTTACAACTGCATCCTTAATAATTTCACCAACTTTAAACTTTCCAATAATTTTTTCTTTATCTTCTTTTTTGTTAGATGAAACAACTTGTCTTCTAGAAACAACGCTATTTCCTCTTACCATATCAAGTTTAATTAGAGCGAACTTTTGTTCGACACCAATTAAATGATCTATATTTTTTATTGGCTTATCTGATATCTGTGAGCCAGGACAAAACATAAGCGACCCTGTTTCTATATGCTCAACTATAACTCCACCCTTAGTTTTTTGAGTTATTTTCCCATTTATAAGCTCGTTGTTTTCATAACAAGCAACTAATTTGTTCCAACCTTTAATTTTTTGAGCTTTTTGTGCGGAAACGATAACATCACCATTTTTATCTTCGATTTTTTCAAGTAAAACAGATATTATTTTACCTTCTTGGACATCCTGCTCCATACCCATTAATTTAATTTCATTTATATCAATGACGGGCTCACTTTTTAAACCAGGGATGAATAAAAAAATATATTTACTTGTTATTTTTGTTATTTTTCCCTCAATAATTTTTCCTTCTTCAATCTTATTTTTTGATAATTGACTATTTAATAATTTTTCGAATTGCTGAGTTGCAGGTGATGAAAGGTCTTTATAAATTTCCATTAATAATTTAATTTTTTATCCATTATAGCTTTAATTTTTTTAAAACTCGCTTTCTTACTTAATTTAGTGGTGTTAATCAAGATAGAATCTTTTGTTTTTTTGAGTGGGCCATATTTCCTTTCTTTGTCAGATTTATCCCTATTTCTCAGGCTTTTAAGAACATCGTTATAAGTTATTTTTTTACTTAACTTTAGATATTCATTAAATCGTCTTCTTGCCCTAACTTTTAAGCTTGCAGTTATATAAAATTTAAACATTGCATCTTTCATTTGAATAGTAATTATGTCTCTTCCATCTAAGACAGAGCCCTTATATTTTTTTGGAGGATTATATGCACATCTTTGTTGAAATTTATGGACTATCAATCTAATTCTTTGATCTTTAGCTATTTCAGATGCCGATAACGCAACTTCATCAGATAGTAATGACTTTTTTTTCAAATTATTTAATCTAATTTTATTAATTTTTTTTTTAATTAAGCTGTAAGTAAATTTTTTTTTGTTATCTAATTTTAATTTTCCAATGTATCTATAAATTTTCCCAGTATCTAAATAAAATAAGTTGTAGTTTTTTGATATCAATTTAGCTTGTGTTCCAGCACCAGCTGCTGCAGGTGAATCAATAGCGACAGTTATTATATTTTTTCTTTTTTTCAATTTATTTTAGCCCCTATAACTTTTAGTGTTTTTAAAAAGTCAGGGAAGGATGTGTTAATTGAATCTTTATCATTAATTTTCCATTTTCCCCCTAGAGTTAGTGCAGTTATACAACACAAAAAAAATATTCTATGATCTTTTAAAAAATTCTTCATTTCATATTTTTTTGATAATTCTAAATCTGGATTACCATGAATATTTATATTGTCTTTAAATCTATTAACTTTTACTCCAATTAGTTTTAAGAATTTAATTGCTAAATCTAATCTTTTAGATTCTTTTTTGTTCATTTCTCCTAATTCTTTAAATTTTGATACTCCCTTAGCTCTTGATGCAACTAAAAAAATAATTAAAAATTCGTCTATTGCTGAGCTATTTAGTTTAGAGGGACAGTTGACTGCGTACAATTTTTTTTTACTTTTTACATGAATATCAGCAATCTTCTCACCATTATAAATTGTTATATTTTTAAGTTTTATATTTGCTCCCATCATGTTTAAAATTGAAATAATTCCAGTTCTACTTTTATTTACATTTACTTTTTTTATTATAATTTTAGAGTCTTTTGATAAAAGTGTTAGCACTATGAAAAAAGATGCAGAACTTATATCCCCTGGAACTTCGTATTCAAAACTATTAAATTGTTTTAGTCCTTGAACAGATATTTTTTCATATTCTAATTTTTTAACAATTTTTATAGGATATTTTAAAAATTTTAAAAATAGTTCAGTATGATTTCTTGAAATTTTAGAATGAATTTTTGTAATACCGGGTGTATTTAATGCAGCAAATATTATACAAGTTTTTACCTGAGCACTTCCAATGTTTTCCTCATATTCTATAGGTCTTAAAAAGTTTGTTCCTTCAATTTTAATCGGTAACAAATTTTTCTTGCTCTCGATGTTTACTCCAAAAAGTCTTAAAGGTTTAATAACCCTTGAAAAATCCCTTTTTGACAAACTTTTATCACCAATTAGTTTAACCTTCGATTTTGATTTGACTAATAATCCGAGTATGAGTCTTGCCAAAGTTCCTGAATTCCCTGCATTTAATAAAGTATTTTTCTTGATACTAAAACCATTTATTCCGAAGCCTTCAATGTAGTAAACGTCTCTGATTTTTGAGTAATTAATACCAAGCTTCTTAATAGTTTTTAAAGTATTTATAACATCCTCTGACTCCAGTAGGTTCGAAATTTTTGAAGTACCAACTGCTTGTGAGGCAAGTAGTACTGATCTTATTGATATACTTTTATCAGCACTAACTTTGATTTCTTTGTTAAAATTACTTAATTTATCTTTTATAATAATATAATTAGCCATTGATGAATTAATTTATTTTAAATTCATCTCCAAAGTAAGCTGATTTAGCATTTGAGTCCTTAATTATTTCATTAGGACTTCCAGAAGCAATAATTTTTCCATTAGATAATACTATTGCTCTATCCACACAACTTAATAAATCTCTTGCTTGATGATCGCATACCACCACAGTTATTTTTTCAAGAGCTTGCAAATTTACAATAATTTCCTGAAGCATCTTGATAGTTAAAATATCTAATGCTGCAAAAGGTTCATCTAAAAGCAAAATACTTGGGTTATTTATCAATGCCATACCAATAACAAGTTTCTTTTTTTGGCCTCCTGATAGATGTTTAGCCTTTATTTTTAATAGAGGGTCAAACTCAAACTGTGCGATAATTTTTTCAATTCTTGCTTTTCGTATATCTTTTTCTTTTATATGGATTTCACCAACAAGTTTTAAATTTTCTAATAAATTTAAATCTTGTATAAAACCTCCATATTGTGGAACATATCCAAGTTTAAATCTTGTAGCTCTTTCATAAATCGGAATTGTTGTACAGTCTTCGCCATTTATAAAAACTTTGCCATAACTTGGATCTTTTAAACCTGTAATAATATGGAAAATAGTAGATTTCCCAACTCCATTTGGTCCAAGCATACCCAATACCTCTTGCCTATTAATTTTTAAATTCAAATTATTTAGTATTTGTCTTTTGTTATAAAACATTGAAATTTTTTCCAGCTTTAATAAAGATTGTTTTTCTTTAAAACTCTTAATTCTAAATTTTTTTATTAGTGCCATTAGTTTGTTACAACCTCAATATTTTCATCCACAGAATTAGGTCTTATATCTATATCTTTGGTTTTTAAATCAAATTCTACCATACCTGCTTTAATTGTTGACTTTGGATCAGTAACAATTACATCATTATAAGCTATTGCCTTGTTACTTTCCATATTAATATCAAAATTTTGGCATGTGATTTGCTTCTCTTGATAATTAATTATTACATTATCATAAAATTTAGAATTTGAGTTCACTGAATTAAATTCGGCAAATTTGGAAACAATGTAAATCGTATCTCTTTTATCAGAGGTGATTTCACCTCTTACATTTATTAGGTCTAAAACATCTTTGTTATTTACATTTGACTTAGCTGAACTAGCTAACAAATAAAATTTATTTCCTTTTTGATCTATAGAGCTGTATGCAACATCTTTAACTAAATCTTTTTTCGTCTCTTTTTTCTCATTTTCTTTTTCTTTTAGAACTTTTTTATTTGTAATTACTTTTTTTGTTTTAACTTTATCATTATTAATAATTTTATTCTGGGTATCCATAGAACTTAAATTTTTATTAACTTTTTTTGTATCTTCAACTATTTGAATTAATTCGTTATTTTTTAATTCTAATTCTGATATTTTTTTTTCTAATTCATTAATTTGTTTCTTATTATCAATTTCAATTGTATTCATTTCCTCAACAATATTTTCATCTATATCAAAATATTTATAATAAACTGTTCCTACTATTGATATTATAAGAAGTATTAATAAAATCTGTATGAATGACTTAATTGACATCTAAGTAATGTTTGCATTTAAGATATTGTGAATATGAATAAATCCTATGGTTTTACTTCTTTTATTGCTTTGATGCACGCATAAACTGGTAATTTTTTTGGCATTCATAATAGAAAGTGCTTGAGCTGCAAGCATATTCTTATCGACACTAATAGGTTTTTTTTTCATAACTTTTTTAATCTTTAAATTTTGATAATTTAATCTTGAATTAGATAGTCTCTTTAAATCTCCATCAGTTAAAATTCCATTTGTCTTGTCATGTTTATCTTTAACAACTAGTACACCGAGTCCTTTTTTTTCAATATTTTTTAAAGCTGTTTTCATACTTATGTTTTCATTTACAAATGGTATTTTACTTCCTATTAACATTAAATCTTCTACAGTTTTTAATTTTATTGATAGAGATCCACTGGGATGAAACTTCTTAAAATCTAGTTTACCAAATTTCTTAGATTTCATGCATGTAATTGCAATAGCATCACCTAATGCAATTTGGACTGTTGTTGATGATGTAGGGACAAAACTTCCAGGGCCCGCCTCTTTTACTGAAGGTAGTAAAAATTTCACATCTGCATTTTTATATAAAAGGGAGTCCTGCTTTGATGTGACACCAATAAGTTTTATATTTCTATTTCTGGAAGCGTACTGTATTATATTTTTTAATTCATCACTTTCACCACTTAGACTTATTAATATAACAACATCATTTGATGTAATTTGTCCCATATCACCATGGCTTGCGTCTGAAGCGTCTAGATAGAAAGAAGGAGTTCCTGTTGATGAAAAGGTTGCCGACCATTTTCTAGCAATTATTCCACTTTTCCCTACTCCAGAAACTATTATTTTTCCATTTTTACAATTTAAAATTGTCTTAATTATTTTTTCAAATGATTTTCCAATATTTGACTTAAGCTTTTGAAGAGATTGAGCCTCAATAGCTACTACTTCTTTTGCAATATTTAATAGTTTTTTATTTTGCATTTTAATGAGACCATATATCTTCTTTAAACGAAGCAAAATCTAACTCAACTCTAGTGTCTATAAATTTTATTGTTTTTTTATAAAGATCAATCCTATTTTCTCTTTCTAAAATTTTTTTTAAAGCATCGTAAATTTTATGTAAATAAACAACATCTTGAGCACAATATTTTAATTGTTTATCTGTTAAGTCACCTCCGAAGTCTGATGTTTGTAATTGTTTACTTATATCTATTGCTAAAAATTCTTTAATTAAATCTTTTAAACCATGTTTATCTGAATAACTTCTAGCTATTTTGCTCATTATTTTTGTACAATTTATATTTTTAACATCAACTTTTAGGTACTTTTTTATAAATAAAAGATCTGCTCTAGCAAAATGAAATAATTTATTTATATTTTCATCATTCAAAACTCTTTTTAAATTTGGGGCTTCATAATTATTTTTATCAAATTGAATAATATGTGCATCATTTTGACCTGAGGAAATTTGCAACAAGCAAAGTCTATCTCTTTCAATATTTAGTCCAGTAAATTCACAATCTAAAGCTATCTTGTCACTGAACTCTATTTCATCTGGTAAATCTTTCTTATGTAATTTAATATCTAAATTCATTATTAAGATATATATATATGAAAAATCAGGATTCAATTTTAATATTTGGTTCATCCGGACAGATAGGCAAATCTTTAATTCGGAAATTCACAAAACATAACTATAAGGTTATTGCAGTAACTCGAAGTATTCATAGAAAAGGCTATCAAATAAAAACTCAATCAAATTATGGGTACTTAGATTTGGAGGAAATTAATTCATTTAATGAAGAGAATATTTCAAGACTAATGAAAAAGGCATCTGTTTGCATTAATCTCATAGGGATTTTGTTTGAAAAGAATAAAAATCAATTTAATTTAATTCATTCAAATTTACCATCACTGCTTTCTAAGTTAGCATCTAAAAACTATCTTGAACAGTTTATACATATATCTGCATTAGGTATAGAGTCAGCCATTGATAGCAATTATGCTGTTAGTAAATTAAAAGGCGAAAGAAATGTGAGAGAAAATTTTTCTGAAGCTGTAATCTTAAAACCATCAATTGTATATTCTGTTGATGACAATTTTACCACAAATTTTATGAGACTATTGAGTATACTACCAGTGATGCCACTTTACTATAATGGAAAAACTAAATTTACTCCAATTCATGTTTCAGATTTTTCAAATATAATTTTTGAAATAGTTAAAAAAAAAATTACTGGTGAAACTATTGAATGTGTTGGACCTGAAGTATTTTCTTTTAAAGAATTAATCTTAAAAATTTTGAAATCAATAAAAAAAAAAAGATTATTATTACCAATACCATTTACTTTAGCAAAACTAAATGCTAAATTATTTGAACTAATGCCCAAACCTCTTTTGACTACAGATCAACTAAAATTATTAAAATATGATAATGTAGTCTCTCAAAAATATAAAACTAATTTTGACATTAAAATTCCAGCAAATAAAAAATTTGAGGATGAAATTCATCGTTATAGTTTTAACTGGACTAGTGGAGGACAATTTTCAAAAAAAATTGATAAAGTAAATAATGTTAAGTAATATTATATATGTAATAGTTTTTTTAATTTTAGCTTTTGTTTTATCAATCGCTGTTAAAGCAATAACAAGGGGTGTAGAAGCTAAGCAAATTATTAAAGAGGAAAAAAATTTAGATTTAGTTAATGAAACTAAAAGTGAAAATTTAGAAGTAATAAATCAAATTAGAGATTTAAAAGAATTGTTTGATAACGGAACAATTGATGAAGATGAATTTAAAAAAGCTAAGGAAAAAATACTGAAATAAGTTAAGCAGACTTTACTTTATTTTCTATGAACTTTGGAACATCTTCATCTTTTTCTATTTTATCATCTTTCTTTCCTTTTGGTTGAAAAACGATCATTAGGTGTAGTGGACAGTAAGAAAATTTTTCAATTGTTTTTCTACCACAAAAAGATGAGTCTTTTTCATCTGGATGACCTTCCATATATTTACATGTATTTTCGTTTAAATCTTCTAATTGTAAATTTTTAGCTGGTTCAAAATTTTTATCCAAAAGCAACGATTTAAATTTATGCTTTCTGCTAATTTTTTTAAAGTTATTATTTTGTGATGTGGTTCCGATAGTATTTTGAGAAATTTTTGATCGAGTTTTTATTTTAGCAGATAAATTTAATCTATGAGCCTTTCCAATAACAGCATTTCGGCTCACTCCCCCTATTATTTCTGCTATTTGGCTCGCAGTTTGACCTTTTCCCCAAAGTTCTTTTAATTTGTTTACCTTTTCAACTGTCCAACTCATAGTACTATATTTAGTATATTGTAATATTTTTACAACACTATCTTGAAAACATAATAACGGCTCCTTAACAAGCTTTTTTTTTTGTTTTTTAACAATTATTAAAAAAAAAGTTTATTAATAAATACTTATGGTTGAATCACAGAAAAAATACCAGATTGGCATTAGAAGATTTGGAATTGTGAATTGGGTTGGAACATATTCCTTGTTTAAAAAAGAAGTTTTAAGATTTTTAACAGTTTCAGGCCAAACTTTATTTGGTCCTATATTAACAAGCATATTATTTTTGACTGTAATTTCACTTGCTATAGGAGATCAAAGGACTGATGTTTTAGGAGTGCCATATGTCAAATTTTTGGCAAGTGGATTAATTATGATGCAAGTCATTCAACAAAGTTTTGCACATTCAAGCTCCTCTTTGATGATGGGAAAAATGATGGGCACAATTACAGATGTAGTCCATAGCCCCTTATCATCATCAGAAGTAGTGTTTGCAATAACAATTGCCTCAGCAGTTAGAGGATTATTAATTGCCTCTGTTTCAACTATAATTTTTATATTATTTATAGATTTGTCAGTACAAAATATTTTTATGTGGTTTATTTATTTATTTTTAGGTGGTTTAATCATGGGGTCATTAGGAATTATTGTAGGTTTGTATGCAGACAAATTTGATCAAATGAGCACAATAACTAATTTTATAATAGTGCCTTTAAGTTTTTTAAGTGGTACTTTTTATAGTATTGATAAATTACCTGAATTTTTAAGAGTAATTAGTAATTTTAATCCATTTTTTCATATGATAGATGGCTTTAGATACTCATTTATTGGACAATTAGATGGTTCAGTAGTATTTGGTATTTCAATTTTAATTTTTCTAAGTTTAATTGTTACATATTTTGCATACTTTTTAGTACACAAAGGTTATAAGATTAAATCATAATTTAAAATGAGTTCTATAGCTAAAAATTACAAAAGAAGAAATATTTCTTTCACTAAAGGCAAGGGATCTTTCTTATACACACACTCTGGTACAAAATATTTAGATTTTGTTCAAGGTATTGCTGTCAACTCATTAGGTCATACAAATCCAGCTCTAGTAAATGCTATAAATAAGCAATCAAAAAAACTTTGGCATGTCTCAAACTCTTTTAAAATTCCTGAAGGAGAAGAATTAGCAAGAAAGTTAACAAGTAAAACTTTTGCAAGTGCAGTCATTTTTCAAAATAGTGGTGCTGAGGCTACAGAAGCAGCAATTAAAGTTGCTAGAAGATATTTCTATTCGATAGGTCAGTCAAAAAAAAATAGAATTTTGTGTATAAAAAATTCTTTTCATGGAAGAACTATTGCAGCAATAAATGCAAGTGGCTCAAAAAAAATGACTGAAGGATTTGGCCCTAAAGTCGCAGGTTTTGATCATTTTGAGTTTGGAAATCATGTAGAACTAAAAAAAAAAATTACTAATCAAACTGCTGCAATTATGATTGAACCAATTATGGGAGAAGGAGGTATAAAAGTAATACCCACTTGGTGTTTAAAAGAGATTAGAAAGATTTGTGATAATAAAAAAATTCTTCTTATTTTAGATGAAGTTCAATGTGGAATAGGCAGATCCGGCAAGTTCTTTTCTTACGAGTATGCAAATATTAAGCCAGATATAGTTCCAATAGCCAAAGGGATTGGAGGTGGTTTTCCAATAGGTGCTGTTTTGATGACAAAAAAAGTTTCTAAGGCTATGGTTCCTGGCACTCATGGTTCAACTTTTGGTGGAAACCCGCTTGCAATGTCAGTTGGTAATGCAGTCATGGATGAAATTTTTAAAAAAGGTTTTCTTTCAAAAGTAAAAAGCAATTCAAGGTATTTTATTTCAGAACTAAATATAATTAAAAATAAATTTCCAAAAATTATTAAAGAAATAAGAGGTGTAGGACTACTTTTAGGAATACAGCTTCATCACGACCAGACCAAATTTATTGAAAATTTACTTAAAAATAAATTGTTAACAATTAGAGCAGGTGAAAATGTAATAAGAATTTTACCACCTCTAAATGTAAATAAAAAAGAAATTGATATGGCTTTGAAAATTATAAAAAATGTTTGTAAATCTTATAATAATTAATGAATAACTTTCTTCACATTAAAGATATTCCAGTAAAAGACCTCAAGAAAATTTTATCTGACGCAAAAAAAAGAAAAGCAAAAAGAAAAAAATTAAATACATTAGATCCTGACAAAGATATCCCTTTGAAAGGTAAAATTCTTTTACAAATGTTTGAAAAGTCTAGCTTAAGAACTAGATTAAGTTTTTATTTAGCAATTAAACAATTGGGTGGTGGCTCTTTAACTTTAAGACCTGAGGAATTACATCTAGGAATTGGAGGTGAAAGTATATCAGATACATCTAAGATTTTATCAACTTATGGAAATGCTTTTATGTTAAGAACTGACTCTGATAAGAAGTTAAATGAATTTAAAAAATTTTCTAAAATACCAATTATAAATGGATTAAGCCCATCATCACATCCAACGCAAGTTTTGTCAGATATTTTTACAATACAGGAAATCAAGAGGAAAAGTATTTCTAAATTAAAATTATGTTGGATTGGCGATGCTAGTAATAATATGATGAACAGTCTTATCGAGGCTTGCGTAAAATTTTCAATATCTTTAAATGTTGCCTGTCCTAAAGACTACCAACCAAATAAAGTACTTATTTCTTGGATAAAAAAGAAAAATGGAAAAATAAATATTTTTAATAAAAAGGAATTAGCAGTTAAAAATTGTGATGTTATTATGACAGATAAGATCATTTCATTGAATGATAAGGTAAATAAAAAAAAGAAACTAAAATCATTTAAAAATTTTAAAGTTGACGCTAAAACAATGAGTTTTGCAAAGAAAGATGCAATATTTTTACATTGTCTTCCAAGAGGTAATGAGGTTACAGAGGAAGTTTTTTTAGGAAGGCAGTCAAAAGTATGGCAGCAAGCTCTTAATAGAGTTTATGTTCAAAAAAGTATCTTATTATATTGCTTTGACAAATTAAGGTAATTCTAAAGGACTGTCAGCATTTGCATTCATAAATAGTATAACTGATGCTCTATCTTTTTCTTTTTTCAATCCTGCAAAAGCCATCTTTGTTCCTTTGATGTAAGAGGCTGGTTTAATTAAAAAACTATTCATTTCTTCAAAAGTCCAATCTTTTCCAAATGCTATTAATGCTTTAGAATATTTATAGTCCTCTAATGCACCCATGTTACGACCTAATACATTGTAAAGCGCTGGTCCAATATTATTTCTTCCACCTTTTTTGATAGAATGACACGCACTACACTTTTTAAAAACCGTTTTACCATGCTCAACACTTCCCATTGCTAATAAAGCAGAGATGTCAACGTCTTGTACAGAACTAGATTTTTTTGTGTCTGATTCAGCAAATTCAACTTTATATGCAGATTGAGCTGGCTTCTCAACGTAATATATATAATCAGAAATTTTGGTAATTCCAAATATAACTATAAAAATAACTAATACTGCAGCTATAATTTTATTAATTTCAAATGAGTCCATGATTTTTAATTATTAAACTCGTATAACATGTTAAACAAAAAAAATACTAAATTTAATTTTAAATATTGCGTCTGAAAGACGCATAATACTTAATTTTATGAACAATACAGTTATTTTAATTCCGTCAAGATTAGCAGCAACAAGGCTTCCAAACAAACCATTATTAAAAATAAATAACATGTCTATTATTAATCATGTTTATAAGATTGCAAAATCATCATTAGTTAGTCAGTGTTACGTTGCTACTGGTGACAAAGAAATATTTGAAGAGGTAACTAAAAATGGCGGAAAATGTATTTTAACCCGAAGTGATCATGTAACAGGAACTGATAGAATTTTTGAGGCTTTTCAAAAATTAGAAAATAATAACATTGAATATGTGGTAAATCTTCAAGGAGACGAACCTATGCTTGATATACAAGATATTAATAACCTTATAACTAAAACAATAGAAAAAAAATCAAAAGTTTCAACTTTAGCCTGTGAAATAGAGAATGACGTATTACTATCAAAAAAACATATTGTAAAGGTTATCACAAATGAGAAACTTGAAGAAAATAAATTATCAACTGCAATTTCGTTTTCTAGGGAAGTAAGTAAAACTATGCAAAATATTTACCATCATATTGGTATTTATATTTACAATGTAGCTTATTTAAAAAAATTTGTTCAATTAAGGCAAACACAAAATGAAAAAATACAAAGATTAGAACAATTAAGATTAATAGAGAATAAAATTAGTATAGATGTTGGTTTAGCAAAAACCAGACCAATTGGCGTTGATACTAATGAAGATTATCTGGAATTAAAAAAAATAATGGAATATAAAAATTAAATTATGAAAATTGCTTATCAAGGTGTTGCTGGAAGCTATAGCGAAAGCTGTGCCAAAAAAATGTATCCAGAATGCGAAACATTGCCTTGTAAAACTTTTGATGAATGTTTTGAAAGATCTAGTGAAGATAGTTCGATTAAGTCTTTAATACCTGAGTCAAATAAAACAACCGGAAATATTGGTGTTGAATATTTAATTTTTAAATACAGATTAAATATTTATGCTGAACACTTTTTTCCAATTAACCACAATCTTTTGGGAATAAGAGGGGCTAACATAAGTGATATAAGAGATGTTTACTCTCATGCACAAGCATTAAGTCAATCTTCAAGCTTTATTAAGAAAAAAAAATTCATTGAAAATGTAAGAGCTGATACTGCCGGTTCTGCAAAATTTGTCTCAGAAACTAAAGATAAATCTAAAGCAGCAATAGCCTCAAGTTTAAGTGCTGAAATATATGGTCTTAAAATATTGCAAGAAAATGTGCAGGACGATAAAGACAACGTAACTAGATTCTTGTTACTAGGAAAAGATATTTTTCAACCAGATTTCAGTGACGAAAGTCACATAACATCGATATTGTTCAAGTTAAAAAGTAAACCGGCAGCCTTGTATTCTGCATTGTCAGGTTTTGCAATTAATGGAGTTAATATGAGTAAATTACAAAGTTTTCCTGAAAAGAACTCTTTTTCCTCATATTTTTTTTTATGTGACATTGATGGACATATAGAATCTCCAAAAATTAAAAACTCACTTGAGGAATTAGGTCTGCATTGCCAAGATATGCACGTTCTAGGTGTTTATAAATCTGATAAATTTAGAGAAAAATAATTTTATAACTTTCTTGTAGAATAGAAATTTTTATTGATATAATAAAGTTGGAGGCCAGTCAGGTGGTATTACCACAAATCCCCTAGGATCGAAAGATAGCAAGGGTAGTGAGTATTTTCCAGGTTGGTTGGTCTCCTTAGAAATGACAGAAAATTCAAAAGTACTAGCTTTAAAATATAGACCTCAAGTATTTGAGGATTTAATTGGCCAAGAGGTTATTGCTGAAACAATCAAAAATTCAGTTATCTCCGATAAAGCCGCAAACGCATTTTTATTTACTGGTATTAGGGGTGTTGGAAAAACCACTTTTGCAAGAATAGTTGCCAAAGCATTAAATTGTGAGAATGGTGTTGAAAATCTTTGTAAAAAAGATTTTTGTGAACATTGCAATTCAATTGTAAACTCGAATCATATTGATGTTTTAGAAATGGATGCTGCAAGTAAGACAGGTGTAGATGATGTAAGAGAACTTATTGAATTTTCAAGATATGGACCAACAACCGCTAAATATAAAATATTTATTATTGATGAAGTTCATATGTTAAGCAAACAAGCATTTAATGCTCTTTTAAAAACACTTGAGGAACCACCAAAATATTTAAAATTTATTTTTGCAACAACCGAAATCAAAAAAATTCCTGTAACAGTAATATCGAGATGTCAACGTTTCGATCTTTCCAGAGTAAAATCTGAAGAACTTTTTAATTATATAAAAATAATTAAAGACAAAGAAGGAGGCAAAGTTTCTGATGAAGCTTTAAAATTAATTGTTAAAATTTCAGAAGGATCTGTTAGAGATGCATTATCTTTGTTAGACCGTGGACTTGTAGCCAATCAACATGATGAGGAATTAAATTTAGATAGAGCACAGAATATTTATGGATATTTTGATAAAAGTTCTTTGATAGAATTAATAAAAAATCTGTTTAGTGGTGATGAAAAAAAAGTATTTGAGTTGTATAGAAAAATTTATGATTCTGGTGTAGATCCAAAAATTTTTTTAAATGATTTTCTTGAGGTTTTATATTACTTAAAAAATATTAATTTTATAAAATTAGAGGGAAATAATTTTTCTTTAAATGATCAAGATTTTAGCAATCTTTCCAAAATATCTGAAAATTTAGATTCAAAGGACATAATCCTTTTTTGGCAATTTACACTTGATACTATTGAGGAAATTAACATTGTTTCAAATCCAAATTTATCAGTTGAAATGTTCCTTTTCAGATTAATGAGAATAAAAGGTTTTAAGGATAAAGATGTTGAGGAAGCCTTTACTGGAAAAAATCCTGATACTTTAATTAAAGAACCTGAAAAAAAAATTATTAGTAAAACGATAGATCAAATTAAAAATATTTCACAACAAGAAAAAATTGAACCAAATTTGAATAAAGATGATGTAATTAATGAACTTAAAATAGACTCATTTGAAAGTTTGATAAATATATGTACCGAAAGGAAGGAAGTTAAGCTTAAATATGAGCTTGAAACTAATACAAATTTAGTTTCATTTTCTGAGGGTTTAATTGAAATATCTTTTAATGAAAACTTAGACAAAGACTTTATTAAAAATCTATCTAACAAACTATACGAATGGACATCTAAGAGATGGATAATTTCTCTATCAAAAAACCAAGGACAAATTTCAAAAAAAGAGAAAAATAAAATTAATGAAAAAAAAATATTTGATGATGTTAAAAAGTCAGAAGCATATAAAAAAGTGATCGAAACATTTCCTGATGCAGAGTTAATTAACGTTGAGTTGAAAGAAGATTAGAATGACAGATTTTTCAAAATTAATGGAAAAAGCTAAAGAAATTGAAACCAAAATGAAAGAAAGCCAAGAAAATATTAAAAAAATCGAGGTTGAGGGTGTCTCGGGTGCTGATGATGTAAAGGTTACATTAAATGGAGAAGGCACCATGATTTCAATTAAACTTAGTGAAAATGTTTTAAAAGAAGAAAAAGTAATATTAGAAGATCTTATTACTGCTGCTCATAATAATGCAAAATCACAAATTAAATCAAAAACAGCAGAGGAAATTTCTAAGGCTTCAGGAAACTTCGGAATACCTGGATTTAAGTGGCCCTTATAATTTAAATGCAAAATATTCCTGAAATAGAAAATTTAATAAAACTAATATCTAAATTACCAGGGCTAGGACCTAAGTCTGCAAAAAGAATGATTTTGAAAATGATTAATAATCGTCAAGAGTTATTAAAACCATTGGCTCAGAATTTAAGTGACGTATTTAAAAATGTTGTTAGATGTAAAATATGTGGAACTTTAAAATCAAATACAATTCCATGTGACAATTGTGAAAATAAAAGTAAAAAATTTAATAAAATTTGTGTTGTAGAAAATATTTCAGACCAATGGGCAATAGAAAGTTCATCCATTTTTCAAGGTTACTTTCATATTCTTGGAGGAACACTTTCAAATAATAATAGTCAAAACAAGGAAGACCTACTGATCAACTCCCTAGTACAAAGAATAATTAGGGATAATATAGATGAGGTAATTTTGGCAACAAGTGCAACTGTTGAAGGTCAAACTACTGCATTTTATATACAGGATACACTCAAAAAAACAAACATAAAGATTTCAAAACTTGCCCAAGGTTTACCAGTAGGTGGAGAAATCGAAAATTTAGATGATGGTACTCTTATATCTGCATTTAAAAATAGAAAAAAGATAGAGGCTTAATTAGCTTTTTTTAATTAATCTGTTTAAATGTAAAAGAGGCTCTGTATAACCAGAAGGCTGTGATTTTCCATGAAAAATTAATTCACATGCTGCTTTAAAAGCAATAGATTTATCATAATCCGGTGACATACTTTCGTAGTTACCATCATTTTCATTTTGTTTATCAACAACTTTTGCCATTTTTTTTAAAATTTCAAGGACTTGCCTATTAGAGCACAAGCCATGATGAAGCCAATTGGCAATATGTTGAGATGAAATTCTTAAGGTCGCTCTATCTTCCATTAATCCAATATCATTTATATCTGGAACTTTGGAACAACCTATACCTTGATCAATCCATCTGACTACATAACCCAATATAGTTTGGGCAGAATTTGAAATTTCAGTATTAATTTCATCAATAGACCAATTAGGACGATCTGCTATTGGAATAGTAAGAAGATCGGATAACTTTGATGGCTCTCTTTTTAATATTGACTTTTGTTTTTCAAAAACATTTACTTCATGATAGTGCATAACATGTAATGCAGCAGCTGTTGGAGAAGGGACCCAAGCACAATTTGCGCCAGCATTTACGTGTCCAATTTTTTGTTCCATCATCTCATTCATTTTGTCAGGCATGGCCCACATTCCTTTACCTATTTGAGCTACTCCTGAAAATCCGCATTTTAAACCTATATCTACATTATTATCCTCATACGTTTTAATCCATTTAGACTCTTTCATATCCCCCTTTTTGATCATAGGTCCAGCTTCCATTGAAGTATGCATTTCATCCCCAGTTCTATCTAAAAATCCAGTATTGATAAAAAATACTCTGTCTTTAAGCGTCCTAATACATTCTTTTAAGTTTGCAGATGTTCTTCTTTCTTCATCCATAATACCACACTTAATTGTGTTTTTTTCCAATTTTAAAACTTCTTCAACTTTTGTAAAAATTAAATTAGTGAATTCTGTTTCTTCTGGCCCATGCATTTTTGGTTTTACAATATAAATTGATCCTGTTCTTGAATTGCCTTTTCTTTTAAAATCATGAATACAAGCTGCCGAAGTAATGAAAGCGTCCATTATTCCCTCAGGAACTTCTGATCCATCATTTAATATAATTGCAGGGTTTGTCATCAAGTGCCCGACATTTCTCACAAGTAAAAGACTTCTTCCATGGAGTTTTGATTTTTCACCATTCAATGAAATATAACTTCTGTCTGGATTAAGTTTTCTCTCTAATTCTTTACCGTTTTTTTCAAATATTGACTTTAAATTTCCCTTCATTAATCCTAGCCAATTTCTATAACAAATTACTTTATCTTCAGCATCGACTGCAGCTACACTATCCTCATGGTCACAGATTGTTGACACAGCTGACTCAATTATAATATCACTTATACCAGCGGCATCTCTTGCAGCACTGAATGCTCTAGGGTTAATAATTATTTCTAGATGGAGATTATTATTTTTCAAGATTATAGCATTTGGTTTAGCCGCATCTCCTCTGTGACCAATAAATTTTTCTAAATCTGATAAATTATATTCTTTATTTTCTTTATAAATTAACAGTTTTTTTTTATCAACTGCTAAACCAGTAATATTTTTCCAGTCTAGATCATTGATAGGAAAATATTTATTTAAAAAGTCTCTGGTATATTTAATTACTTCCTGTCCCCTTAAAGGATCGTATTTTTCACTTCCACTTTCTTCAGACTCTATGATATTTGAACCGTAAAGACTATCATATAAACTTACCCATCTCGCGTTCGCAGCATTTAGGCTATATCTGGAGTTCATAATTGGAACAACTAATTGTGGTCCCGCTATATAAGATATTTCCTCATCCAAATTTTTAGTTGATATTTTAAAATCGTCTCCCTCTTTTTTTAAATAACCTATTTCTTCTAAAAAAATTTTATATTTATTATAGTCAAATTCTTGACCTCTATTCTTTTTATGCCAAAGATCTATTTCTTGCTGCAAAGTTTCTCTAAATTCGAGTAATTTTTTATTTTTAGGTGCTAAATCATGCACCACTTTATCGAAGCCTTTCCAAAATTCATCAGCACTCACATTAGTATCCACTAAAAGCTCATTTTTGACAAAATCAGCAAGCTCTTTAGTTACAGATAAGTTGTGGATTTTGATATATTGCTCTCTCATAAATTGAAAATCTTATAATAAATTTTCATTTTTGCGCAATCTAAATTACATATTAAATTTTAACAATTTATTGCCTTTTTTGTTTATAATACTTGTATCAAATGAAAAATTACTTAAATTTTGAAACTGATATAAAAAAACTTGAAGAAGAACTAGATAAACTAAAAGATCCTTACAATCAGGAGGGTTTATCTGAAGTTGATACATCTAAAATAAGTAAAGTCGAAGAAGAAATAAATGAAAAGTTGGAAAAAATTTATTCCAATCTAGATCCATGGCAAACAGCATTAGTTGCTCGTCATGAGGATAGGCCTAAGGCAAAATTTTTTATTGAAAATCTTTTTGATGACTTTGTTCAGCTTTCAGGAGATAGATATTATGGCGAGGATAAAGCAGTTATAGCTGGATTTGCAAAATTTGATAGTAAATCCGTTTTAGTAATTGGTCAGGAAAAAGGTTCTGATCTTAACAAAAGAATAGATCATAATTTTGGAATGATGAGACCTGAGGGTTATAGAAAAACAATTAGACTAATGGAACTTGCAAATAAATTTAAAATTCCAATTATTTCTATTGTTGATACTCCAGGAGCGTATCCAGGAGTTGGTGCAGAGGAAAGAGGTCAAGCTGAGGCAATAGCAAAATCTATTGAATGCTCAATGAAATTAACAGTTCCCACAATAGCAATTATAATAGGAGAGGGGGGGTCTGGTGGAGCAATAGCTTTAGCTTCATCTAATAAAGTGATTATGCTTCAAAATGCAATATACTCAGTCATTTCCCCGGAAGGATGTGCCACAATTTTATGGAGAGATCCAAAAAAAACCCTTGAAGCTGCAACTGCAATGAAAATGTCATCAAGTGATCTTTTAAAATTAAATATTATTGATGAAATAATTCCAGAACCAGTTGGAGGTGCTCATCGAGATAAAGATTTAGTATTGGATAATGTAAGAGACTCATTAAAGAAAAATTTAGATTTTTTTCAGACAATGGATAAAGATGAAATTCTTACTCATAGAAAAAATAAATTTTTGTCAATTGGAAGAAATAAAGGATTTATTACACAATCAGAAGATGGAAATGATCTATCTATGAAGTCAAGTACACTTGAAAAAATAAACCAAAACTTTAAAAAGAACTCAAAAATTTATTATGGTATTTCTGCTACAGCTTTATTAATTTTACTTTTAAGTATTCTTTTATAAAGCTCCGTGGCAGTGTTTATATTTCTTTCCAGAATTACAAGGGCATGGTTCATTTCTTCCGATCTTTTTGGTTGAAAGTTCCTCAAATTTTTTACTTAAATTTTCATTACTTTGTTCTCCTTGGCTTTTTTCTATAAGCTTTAAATTAAACAAAATTGTAATTAAATCATACTTTAGTTTACTTAATAAATTTTCAAAAAGTGTAAATGCCTCTTTCTTATATTCTACTAAAGGATCTCTTTGTCCATAAGATCTTAAACCAATTACCTGTCTTAATTGCTCTAAATATTGAATATGTAATTTCCAATTTTGATCAATTAATTGTAAAAAAATCCTTCTTTCTATTTCGTTATATTGCTCTTCATTTAACATTTTTATTCTCTCTTCTCTTAAACTATTAAATTTATTTTTTATTTTTTCTTCAAACTCCTTATTTTCAAGTTTAACTAACTCGTTAATTTCACTATCTTCAAATGATTTTCCAAATAAAGATTTTAATTGCATATAGAATTCATTTGATCCTACATTGGCCAGCTTTTTTGTTTTCTTAAGTTTCAAATCATCAATAATTTCATCTAGAAAATTTTCAGAATATTGCTTAGCGTCTTGATTTTCTATTACCTCATTTCGTTGTGAAAATATTACTTGCCTCTGATCATTTAAAACATTGTCAAACTTTAAAAGAGTTTTTCTAATATCAAAATTTCTTGCCTCAACTTTTTGTTGTGCTCTTTCTAATGCTTTATTTATCCAAGGATGGTCTATGCTTTCCCCATCTTTAAGTCCAAGTTTTTCAAGTATATTATTCATAGACTCAGATCCAAATATTCTCATTAAATCATCCTCTAAACTTACATAAAATATAGAACTACCCTCATCACCTTGTCTACCAGATCTTCCTCTTGCTTGATTGTCTACCCTCCTACTTTCCATCCTTTCTGTACCAATTACAAACAAACCACCTAGTTTTTTTATTTCTGATTTATCACTCTCATCTTGACCTCCCAATTTGATGTCAACACCTCTACCTGAAATACTCGTTGTAATGATTATTGAGTTTCTTTTTCCAGCATCTGCAATAATTTCAGCTTCTCTCTCGTGATTTTTGGCATTTAAAACTGTGTGTTTTATTTTTTTTTTATCTAATAGATTTGAGAAGTGTTCAGATTTATTTATACTTGAAGTAAAAACTAATAATGGCTGTCCTTTTGTGGTACATTCGACAATCTTACTAATTATAGCTTCATCTTTTTCTTTACTAGTTCTAAATATTTGATCATTCGAATCTTTTCTTATCATCTTCTTATTAGTAGGAATTGACACTACTGGTAGATTATAAATTTCAAAAAACTCTTCTGACTCTGTTAATGCTGTACCAGTACATCCAGCTAATTTTTTATAAAGTTTAAAGAAATTTTGGTAGGTAATTGATGCTAAAGTTTGATTCTCAGCATTAATTGTTAAATTTTCTTTTGCCTCTAGACTTTGATGAAGACCATCACCAAACCTCCTTCCTGGCAATTGTCTTCCCGTTTGTTCATCGATTATTATTATTTGTCCATCTTTTACAATGTAATCTCTACCACTCTGAAAAAGATGGATTGCTCGTAATGACTGATTAACTAAATGGACAATATGAAGGTTTTCTGGATCATAAAAATTTTTATTTTTAAGTATTCCAGCATTCGAAAATATATTTTCAACATTATCCACGCCTTTATTGGTTAATAAAATATTTCTATCTTTTTCATCTATTTCAAAATCCTCTTCCTTTAAATTTTTTACTAATTTATCAACTGCAATATACTGATTAGTTTTATCTTCTGTTGCTCCTGAAATTATTAGAGGTGTTCTAGCTTCATCAATTAAGCAGGAGTCAATTTCATCAACTATCGCATAATTATGTTCTCTTTGAACCATAGAATTTTTGGAAAATTTCATATTATCTCTTAAATAATCAAAGCCCAATTCGCTATTAGTAGAATAGGTTATATCTTTTGAATAATTTTCTTTTCTCACCAAGTCATCTTGTCCAGTATTAATATATCCACAAGTTAAACCTAAAAACTCGTAAATCTTACCCATATTTTCACTATCTCTCTTTGCTAAATAATCATTTACAGTCACTATGTGAACACCTTTTTTTTCTAGAGCATTAAGAAAAGCTGCAAGGGCTATAGTTAATGTTTTTCCTTCACCAGTCTTCATTTCTGCAATTTTGTTTTCATGTATTACAACACCACCAATTAGCTGAACATCAAAGTGTCTTTCATTTCTAATTCTTTTAGAAGCCTCTCTCACCATTGAGAAGGCTTCAGGTAACGCCTCGTTAAGACTTTTGCCATTTCTAATTTCTTCAATTAACTGTTCCGTTTTTTTTGGAAACATTTCACTAGATAAATTTTCTAAATCTTTTTCTAAAAGATTAACTTTTTCGATTATTTGTTGAATTCTGCTAAGTTCCTTTTCATTTCCGCTTTTAATGAGCTTTGAAAATATATTTAGTGGGTTGAACATTTTGATATAAAGTTAAATATTAAAATATATAATAATTAATTAATTATTTTAAATATCATGAAATTTAGCATAAACAATTTCATAAAAAATAGCAGCCAAGGCTCTAAAATTGTTGATTTTCAGGATTTAGATCATATTGATGGAGTTTCAATTTCAGCTGTCAGTGCTGGCTTATATAAATTCAAGAGAGATGAATTAGTTTTATTTTATTTTAGAAATGGTGCAAATTATGCATCTGTTTACACTCAATCAAAGTTAATATCAGAAAATTTAAAGTGGAATAAAAAAATTAAATCGAAAAAAATATTTGCATTATTAGTTAACGCTAGAAATGCCAATGCATTGACAGGTCCAGAAGGCTATAAAGCTTTAAAAAATATTTCCTTAGACTTATCCTCAAAATTAACTGAGATACAGAAAAGAGATGAAGATGCTCCAAAACAAATTTCCTCAAAAGAAATACTTTTTGGTTGCACGGGTACTATAGGAGAGAAATTTCCATTAGAAAAAATTAGAGCTTCATTGCCAGAATTAGTTGAAAAAATTAAATATACACAAAATAAATTAATATGGATGAAAGCTGCAATGGGTATAATCACAACAGATTTAAAACCTAAAGTATCACTTGCTGAAACCAAAATTGGTTCATCAAAAATTAAAATTTATGGAATTGCTAAAGGCTCAGGTATGATTTATCCAAATATGGCAACTACATTGGGCTATATATTTACTGACGCAACTTTATCCTCATCAGTTTTAAATGATGTCTTAAAAAATAATATAAAGACAACATTTAATGCAATTTCATGTGATGGTGACACAAGCACAAATGATATGGTTTCTATATTTTCAACATGCAAAGTAAATCATCCAGAAATTAAAAAATATAGTGATAGTAGACTTAAAAATTTTAACAAGGCAGTTCATGAAGTTTTACTAAATTTAGCCAAGCAAGTTGTTTCTGACGGTGAAGGAGCTTCCAAATTGATTTCAATTAATTGTATTAATTGCAAAACTGAAAAAGATGCAAGAAATATATCTTTTAAAATAGCAAACTCATTATTAGTAAAGACAGCAATTGCAGGAGAAGATCCAAATTGGGGAAGAGTGGCTATGGCGATAGGTAATAGCGATTCTAAAATAAATGAACACAAATTATCTATTTCTTTTGGACCTTATAAAATTTTCTATAAGGGGAATTTATATAAATCATATGATGAAAAAAAAGTTATTGAATACATGAAAGGCCAATTAATTGAAATAGAAGTTGATATTGGTCAAGGAATTAAAAAATTTAAATCCTACACTATGGATTTAACAAAAAAATATATTGAAATTAATGCTAATTATAGAACCTAACTATATTGAAATTTCATAGATTAATATCTAAATATGAGACATGATTAAGTACTTGTTAAAATGTAAAGATTGTAAACAAGAATTTGAAAGTTGGTTTAGCGCCTCCAATGAATATGACAGATTGCTCAAATTAAAACTTTTAAATTGTCAATCCTGTGAATCAATAAATGTTGAAAAGTCCTTGATGTCTCCTAATTTATTGAACACCAAGAAAAAAGAAAATTTAAAAGAAATAAAAAAATATAAAGATATTAGAAAAAAACTTTCTGATTATAAAAAATTTGTAAAAGATAATTTCGAGTATGTTGGAGAAAATTTTACTTATAAAGCAAGATCAATTCATTACGATAAAAAGAAGCCAAAAAAAGGTATTTATGGTAGTGCCTCTCTTAAAGATGTTAAGGAATTAAGAGAAGAAGGGATAGAAACTGATATTATTCCATGGATCGAAGAAGACAAAAATTAAACTTTCTTAAATTCTGAAATATAATTAACAGATTTATCAGAAGTTACAGACCATTTATTTAAGAGAGGGTTGAAAGTCATTCCATCAATTTTTTTTAATTCTAAAGAATTTTTTTTACAAACATCTTTTAAATACTCAGGTTTTACAAATTTTTCCCAATCATGAGTCCCTATTGGTAGCCACTTTAATACATACTCAGCTCCCACAATTGCGAATAAGTAAGATTTAAGGGTTTTGTTCAAAGTTGCAATAAACATGATACCTGATTTTTTTAAAAATTTTGAACTTTCTTTTATAAAAAAATCAACATCTTCAACATGTTCAACAATTTCCATGTTCAATATTATATCAAATCTTTTTTTAATTTTTAAATTTTCTGGAGAGGAGTTATAATATTTAATTTTAAGTTTACTTTTTTTTAAATGATACTTGGCAACTTGTATATTTTTTAACGAAGCATCTATACCAACAACTTCTGCTCCAAGTTTAGCCATTGGTTCAGAAAGCAATCCACCACCACATCCGATATCTAAAATACTCAACCTTTTAAAGGGCTCATGCTCTTTTTTAATTTTAAACTCAGATAAAATTGTGTCTCTTATATATTTTATTCTTATAGGGTTAAATTTATGTAATGGCTTAAATTTTCCATTTGGATCCCACCATTCTTCAGCTATTTTTGAAAATTTTTCTATTTCTTTTTTATTTATTGTGTTATTTTTCATTGTTTATTGACATTACAATCAAGATGTATTTTATCAATATATTTTAATTTAAATTAAAAAAAATTATCAATGAAAATAATTGTATTAAAATTTGGAGGTACTTCAGTTGGTACAACTGATAGAATTAAAAAAGTCGCAAAGATTATTGCTAAATATAAAAAAAAATACAATGTAATCGTACTTTCCTCTGCAATGAGTGGTGTGACAAATAATTTAATAAAATTATCCAAAAAAATAAGCAAAAACTTTTCAGACTCAGAGTATGATGTCTTAGTTTCGTCAGGAGAACAAGTATCCTGTGCATTAATATCAGGAGAATTAATTAATAAAGGTTTAAATTCAAGATCTTGGATGTCATGGCAAATTCCGATTAATACCGAGGGAAAATATAAATTCTCAAGAATTAATAAAATTAATAAGAATAAAATCATGGCTTATCTAAAAAAAGGAGGGATTCCTATAATTACAGGATTTCAAGGTATTAATGATAAAAATAGAATAACAACTATTGGAAGGGGTGGGACAGATGCAAGTGCAATTATGTTCGCAAAGTTTTTCAATGCTGAAAAATGCATCATATATACAGATGTCGATGGTGTTTATTCTACAGATCCAAATAAACTTAAGTCAGCAAAAAAAATAAAAGTTATATCCTATGAAGAAATGCTTGAAATGGCTTCACTAGGAGCTAAAGTTATGCAACCCCACTCAATTCAAGATGCAAGGTTGAATAGGGTAGATATAGAAGTGAGATCTTCCTTCAAAAACAATAAAGGTACTTTAATAACAAAAAGAAAAAATATAATAAATAATAAGATTATAACTGGTATTTCAAATACAACTAATGATGCCAAAGTCACTCTTTTAGGAGTAAGAGATAAACCAGGTATTGCTGCGTCTATTTTTAAACCTTTATCTGAAAATTCTATAAATGTAGATATGGTAGTGCAAAATATTTCTGCTAATGGAAAAGAAACTGACTTAACTTTTACAATAAAATCAGATGATCTAATCAAAACAAAAAAAATTATTTTGCGAAATAAAAAAATAAATTTTAGAGATTTGATATTTGATAAGAATGTTTCAAAAGTTTCGATAATTGGAGTTGGAATGGTTACCACCCCAGGTGTTACTTATAGAATGTTTCAGTCTCTTGCTAATCAAAAAATAAACATTCAAGTAATATCTACATCGGAAATAAAAATTTCTGTGTTAATTAATAAAAAGAATTTAAAAAAAGCTATATCTTCTCTCCACAAAGAATTTAAATTAAATAAATAATTTATGAATATTAGACCTTTTAGGGAAATAAAAAGAAGAAAAACAAAAGAAATAAATGTTGGCAATTTAAAAGTTGGAGGAGATAACCCAATTTCTGTTCAATCAATGACCAATACTTTAACAAAAGACATAAAAGAGACTGTAAATCAAATCAAACAAATTGAGGAAGCTGGAGCTGATATCGTTAGGGTGTCATGTCCAGATCAAGACTCAACGAAAGCTCTTAAAGATATTATTAAAAATACTTCTATACCAATAGTTGCTGACATTCACTTTCATTATAAAAGAGCAATAGAAGCAGCTGAGAGTGGTGCTGATTGTCTTAGAATAAACCCTGGAAATATTGGGGACAAAAAAAAAATTAAAGAAGTAATTTCTGCCGCAAAAAATAATAATTGTTCAATCAGAATTGGTGTTAACGCAGGATCTTTAGAAAAAGACTTATTAGAAAAATATAAAGAACCTTGTCCAGAAGCTTTAGTGGAGAGCGCATTAAGAAATATTAGTATTGTTGAAGACTTTGACTTTTATGAATTTAAAGTGAGCGTCAAATCCTCTGATGTATTTTTATCTATTGAAGCTTACAGACAACTTTCTAAGGCAACTAATTATCCATTACATCTGGGTATCACTGAGGCAGGAACATTTTTACCTGGTAGTATAAAATCCTCCATTGGTTTTGGATCGCTTCTTATGAGTGGTATTGGAGACACTATAAGAGTTTCTTTATCGGACGATCCGGTAGAAGAAATAAAAGTTGGAAATGAAATACTAAAATCACTTAATTTACGAAACAGAGGTGTAAAAATTATTTCCTGCCCATCTTGTGCTAGGCAAGCTTTTAATGTAATTGAAACTGTTAAAGAGCTAGAAGATAGACTGTCTCACATAAAAACTCCTATTTCTTTATCTATAATTGGATGTGTAGTCAATGGACCAGGGGAAGCAGCTCAAACTGATATTGGTATTACTGGAGGAGGTAAGGGAAATAACATGCTTTATTTAAGTGGAGTTGAAAGTGAAAAAATATCAAGTGAAGAGATGATTATTAAAATCGTACGATTGGTAGAAGAAAAAGCAGAAGAAATCGAAAAAGCCAAATAATGGTACCTTTATCAAAAGTTCAAGATTTAATAACAAAACATTCCAAATTGGAAAAAGAGCTATCCTCACAAGAAATTGATAAAAAATCTTTTGCAGAGAAGTCAAAAGAATACTCTGATTTAAGCGATATCATCAAAGAAGCAATTTCTTATTTTAATTTTCAAAAAAATAAAGACGAATTGGAGAAATTAATTAATGATAGCATGTCAGATAAAGAGATCAAAGACCTAGCCATAAGTGAATTAAATGAACTTGAAAAAATAAATGAAATTAATGAAAAAAAAATTAAACTATTTTTATTGCCCAAAGATGAGGCTGATACTAAAAATGCAATAATAGAAATTAGAGCTGGGACAGGAGGATTAGAAGCAAGTTTATTTGCCTCAGATTTATTTAAAATGTATGAGAAAGTCAGCAATAAAAAAAAGTGGCTACTTGAAATTATATCTATTTCAAAAAGTGATGCTGGAGGTTTAAAAGAAGTAATTGCATCTATAAAAGGTAAAAATATTTATTCATCACTAAAATATGAAAGTGGAGTTCACAGAGTTCAAAGAGTTCCAGATACTGAAACACAAGGCAGAGTCCACACATCAGCTGCTACAGTTGCGGTAATGCCAGAAGCAGAGGAGGTTGATGTTAAAATTGAGGAAAAGGATTTAAGAATTGATGTATTTAGAAGCAGTGGTCCAGGTGGTCAAAGTGTTAATACAACAGATTCAGCAGTTAGAATTACCCATTTACCGACTGGAATAGTCGTGAGTCAACAAGATGAAAAATCACAGATTAGAAATAAGGAAAAAGGTTTAAAAATTCTTAGATCAAGGATTTATGAATTAGAACGTAAAAAGAAAGATGAGGAAAGGTCTAAAGATAGGAAAAGTAAAATTGGAACTGGTGACAGATCTGAGAGGATTAGAACTTATAACTTCCCCCAGGGTAGAGTTACAGATCACAGAATAAATTTAACTTTACATAAGCTACCTGAGTTTATGGAAGGCGAAATTTTTGATGAGATGAATGAAAGTTTAGTTATTCAAGCTCAAGAAAATGAACTTGGTAGTATTTAAAATGAATTATAATGAAATTTTAAAAAATGGTGTGAATTTTTTAAAACAAAATAAAATTAAAAATCCTTTTCTAGATGCAGAATTGATTTTATCAAAAGTAATAAATAAAAAAAGAGAAGAAATTTTACTAAATACAAATAATAAATTAAAACATAATGATATTCTAAATTTTAAAAATTTTTTGTTAAGAAGAAAGCAAAGAGAACCAATTGCATATATTCTAGGATATAAATATTTTTGGAAACATAAGTTTTTGACTAATAATTCAGTTTTAATTCCAAGACCAGATACTGAATTATTAATTGAGGAAGCTTTAAAATATTTACCTAAAAGTAAATCAAAAAAAATTTTAGATATTGGAACTGGCTCAGGATGTATTATAATTTCTTTGCTAAAAGAGAGACCTAAGTGTTTAGCTTCAGCAGTGGATATATCTAAAAAGGCTATAAATGTTGCAAAAAATAATGCAAAATTGCATCAGTTAGAAAATAAAATTAATTTTATTAATATCGATATTGACAAATATAAATCTTATAATTATGATTTAATTATATCTAATCCTCCATACATAAATAGTATTGATTTAAATAGATTAGATGTAGATATAAAATTCCATGAACCTAAATTAGCCTTATCAGGGGGTTTTGATGGATATACAGAAATTAAAAAAGTAATAAAAAAAAGTAAAACATTGTTAAAAGTAAATGGTAAATTATTAATTGAGATTGGACATAAGCAAAAAACTCAATCTGTAAAAATTTTAATGGATAATGGTTTTTATATTAATAAAATTTCTAAAGATTTATCAGGGAAAGATAGATGTATTGTGAGCACAAAATTATAAAATGAATAATTTTAAAAATAACAACAGACGAGGAAGATTTAAGCTAAATAACGAAAGAGGCTTTAGAAGAAACGGTAATGGACATAAACCAAATGGAGAATTTGGTAATGGAACATCTTTTAAAAGAAGGCATCCTGGCAAAAATAATCAAAATGCCGCAAAACTTGTCGAGAAATATAATGATCTTGCTCGAGAAGCTCTTTCAAATGGCGACAAAATTTTATCAGAGAATTATTTACAACATTCAGAACATTTTACTAGAATTCTTATATCACAAGAAAATTTAAAAAATCAGACTGAAAAGTTATCAGAGTCAAATATTAACAACGAAACAAAAGTAAATTTAAATAATAAAGATGTTGAGGAAACAACCTCAAAATAAATTACATTTTTGATATTAAATCAGATTTTAAAACATCTATTTTAATTTTATTTACCTCAAAAAGCTTACGTTGATCACCTTTCAATATTTTTCCAGATGGCAATTTAAGTTTTTGTGAATTTATTTTTCTTCCATTTTCAATCACTTCATAGTGTAAGTGAGGTCCAGTTGAAAGACCGGTCGAACCTACATACCCAATTATTTGACCTTGTTTAACTCTTACACCTTTCTTAATACCTCTTCCAAATTTTGACATATGTGCGTAAACAGTCTGATATACTCTATTATGTTTTATCTTTACACAATTACCTCCTCCACCACACCACTGAGCCCTTGTAACCAAACCATCGCCAGATGCTAAAATTGGTGTACCCATTGGAGCTGCAAAATCAGTCCCAGTGTGCATTTTTGTGAAACCTAAAATAGGATGTTTTCTTTTTCCAAAAGATGAAGATAGTCTTGCTCCATTAATAGGTGTTTTCATTAAAGTCTTTCTCATACTTTTTCCATTTTCATCAAAGAAATCAATCTTATTTTTTTCATATTCGTGTCTATAAAGTTTAAGGTTTTTGTCTTGTAAATTTAGATTTGCAAAAATTATATTTCCAGTTTCAACTATTTCATTGTCTTCATTTAGAAATTCTTCATATATAATTTGAAAACTATCATTTTTCCAAATATCTCTTTGGAAGTCGACTTGAAAACCATAAAGTCTTGCAAATTCAATAATAATATTTGGTTTAATGTTTAAGTCTAATGCACTTTGATACAAACTCCTTGTAATTTTATTTTCTTTATAAGTAGTTATTCTTTTTAAATTTTTTTCTAATAATTTGGATTTAAAGTCTTCGCTATCAATATCTCTTGCAAAGTGAATTTCTTTTTTTTTGTTTAACTCAATTATAAATTTAATAATTTTTGGTTGGTTTTTATTATCTATTCTAAAATAAATTTTTTGATTTGGTCTTAAAATTTTAATTTCTTTGTTATTTTTTATTGTTGAGAGAAATATTTTTCTCTCATTTTCAGAAATTTTAATTTTATCAATTATACTTTCATAATTGTCACCCTCTTTTACAATGTACTCATATTCAAAGTATCGATTTTCTAATTCGGATGTTATTTTTGCTATAGTTTTATTAAAATAAAAATTATTTAGAGTTTTTTTTAAGCTCTTATATTGAGAGCTTTTATTATTATCGTAATATTTTATGACAAAAATTGAGATAGTTATTAGTAGAAATAACCAAAGAAAATCTGAAAATGATTTGAATTTTTTTTTTATTTTTTTTATCACAATATTCTTAAGTGGTTAAAAAATGTTGATATATATGACTTTTTAACACAATTTTTGTCTATCTAAAAACTTGATTTATAAATTATTTCTAATATAAGCGTCACACTCAACATATAAAAAATGTTATTTATTGGGCTTTATTGCCCAATTAGCTATTTGAAATGTAAATATTTTAAGAAGAGAAGTGTGGACGGTTAAGGTTACCAAAATTTGTCGTACATACTTCAACATTATACAGATATTATTCTTAGTATTTGTATAGAAGCTAGTGTGCGCCGTTTTTAAACTTGAGAGTTTGATCATGGCTCAGAACGTACGCTGGCGGCACGCCTTATACATGCAAGTCGAACGAAGTAGCAATACTTAGTGGCAGACGGGTGAGTAACATGTAGGTATCTTCCCTTTGGTGAGGAATAACACGAGGAAACTTGTGCTAATACCTCATAAGTCTTCACGGAGAAAGCTTTATGCGCCGAAGGATGAGCCTGCACTTGATTAGTTTGTTGGTGGGGTAATGGCCTACCAAGACTTTGATCTATAGCTGATCTGAGAGGATGATCAGCCACATTGGGACTGAGACACGGCCCAAACTCCTACGGGAGGCAGCAGTAGGGAATATTGCACAATGGAGGAAACTCTGATGCAGCGATGCCGCGTGAGTGAAGAAGGCCTTTGGGTTGTAAAGCTCTTTCGTCGGGGAAGAAAATGACTGTACCCGAATAAGAAGGTCCGGCTAACTTCGTGCCAGCAGCCGCGGTAATACGAAGGGACCTAGCGTAGTTCGGAATTACTGGGCTTAAAGAGTTCGTAGGTGGTTAAAAAAGTTGGTGGTGAAATCCCAGAGCTTAACTCTGGAACTGCCATCAAAACTTTTTAGCTAGAGTATGATAGAGGAAAGCAGAATTTCTAGTGTAGAGGTGAAATTCGTAGATATTAGAAAGAATACCAATTGCGAAGGCAGCTTTCTGGATCATTACTGACGCTGAGGAACGAAAGCATGGGTAGCGAAGAGGATTAGATACCCTCGTAGTCCATGCCGTAAACGATGTGTGTTAGACGTTGGAAATTTATTTTCAGTGTCGCAGCGAAAGCATTAAACACACCGCCTGGGGAGTACGACCGCAAGGTTAAAACTCAAATGAATTGACGGGGACCCGCACAAGTAGTGGAGCATGTGGTTTAATTCGAAGATACGCGCAGAACCTTACCAACACTTGACATGTTCGTCGCGACTTTAAGAGATTAAAGTTTTCGGTTCGGCCGGACGAAACACAGGTGCTGCATGGCTGTCGTCAGCTCGTGTCGTGAGATGTTGGGTTAAGTCCCGCAACGAGCGCAACCCTCACTTTTAGTTGCCATCATTTAGTTGGGCACTCTGAAAGAACTGCCAGTGATAAGCTGGAGGAAGGTGGGGATGACGTCAAGTCCTCATGGCCCTTACGTGTTGGGCTACACACGTGCTACAATGGCATTTACAATAGGAAGCAAGATGGCGACATCAAGCAAATCCTAAAAAGATGCCTCAGTTCGGATTGTACTCTGCAACTCGAGTACATGAAGCTGGAATTACTAGTAATCGCGGATCAGCGCGCCGCGGTGAATACGTTCCCGGGTCTTGTACACACCGCCCGTCACACCATGGGAGTTGGTTCTACCTTAAGGCAAGGTTTAAAACCCTTGACTACGGTATAGTCAGCGACTGGGGTGAAGTCGTAACAAGGTAGCCGTAGGGGAACCTGCGGCTGGATTACCTCCTTTCTAAGGATGATTAAGGATTATTTCTTAATCTAAATAATATAACAGGTTAATGTTGACCGTCCTCATTTCTCTTTTTAAAATTGTGTTTCTCCTTTTTGCATAAAGGGGCCGGTAGCTCAGTTGGTTAGAGCACACCCTTGATAAGGGTGGGGTCGAAAGTTCGAGTCTTTCTCGGCCCACCAAAAAACTGGGGGATTAGCTCAGCTGGGAGAGCGCCTGATTTGCATTCAGGAGGTCAGCGGTTCGATCCCGCTATCCTCCACCAAGAAGCACTTAGCTATTTTATTCGTAAATACTTTATAATTATTATCAATATCTATATCCGATTGTTCAAAGTTTAGAACAATCAATTAATATTCGAATAGAAGAATATTAAAAAAAATTTGATTCAACACAGAATTTTTTTCTGTGCATAAATCAAGCGTTTAAGGGCGTGTGGCGGATGCCTTGGCACTGAAAGCCGATGAAGGACGTGGTATACTGCGAAAAGTTACGGGGAGTTGTATGCAAACTTTGATCCGTAAATTTCCGAATGGGAAAACCCACCACTTTATGTGGTACTTTAAACTGAATACATAGGTTTAAAGAGATAACCCGGAGAACTGAAACATCTAAGTAACCGGAGGAAAAGAAATCAATTGAGATTCCGTAAGTAGTGGCGAGCGAAAGCGGAACAGGCCAGTAGATTTGTTAAAAAAATTTGAATAGTTTGGAAAAGCTAACCACAGAGGGTGATAGTCCCGTATGAGTAATGTTTAACAAGTTTCTTGAGTAAAGCGGGACACGTGAAATCCTGCTCGAATATAGGGGGACCACCCTCTAAGCCTAAATACTCTTCAGTGACCGATAGTGAACTAGTACCGTGAGGGAAAGGTGAAAAGAACCCCTATTAGGGGAGTGAAATAGAACCTGAAACCGCATGCCTACAATCAGTCGAAGCTCTTTTTAGAGTGACGGCGTACCTTTTGTATAATGGGTCAGTGACTTAATTTATAAAGCAAGCTTAAGCCATCTAGGTGTAGGCGTAGCGAAAGCAAGTCTTAATAGGGCGATTAGTTTTATGAATTAGACCCGAAAACGAATGAGCTTACCATGAGCAGGTTGAATGCAAGGTAACACTTGCTGGAGGACCGAACCAGTTGACGTTGAAAAGTCTTTGGATGACTTGTGGTAAGGGGTGAAAGGCCAACCAAATTCGTAGATAGCTGGTTTTCCGCGAAAACTATTTAGGTAGTGCGTTGAATAAATATGCGTTTAGAGGTAGAGCACTAAATGGGCTAGGGGGAAGAGATTCTTACCAAACCTAATAAAACTCCGAATGCTAGACGTAGTTCTTCAACAGACAGACTGTGGGTGCTAAGGTCCATGGTCGAGAGGGAAAGAGCCCAGACCACCAGATAAGGTCCCAAAATTGTGATTAAGTGTGAAAGGATGTGGAAATTCCTTAACAGCCGGGAGGTTGGCTTAGAAGCAGCCATCCTTTAAAGATAGCGTAACAGCTCACCGGTCTAATAGAGTTTCTGCGCCGAAGATGTAACGGGGCTAAAATCACATACCGAATCTGTGGGTTTACATTGTCTTTGGACTATGTAAGCGGTAGCGGAACGTTCTGTAAGCCTGTAAAGGGATACCCGTGAGGGATCCTGGAGGTATCAGAAGTGCGAATGCTGACATGAGTAACGATAAAAGAAGTGAAAAACTTCTTCGCCGAAAATCCAAGGGTTTCTGCGCAAGGTTAATCCGCGCAGAGTTAGTCGGCCCCTAAGGCGAGGGCGAAAGCCGTAGTCGATGGAAATAAGGTTAATATTCCTTAACCAGATGGAAGTGACGGATTTTGTAAGTTGTGTGTTCTTAATGGATTGAACATGCCGCGAAAAAGTCCCAGGAAATAGCTCCATCATTAGACCGTACCCTAAACCGACACAGGTGGATTAATAGAGTATATTTAGGCGCTTGAGAGAATGATGTTGAAGGAACTCGGCAAAATGCTTCCGTAACTTCGGAATAAGGAAGACCTTTTTTTGGGCAACCATTTAAGGGTGGCACAAGCCAGGGAGAAGCGACTGTTTATCAAAAACACAGGGCTCTGCTAACACGTAAGTGGATGTATAGGGTCTGACGCCTGCCCGGTGCTGGAAGGTTAATGCGATGGGTGCAAGCTCATTTCTGAAGCCCCAGTAAACGGCGGCCGTAACTATAACGGTCCTAAGGTAGCGAAATTCCTTGTCGGGTAAGTTCCGACCTGCATGAATGGCGTAACGATTTCTCCGCTGTCTCCAACATCAACTCAGTGAAATTGAATTCTCCGTGAAGATGCGGAGTTCGCGTAGTTAGACGGAAAGACCCCGTGCACCTTTACTGCAACTTTACATTGGTGTTAGGAAAAACATATTTAGCATAGGAGGGAGACATTGAAGCGATGGCGTTAGTTGTCGTGGAGTCACCAGTGAAATACCTCTTTTGTTTTTCTTGACATCTAACTGATTACCGTGATCCGGTGTCAAGACATTGTATGGTGGGTAGTTTGACTGGGGCGGTCGCCTCCCAAATAGTAACGGAGGCGTGCGAAGGTAAGCTCAGAACGGTCAGAAATCGTTCGTAGAGTGCAATGGCATAAGCTTGCCTGACTGTGAGACTGACAAGTCGAGCAGAGTCGAAAGACGGTCATAGTGATCCGGTGGTTCTGAGTGGAAGGGCCATCGCTCAACGGATAAAAGGTACGCCGGGGATAACAGGCTGATACTGCCCAAGAGCTCATATCGACGGCAGTGTTTGGCACCTCGATGTCGGCTCATCACATCCTGGGGCTGGAGCAGGTCCCAAGGGTTTGGCTGTTCGCCAATTAAAGTGGTACGTGAGCTGGGTTCAGAACGTCGTGAGACAGTTCGGTCCCTATCTGCTATGCGTGTAGAAGAATTGAGAGGAGCTGTCCCTAGTACGAGAGGACCGGGATGGACGTACCACTGGTGGACCGGTTGTAGCGCCAGCTGCAGTGCCGGGTAGCTAAGTACGGACGAGATAACTGCTGAAAGCATCTAAGCGGGAAACTCACCTCAAAACTAGTTCTTCCTATAGAGCCGTGGTAGACCACCACGTTGATAGGCTGGATGTGGAAGCGCAGTAATGCGTGCAGCTGACCAGTACTAATAGCTCAATTGGCTTGATTTATGCACTGAAAAAAATTTTTTTTTAGAGAAAAAAGTGTACATTAACTTTAGATAAAATTTTAACAAAGATATATTGATCATCTATATGACAACAAAAAGAAATCAACTAAATCGAGATGAAATTTATTTAGGTGAATTTCTTAGGCTATTATGGAAAGATAAGATTTTAGTTTCTTTACTTAGTATTTTTTTTTCGTTTACTGGTTACTATTACGGAATCTCAGTTCAGACAAAACCACAAATAAAAGCTTTTGTTTTAGTAAAAAATGCACCTGGCGAAATATTTTCAGTTTATGAAGAATATTTAGCAAATGATCAATGGAATAATCCAGACTCTAAGATTTTTTCAGGTAATTTACATTTTATTTATATAAATAAATTTAACGAAAATATCACTTCTCTAGATACACTTCAAAATTTTGTGAGTCAAAATAATAATGTTGATAGTTTTAAAAAAAAACTTTCAACAGATAAAATTTCTGCAAAAGAGTATTTTCAGAATAGATTTCAACATCCTGATAAAAAAAATAGACAATCGATTAACTCATATGTTTTAATTTATGAAAGTGATTTAAATGGATTAAGTTTCTTAAATAATTATGTAAGATATATTCAAAATAAAACTACAGAAGATTTTAAAGATATACTAAAAGATAAAATTTTTAACAAAACTAAAATTTACGAGCAAAATCTAAAGATAGCTAAAGATATTAATTTAGAATATCCTTTAGAAGCATTAGAAAGAAATGAACTATTTACTTTGGGTAGCAAAATTTTATCTAATAGGATTAATATTCTAAATGAATTAAAAACCGATTTAGAAAATGAGTTTTTTGATTTTAACCCAATATTAGACAAAGCTAAAATTTCTCAAGTTAAATCTACAAATATTAAAGCCTATGTTTTGATAGGCTTTTTAGGTGGTTTTTTTATATCAATAATTTTTGTTTTATTTAGGTCAAGTCTGAGGAAATAAATTATATTAATGTTGGAGTAAATCGCATTGAACATTCTCATTACAGGTGGTTGTGGGTATATCGGAACAGTTCTTATACCAAAATTACTTAAAGATGGACACCAAATTACGAATATTGATACACAATGGTTTGGCAACTATTTGCCAAAACATAAAAAATTAACAAATATAAAGTCAGATATTTCAAATATTAATAAACTAAATATAAAAAAAATAGATTGCTGCATTCATTTAGCATCAATTGCAAATGATCCGATGGCAGACTTAGATAAAAATTTAAGTTGGGAAACTTCAGCTCTAAACACTTATAATTTAATGGAATTTTTAAAAAAAAAGAAAACTAAAAGAATTTTGTATGCCTCATCTGGATCAGTCTACGGAATTAGTAAAAGGCCTAGAGTATCTGAAAGTACACCTTTAAAGCCGATATCTTTGTATAATAAAGTAAAAATGGTTACGGAGAGAGTAATAATGTCATATTCAAAGGATATTGAAGTATTTATAGTAAGACCAGCAACAGTATGTGGTTTTTCTCCAAGAATGAGATTGGATGTAACTGTTAATGTGCTCACATTTTCAGCTTTAAAAAAAAAAGAAATAAAAGTATTTGGGGGTAAGCAAGTGAGGCCAAATATACATATAGACGATATGTGTGACATTTACAGACTTTTTTTAAAAGTAAATAAAAAATACTCTGGTATTTACAATGCGGGCTTTGAGAATAAGAGTATCTTAAGTATTGCAAATTTTGTAAAAAAAAATATTCCATCAAAAATAAAAATTTTTAATGATAAAAATGATCCTCGTAGTTACAGGCTAGATTCAAATAAAATTATTAATATCGGTTATAAACCAAAAAAAACAATACATGATGCTATTTTAGAAATAAGAGAAAAATATTTTACAGGTGAGTTAAAGGATAAACCGAACTTTCATTCTTTAAAATGGTTAAAAAAAATAGTGTAAAAAGTTTAAAATTTTTTAAAAAATAGTTTAATATTTCTTACCACATAATTAATCTCTTTTTTGCTTAAATAAGGGTGTATTGGTAAGCTCAGAATTTGTTTTGAATACTTCTCCGTAAATTTAAGTTTTAAATTTCCATATTCTTTTATAAAAGCTCTTTGTTTATGTATTGGTTTTGGATAATGAATAGCAGTTTCAATACCCTTTTTTAATAAAAATTTTCTTAAACTATTTCTTTTAGGTGTTCTAATTATGTATTGATGAAATGTAGGTTTTGAAGTTTTATGATTATAAATTGGTATTTTGACAAAATTTTTTAAAGTTTTTGAATAATATTCAGCAATTTCTAAAAATTTATTATTCCATTTTTCAATATTTTTTATCATAATATTTCCAAAGTTTGCTTGTATATTATCTAGTCTAGAATTGGTTCCCCAAATCACAGACTCATTTCGGTTTATTAATCCATGATTTCTTAATAATGATAATTTTTTAAACAGTTTTTTATTTTTGGTTACAATAATTCCACCATCACCAAAAACATGAAAATTTTTTCTAGGGTGTAGACTAAATATTCCTACATCTCCGAATGTTCCTAAACATTTTTTATTATACCTGCCACCAAATGCATGAGCTGCATCCTCTATAAAAATTAATTTATATTTCTTACAAATTTTACTTATTTTACTTATATCCGCTGGTATCCCAGACAAATGAACTGGCATTATAGCTCTTGTCCTTTTTGTAATTTTTTTTTCTAAAATATGAGTATCCATATTTAAAGTTTGATCTACATCAATTAATACAGGTTTACATCCAGCATATGAGATTGCTCCACATGTTGCTATAAACGAATTTGATACTGTAATAATCTCATCATTTTCTCTAAAATTCAGTGCCTTACAAACCATAGTCATTCCCTCAGTCCAGTTTCCCACACCCAAAACATATTTTGCGCCCAAATATTTTTTTACATTTTTTTCAAAAATTTCTAACTCTTTGCCCATAATGTAACTACCTTTTTTACCAATCTGCCGAAAAGATTTGATAAGATCTTTCTCTAAATAAACAAATTCTTTCTTAAAATCTGTAAAATTAATTTTCATTAAAAAATTTTTTTATGATTTTTGTAATCTTTTCTATTTGTTTTTGTTTAACAAATTCGTGTACAGGAAGTGATATTGTTGATTTTGCAATTTCCTCAGTCTTAGGAAAATCTCCTTTTTTGTATTTATAATTTTTTGCAGCAGGCTGCAAATGCATGGGAATAGGATAATGAATTTTTGCATCTATTTTGTTCTTAATAAGATGCTTTACAAGTTTATCTCTATATTTTTTTTTTCTTACTCTAAACTCATATAAATGATAAACTTCTTTAGTATCTAAACTTCTATTTTTAACTATTATATTATTTATATCTTTTAATCCTTCATCAAACTTATTAGCATTTTTGATTCTCATTTTAGTGATAAATCTAATTTTTTTAATCAAGTGGTTTGCTACACATGCTTGTAATGTATCTAGCCTAGAATTATATCCAAATAACAAATTCTTATTTCTTCCTTCAAGCCCATGATTTCTTAGAAGCATCATTTTGTTAAAATATTTTTTTTTTTTTATGACAACAAAACCACCATCGCCCCATACATTTAAATTTTTTAAAGGATGAAGACTAAAGCAACCAAAATCACCAAAAGATCCCGCATACTTATTTTTATATTTTGCCAAAATTCCATGACAAGCGTCTTCAATTAATGGAATTCTATATTTCTTTGAAATTCTTAAAATCTTTTTCATTTCACAAACTTTCCCACTCCAATGCACAGGAATTATTGCCTTAGTTTTTGTTGTAATTTTTTTTTCAATCTTATTTGGATCAATATTATAATCATCTCGAATATCTACAAATATTGGTTTTGCACCAGCTGTAACTATTGCACCAATAGTAGCATAAAATGTATAAGGAGTTGTTATTACTTCATCTCCTTCTTTAATTCCTAAACATTTAAGACTTAACATAAGAGCATCGGTTCCACTTCCAACTGCCACAACATACTTTTGATTTAAAAGTTTTTTTATATTATTCTCAAAAATGTCAACTTCTTTTCCAAGTGTGAAATCATTATTTTTAATTATCTTTTCAAATTTTCTTAATATGTTTTTATAATCCTTAAATTGTTCAGAAAGATAGTTATGTTTAATTTCATAGGAACTATCTATTTTATATTGTTTTGGTAAAAAATTTTTCATTAATTTAATTTTATTTTAAACTTTGTTTCATTAATATTCATATGCTTAATTATCTCATCATAATATTTAACTGTTTTTTTTAGACCATTTTTCAGATCTATATTGCACTGCCATCTCAATTCTTGTTTAGTTTTTTTGCAATCTAAAAAATAATTTTTATCTTTCCCTTTTCTTTCATTTGTTGTTTTAATTAGTTTTTTCCAAGAATAATTTTTGATCTTAATTACTTCCTTAATTATGTCTTTAATTTTATGATATTTTTCTCCAGAAAAATGGTATTTATTACCAACTTTGCCTTTTTTAATAATTTTAAAAAGTCCATTATTAAAATCCTGATCAAAAATAAAATCTCTTTTAGAATTTCCAGTTCCCTGTAAGGGAAATTTTATTCCTTTATTAATACAGTAAATTAATTTTGGTATCAAACGATACATAGGTTGTCCAAGACCATAAAAATTTGAAAATCTTGCTATTATTATTTTATATTTACTATCATTTATAAAATTATTTAAAAATATTTCTAAGGCTAATTTAGATGACGCATAAGGAGTAGATGGATTAAAATTCATATTTTTCTCTGAAATCGGTTTTGAGCTAGATCCAAATATTTCTGGTGTACCAATGTATATATATTTTTTTAAATTTTTTTGTTTATTTAAGTTATTAATGAAATCAATTTTTGAATTAAAATTAACATTAAAGTAGTGATTAGGATATTTCCAACTTTCGTTAACCATACAAACTGATGCAAAATCAATAATATAATCTGGTTTTATTTTAGAAACCAAATTACATAAATTATTCTTTTTTAGACTTAAGTTTAATTTAATTAATTTTAATTTTTTAAAGTTTTTGTTTCTTTCTAGAAAATATTTAAAAGGAAGTTTATTCTTTTTATTAAAAGTTCCTATAATATTCAAATTTGAATTATTTAATAAATAATCAGCAAAACTTGCTCCTGCAAAACTTGAAATTCCTAAAATTAATATTTTTTGTTGCATTTTAAAATGGTCCTGTGAAATTTTGGTCAGGAACATCATGCGGAAGAAGATTTTTTTTTAAGTACCTTTTCAATTTTTTATGAAGAATTTTTTCAATAGATTTCAGTAGATTATCTTCAGATTGATAAAACTCTTTTGTTAAATAAAAACTTGAGGGAGAAGCTATCTCTGGAAGATTTAGAATCAATGGTTTTTTTTTAAATACCTTTGGATTTATAGCTGTTAATTGTGAAACAATTTCACTTGATACAGAACAAAAGCTATGGCTTGAATTATCTAAAATCAATAACTTTCCTGTTTTTTTTACCGATCTAAATATAGCCTTTATATCTAAAGGTTTAATACTTAAAAGATCTATATGATCAAAACTAACATTATTTTTTTTGAGAGTTTCATATATTTTCAATATTTCAATAGTTGAATATGATGAAGAAATTAATGTAATGTCCTTCCCTTTATTTAAGAGATTAATTTTTCCCAACTGTTTTTTATGAGAAGAAATATTTAGTTTTTCCTCAATATTGTGTATCCATCTATGTTCTATTATAATTACTGGATCTGGATCTAAAATTGAGTCTATCAATAAATTTTTCATTGTTGAGGGAAAGGATGGAGCTACTACTTTAAGACCAGGTATGTGAGCAAACCAAGATTGTAGGTTTTGACTGTGTGTAGGTCCTTGGCCCCAACCTCTCCCAATTATTAATCTAATTGTTATTGGGACTCTATTTTTTCCACCAAACATAATGTTCCACTTAGAAGCGTTATTCACCAATTGGTCCATAGCTAATAAAAAAAAATCAAGTCTCTGATGAACCATAATTGGTATTTTGCCATTTAACGACATACCAATACCAATTCCGGTCATAGCATTTTCTGATGCTGGCGTATCAAAAACTCTATATTCTCCAAACTTTTTTTGAAGATTTTTTGTTGTATTAAAAATTGACTTAGGATCATCAACACCAAGACCAAAACAAACTATATTTTTGTTTTTTTTCATTAACTTTTCAAGAGTAAAATTTATTACTTCTGATGTTTTGTAAATTCTAATCATAATTTATTCTATCATTTCAATACTAATCTCTCATAATCTTTGTATCGTGGAGGATTAGAATTTTCTGCAAATATGAATGCATCTCTTATTAATGCATCAATCTTAAATTTGATTTCCTTTATATTTTTTTCAGAACAAAATTTTTTCTTTAGAAGGTAATTTTCAGTTATTACTAAGGGATCATTATTAGACCAATGCTTAATTTCTTTTGTCGGTCTATAATTTAAGTTATCATCTCTGTTTGGACCACAATGTTCTAAATATCTATAAGTATCAACCTCAATAAAAATAGGCTCATCTATTTTTTTTTGAAATATTTTATGCATCTTTTTTAACAATTCTATTGCATTTAAAGATGAAAGGTGAAAAGATTTAATTCCAAATGCTGAAGCCAACTTAAATAATTTTCTATTCTTAGGTTGCCTATTCTTTAATCCTGAATAAACAGAATATTTATTATTTTCACAGAAAAAGATAACAGGTAGTTTTTTTAAAACTACAAAATTCAAAGTTTCAAAAAAAACACCTTCCTCACAACTTGCATCTCCGATGTAGATACATACTTTATTATTTTTAGAATTATTTAATATTGAGTATGCATACCCAGCACCTACAGGTATTGAGTTGGAAACAATTGCTGTACTTCCGATAAAATTTTTTTTTTCATCTACAAGATGCATAGACCCACCAAAACCATTACTACATCCACTAGCTTTTCCATATATTTCAGCAATCATTTTTTTTAAAGAACAATCCTTTGCTAAATAATGTGCATGTGCTCTGTGATAACTAATTGCAAAATCAGTTTTTTTAAGAAAAATATTTATAGCTGCTGATGGCGCTTCTTGTCCTACAGATAAATGTACTGGACATCTCATTTTTTGTTCAGAATATCTCTCTGAGATTTCTAATTCTGTTTTTCTTATCAAATAAATTTTTTTGAAAAAATTAATGTAATTATTTTTTTTTAATTTCATGGGTTAAACCAGTAATAATCTCCATCATATTTATTTTCTTCAAAAAATTTTAGCCATTCATCAACGTGCATAATTGTTTTTGCTGTCAAGTTCCATGTAAACATTTTTTCTTTTTCATCATCATCTCTATAAGCATCAACAATAATAAATTTATTTTTTTTTGATACTCTATTAATTTCTCTTAATGATTTTCCACATCTGTCTCTTTCTAAATTGTGGATTGTATTTATTGAAATTACTAGATCAAAAGAATTGTCCTCAAAGGGTAAATTATCACAAGAAGCAACTTGTAAAATATTTGCTACCTCTTTTTTACAATTGTTTATTGCATAATTAGATATATCAATTCCTCTTATTTCAAATTTTGGATTGAGTTTTAAAAAATCATAAATCATAAATCCTTTTCCACACCCAACATCTAATATTTTTGAGCCATCTTTTAATTCATAATAATCTTGAAAATCTTTTACAACATCCATCCAAAATTTAGGATTATAATTATAACCTCCATAGCCATATTTCCTTTCTCCATCAAAAAAATCTTTATCAAATTTTCTCGCAATTTCTCTAACTTCGTCTGTTCTCTCTACTAAAGCTTCATCTAAATTTCTTTTTGTTATAGGGTAATTTTTTAATAAATTTATTTCTTTCATTTAAAAGGTGTTTAAAGATTATATTAACAAAATATCTAATAAATAATAAAGTTTTTATAAATATATATGTTAATAAATATTATGTATATACATGATAACCAGTATTTAATATTTTAAAATTTAAATTGTGAAAAATAACAAAAAAAAAACCACTGGAATAATTCATGGCGTTTTTGATGTAATTCACGTTGGTCATATTAATTATTTTAAAGAAGCAAAAAGCAAAGTTGATAAATTAATTGTTTCAGTAACATCAGATAGATATGTTAATAAAGGTCCAGGCAAACCTATATTTAACTTAAAGAAAAGAATAGATGTTTTAAGTTCAATAAAATATATCGATAAAATAATAGAAAGTGATTACCCAACAGCTATACAAAACATAAGAAAAATTAAACCAGATCTATATATCAAGGGAAAAGATTATAAAAATCTGGATAAAGATGTAGGAAAAAATTTACTTTTAGAAAAAAAAGAAGTTGAAAAATATGGTGGTAAGATTTTATTCACAAATAGTGAACTTCATTCTTCAAGTGCCCTTGCTAACAATGTGTTTAATTATTTAAATGAGGATATTAAAAAAATCTTAGAAAAACTTGATAAAAATAACTTTATTGAAAAATTTAATTTACTGTTAAAAAATAAAATAAACAAAAAAATATTAGTAATTGGGGAGCCCATCTTAGATATAATTAGATTTGTGAAACCATCTGGTAAATCAAACAAAAACAATATAATTGCTACACAATTTATTTTTGAAGAGATCACGGCTGGTGGAACTCTATTACCTTTAAAGTTATTAAATTTATTTTGCAATGATGTTTCACTTTTAGTTCCAATAAAAAAACAAAATGTGAAAATCATAAAAAATCATACAAATAAAAAAGTGAAGTTAAAAATTATTAATTCAGAAAATAATTTAATAAAAAAAATTAGATATGTTGATGAATATAATTTGGCTCCCCTATTTCAATCAAACAAAAATGAAAAAGATACTTTAACAAAACTTGAGATAGAAAAAATTTCTAATTTTCTTAAAAAAAAACAAAATCAGTATGATCATATTATATTTTTTAATTATGGCTATTTATATGAAAATAAAGAATTTAAAAAAATTTTAAATAAAGTGTCAAATAAATTGATTATTAATATTCAATCAAATTCATATAATTTTGGTTACAATCTAGCTGATCAGTTTAGTAAAGGTGATATAATAAGTATGGACGAATCTGAATTTAGACTTTTAGTGAAAAATAAAAATAAAGAACTAAAGATCTTAATAAAAGAAAATTTAAATATATTCAAAAAATTTAAAATATTAATTATAACTCAGGGAAAATTGGGAGCCTTTATAATTTTTAAAGGAAAAATAAATTTTATACCAAGTATTTTTAAACCAAAAATTGATAGCACAGGGTCAGGGGATATTTTTTTAACAACGTTTGCTGCTTGTAAAATATTTAAAAAATTTAGTATAATAGAGACTTCAATCCTATCTCATTTATGTGCGGGATTGCATGCAAATACTTTGGGCAACAGATTTAATCTTAATGCACCAATTTTAAAGAAAACATTAGACTCAATATTAAAATAATTGAATAAAAATTTATGTATTTTCAGGCAGCAGTTTTAGAAAAAAAAAATACCATAAGGATAAAAAAATTAAAAAAACCAACAAATTTAAATAAAGGACAAATATTAGTTAAAATTCTCTATAGTTCGATTTGTCATACTCAATTACAAGAAATTGAAATGAAAAGAGGGAAAGACAATTATATTCCTCATTGTTTAGGTCATGAAGGTGTTGGAATAATAAATAAAATTTACAAAAATTGTAAAAAATTTAAAGTTGGCGATAAAGTATGTTTAACTTGGGTCAAATCAGGTAAAACATTATCAAAGGGAAATATTTACTTAGATAATAAAGGAAAAAAAATCAATTCTGGACCTGTACATACTTTGAATGAATACGCAGTAGTTGATGAAAGCAGGATTTATAAGTTAAGCAATATCAACAATATTAGAAATAAAGTGTTGTTGGGATGTGCTATGCCAACTACTTTTAACATTTTTTTGGAAAATAAAATAAAGAAAAATACAAAAATTTGCGTTTTGGGTGGAGGAGGATTAGGATTAAGTTTTATTTTAATTGCTCAACATATGGGAATTAATCAAATCTATTTATTAGAAAAAAATAAAAATAAATTAAAATTTTTAAAAAATAAATTTAAAATTAGTGGATTTAATTCTTTTCAACAAATTGAAAAAGAGAGCTTTGACTTAGTTGTAGAGTGTACAGGAAACTTAAAAGTTTTTGAAAAATCGCCAGAATTAGTCAAAAAATTTGGTGGAAAAGTCATAGTAGTAGGTAATTATGATAAAAAATTATTCTCTAAATTAGACCCCTGGCATATTATAGAGGGAAAAACTTTAAAAGGTGCATGGACTCACGAAATTTCATTCAAAAATAAATTTAAAAAGTTAGAAAATATTTTTAAAAAATTAAAGACTAGTTTCTATTTTTCAAATAAAGTCTACAAATTAAATGATATAAATAAAGCAATTAATGATTTTAAAAGTGGCAAAGTAATAAGACCCTTAATAAAGATGATATGAAAAAAAAAGAAAATATTTTAATAAATGGATGTTCAAGAGGTTTAGGCTACGATTTCTTAAAAAATTTAAGATCAAAGTTTAATGTTTATGGATTAAGCAGTATTAAAAAAAATAATAAAAATATTTTCTATTATAATCCTTTTGAAAAAATTAATTTAGATAATGATTTAATTAAAAAATTAAAAAAAATTAACATAAATCACGTAATACATTGCTCTGGAGGAGGTTTTAAAAAACATAATAAGTTTTTAGATGTTAATAGCCTTAAAAATTTATTCGATGTTAATTTTTATTCTATTTATGAGGTAAACAGGATTCTAATTAAAAATAAGCCAAAACATAAGAGACTTAACATAATTATGATTGGCTCAATAGCTGCTTTTGAAAATAAGGCATCTATCGGATATTCAGCAGCAAAATCAGTTCTATTAAACTATAATAAGAATCTTGCAATTAACTTTTCAGATCATAATGTTGTATCAAAATTAATTATTCCTGGATCTTTCTTGTCGACAAGAGGCTCGATGGAAAGATTAAAAAAATCAAATAATAAAGTTTTTAACAAGCTGGAAAAGTTAATGCCAAATTCTTTAATGCAAAAATCTAAAAATATAATAAAATTCTCTGAAATACTTCTTAAAAAAGAGACAGATCTTTTAAATGGAACGTATGTTTCGTTATCTAACTTAGAGTCTAAATCTATATTTTTGTAAATTAATAACAAAAAGAATAATTTAATTTATTTTGACAAAGAGTCTATATAAAATAAAGAATTTCTAATTAAATCTAAATATTCTTTTGTAATTTTTTTTGTATGTAGCCCAATTAAAAAGCCTAAATCCTCAATTGATTGAGCTCCCTTAAATTTAAGTTGTTTTTTATTTAAACCAAAAAGCTTGATACTAGGCTGGTTTAAAAAATTCCCTGTTAAGATTGGCCTTGTCTCGATTCCTTTTGACTCTAAATATAGTAAAAGTTTATTCTTAATTTTTTTTGTCATTCTCGTATTTAAAAGAATTGGTAATCCCATATAGCTTGGGTAGAAATTTTTTGGAGTATCAATAAAACGATATTGTTCATTCCAACGAGAATCATTCCTTAGACATTGAATTATTTTATTTTTGTTACTCGTTCTAATTTTAATAAATTTAGATAATCTTTTAAATTGATTTAAACCCATTGCCGCCTGCACATCAGTTGGTCTTAAATTAAAGCCTTGGTTTATAAAAATATATCTTGGATCTAATTTCGGATATTTTTTTGCAACTCTTTTATATTGACTTTTATTATTTGAACGCGACCATCCATGAGATCTTAGAGATACTAATAATTCATAATCGTCTTTATTATGGCAAACTATCATTCCTCCTTCTCCGGAGGTAATTTGATGTGAATAAAAAAAAGAATAAGTCCCAAAGTCTCCAAATGTTCCAAGATATTTATTATTTAATTTTGCCCCAAGACCTTCACAATTATCTTCTAGTATTATTATTTTTTTCTTTCTTGCAAAGCTTACTATTTTTTTATTGTCACCAGAAATACCCAAGATATTTACAAGAGCAATTACTTTTGTTTTTTTATTTATTTTAGAAATTAAATTATTTGCATCTATATTTAAAGTTTTTGGGTCAACGTCTACAAATTTAATTTTTAAACCCGATTGATACAAAGGCCATAAAGATGTTGGCCAACACAAAGCAGGCACGATTACCTCATCTCCAGGTTTAAACCTGTTAGTTCTTAATGGATTGCATGCCGCAAAAGTAGACAACAAATTTGCTGATGACCCAGAGTTTGTCATTACTGCATATTTAACTTTCAATTTTTTTGCAAACGCCTTTTCAAATTTACTTGTCTCAATATTCATTGTAATATTTCCTGATTGTATTATTTTACATCCAATATCTAGGTCACTTTTTGAAAAACCATTTTCTAATAGCAAGTATTTATAATTGTGTTTCTTTCTATGATTGCTAAAACCTAGTAATTTATTTTTTTTCATTTAATTTAAAATATACACTGTTGTAATTAATAACATTTGTTGAGAGATATAAAATTATTATCAAGACAGTCGGCTAATTTTTATTATATTTTTCATTTAAATCCTATATAAATTACATTTGAAATAAATAATTTTAATGTCAAATAAAAATTTATGAAAAAAGCTCTTATAACAGGAATTACTGGACAAGATGGATCTTATCTTGCAGAATTTCTACTTAATAAGGGTTATGAAGTTCATGGTATTAAAAGAAGAACATCATTAATAAATACAAGTAGAATTGACCATTTGTATCAAGCACCTCATGAAATTGATAGAAATTTTATTTTGCATCATGGAGACTTAACTGATTCTACCTCATTAATAAGAATTATAAATGAAATTCAACCTGATGAAATATACAACTTAGCAGCTCAAAGTCATGTTGCAGTTTCATTTGAAGAGCCAGAGTATACAGCAAATTCTGATGCAATAGGAGCACTCAGAATTTTAGAAGCTATTAGAATTTTAAAACTTGAAAAAAAAACAAAATATTATCAAGCTTCAACTTCTGAGTTATATGGAGACGTTAAGAAATCACCACAAAATGAAAGTACACCATTTTATCCAAGAAGTCCCTATGGTGTAGCTAAACTCTACGCATATTGGATTACAGTTAATTATAAAGAAGCATATGGAATATATGCTTGTAACGGGATTCTATTTAACCATGAGTCTCCTGTAAGGGGAGAAACATTTGTAACAAGAAAAATTACAAGAGGTTTAACTCATATTAAATTAGGATTACAGAATAAATTATATCTTGGAAATTTGAACGCTAAACGTGATTGGGGTCATGCTAAAGATTATGTGGAAGCACAGTGGTTAATGCTACAACAAAGTTATCCTGAGGATTTTGTAATTGCAACGGGAAAACATTATTCAGTAAGAGATTTTGTAAATGAAACGGCAAAAAATCTAGATATGGAGATAAATTGGAAGAATAAAGATTTAAATGAAGTTGGACTTTATAACGGCAAAGAAATAATCAAAGTTGATCCTAGATATTTCAGACCAACAGAAGTAGATACATTACTAGGTGATGCTAGTAAGGCAAAAAAAAAGTTAAATTGGATTCCAAAAATCTCTTTTAAACAGTTAGTAAAAGAAATGGTTGATGAAGATTTTAAGTTAGCAAAAATGAATAACTTATAAATAGACAAAACTTTATTAAAATAATAAAAGATGAGAAAAGTAAGAATATTTGTAGCAGGTCACAGAGGTATGGTAGGCTCAGCTATAGTAAAACTACTAAGAAAAAATAAAAAAACAAAAATTATTACAAAAGAAAAACACAATCTTGATTTAATCAATCAAGATATGGTGAAAAAATTTTTTAAAAAGGAAAAAATAGATCAAGTTTATTTAGCTGCAGCCAGGGTGGGTGGAATTCATGCAAATAACACTTTTCCAGCTGAATTTATTTATGAAAATTTGATGATTGAAACTAATGTTATTCATTCTGCTTTTTTAAACGGTGTGAAAAAACTATTATTTCTAGGTTCAAGTTGCATTTATCCTAAATATGCCACTCAACCTATGAAAGAAGAAGAATTGCTTACAGGTAAACTTGAGCCAACTAATGAGCCATATGCTATTTCAAAGATTTCGGGCATAAAGCTTTGTGAAAGTTACAACCGACAATATGGTAAAAGCAAATTAATAGATTACAGGTGTATTATGCCAACTAATCTTTATGGACCAGGTGATAATTATCATCCCACCAATAGTCATGTAATACCCGGGCTAATCAAACGCTTTCATGATGCAAAAACTAAAAAAAAACCATATGTGAAAATCTGGGGTACAGGAACTGCAAAGCGTGAATTTCTTTATATTGATGACATGGCAAGTGCATGTATTCACGTTATGAATTTAGATTTTAAAACTTATAAAAGTCAAACTAAGGAAAAAATTAGTCACATAAATGCAGGTAGTGGTAAAGACTTAAAAATAAGTGAACTGGCAAGAATTATTAAGACGGTAGTTGGGTATAGGGGAAAAATTAAATACGATTTAACAAAACCAGACGGTAGTCCAAGAAAATTCATAGATAGCAGTAGAATTAATAATCTTGGGTGGAAACCAAAAATTAGCTTAAATAGAGGTTTAAAAATTGCTTATAAAGATTTTTTAAAGTCTAAATGAATACTCTTAAAAAAATTTTATATCTTCTTTCTCAAAAAGAAAAAAAACAATTAGGTATATTGTTAGTTATGGCATTAGGAATGTCAATCATAGATATGATCGGCGTAGCTTCAATAGTACCATTTGTAGCCGTTTTGACAAATCCAAGTTTAATAGAAACAAATGTTATTCTAAAAAATTTATTTCAAATATCAAATAAATTTGGAATTGAAAATAGTCAAGAATTTGTATTTGTACTCGGAGTTGCAGTATTTATATTATTAATATTCTCTTTAACCTTCAAAGCGCTAACAACATATTTGCAATTAATTTTTATAAATATGCGGGAATATAGTATAGGAAAACGATTAATAGAAAATTATGTCCAACAGCCTTTTAGTTGGTTTTTAAATCAACATAGCGCAGAACTTGGGAAAACAATTCTTTCAGAAGTGTCTTTAGTAATAGAGAATGGCTTAAACCCATTAATAAAAATTATAACTCAAAGTTTTATAGTAATCGCATTGATTATTTTATTAATATTAAATGATCCAAAATTAGCATTTATTATATCTCTAACTTTAATATTATCATATGTGCTAACTTATACTTTAATAAGAGGTATCTTAAATCGTATTGGAAAAGAAAGAATGAAAAATAATAAGTTACGTTTTAAAGTTGTTAGTGAAGTTTTTAGTGCTTTCAAAGAAGTTAAAGTTGGTTTGCTTGAAAAAAATTATATTAAAAGGTTTATAGATCCAGCAAAAAATTTAGCTAAGAATGATGCATCTGCAAAAGTTTTAGGTCAATTACCTCATTTTGCACTTGAGGCAATAGCATTTGGTGGAATGATGATATTAATTTTATTTCTTATGACACAAACTGGGACTTTAATATCTATTTTACCTTTAATTGCACTTTATGCATTTGCTGGCTATCGCTTAATACCAGCTATTCAAAGCATTTATATAGGAGTTGCTCAATTGCGATTTGTTGGTCCGGCTCTTAATGCACTTTCTAATGACTTAAAAAGTTTAAAAATGCTAAATATTGTTGATCAAGGCACTTTAAAATTTAATAACCATGTCTCATTAAATAAAATACAATATAAATATCCAAATTCCTCAAAATTAACTATTAACAATATTTCTCTTAATATTTCTGCGAATTCTACCGTTGGCATAGTTGGACCAACTGGTTCTGGAAAAACAACTATAGTTGATATAATACTTGGGTTACTTGAACCTACCCAAGGTTCATTAGAAGTTGATGGAAAAAAAATAGATAAAGAAAATTATAGAGCGTGGCAAAGAAATGTTGGATATGTTCCTCAACAAATTTTTTTAGCGGATGACACAATTGCCTCAAACATTGCCTTGGGAGTAGATCCAGAAAAAATTAATCAAGAATTTGTAGTTAATGCGGCAAAAATTGCAAATCTAGACGATTTTATAAAAACTGAATTACCAAATAAATACCAAACAAAAATTGGTGAACATGGAATTAGATTATCCGGAGGTCAACGTCAACGTATTGGAATTGCAAGAGCTTTATATAATAAACCAGAGTTACTTATTTTAGATGAAGGAACAAGTGCTCTTGATAACTTAACTGAAAAAGATGTGATGGATACATTAAGTAATTTGAAAAAAAATATAACAATTATTCTGATTGCTCATCGACTCAATTCTGTAAAACAATGCGATAATATTTTTCTTTTAGAAAATGGTGAATTAAAAGAGCAAGGTACATTTGATGAGTTAATGAAAACAAACATAAAATTTATTAAAATGGTAAAAGCAAATAAATTGTGATTAATTTTAGTAAAAAAAAACTCAACAAAGAAAAAATTTTTTCTCCTCCTTTAAAAAAAAAAATTTTTAATTCAAAATTAAAAAATATTATACTAACAAGTAGTGACGGATATGATCTTCCTTTTTTACATTACACCCAGCTAGGTATTGGAAATTTAATTTTAACTTATTTATATGCATTATTTTTAAAATCAAAAAATATTAATTTAGATATAATACCTTTTTTTCCAATAAGAACCATTCCACTTATCAGAGATTTTAAATACTGGTATTTAAGATCTTCTTTTGAACTGAATTATGAAGCAAAACACTTAATAAGAATTTTATATTTTAATATATTAAGAAAAACTCAGAAAAAAAGCTTCTATAAGGGAAAAAATTTATTTTTAAGCACCCATATTATGAACGAGGATATTTTTTCATACAAGAAAATTTCATCGCTTAGTTTAAATAATGTAAAAAAAAATATTGTTTCTTTTTTGAATTTTAATTATGAAATAAAAAAAAATAATAATCTAAATCTGATTAAGGACAAAAACAAAGTTATTTCTCTAGGTTTACATTTAAGAAGAGGAGATTTTCTTCATAAAGGCAGAAAAGACCTTAAAAAATACAAACAATATATAAATGCGGAGAAAAATCCAAATACATCACCAGATATTATTAGTCAGATAAACATTATAAAAAAAATTAAAGCAAAGATTAGTATTGTTAATATTTACTCAGATCAATCTCACTCTAAAACGGTTAAGGAAATAGGATCATACCTTGATAGATTTAAAGTAAATTTATTTCCTGTAAATGCTAATGGATCAAAAGTTTTGAAAGACATGATGAAAAATGATGTGTTAATATTGTCAAATTCAACATTGTCAATAACCTCATGCATATTATCAAATCAACTTGCTTTATTTAAAAATCAAAATTTACCAAATAGAATAAAAAAATATTTTAAAAATATAAAAGAAATTAAATAATGAGTTTTTTTTAAATTATTTCAGGCAATCTTATGCTTTTAAAAATAAAAAAATATTTAAAAAAAAAAGTTAAAATTCATAGAGAAAAAAACATTTTTTATTTAACGGCATTAATTCATATTTTAAAATATATATTTAATAAAAAATTTAGAAAAGATAGGTGTATAATAGATCCATCTGAAGGATTCTTTTATAAATATAGAAAACTTTCAGAATATTTCTCTCTCCCACTTGTCTTAATTGGTAAATATTTAAAAAAAAAAAAAATATTTATAAGTGTAAATAATAATTGTAATTTTTCTATAGGCCATATTTATAGTGAAATTGATCAACTAAAAAGAATTCATCATTTAAATAATAAATATTTAGATTCTAAAATATGGTTTACCACTACAAGAAAAGAAATTCTAGGCGAAACAAGATATTTATTTGAGAATGAAAATTTTAGAATTCTGACAGGTGGATTGAAACATTTTATTTTATCTTTTGTTGCTATGAATTATCAAACTGTTGCTATTGATGGATCTCTTGGAATGTATAATTGTATTAAAGGAACAAATAATACACCAGACAATATTTACCACACTAAGGCAAAATATAGAGCTAAATTAATTAGCAACAGTCCAGATTTTTATCCAAATAAAAATAAAATAAATAAATTTAATGAAAAAAAAAATAAATTATTGAAAAATTTAGGTATTATTAAAGATTATGTTATTTTTCAGATTAAAACTGAAAAAGTCAATGGAACATTTGAACCATTAAATCCATTGTCACTTTTAGAAAGCATTAAATATTTTCAATCTAAAAACTATCAAATCGTTTTTGCTGGAAGAGAGAGTTGCCCAGAAATTTTTTTAAATAATCATGTAATTAATTATGCAAATTCTAAGTATGCATCTCCATTAAATGATTTTTTACTTGTTGGATATTGCACTTTTGTAATTGCTTCTGCCTCCGGTTTTTGTATGCTTCCAGAGAATTTAGACAAACCACTTTTAACAATTAATTCAGTGCATGGTATTCAACATTATGGAAGACGAACTATTTATTTACCAACTCAGTTATCTCGAAATTACGAAAATTTTAGCGCTAAAGTCCAACATGAATATCTTTGTAAATATGGTCCTGATTGTGGTGAGAGTTTTTTTGACGATTTATACGTTCATCATATGCCTAACAGCCAAGAGATTCTGATGGCATCGAAGGAATTGGAAAGTATGTTATCTCATCAAATTCCTAATTTGACACCTTTGCAAAAACAAATTCGTGATAATGGAACGTGTCCTCTAATTTCTTATGGATTAAGCAGAATTTCCGATTATTACTTAAAAAAACATATTAATTTTTTTAAATAATTAAAATATGATGAATAAAATTAAGAAGATTATAAAAATTTTAATTCCTAAATTTATTTTAAATATAATTAATAACATTTTAAGAAGAATTCACATTTTTTTATCTTGGAGTCCTTGGATAAATTACTCCTACTCACAAGAGGGAGAAGATATGGTTTTACAGAGAATATTTGCACAAAAAGAGTATGGATTTTATATTGATGTTGGCGCACACCATCCTAAACGTTTTTCTAATACCTATCTTTTTTATAAAAAAGGGTGGAGAGGAATTAATATAGATGCACTCCCTGGAAGTATGGATTTATTTAATAAAGTTCGTCCAAATGATATAAATCTTGAAGTGGGCATTGGATATAAAGAGGAAGAGCTTAATTATTACATGTTTAATGAGCCAGCTTTAAATAGTTTCTCAAAAAAGTTATCACAAAATAGGGATAAAGCACAAGACTCATATTTTATAAAAAATGTTATTAAAGTTGGCACTAAACCATTGAGTAAAATTTTAGATATTTATTTAAATAACAATGATATTGATTTTTTAAATATTGATGCCGAGGGATCAGATTTAGATGTTTTAAAATCAAATGATTGGTCAAAATACCGTCCAAAATTTGTTTTGGTTGAAATTCTAAATAGTAGTATTTATAATTTAGAAAATGATCCAATTTTTCAATTCATGAAAGAAAAAAATTATTTTATTTTTTCTAAACAAGTTAATACAGTTTTTTTTAAAGACTTTTTTTTAAAAAACTAATATTCGAATAGAGTTTTATAAAATATGATTTTGAAATTCGTATAATGAATAATAATTTGAAAAAAATAAAAATAAAAACTGCTGTACTATTACTTGTATTTAATCGACCAGAAACAACTGCAAGAGTATTTGAAAAGATACGACAAGCAAAACCACCTAGACTTTATATAGCAGGTGATGGAGCAAGAAGTAATAAGGATGGTGAGGAAGAAAAAATTATAAAAGTTAGAAAAATTGCAACTAATGTGGATTGGCCTTGTGAAGTAAAAACATTATTTAGAGATAAAAATCTTGGATGTAAAAAAGCAGTCAGTGATGCTATAAATTGGTTTTTTGAAAATGAGGAAAAAGGAATTATTTTAGAGGACGATTGTCTACCGCACTTAGACTTTTTTAATTTTTGTGAAAATTTATTGAAATATTATGAACAAAATAAAAAAATTGTTTGTATAACTGGAGTTAACTTTCAAAATGGAAAAAAACATGGAGATGCATCTTATTACTTCTCTAAATTTAACCACTGTTGGGGTTGGGCTTCATGGAGAAGAGCTTGGCAACATTATCAAATAGACCTTGCATTTTGGCCTAGTTGGAGTAATTCTGATGCGTGGTCAAAACACACACCTGACAAAGTGGAGAGAAGATTTTGGAAAAAAGTTTTTGATCAAGTTTATGCTGGAAAAGTTGATACTTGGGATTATCAATGGACTGCCAGCGCATGGTATCAAAATAGTTTAACAATAACTCCAAATGTTAATTTGGTAAGTAATATTGGTTTTGGTAATAATTCAACTCACACCAAAGACATAAACGACAAATCTTCTAATTTGCCATCTAAAGAAATTGGTATTTTAAAGCATCCAAATATAGTTAAAAGAAATATTGATGCTGATAAATGGACATTTGATTATCATTATGGAGGAATAAATTCTCGCTTTCCTTATAGTTGGTTAATTTTTCCTGTTCGTGTTCTTCGATATCTTATTCGTAAGTTTGAAAAGTTTTAGTTATCAAATAGTTTGTAATTAGTTCTTATGCTCTAAAGAAGTGATAGATTTAGAACTATTAATAAAAATTCTATTTAATTATAACAAATTTAAATCAATTAATATTGAAACAACTGATTGTATCAATATAACTAATAGATATTAAATAAGTGAAAAAATAAAATTGTTAAAAAATATAAAAAACGTATCTGGTAAAATTGGTGTCACAGGTGGCACAGGAGTTTTGGGGTCAATTTTATGTAGGAAGTTAAAAAAAAACTATACAGTTGTAAAATTTAATCATGATATACAAAATGTTTTAAAAGTAAAAGAATGGGTAAAAAAAAATAATTTTGACGCAATTTTTCATCTTGCATCAATTGCTTCTGTTAAATTGTGTAATGAAAATCCATTAAAAGCTTGTTCAACTAATATAATTGGTACAAAAAATTTATTAGAGTCTATTTCTGGGTTAAAGAAAAAACCATGGCTTTTTTATGCATCAACTTCTCATGTATACAAAGAAAAAAAAAAACCATTATCTGAAACGGATGATATTTCCCCTAAAACACTTTATGGATATACCAAATGGATGGGTGAGAAATTAACAGCAAATTATTGCCCTGATAATAATATACCTTATTGTGCTGGTAGAATTTTTAGTTTTTATAGCAATTCTCAATCAAAAGATTATTTATTTCCCTCAATAAAAAAAAAACTTAAAGAAAGTGTAAATAAAAACAGTATTTTTGTGATTAATGCTTATTGTGTAATAGATATTCAAAAAGCAGAAGATGTAGTTAATATAATTTATAAACTTTTTAAAAAAAAAGCCGAGGGAATTGTAAATATAGGTTCAGGAAAAGGAATAGAAATTAAAAGTTTTGTTAAAAAATTCTCAAAAAAAAAAATTATGATAAAGACTAATACAAGAAAAAAAACATTTTCAATTGCTGATATAAAAAAATTAAAATCTATAATGAAAAAGTGAAAGATTTAAAAACTATTTCAACAGTAATTCCCACGTTTAATAGAGAAGTTTATCTAAGAAAAGCGATACAATCATGTTTAGATCAAACAATAAATCATGAAATAATAGTTTGTAACCACGGTGGAACAGATCAAACAGATGAAATGATAAAAGATTTTGAAGGAAAAATTAAATATATTAAGAGAGTTAACGACAATGGATTATATTATTGTCTATTAGAAAGTGTAAAGGAGGCAAGAGGAGAATATATCAATTTGTTATTTGATGATGATTGGATAGAGCCAAATTATCTTGAAGAAAGCATTAAATATTTTGATGATCCTAATGTTGGATTTATATTTTCGCAAGCAAACATTTATAATGAAAAAACTCAAAAAATTGAAAAAATATTTTATGACGATTTTTTGAGTGAAGCAGGAATTTATGAGGTAGCTAAATACGAATTTTTCCTATTAAAACAATTATTCTCCCCAACTTCTTTTATTATTAGAAAAAAGGACATGATTGACGCTATTTATAATGGAAACTTACCTTTTGCTAAATACGACTACAAAGGTGTTGGTCCAGATAGGTTCATGATATCTCTTTGCATGTTAAGATATCCAAAATTTGGCTATATAAATAAGCCATTAGTATTTTTTAGAGAGCACTTTAATTCAATTACAATTGATGCTCATTCAAATGAAGATAAGAATAAATTATTTGATAAGGCTTACAATGAAGTTGATAAATATTACTATACACTAAAGTATGGTAAATATTTTTCATTCTTTCAAAATAAGTATTTTTTTAAAATAAGGTTTATTTTAAATGAGCCAAAATTTGTAATAAAAAAACTTTTTTCAAAAATTATGAAATAATCATAAGAAGGAAATATAATATTTTATTAAACTAACTCAAAAAATGTCAATGTATACTCTTTCAAAACAACATATATCGGAAATAAATCGATTAAAAATTAATGAAGATAAAAAAAATTTTGAAAGAGTTTCTATAGTGATGCCAAGTTATAATAAAAAAGATTTTATAGAAAGAAGCATACTTTCTGTAATAAATCAAAATTATCCTAATATTGAGCTTATTATTGTAGATGGTGGATCTACTGATGGTACTATAGAAATTATTCGAAAGTATGAGAAAAATATTGCTTTTTGGATCTCTGAGAAAGACAATGGTCAAAGTGATGCGTTAAATAAAGGTTTCAAACACTGCACTGGTAAAATATATGGCTTTCTTAATTCAGATGACATCTATACACCTGGAGCATTTAGGTGCGCATCAACTGTTTTAAAAAATAATCAAAATAAAAATATTGTGTTTGGAGATTGGTTGTCAATTGATGTGAATGATAATGTAATTGATTTACATCATGCTTTTAATTTTAATATAAACCACTTTAAATATGAGGGTTTTCATTTAAACGCACAAGCAATGTTTTGGAGGTCTGAAGTTCATAGAAGTTTCTCAGGTTTTGATACAAATTTGAATTTTACTATGGATTATCAATTTATTCTTGAGATAGGAATTAACGAAGGACAAAATAGATTTCAAAGAATTCCAAAAGTTCTCGGAGCATTTCGTAGGTATGAAGGACAAAAAACAACTGGTCTTATATCAGAGAATATTATTAAAGAGCATAAGTTAATTGCTAAAAAATATAATTATTCTGATAAATACAGTTTATTAGGAAAAATAAAGAGAATTTACTTTCGTCTAAGACGCGCATGGTGGTATAAAAAACGAGGTGGATTATCAAATTTATTTTTAAGATTAAAAAATTCTTATGTTAACAGCTTTAAAATTAAACCTTAGAATTTCATTAAAAAGTTTCGATAGTCATTTTTGGATACCCGCATTCTTCGTATTATTAAGAATAATACCAATCACATCAGAATTAAGTTACATTCTTTTAGCTGGGTATGCATTATTAGGTCGCCAACAAGTTGTTGAATCACTTTTCTTAACTTGGTTTTTTACTTTAATAAATTACGAGATTGCTCCTATCACAGAATTTGGGAGTTTAACAAGATACGTTGTGTTAGCGTTTTGCATTTTTTCAATTGTTATGAGATCAAACTTTTTGAAAATAGATAGACTTGTGATATTAACCCTTGCTTTAGGTCTATTTATCTTAATTCATTCTATTTTTTTTAGTTTTTCCCCAATAATATCTATTTTAAAAGTAATCAGTTGGCTATCAGTAATTATTATTTTAATTTTAGCTTGGGAGGGGATGAGTACTTCCCAATATGAATATTCAAAGAAATGGATAACTAATTTTCTAATTATAATTTTAATATTAAGTCTACCAATTCTTTTTATTCCTGAAGTAGGTCACAGTAGAAATATGACAAATTTTCAAGGCACTTTAAACCACCCCCAAGCTTTTGGCTTAACAGCTGCAGGTCTCTGTGCATTACTTATAGGTCAACTTGTAAGTGGTCTTTCTAACAAATTTTTGATTTTTGCTAATATTTTTATTTCTATCGCATTTATTTTTTTTTCTGGAAGTAGAACAGCAGGCATAGCACTTATATTGGCAATTCCTATTTCAGTTATAACTTTTTATTTAATAAATTTTAGTAGGATTAACCTCAAAATAAGATTTAAATTAAATAAATATTTTTTAATAATTTTATTTCTGTTTGTACCTATAATACTTCATTTTGATACCAGGTTGTACGAACTAATTATTAGTTACATGACCAAAACAGAACAATTTAATATTAAAAGTATATTTGTTGCATATAAAATATCTAGAGAAGTATTATATGAACCTATGATATCTAATATTTTAGAAAATACTATTTTTGGAATAGGATTTGGTATTGCATCCGATCCTTTATCAATGAATACTATATATTTTAATAGTATACCAATTTCAGCACCTATTGAGAAGGGAGTTCTACCTTTAGCAATAATCGAAGAAATTGGTTTCTTTGGTTTAATTTTTTTTATGATATGGATTTTAATGCTTATCAAAAGAGCAGGTGGTATCAATTTTGGAGCTTTATTTGTTCTTACAACTTTTTTAATGTTTAATTTAGGAGAAGCAGGACTATTTTCCCCAAATGGTTATGGCTTACTTTACCTTTTGATAATTAGTTCTGTAATTATTAAACCAAAAATTTTTAAAAAAGATAAGTTAATCAAATTAAAATGAACAATAAAAAATCTATCTGGTTTTGGCAAAAGATGGTAACGCCTCACATGGTAGCACTCGCATCAGCATTAGCTGAACTTGGATATGATGTTAATTATGTAGCAAATGAAATTTTATCAGAAAAAAGGATAAAACAAGGTTGGGCAAAACCTAATCTTGGAAAATTGAAATTATTGTTAGCACCAGACAAAGAAAAAATAATTCAATATGCTTTAAGTGCTTCAAATGACTCAATTCATTTTTGTCAAGGTTTACGAGGCAATGGTCTTGTAAAATATGCTCAAATTATTATACGTAATCGTAGACTTCAACATTGGGTTATGATGGAAAACATAGATGATGAAGGTTTGATTGGCTTTGTTAAAAAAATAATTTACAGAATTATAATTTTAAAATGGCGCAGCCATTTAGCTGGCATACTAGCAATTGGTAACAATGCATCAAGTTGGTTTGCTGAACGTGGCATGTATAAAAGTCGTATTTTACCTTTTGCATATTTTTTAAAAGAACCTGATACTAAATATTTATTAGAACAAAATCCGAGAGATAATAAAAATCGTCCATTTAGATTTATATTTGTTGGACAGTTGATCAAATTGAAGAGAGTCGATCACTTATTAAAAGGATTAAAAGATTTAAAAAATAAAAACATTGAACTTTGGATAGTTGGTAATGGTCCTGAGAAAAAAAGATTAGAGGCTTTAGCAAATTTTTTATTACCAAAAAAAGTTCGTTGGCTTGGCGTCTTATCAATAAATAAAATTCCTGATGTGTTAAGTCAAGTTGACTGTCTTGTCCTCCCAAGTCGTTATGATGGTTGGGGTGCAGTCGTTACCGAGTCTCTAATGGTTGGTACCCCGGTAATTTGTAGTAATAAATGTGGCTCATCAATCATTGTTCAAGCAAGTAAAGTAGGATATGTATTTCCTGCAAATAATATAGCGGCTTTAAGTTCTCATTTAAATAATCAGTATATTGAGGGGCCTGTTAGTATCAAAGAAAGACAAAAAATTATTTCATGGGGAAAAAATTTAGGCGCTAATTCTGGAGCAAAATATTTAGAAACAATAATAAATACAAAACAAGACAAATTGCTAACAATAAAATTGCCTTGGAATTAAAATAATAAAATTATATGCTAGTTTTAAATCTGTAATTAAGATATTTTTTAGAATTAATAAATATATTAATGTTTACCGAAAAAAAAAAAATTTCATTTAAAAAAAAAGTAATCTTATGTTTTGTTAAATATTATTTACCAGGATATAGATATGGTGGACCAGTTCGCTCGATTGTAAATTTTGTAGAGGAATTTGGTGATCAGTATGATATTCGGATAGTTTGTTCAAGTCATGATGCTTTAGATAACAAACCTTATAAAGGTATAAACATAGAAGAATGGAATCAAGTAGGCAAGGCTAAAGTTTTTTATGTTTCAAATAAATTTAGAAAATTTAAAAAAATATTTAAATTATTACGTCAAACAAAATTTGATGTTTTGTATTTAAATAGTTTTTTCACTTTCACTTTTTCAATCTTCCCTTTGTTAGTCCAGTATTTTAATTTCACTAGTTTAAAATCTTGTGTAATAGCTCCAAGAGGAGAATTTGCTAAAAACGCAATCGAATTAAAAAAATTTAAGAAATTAGTTTATATGTATTTTGTAAAATTTATTGGACTTTACAATCATCTATGCTGGCAAGCTTCTAGTAATTTAGAGTCTAAAGATATATCTAGAGCACTTAAAAATACTCCAAAAACAATAAAAGTTGCACCAGATTTAATCAGCTCTAATTGGATTATTAAAAAAGAGGCAATACATCAAAGAAAGCAAAAATTTAAAATTATATTTCTATCAAGAATATCCCCAATGAAAAATTTAGATTTTTTAATAAATGTTCTTCGTGGTGTATCATGTTCATTAGAACTAAGTATAATAGGCCCAAAAGATGACAAAAAATATTGGGACGAGTGTCAAAAATTAATCGAAAAAGTTCCTGAAAATGTAAAAATTCACATTAGTGACGAGATACATCCCGATGAGGTCCCTGATACATTTAGCAAATATAATCTTTTCGTTTTTCCAACAAGAGGAGAAAATTTTGGCCATGTAATACCAGAGGCTTTGTCTGTTGGTACCCCAATATTATTGAGTGATCAGACCCACTGGGAGCAAGATGCTTCATTAGGTTTACAAATTCTGCCTCTAAAAAGTGGCGCTTGGATAAATGCTATAGAAGAATGGTCAAAATTAACAGATGAAGAACTTTTAAAAAGAAAAAAAGCAGCTTTAGATTATGCTAATAGGATCAAAATAAAAAATAAACATTCATTTAGTAAGAATAAGAAGTTATTTGATTATAAGCTGTCGTGTTTAAATTAAAATGTAAGGTTTTGACACTTTAAAATAATGAGAACTGTAAATAAACTTCTATCTTTGTTAACAAATAATCAACGTAAAAGAGCGTTTATACTTTTATTCATGGTTATAATAATGGCACTTTTAGATATGGCTGGAGTTGCCTCAATAATACCATTTATGACAGTTCTAACTAACCCTGACATAATTAATACAAACTCATTAATTAACATTATATATGAGCACTCTAATAATTATGGAATTAATAACCATGAACATTTTCTTTTTATACTAGGTATAATTGTATTTTTACTATTAATTATTTCCTTAGTCTTTAAAAGCTTAACTACTTATTTTCAACTTAGGTTTATTTTAAATATTGAATACAGTTTGGCTAGACGTTTATTAAATGGATATCTTAATCAACCTTATAGTTGGTTTTTAAATAGACACAGCGCAGATCTCGGTAAAACTATTCTTTCTGAAGTAGGGATAATTTGTGGAAGTGGTTTGTACTCTTTATTAAGAATTATAACTCACAGTATAGTTGTTATAGCATTAATATCATTATTATTGTTTGTTAATCCAAAGCTAACAATAGTTTCTATCTTAATATTAGGTACGTCTTATGGAATTTTCTATATATTTGTTCGTGGCTTTCTAAATAAAATTGGACAAGAACGATTTGAAGCAAATAAAAAAAGGTTTACTGCAATCAGCGAGGCATTCGGTGCTTTTAAAGAAGTAAAAATGAGTGGCTTAGAAGCAAATTATGTTGATCGTTTTGCAGATCCGGCAAAAAAATATGTACAACAACAAGCATCAGCAGAAATTTTAAAACAAATACCTCGTTATGGATTAGAAATAATTGTTTTTGGTGGCTTGTTGTTATTAGTGCTATATCTAATAAATCAAGGGGATACTTTTAGTAGTTCCATTCCACTGATTGCATTATTTGCATTTGCTGGATATCGTCTAATGCCTGCCTTACAATTGATATACGGGTCAATTACAGAACTGCGTTTTATAGGGCCAGCTTTAGACAACATGTATGATGATTTAAAAGGTTTAAAGTTAACTGGCTCTCAAAAAATAGGCGGAAGTTTAAAACTTAAAAAATCCATTAATTTAAAAAATATTTTTTATAATTATCCAAATCAAACAAGAACAGTGTTAAAAAATATATCTGTGAATATTCCTGCTTATAGTACTTTTGGAATTGTAGGAAGTACCGGGAGTGGAAAAACTAGTGTTGTAGACATTATTCTTGGTCTTCTCGATGCTCAAAAAGGAAGTTTAGAAGTTGATGATATTAAGATTGGCAAAGACAATAGAAGAGCTTGGCAGAACTCCATAGGTTATGTGCCACAACAAATATTTCTAGCTGATGATAGTATTTCAGCTAATATTGCATTTGGGTTAGATAAAGAAAATATTGATAATCCATCTATTATTCGTGCAGCTAAAATTGCGAATTTACATGATTTTGTAATGAATGAGTTACCATTTAAATATCAAACTAAAGTAGGTGAACATGGTATAAGATTATCTGGAGGTCAACGTCAACGAATAGGTATTGCTAGAGCTCTATATCATAATCCACAAGTTTTGATTCTTGATGAAGCAACTAATTCTCTAGATATTACCACAGAAGATAAAGTTATGAATGAAGTTTATGATATAGACGAAAAAATTACAATTATATTAATTTCGCATCGTTTAAGCACAGTAAAAAAATGTGACTCAATAATTGTATTAGAAAAAGGTGAAATTATATCTCAGGGTTCATTTGAGGATTTGATTAATATAAATGATAATTTCAAATTATCGGCTAAAAAAAATTAGAAGATGAAAAAAATTCTTTACGAGAATATTTATGAAAGAATTCCTACTTCACAAAAAATTATAAACTTTAAAAATTCAGAAAAAGGAGCATGTTACATATTTGGTGATGGAAAATCGCTTAAATATTATAACTTTTCCAGTTTTTCAAATTTACCATCTATATCGTTAGGCCTTTTATCTCTTCACAAGGGTTCAAAATTTTTGAATATTAAATATTCACTTAACTGTGATTCTTTCTCTTTAATTCCTGGAAAAAATATCTACGACTATTTCATTAGGTTTAAATCTTTGATTAGATCAGAAAATCCCTCAAGGGCATTAAGTTTTTTATCAATTATCAAATTGATGAGACTAGGCACAAGTAGCTACTCAAAATTATTATTTACCGATAATAATATTTTATTTAATTCAAATTTTATAACCCATTGTTCTAACTATTATTTTACAAAATTCTTAAATAATTCATTTTATTTTAATCATCACATGAAAATTAATGAAAATTTAGATAATCAAATAAATAAAAATTTATTTAACCCTTATGAAAGTAGTTTAAATTTTTCTATATATTTTGCAATTTTTTTAGGGTTTACCAAAATTTATCTGGTTGGGTGTGATTATCAAGATATAGAACCAATGTCTGAGCATTGGTGGGAACATGGTGAGCCTAAGCTAACCAATATGCCTTCTAAGAAATATATTGAATTTATGAGAAATTTTATTGAAATTAAGATAATTACTCTAAATAAATCATTTGGTAATGATTTTATTTCATATAAAAATTTTTCTGGAAAATCACTGGAATATAAAGAAAATAATAAAATAATTTGTGCAAAAAAACTAGCTTTACTTAGAAGACAAGGTATCTATACGATTTAAGATTATGTTATTTAGAGATATAGATACAAAAATTGCTGTAATTGGATTGGGATATGTTGGCTTACCTCTTGCTGTTGAATTAGCTAAAAAATTTAAAGTTTATGGTTTTGATATAAATAAACAAAGAATAAAAAACATTAAACAAAATTATGATGAAACAGGAGAGGTAGAAAAAAAAAAGTTAAAAAAAACTTCAGCTATAATATCTAGTGACGAAAAAATTTTACTAAACGCTAATGTTTTTATTGTTACTGTACCTACGGGAATAAATAAAAAAAATTTGCCAGATTTAAGAATACTTAAGAAATCTTCAACCCTCTTATCAAAATACATAAAAAAAAAAACTTTGATTATCTACGAGTCAACTGTTTACCCAGGATGTACGGAGGAAATATGCATACCTATATTAAAAAAAAATAAAAAATTTAAGTATAATAAAGATTTTTTTGTTGGTTATTCTCCCGAAAGAATAAGTCCTGGTGATAAAAAAAGAAATGTAACAAATATAACTAAGATAGTGTCAGCATCTAATAAAAAAGCATTGAAGCAAATTAAACATATATATTCTAAAATTGTTAAAAGTGGTATTTATGTAGCACCGTCTATTAAAATTGCAGAAGCAGCAAAAGCTATAGAAAATACTCAGAGAGATTTGAATATTGGTTTAATGAACGAGCTGTTTGTATTTTTTAATAAAATAAAAATTCCTACAAAAGAAGTATTAAAGGCTGCAAGCACAAAATGGAATTTTTTAAACTTTCACCCTGGACTAGTAGGTGGACATTGTATTGGAGTTGATCCTTATTATTTAACAAATAAATATAAAGCAGTAAATTTAATACCAAGTATAATCTTATCAGGAAGAAAAACTAATAATGATTTTCATAAATTCATAGCAAGAAAAGTTGATGAAATCATTAAAGATAACAATTTAAGCAAAAAAAAAATTTTGGTTATGGGATATTCATTTAAAGAAAATTGTCCAGATTATAGAAATACAAGAGTTTACCATTTGATTATGGATCTTCAAAAAAAAAAAATTAAATTAAAAATTCATGATCCATATCTCCAAGAAAATAAGGATAATTTTCCATTCAAGAATTTATCTATAGAAAGTTTTGAACAACATCAAAATAAATATGATTTAATTATACTTACCGTTCCACATAAGATTTACCTAAAAAAACAGAATAAAATCCTCAATTTATTAACAAATAAAGGGCTTATATACGATTTTAAATCTAAACTTAAAAACAATAAAAGAATTATTCAATTTTAGATAAAAGATATTGCTTTTAAGTAAAGGTATAAATAAGAAATTTAAATATTAAATCTTAAAATATAAATTTCTAATTTAAATATGTTATAAAAATAATTTTTATGTTTCATTTGGCTTTATCAAAAGATAAAAATTTTTGGGATAATTCAATTACAAATATTTATTTAGGGCCATGGATGATGCCAGAAGTTTTAAAAGATGAATTCCCAGAATATAAATTAATAATACCAGAGTGGCCTTGGGATGATTTAGATAAGTTTTTTAATGATAATTTAAAAGTTTGGAATGAATATGAGAAGTTTATTGAAAAATTATCAAATGTTTTAAATGAATTACATGGATTAGATTGGAATATAAAAGCTTGGAAAATATTAGTAGGACCTTGGCTTAGGAGGTATTTAAGTATTATTTGTGAAAGAAATGAAACAATTTCATCATTGTACAGTTCTTATGATTTAAGAAGTTGTACAATTATGGATCATTCATTCTTAGATTTACAAGTAAAAGATTTTGATGATTTCAGTAAATCTTATCATGACAATAATTTTAATAATATAATTTATAGCTATATATTAAAAAAAATTGATACAAAAAA
>CACDFI010000001.1 GCA_902551985.1 uncultured Pelagibacteraceae bacterium | reverse complement strand
ATTTTTGCAAGCTCAACTCATACAGCTTCGATAATTAATACCCAAGGTCTTCAATTTTTTTTAGGAGATAAGTTTTTAGAGAATTATACAAAAGTTTTATTATATGAAGGTGGTTTTTTTAAAGAAATTACTGCATTAAAGATGTTTTTAAATAGTTTTTTAATGGCAACTGGAGTTGCGTTTTTATCAGTTATTTCATCTCTTATGACTGCATATGTCTTAGTTTATTTTAGAGTGAAATATGCAACATTATTATTTTGGATAATTTTTATTACTATACTAGTCCCTCTGGAGTTAAGAATTTTTCCTACCTATTCTGTTATGTCTACACTTAACTTAGTAAACTCATATTGGGGACTAATTATTCCAATTTCAGCTTCTGCTATAGCTACTTTATTTTTTAGACAGTTTTATAAAACTATACCTGATGAATTACTTGAATCAGCAAAATTGGATGGTGCAAATACTTGGAGATTTTTTATTGACTTTTTAGTGCCATTGTCAAAAACAATGATTGTTGCAATGTTCATATTTATGTTTGTATTCGGTTATAATCAATATTTATGGCCGATATTAGTAACTTCTTCTGAACAATATTGGACTGTTGTCATGGGATTAAAGATGATGTCTGGATCAATTGTTAACAAATTTGCATTTGTTATCATGTCAATGATACCACCAGTATTAATTATAATTGTATTACAAAAATATTTTATTAAAGGGATCTTTCAAGACAAATGAAAATTAAATTATCACAAATTTTAGCACACATTGTACTTATACTAGGTGTTTTATTAATGGTAATTCCGATTTGGTTATCATTTGCCAGCTCTACCCACGATACTGTAACTATTTTAAAAGAGGGAATGAAATTTGGTCTTGGCGATCAATTAACAAGAAATTATAACGAAGTTTTAAATGAGAAGGGTGGTTGGTCAGAGGAAGTGACTGCTGCAAAAATGTTTATAAATAGCTTTATAATGGCTTTGGGAATTGCAACCCTTAAAGTAATTATCTCAGCAATGTCAGCTTATGCTTTAGTTTATTTTAGATTCAAATTTGCTGTACCAATTTTTTGGTTAATCTTTATTACTTTACTTGTGCCTCTGGAGGTTAGGATTTTTCCAAGTTATAAGATTGTATCAGATTTAGGTTTAACTAATTCATACACAGGTCTTGTTCTTCCATTGGTTGCATCAGCCACCGCTACATTTTTTTTTAGACAGTTTTATAAAACTATACCTGATGAATTACTTGAATCAGCAAAATTAGATGGTGCAAATAGTTGGAGATTTTTTATAGATTTTTTAGTTCCATTATCTAAAACAATGATTGCAGCGATGTTTATATTCATGTTTGTATACGGATATAGTCAATATTTATGGCCGTTAATAATGACTACGAGTGAGGAATATTGGACTGTAGTAATGGGAATGAAAATTATATTTACTGAAAATTATGAGGGAGTTGCTTTACCAAGAACAGCAGAGAGATTTGCTTATATTATTTTATCAATGATCCCCCCAGTTTTAGTGGTAGTATTTTTGCAAAAATGGTTCATAAAAGGATTAATTCAAACAGAGAAATAAATGAGTTTTTTAGAATTAAATAAAGTTACTAAAATCTATCCAAACGGAACTAAAGCTGTTCATGAGACAAGTATGAATGTAGAAAATGGTGAATTCATGGTTTTTGTTGGACCGAGCGGATGTGGAAAATCTACTCTTTTAAGAATGATTGCTGGGTTAGAAGACATAACTGAAGGTAATATAAATCTTGATGGAATATTAATTAATAAAGTTGACCCTTCAGAGAGAGATGTTGCGATGGTTTTTCAGAATTATGCACTCTATCCTCACATGAATGTTTACAACAATTTGGCTTACGGATTAAAAAATAGAGGTATTTCAAAAGAAGATATTGAAAAAAAAGTTAATGAGGCAGCAAAGCTATTACAAATTTCTGAATACTTGCAAAGAAAACCATCCATGTTGTCAGGAGGTCAAAGGCAGAGAGTTGCTATGGGAAGAGCTATTGTAAGAAGTCCTAAAATATTTTTATTTGATGAGCCATTATCTAATTTAGATGCAAAACTAAGAATACAAATGAGGCTTGAAATAAAAAAACTTCAGCAAAAAGTTGGAGTGACAAGTATATTTGTAACTCATGACCAAGTAGAAGCTATGACCTTAGCTGATAGACTGGCAGTAATAAATAATGGCCTTATTGAGCAGCTTGGAACACCGATAGAAATTTATAATAATCCTAAATCTATGTTTGTCGCAGGATTTATAGGTTCGCCACAGATGAATTTTCTTGAAGGAGAATTAAAAAATAAAACTCTTACTTCAGAAGGTTTTGAAATTAATAATGTTACAAGTGATTTTAATGGACCAGTTATATTAGGAATTAGACCAGAGCATATGTCGCAAACTGATAAAGGTTTAATAAATTTATCTGTAGATCTGGTAGAACAATTAGGTTCAGATAATTTGATTTATGGAGAAATAAAAAATAAAAAAGATTTTTGTTTTAGATGTCCTGGAAGTCAAATTATTAAAAAAGGAAGTAAATTATCTTTGAACATAAATGATAACAATTATTATGTCTTTGATAAATCTAATGGTAATCGAGTAAATTAATTTTGATTTTATCAAAGCCAAATTATATTAAAATTTACGGCCATAGAGGCGCTAGAGGAGATCTTCCTGAAAATACTCTAGAAAGTTTTAAATATTTATTTAAAAACAATATTAATGCATACGAAACAGATATTTTGATTTCCAAAGATCTTATTCCTGTGATTACACATGACTTTAGATTAGATCCAAGTTTTACAAAAGATAATGAGGGAAATTGGATAACGGATGAAAATATAATAATATTTGACTTAAGTTACGATGAGCTTTTAAAATTTGATGTTGGGGCTTTAAATAAATTATCTAGATATGGAAGAAGATTTGTTAATCAAAAAACTTTAGAAAATCAAAAGATACCAAAACTTTCTGAGTTATTAGAATTATCTTCAAAAAACAAATCTGAAAATTTATTAATAAATTTAGAAATTAAATCTACACCTGACGAGGAAAATTTAACTCCAACCCCAGAGGAAATGGTAAAACTTGTTATGCAAGAAGTAAATAAATCAAATTTACAAAATAAAATAATCATTTCTTCATTTGATTGGAGAACACTGACAGAAATCAAAAATCATTACCCTGAAATTTCAAGAGCTTATTTAAGTTTTCAACAACAGACAGGAATTAAAATTAAAAATACAATTTACAATAGATCTCCATGGATGAGTTTCTTACCTTTTTTTGAAAAATATGAGTTACCAAAAATTATAAAATCACAAGGTGGAAAGGCTTGGCATCCATACCATAAAGATATTACAAAAAAACTAGTAGAAATTTCTCATCAGGAAGATTTGCCAGTGAACGTTTGGACAGTTAATAAAGAGTACGATATGTTAAAAATGATTGAGTATGGTGTAGATGGCATCATGACAGACTATCCATTAAGGCTGAAAGAACTTTGTGATAAAGAAAATATAAACTGGTTTTAGTTTATTTTAATGGATTTAAATATAGTTAATAACCAAGAGCAATTTTTAGCAGGTAAACTTAGAGGGTATACTTTAAAAGGTGCAGAAAATAAATTTGACGATAAAGGAAAACCTTTACCATTTCCAGGGTGCACAATAATTTGTAATATTCCTCTTAATACATATTTATCTGATCAAATTATTGGTTTTCAAAAAAATTTAGAAAATTTTAATCCTGAAAAAACTTATTCCTATTTACCTCCATCTAGTTTTCATATGACATTATTTGACTGTTGTAATTTAAATACAAAAAATACTTATTATTGGCCAACAGATATAGATCTTGATATGGATTACAAAGATATAGCTATTCAATTAAATAAAAGAATTGAAAACTATAATTTTCCAAAAGAAATCAATTTAAAAATAAAAACATTTTTTGGTGGCTACAGCATTGTTTTAGAACCCTTTTCCGAGGAGGACGAAAAAATTTTAAGAAATTGTAGAGATGAACTAAGTGATTTATTGAAAATTAAATTTGAAAATCATCAAAGATATACTTTCCATATTACATTAGCTTATATTTTGAGACAACTTAATGAAACTGAAATAAAAAATTTAACTAAATTTAATAAACAATTATCCTCTGATTTTAATAAAAAATTTCCAAAAATTACTTTCACAAAACCTGAAATGTGTACCTTTAAAAACATGCTGGAGTTTGAAAGTATTAATCCTTCTAGCCTGTAATAGTTTTAACTTATAGATATTCTTCATTATTATTTTAATTTTTGATTTTCAATAAATTTTTTAAAAACTGATTTAGAAAATTGACCTTAAATCTTATAGGTTCAATTTTTCTACGAGATAGTTTTATCTCTTGTCCTGTTATTGAAAAGTATTTTTTTAGCCACAAATACAGCAAAAAGTGCACCGATAATTTCTGCCAATATATAAACTGGAGTATACATATAATTAATTCCAGTAAAACTTTCTGTAAATGTTCTCGCTATTGCTACAGCAGGATTTGCAAATGAAGTCGACGAAGTAAACCAATAACCAGCAGTGATATAAAAGGCTACACATGAGGCAACTACCACACTTCCTTTCTTTAAAGATCCAAAAATTATGAGAATTAATCCAAATGTTGCTACAATTTCAGATGTAAATATATGTACTCCGTCCCTTGATTTTGTTGATAATTCAAAAATTTGATGTTCAAAAAAGAAATTGGCGAGTGCTACACCTAACAAACAACCTAAAATTTGTGCAGATATATATGAAGGTAATAAATTTCCTTTTAATTTTTTTGTAAGAAACATTGCTAGACTTACAAATGGATTAAAATGTGCTCCTGAAACATCACTAAAAACAGTTATTAGCACAAAAAGTCCTGCGCCAGTTGCTATCGTATTGGCTAAAAGCATAATACCCGTATCATCTGTAAGATTTTCAGCCATTATTCCTGAGCCAACAATAATCATTACAAGGAAACAACTTCCAATAAACTCTCCAAGAAAAAACTTACTATATTTCATTGTTAATCCAATTTTCTATTTTCTTAAATATTGTTTGATATGTATCATTAAATACTTTTTTTTGATTTGTTGCATCATTATCTACATTAAATTTTTTTACTGGATCTTCAATATCCCAATGAATAATTTGATTTTTATCAGGCCAAATAGGACACACTTCATTGTTAGCATTGTTACACACTGTAATTACATAATCTAATTTAATATCTGAGTTAATAAAAGTATCAAAATTTTTTGAACTGTAATTTGATAAATCAAATTTCTTCTCTTTTAAAAATTTTTCTATAATTGGATTAATTTCTCCTGAAGGATTACTACCTGCGCTATAACCAATAAATTTATCATAATATAAGTTATTAATTATGCTCTCAGCTATAATGCTTCTAGCTGAATTCCCTGTGCAGACAAATAAAACTCTTTTCATTAGAATATCACTTTATAAATTCCAATTACAAAAAGAGGTATTTGTAATCCAAAATTTGTTAAGATAGCCTTATCTTTTGAAATAAATCCAGCTATAGTCCACCCCACAACGCCCAGTCCATGAAAATAAATATTTATAGGGTAGATATTAAGATTAGTAAGTAAAATTCCAGTTAAGACTAAAAATGTACTTATCCATTTTAGATATTTTTTTATAAACATAATCACTCCTTGATTTTTGTTTATGTCAGTTTTGTTAAGGATTTATGAAATTAAGTAATATTTACTTATTTATTTAATGCATCTTCAAGATAATCTAATCTATCTTGACCCCAAAAAATCTCATTATTTAAGACATATGAGGGAGCACCAAATACATCGTTTTCAACCGCGTCTTTTGAATTCTTTTGATACTCCAAGTTTACATCATCAGTTAAAGCTAATTTCTTCATTTCTTCAAAGTTTAAATTTAATTTATCACAAATTTCCTGAAGTGTATTGTGATCAGAAAGATCTTTATCCATAGACCATAAATATTTTAAACATTCATTTCCAAAATGAAGTTTATTACCCAATTTATTTGAAGCTATTACAAATTTTGCTGGTAAGTGTGGGTCTTTAGGTGGAAAAAATTTTGGCTTTTTAATAATCGGCAAACCTAGTTTATTTGAAATTCTCTCCAGTTCTACAAGTCTATATTTTTGTCTAGCAGGATGTCTTTTAGGAACTGGCAATCCTCCAGTATTTGGAAATATTTCGCCAACTAAATCAAGCGGTTTTTCTATAACCTCTAAATTATATTTGCTTACTATCTTTGTAAATCTATCAGCTCCTAAATAACTAAACGGAGATAGGACACTAAAATAATATTCAATTTTCATTTTTTAAACACATTTCTTGCACAGACCAAAAAATTCTAAATTGTATTTATTATATTTCATTCCTTTATTATCTTTAAAATCTCTTAGATGTTCTGATAATTTATGATCATGAATTTCAGTTACATCTTCACAACTTTCACAAATTGAAAAAATAGTAGCATTAGCAATTTGACATTTTGAATTTTTACAAGCGATGAAAGCGTTTCTACTTTCTATTTTATGAATTTTTCCAATTTTCACTAGTTTGTTTAAGGCTCTATAAACTTGCAAAGGAGCATTAATACCTTTTTTTTTTACATCAAATAAAATTGAGTATGCTTTTAATGGTTGATCAGATTTTTCTATTAAATCTAAAATTATTTTTTGGTTTTTAGTTAATGTTTCTTGTTTTTGCATTTAATTATTTTTTATAATATTCCATTAATTTTTCAATTGTATCGTTTGTTTAACTTTAAGTAATGAAAAAATAAATAACACTAGAGCTGCAGCAATTATGGATGGACCAGACGGTGTATTAAATTCTAACGAGGAGAACAATCCTATAAACACCGATAACAATCCTCCAATAATCGCAAAGATCACCATTTTTTGTGGATTATCTGAAAGATTTCTAGCCATAGCAGTTGGTATAATTAACATTCCAGTGATTAATAAAACTCCAACTAATTTTATTGAAATGGCAATTATTGCAGCCAATAAGACTGTAAACACCGCTTTTGCTCTATCAGGATTTAAACCTTCTGCTTCAGCTAATTCATAATTAACTGTAGATGCAAATAATGGTTTCCAGATTATTTTTAAAGTTATTAATATTAAAGCGCCACCAAACCATATAATAAACAAGTCTTTTTTGTTAACTGCTAAAATATCTCCAAACAGTAATCCCATTATATCAAATCTAATAAAGGTTAAAAATCCAATAACCACTAATCCAACTGCCAATGATGAGTGAGCTAGAAGACCTAACAATGCATCACTTGGTAGATTAGTTTTTCTTTGTAGTTGTATTAAAATTAATGCAATTACCGATGAAATTAAAAATATTGAAACAGCGATATTAAATTCTAATGAATATGCAATTGTTACACCGAGCAATGCAGAGTGGGCAAGTGTATCACCAAAATAAGATAATCTCCTCCATACAACAAAGCAACCAAGAGGGCCTGCAACAAAAGCAATACCTATCCCTGCAACTAGTGCTCTTATAAAAAAATCATCTAACATACTATTTTTTTTTTATTTCTCCGTCTGTAGTGTGAACATGATCATGTTTATGTTCGTAAATTGCTAAAGTTTGTGAAGCTTGTTCACCAAACAAAGCTTTGTATTCACTATTTTTTGCAACTTCACTCGGACTCCCGCAGCAGCATACATGACCGTTTAAGCAAACAACATGGTCAGTTGCACTCATTACTGTATGAAGATCGTGAGATATTAGTAGAATCCCACAATTTAGTTTTAATGATAGCTCTTTGATTAGTTCATATAATTCAATTTCTCCTGTGAAATCAACACCTTGTACTGGTTCATCAAGAACTAATAAATCTGGTTTTTTTGATATTGCTCTGGCAAGTAACACTCTCTGAAATTCTCCACCAGACAAGTTAGCTAAACTTTTATCCTTAAGGTGCTTAACACCCGTTAATGTTAATGATTCATTTATGACTTCGTCACTTAAATTTTCTGTTAAAAGCATCAGATCATTAACTCTTAGCGGCAATGTCCAATCTATTGAAATTTTTTGGGGAACGTATCCAATATTACTAGTGTATTTTTCTACGTTTCCCTCTATATTTTTGTAAAACCCTAGTGCAATTTTTGCAGTCGTGCTTTTGCCAGATCCATTAGGACCAATTAAAGTAACAATTTTACCTTTTTCAACCTGAAGAGAAACACCTTGAACAAGCCACTTTTGGTTTTGTTTTAAACCAACATTATTTAACTTTACCAAAACATTATTTTCTATGCTCATTTATTTCCTTGACTTATAAATGTTATATTATTACACAGCGTTATAATATAACAATTAACAAAAACCAAATATTATGAAAAACTTAAAAAAATCCTCAATAATCTTTACAATATTATCATTTTTAACTTTATTTACATCAGCAAATGCTGACATTAAAGTTGTAGCATCAATCAAACCAATACACTCTCTAGTTAGCTATTTAATGGATGGTGTGGCTAAACCTGATTTAATAGTTGATGGCTATGCTTCTCCACATGGATTTGCCATGAAACCTTCGCACGCAAAAATGCTACAAAACGCAGATATTGTATTTTGGGTAGGTGAGGATATAGAAAATTTTTTAGAAAAACCATTAAACTCAATAGCTAAGAAGGCAGACAAGATTGAACTAATGGATGCAAAAGGTATTGTTAAATTAAAATTTAGAGAGAGAAATATTTTTGGTGACCATGATGATCATGATGACCACGACGATCATGGACATAAGAAAAAAGATGATCACGATGATCACGATCATGACGACCATGCTAAAAAAGAGGATGGTCATAAGGAAGATGATCATGACGACCACGGACATAAGAAAAAAGATGATCACGATGATCACGATCATGACGACCATGCTAAAAAAGAGGATGGTCATGACGACCACGATGATCATGATGGACACGAAGGACACCACCATGGTGAATTTGATCCACACATTTGGTTAGATCCAATTAATGCAAGCGCTATATTAAAAGAGATGACTGAACATTTAATAGAAAATGATTCAAAAAATGCATCTAAATACAAAAATAATTTAAATAAAGCTTTAAAAGATATAGATAAACTTACAGCTGACGTTAAGTCTGAATTAAACCAAAGCGTAGCCTCAATAGTTTTTCATGATGCATATCAATATTTTGAAGAACGATTTAATGTAAATATATTAGGGGCTTTCACAGTCAATACTGATGTAATGCCTGGCGCAGAGCAATTAGCAGAAATTAGAGAAATCATTGAGCATGATAATGTTGCTTGCGTATTTTCAGAGCCTCAGTTTAACCCTGACATCATTAAAGCAGTTGCAAAAGATATGAATATAAAAACTGGTGTTGTAGATCCTCTAGGAGCAACTTTAAAACCAGGTAAAAATTTATATTTTGATCTAATAAGAAACATGTCAGCATCATTTAAAGGTTGTTAACTATTTAATGGACAGTAATAAACAAGTTCCAGTTACTGTTTTGACAGGTTTTCTTGGTGCAGGCAAAACTACTTTATTGAATAGAATCCTAACCGAACAGCACGGTAAAAAGTATGCCGTAATCGTTAATGAATTTGGCGAACAAGGTATAGATAATGATTTAGTTGTAGATGCTGATGAAGAAGTGTTTGAGATGAATAATGGGTGCATATGCTGCACTGTCAGAGGTGATCTAATCAGAATTTTAAGTGGCCTTATGAAAAGAGCAGATAAATTAGATGCAATTATTGTAGAAACTACTGGATTAGCTGACCCAGCCCCAGTTGCACAAACTTTTTTTGTTGACCAAGATGTTGCTGATCGAACAAAGTTAGATGCGATTGTTACCGTTGCAGATGCTGTTCATTTAAGTTCTCAACTAACTGATCACCATGAAGCTGAGGAACAAATCGCTTTTGCTGATGTTGTGTTGTTAAATAAAATAGATCTTGTTGACGAAAGTGGTTTAGAAGCAGTCAAAGAAAGAATAAGAAAAATTAATCCTTTTGCAAAAATCATTAATACTACTAAATGTGGAGTATCATTAAATGAAATTCTTAATCTTGATGCATTTAGTTTAAAACGAGTTTTAGAAGTTGAACCTGATTTTCTAGAGTCAGACCATGATCATGAGCATGATGATGATGTAACTAGCTTATCGTTTGTCTCTGATACCCCTTTAGATATGGAAAAGTTTCAAGATTGGTTCAGCAAGCTTTTACAGACAAAGGGTCAAGATATACTGAGAACTAAGGGAATTCTCGATTTTACAGGAGAAAGTGATCGATATGTATTTCAAGGAGTACACATGCTTATGGATGCCTCGCCTATGGGTAAATGGCCAGAAGGAAAAGTACGAAGCTCTAGACTAGTTTTTATTGGTCGAAATCTTGAGAATATGAATTTGAAAGAGGGATTTGAAAATTGTAAATCGGCATGAAAGCTGATCTGAACAAGTTCCCAGAGTTAAATAAAACAAAATTTGAAAATAGAGGAAAAGAATTAAGACTTGGAATTCCAGTTATTAATTCAGTAGTGATAGGTAATTCTATTGCTGTTGGATTTGGGGATGGCACTATAAGAATATTTAAAGCAGGACAAAGCTCAGAACCCATAAAAGCACATAATGGTATTGTTCTTTGTATTTCAAAAGATGGTGATGATATTATAACTGGTGGAGATGACGGAAGGTTTTTAAGAATTTCTCTGAATGGAGAAATAAGCGAAATTGCAAATTTTGGTTCTCGTTGGGTTGATCATGTTACAGCAAATAATGGAAGTTTGGTTTGCACGTCTGGAAATAACGTTTACCTGTGGATGGCAGGCAGAAAAGAACCAAAAATATTAGAACATGAGAGCACTATTGGTGGTGTAGCATTTGACTCAAAAGGAAGAAGATTAGCAGTTTCTCGATACGGTGGTGTCACTCTTTGGAAAAAAGATTATAGCAACAAGTGGAAATCATCTAATTTATTATGGAAAGGCTCTCATAATAAGGTCATTTTTAGTCCAGATGACAGATATTTAGTAACTTCAATGCAAGAGAATCAACTTCATTTTTGGCGCTTAAAAGATAAAACTGATTCTACAATGTCTGGCTATGGTGCAAAAGTTAAGAGTTTTGCCTTTGTTCATGATACAAAATTTTTAGTAACATCTGGTTCTAACGATGCGGTTTGTTGGCCGTTTGATGGAATTGGTCCAGAGGGTCGTCAACCAATTTGTCTTCCTTTTGTTGGAAATAAATTAGTAACATTTGTTGAACCATTCCCAAATGAAAATGCAATTTTTACAGGATTAAGTGATGGTTCAGTGTTCTTATCAGAAATTGAAAAATCAAGTAATACAATAATAATTCGTAGTTTCACAGAGTCAGAAGTTACTACAATTTCAGTTACTGAAGATGGTTCAAGTATATTAATTGGAGATATGGCTGGAAATATTTTATGGACATCTATATGGGATGAGGAAAATAAATAAATTATGTTTAATAAAAAAAAGCCGAATGTTGAAATGATAAAAAGTTTAAAAAAAATTTTTTCAGAAAAAAAACAAATACCAGATACATCATTATTAAGTATCGCAGAATTAAGTTGTCATGAACCGAATTGCCCACCTATTGAGACAATTATTACAGAAAGAACAATAGATGGAAAATTAAATAATTGGCGTATTGGAAAACCAATTAATGATATTTTAGAGTCAGATATTATTAATTTATCTGATACGCATAATCATAGTCACTAAAATAATTTAAATTGAACTTTATCTGCAAATAAGATCTAATAATATTATGAAAACTATTTCTTTAAGTCTTGAAGAAATTTATAACCTAGCGAATAAAACTTTATTAACTAATGGATGTGATGAGGAAACATCAAATATTTTATCCGATTTAATAATGAAAGCAGAGAGAGATGGTTCTCTTTCTCATGGCTTATTCAGATTACCTGCTTATATTGCTGGATTAAAAAGTGGAAAAATAAATGGAAAAAATAGACCTAAAGTTTCTAAAATTACACCAAGCGTTGTTAAAGTAGATGGTAACAATTGTTTGGCGCCAATGGTTTTAAATAAAAGTTTGCCGGAGTTAATTAAAGCAGCAAAAGAAAATGGAGTAGCGATTTTATCTATAACAAATTCACATCACATGGCAGCGATGTGGCCTGAAACAGAGGCAATTGCAGAAGAAGGCCTAGTTGCTTTTGCATGCACATCTTATAAACCAGCTGTTGCACCTGCGGGATCTATCAAACCTTTATTTGGAACAAATCCTATTTCATTTGCTTGGCCTAGAAAAAATAAACCTCCAGTAGTTTATGATATGGCAACAGCATCTATGGCAATGGGTGAGGTTCAAGTTGCAAAAAGGGAAGGTCACAAAGTTCCATTAGGCACAGGATTAACAAAAGAAGGAAAGGACACAACAGATCCAGCTGAAATAGCAGATGGGGGTGTTTTATTGCCTTTTGGCGGCTATAAAGGCTCAGGGATTGCGATGATGGTTGAATTGCTTGCTGGTGCCCTTGTTGGAGATAATTTTAGTTATGAGACGGCTGAGAAGGATAATAATGATGGCGGTCCACCAAGTGGTGGAGAGTTCATTTTAGCAATATCTCCAGAAAAATTATCAAATTCTGATTGGGACACACACTCCTCAAAGTTTTTTGAAAAAATGAAATCAATGGGGGATGTTAGACTTCCTGGTGAAAGAAGACATAAAAATAGATTAGATAAAGGACCAAGACATATAAATGAAGACTTGGTTAATAAAATTAAATCTTTAAGTTAATTCTAATTCAATAGGGGTGTGATCTGAGGGTTTCTCTCTACCTCTTGGATATTTATTAATTTTAATATCCTTAATATTTTTTAATAATGAATTGGTTACTAAGAAGTGATCAATCCTCATACCATTATTTTTTTGCCAAGCTCCACTTGTGTAATCCCAAAAAGTATACTCTTCTTTATCAGGATAGATATATCGAAATGCATCATGAAATCCTAAATTATACATTTCTCTTAACTTCTTTCTAATTTCTATTCTATACAATGCATCGTTTTCATACCCTTTAGGATCATGAACATCTTCAGCAGAAGGAATAATATTAAAATCACCTGCAATGATTATATTTTCATTTGTTTTTAAAAGAGATTTCAATTTTTTTATTAAACTATCTAACCAATATAATTTATAATCATATTTCTCAGTATCTACTGGATTTCCATTTGGAGTATAGATATTTATTAGTTTAATTACTTTTGATTTATATTTTATATCGGCTGTAATTATTCTTGATTGTTTATTTTTATCTTTAAAGATATCTTTTTGAATATTATCTAATTTTTTTTTTGAAAGTATTGCAACACCGTTATAACTTTTTTGCCCAAATACGTAACTTTCATATTTAATTTTTTTAACGTCATCATAAGGATAAGTTTCATCTTGAGTTTTAATTTCCTGGACTAATACCACGTCAGGATCAAATTTTTTTAGGTATTCTTGAACGTTTAATATTCTTGCCCTAATAGAATTTACATTCCAAGAGCTAATAATCATTAAAGAGAGAATGAAACACCACAACCACAAGACGACTTACTTTGTGGGTTACTAATTTTGAATTGGTCTCCAATTAATTCTTTTACAAAATCTATTTCTGATCCTTTCAATAGATCTGCTGAAGTTTTATCGATTAAAATCTTTTCGTGTCTTAAGTCATCATCTTGAGGACTTTTATCAAATGAAAAATCATACTGAAATCCAGAGCAACCACCACCTTTGATAGCGATTCTAAAAAAAGAACCTTCCTCTTTAGATGCGAGTAGGTTATTTATTTGTTTTAACGCATTATCTGTAAATTTAATTTCTTTAATCATTATTTATCACTGTTATTACTAATATAATTAATATTTGCCAATTTTAAAGAATGAATAATTACTCAAAATTAGGTTCTTTTAGATCTCGTGGACGCTTGATAAAAGAGCCAAATAATAGGTTTAGAACTCCATTTCAAAGAGATAGAGATAGAATTATTCACTCAGCTTCATTTAGAAGGTTAAAACACAAGACACAGGTATTTGTGAACACAGATGGAGATCATTATAGAACAAGAATAAGTCACTCAATGGAGGTTGCTCAGATTGCTAGATCAATATCAAGATATCTCAATTTAAATGATGATTTGGTAGAAACACTTAGTTTAGCCCATGATATGGGGCACACTCCTTTTGGACACGCTGGTGAGGACGCTTTAAACGAGTCAATGATTAATCATGGTGGCTTTGATCATAACCTTCAAACTTTAAGAATTGTAATGTTTATTGAAAATAAATACTTAAAATTTAAAGGTCTAAATTTAACTATAGAAACTTTAGATGGTCTTTTAAAACATAATGGACCTATCAATAATACTGATCACCTAGATACAATAATTGGACTTAAAAATTTTAAAAATAAAATGGATTTTAAAAAGAATTCATCTTTAGAAGCTCAAATTGCAGCTATATCTGATGACATAGCCTATAATAATCATGATATTCAAGATGGAATTAAAGCAAAACTATTTTCATTAAATCAATTATGTGAAATTAATTTTTTTAAAGAAATTTATAAATCTTATAAGACAAAAGTTAAAAATTCTAACAGAGATATTATTGTTTACCAAATAATAAGAGACTCAATTAATTTGATGGTTCAAGATGTTATTAAAAATACTTTAAAAAATATAAAAAAATACAAAATTAATAATATTAATCATGTCTATTTAAATAATAAAAAAATTGTCAATTTTTCAGCTAAATTTGCATCTATTGAAAAAGAAATTAAAAATTTTTTAAGAATTAATATGTATAATAATAAAAATGTACAAATAAAAAATAATAATGGTAAAAAAATAGTTAAACATTTATTTAAATTGATAGAAAGAAATCCAAAAAAATTTATAAAAAATAAATATATAAATAATGATAAATATAGATCTATTTCAGACTACATTTCAGGGATGACTGATAGATATGCAATACAATTATACAAAATGTCAAAATGAATATTTTTGAAGATTATTTAATAAAAATTGAAAATACTATTAAGAAAGCAAATCAAGATAATTTGTTGAAATTGCCAGAAAATTTATCTGGTATAAATGTGGATATTCCTCCTGCTAAATTTAATGGTGACGTATCTACTAATGTTGCGATGGTTTTATCAAAAATTAATAAAAAATCTCCAATTGAACTTGCAGAAATTATTTCAGGATTATTAAAAAAAAATGACAAAAATATTGATCATGTTAGTATTGAAAAACCAGGTTTTATTAATTTAAAATTTAAGAAAGAATTTTGGAGTGCTTTTATATTAGATGTGCTCAATAAACCTTCTTATGGAAGTAATTTAAACGGTAAAAAAAATAGCTTTTTAGTTGAGTTTGTTTCAGCAAACCCAACAGGACCACTTCATGTTGGACATTCAAGAGGTGCAATACTCGGTGACGTTATTTCAAATCTATTATCATTTAATGGTCACAAAGTTACCAAAGAATACTATGTAAATGACTATGGAAACCAAATTTCTCATTTTACTAAATCAGTTTATTTTAGAATAAAGGAAATTACTAATAACGAAACATTTCCAATAGAAGACAAAGATTTATATCCAGGTGCATATCTTATCGATATAGCAAAAAAAATAATTTCAAAAAATAAAGACATAAATTTTAATGACTACGATAAAATATCTGAAAAATTAAAGAAACTTTCGATTGAAGAGTCTTTAAAATTAATAAAAACAAATTTAGAAAACCTTGGAATAAAACATGATAATTTTGCTAGTGAAACAGAGGTTATAAAAAATAAAGAAGTTGACGAAGTAATAAAAAATTTAAAAGAAAAGAAATTTATTTATGAGGGAAAAATTAAAGCACCTGAAGGTGAAAATAACGAAAATTGGGTAGAAAGAGAGCAATTACTATTTAAATCTACTGAATTTGGAGATGATAAAGACAGGGCTTTGCAAAAAGAAGATAAGTCTTGGACATATTTTGCAAGTGATGTTGCATATCATAATACTAAACTGAAAAGAAATTTTGATGTTCTTGTTAATATATTAGGAGCAGATCACGCTGGTTATATTAAAAGAATTACTTCTGTAGTAGAAGCCCTTTCAGGAAAAAAAGATAAGTTAATTTGCAAAGTTAGTCAGTTAGTAAAATTAATAAAAGATAAGAAGCCCTTTAAAATGTCAAAGAGAAAAGGTGATTATATAACAATTGAAGATTTAATTAATGAAGTTGGCAAAGATGCTACAAGATTTATTATGTTAAGCAGAAGTAGTGATGCTGAAATTGATTTTGATTTTGATAAAGTAAAAGAAAAATCAAAAGAAAATCCTATTTATTATGTTCAATATGCATATGCTAGAATTTCATCTGTATTCAGAAATACTCAACATGAAATTAAAAGCGATATTAAAATAACTAATTCTGAATATAAATTTGGCGACCAAGAAATCAAATTATTCAAGAAGATAAGTGAATGGCCAAAATGTGTTGAAGTATCTACAGAAAAATTAGAACCACATAGAATATCTGTTTACTTATATGAATTAGCTTCAGAGTTTCATTCGTATTGGAATATGGGTAAAGATGACATTTCAAAAAGATTTATTGAAGAGGATAACTCGATAAAAGAAGAAAAGTTAGTCTTCTTAAAGTCTATAGCCAACACTATTAAATCAGGAATGGATATTTTAGGCGTTGATACACCTGAAAAAATGTAATGATAAAAGAATTAAAATATCTTTTTTATTTAATAATTATTTTCTTCTTCATTTTTTTTACATCTAGATATTATTTTTCAGATGAAAATATTAAAAAATCTTACAGGTCTATCTCATTGATTGATGACAAAATAAATCTTATTGAAAAAGATCTGATATTTTTAGAGAGTGATACTGAAAACATCATTGAATACGTTGAATTTAAAAAGGACAAAAAAACAAATAAATATTCATTTTGGAAACTTCTTTATAATGATAATTAAAAACCATAGATCGTTTATATGTGGTGTAAAAGGTAAAGTTTTATCAAAAAAAGAAATTGAATTTTTAAAAAAATATAAGCCTTGGGGAATAATTCTTTTTAAACGAAATATTGGAAGTATTAAACAAACTATAAATTTAACTAATTCGATTAAAAAAATTTTTAACAATAAAAATTATCCAATAATGGTCGATGAAGAAGGTGGAAGAGTAAGTAGATTAAGAAAATTTATTGATAACTCAATTTTTACAGCCGAATATTTTGGCAACTTGTATAAAAAAAATAATAATAAATTTGATATATATTACAGTGTTTATGTTAAACAAATTGCTTACCTTTTAAGATTATTAGGTATTAATATCAATACAGTACCTGTTTTAGATATAAAAAGAAAAAAATTTCATAAAATTGTTGATGATAGATCATTTTCAACAGATAAAAAAATTGTCTCAAAAATAGGTGATAGATGTATTAAACTTTTTCATTCAAATAGAGTTGCCACAGTGATTAAGCATATCCCTGGACATGGTTTAGCTAAAGTAGATAGTCATAAAAATCTGCCAAGAATAACTAGAAATGTGCAATATTTGATCAAAAACGACTTTTATCCCTTTAAAAATAAAAGCTCTTTATTGGCAATGACAGGTCATTTGTTATTTGAAAAAATAGACCCGGAAAATAATGCAACGCATTCAAAAAAAATAAATAAGCTAATAAGAAATAAAATAAAATTTAAAGGTTTGATAATGACCGATGATATTTCAATGAAAGCAATTAAGGATAAGCTTGCAATAAGTGTAAAAAAATCATTTTTAGCAGGTTGCAACTTAGTACTACATTGTAATGGAAATTTGAGTGAAATGAAAATTGTTGCTCAAAATTCACCTAAAACAAACCAATTTATTATTAAAAAAACATCACAATTAACAAGGATTATAGGTTAGAGTATTTTATGCAATCAGATGATTCTTTAGACTTTAATGTAAATTTAAATAATTTTAATGGATCATTAGAGATATTACTTGATCTTGCAAAATCTCAAAAAGTTGATTTAGAACAAATATCAATTACAAAATTGGCTGATCAATTTCACCAATATATTACTGAAAAGGAAAACCTAAATCTCGAAATTGCTTCCGAATATTTATTGATGGCTACTTGGCTCACTTATTTAAAGTCTAAATTATTACTTCCTGAAACAGATGAAGATGAATTTAAAGCACTTGAGGTTGCTGAAAAACTTAAATTGCAATTAAAAAAATTAGAGTTGATAAGGCTATTGTCTTCACAAATGTTAAACAGAAAAAGATTGGGAAGAGATATTTTTATGCGCGGCTCTAAAAGCGGAGTTAAGTCTATTTATGACAAAAAAGTTTCTTTAACTTTGTTTGAGTTACTGAAGGCATATTCAGGAATTGTGATGACAAAAGATTTTCATACTATGAATATTCCCAAACTACCTGTTTTTACAACTGAAGATGCCATTAAAAGAATTAAGGAGTTTTTTGGAAGTCTTAATGAATGGAAAAATATTTCAGAGTTAGTTCCATCGGGTTTCAAAAATTCTCCTAATTTAAAAAAAACAGGTAAAGCTGGTATATTTGCAGGATCATTAGAATTAGTTAAAGAAGGCAATGTATCATTGAAACAAAAAGAATTATTTGATGATATCTTTATTAAGGAAAATTAATGAACAAAATAAAAAAAAATAATATTGTAAAATTTCCAACTAAACTCACTGAAGTAGAAAGAGAAATTGAGGCTATTATATTTGCTGCTGCAGAACCTCTATCAATAGAAACGATTGAGTCTAAATTATCAAAACCAACCGATATTCAACAATCATTAGAAAACCTAAAGGATTTTTACTCCAAAAGAGGCATTAATCTAATTTGTATTTCAAATAAATGGTCTTTTAGGACAGCGGTAAATTTATCATCTTTAATGTCAGAACAAAAGACAGTTGAAAAAAAATTATCTAGAGCTGCGATAGAAACACTTGCAATCATTGTTTATCATCAACCTGTCACAAGATCTGAAATTGAGGAAATTAGAGGTGTTGCATTTGGAACAAATACTTTAGAAATTTTAATGGAATTGAATTGGGTTAAACACGAGGGTAGAAAAAATGTTCCAGGTAAGCCAATACAATATGGGACAACAGACGAATTTCTAAGTCATTTTAATCTTCAAAAATTATCAGATCTACCAACTGTCAATGAATTAGGTTCAGCAGGTTTAATTGATACCTCAAGTGTTGATGCATCAATTTTTGGAACAGGCAAATTTTTCAAAGAAAAACAAGTAGATAAAAAGGAAAATATATATTCTGATATTGATGAAATGTTAAGCAGTACACTTAAAACAGACGAAACCTAAAAATTCACTTTTAAATAATCAATAATAGGGTTATAAGCAATTTATGAGTATAGGTTTTTGGCAAATTGCAATTGTAGTAATCTTAGTTGTTCTTCTATTTGGTAGAGGCAAAATATCCAGCTTGATGGGTGATGTAGCAAAGGGTATCAAAAGTTTTAAAAAGGGAATGGCTACAGATGTTAATGATGATAGCCAAAATAAAAACATTTCTGATAATCAAGACTCAAATAACAAAGAGTAAAAAATGCCATCAATTGGCTGGTTAGAAATCTTAATAATTGTTTCGATTGCAATAATTGTTGTAGGCCCAAAAGATTTCCCTTTTATGCTAAAAAAAATTGGTTCATGGATAGGTTCAGCAAAAAGATATGTTAGAGATGTCCAAGGACAAGTAAGTGATTTAACAAATGAAACTTTAAGTGCTGATATAGAAGAAAAACCTAAATCTGAAAATCAAAAAAAGAATAAAGATGAGTAAAGATAAAGAAGGAAGTTTTATAAGTCATTTAACAGAGTTAAGAAAAAGATTAATTAATTCTTTGATATTTTTAGCAGTACTCTTTGTAATTTGTTATTATTTTTCTGAATACATCTACGGTTTTCTTGTAGAACCATATGCGAATGCAGTAAAAGATGACGACGCAAACAGAAGATTAATATTTACCGCTCTTCAAGAAACATTTTTAACATATTTAAAAGTTTCTTTTTTTACAGCATTTTTTGTTACAAGCCCATTTATACTAATTCAAATTTGGAAATTTATTGCTCCTGGTCTTTATAACCATGAAAAGAAAGCCATAATGCCATATCTTGTAGTAACTCCTATTTTATTTTTACTTGGTGGCATGCTTGTTTATTATTTGATAATGCCACTTGCTATAAAGTTTTTTTTATCTTTTGAAAGTTTAGGTGCAGCTACAAATTTACCAATACAACTGGAGGCTAAAGTTAACGAATATTTATCATTAGTTATGAAGCTTATTTTTGCATTTGGATTAAGTTTTCAATTACCAGTAGTATTAAGTTTATTGGCCAGAATTGGTGTTGTTAACTCAACTTTTCTTAAAGAGAGAAGAAAATATGTGGTTGTTATTATATTTGCAGCAGCTGCAGTACTAACACCTCCTGATCCAATTACACAAATAGGTTTGGGAATTCCATTATTAATTTTATATGAATTATCAATAATATCAGTAGGAATAATTGAAAAAAAATTAGAAGAAAAAAATGCACAATATTAAAGATATTAGAAAAGACTTTAATAATTTTAAGGAAAAACTTAAAAATCGTAATATCGATACAGATCTTGATAACATTATAAGTCTTGATGAACAGAATAGAAAGCTTATCCAAGAAAAAGAAACTCTTGAAATGGAAAAAAAAACTATTTCAAAATCTAAAGACCAAAAATTATTTGAAAAATCAAAAGAACTCTCTGTAAAAATTATAGAAATTAACAAAAATCAATCAAACTTGCAGAGCCAAATTGATAGCATATTGTCATCAATACCAAACTTACCTTTAAGCGATGTTCCAATTGGTCATGATGAAAATGCTAATGTAGAGATTGAAAAAAAAGGTGAAATTAAAGAGTTTGATTTTAAACCAAAAACCCACTTCGAATTAGGTGAAAATCTGAATATGCTTGATTTTGATTTAGCCACAAAAACCACAGGTTCTAGGTTTGTATTTGTAAAAAAACAATTAGCTCAACTCGAAAGAGCTCTATCAAATTTTATGATAGATACTCATACACAAAAAAATGGTTACACTGAAATATCACCTCCATTAATAGCTACCGATGAGACTATGTATGGAACTGGGCAATTACCAAAATTTGAAAATGATCAATTTGAAATTAAATTAGATGCTGATGAAGGAAGAAAGTTTTTGATTCCAACTGCAGAAGTTATTTTAACGAATATAGTAAAAAACCAAATTATAAATAAGGATGATCTACCAATTAGAGTTGTTGCTTCAACCCCATGTTTTAGAAAAGAGGCAGGTAGTTACGGCAAAGATACAAAAGGCATGATTAGACAACATCAATTTTATAAAGTTGAATTAGTTAGCATAGTTGAAAATGATAAATGTACAGATGAGTTAGAGCGTATGTCTAATTCAGCTACTATGATTTTAGATGAGTTAAAGCTTCCATATAGGAAAATCATTTTATGTACTGGTGATATGGGTTTTAGCGCCGAAAAAACGTATGACATTGAGGTTTGGCTCCCTTCTGAAAATAGATATAGAGAAATTTCTAGTTGTTCCTCTTGTGGATCATTCCAAGCAAGAAGGATGAAAGCAAGATACAAAGATAAAAACAATTCTAAAGAGTTTTTAGGAACATTAAATGGTAGCGGGTTGGCAGTTGGACGTACAATGATAGCAATAATGGAAAATTATCAAACTAAAGATGGTTCAATTTTAATACCTGAAGTTCTAAAGCCATATATGCCTAATATAGACAAAATTTCCATCAATTAAGAGTTGAGTTTGAATATAAGATAAGATAAATAGCCTTAACAAATTATATACGTTATGGATGCTGGAATTGGACAATTTATACCTTTAATTTTAATTTTTGTAATTTTCTATTTTTTCTTAATTAGACCTCAACAAAAAAAAGTTAAAGACCACAAAGCTATGGTAGAAGCTCTTAAAAGAGGTGATAAGGTTATCACATCTGGCGGCATACTTGGCACAGTTGAGAGAATTATAGATAACGAAAAAGTTGAAGTAAAAATTTCTGATAATGTAAATGTAGAAGTTGTTAGAGCAACTGGCATACAAAGTTTAGTAAGTTCCATCGAACCAAAAAAATAACATAACAAAAAAGTGTTATACTTTTCAAAATTACGGATAATATCAGTAATTATTTTTACGATAATTTTTTCATATTTTGCTCTTTCAAATTTTACAAAATTAGATGATAGATTTTTTTCAAAAAACATAAATTTAGGTTTGGACCTTCAAGGAGGCTCATACTTGTTGCTTGAAATTGACAATCGACCCGTGATTACTCAGAGACTACAGGCAAAAATTATTGAGTTGAAAAGATATTTTAAGGATAAAGAAATAAGCTTGAAGAATTTTTCTTTAAATGGAGATATCATTACTTTTGAAGCAAAAGAACAAGATCTTGAACAAGTATCAAAATTACTAAATGATAAGGAAAGTGATATTAACCAATACTATCAGAGTTACAAATCTCATGAATTTGATGTTATTGAAAATAATAATTTGTTTAATCTTAATTATTCAAGATATGGATTAGTTTTATTAAAAAATGCATCCCTTGATCAAGCAATTGAAATCGTAAGAAGAAGAGTTGATGAAGTTGGAACTAATGAACCAAATATACTTAAAAGAGGTAATGACCGTATTCTTGTCGAGTTACCAGGATTAGACGATCCCAACAGGATCAAATCATTGTTAGGAAAGACAGCCAATCTTACATTTCAATTTATTACACAAAATAGCGAAGAATCTTTTGGAACTGAAAAATTATCATTTGAAGATGAAGATAGAGAGGCAATTGTAAGTAAAAGAATAATTCTAAGTGGTGATAATTTAGTAGATGCAAAACCTACTATGAATTCACAAACTAATGAAACAGTAGTTTCATTTAGCTTAGATAGAGTAGGTGCGAAAAAATTTGGAAAAGCTACCAGCACAGGTGTGGGCAAACAATTAGCAATTATTTTAGATGGCAAAATAATCAGCGCACCAACTGTAAGAGAACCCATAGTTGGAGGATCTGGTCAAATTTCTGGAAACTTTACATTTCAATCAGCTACTGATCTTGCTTTATTGCTTAGATCGGGTGCTTTGCCAGCACCTTTAAATATTATTGAAGAAAGAACTGTTGGTCCTGACTTAGGTCAAGACTCAATTGATGCAGGAATACTATCTTTGATTATTGGTTTCTTGCTAGTTATTATATTTATGATTTACAAATATAGAGCATTCGGATTAATTGCCAATTTAGCCTTAATTACAAACCTATTTTTATTAATTGGAATTCTTACATTATTCGAGGCAACTTTGACTTTGCCTGGTATCGCGGGAATAATTTTAACTGTAGGTATGGCAGTAGATGCAAATGTTTTAATTTTCGAGCGTATAAAAGAAGAAACTAAAAGTGAAAAAAATCCTATTATTGCATTTGATGCTGGTTATACAAAGTCAAGAACAACAATCTTAGACGCCAACATCACAACGTTAATTGCTGCCTTTATATTATTTTTTATGGGCTCAGGTCCTGTAAAAGGTTTCTCAGTAACATTGGGAGTTGGAATATTGACAACGTTATTCTCTGTATATTTTATAGCTAGATTACTAACTTCTTTATATGTGGTTAAAAATAAAGAAAAGGAGCAGTTATTATAAATGAATAATATTTCCTTTAACAAATTCTATAGAAAATTTAATATTTTATCTCTCATTTTAATAACAACTTCCTTAATATTTCTTATTATTAAAGGTTTGAATTATGGTGTTGACTTTAAAGGAGGAACTTTAATTGAATTAAGAACAACTGATAAAACTAATAATATAACTATGATCAGAGATAGTTTTAATCAAATGAATTTGGGAGACGTATCAGTTAAAAAATTTGGTAATGAAACAGATTTTATTGTTAAATTTGAAAAACAAAATTCAAACGATCCAGAATTTATTAAAAATATTCAAAACAAATTATCCAGTTCTATAGGTGATGTCGATTTTAGAAGAGTAGAAAACGTTGGACCCAAAGTAAGTTCAGAACTTCTTAAATCTGGAATTATTGCAATAAGCTTATCTTTAGCTGCAATGTTGTTGTATATTTGGATTAGATTTGAGTGGCAATTCAGCTTAGGAGCAATATTAGCAATATTTCATGATGTAATTATAACATTAGGAATATTCTCTATTTTCTCTTTAGAAATTAATTTATCAATAGTGGCCGCTGTATTAACTATAGTTGGATATTCAATGAATGACACAGTTGTTATATTTGATAGAGTTAGAGAAAATTTAAGAAAGTATTCAGATATTAAAATTTTTGAATTAACAAATATTTCTATTAATGAAACATTATCAAGAACAATAATTACTTCAGTAACTACTCTTCTAGCTTTATTATCTATATATTTATTTGGTGGTGAAATTCTTAAAGGTTTTTCTTTAGCAATGATTTTAGGTGTAATATTTGGAACATATTCATCAATATATATAGCTAATCCAATTTTGGTTGCGCTAAACGTTAGCCAAAGAACAATTGTTAAAGAAGAAAAAGATTAATATAAGTTTTGAGCTACAACCATCGATAACAACATTGGCAACGATAGTAAAGTATTTGTTCTAGAAAATAACATTGCAGTTTTTGCTGACTTAGCTTTCACGTCAGGTTCTACTGTTACAATACCCAAAGCTTTTTTTTGATTAGGCCAAATAACAAACCAAACATTAAAAGCCATTATAATTCCTAGCCACATCCCAATACCTATTGCTGTAGCCTTACCTCCACCAGATCCAATGCCTAGTGTCATAGCTTGATGAACATACCCATTTAAGTATGCCAATATAAGACCAGATATTACTGTAAACAAGGCTGCCCATCTAAACCAAAAAAGTGCAGCTGGAGCAATAACTTTACCAATAGCAGGTTTTTGTTCATCTGGAATTTTAGCCATATTAGGTATTTGAACAAAATTAAAATACCAAAGTAATCCTATCCACATGATGGCTACAATTACATGTATGTATCTAAATAACCAACTCCAAAAAACTAAATCTATATCAAAGCCACCGTTTCCAAAATATAAACCCAGGAAAAGCAAAATTGATAATGCTAAAGAAAGATGAATTGTTTTAGATAAAGATTGTAGAATCGAAGACATTTATTTTATTTTATATCATTTTTAAATTAATTTTTTAAGCTGTTTTTTTAAATTTATTATCTAATAATGGTTTTAAAAATTTACCAGTATAGCTATCTTTAACATTAATAATTTCCTCAGGTTTCCCCTCAGCTATTATATTCCCACCCTTCACACCACCATCAGGGCCCATATCTACAATATAATCTGCAGTTTTTATTACATCTAGGTTGTGTTCAATAACTACAACTGTATTTCCTGTTGCAACAAAAGTATGGAGTATTTCTAACAGTTTTTTAATATCATGTTGATGTAATCCAGTAGTTGGTTCATCCAATATATAAATAGTTCTTCCTGTTGATCTTTTTGACAACTCTTTTGCTAACTTAATTCTTTGCGCTTCTCCACCAGATAGAGTAGTTGCCTGCTGACCAATTTTTATATAGCCCAATCCAACTTTTTTAAGTGTTAATAATTTAGTCTTTATATTTGAAATATTTTCAAAATATTCACAACCTTCATCTACAGTCATATTTAAAACGTCTGCAATGCTTTTATCTTTAAATTTTATCTCTAATGTTTCTCTATTATATCTTGTACCTTTGCATTCATCGCAAGTTATGTATACATCAGGTAAAAAGTGCATCTCGTATGTTATTACTCCATCTCCCTCACAGGCTTCACATCGACCTCCTTTGACATTAAACGAAAATCTACCAGGTTTATAACCTCTACTTTTTGCCTCTGGCAAATTAGTAAACCAATCTCTTATAGGTCCAAAAGCTCCTGTATAAGTAGCAGGATTTGATCTTGGAGTTCTTCCAATTGGTGATTGATCAATGTCAATAATTTTGTCTACTAATTCAATTCCCTTAAAACCTCTAAATGGCTTAGGTATTTTTCTGGATTTATTATTATTTAAAGTAAGGTTTAAAGCATTGTAAAGTGTTTGAAGTATTAGGGTAGATTTACCACTACCAGATACACCAGTAACACATGTGAAACTTCCTAATGGGATTTTAAGATTCACGTTGTTTAAATTATTACCACTTGCACCATTAATTTCTAAAAATCTTCCATTTTTTGCTAATCTTCTATTTCGTGGGATAGGTATATAACTCTTATTTGATAAGTATCTACCAGTAATACTTTTGTCATTATCAAGAATATCTTTATAAGAACCTTGAGCTATTACTTCTCCACCTTTATTTCCAGCTTCAGGCCCAAGGTCAATTATATGGTCAGCATTTTCCATTGTTTCAGTATCATGTTCAACCACAATTACAGTATTTCCTAAATCTCTTAATCTTTTTAATGCATTAATTAACTTTACGTTATCTTTTTGGTGCAAACCTATAGATGGTTCATCAAGAACATATAATACTCCAGTTAATCCAGATCCTATTTGAGATGCTAATCTAATTCTTTGAGCTTCACCTCCTGATAATGTTCCAGATTCTCTAGATAATGTTAGGTAATCAAGTCCAACATTTAACAAAAAGTTTAATCTTTCGTTAATTTCTTTAAGTATGTGTTGTGCTATTTTTAATTGCCTTTTATCTAATTTAGTTTCAAGAGATTTAAACCACTCTTTTGCATCGTAAATTGATTTTTCAGTTACTTCACTAATGTTAAGTTCATTAATTTTTACACATAAAGCTTCATCTTTTAATCTGTGTCCATTACATCTTTCGCATTTTGTATCAGATTGATACTGTGAAATTTCTTCTCTTTTCCAATCGCTATCAGTTTCTAAAAATCTTCTTTCTAAGTTATTAACTACACCCTCAAAAGTTTTTTTATGTGAATATTTTTCATACCCATCATCATAAGAAAATTTTATTTCCTCATCGTCTGAACCAAAAAGAATTACATCTTTAATTTTTTTTGGTAATTTTGACCATCTATCATTTAACGAAAATCCATAATGTTTTGCTATAGATGCTAAAGTTTGAGCGTAGTATAAAGAAGATGATTTTGACCAAGGTTCAATTGCGCCATCTGCTATAGTTTTTTTTTCATCTGGTACTACCAATTTAGGATCTACATTTAATTTTACTCCTATACCTTCACATTCTTCGCATGCACCATAAGGACTGTTAAAAGAAAATAGTCTAGGCTCAATCTCTTCAATGGTAAAACCACTTTCTGGACATGCAAATTTCGTTGAAAAAATTAAATTTTCAATTTTTCTAAATTTTTTTGGAAGCGTTTCATCTTCATACTCTACAAACATAAGACCATTCGCTAAATTTACAGCTGTTTCCACACTCTCTGCTAATCTATTACCTAATGATGCATTTAGAACTATCCTATCGACTAAGACAGAGATATCATGTTTAAGTTTTTTATTTAATTCTGGAACCTCATCAATATCATATAATTTATTATCTACTTTAATTTTTCTAAATCCTCTTTTTTTATAACCAAGTATATCTTTTCGATATTCTCCTTTTCTTCCTCTAACAACGGGAGCATATAAGTAAATTGTAGATTTTTTAGGAAGAGTTTTTATTTTGTCTACTATTTGACTAATTGTTTGTGAAGTAATTGGCAAACCTGTAAAAGGTGAGTAGGGTATGCCTGCTCTTGCATAAAGCACTCTCATATAGTCATAAATTTCTGTGACTGTTGCTACAGTAGATCTTGGATTTTTAGATGTATTTTTTTGCTCAATAGAAATTGCAGGGCTTAAACCTTCAATCAAATCTACGTTTGGTTTTTTCATTTTATCCAGAAATTGCCTTGCGTATGCAGACAAACTTTCAACATATCTTCGTTGCCCTTCTGCGTAGACTGTATCAAATGCTAATGATGATTTACCAGACCCAGATAATCCTGTAATCACGACAAATTTTTCTTTTGGAATCTCGAGTGTAATATTCTTTAAATTGTGCTCTTTTGCACCCTTAATAACTATCTTTTTGAGCATAATTTTTGTTGCTTTAATTTAATAAAATCAATATTCAGGTCAATAAGTGTTATAATAAACATTCTAAATAATAAAATATTATGGCTGGTAGTTTAAATAAAGTATTATTAATTGGTCGTTTAGGCGCAGATCCAGAAGTTAAACAAATGGTTAATGGAAAAAGTGTAGCCAGATTAAGTCTAGCAACCAGTCAATCCTGGAAAGATAAAAACACAGGTGAAAAAAAAGAAAAAACTGAATGGCATAGAATCGTTGTTTTTAACGAAGGATTAGTTAATGTTGTTCAACAGTATTTAAAAAAAGGAGCACAAGTATACGTTGAGGGTCAACTTTCAACCAGAAAATGGAAAGACGAACAAAGCGGACAAGATAAGTATTCAACTGAAATTCTTATACAAGGTTACAACTCGTCTTTAACAATGTTAGGTGGTGGCAATCAAAATAATATTGGATCACAAGATAACAAACAAAACTTTGATGATAGTCCTACACCAGCCCAAAGTGATTTAGATGATGATATTCCATTTTAACTAGTATGGAAAAAAACGAAATCTCAAAAGTAAATAATAATATTAAACCAATCTCAATGTACGATGAGATGAGTTCATCCTATCTGTCTTATGCAATGAGCGTGATAGTAAGTAGGGCATTACCTGATATAAGAGATGGCTTAAAACCAGTTCATAGAAGAATTATATATGCAATGCACAAAGGTGGTTTTGACTGGTCTAAACAATTTAGAAAATCAGCAAGAATTGTTGGTGACGTTATAGGTAAATATCATCCGCATGGTGATCAAGCAGTTTATGATGCTCTAGTTAGAATGGTCCAAGAGTTCTCAATGAGTGTTCCATTAGTAGATGGTCAAGGGAATTTTGGCTCAATTGATGGAGATCCACCAGCAGCTATGAGATATACAGAAACAAAATTAGCAAAAGTTTCGCAGTTTCTAATTGATGATATTGAAAAAAATACAGTTTCATTCAAAAGCAATTATGATGAAACTGAGCAAGAACCAACAGTTTTGCCCGCTCAATATCCAAATCTTTTAGTAAATGGTGCAGGAGGAATAGCTGTTGGAATGGCAACAAGTATACCACCACATAATTTAGGAGAAGTGGTTGATGCAACACTAGCATTAATCAAAAACAAAGATATTAAAATAAACGAATTAATGAAACATGTGCCAGGACCAGATTTTCCAACTGGAGGCGTAATAATTGGTAAAGATATTATTAAACAAGGATACAAAACAGGAAGAGGCTCATTTAAAATACGTGGAGAAATATCTGTTGAAAATTTAAAAAATGGAAAAGATAGGCTTATTATTACATCAATCCCGTATCAAATTAATAAAGCTAATTTAAATGAGAGAATTGCAGAATTAGTAAGAGATAAAAAAATAGAGGGCATAAGTGATATTAGAGATGAGTCAAATAGTGAAGGTATAAGAGTATCTATTGATCTAAGAAGAAATGTTGAACCAGAAACTGTAAAAAGACAACTTTATAAATACACCTCAATAGAATCTTCATTTGGTTTTAATTCTTTAGCAATAGTAGATCAAAAACCAAAAACATGTACTCTTAAAGATTTTTTAGAAAACTTTTTAAAATTTAGAGAAGATGTAATTATAAAAAGAACTAAATTTGATCTTCAAAAAGCAGAGGAGAGAGTTCATATTTTATTAGGATTGTCAGTTAGTGTAGAAAACATTGATAAAGTAATTAAAATAATTAGATCCTCGAAAAATCCAGAGGAAGCAAAAAATACTCTTTTAAAAACTACCTGGAAAATAAGTAAAGCTTCAAAGCTTATTAAACTTGTTGACACCAAAAACTATAAAGGAAAATACATTCTTTCAATTAATCAAGTAATTTCAATATTAGAATTAAGATTACAAAAATTAACTGCTATTGGAATTAATGAAATTGAAGTTGAAATAAAAAAATTAGCTCAGGAAATTTCTAATTATAAAAAAATTATAAATTCAAAAAATGAGTTATTGAAGGTAATTAGTAATGATCTTCAAACAATAAAAGACAAATTTTCATCTCCAAGAAGGACAAAAATTATTGATGCAGTTTTAAATTATGACATAGAGGAAACAATTCAAAAGGAGTCTGTAATAATTACAATAACCTTACAAGGATATATAAAAAGGGGTGCTTTAAGTGGAGTTAAACAACAAAAAAGAGGTGGAAAAGGGAAGACTGGTATTAAAACAAGAGAAGAAGACTCAGTGGTTCAAACTTTGTCCGTTGATACTCATACATCTCTCTTATTTTTTTCAACAGAGGGACTAGCTTATAAAGTTAAAGCATGGAAAATTCCTGAAGGATCTGCTTCCTCAAAAGGAAAATCACTTTTTAATATTTTACCACTAAAAAATCATCAATCTATTAGTTCTATTATGCCTTTCCCAGATGAAGGTATAGATAAAAAAAATATGCATATAATTTTTGCAACAAGCAAAGGGAAGATAAGAAAAAATAATTTAGATGATTTTACTTCCATAAATGCATCAGGAAAAATTGCAATGAAATTAGATTCTGATGACAAAATTATTGGGGTAAAAATATGCACAGACAATCAAGATATTATGCTTAATACAAAATTTGGAAAATGCATAAGGTTTGAGTCAAAAAAACTAAGAGTATTTAAAGGAAGGTCCTCAAAAGGAATACGAGGCATCAACCTTGCAGAAAAAGATACAATAGTTTCATTATCAATAATTGATAATGATGATATTAAAAAAAGTAAAAGCAAAACTAAAGATGAAAAATCTGAGTTTAAAGCAAAAGAAAAATTTATTTTATCAATTACTGAAAATGGTTACGGCAAAAGAACATCACATTATGATTTTAGAGTTACAAATCGTGGTGGCAAAGGTATAATAGGCATTGTTAACTCACCTAGAAACGGAAACGTCTCATCATCTTTCCCAGTCTTTGAAGGGGATCAAATTTTAATTTCCACGAATAAAGGAAGAGTTATAAGAACCGCAGTTAAAGAAATAAGGATTGCTGGTAGAAATACCCAGGGTGTAAGAATCATTAAACTAACTGGTGATGAAAAGGTTGTTTCCGCAATCAAATTAGATGATAATTTGGTTTAATGAAAAATATTGCCATATACCCAGGAACATTTGATCCCATTACTAATGGACATATTGACGTAATTAAAAAAGCTTTAAAATTAGCAGATAAGATTATTGTAGGTATTTCTAATGGAAATCAAAAAAATTTTTTATTTCCAATAGATGAAAGATATAAAATTGTATCAAGAGCTTTATATAATGATCTAAAGTTTCCAAAAAACAAAATTCAAGTTGTGAAATTTAATTCTTTAACTACCGAATTATGTAAAAAATATAAATCAAACCTTATATTAAGAGGTTTAAGGGCAGTGTCTGATTTTGAATATGAATTTCAGCTTGCTGGAATGAATAGAAAATTGAATAATAAAGTTGAAACAGTTTTTCTTATGTCTGATGTTGAAAATCAAATCATTTCCTCTCGTTTTGTTAAAGAAATAGCTATTCATAAAGGTGATTTAAGAAAATTTACAACTAAAAGCACAATAAAATCTTTGAAGAAAATCTATGCTTAAAAAAACAATTATTTTAATTATATCAATCTTATTATTAACAACAGCTTTAAAAGCAAAGGAGAATATTATGATACTTAAGTTAAAAGATGGAGATGTAAAAATAAAATTATTTCCAGATGTAGCACCAAACCATGTAAAAAGAATAACTGAGTTGGCAGATAGTGGAAAATATGATGGAGTAGTTTTTCATAGAGTAATAGATGGTTTCATGGCTCAAACTGGAGATGTTCAATTCGGAAACTCATCATCTGATAATTTTAATTTAAGCAGGGCAGGTATGGGTGGATCTGATTTACCTGACCTTAAAGAAGAATTTAATGATTTGCCACATGAGAGAGGCACTTTGTCTATGGCGAGATCTTCAAATCCAAATAGTGCTAATAGTCAATTTTTTATTTGCTTTGGTCCAACACCGCACTTAGATAGACAATATACTGTATTTGGTAAAGTTTTAGAAGGAATGGAGTTTGTAGATATGATTACAAAAGGAGACGGACCAAATGGATCTGTTTCTAATCCTGATAAAATAATTAGTTTTAAATCTGAGTAGATTTTAATGGATGGAAGACATAAAAAAGAATTTTTCTTTTAGCGTAAAACATCAAAATAAAAATTATCGTGTTGGATTAATTCAAACTCAGCGTGGAGAAATAGATACACCTGCCTTTATGCCTGTAGGAACTCAGGCCACAGTAAAAGGTGTTTTTATTGATGACATTATAAAAACTGGCAGTCAAATTATTCTCTCAAATACATATCACTTAATGATTAGGCCTGGCACTGAAAGAGTCGAGGCTGTTGGTGGTCTTCACAATTTTATGAATTGTAAGCTTCCTATTCTTACAGACTCAGGAGGCTATCAGGTTATGTCTTTATCTAAATTTAACAAAATCGACAGAGACAAAGGAGCAATTTTTCAATCTCATATAGACGGAAAAACTTTCATCTTAAGTCCTGAGGAAAGTATTAAAATTCAAAAAAAACTTAATTCAGATATTGTTATGGTAATGGATGAGTGTCCAAAAAATACCAAAGATTACAAGAAAATTAAAAACTCTATGGAATTGTCTACAGAATGGGCAAAAAGATCAAAAGATGAATTTGGAAACAATCCACATAAAGCTTTGTTTGGTATTGTTCAAGGTGGTTTATTTAATGATCTTAGAATTGAATCTTTAAAAAAATTAATTAACATAAAATTTGACGGATACGCAATTGGAGGTTTAGCTGTTGGAGAAACTCAAAAGGAAATGTTTGATGTTTTAGATGGTATTAAAGACCTTTTACCAGAAGATAAACCAAGATATTTAATGGGTGTTGGGACTCCATCAGATATATTAGGAGCAGTAAAAAGAGGTATTGATATGTTTGATTGTGTTTTGCCAACCAGGTCAGGAAGAACAGGATTAGCTTTTACGTGGAACGGTAGAATTCAAATTAGAAATTCTGAAAATAAATTTGATAATACACCTCTTGATAGTAATGTGACAAAATTTGATTTAAACAAGTATTCAAAAAATTATTTGAATCACCTACACAATACTAATGAAATGTTAGCTTCAATGATTTTGACCCTAAATAATATTAATTTTTACCAAGAACTTATGTATGAAATTAGGAAAAATATTAAAATGGGAACTTTTGAACAATTTCATGATAAGTATATTAATATTTTGTAAATTTTTACCATTGCCAAATATTAAAAAATCAATATAAGAATTTCCGTGTTGGGCCCTTAGCTCAGTTGGTAGAGCAATTCCCTTTTAAGGAATGGGTCGATGGTTCGAGTCCATCAGGGCTCACCAACATTTTATACAATTGGTGGGTATTTTAAAATAATTTCATTCATCCAATCATCAATCTGTTCTATTCTTCTCTTGTTCGATGGATGAGTACTTAGGAACTCTGGAGGTTCTTTTCCTTTATTAGCTTTTTTCATTCTCTCCCATATTTTTGTAGTTTCTCTTATGTCAAAGCCTGATAAGGAAGAAAAAATTAAACCTAAATAATCTGCTTCGCTCTCCTGCTTTCTTGTAAAAGGGTTCATTATTCCTATTTGAGATAAAATTCCAACTGTATTCATGCCAGTTGTTCTATTTATTTCAGATAATTTTCCTCCAGTAGCAATATCAATTATACTAGTTGTAGTGTTTAACAATCTTGTTCTACTAGCTCTCTCCACAGAATGTTTTGCTACAGCATGAGCAACCTCGTGACCCATGACAGCTGCTAGACCATTATTGTTTTTGGTTATATCTAACATCCCAGTATAAAAGGCAATTTTTCCTCCTGGCATACACCATGCATTTCTAATTTTTTTATTATCAATTAGAATATATTCCCATTCAAAATTTGCCGTAGGGTCCTCCATATCATTTCTATAAAAATATTCTGATATAGATTTCTCTATTTTTGATCCGATTTGAATAATATTATTTAAACTTTCTTTATCGTTACTTAGTTTAGCTTTTTTTTTTACTTGCTCATATGCTTTAGCAGCATAAGCATTTAACTTTGTTTCTGAGATTAATTTGAGCTGTTTTCTCTCAGTTATTGGTGCTGTAGTACATGCATGCAATCCTGCTGAAAGACAGCCACAACCCATCAAATATATAAAATTTCTTCTATTCACTTTTTATAATATTTATAATACATGTAATTTATATTCAAATATAAGTTATGTCTAAATTTAAAAGAAGAAGAATTTCATTTATTGCTAGATTGAGAAATTATTTTATAACAGGTATTGTTGTTCTAGTACCTATAGGTATAACTCTATACTTAACAACTTTTTTTATCTCTATATCTTCAAAATTAATACCTCCTGGAATAAATCCTAATAATTATTTACCATTTGCAATTCCAGGTTTGGAAATTTTATTATCTGTTATATTCATAACTCTAATAGGGGGGTTATCTCTATCTTTTATAGGAAAAAAATTCCTTCAATTATTTAATGATCTGTTAAAAAAAATTCCTATACTAAGAACAATATATTCGGCAATTGGTCAGATGACAGAAACATTTGCACCAAAAAAAGGTTCAAAGAAAAGTGTTGTTCTAATTCAATATCCTAGAAAAGGCTCATGGGCAGTTGGTTTCGCAACTAAGGAAAATAAGGGGGAAATTTCGAAAAAAACTAATACAGAACTTGTAAATGTATTTGTTCCTACAACACCAAACCCTACCAGTGGTTTTTTATTGATGTTTCCTAAAAGTGAAATTGTATATCTTGATATGACATTTGAGGAAGCTTCAAAATTCATAGTTTCAGCCGGAACTTCGGATACCAAAACTAAATAGTGTCATTAATTACAGCTACTTTATCATATAGCTTAATAAGTTTATTATAATTTTTTATTTTGATATTGTTTTTTTCAATTTTTTTAATTTCTTTTTCAGCAACTTTGAATAGATCCTCGTGCTGAATAGGATCTGCTAAATTATATTTTTTTAAACCGCTCTGTTTAAATCCTAAAATATCACCATATCCTCTTATTTTTAAATCTTCCTCAGCAATTTTAAAACCATCATTAGAGTTTTTTAGTATTGTAATTCTTTTTCGAGCATTTTCACTTAGTCCTGCCTTAAACATCAATATACAAGTTGACTCTTTGTTGCCTCTGCCCACACGACCTCTTAGTTGATGTAGTTGTGATAATCCATATTTATTTGAATTTTCAATGACAATTACATTTGCATTGGGAAAATCAATTCCAACTTCTATTACTGTAGTCGAAACTAATATATCAATATTTTTATCATTAAACTTTTTCAATACATTATCTTTTTCTTCTTTACCCATCGCTCCATGAATTATATCAACTTTATTTTTAAAAATTTTACTCAAATATTTATATTTTTCTGTTGCAGATTGATGATCCATTTTTTTTGATTCCTTTATCAAGGGACAAACCCAAAATACTTGATTTTCTTTTGATATTTCACCTTTAATAAAATTAATAACTTCATTAATTTTAGTTTCGTTTTTACTGTATGTTTTTATTGGCTGTCTATTTTTTGGTTTAGATTTAATTAAAGAAATATCCATATCTCCATAAATTGTCATCATCATTGTTCTCGGTATAGGTGTTGCTGACATTACTAGAACATCGCAATCTTTACCTCCTTTATCTGAAAGTTTTTTTCTTTGATTAACACCAAATTTATGTTGTTCATCTATAATTATTAATCCTAAATTAAAATAAGTAATTTTTTCTTGGAATAGAGAATGTGTACCAATTAAAATATCAATCTTATTATTTGAAAGATCTTTTAAAACTTGTTTTCTTTTTTTATACTCTGTTTTTCCAGTTAATATTTCAGGATTACAATAATCATTAAAATTTTCTAATATAAACTTATAATGTTGAATGGCTAATATTTCAGTTGGTGCCATTATCGCAACTTGATAGCCAGCCCTGATTGAATTTAAAGCTGATATTACAGCGACTATTGTTTTTCCTGACCCCACATCTCCTTGTAGCAATCTAAACATTTTTTGTTTGGACTTCATATCTTTATTGATATTTTTTAATGCAGATATTTGGTCATCTGTAAGTTTGAATTTTAAATTATTAATTATTTTATCTTGATATTTGGAGTCTAAAATTTTATTTTTTTTTTTAATTTTTTTAATTTTACTTCTTATGTCTGAAGAAAGTAAAAAATTTGCAAAAATCTCATCAAATACAAGTCTTCTGAAATATTTTGTATCTTTTACTTTTGTGATTTCTTCTTTATGAATTTTAATAACGCAATCTTTCCATGACACATTATCAAACAAATTAGATATTTCTTTCGGTAACCACTCATCTAAATCAGGTAAATTTTGAAAAATACTATTTATTATTTTATTATATTTATTCAATGTTAATCCTTCTGTGAGGCTATATTTATTTTCATCATCTATTAACACTGAGCTATTTGAATTTACCAGTTTTGGATTAACAAATTGAAATTTATTTCTAAAATTATTTGCTTTACCATTAATTATGATATCTTCATTTAAAGGCAGTAGTTTTCTTATATACCCTTCATAACTATTAAAAAAAACGCAATCTATTTTTACGCCATTTTTTTCACATATGACTTTATTAGGTAAATTTCTAATCCGTGGAAAATTATATTTAATGGGTTTTACTTTAATGTTGTAATTCTTGCCTATTTGTAAATCTTCAATCTCTGTATCTTCTGCAGTTTCAATTTTTGATACTGGTAAATGCCACAATAAATCAAAAATCGTAAATATTTTTTTTTTATTAAATGATCTTAATGTTTTCTTACCAACACCTTTAATTATATCAATGGGCGACAATAAATATTCAAAATTACTCATTAAATATATATATATGTTTATAAGCAATGAATTCAAATAAACAAAATTTAATTAATAAAATTATTTATAGATCCCAATATAGAGGTACAAAAGAAATGGACATTTTTGTAAGTAGTTTTGTTAAATCGATTATTGATTCATTATCAATTGATGATTTAAAAGATTTAGATTTATTAGTTAACATGAATGACGAAGATATTTTTAAAATTTCAAAAAATGAAATGAGCTTTAAAAACAACAAAATATTAAAATTATTAATTGATTTTAAATAGATGGCGGAGAGACTGGGATTCGAACCCAGGAAAGAGTTGCCCCTTTGTCGGTTTTCAAGACCGATGCTTTCAACCGCTCAGCCATCTCTCCGTGAGCAAGGTTTTATTATTATTAATATATATTTCAACAATAAAATAACTTAAGTAGTAAGACAAAATATTCAAATATTTAAAAATGAACAAAAAAAATTTTAATAAAGGTGTATTGTTGACATCTCTTGGTTCTTTTTGGTGGGGTTTTTTTGGAGTTATATACTTCAAGTACATTTCTTTTGCTGGACATATCGAAGTATTAATTCACAGAAGTGTATGGACCACTTTTGTATTAATTGCTACTACATTTTTATTTTCAAAATGGAGTATTTTTATAAAAATTATTAGTGATAAAAAAAAATTATTTATTCTTTTTATATCAGGTTTTTTAATTTTTATTAATTGGGGTGTCTGGATATACGCTGTTAGTCAGGATAAAATAATCGAAGCAAGTTTTGGTTATTTTATAATGCCAATTATAAGTGTTTTTTTAGGTAATTTTTTTTTCAAAGAACCAATCACAAAAAAAGGTAAAATTTCAATTTTTATTGTAATTGTTTCAGTTTTGTATCTATTAATACTAGACTTTAAATCTATACCATGGGTAGGTTTAATTGTTGCAGTCAGTTGGAGTTTCTATAATTTATTTAGAAAAAAAATTAATGTCGAAACAGATATTGGTCTTTTTATAGAAAGTTTGTACTTACTTCCATTCGTATTAGTGGCATTTTATTTTATAAGCATTAATAATTATAACGATTTCAGTTTATCAAATCCGTCTTTGATGCCACTTTTAATGCTAGCAGGACCAATGACAGTGATTCCTCTTTTTCTTTATGTAAGAGGTGTTGAATTATCAGGGCTAGGTCCAGCTGGTATGATTTTTTATATTACTCCTACTTTGCAATTTATACTTGGTTTTTTCATTTATAATGAGCAATTCAACTTAAATCAGTTAGTTAGTTTTATTTTAATATGGATTGCTGTATTTATATATTTAAAAGATATTTATGAAAAAAATTAAACTATATATTTTTTTTCTTTTTATAATTATAAATTTTGAAACTCAAGCTGACGATTTTACATTTGAAGAGTGGAAAAAAAAATTTAAATTAATTGCTATAGAAAGAGGTGTAAGTTTAAATACAATTGAAAATACAGTAGAAAAATCAATTTTCTTAAAAGATGTTATAAAATATGACAGATTTCAACCTGAGTTTTATGAAGACACAAAAACTTATATTTCTAAAAGAGCTAGTAATAAAAAAGTTAATTCTGGATTAAAAATATACAAAATAAACAAAAGAACTATTGATAAAATTTCTAAAGAATTTTCTGTTGATAAGAACTTACTTCTATCTTTAATGGGTATTGAAACGAATTTTGGTAATTATTTAGGAAAAATGGATATAGTCTCTTCTTTGGCTACTTTAAGTTATGACAAAAGAAGAAGTGAATTTTTCACATCTGAACTCATTACTCTATTAATTTTATTTGATAAAGGAATTATTAATCCAGATAATTATTTAGGATCATGGGCTGGAGCATTTGGAAATTTTCAATTTATGCCCTCTACTATTAAAAATTATGCAATAGATTATAATAAAGATGAAACAATTAATTTGAAAAATATAGAAGACTCATTTGCTTCTGCTGCCAATTATTTAAATAAAATTGGTTGGAATAATAATACTCCATGTTTTTTCAGGGTGGAGCTTATAAATGAAACACCTAGTGAATATCTAAATACATCTGCAAAACAAATTAAACACAAACATAAAATATCATATTTAAAAAAGTACATCAAAAATAGTGAAATTCTTGATAATTTTGATAATTTAAATGCTGCACTTGTGACTCCTGATTATGATATTATTCCTGATGCAAAAAAATTAGCTCCAGCTTATGTAGTTTTTGACAATTATGAACTAATATTAAAATGGAATAGATCTTTAAGATTTGCATTAGCTGTATGCACATTGAAAAGTAAATTCAAAAATGCAATTTAAATATATATTATATCTGTTATTTTTAACTATATTTGCCTGCGAACATCATTCATCAAATATAAACATTAAAAACAAGCCAGAAGATGCAAAATCTATAGTTAAAAAAAAAGAAATTAAAGAAACACAAAAAAAGAACACAAAAGAGGATTTAATAAATATTGTTTATTCTAACAAGGGTTTTGCTTTGATTTACAGTGAGGATGCAGTCAATTCATTAGAATATAAATTAGATAATACTTCAATTAATATTTTAAGTCCTAACCTACCTAATGGAACACCTGTTAGGATAACAAATATTATAAATGGTAAATCATTAATAACTGTTGTTCAGAACAAAACAGTTTTGCCAATTTTTTACAATTCAGTAATCACTAATAGAATTGTAAATGAACTATCAATAAATCCAAATGAACCTTATATATTTATTGAAACAATCAACTCTAATAATTTGTACGTTGCAAATGATGTTAAAACATTTGATGAAGAAAAAGAGGTTGCTAATAAAGCCCCAGTTGACGATATAATGATTCAAAATATAAGCCTAGAGACAGAAACAAAAGAATCCAATACAAAGAATTTTGTGACTAATTTTAATTATATAATTAAATTTGGAGATTTTTATTTTGAAGACTCTGCTATTATGTTAAAAAACAGGCTATTTGAAGAATATAATATTAAGAATATCTTAATCAAAAAGTTGTCACAAAATAATTTTAGAGTTTATAAAGGACCTTATAAGGATTTTGAAAAATTAAAGAAAGGATTTCATAATATCGAAAATCTTGATTTTGATAGTATTGAAATAATTAAATTATGAAAATAAAAAATTTGTCGTTAATTTTTATTATCTTAACATTCCTAACAAAACCTGTTTTTGCTAACTTTGATGTAAATGCACGAACTGCCATTGTTCAAGACTATTTGTCAGGCAGAATATTGTTCGAGAAAGATGCTGATAGACAAATATTTCCAGCATCAATGACCAAAATTATGACTTCGATCATAGCTTTTGATTTGCTTAAAAGTGGTGAATTATCTTTAGAAGATAAGTTTTTAGTTTCTGAGAATGCATGGAGACTGTCTCAAGCTGGATATTCTTCAATGTTTATTATGGTTGGAGATGAGATAACAGTAGAAGATTTACTAAGAGGCATCATCATTTCATCAGGCAATGATGCTTGTATTGCACTGGCAGAAGGTATCGCTGGAACAGAGGAAGAATTTGCAATTATGATGACAGAAAAAGCAAGAGAAATTGGAATGGAAAATACTAACTTTACGAATTCATCAGGAATAAATGCTCCAGACAATTTATCAACAGTTAGAGATATATTAATTATGTCAAATTACTTGATAAAAAATTATCCAAACTATTATAAATATTACAAAGAAACGGAATTTACCTGGGATAGAACAGGTGGCGATCCAATAAAACAAGGTAATCGTAATCCTTTGCTTTATAAAAATATAGGAGTTGATGGCATAAAGACAGGATACCTCGCTTATGAAAAATATTCTCTTGCATCAACTATTAAAAGAAATGAAAGAAGAATAATTGCAGTTGGAAGTGGCTTTTCATCAAAGAATCAGAGATCTAAAGAGTCTCTGAAGTTACTTACATATGGATTAACAAATTTTGATACAATTAATATTGCTAAAAAAGAGGAAATATTTGAGGAGTTAGATGTTTGGCATGGTACTAAAAAAACAGTTAAATCTTATATTGCTGAGGATGTCTATAAAACAATTCCTAAAGCTAAAAAAAAATATCTAAAAGTATCTGTTGATTATCAAGGACCATTAAAAGCTCCAATATTAAAAAATGACATAATAGGCAAAGTTAAAATTTCATATAAAGATGAACAAATAGGAGAGTATGATCTGTTGGCCTTTGAAAATGTAAAAAGACAAAATATATTTTCTAGATTTATTTCCTCAATAAATTTTCTAATATGGGGTGATGTCTAAAAATCCCCTTATAGTCTTTGAAGGTATAGAGACTTCTGGAAAATCCACTAGTCTAAAAAAAGCAATCAAATATTTAAAAAAAAACAAAATAAAATACATTACTCTTCGAGAGCCTGGTGGCACTAACTTTTCTGAAAAATTAAGATCATTAATGTTGAATAAAAAATCAAAATTAAATTATAAAACTGACTTATTTCTATTTATGGCCTCTAGATCAGAAAATTTTGATAAAATATTAAAAGAAAATTATAAAAAAAAAGTTATATTGATTGATAGATTTGTTGACTCAACTTTGGCTTATCAACATTACGGTTTGGGTTTAGATAAAGATTTAATTTTAAAAATGAACAAATTTTTATTAGGTAATTTAAAACCTAATTTTACTTTTTTAAATGTTGTAAATAAAAGAAATTTAGTAAAGAGGCTCAATTTAAGAAAAAATATCAATAAATATGATAACTTTAACTATAATTTTTATAATAAAGTTCAAAAGGGATTTTTAAAAATTGCGAGTAAAAATAAATCTAAATACTTAATATTAGATAGCAACAAAGATAATTTAAAAATAATTGAAAATAAATTAATTAATAAAATTGAGAATATATTAAAATAAATGAACGAAATTAGTAAACTCATTGGTCATAAATATATTTTTAATGAATTAATTTATCTTGAACAGATAAAAAAACTTCCTAATAAGATTTTAATAAATGGTCCAAAAGGTATAGGTAAAAAACTTTTAGTAAATCATCTTTTAAACTATTTCTATTCAAATAATAATGAACAGTTTTATAATTTAAAAAGTAATGAATATAATCAAAATAACAACCTATCTAAAATGATATCTGCCAACTCTCACCCCAATATTTTTAAAATTAAAAAAAAAAAAGATAAAAAAATAATTGATATTGATCAAATAAGAGAAATGATTCAATTTACAAATCAAACCTCTTTTAATAATGATAGAAGATTTATAGTAATTGAGGATATAAATCTAATGGGTATAAATTCTGCGAATGCTCTATTAAAATCTATCGAGGAGCCCAATAACCAAACATATTATATTTTAATCAATAATTCCGAATTTAAAATTTTAGAAACAATTAAATCTAGATGTTTAGAATTTAAATCAAATTTAAAAAATTCAGAGGTTGTTGAGATTGTGAATTATTATTTTAATAGCGATATATATAACGATATAAATTTCGACTTTATAAATAATTATAATTCTCCATCCTTTTTAATATCATTAGTAAATTTTCTAGAAAGTAATGATTTGTCTATAAAAGAGTGCAATATTGAGGATTTATTGACATATGTGATTAAAAATAAAATATATACATCTGATGATTTTATTAAAGAATACTTAAATTTATTTATTGAACTTTTTTTCTACAAAAATATAAATAATTCAAAGAAAATTTCATTCAAAATAAAAAAATATTTTTATCAAAAACTTTCTTTTGTTAAAAAATACAATTTAGATTTTGAATCGTTTTTTCTAGAATTTAATGAAAAATTATTAAGTGAGTAAAAATTACTACATCACAACTCCAATATACTATCCGTCTGCAAAACCTCATATGGGTCATGCATATTCAAGTATAATTGCTGATTTTTTTGCAAGATTAAAAAGAATACAAGGTTTCAAAGTGTATTTTCTAACTGGAACTGATGAGCATGGACAAAAAATACAACGTGCTGCAGAACAAAAGAAAATGGATCCTTTGCTTTTTTGTGATGAAATTAGCAAAACTTTTAGAGATCTATCTCAAACATTAAATTTATCTAATAATGATTTTATAAGAACTACTGAGACTAGACATGCCAAATCTGTTCAAAATCTTTGGAATATACTTGAAAAAAAAGGTGAAATTTATCTATCAAAATATTCTGGTTGGTATTCTGTATCAGATGAAGCTTTTTACTCAGAAAGTGAAATTGAAGATGTCGATGGAGTTAAAAAATCAATAAGCTCAGGATCTAATGTTGAGTGGGTAGAGGAAGAATCGTATTTCTTTAGATTATCAAAATGGCAGGATAAATTAATTGATTTTTATACTAAAAACCCAAATTTTATTTTACCTGAAACTAGGAAAAATGAAGTAATCAGCTTTGTTAAATCGGGTTTGAAAGATTTATCTGTAAGCAGAAAATCCTTTAATTGGGGTATCAAAGTACCTTCTAATAAAGAACATGTAATCTATGTTTGGTTAGACGCCCTAACAAATTATCTTAGTGCTTTAAATTACCCAAATGAAAGTGATAATTTATATAAATCCTTTTGGCCTGCAGATCTTCATTTGATAGGTAAAGATATTTTAAGATTTCATGCTATTTATTGGCCAGCTTTTTTATTAGCTGCTGATATTAGACCACCAAAAAGAGTATTTGGACATGGATGGATACTTTCTGGAGATGAAAAAATGTCTAAGTCAAAAGGCAATATTTTAGATCCACTCGAAATTATTGACAATTATGGTTTAGATCCTTTGAGATATTATTTAATTAAAGAAGTTTCATTTGGTAATGACGGAAATATTTCACAAGAAAAGTTAGAATTATGCATAAATAGCGATTTAGCAAACAATTATGGGAATTTGTGTCAAAGAGTTTTAGCTTTTTGTGAAAAGAATGCTAATTTTGAGGTCCCAGATAAAGATAATTTTACTAATGATGATAATTTTGTTTTGGACAAATATTGTGAAAGTTACAATGATTTAATTGAATATTCAAACAATCAGGATGTAAATTCATATATAAATTTTATTGTTGAACAATTATTTACAGCTAATAAGTATTTTAATGATCAAGAGCCCTGGAAGAAAAAAAAAGATAAATTTAGAATGAATACTATTATTTATGTTGCATTAGAGTTAATTAGAAAGGTTTCTATAATGCTTTATCCAATAATACCAACTTCATCTCTGAAAGTTTTAGATGTATTTAGTATAAATGAGGATAAAATTAATTTTGAAACAGTAAAAGAAAATAATTATTTAAAAAATGGACTCAAGTTAAATAAATTAGATATATTATTTAAAAAAATTGAAAAAAATGATTGATTCACACTGTCACTTAGATCACGAACCTTTAGATAAAAACATTGAAGATGTTTTACTAAGAAGCAAAAAAGAGGGTATTACCAAACTTTTGACAATATCCACAACATTGAATGGTTTTCCTAAACTCTTAGAAATAATAAACAAAGATGAAATGATATTTGGCACTTTTGGAATACATCCACACGAAACAAATACAGACCAACTATTGAAAGATGAAATAGTAGATAAAATAAAGACAAAAGATAAAATAATTGGTGTAGGTGAAACAGGATTAGATTTTTATTACAATAATAGTGATAAAGATAAACAAATAAAAAGTTTTCAAAATCATATCAATGCTGCAGTGGAGTTAAATATTCCGTTAATTGTTCATTCAAGAAATGCCGAACCCGAAACATATGAAATCCTAAAAAATTCTGACAGTAGTTTAAAGATATTAATGCATTGTTTTACTGGGTCATTACCTTTTGCATTAAAATTAATGGAACTTAATACTTATTTTTCAGCTAGTGGTATTATAACATTCAAGAATAGCACTGAGCTTCAAAATACCTTTAAAGAAATACCTTTAGAAAGATTGCTAATAGAAACAGATAGTCCATTTTTGTCACCAGAACCCATGAGAGGAAAGAAAAATGAACCGTCTTTTGTAAGATACACTTTAAAAAAACTGTCAGAATTAAAAAACGTTGATTTTGAAAAACTTGATAGAATAACTACAGATAATTTTAATAGACTATTTTTTAATACATGAGTCTAAAATTAACTATTTTAGGCTGTGGAAGTTCTTTAGGCATTCCTCGTATTGATGGTTACTATGGTAAATGTGATCCAAATAATAAGAAAAATATTAGATCAAGATGCTCAGCTTTAATTAGATCTAAAAATATAAATATCCTTATTGATAGTTCTCCAGATTTAAAATCTCAATTACTTAAAAATAAAGTTAAAAATATCGATAAAGTTTTTTATACTCATTCACATGCTGATCAAACACATGGAATTAACGAATTGAGGGTTTTTTCATTAAAAAATAAAAAAAAAATTCCCATTTATGCAGACAAAATTACATACAAAAATCTTAAAAATACCTTTAGTTATTGTTTTAAGGATTATAAAAATTATCCATCTATACTTGATGCTAAAATATTAAAAAAAAAGCATATAGTGAGAGATGTAAATAGAAATATTATTATCAAATCATTAAAGGTTCATCATGGTTCAATTAAAAGTATCTGCTACATCATTAATGATAAATGTGCTTATGCTCCTGATGTTAATAAGATAGATGATAAGGATTTAAAGAAACTAGAAAACTTAAAATATCTAATTGTGGATTGTTTAAGGTATAATTTTCATCCCACACATTTTAATTTAGAAGATGTATTCGATCTAATTCATAAAATAAAACCAAAGAAAACAATACTTACAAATTTAAGTAATGAAATAGATTATAACGAAATAAAAAAAAAATTACCAAAAAATGTGATACCAGCACATGATGGTTTAACTATTTTAATCTAGCAAACTTTCAATTTTTTTTATAACTTTCTTTGATGTTGGGCTTGTCAAAGATGCATATGTGTCTTCAACTTTACCTTCTTTATTAATTAATATTTTATAAAAATTCCATTTTGGAACAGCAGATTTTCCATAGTTATCTTTGGCCCATTTATAAATTTCATGTGCATCATCACCTTTAACATTTGTTATTTCAGTAATTGGAAAATTAATATTGAAATTAATTTCACAAAATTCTTTTACTTCATTGTTATTATTTTTTTCCTGATTAAAGGAATTTGATGGAATGCCTAGTACAATTAAACCTTTTTCTCGATAATTTTCCCATAGTTTTTGCATATCTTCATATTGTTTAGTAAATCCACAATAGCTGGCTGTATTTACTACTAGAACAAGTTTTCCTTTAAATTCACTTAAATCAATTATACCACCTGAAATACTATTTATTTTAAAATCAAAGAATATTTTTTCATATTCAGCGTGGGATGAATTTTTAAAAAATATCATAATTATAGTTAATCCAAATATTATTAAGTTTTTCATTATTAAAATTATTTATTTGGTGTAAGTAATATTAGAAAGTAACCAAATAAAGTGGATAATAATGACCCAGTCAAAACTCCAATTTTAACACCATCCATGTATTGCAAGTTTTCTGCAAAAGCTAAATTTCCAACAAATAAACTCATTGTAAAACCAATTCCAGTTAAAACTCCAACTCCATAAAAATTATACCAGCTCGTATTACTTGGCATTTGAGCAATTTTTAATTTAATTGATGCATATGAAAAAATAAACACTCCTAATTGCTTTCCAACAAACAAACCTAAAACTATACCTAGGGGCACTTTATCTAATAATGATGATAACGATAATCCTTCTAAAGAAACACCTGCATTTGCAAAAGCAAAAATAGGCATTATTCCAAACGCAACATAAGGACTTATCATATGCTCCACTTTGATAAGGAGTGAGAAATCTTTATCTTTTTTTCTGTGAGGGATTGTCATTGCAAGCAATACACCAGCAATTGTAGCGTGAATGCCTGAATTATGAGTAAAATCCCATAAGAAAATTCCTACTATTAAATAGGGTAGAAATTTTTTTATATTAAATTTATTTATAATCAATAAGACTATAAATGCTAACAGCATCAATGATAAATATTTAAAGCTTAAATCACCAGAATAAAATAAAGCTATTATTACAATTGCTCCTAAATCATCAATAATTGCTAAAGCTGTTAAAAATACTTTTAATGAAAGAGGGACTCTGCTTCCTAACAATGACAAAACACCTAAAGAAAATGCAATATCTGTAGCTGATGGAATTGCCCAGCCCTTTAGTGTTTCACCATCACCTAAATTTATAAATACATATATTAGTGCAGGAACAACCATCCCACCAACAGCGGCAATAATAGGAAGAAGTGCTTGTTTGATATTAGATAATTCACCTTGTAAAAACTCCCTTTTAATTTCAAGTGTTACAAAAAAGAAAAATATTGCCATCAAGGCATCATTAATCCAATGTAATACTGAAAGTTTCAGTCCAAAGTTATTAATTCCAATAAACAAGTATTTATCTAAGGTAGAAAAGTATAAATCAGATAATTCAGAATTACTTATTATTAACGCAATGATTGCAGCAAATAGTAAAACTATTCCACTAGCCGCCTCTAATTTAAAAAAAGATATAAATCCTTTTGTAATTTTTTGAATCATTTTAATTAGTTAAATCTATTAAAAATAGTTTTAAATCAAGTAAAGTTTCATAAAAACTATCAAATAAAGGTATTAGATTAGGAAATAAGTTTATTATTTGTAATCTAAAAGTATCGGCTAACAATACAATTGCTAATAAAGATATAATTATAACTAAAAAATATACCAATATATTTTTAAATACTTGATTGGTTTTTTCATTTTCTTTTTTATCTTTAATAATTGATTTCTTATTTTTCTTTAATATTTGTTGTTTTTTATTAATTTTTTCTTTTTGTTCTTCAATGACTCTATTTTTTATTACAGTGTTTTTATTAACAATTTCAGGCTCATTTGCATCTATTTCTTTACTATTAATTTCAGATACATCTGTTTCTATTTCTTCATTTTCTATTTCAGATTTTGCTATCTCAATTTCTTTATTAGCTTCATTTAATAATTTGCTTTTTTTATTTTCAAAGTTAGTATCGACCTCATAGCGCCAAATATTACCACAGTTGCTACACTTTAAATCTCTACCACCCTCAGGTATTAAATTATCCGCTATATTGAATTTTTTATTACAATTTGGACATTCTATGATCATAAAATCTCTTATAGCACTAAATATCAAATATATTAGAAATTTGTAACTATTATAACCTTTGAATTTTGTTTTATCTGCTGTATTAGTACACCATTCGGGGCGTAGCGCAGCCTGGTAGCGCATCTGGTTTGGGACCAGAGGGTCGCAGGTTCAAATCCTGCCGCCCCGACCAGTATTTATGAAAAAAGCTAAAATTTACAAACCATCCAAAACTGCAATGCAGTCAGGTATAAAGAAATTTGAAAAATGGATAATAGAATTTATCACAAAAGATCCTGGTAAAAACCCACTTATGGGTTGGGAAAGTTCAACTGATACATATTCTGAAATAAAATTAGAATTTAAATCAAAAGATTTAGCTATTGAATATGCAAAAAAAAATAATATCATTTTCGAAATTATTGAACCTAAAAAAAGAAAAATCTCAAAAAAATCGTATGCTGATAATTTTATAAAATAATGTTTAGATTTTTCACAATTAAAAAATGGTATTTATGGTCTTGGATAGGTTCACTAATAATTCTATCTTCTCTTTGGGTTCAAGTTAAGATTGATGTTAAAATTAATGAATGGTTTGGTGAGTTTTATGATATGATACAGAAGGCATTAGGTGCTCCAAATGCTATTACAATTGATGAATATTGGGCAAGTCTTTTTTCATTTATTACTTTAGCTGCGATGTATGTAGGTGTTGCTGTAGTTGTTAGTTACTTTACTTCACATTATTTATTTAGATGGAGAACAGCTATGGTTGAGTATTATCACAGTGTATATGAAAAAGCTCGTAAAATTGAAGGTGCTTCGCAACGTGTCCAAGAAGATACAATAAAATTTTCAAGAATTATGGAGTCTTTAGGTACAAGTCTAATAGAAGCTATTATGATACTTGTTGAATTTATGCCAATATTATTTGGTTTAAGTATTGGCATACCAATTTTCTTTTTTGGAGATTGGGATTATGGTTTGATTGTTGGGGCGCTTATATGGTCAGTTGGTGGAACTATTTTTTTAATAGTTCTAGGATTAATATTAAGATTAGTTGGTGTTGAGTATGATCTTCAAAAAAAAGAAGCAGCTTATAGAAAAATCTTAGTTATTGCTGAAGATGATGGAACAGTTAGACCAAAAACAATTGAGGAACTTTTTGATGGTGTACGTAATATTCATTTTTTGAGTTATATAAGGTATTTATATTTTAATATTGGTAGAATTGCATACTTGCAAGCTAATGTGCTTTCTGCATACGTATTTCTCGCGCCAGCTATTGTTGCTGGTGCAGTCACATTAGGTGTCATGCAACAAATTATAAGAGCTTTTGGTAGAGTAGAAGGATCAATGCAATATATCTTAAAGGCATGGCCTACAATTATTGAACTTGCAAGTGTTTATAAAAGATTAAGAGAATTTGAACATAGACTCGAAAATGAAGAAATTTCTGACAAAATTAAAACTTATTAAGAATGAAACTATCAAAAGATTTATTAAATAATCTTATTGAAATAACATCAAACTCAGCAATTGCTTGCTATCCTTACATTGGCAAAAACGAAAAGGTTCTAGCTGATAAGGCCGCAACAGATGTAATGAGATTTCAGCTTAATAATTTAAACATAAAAGGTGAAGTAGTTATCGGTGAGGGAGAATTAGATGAGGCACCAATGCTTTATATAGGTGAAAAACTTGGTAATGGAAATGGACCTAAAATTGATATTGCTGTTGACCCAGTAGAGGGTACTAATTTTGTTGCCAAAAATCTCCCTGGTGCAATGTCAGTAATAGCAATTTCTGAAAAAGGAAACCTTTTTAATTCACCAGAAACGTATATGCAAAAAATTGCAACTGGAAACCATGTACCAAAGGACACAGTTGATCTTGATTATTCTATAGAGCAAAACATTAAAAATTACTGTGACGAAACAAGGAAAAAACCAAACGAAATAACAGTCTGTATTCTGGACAGACCTAGGCATACAAATATAATTGATGAACTAAAAAGGTTAAATGTAAATATCAAATTTATATCTGATGGTGATGTTTCTGGAGTTTTATTGGTAGCAGATAAAAAATTTGGGGTAGATATATTTATGGGAATTGGAGGAGGTCCGGAGGGAGTGATAGCTGCTGCTGCTCTAGATAAACTGAATTGTAAATTCCAAGGTAGATTTCTATTTAGTTCAAAAGAAGAAAAAAATAGAGCCAAAAAAATGGGTGTCAAGGATTTAAATAAAAAATATGAAATAAATGAGATAGTTAAAGGTGATAGTATTTTTTGTGCTACAGGAATTACTCGGTGTGAATTTATGAATGGAATTGTCAGAAAAAATGATAAATATGTTACAGAGACAATTTTTACTTACGAAAAATCAGCTTTACAAATAGTAAAAAAAGAGATTTCGATTACTTGATTAATTGAAAGAATTACAATAAAAGATCCTCCACTGGTCCCTTCGTCTATCGGTTAGGACACATGGTTTTCATCCATGAAAGAGGGGTTCGATTCCCCTAGGGACCGCCATTTATTTTGATCTTTTACTCGGAGCGTTTACTTTGTCTCTTAGTGAGGACAACACATCATATAGCACATTATCTTGCCCAAATTTTTTCTCTGTTATATTTTCAACAATTTTTACATCATTCATATCATTAAGATTTAGTAAATTTTTCTTTGAAACCAAACCCATTACGTTAAATTCTAAAATTATAATATTGTTTGAAGCAATTTTTTTTTTACCAAGTTTTAGTAATGATTGATTAACTTTTTTTCTTTCTATGAAAAACCAAGTATTATCAAATTCACTTACAGAAGAAGGGGGTCCAATTATTTTTCTGACGTCGTTTTTATTAGATTTATTTACTATAATTTTATCATATTTAGACTCGATAAATCTAGATCCGTGATTATTAGAAACTTTATTTAATGAGCAATTAAGTGTAAATAAAAAGAAAAAAAGTAAAAATATATATTTCATATGAATGCAGAATATCTAAATATTTACAATAATTTAATTAAATTAACTAGAAATAAAAGTTTATATTTTAATCTTAAAAATAAAGATACTTTTTCTGACAGATTAATCGTACTTTTATTTCATTTTGGTTTTTTTCTTAAACATTATAAAAGCAAGTTAACAAAAAATGAGGCTCAAGAATTATTTGATTTTTTTATAAGACAAATTGAACTTTCTATAAGAGAAATTGGTTATGGAGATGTTTCTGTAAATAAAAAAATGAAAGATTATGTAAATTTGTTTTTTTCAATAATTGAAAAAATAGACGATTGGGATAGATTATCAAATTTAGAAAAAAAAGTAGTAATAGACAATTTGATGAATATTAAAGAGGATAATGATTTTTTTGTTGATTATTTCAATAAATATAGTGATTTTTTGTCAAAAAACACTTTAAAAATCTTTACAAAAGATATATTAGAACTTAAATTTTAATTATGGCTGTACCAAAACGCAAAACAACAAAATCAAGATCTGGGAAAAGACGCTCACACTTAAGAACATCTTCAAAAAATATTATTGAAGATAAAAAATCTGGCGAATATAGACTTTCTCACCACTTAGACTTAAAAACAGGATTTTATAAGGGAAGACAAGTTTTAGATCCCAAAGAATAATTTTTTATGAACAACCCAATAATTATTGCTGTAGATGCAATGGGTGGTGATAATGCTCCTACAAAAGTAATTGAAGGTATAAGCATTCATTCAAAAATTAGCAGCAACATAAAATACAAAATTTTTGGTAATAAAGATATAATATATCCATTAACAAAAAAAAATAAACTTTCAGAAAAAATTTTTGAAATAACTCACACAGACCAAGTTGTTGAAGGAGAAGACACAGCATTATCTGCAGCCAAAAGAGGAAAAAATACTAGCTTGTGGCTTGCTATAGACTCTTTAAAAAAAAATGAGGCTGATGCAATTGTTTCTGCTGGAAATACTGGAGCACTTTTTTTAATATCTAAATTAAATTTGAAAATGATTGAAAATATCGATAAACCAGCCTTATCTGCTCTTTGGCCTAGTAAAAAAGGAATGAATGTTGTTTTGGATTTAGGTGCAAATATAGAATGTAGTTCAAAAAATTTAATTGATTTTTCGATAATGGGCTCTGCTTTATTAAAGGCTTTATTTGATAATGAAACTCCCAAAGTTGCATTACTGAATATAGGATCTGAAGAATTAAAAGGAAATGCTATTATTAAAGATACTTATCAATATTTAAACAATAATAAATTTCAACTTTTTGAGTTTAATGGATATATAGAAGGAAATAATATTATGGAAGGAAATGTGAATGTAATTGTTGCAGATGGTTTTACTGGAAATATTGCTTTAAAAACTGCAGAAGGCACATCAAACTTTATAATTAGTGAGTTAAAAAGAGCCTTAAGTAGCACATTAATCGGTAAAATTTCATCATTATTGAATTACAATAATTTAAAAAATTTTAAAAAAAAGTTAGATCCTAGACTTTATAATGGCGCAATATTACTTGGATTAGACAAACCTGTAATTAAAAGTCATGGATCTACAGACTCAGTTGGATTTGCAAACTCATTAAAAGTTTGTGAAAAAACCATTAAAGGTAGATTAATAAATCAAATAAAAGATAATTTAAGTTAAGTGACAAGAATTAATTTAACAAAAAAAGAAATTGTAAATTCTATATATATGCAAATAGGATTTTCCAAAAAAATTAGTGAAAATTTATTAGAGGATATATTTGAAATTATTTTAAACAATATAATTAAATACAAAAAAGTTAAGATTACAAATTTTGGAACATTTTCATTAAGAAATAAAAAACAACGTATTGGAAGAAATCCCAAAACTAAAGAGAGAAAAATTATAAAAGAACGAAACGTTATTCTTTTTAAAGCATCGAAAGAGTTTAAAGCTTATATAAATAATAATGGATCAATTTAAAGAAGATAGTAAATATAAAACTATTGGTGAAGTAGCCCAAATATTAAACTTAATAGATAAAAAAAAGGGTACATATTCAACCCATACAATTAGGTTTTGGGAGAAAGAGTTTAGACAAGTTAAACCAAAGCTATTCAATGGTAGAAGGCGCTATTATGATGAGGACACAATTAACTTATTAAAAAAAATAAAATTTTTGTTAAAAGACAAAGGTATGACCCTAAAAGGTGTTAAAAAAGCCTTAAATTCTAAAAATTCAGACATTGACGAATTGTTGAATACATCTATAAAACAAAAAAATATAATTAAAACTAAATTGAAGAAAATTAAGAATTTGATAACTAATATTAAGGAAAAAAATGGCTAAAAAAACACATATTAAAGTAAGACTTGTTCCTGAGGAAAAACCAGATAGTCCTTTTTTTTATTATGTAAAAAAACCAGCAGGTGGAGAAAAAGCTAAAGTTAAATTAAAAGCAAAAAAATATAATCCAGCAACTAGAAAACACGAAATGTTTGTTGAAAAAAAATTACCACCACACAGCAAATAGTCTATTTTTTTTTAAAATTTCTTTTTTCAAAATCAATATAAGCTAAGATCATATTCTTCCAAATTTTATTTGTTATTTTTGGATCGATTTTGTTTTTAATGGATTTCCTTTTAATATTTTTTAGAATAATACTAATTCTTTTTTGGTCAACAATTTGATTTTTTCTTTCCTTAAGAGCAAGCACTTTTTTTACTAAACTAGTTCTTTTTTTAATTATTTTTATTAAAGAATTGTCAAGTTTATCCAGCTCATATCTGATTTTATTGAGTTTTTGTTTTTTTAATGGCGACATTTATATAATTGGATAATTTAAAAAATATTATATTTATGCATTCATGTATAGTGAAAATCTCAAAGTAAACCAGCAAATATCTGCTTGGTTAATATCAATGTTTTTAATAATTTCTATTATGATTATTGTAGGCGGCCTTACAAGGTTAACTGACTCAGGATTATCTATTACACAATGGCAGTTATTTTCAGGCTTCTTGCCTCCTTTGAGTAGCTCAGATTGGGTTATGTATTTTAATTTATATAAAGAAATTCCAGAATTTAAGCTTCAAAATTTTGATATGACTATGAATGAATTTAAAGTAATTTTTTGGTGGGAATGGGCCCATAGGTTTTTAGGTAGACTTATTGGCATATCTTTTTTAATCCCGCTGTTATATTTTACTTTTAAGATTAAGTTTTTAAAACTAATAGGTTTATATTTCATATTTATATTAATTTGTTTTCAAGGATTTATAGGATGGTACATGGTAAGTAGTGGACTTGTTAATAGAGTTGATGTAAGTCATTTCAGATTATCTGTTCATTTATTAATTGCATTTATTATTTTATCATTAATTTTTTGGAATTATTTAAAAATAAATGTGAAAAGAGATTATTATATAAAAATAAATTTATTCTTTCCATTATTTTTTTTGATTTTAATTTTTTTACAAATTACTGTAGGTGCATTTGTTTCTGGAATGGATGCTGGCAAAATTTATAATTCATGGCCTCTAATGGGTAGTACTTTTTTTCCAGATGATAACGATATAATCAATCTTTTTAAGATTTCTGCTTTTAGCGACCCGTCTTTAGTGCAATTTATTCACAGAAATCTAGCTTATTTTATTGGTATATTTTATATTTATATCTTTATTAAAATTTATAAAAATAAAATTTACAGTTTATACAAATCAATTAATGTTTTAGGTTTATTTATTATTTTGCAAATAATATTAGGAATATTTACCGTATTGTATGGTGCACAGATTTATATCGCATCTATGCACCAAATAAGTTCAATCTTTTTAGTAAGTTCTTGTATCTATTTCTTATTTATAAATACCAGGTCTAACTAACAGCCTTTAAACTTGGTTTACCTGAAGCACCAAGGGCTTGATCTAAATCAGCTATTATATCATCTGGATGTTCTATACCTATAGACAACCTTACATATCCCGGTGTAACACCAGCCGCTAATAGTTCTTCCTCTGTTAATTGGCTATGGGTTGTTGTAGCAGGATGAATTGCTAAACTTCTAGCATCTCCAATATTTGCTACATGGTAAAACATTTTCAAAGACTCTATAAATTTTTTACCAGCCTCAACTCCACCTTTAACCTCAATACCAACTAATGCACCATTTCCACCTTTTAGGTATTTTTTAGATCTTGCAGCTATTTCACCTTCGTGAAGAGTAGGGTATATAACTCTTTCAACATTTTTATGTTTTTGCAAAAATGCTACAGCTTTTTCAGCATTAGAACAATGTTGCTTCATCCTTAAAGGAGCAGTTTCTAGTCCTTGTATTATTCCCCAAGCATTATCTGGAGCAAGAGGAGCTCCTAAATCTCTTAAAAGACATACTCTAGCTCTAACAGCAAAAGAAACATTGGCTCCTGTTAATTGTGGCACCACTTCACCCCATTTAGCCCCACCATAACTTGCATCTGGTTCATTAAATAAAGGTTGTCTTTTTGGATCTTTAGTCCAATCAAAATTACCACCATCTATTAAACATCCACCTATAACAGTACCATGTCCACCTATAAATTTAGTTAGTGAATGCACAACTACTGCTGCGCCGTGTTCAATTGGTTTACAAATTACTGGTGATGCAGTGTTATCCATGATTAATGGAATATTGTGTTTTCTTCCAATGTCTGAAACTTCTTTAATTGGAAAAACCCTTAAATAAGGATTTGGTAGTGTTTCAGCATAAAAACATCTTGTTTTTTCATCAATTAATTTTTCAAAATTGCTTGGATCTGAAGGATCAGCGTATCTACACTCTATACCTAATTTTTTAAGTGTGTGTGTAAATAAATTAACTGTTCCTCCATATAAATCAGTTGAACTAATGAAATTATCACCAGATTGACAAACATTCATAATTGCAAATGTAGATGCTGCTTGTCCTGAACCAACGGTGACAGCTGCAAGTCCACCCTCAAGTGCTGCTACTCTTTTTTCAAGTACGTCATTTGTCGGATTCATAATTCTTGTGTATATGTTTCCAAATTCTTTGAGTGCGAATAAATTCGCGGCATGATCAGTATCATTAAATTGATAAGATGTTGTTCTATAAAGTGGCACTGCTACTGCAGTAGTAGCTGGATCACTTCTGTAATCTCCTCCGTGTAAAGCGATTGTTTCTGGATTTTTATTTTTGCTCATATTTTCCCCTTCTGTTTAAATCAGTATTTAACTTTAATGAAAAAATACAATCAAGCTTTAATTTAACTTGATAATGGGGGATAATTAGTAGTTATAAATTTTTTTAGTACTGTTAGAACTCTATCGGCTTCTTCTAATAACATCATATGACCGCAATTATCGATTATATCTACTTGACTACCATCAATTAATGCCGCCAATTTTTTTCCTTCTTTAACAGGACACATTTTGTCATCAGTTGCTAAAATTGATAGAGTAGGGCATTTAACTTTTTTTGCAGCCTCAAAACCATTTTTGTAGTTATCGCAGGCTCTAAAATCAACACCAAGAGTATTCTGTATAGTACGTGACTTTGCAAGCATTGTACCAGTGTTTATATGATATAGTCCAGGCACTGGATGACCACCAAAATGACCGGCTGGACCGTGAGCCCAGTCCATCATTAAATCTACAGCTTTTGGGTCATTGTTTTCTGCTAGCGAGAGTAATTGAGGATTCATAGGAATTGCCCCAGCCCCACCCATTAAGCTTAAAGTTTTAATTTTATTTGGATATCTTGCAGTACATTCTATTGTAACTAAACATCCTTGAGAGTGACCAACCAAAGAGGCTTCTTTGTGACCAACTGCATCAATTACTGAATTTACCCAATCAGCCATTTCTTCAATCGACTTAAGACTTTCACCTCCTGAAAGACCGTGACCAGGTAAATCTATTGCTAAAGCGTTATATCCATGAAATGCAAAATATCTGGTTTGAAGAACCCATGTCATATGGGTTAATCCACTACCATGAACAAATATTATTAGAGGTTTTTTTTTATCAAACGGTCGTCCACCCGTCGAAGCATAAACTTCGTTATTATCTACTTTAAATTTCATTGATTAGATACAAGTCTTGGTTTTCTTGCAGCTCTAAAACCAACCTCGAAATCATTTTTGATGTCATCAATATCTTCAATACCAACAGACAATCTAATCATATCATGCGAAAGTCCAGCAAACTTTAAAGTTGCTTCGTCCATTTGTGAATGAGTTCCAGATGCAGGATGTATGACTAAAGTTCTAGTGTCTCCCACATTTGCTAGGTGAGAAGCTAGTTTAACATTATTGATAAATGCTACACCTGCTTCTTTCCCACCTTTAATGCCAAATGCTATCATTGAACCTCTTCCATTAGGTAAAAGTTTTTTTGCTAATTCATGATCAGGGTGATCAGGAACACTTGGATGCGATACCCATGCAACACTTTCATGACCCATTAAATATTTGACCATTTCTTCTGCGTTAGAACAATGTTTTTTCATTCTAACAGATAAAGTCTCAATACCTTGTAAAACATTCCATGCATTTTGAGGACTTAAACAAGGTCCAAAATCTCTCATGCCTTCAGCTCTAGCTTTCATAGTAAAAGCTGTTGGACCAAATTCTTCAGCAAAAGACAAACCGTGATAACCTTCGTAAGGTTTAGTCATAGTTGGAAATTTATCATTTTGCATCCAATCAAATTTTCCACCTTCAACTAATATTCCTGCCATTGAGGATCCATGTCCAGCCATCCATTTAGTTAATGAGTGAATAACTATATCAGCACCATGTTCAAATGGTTTACATAAATATGGAGTTTGATAGGTTGCATCAACCATTAATGGTATACCTGCTTCATGTGCAATTTTAGCAATTTCAGGCATGTTCATTATTTCATTACCTGGATTTCCAACAAGTTCTCCAAAAATTCCTTTTGTGTTTTTTTGAATTGCTTTTTTAAAACCTTCAGTATCTCTTGGTTTAACGAACGTACATTTAATGCCAAATTTAGGTAATGTTAATCTGAACAAGTTAACAGTACCTCCATATAATTGTGATGATACAACTAAATGATCACCTGCTTCACATAATGTCATGACAGCTAAAAATATTGCACTCATTCCTGAAGATGTGGCTAATGCAGCTGTACCACCTTCAAGTGAAGCAACTCTCTCTTCTAATACTCCAACTGTTGGATTTGAAATTCTGCTATAAATATGACCACCTCTTTCTAAATTAAAGAGAGCAGCAGCATGATCAACATCATCAAACAAGTATGATGTAGTTTGGTAAATTGGCACTTGTCTTGACCCAGCATTTTTATGTGGCTGATAACCAGCATGCAAACTTAATGTATCGAATTTATAGGTATTTGGTTTTAATTCTTTTTTTTTATCACTCATTTGGCTCCTTTAATTATTAGCTTAGAGAATTCCTTTTTAACGAGTTATTATTACTAATAAATGCTAATAATTCAATCAACCATTAAGTCCTAAAAAAATATAATAAATTGACAATATATGTAATTATAAGTATTAATCCCGCATTCATGACGAAATTTGTTAAAAAAGATGAGATAAATAGCGAGTGGTTTGAAATTGACGCTACAGGTGCTGTAGTTGGTAGACTTGCAACAGTAGTATCTAAAATTATAAGAGGCAAAAATAAAACAAAATATACTCCTCACATGGATGATGGAGATTTTGTTGTTGTCAAAAATGTAGACCAAATAAAATTTACCGGAAACAAATTTCAAAACAAAAAGTACTATAGACATACTGGTTATCCTGGAGGAATAAAAGAAATAACGCCAGAAAAGTTGAGTGAGAAGAAGCCTGGTGAAGTTTTAAAATTAGCTGTCAAAAGAATGTTACCATCTGGCGCTCTAGCTAAAAAACAATTGTCAAAGCTTAAGATTTACTCTGGAGCCGATCATCCTCATAGTGCACAAAATCCAAAAGTAATTGAAATCAGCAAGCTTAATGAGAAAAATATAGTTAGAAATTAATATGGAAAACAATCAAACATCATCACCAAAGATAAAATTAGATTTTAAAGATAGTAAGTATGCTACAGGGAGAAGAAAAAAATCAGTAGCCAAAGTTTGGTTAAAAAAGGGTACGGGGAAATTCTATGTAAATGGAAAATCACTTGATGATTATTTTCCTAGAGCAAACCACAAAATGCAAATTTTAAGACCATTTGAAATAATAAACCAATCCACTGATTACGATGTTAGATCTAAAGTTGTTGGAGGGGGTCAAACTGGTCAAGCTGGTGCATTAGTACATGGTATTTCAAGGGCTCTACTTAAATTTGATGAAACACTAAAATCAACTCTACGTAAGGAAAAACTTACAACCAGAGACTCTAGATCTGTAGAGAGAAAAAAACCAGGTAGAGCAAAAGCAAGAAGAAGCTTTCAATTCTCTAAAAGATAATTTCTTTTTAATTTTCAACTGTTATATTAATTTATGCTTAAGAAAAATATTCTTATTTGTGGAGCAACTGGATATATTGGTTTACAATTAACAAAGCTCCTTTGCAAACATAAACATATAAATATAAAATATTTATGTGGTAGTTCATCAGTTGGAAAAAAAATTGATTTTTATGATAAGGATTTAAAAAAGTTTAAACTACCAAAGATATCTAAGTTTAACAAAAAATACCTATCAGATGTAGATATTATATTTACAGCACTTCCAAATGGTGAAGCTCAATCTATATCAAAATATCTAAACAAAAATAATCTGCTTATAGATCTTGCTGCAGATTTTAGACTCAATACTAAAAATGAATATGAAAAATGGTATAAAATTAGACATAGCGCCTCAAATCTAATTAAAGACAGTATTTATTCTATACCTGAAATAAGTGGAAAATTAATAAAAAAATTTAAAATTATATCTTGTCCTGGATGTTATCCAACTACGGTATTAATTCCACTAATTCCATTAATAAAAAGAAACCTAATTAATAACAAAACAATTATCATAGACTCTAAATCTGGTTATTCAGGAGCCGGGAGGAGTGTACATAAAAGATATAAAAATAAAAATCTATACGAGTCCCTTAGTGCTTATGGATTAGCAAATCATAGACATAATTCTGAAATTCAACAAGAATTAGATTTAAAAACTGGAAAAAAAAATAAATTTCATTTTACTCCACATCTTACACCAATGTTTAGAGGAATTTTAAGCACTATATATGTTGATATAAAAAAGGGTGCTTCCCTAAGAAAAATTCAAAATGTTTTAACCAATCATTACAAAAGTCATAAGTTTGTGAAAATTTCTAAAATAAATACATTTTTAAGCACTAACGATGTAATTAATACTAATAATTGTTTAATTTCAGTATGTAATAGCAAATATAAAGATAAAATAATAATATTGTCTGCAATTGATAATTTGATTAAAGGTGGTGGGGGACAAGCTGTGCAAAATATGAATTATTATTTTAAATTTAATGAAGGTGAAGGACTAAATGTATAAAAAAATACTAATGATATTATTTTTAATTATTTTATCACATTGTTCTCTGAATCATCCTGTTTCAATGTGGAATGTTGAAGAGGAAAACACAAATTCAGATATTACAAAATTAAATTTTGAAAATGAAACCTCTTTTGATGATTTTAAAAGTAATGTAATTAAATATGGAGAACTAAGTGATTTTCCTAAATTAGATTAATGAAAATGAGTAAAAATATAAATATTGCTGTAATCGGTCTAGGTCAAATAGGATTATATGTATACAATGAGTTAAATATTAAAAAAAAAGATATTGAAATTAAGACTGGAAAGAAAATAAAAGTTGTTGGGATCTCGGCTAAAAATAAAAACAAAAAAAGAAAATTTAAAATAAACAAAAAAATATTTTACTCAAACCCTTTAGATATTTTAAAAATAAAAAATCTTCATATAATAATCGAAGCAATCGGTTTATCAGATGGAATATCAAAGAAAGTTATTGAAACCGCTTTAAAAAATAAAATTCATGTTATTACACCAAATAAAGCACTCATATCTAAACATGGAGATAAGCTTGGTGAATTAGCTGAAAAAAATAAAGTAAATTTAGAATTCGAAGCATCTGTGGCTGGAGGTATACCAATAATTAGAACTATAAAAGAAGGTCTTGCAACTAATAAAATAACAAAAGTATATGGAATTCTTAATGGCACATGTAATTATATTTTATCAGAGATGGAAAAAACTAAAGATAGTTTTGTTAGTGTATTAAAAAAAGCTCAGAACCTCGGTTATGCTGAACCTGGAAATCCTAAATTAGATTTAAATGGATACGATGCTTTGGCAAAAATAAAAATACTTTCTTCATTAGCATTTAATAAAAAAATTTCAAAATCAAACTGTTTGATGGAAGGTATAGAAAATATTGAATTAAAAGACATTGAAATAGCCAATCAGTTAAACTTTAGAATTAAATTGCTTGGCATTACAGAGATTATTAAAAATAGTATTTTTGAGAGAGTTCATCCCTGCATGGTTAATAAAGACACTTATATCGGAAATGTTAGTGGTGTGATGAATGCTGTAATTTTAAATGGATCACCAATAGGCGAAAGTGTTTTACAAGGTGAAGGGGCAGGGCCTGGACCAACATCATCTGCGATAATGTCAGACCTGTTGTCTATTTTAAGAGGAAATATAAAATTTCCTTTTGGAATTACTAGAACAAAAAGACAAAAACCAAAAATTTTTAACAAAGATATTTCATCCAATTCACTGTATGTAAGACTAGAAGTTAAAGATAAACCTGGAGTTCTGTCATCTATTACAAAAATTTTTGCAAACTATAAAATATCAATTCAAAGAATTATCCAGATACCAAATAGTAAAAAAAAAACAGCATCAATTGTAATTATTACTCACAATGCAAATGAATTAAGTTCTCAGAAATGTATTAAATCTTTTAAATTAAATCGAAACATAATTAAAAATCCAGTATTAATAAGATTATTTTAATGGAACTTTATATCAAACTTTTTGAAGTTCTATTTCCAGTTTTTTTTATTGTAGGTATTGGTTACTTTCTTGGTAAAAAAAATCCAAATTTTGATACATCTTTTATAACGACTTATTCGGCTAATTTCGGTACACCATCTATAGTAATATTTTCTATATCAGCTAGTGGTGTAACTTTTGCAATGTTCTCTGAGTATTTTTTATACGCTATTATTCTTTTGACTTCTTTTTTGATCGTTGGATTAATTTTTCTATTATTAATGAAAAAAGATTATCTTAGAGAATTACCAACATTTTTTCTACCTAATACTGGTAATATGGGTATCCCAATATGTTTGTTTGCATATGGAAAACTTGGTATGGGAATAGCCGCTGCTATATCATCATTAGTTGTTTTACTGCATTTCACTCTGAATATTTTTCTGGCTAAAAGAGAATTTGATCTAAATGTAATAGTTAAAAGCCCATCATTTTATGCAATAATTGCAACAATCCTATTTCTATATTACGAAATACCTTTACCAATATTTATTTTGAATACTGTTATGCTTTTAGCTTACGGAATGATTGTAATGATTTTAATGTCTCTAGGTGTCTCTCTAACACAAATGAAAGTTTTTTCATTTAAGGACGCTTTAATTACATCCACTGGAAGAGTTATTATAGGTCCTTTAATTGGTTTTGCTCTGATATCTTTTTTTAATTTATCTGGCTTTGCAGCAGGAGTTTTATTAATACAATCATCGATGCCTAGTGCCATTCTTTGTTATTTAGTTGCTTCTATGTACTCTCCAAAAGAAATTGTAGATAATATTTCTAGTACAATTGTTGTTTCAACTTTGATGTCTTTAGTAACAGTCCCAATAACTGTATTCTTCGCTTTAAAATACTTTAATTAAGAGCTATGCTTCACTTATGAAGGCTGTGATACTCAATGCATCTGCTTGGATGATTGTTCCTTTTATGGATGCTTTTGCTAAATATTTAAGCTCTTCTATGGATGTTTTGCAAATTACTTGGGCTAGATATTTTTTTACAGTTGTTTTTGCTCTTTTAATAATGCTTATTTTTGATAGAAAATCTTTAGTTTGGAGTAAAAAACCTTTACTCCAATTGATAAGAGGGTTGATTTTTGTCTTTTCTACTTATTTATTCTTTTTTGCAATTTCTGAAATTTCATTACCAAAAGCACTTACGCTAGCATTTGTTGCTCCTATATGTGTTACTGCAATGTCACCTTTTTTTCTTAATGAAAAGGTGGGTTTAAGAAGATGGACTGCAGTATCAATGGGTTTTATAGGCACCTTAATCGTAATCAGACCTGGATTTATAGAGATTAATTTAGCAACTTTAGCTGCTTTAGGTAATGGTATTTGTTATGGTTTTTATTTAATCATCACTAGAAAATTAAGCTCTTCTGATAACTCTCTTCTGACTTTGTTATTTGCTGGAACAGTAGGGACTATAGTAATGACTTTCTTTATGCCAGGTGTCTGGATACAACCATCTAATAGCCAATGGATTATGATGGTTTTAATTGGTTTTATAGCTGCAATTGCACATCTTTTTATAATTTTATCTTTAAAATTAGCAGATGCCTCTAAATTGGCTCCTCTTGGCTATACTGAAATTATCACTAATATTTTGCTTAGTTTTTATATATTTAATGAATTTCCAGATAATTGGACTTATTTAGGCCTTTTTATAATTGTTCTTTGTGGTTTATATATATCAAGAAGAGAGTATTATTTATCCAAGCTTTATTTAGGTAAGTAAAACTTACTAATATATTCAACTAATACTTAAATAAATTAATATAAACTATTGTTATTATTGTATATTTTTATTTATATTTTAAAAATGTTTATCTTAAATATTAATAACACATTGATTGAATTTATTTATAATAATTAAATATATTATTTTTTCTTATGATTCATAGGATTTAATTAAATAGAGTAGGGAATTTATCTTATTTATTTGCTAATATTATAAAACCTTAAATTTAATAATTTAGACCCTTAAAAAAGTAAGTAAATATGCTAATTTTATTAATATCTAACATTTAAAGAATATTTCTTTGCAATTATTTAAATACTAAAATCAATATTTTTTTTTAACCAACGGGGATTTTTTATTAGCTCTGCAAAAATAGAATATAGCATTTAAAAGGCCAAAATACCCTCTAATTTAAGTATTTTCGATTTTGTGGTGCAACTTATAGGTGATATTAAAAAAAAATTACTAAATATAGTAAAACAAACAAAAGACGTTGTTTTTCAACATTTTTAGAGCAAAATACCTTCAGATTTGAGTAATTTTCTCTTAGTATTTATCCCACCTTTACCTGAATAGCCGCCCAATGAACCGTCCGACCTGATTACCCGGTGACAAGGTATTTTTGGGGCATATGGGTTCTTTCCTACTGCATTTGCCACAGCTCTCACTGATTTTGGTTTATTTATAGCCTTTGCTATATCAGAATAAGTCCGTATCTGGCCTTTTGGTATTTTTTTAAGATAATTCCAAACTTTCAATTGAAATTTAGTGCCTTTAAGAATCATAACACGAGAAAACCCTGTTTCCTTGTACCTTTTCAGGCACAAAGAACAGTAGTTTTTGGCACGTCGTTTTATGCGCTACCGCCATGCCTTCCACTCTACTATTTTAGCGCTACTCTGTAGAGCTTTCTGCCCTCTGGGCTTGAACCTCTCGGTTTTTCCCCAGCTGGTCAGTTAAGAGTTGCCTCTTAATTCATTTTAAACATTATCAGATAGAGTAGGTTGTATGTATCACTTTATTGTTGAATTTTGTGCGTTTTTAACAGGGTAGAATAGTGGGGATAACTAAATCTAAAGCTTTAAGTAAACCATCTAAAACCCTCATACATAGCAATTCCATAAATTGAGTGACGTATCAAGAACATAATAGAGGTTTTAACCGGTATATCTGTATTTATTGCAAATATACCTTGTCCAGTAAAAGGCAAAAATATTAGTAATGGTGCTAAAGTTGTAAGAGCTCCAAAAATAAAGCCTGAAAAATAGGTCATTTTTAAGCCTATTTGTATAAAGAAAAAATAATATATCAAAGCCCAACAAATTGATACATAGTAGTGAAAAATCCATCCCAATAAAACCTCATATTTAATAGTTTGCATTTGGGCTATATTTGGATTGTTAAAGGATCCATTTTTAAGCATATAATAGGTCCACCTACCAACAATTCCCCAGGATGGCTCAGGAATACCTAATAATTTAAGTAAATAACCCAGAATATCCAAAATTATGCAAGAAAATATACCAGCTACAAGAATGCTTAAAATATCGATCAATTTACCTCAAAACATTAATAAAAATAATAGAATAAATATGCTTATGAAAAAGATGCCAAAAATAACCATTAAAATTCGATTTTTAGTTTGTTCTGTTAGTTTCGGCCAGTAATTCATAATTAGGAACGTTCCAATTACAACAATAAGACCTATAATTACATATTTAGGCATTAAAAATCTTTTACATTAAATGCTTGACATGTAAAATGAGTTATATTATTACTAGTGATAATTAATTGTTATCAATAGTAAATATATGAGTGAACTAACTACAGATATAAAAACACTTCATGAGGCAACTTTAAATAATCTCAAAAGCTCTAAAGCAAATAACACATTAAGAGCATATAAATCAGATTTTAAAGATTTTGGGGCTTTTTGTGCAAAACATGGGTTTAAATCTTTGCCATCTGACCCAAAAATTGTTTCTTTATACATAACCCATCTATCTAAAAATTCAAAAATTAGTACTTTACGTAGAAGACTTGTATCTATAAGCATGGTTCATAAGTTTAAAGGGCATTATTTAGATACAAAACATCCAATAATTGTTGAGAATTTAATGGGCATAAGAAGAGTAAAAGGTAGCATACAAAAAGGAAAAAAACCGTTATTAATCAATCATTTAAAATTAATTATTAATGTAATAAATGAACAAAAAATTGATGAAATTAAAAAATTAAGAGACAAGTCAATAATATTAATTGGTTTTGGGGGTGGTTTTAGAAGAACGGAGCTTATCTCAATTGATCATGAAGACTTAGAATTTGTTCCGGAGGGGCTCAAAATCACCATTAAAAGATCAAAAACCGACCAATTTGGTGAAGGAATGATTAAAGGACTGCCCTACTTCAATAATGAAATTTATTGTCCTGTTAAAAACTTACAAAAATGGTTAGAAATATCTAAAATTAATTCTGGACCTATTTTTAGAAGATTTTCTAAGGGCTTATCACTGTCACATAAAAGATTAACAGACCAATCTGTAGTATTATTAATGAAAGAATATTTGAACTTAGCAGGTATCGAAAATAAACATTTTGCAGGCCATAGTTTAAGATCAGGGTTTGCAACTGTTGCCGCCGAATCTGGTGCTGATGAGAGGAGCATAATGGCTATGACAGGTCATAAATCAACTCAAATGGTTAGAAGATATATTAGAGAGGCAAATTTATTTAAAAATAACGCATTAAATAAAATAAAAATATAAAATTACTTATTCTTAAAAATAATTTCAGATCCTCTGTTAGTAAATTTAAATCTTATTATAGGTAATTTTTTGAAACCGTTAAGAAATTTTTTTTGTTTATTTTTTTTACAACAAAATAATAAAAAACCACCTCCTCCTGAGCCAATAATTTTACCTCCAATAGCTCCATTATTTATTCCCTCGTCATATAGTTCATTTATAAAAGGGTTTGAAACTTTATTAGATAATTTTTTTTTTATATTCCAATACTCGCTCATTAAATCACCACATAAATCTATAGTAAAATTATTATCTATTTGTTTAATAAAAGAATTTGTTATTTGAGTAATTTTATCTAAATTTTTAAAATTTTTATCAAGATTTTTAATCTTATCCTTTTCAATATCTTCAGAAAATCTATTTATACCCGTGTAAACAAGAAACATATTAGTGTCCAAATTATCTAAATTTTTTTTTGATTTTTTAATTGTATTTACTGTAAAACTTCCGTTTTTTTTAAATCTAATTATATTGAAACCACCAAAAGAAGCCCAAATTTGATCTTGTGAACCACAATTTTCTTTTAACATTTTTTGTTCAACATGAATTGCATTTAAAGAAAGTTTTTTTCGTGAAACTTGTTTATTTTCAAGATTGTATAAAGCATTAAATAAACCAACGCAAAATGCGGAACTTGTACCTAGTCCAGAATTTTTTTGCAAATCTCCTTGATAATGAATTTCAAGACCTTTCTTAATATTCATAAACTTAAACACAGACCTAACTGTTGGATGGAATATTTGTTTATAATTATTAACAGTTTCGTTTCTTGACCACACTATGCGATGTTTGTAATCAAAGACATTTGGTAGGTATCGTGCTGTGACATAACAATATTTATTTATAGTACCCCCTACTACACAACCTCCATTTTTAAGATAATATGAGGGAAAATCAGTTCCTCCGCCAAATAATGAGAGTCTAAAAGGGGTTTTTGAAATTATCATTTAATAATATTTCTAATTTGTCTATATAAAGAAAATTTGTTTTTATAGTAAAATTTTACTTTACTTCTTTTGGCCGCTATTTTGTCACTTAATTTGTCTCCAATATAGAAAGATTTGGATAGATCTATGTTCCATTTCTTTTTAGCCTTTAGAAACATGCCTGGATTTGGCTTTCTATCATATAGATTTTCTGTGTATTTTAATTTTTTTGAGTATTTATAGTAAGGTGCATAAAAAATATCATCAATTATTGCTCCATTTTTTTTATACAATTTATTTCTCATTTTTGAGTGGATTTTATTTAATTTTAACTCAGTAATAAGACCTTTTCCGACTGCTGCCTGATTAGTGATTATTATAACCAAATATCCTTTTTTATTTAAGTATTTTATAGCCGTATCAACTCCCTTTAAAAAAATTAAACTTTTAAATTTTGTTACATAACCACACTCTTTATTAACAACTCCATCTCTATCTAAAAAAAAACATTTATTTTGAATTATATAAGGTTTTTTTTTTATGAATTTTAATTTCTGTTTAGATCCAATATCTATAAAATTTCTATTAAAATATTTTCCTATAACTCTTTTGTTGATAATCTCATTTTTTAAAATATCATCTTCAAATGAGGTATATTTATTCTCTATCTTATTCAAAACATTTTTTTTAACAAGATAAATTCCACCATTAGTTAAATTTGTTGATTTCTTTGAAAAATAAATTTGTTCTTTTCTAAGTGATAAATTATTCAATTTTTCATTATTAAAAGTGTTTTCTTTTTTTGTTATACACATAAAAATTCTTTTTTTTTTAAGTTTCTTGCTAATTAAACTATTGTAATCAATATCAAAAAAAGTATCTCCATTTAAAAGGATGAAATCATTCTTAATTTTATTTTTTAGTTTAAATAAAGCCCCGCCAGTACCTTTTGGCTTGCCCTCGTTAATGCATTTAATTTTTGTATTATGAATATATTTATTATTATATTTTATAAAAAACTTTTCTTTTTTATAGGAGCAAAGTAAAAATATATTTTTAAAATTGTATTTAATTATTTTGCAAATTAATTGATCTAAAAAAGATATTTTATTTATCATAATTAGTGGTTTTGGTATGTTTTTAGTAAGATTACCTAATCTCGTTCCTAAACCACCTACAAGAATTACAATATCTTTAATTTTCATTGACAATGCTTATAAAATCATCTGCAACATCCTTATATGATCTTATATTTCTTCTTTTTAAAAGATTTTTTCTTAACTCCATAAATAAATCATCATCATTTAATATTTTAACTGTGTAATCAATAAATTCGTTTTTATTTTTTGCAACAAATCCTGTTTTTCCATGGTCAACTCTTTCCTTTAAAGCACCTATACCCATAGTAATTATTGGGACACATAGTTCTCTAGCCTCCTCTGCAGCTAAACAAAAAACCTCTCCTTTATGCCCAGGATTCAACATTACTCTTTTTGAGGAAATTTCTTTTATCAAATCATTTTTATCCGATTTTACTCTTAATTTTACACCATTATTAAGATGTTCTTTTGATAAATCAAAAGGTGGGTTAATATATAGATAGGAATTCACTGACTGTTTTTTTATTGATGTCCAACAATTAAGTAAAAAATCTAAATTTCTATCTGATCTAGTTGTAAATATTGCATTTTTTTCTGGTAATAATTTTTCATTTATATCATAGTTAATGAACTCATAATCTACTGCAATAGGTAATATTTTTTTACCAAATAAAGACGTTAGGAAACTTCTATTGTCATAATGATATTTTCCCTCAAGAATCATAATAGGCTTATTTTTGATAAATGAAAATAATTGTTTTTTTCTTAAAAACTTTTCAAATGGTTGTACACTATGTGACCATAAATAATTTTTTTTGCATTTAAATAATGATAACAAATTTGCATCAGACATACTTATTAATACATCTGGTTGATCATTTGGGTTAATATCGCTTAAGTTGTTCCATTCAACATTGTTAATAATTTTTTTATTATTTGTTAAATTGAATACTTTGATTGTAAAATTTTTAAATTTACTTAGCTCATTAGTAATATTAATCAAAGTTTTTTCTGATCCACTAATAAATGGCTCGTTAATATCAAGTGAATTAAAAGGAATTGTTTTTTCAACAAAATATATCTTTTTCATCAGATTTGATTTTTAATTTTTTTCAATGCTTTTTTAATATTATGATCTAAAAAAGAAAAACTAAATTTCATATCTTTACACCATTCTGAATAGCTAATTTTCTGATGTATGAAGTCATTAGTATTTTTTATTTTAAAATTAAAAAGATTATGACATTTAATTTTATGAAAAAAACAAATGTGGCTAACAATACCTTCTTTTGCTATACACATTGTGGATTTTTTTATTACATTAAACATACTAACACCAGACAAATCTTTTAAATAATAGATGCCATTATATTTTGAATTTTGATACTTTTTATTAAGATTTAAATCCAAATATGAAAAATTGTTCAAAAAAAAATTCTTAAAGTAGTTACTTGTTTCGTTATCTTCATAATCAGAACAGAACAAAACATATTCATATTTACTTTTTAGAAAATCTAAAAAAATAATTATATCTTCCTCTGACCAATTTAGTTCATTAAAAAATTTATATCTAAACTGAAAAAAAATGTATTTCTCTGGTAATAGTTTTATTAAATTTGCGTCAATCTCTGGTAATAGAAGGCCACTATAGTTTTCATCTAATTTTTTATTTTTGTCAATTAATTGGTTCTGAGATTGTCTATAACTGTATTTATTGATTTTCTTTCTACTTATTAATCTGAATTTATATAGATATTTTCTAAGATAATTAATAGGACGATTTCTTTTTTTTCCTTCATATACAATTGCATAAAATTGAGTTTTTCTAAAAAAAAAGGGTAGCCAAAAATAAAAACTTTTAGGTGATAAAATATATATTTTGTCATAATTATTTATAAAAATATCATATAAAATTCTAATTTTGTCATTAATGGTTAAATTATAATTAACTTTTCTTATTTTTTTTTTTTGAAAAAAAAAACTAAATGCAATATTTAATTCGGATAAATAAATATTTACATCCTTATAATCTCTTATTAATGATGAAATTAATTTTAAAGATGTGAATAAATCCCCTGCTCTATCATTTTTAAGTATAAGAATCTTTGACATTAAAAATGTTATTCCCAATAATATTTTGAATTTATTCCTATTGATCTATCTATAATATATCTGGCTATTAAAGATGAATTAAAATACTTGTGATACTTTTTATGACCTTTCTCTGCAATTTTACGCCAATCCTTATCGTTTTTAGAATATTTTAAAATTTTATTAGAGAGATCATTAATATCTTTATAAAAAATCATCTCATCATTATTAAAAAAATCATTATATTTTGTGTCTTTGTGAATAAACGTAAGAAGACCATTGCCCATGAGTTGTGCTATTCTATCGCTGCTATAGTACTTAATTGGTTTACCTCTACTTAAATTTAAAGCCATTTTTGAATTTGATAACTTATTAAGAAATTGATGTCCCCATACTGGCTGAACACCAAACATCCCATAAGTATCAAATTTAATACCTTTTGCGTATCTTTTTAATTTAGAAATAAATAATTCTCTTTCATCATTTTTGCCTGGTCTTAGTTCTCCTCTATGAACACCATGACTAATAGCATAGAAAATATCAAACTCATGATTCCCTTTAAAATTCATTAAATGATCTAACGATTTATCACAAGGATTAGGCATGTAGAAAGAGTTTTTAATTTTAAAATCAAGAGCATCTGGTGATGTAGTGACAAAAGTTGCATCACAAATTGAACTTTTATCCAAAATTCTTGCTTTATTTTTGAGATAGTCAGGTCCCTTTTTAGAAAGTGGATCTAAAAACCATTGACATATTTTTAAATTAGAAAACTTATTCTTAGCATCCAATAAAGTATTGACCTGAACTCTATCTGCATGACCAAGTATTACAATATCAGGAATAAAATTTTCTATAGTGTTTTTAATTGATGTATTTAAGTATTTTGATCCCGATGGATCTCTAATTGTTTTTGTATAACTAACTAAATCTCTATCTGATAAACTTAGAACATTATGACCTTCTCTGATTAAACCATTATTAATTCTTATACCTGTATTGTATTGTAATCTGCCAAAGTATCTGTAATTAAAATTTGTAATATGTAAAATTTTTAACCTAGAGTGTTTATTAATATTAAATTTAAAATTATCTACTAATTTTTCTCTTACTTTGTCTATTATTTTTGAAACATATTCGTGCGATAAAAAAAATGATTTATAATTAAGTTTTTGAATTTTTTTTCTATATTTTGCATTTAAGATTAGTTTTTTTATTAATTTATATAATGAATTTGTATCTAAATTATTTAAAATAATTGGATATTTAGTTGTCTCTATTAAGCCACCTCTATTTGTAATGATAGTGGCACATCCTAAACTACAAGCTTCTAGACTTGTTCTTCCAAAAGGTTCCTCCCATCTTGAGCAAGCTACAGAAATACTTGATTTTTTTAAAAGATTGAGAACAAAATTATTACCCTTAAAACTGAATGAATGTAAGTTTTTATGTTTAAAAATATGTTTTTCTCGTGGCTCATCTCCAACAACAATAGATTTCCAATCAGGAAATTCATCAAGTATTTTAATAATAGATTGTCCAAATATATCATATCCTTTTGCTGAATTAAGTTTTCCAACAAATGTGATAATTTTTTGTTTTGAATTTAAATTTACTTTAATTTTTTTTGTTGATTGAAAACAAAGACCAAATTTTGAAATATAATTGTCCTCATCAATTTTTTGGAAAAACTGATTTTTGGTCCATTTACTATTAAAAAAAATATATTCACATTTATTTAAAAGCTCTTTTCTCTCATTAACAGTTTTTGATCCTGATATATCTAGTGGATTGTTATGAAAGTAAAGAATAACCTTTGATTTGAGTTTATTTGATATTTCACCAACATAATTTGGTCTATTATGTATTTCAATAATTTTTGACTCTTCTTTTTTTTGTAATTCAATAAATTTTGATAAATATTTTTTATTGTTGCTAGATAAAAATCTTTTTTCAATAGAAATGTTTTTATAATTTTTTGATAAATATTTTTTGCTTTTTGTATTACCCCATATAACAATATTTTTTTTAAATTTTGAATATTCATAAAGATTGGAAACATGTATTGAGACAGCACCTGATAAATTTGGTGAATAATTCTCTTTATACGGAAGTAAAATTGCTATTTTCATTTTTTTTTAAATATTTATCTTTAAGAAATTTCCTAAATTTATAATTATTTTTTAATATATATTCCTCTTTCATCGCCTTTTTTTTTGATGAAAACCTTTTTTTATAGATGATTGTCCATTTTCTTCCTTTTGTAAATTTTGCTCCTTTCGATATATTGTGCAAAATTAATCTTTTCTCAACGTTCTTAGCATAACCAGCGTAAGTAATATATCTATTAAAACTCTTTGCTATTAATAAATAAATATAATGACTCATGAAATTTCTTCAAATTTACAATTAAATAATTATAAACTATTTAGCAATTAATAATAATAAAAATATGTTTCCAAGAAAAATAATTAAACAAAATAAATTTAAAAGAATTTTGCTTAAACTGTTAAATGTTTATGCATTTGAAAAAGAAACATTAAATATTGTAAATCCAGATTACAAAAATCAACATAGAAACTTTGCCAAATTTAACGATAAATCTTTTAATTTTAGTCAAGGTTATTTAAATTTAACCAGAAAAATTAACAAGCTAGATATTTATTTTAGATATACCCCAAATGTAAATTTGTGGAATTCCAGTAAAGAATGGAAAAGAATAGTTCCAAACATAGATAAAGCAGACCTTATATACACATCCTTAATAAGTTTAATGGAGTCTATTAATTTTTTTAAAAAAAATAACAGCTTAGATATAAATTTACATCTTATTCCTGACAATTCATATCAAAAATTTGATGAAAATTTATTAAAGATAACTAAAGATTATAATATTACTGTTTCAATTCATAAAACCAAAATAACTGGAAATAGAGGATCTTATTTAGAATGTTGTGATCAAGCAGAAAAGGCTGATGATTTAATTTTTTTTATAGAAGATGATTATTTATTTGAAAAGAATAGTATAGAAGAAATATTGATTTCATACTCTAGAATTTCAACTATCTTAAATACAGACATAATTATGTGTCCATCTGATTACAGTTTTTTCTACGACTCTTTATATAAAACATCTTTATTGGTTGGAAAAAATTATAAATGGAGAATTGTTAACGAATCTTTACTTACATTTATTTTTTCTAAATCGATTTTTAATAATTACAAAGATACAATTAGATTAGTTGGTGAAAAAGAAAATAACCCATTCGAAAAACCACTTCATGAATTATATAAAAAAGAAATTTGTATAGCTCCTATTAATTCACTATGCTATCACATCTCAAGAGGTGTACCAGCTCTTACGGAAAACTGGGAAGACCTTTGGAATGAAAATTACAAAAAATATTTAAACTATAAAGCTAACCTGCAATAACAGCTAGCAAAAGCAACGCAACAATATTTGTAATCTTAATCATTGGGTTTACTGCTGGACCAGCTGTGTCCTTGTAAGGATCACCAACTGTGTCACCAGTTACCGCTGCTTTATGTGCTTCAGACCCTTTTCCACCAAATTTACCATCTTCAATATATTTTTTAGCATTATCCCAAGCTCCACCACCAGCAGTCATTGATACAGCTACGAATAGTCCTGTTATAATAACACCTAAAAGCATAGCCCCAACTGCTGATAAAGCAGCAACTTGTCCGCCAATAAAGTAAATGATTATGTAAAGAACTATAGGAGATAATACTGGCAATAATGATGGGATAATCATTTCTTTTATTGCAGCCTTTGTCAATAAGTCTACTAGTCTACCATAATCTGGCTTAGCTTTACGCTTCATAATACCTGGTATTTTTTTGAACTGTCTTCTTACCTCGATTACTACAGCGCCCCCTGCTCTACCTACTGCCTGCATACCCATAGATCCGAATAAATATGGAAGCATTCCACCAATCAATAAGCCAACAACAACGAATGGATTAGATAAATCAAAAGTAACTATAATTCCCTCTAAATTCGAACCAGCAACTTTAGAAAAATGTTTAATATCCTCAGTATAAGCTGCAAATAAAACTAAAGCTCCAAGACCAGCTGACCCTATTGCATAACCTTTTGTTACTGCCTTAGTTGTATTTCCAACTGCATCTAATGCATCTGTAGTTTTTCTAACATTTTTTGGAAGATTGGACATTTCTGCAATTCCTCCAGCATTATCAGTAACTGGACCGTATGCATCTAAAGCCACAACCATACCTGCAAGTGCAAGCATTGTGGTTACTGCAATTGCAATACCATATAAACCAGCAATATGATTAGTTAACAATATTCCACCAACAATAATTAATGCTGGAATAGCAGTTGCTTCCATAGAAACTGCTAACCCTTGAATGACATTCGTTCCATGACCTGTTGTTGAAGATTGAGCTACACTTTTAACTGGTCTATAATCTGTGCCTGTGTAATATTCAGTAATCCATATAATTAATCCTGTAATCACAAGACCAATAATTCCACAAAAATATAAACTTAATCCAGTAAATGATTTTTCATTTACAATATATTCAGTAGTGAAACCAATTACATATTTTGTTATAGGATACAAAATGATTAGAGAACTTATAGCGGTTATCACAAAGCCTTTGTACATAGCCTTCATTATATTCTTGTCACTTCCAAGTGTTACAAAAAAAGTACCTAAAATAGATGTAAGTATGCATGCACCCCCAATAGCCAAAGGATAAATCATCATACTGAGATCTCCAATAAAAAATATTGACGACAGAACCATTGTAGCAACAATTGTTACAGCATAAGTTTCAAATAAATCTGCTGCCATACCTGCGCAATCTCCAACATTGTCGCCAACATTATCAGCAATTACAGCTGGGTTTCTAGGATCATCCTCAGGTATACCTGCTTCTACTTTTCCAACTAAGTCAGCACCAACATCCGCACCTTTTGTAAAAATTCCTCCACCTAATCTTGCGAAAATAGAAATTAAAGAAGCACCAAAACCAAGCGCAACTAAAGCATTAACTATTTCTCTTTCATCTATTCCAATCTTTACAAGAAAATAATAATAGACTGCAATTGACAATAAGGCTAATCCAGCGACAAGCATCCCAGTTACTGCTCCTGATTTAAAAGCAATTGACAAACCGTTTGCTAGGCTTTTTCTTGAAGCTTCAGCAGTTCTCACATTGGCTTGCACCGAAACAAGCATTCCAACATATCCAGCTATTCCAGACAATGCAGCTCCAATTAAATAACCTAGACCTACTAAAGGACTAAATGCAATAGAAATAATAATTAAAACAACAACACCAACTATTGCAATCGTTTTATATTGTCTGTTTAAATATGCACGTGCACCTACTTGAATAGCTGAAGCTATTTCAATCATTTTAGCATTACCAGAACTTGAATTTAAAATATTTCGACCAGTAAAAAAACCGTAAATGATTGATATAATTCCAGCCGCTATAATGTATAATAGTATTGTTTCTGTTGATGAATTCATTAGATCCTTTATTAAAATATTTATGGAGACAATGTAATACAAAAAATATTATAAAACGCAATGTTTAACTTCGTTAGAAATTATGGGAATATCCCTCATTATAGCTGTGTTTTATTAAGTTTTTATTAGAGATTATTTGATTACTTTTGATTTCATTAGTTATATTTCCTATTAAAGTAACTTTTTGATTCATTCGTTTAAATAAAGATTTGATATATCTCCTATTTGATTTTGATGAAGTGAATAGAATTTGATAATCATCTCCTTTGGAAATAAAATTTATTTTTTTTTTGTTGGTTTTAATGAGATGAATTTTAAGTTTTGGTGAAATAGGTATTTTTTCAACATCCAATCTAAAATATAATTTACTTGTATTAATTAATTTAGTTAAATCACCAAATAAACCGTCAGATATATCAATTGATGAATTGGCAAATTTAATAAGTTTTGAACAAATTTTTGTAGGTAAATCTGGCATATAATATTTTTTAATAAAATATTTTTTTTGTTTAATATTTTTTAAAAATAATTTTTTACTCAAAATTAATAAACCCAAATAGCTATCACCGAGGTTTCCAGTCACATAAATATCATCATTATTTTTACATTTATTTCTTCGGACTATTTTGTTTGAGTATCCTAAGCTAGTAATTGTGAATACTGTTTTATTTGATTTTGTTGTGTCACCACCTGATAATTTAAATTTATATTTTTTTTGTTCTTGTTTTAAACTTTTATAAACAATATCCATATTTTTTTTTGAAAAAGATTTGCTATTTCCACTAGCTCCAATAAAAATAAATTTAGGCTTTACGCCCTTACAATATAAATCTGATATTGATGATCTTACTATTTTTTTAATTACTAAATCAGGATTTTTAAAATTTATAAAATGAACACCTTCAACATAAGTATCAGACGAAACAACAACATTATTTCTTTTGTCAAAAAAAACATCATCATTTAAATTTAATGCTGATGGGTTATTATAAGTTAATTTTTTAAAATACTTGTGAATTAGTGCAAATTCATTCATCGCTAATTCTTATTTTTTTTGAAATTTTATCTAATAATGCATTTAAGTATTTAGTTTGTGAGTTATCGATAAAAAAATTTGATGCTTTGAGATACTCATTAATAATAATTTTGATAGATGTATTAGGTTTATATAAAAATTCAAAAATCGCACTTTTGATAATTATTTGAAAAACTTTATCCATATTTTTGATTTTCAAATCCTGATTTAAATGGTTATTGATCTCTGCATTTATCAATTCTTCTCTCTCTATGGTGCCATTGACAATATCTTTAATAAATTTTTTAAACCTGTGTTTTGGAAATGTGATAATTTCTTCATTATTATAAAGTTTGCCATAAAGTTTTTGTATAATTATTACTCTAGGATTTCTTTGCGGAGAAAATTGAACTGTCATAACTTATTGAAAAAGAACTGATAATACTGCTTCGGCTGCCTCAGATCCTTTCTTAGCACGTTCTTCAGCTTGTTTTTTATTTAAGCATGTGATCACACCGTTTCCAACAGGTTTCTTAGAAGTAATCGATAACGTCATTAATGCGTCTGTAGTAGATTTGGATATAAAATCAAAATGTGGTGTTTGTCCCTTAATCACACATCCTAATGCAATAAATCCATTAAATTTTTTCAAATTTTTTGATATTGTAACTGGAATCTCAAATGCACCAGGCACTTTAATTACATTAATATTACACTTATTTTTTATTTTATTTTTTGCACTCCTTAATAAGGAACTGGCAATATTTTCATAATAACTTGCAACAACAATTAAAATTTTTTTTTTCACTTTATAATCTCCTGCTTTTTAATTTTAATTCCATAACCGTCTAATCCTATCACTTTTTTTTTTGATCTAGTAACAAGTATCATATTTTTAATTTTTAAAGATTTAATAATTTGAGCTCCAATACCATAGTTTCTAATTAATTTATCATGACCTTTTTTATAAAAAGTTTTACTTTTATACTGCTTAAGTGTTTGTGTGACTGATTTTAAATTAGGATCTCTAATAAATACAAGAACGCAATTATTGTATTTTTTGAAATAAGTTATTGTTTTATCAAATGAATTAGGCAATTTCTGGTTAATAAGATAATTTTGAACTACATTAGATGATATTACTCTTAATCTTGGGATGATGCCTTTTTTTAAAGACCCTTTTATCAATGCAAAGTTTTCAGACCCATCAAGAATATTTTCAAATACTTTAATTTTAAATTTTTGATTTTGTACAATAATTGAAGATGTTTTCTTTAATTTGATTAATTTTTCTCTCTTTAATCTATAAGCAATTAAATCCTCAATCTTTCCAATTTTAAGTTTATGTTTTTTAGCAAAATTATGTAATGTTTTTCCTGTAGCCATTTTTCCGTCATCAGCCATTATTTCACAAATAACTGCAGAATTATTTTTTTTGGCAAGTTTTGATATATCAACCGATGCCTCTGTGTGACCTGCTCGAACAAGAACACCCCCATCTCTTGCTATAACAGGAAATATATGTCCAGGTGATACAATATCGTTTTTTTTTGCATTTTTGTTAGATGCAACTTTAATTGTTTTTGCACGATCATAAGCTGATATTCCAGTTGTAACACCTTTTTTAGCCTCTATAGAGTATGTAAAAGCTGTTTTGCTTCTAGATTGATTTATTGGTGAAGCTAAAGTTAGCCCTATTTTTTTTGATTGCGCACTATCCATTGCTAAACAAATTAATCCTCTTGCGTGTTTTGCCATAAAATTTATATGTTTAGGGCTGACAGCAGATGTAGAAATTACTAAATCGCCCTCATTTTCCATTTCTTCGTGTTTACTCTCATCATCAACAAGAATATACATTCCATTTTTTTTTACTGTTTTAATAATACTCTCTATTGAACTAAAATTATTTTTTTTCATTAACAAACTTTTTTACATATTTGGACATAATATCTATTTCAACATTTACTAAATCATTTTTCTTTAAATTAATTAAATTTGTCAATTTTAATGTGTGAGGTATAACCCATATTTCAAAAGAATTTTTTTTAATTTTGGAAATAGTAAGAGATACTCCATTTATAAGTATAGATGCTTTTTCTACTAATTGTTTTTTAAATAAATTACTTATTTTAAACTCTAATATATTTGATTTATCTACTTTTTTTATACTTTTTAAAGAACAGACTGTATCCACGTGACCCTGACAAATATGACCTGAAATATTGTCGCCAAATTTTAATGGTTTTTCTAAATTAATTTCATCACCAATTTTTATATTTTTATATTTTGATTTAGCTAATGTTTCATTAGATAAATAAAATTCTAAAATTTTTTTTTTATACGAGATTAAAGTAAGACAAACACCGTCACAAGAAATTGAAATACCTAGATTTTTATTTGATATTTTTAAAGAAGACCTAATGAATAAATTAATTCCTTTAGCTCTTTTTTTGATACTGCTTATTTTTCCTGTGTCAAATATAATTCCATTAAACATTTTAATAATAATGAGTAAGTTTATCGTCGCCTAAATAGGTATTTATTTTATTCTTATTTTTGTAGTATTTATTAATCATTTTAACTAATGATGATATATTAATTTTATGTTTATTTAAGATTATTTTGTCGCTTTTAAAAAAATAAAATTCATTTAATAAATTTTCTTTAAGAAAGTTAATCATTAAATCTCTTCCAGTCTCAACCAATAGTCTGTGTAGCCCCAACTTATAAATTTTTTTAGAAATTTTTTTTAAATCTAAATAAGAGTTATTCTCACATTTTTGGAAAATAAGTTTCACTCCCCTTTTTTTTAAAAATTTAATTTTTGATATATTTTTAGAACAGTGAAATATAATTAATTTATTCTTTTTTGAATTTTTAATTACAAATGAGTTTGCTTTTATTTTAAGGTATTTATCAATTACAATTACTACTGGTGAAAATTTTTCTAATCCATTTAATCTACAATTAAGTTTTGGATTATCTGTATTTATTGTTTTGTAAGAAGTTAATATTGCATGGTTTTGAAATCTTAAAAGATGCGACACATTTCTTGAATGCTCGTTTGTTATTGGAGAATTGTTTCTTAAAATATTTAAATTTGATGAACTTGCAATTTTTCCTATAATGTAGGGTGATTTGTTAGATCTTATATAATTATATTCTTTGTAGAGGTTATAAACTTTATTTTTTTGAAGACCTGATTCTGCTTGTATATTTTTTGTTTTTAATATTTTTTTTGTTTTATTAAAACTTCGAAAATCTTTATCCTCTATTGAGTAATAAACTTTTTTAATTTTATTTTTAATTATTGCATTTGTACATGGTGGTGTTTTTCCATGGTGAGAGCATGGTTCTAGAGTTGAATATAATGTTGATCCATTGTTATATTTATTTTTACTTAAAGCGATACTTTCTGCGTGTGGCCTGCCTCCATTATAAGTAGTTGCAAATGACAATATCTTTTTTTTTTTTACTATAACACAACCAACTGATGGATTAGTCCCTGTCAAATATTTGTTATTCTCTGCTAAGTTAATAGCAAAGTTCATAATTTTTTTATCTAGGGATTTATAATTATCTTTTTTTAAAGACATCTATTCTATCCACAAATTGAACAAAGTCTTTTTCTTCTCTAAAATTTCTATAAACAGATGCAAAACGAACATATGCCACAGGATCAAGTTCTTTAAGTCCTTCCATGACCATGGTTCCAATCGTATTAGATAAAATTTCACTCTGACCTAGTTCTTCTAAAGATCTACTAATTTTTGAAATAAATTTTTCAGTTGTTTCTGTATCAATGGGTCTTTTTTTCAACGCAACATATATTGATTTTGAAAGTTTTTCCCTATCAAATGATGATTTTCTTCCATTTTTTTTGACTACTATAAGCTCTCTGAATTGTACTCTTTCAAATGTAGTAAATCTCTCTCCACATGTGCAAAGTCTTCTTCTTCTTATAGTTGTTCCATCCTCTGTGGGTCTAGAGTCGACAACTGAAGTATCTCCTTTTTTACATATAGGACATATCATATGATTAAATTAACCTAAGTGCTTATATATAGGAAAATTTGAACATAGGCTAACAACTTCTTTTCTTACTTCATCCTCAATTTTAGAGTTATCCTCTGGGTTTTCTGATAGGCCTTGAATATTTTTTGTTATTAAGTCACCTACTTTTTGAAATTCTTTTAAGCCAAACCCTCTTGTAGTAGCAGCTTGAGATCCTAGTCTAATTCCAGATGTTACCATCGGGCTTTCGGTATCAAATGGAATACCATTTTTATTACATGTAATGTTCGCTCTTGACAAACTTTCAGCAGCAGCATTTCCTTTTACTTTAAAAGGTCTTAAATCGACTAACATTAAGTGTGTGTCAGTACCTCCTGAATAAATTTTAAATCCATTATTTTTTAAAGTTTCAGCTAAAATTTTTGCGTTAGCTAAAACAGTTTTGATATATTCTTTAAACTCAGGTTTTAAAGCCTCTTTGAAGCCCACAGCTTTAGCAGCTATAATATGCATCAAAGGTCCTCCTTGATATCCTGGAAAAACAGCAGTATTAAATTTTTTAGATAGATCTTCGTGATTAGTTAATATTATTCCACCTCTTGCACTTCTAAACACTTTGTGAGTAGTTGATGTAACAACATGAGCATAATCACAAGGATTTGGATACCCCTTACCTGCAACCAAACCTGAAAAGTGCGCCATATCAACCATTAGATAAGCTCCTACTTTATCTGCGATTTCTCTGAATTTTTTAAAATCTATTACTCTAGAATAAGCGCTTCCACCAGCAATTATAAGTTTAGGTTTGTGTTCTAGAGCAAGTTTTTCAACGTTATCATAATCAATAAGTTCAGACTCTTTATCAACTTCATATCCAATTGCATTAAACCATTTTCCTGACATAGAAATTTTTAAACCATGAGTAATGTGACCTCCTGAATTTAAGCTCATTCCCATAAAAGTATCACCTGGTTTTAACAAAGCTAAAAATACCGCTCCATTTGCTTGTGCTCCTGAATGAGGTTGAGCATTAGCAAATTTACAATTAAATAGTTCTTTAAGTCTGTCTATTGCAAGTTGTTCAGCTACATCAACATGTTCGCAGCCATTATAATATCTCTTTCCTGGGTAACCTTCAGCATACTTATTAGTTAAAACTGATCCCTGAGCTTCAAGAACTGCTTGAGATACTATATTTTCAGATGCTATTAACTCTATATGATTTTGTTGTCTAACTAGCTCATCGTTTATAGCTTTATAAATTTCAGGGTCGCTATCTAACAAACTTTTTTCGAAAAAGTCTTTATATTCGGTGTTTAAATATTTTGTTTCAATCGACATAAATTTATATTTTCTTTACTCGTTTTAAATGTCTGCCTCCCTCAAATTTAGTATTTAAGAATGCATTTATACATTTAAAGGCTAAATTTTTACTAATCAACCTCTCTCCCAATGTAATAACATTTGCATCATTATGCAATCTAGATAATTTGGCGTTTTTTACTGAATAACATAATGCAGCTCTAATATTTTTATGCTTATTGGCAGACATTGACATGCCCATTCCTGATCCACACACTAAAATACCAATATTTTGTTTTTTATTTATTTTTTTAGATAATTTATGAGCATAATCAGGGTAATTTACAGATCTAGATGATTTCTCTGGTCCTAGATCAAATAAATTATATTTTTTTGAATATTTTTTTTTAATACTTTCTTTAAGATTAAATCCTGCGTGATCAGATGCTATGTATATATTTTTCAAATTAGTTAAACTTATAATCTAAAACGCACGCCACGAGGTGAATTCTATTTTCTTCTCCACCGTTAAATGCATTGTGATATTTGGTATTATTAGTTACCCAAACAGAACCATCTGCCGGCATATGCATTGCTACATTATCTATTACCATTAAACATCCTGGGTTCGTTATTATAGGTATGTGTAATCTTGGTTCTGGATCTCTATGCCAACTTAAAGTTGATCTGGGTTCTTTTAATAAAATTCTTATTCTTCCTAATTTATACTTTGATGAGAGAACATCATAGACTTCTTTAAAGTAAGTATTCTCATAATCCTTAATAAATTCCGAATAACTCGACTCATCAATACTCACATCTCTTGAAACTTCTTTTCCAGATTTATCTGGCTTTGTCCAGTAAACACCTCTTGCTTTATTTCCTTTGATAGAATCTGGATCTCCTGGTATTTGAGTTAAAGATATTGCTCCAAAATTTGTTACACCTGCGTCTTCAAATTTTTTAATTTTTACAATTTGATTATAAGCATCTTGAAGTTTATCTATATCAAATCGAATAGTTTGCTTTTGAAAATCACTGAAATCTAATACTCTATCATTATCGTTATGGAGATTTAAATTTACAATTTTATCTTTAATTGGTGTCATGATGATTGTTTTCTACTCATTTCTATATATATTTGTATAATACATTTGTCGCATTATAAAAATATAATATGATTACAGGAAAATATCCAAGTTTAAGGCTTAGAAGATCAAGAAAATATTCATGGTCTAGAAGACTTATTCAGGAAAATTCATTGTCATACAGTGATTTAATATTACCTATTTTTTTAATAGAAGGAAAAAATAAAAAAGAATCGATAAAATCTATGCCAAATGTTTTTAGATACAGCATAGACAAATTAAATTCTGTAGTTGGCAAAGCTGTAAAAAAAGGAATTCCAATGGTTGCTTTATTTCCTTATACGGAAACAAAAAAAAAAGATGAATATGGTTCAGAGGCATTAAATCCAAATAATTTAGTTTGTAGAGGAATAAAATTTATAAAAAAAAAATTTAAAAATAAAATTGGAATCATGTGTGATGTAGCACTTGATCCTTATACGTCACATGGCCACGATGGATTGTTAAAAAAAAGAGATATTCTAAATGACGAAACCTTGGAAATACTTACAAAACAAGCTGTGCTCCAAGCTAAAATGGGATGTGATGTGATTGCACCGTCAGATATGATGGATGGAAGAATTGGCAAAATTAGAAAAGCATTAGATAAAGATGGTTTAAAAGATGTTCAGATATTATCATACGCAGTTAAATTTTCTTCTAGCTTTTATGGGCCATTTAGAGATGCTGTTGGATCAAAAAAATTGTTAAAAGGTGATAAAAAAACATACCAAATGGATTTTAGAAATTCTAATGAATCATTGAGAGAGGTTTCATTAGATATCAAAGAAGGTGCTGATATGATAATGGTTAAACCAGGTATGCCCTACCTTGATATAATCAAGAAGGTTAAAGATAATTTTCAAATACCGGTATTTGCATATCAAGTATCAGGTGAGTATAGTTTATTAATGAATGGAATTAATAAGAAACTAATTGACAAAGAATCTATAAAAGAGTCACTTATTTCTTTTAAAAGAGCTGGAGCAAATAGTATTGTAACTTATTTTGCAGACCAGATTGATCTTTGACTATTTAAGTAAATTAATAAAATCATTCCTTGAGGAAGGGAAACTTTTGTTATTAGGTTTGATAATCGTTTTATCAAGAAAATCTCCAACTATAGAGTAGCCCCTGTAAATATCATTAGTATTATCAGGAATGATTGTTTTATCTATTAAAAAATTGGGTATAATTTTTTGACTTGAGTCTACAACATACTTAGTTTGACCATTAATATTCTTATTAATCACATAATCTTTAAAATTAATATCGTATCCAATAGATTTAAGTATATTTAACTCTAAATATAAAAATTCAACCAACCAGACATCAAAATCAATAATTTTAAAAAATTTTTCTAAAAGAGAGTAAATTTCCATATTACTTTCATTTTCAACAGTAAGAATTTTAATTAGGTTCATGCAATAAATAATACAAAATAATTTTTTTTTATCTTCTAAATAAAGTGGTGTTTTAATTTCATCGATTTCAACTTTAAGATAACCTAATCTACCATCCTCTCTAAGTTTTGAATTTATGTGAAATTTATTGCCTATTAATAAATAACTTTTAATCTTTTTTGATGTTGACCCAAAAATTACGCCTACTACTTTTCCATTATTTTCTGTAAAAAATTCAGCTATAGACGAATTTTCATTATATTTGTTTAAAGACAATAAATACCCTTTATCTTGCCAATTCATTTTTGATTTATTTTTTTTAGAAGTTCAGCAGCAGCAAATTGTTCTGCAATTTTCTTTGAAGATCCTATTGCATAAATATAGGTACTATTTTCAAGTTTTACGCCTACTTTAAATTTAGGTTTGTGTCTTGGGCCAGTATTAGAGACTAGTTTATAGATGGGCAATAATTTAAAGTTTTTTAAAGAGTATTCTTGAAGTCTAGTTTTGGCATCAATAAAAGTTGTTTCAGCATCATTTATAAAATTTTTCCATTGTTTAAGAATAAAAATTTGAGAAATTTCAAATCCTCTGTCTAAATAAATTGCTCCGATTATTGCCTCACAACAATCTGAGATAATCTTATTTTCTACAATATTTTTGCTCGATTTAGAATTACCTGTGATAACAAACTCTTTAAGATTTAGTTTATTACCAACTTCTAAACATTTATTTTTATTCACTAAAGAAGCCAATTTTTTATCTAAAGATCCTACTTTATTGTTTGGAAAGAGCTCAAACAGTTTTTTAGAAACAACCAGGCCAAGCACTCTGTCACCTAAAAATTCAAGGTTTTCATAATTATTATTTGGGTCAAAACTTTTATGAGTAATAGCCTGCAAAAGAATTTTTTCATTTTTAAAATCTATTTTAATTTTTTTTTGAAGAGTTTTTATTTTATCCATAATTATTCAATTATTTTGAAAAATCTATTTAATCTTAATATCTCATTCCATTTCCAAAATTTTACGATACTTCCAATAAATGGGTCAGATGAAAAAAATAAAATTTGAGCTTTTCCTACAAGGTTATTTTTATGAACATAGCCTACCTCGGAGAGAAATCTGCTATCTTTTGAACAATCTCTATTATCTCCCAAGAAAAATAAATGGTTTTTTGGAACAATATACTTGTCAGTGTTGGCAAAAGTAATGTCTGTTCTATAAGACGCTAAATATACTTTGCCATTTGGTAATTTTTCCTCAAATGTATTAACATTTATTTTTGCTTTTCCGCAATAGTTGGTGATATTTTTTGATTTAATAGTTTTTAAAATTTGATTTCCATTAAGATAAAGATCGCCATTAATAAATTGAATTGTATCGCCAGGTAGACCAATAACACGCTTTATATAATCAGTCCTGTTATCTGCTGGTGTTTTAAATACGGCAACATCGCCTCTTTCAGGGTTTTTGGTAAAAATACGATTATTAATAATTGGTGGACTAAATGGGAAAGAATGCTTGCTATAACCATATGTATATTTTGTTACAAAAAGTCTGTCTCCAACTAACAAATTTGGTTCCATAGACGAGGATGGAATATAAAATGGTTGTAACAAAATAGATCTAATTAAAACAGCAATAATAAGTGCATAAATTATAGTTTTAAGATTTTCGATTATTATTTTTTTCATATTTTTTTATCTATAACTACAAATGCAATTGAGTAATCCTTTTCGTCTGAAAGTGATAAAAATACTTTATATTTTTGAATTTTAAATTTTTTTTTTAGAAAAGTTTTTAATTTTTTTGATAATAATATATATGGTTTTCCACTCTTATAATTATTGATTTCAATATCAATAAAATTTATGTCGGATCTAAACCCTGATCCAATTGCTTTGACAAATGCTTCTTTTGCAGCAAATCTTTTTGCATAAAAATTAATTTTATTTTTTAATTTTTTGCCTTGTTTAATCTCTTTTTTAGTGAATATCCTATTTATAAAACCTTTAATTTTTAATGACTTATTAATCCTACTATTTTTAATAATATCGACACCATTACCTATAATATCCATTATCTTAATATATTTATAAATTTTTTAACTACTTTTGAAATGCCATACGAAACAGATTCTCCAATTATAAAATGCCCTATATTAAATTCCTCAATTTGCTTTATTCTATTAAGTATTTTTGCTGTCTTATAGTCCATTCCATGACCAGCATGAACCTCTAAACCTATTTTTTTTGCATAAAAAGCGCATTTTTGAATTTTAATAAGTTCTTTGGAATAATCTTTATTATACTTTATTTGATTAGAAATCTTGCCTGTGTGAATTTCTATACATTTACTTCCTAAAATTTTTGATAATTTTATATCTTGTAAAGAAGGATTTATAAATAAGCTAGTTCTTATACTATTACTATTAAAGATTTCTAAAATTTTTTTAATTTTATTTTTATTTTTTTTTAAATTTAGTCCTCCCTCTGTAGTAATTTCGTTTCTTTTTTCTGGAACAAGACAAATATAAGATGGTTTATATTTAAGTGCAATTTTAACCATAATTGGGTCTGAAGCTATTTCTAAATTAATTGGAATTGATTTGTTAGAAGATAAAACCTTTAAATCTATATCTTTAATGTGTCTTCTATCCTCTCTTAAATGAACAGTAATAGAATCTGCTCCAGATTTTAAAACTTCTAAAGCTACAGTATAGGGATCAGGATGTATTTCACCTCTAGCATTTCTTAATGTTGCAACATGATCTATGTTTACCCCTAGCCTTTTTTTCATTTTATAAATCTACTTCCAGGTTTTGTAATTGGAATTCTCTTTAAAGTTTCAGGAATATTTTTTTCTTTATATACTGGAATTTTTAATTTGATTTGTGAGACAATCTTCTTTCCTTTAATTTTTAAGGTTTTTTTATTAGATCTGTCTATTAAACAAGCGAACCCTAATAAAATAGCATTAGATTTTTTTATTAATTTTACACATTCTAAACTCGATTTTCCTGTTGTTATGACATCCTCAATAATTAAAACTCTTGATTTTTTTTTTATATTAAAACCTCTTCTTAATTTAAAAATTCCATTAACTCGTTCGCAAAAAATTGTTTCTTTTTTTAAAACTCTTCCAATTTCATATCCGATAACAATTCCACCCATTGCAGGAGAAAGAATTAAGTCAATATTTTTAAAAGCTTTTTTAATTTTGTTAGCCAAAGATTTTGTAAATTTTTCTGACTTATTTGGCAAACTTAGTAATTTTGCACACTGTACATAAGATGGTGAATGTAGACCTGAAGATAATACAAAATGGCCGTCTAATAATGCGTCAGTTTTTCTTAAAACTGCTAAAGAGTTTTTTAAAGAAAGCATATTTTTTATTTTTATGTCTTATAATTTTAAATTTATATTCTTTTTGTTTTAGTTCACTTATCAATTTTGTAAAGTTTTTAAGGTCATGAATAATCAAATTAAATTTAAAATTAATTCTTCCATTAAGTTTTTCAACCATTTCTACACTTGAAATATTTACAAAGTTTTCTCCAATCATCGTTGTTACATCACCCATTTTACCCGGTTCATCAGGAAGAGATATCCATAGTGTAGTATTATATTTTTTTTCTTTAATTGGTTTATTATTTTCGCGATATTGCCAATAACGTCTTATCGCAGCTCTCGCTTTTCCAGTCTTTGTACTTGATAACCAATGTAATGAAGGTGAAGCTTTTTTTGAAGTATTTATTTTTACAACGTCACCATTTCTCAATATAGATTGTAAAGCACTGTCTTTTCCATTAATTTCACAACCAATTGCCGCATCACCTATTTGTGTATGCACAGCATAAGCAAAATCAATTGGAGTAGCATCCTTTGGAAGTTTTATGATAGATCCTTTGGGTGTGAAGCAAAAAGCATTTTCTTGAAACATTTGAAGTTTTGTATACTCGTAAGAATCATCCGGATTTTCATTCTTATCGATAATTTCAACTAAATCTGCTAACCAATCATATTCTTTCCAAGTCAAAGAATTAAATTTTTCAGATGATTTATATTTCCAATGTGAAGCAATACCTCTTTCTGCAAACTCATGCATTTGTTTAGTTCTTAACTGAATTTCTATAGGTCTTTTGTTTGGTCCAATTATTGCAGTATGTAGCGATTGATATTTATTAATTTTTGGTGACGAAATGTAATCTTTAAATTTACCTGGAATACAATTCCATTTGCTATGAAAAATACCTAATGATTTATAACAATCGTCGATATTCTCTAAAATAATTCTAAAGCCGATTATATCAGTAATTTGTTCGAGTGAAGTCCTTTTCTTTTGAATTTTTCTCCAAATTGAAAAAGGTGTTTTCTCTCTTCCAACAATTTGAGGATTTATATTCTTATCTTTTAAAATTTCAGAGAATTGATCAGAAATATTATTAAAATTTATAAGGTTATTTTCTTTAATTTTATCCAACCTATCTTTGATTAGTTTTCGTGCATCCTCATTTAAAACTTCAAACGAAAGATCTTCCAATTCATCTCTTATTCGATGCATCCCCATTCTATCGGCAAGTGGGGCATAAATTTCCATGGTCTCTTTTGCTTTTCTAATTTGTTTTTCTTTCTCAACAACTTTAATTGTTCGCATGTTATGTAATCTATCTGCTAGCTTAACAAGTAAAACTCTTATATCTTTTGATGTTGCTAAAATAAGCTTTCTAAAGTTTTCAGCTTTAGAATTTGATATTGCTTGATTTTCAAACACTGATATTTTTGTAACACCATCTACAAGATCAGCAACTTCTTTGCCGAACTCTGATTCTATAGTGTTGTATGTTGCGTAAGTATCCTCAATTGTATCATGAAGTAGTCCTGTTGCTATTGTTGCGCTATCGAGTTTTAACTCTGTTAAAATATCTGCAACTGCAATTGGGTGAATAATATATGGAGAACCTTCATCTCTTTTTTGTTTTTCGTGGGCTTTTAAAGCAAAATCGTAAGCTTTTGATAAAGTTTCAGGGTTTAAAAATTTATTATAATTTTTAACCTTGTTTATTAATTCCTCAGATTTAAGCATAATTATTTATATCACTTTATTGAACAATTTTAATACCCAATAACTGCTCAGAAGATAAATTTGATAACAAAAATACTATATTTTTGCAAAGTTTAGGGTGAAACCAATCTTTATTTATTTCAAATAAAGGAAGTAATACAAAATTTCTACTGTGCATTCTTTCATGAGGCACATTGATTTTATTATTACCAATTTTTTTTTGAATTATTTGGCCATTAAAATCAATAATATCAATATCACAAACTCTTGGAAAATTTCTTTTTGACTTAATTCTTCCAACTCGAGATTCAACAGTTTTAATTTTGGTAAATAATTTTTTTAAATTAAATCTTGTTTCAATTAATACCACAAAATTGATAAATTCTGGGAAATTTTCATTTGGCCAAGATTTTGATCTATACAATTTTGATATCTTTTTTATGATGATATTATCTTTTTTTAATAAGCTAAGTGCTTTATTTAAGTTATTTTTTCTATCCCCTAAATTTGACCCAAAAGCTAGATAAACCAGATTAACTTGATTTCCTAATGTATCTTGCTTTTTCACGGTTCCAATCTCTTGTTTTTTTTGTAAGTCTTTTATCAAATTGTTTTTTACCTTTAGCAACAGCAATTTCTAATTTAGCTTTTCCTTTTTTAAAATACATTTTTGTAGGTACAATGGTTAGTCCATCCTCATGAATTCTACCGATTATCTTATTAATTTCTTTTTTATTAAGTAATAATTTTCTTTCAGAATATGGATTATGGTTTGAATAACTTGCTTGTTTATAGATAGGTATATGTGAATTAATCAGAAATATTTCTCCCTCTTTGTCAACAGCGTATGAGTCTGCTATATTAATCTTTCCTAATCTAACAGATTTTATCTCTGATCCTTTTAAGACAATTCCTGCTTCAAATAATTCTTTAAAAAAATAATTAAAAGATGCTTTTCTATTTATTGTAATAATTTTAAAACCAGTATTGGTTTTGTTATTCATTAATTAATTCGGCTGATATGAGAGCTTTTTTAACTTCACTTTTAGTTTTGTCTAAAACTGTCACTAATGGTAGCCTGACTTTATCGTCACATAAACCAATAAGTTTTGCTGCATATTTTACTGGAGACGGATTGCTTTCAATAAATAATGATTTATGAACAGGTTGTAGTTTTTGATCAATTTCTTCTGCTTTTTTTAATTCATCTTTATCACTTGATTTAGAAAATTTTTGCATGTCTGAACACATTTTTGGAGCAATATTAGCAGTGACTGAAATACATCCTACTCCACCTCTTTTGTTGTATTCAAAAGCAAGTCCATCTTCACCAGTTAATTGAATAAATTCATTTCCAATTTTTTTGAAAGTCTCATCAACTCTATTCAGATCTCCAGTGGCATCTTTAACTCCAACAATATTCTTAAGTTCGAATAATCTAGCCATTGTGTCTACCGTCATATCGATCACAGATCTTCCAGGAATGTTATAAATTATTATAGGAATTCCACAGCTGTCATTAATAGCTTTATAATGTGCATATAAGCCCTCCTGAGTAGGTTTATTATAATATGGGGTAACTATCAATGCACCATCAGCTCCGGCTTCTTCGGCATGCTTTGTTAGTGAAATTGCTTCAACTGTTGAGTTTGATCCTGTGCCAGCTATAACAGGTATTTTTCCTTTTGCTTCTTTGATACAAAGCTCAATAACTTTTTCATGTTCTTTATGTGATAAAGTTGGAGATTCGCCTGTTGTACCAGCTGGCACAAGTCCATTTGTACCATTTTCTAAATGAAAGTTAATAATTTTAATATAAGTTTCCTCATCAAGACTATCGCCTTTAAAAGGTGTTACTAAAGCCACATTTGAACCTTTAAACATAAATATTTATATCATAAGTTGTTAGAAATGATTTTTAGAAAATCTAAATTCCTATTTACAATTATATTTTTTTTAAGCTTTTTTCAATCATCATATTCAAATGAATTAATAATACCAAAAAAAAAACCTTCTTTTAATAACAAGTTAATAATTCCTCCTTTAAAACCAGGCACTGTAATTGAAAAACAAACCTTAAAAAATGATAAAGATCTACCTAAAGAAATATTTGGAATTTTATTACCTCCAAAAAAACCACTTGTTGTTAAAAAACAGTTATTAAGAACTGCAAAAAAAACAAAATATTATAGTGAAAGAGATTTTGAATACGCAAAACAAGCAATTAAATTTATGGAAAAGTCTAATTGGAAAGATGCAAAAATAGTTGCAAAAAAAGCTAGAGCGCCATCAATTTACAATTTTATTGAATGGAGACATTTATTAACATCAGGAAATAATGCATCATTTTCTGAATATAAGAGTTTTATTGAAAAAGTTAAAAATTATCCAAGATTTGATAGAATTAAATATCTAGCAGAACATAAGATCAATTTACAAAATCAATCACCTTCAGAAATAGTTAATTGGTTTACAAAAAATGAACCCTTAAGTGGATATGGAAAAATGATGCTAGGTGAAAGTTTGATAAGGGTTGGTAGATCTGGAGAAGGTATTAAACTTGTAAAAGAAGGCTTTGTAAATGCTGACTTAAATACTAACAGCTTAAAATATTTTAGGAAGAAATTTAAAAATACTTTAGATACATCAGATTATATTAAACGAGCAGATTATTATGCGTGGGAAGGGAAACACTGGGACCTTAAAAGAATTATTAGATATTTACCAAAGGATTATCAATTACTTTATACAGCTAGACAAATATTAATTAGTAGAGGCTATGGTGTTGATGAGGCAATAAAAAAAGTACCACAAAAATTAAAAAAAGACCCTGGATTAAAATATGACAGATTGAAATGGAGAAGAAAAAAAGGTCGAGTAGATAGTTCATTAGAAATATTAAATAATATTCAAAATACAAAAGAATATTTAGTTAGACCTGATAAATGGTGGAAAGAAAGATCAATAATTGGAAGATCTTTATTATATAAAAAAAAATATAATACTGCTTATAAAATAGTTTCAAAACATGCAATGTCAGATGGCCCTGAATATGCAGAGGCCGAATGGATGAGCGGTTGGATAGCATTAAGTTTTTTAAAAAAACCTGAGCTTGCAGAAAACCATTTTAAAAATTTTTATTACAGTGTTAACTACCCGATTAGTCTCTCAAGAGGTGCTTACTGGTTGGGAAGAACTTATGAAAAAATTGGTGATAAAGAAAATTCTAACAAATGGTATTTTGAAGGATCAAAATATTTAACAACTTATTATGGACAACTTTCACATATGAAAGTTAAACCGCAAGAAAAATTTGAATTAGATAAATTAATGTTTGTTGATGATAAATATGAGCAAGAATTTTATTTAAAAAAACTTGTCGCAATTGTGGATCTACTTGATTATTTAAATAAAGATAAATACACCAAACATATATTAAGACATTTAGCTAATGATAATATAGAAAAAGGAAGCGAAGTTTTGGCTGCGAAACTGGCATCCGATATTTCACGATTTGATTTTGCAATACAAGTTTCTAAAATAGCCTCATATCAAAAAAGATTTCATAACCAATTTAATTACCCAATCATGAGTGTGCCAAAATTTGTTGGTGGCAGGAAAATTCCTGATCCAGCTTTAATATTATCTATTATAAGACAGGAAAGTGAGTTTGATACTTCAGCTAAAAGCAGAGTTGGTGCTCAAGGATTAATGCAGCTAATGCCATACACTGCTAAAACAGTTTCAAAACAAGCAAAACTTGGGTACTCTAAGTCAAAATTAACAACTGATCCTGAATATAATATAAATTTAGGATCTCATTATATAGCTGGGTTGATTAGTAATTATAAAGGCTCTTACCCTTTTGCTACAGCTGCTTATAATGCAGGACCCAAAAGAGTTAAGTACTGGAAGAAATTAAACAAGGATCCACAAAAAAATCAAATAGATTATGTGGATTGGGTTGAACTAATAAAATTTAAAGAGACCAGAAATTACGTACAAAGAGTTTTAGAGAATTATAATGTTTATAGGTACATATTGTCTCAAAAACCAATTTATCTCAGCGATTTTTTTAAAAATAAGCCACTATATTAATGGCGGAAGGAGAGGGATTCGAACCCTCGGTACACCTTTTCAAGCGTACGGCGGTTTAGCAAACCGCTGGTTTCAACCAGCTCACCCATCCTTCCGTACGTAGATGTGTAACTTGAAATCATTGAATATTCAATATTAATCAAGTAATTTCTGGCAATTATGAAAAACAAATATTCGATATTCTCACTTATTAAAAATGCTTTTTCGCAGCATGAAAACTGGAAGCAAGCCTGGGGAGATCCTGAGCCAAAAAGAGAATATGAAGCCATTATAATTGGTGGTGGTGGCCACGGGTTAGCAACAGCTTACTACCTAGCTAAAAAGCATAACATGAGAAATATTGCTGTATTAGAAAAAGGCTGGATTGGTGGAGGAAATACAGGAAGAAATACTACCATTATAAGATCAAATTATTTGTGGGATGCAAGTGCCGGATTATACGACCATGCATTAAAGATTTGGGAAAACTTATCTCAAGAATTAAATTACAATATAATGTTCAGTCAAAGAGGAGTTATGAATTTAGCCCATAACCTTCAAGATGTAAGGGATTTAAAAAGAAGAACTCATGCAAACAGACTTAATGGTATTGATGCAGTGTGGTTAAATACAGATCAAGTAAAAGAATTTTGTCCAATAATAAATACTTCTCCAGATATAAGATACCCTGTTCTTGGTGGAACATTACAAAGAAGAGCGGGAACTGCTAGACATGATGCTGTTGCATGGGGTTATGCAAGAGGTGCTAATGAAATGGGAGTTGATATAATTCAAAATTGTGAAGTTAAAGGTATAAAAAGAAATGGAGATCAAGTTGAAGGTGTTGAAACATCAAAAGGATTTATTAAAACAAAAAAAATCGGTGTTGTTGCAGCAGGACACTCAAGTGTAATTGCTGACATGGCAGGATTAAAATTACCACTGGAAAGCAAACCTTTACAGGCATTAGTTTCAGAACCAGTCAAACCAATAATTGATACTGTAGTAATGTCCAACGCTGTACATGCATATGTTAGTCAGTCTGACAAAGGTGAACTAGTGATTGGCGCTGGTACCGACGCTTATGTTTCTTATACTCAAAGAGGTAGTCACGATGTTGTCGAAGGAACATTAAAAGCAATATTGGAGCTTTACCCTATTTTTAGCCGAATGAAAATGTTGAGACAATGGGGTGGGATTGTTGATATATGTCCTGATGCAAGTCCAATAATTAGTAAAACAAATATAAAAGGACTGTATTTTAACTGTGGTTGGGGCACTGGAGGTTTTAAAGCAACACCTGGATCTGGTGATTTATTTGCACACACTATTGCTAATGATGAACCACATAAATTAAATGCTGCATTTAATCTTAATCGATTTGTGAGTGGAGATCTAGTTGATGAACATGGTGCAGCTGCTGTAGCACACTGATGTTTTTAATTAATTGTCCATATTGTGGTGAAAGAGACCAAAGTGAATTTTCATGTGGAGGTGAAGCTCACATAGTTAGACCGAAACAACCAACTGAACTAAGTGATGATCAATGGGCAGAATATCTATTTATGAGAAAGAATATTAAAGGGGTTCAGTTCGAAAGATGGAACCATGCTCATGGATGTAGGAAGTGGTTTAATATGGTTAGAGACACATCAAATGACAAGATACATGCGGTTTATAAAATGGGTGAAAAACCACCGGTAGAATAAATGACAAAATATAGAGTTAATAAGACAAAACATGTAGATCAAACTAAGACGGTTTCATTTGATTTCGATGGAAAATCTTATCACGGTTTTGAGGGTGATACTTTGGCATCTGCCCTACTTTCAAATGGAGTTCATTTAGTTGGTAGAAGCTTTAAATATCATCGACCAAGAGGAATAATGTCTAGTGGATCAGAAGAACCTAATGCGATATGCCAAATAAACGAAGATACAGATTTAACAGAACCTAATGTTAGAGCTACAGAGATTGAATTGTATGAAGGTTTACAAGCCTCAAGTCAAAATTGTTGGCCCAGTGTTAATTTTGATATAGGAGGAATTAACAATTTTATATCTCCATTTATACCTGCAGGTTTTTATTATAAGACTTTTATGTGGCCTAAAAGTTTCTGGAAAAAAATTTATGAACCTTTGATAAGATGGTCCGCGGGACTAGGGAAATCACCAACAAAACCCGATCCTGAATTGTATGACCATAAACATGTCCATTGTGATGTATTGATTATAGGTGGTGGTATTTCTGGAATTATAGCATCAAAAATTGCTGCTAAAAATAATTTAAAAACTATATTGATTGAAGATAAAAATATTCTTGGAGGGTCAACAATATTTCAAAAGAATGAAAATTATAAAATTAATGATAAATATTCAGGTGAATGGATAGATGAGGAGATAGCAGAACTTAAAAAATTAGATAATTTAACAATCAAAACTAGAACAAGCTTAGCAGCTTATCATAGTTATAATTACCTTTTGGCAAAAGAAAATATTTCAGACCATCTACCATTGGATAAAAGAAATGGTGGTATCAGACAGAGATTATGGAAAATCAGAGCTGATAAAGTAATAGTAGCAACTGGCGCTATAGAAAGACCCCTTGTGTTTAATAATAACGATAGACCAGGAATAATGCTTTCTAACTCCGTAAAAAAATATTTAGACTTTTATGGTGTGTCTTGTGGATTCAAGAATGTGATATTTACTAATAATGATAGCGCTTATGAAACTGCTGTTTCCTTGAAAGAAAAAGGAATATCTGTCGAAATGATAGATATAAGAAAAAAATCTAATTCAAAAATTGTAAAAAATGCTGAACAACTTGGAGTTAAAATCTATTGGAACTCAACAGTGGTTAACACTTTTGGTCTTAGAAAAATATATTCTATTGAGATAATGAATTTATCAGAGGATGGATCAAATGTTGTTGGAAATAAAATTAGAATTAACTGTGATTGTTTGGCGATAAGTGGTGGTTGGACACCGATGGTCCACATGCACACACAATCTGGTGGAAAGTTAGATTTTAGAGAAATTGATCAAACTTTTATACCAAATGAAATCGACAAAAATCATATTAATGTTGGTTCATGTAATGGTGACTTTGAACTTGAAGAAATAATTAATATTACAAATAAAAAGGTAAAGAATTTTTTGAAGGTCAGTGAAACTGAATTTGATAACACTTCTGTACTAAACTCAAAAGAATTAGATAAAAGAAATATATGGCTATTACCAAATTATATATCAGAGGGTAAATGCAAATCTTTTATTGATTTTCAAAATGACTCTACAGCAAAAGATATAAAACTTGCTCTCAGAGAAGGTTTTAAATCTATTGAACATGTAAAACGTTACACAACTACTGGTATGGCTACTGATCAAGGCAAATTATCAAACATGCATGCATTGGGTATTATTGCAGATACAGCTGGAGTTAAAATGGGTACACTAGGAACAACAACATTTAGACCTCCGTTCACACCATTAACTTTTGGATCAATAGTTGGAAGAAGTGTAGGTAATTTTTTTGATATAATAAGAAAAACGTCAATTCATGAATGGCATATTCAAAATAAAGCTAAATTCGAAAATGTTGGACAATGGAAAAGGCCTTGGTACTACCCTATTAATAACGAAGGTCTTCATGAAGCTGTTCAAAGAGAAAGTAAGGCAGCTAGAGATAGTGCAGGAATTTTAGATGCTTCTACACTTGGAAAAATAGATATTCAAGGAACTGATGCATCTGAATTTTTAAATAGAATTTACACAAATGCATGGTCAAAATTAGGAATTGGAAAATGCAGATATGGATTGATGTTAAATGAAGATGGCATGGTTTATGATGATGGTGTTACGACAAGATTAGGTGAAAATCATTATTTAATGACTACCACAACAGGAGGAGCAGCTAATGTTCTTTCAAAACTTGAAGATTATTTACAAACAGAGTGGCCTGAGTTAGATGTTTACTTAACTTCAGTCACAGACCACTACTCGACAGCAAGTATATGTGGTCCAAACTCTAAAAAAATATTAAAAAAAATATTTCCAGATAAAGATTTTAGTGATGATGCTTTTCCACATATGTCTTATCAAAATGGCAAAATTGATGAGATAAATTGTAGAATAATGAGAATAAGTTTTACTGGCGAACTTAGCTATGAAATTAACATAGAGTCAAAATATGGAAAATCGTTATGGGAAAAATGCATTGAGGCAGGAAAAGAATTTAAGATTACACCATACGGAACAGAAACCATGCATTTATTAAGAGCTGAAAAAGGTTTTATTATTGTCGGTCAAGATACAGATGGAACAATGACTCCAATTGATCTTCAAATGGATTGGATAGTTAGCAAAAAAAAATATGATTTTATTGGAAAAAGATCACTTTATAGAAGTGATACTATTAGAGAAGATAGAAAGCAACTTGTAGGATTACTCACAGATGATCCAAATGAAATATTAGAAGAAGGAGCTCAGATTGTTTCTGATATGAGCAAAAAACCTATAGAAATGATTGGGCATGTAACATCGAGTTATTTTAGCCCAAATTTAAATAAATCAATTGCACTAGCTGTCGTAAAAAGTGGAAAAACAATGAATGGCCAAAAGCTTATTGTACCAATGGAAAATAAAAACATAAATGTAACAGTTTCTGACTCTGTTTTTCTAGATAAAGAAAATAAGAGGATTAATGCTTAATCAAGAATACCCTAAATTTGAAAAAAGTTCATTTGAAGGTATCGAAATTTCATTATCTGAACCAAATGTAAAAATAAATTTAAGAGGAAAAAAGAAAGAATTTTTTACCAAAATAGGGAAAATCTTATCTATAATTTTACCTATTGAGCCGAATACAAGTTCATCAAATCAACAATACAATACACTTTGGCTAAGTCCAGACGAATGGTTAGTATATTTTAACGGTGAAGATCGACAATTATTCAATAACCTTTTTAATGAAATTTCAAAATTCAATTTTGGTTCAGTCGTTGATGTCTCAAATCAATGGATTTGTATTAATATAAAAGGCAATAAGACGTTTGATCTTCTTTCCTCTGGATCGCCATTTAATTATGAAAGTTTCAAAAAAACTAAAAACTCAGTTACACAAACCCTGTTAAATCATACAGATGTGATTATCCACCATAAAGAAATCAATGAAATTAATCTTTTTGTAAGAAGATCTTTTTCTGAAGATTTATGGTTGTGGATTAAGGACAGTGCTAGATTTATCTAATTTTTTTTTTATATAATAACTAACATACGTAAATAAAAGTATAGATAGAGACCACTGGAAAATAAACCATAGCCAAAAAAAAGTATCAAAGTCTGCTGATAAGTATTTAGCTAAATAGAAAACACATATTGGCACTAGTACATTTCTCATCATATTATTGACCATTGCATAATTTGACTTCTTCAAACCCATAAAAAATCCATTAGATAGAAAGAAAATTGGGTAAGCCGGTAATATAAAAGCTGCAATTTTTAAATACCTTCTTCCATATTCTAATACCACTTCGTTGCTAGAAAAAAACCTTGGAACTATATCGGCTGTTAAATAAACTAATATCCCTGAAAAAACCATCAAGATAAGGCCATATTTAATTGAAACGAAGTAAGTCTCTTTAACTCTATCAAAGTTATTTGCACCAAAGTTTTGAGCTATAATTGAGATTATTGCAGTATTTATTCCCAGTATTGGCAGTAAAACAACCTGCTCTATTCTCGTAGCTGCACCATACCCAGCAACTGCTAGTTCACTTGTCTGACCAACATAAGTGAAAATAAATGTAGCTGCTACAGCATATCCACAAATTGCAATAGATATTGGCATTGATTGAAAGAAAATATTTTTTAAAAAAATAAATTTTACATTAAAATATTCAATTGTAATTTTTTTAACACGTGGATTTTGTAAAACTTTAAAAAGAATAATTAGAAATGCTATTAATTGTGCAATAATTGTTGATAAACCTATTCCCGTCATTCCCATTGCAGGAATAAATAAAAACCCAAATATTAAAATAGGATTTAAAATTATATTTAAAAGAAAACTAAGGATTAAAACATTTCTGTATGTTTTTGTATCTCCTTCTGCATGTAAAAGTGAATTTAGTGAAACAACAAGGAAAAATAGGAATGATCCATAAAACATTATATTTGTATATTGGAGACCCAAATTTGTAATTTCTTGAGTTGATCCCATCAAATTAAATACCTTTTCTGAAAAATAGAGTCCTATAAATGTTATAAAAACTGAAATTAGTAAACCATAAATTATAATATGAGTAAAATAGTACGAAGCATTTTTTTCATTTTTTTCTCCAATACTATTTCCTATCAATGAAGTTCCACCTACAGTAACACCAATAGATGTTGCAACAATTATAAAGTATATTGGAAAAGATTTACTCAGAGCTGATAGAGCCTCTGGTGAAATTAGTCCAGAATAAAATGTATCTACAATATTGTATAGAGTTTGAAAGAGCGTTCCAACACTTGCTGGTATTGCAAGTTTTCTTACAAGCACAGGAATATTTTCTTTAAGCAAGTCCATATAAATTAATTATTATTTTAATATTCTTTTTTGAAGATATGTCTCTTACCTAATTTTTTTGCAAGTAATATCTGTTTTTGCCTCATAGCAAATCTTGATTTTTGATCATCTGTTAAAGAATCGTGACATTTTGGACAATGAATGCCTTCTAAATATTTAGAAGATTTTTTTTCTTTGATAGAAACAGGTTTTCTGCAACCACTACAAATTGAATAACTCCCCTGCCTCAAGCCATGTTTTATTGAAACTCTATTATCAAAAACAAAACATTCGCCGTTCCATTGACTATTTTTTTTATCAATATTATTCAGATAGTTAATAATTCCGCCTTTTAAAACATATACATTTTTAAATCCTTTTTTTTTCAAATAAATATTTGCTTTTTCGCACCTGATACCACCTGTACAAAACATTGCTATATTTTCGATATTTTTAAATTGATTTAAATATTTAGGAAATTCACGAAAGTTTTCTATATTTGGATTTAAAGATTTTTTGAAAGTACCCACATCATACTCAAAAGATTTCCGTGCATCTATCAAAACTGTATCCTTTTTTTTAATTATTTTATTCCATTCCCTTGGATTTAGGTTGTTCTTAGGAAAATTATAGTTTCTAACTTTAAAACCCATTGGAACAACTTCTTTTTTGATTTTAATTTTAAGTTTATGAAATGGATTAAATTTACTATTAGAATTATTTTCTGAATTAAATTTTTTTATAGATAATATTTTTTTAAGAATTTTATTGAATTTTAAAAGGTTATTTTTTTTATCTGAAATTGTTCCATTAACACCTTCGGGTGAAATTATTATTGTTCCTTTAATTTCATAATCTTTAAGATTATTTTCTAATCTATTTTTCAATTTTTTAAGATTATTAAGTTTTTTAAATTTATAAAAACCAAAAATATTGAACATTATAAAACCCTACAAACAGTCATTCCATCTCCTAATGGGATAATTATTTGTTCTACTCTTTTATCAGTTGATACATGCTCATTAAATTCTCTAATATTTAATGTAAATTTATCCATATTATCTTCATCTGCAACTTCACCATGCCATAAAACATTATCAATAATGATCAAACCACCTTTTTTTATTATTTTTAATGATTTTTCATAATATTCTTTATAGTTGAGCTTATCAGCATCAATAAAAACCATATCATATTTTTGTTTTTTTAATTCATCTAAACTATCTAGCGCAGGTTTCACAATCGTTTGAATTTTTTTATCTTGATTAGCTTTCTTAAAAAAACTTACTGCGATCTTGTTTGTCTCTAGGTCTTTATCAAGTGCTGTAAGTTTTCCATCATCAGGAAGTGCAAGGGCAATAGAAAGTGCACTTAATCCAGTAAAAGTTCCAATCTCAAGCACATTTTTTATATTAGATATTTTTATTATTAAATGGAGAAAATGACATTGAGATATTGCTACTTGCATTCTTTTTTCATTTCCAAGAGTATTATTATAATCTATGATTTCTTTTTGAACTGAGTTTAGTTTAAAACTAAAATTATTAATATATTTTTCGATTTTTTCAGAAATTTCAATATTCTTTCCCATCTATATTAATTATATAATGACTATAGGTTTAGTTAAATTAAAGTTTCTTCTTTAATATTTCATTAATTAATTGAGGGTTAGCTTTTCCACCAGAAGCTTTCATTGCCTGTCCAACAAAGAAGCCAAATAGCTTTTCTTTTCCTTGTTTATACTCAATAGCTTTTTCTCTGTTATCATTGATTATTTTATCAATTAATGCCTCTAATGCTTTTGGATCACTTTCTTGCTTTAACCCTTTTTCCTCAACAATTATTTGAGGGTCTATGTCACCATCTAACATTAACTCAAATATTGTCTTAGCAATTTTTCCTGAGATTGTTCCATTTTTAATTAAATTAATCAATTTTGCCAAATTTTTTGCGCTTATTGGACTTTGAGCAATTTCAATATTTTTTTCATTTAAAACTGCAAATAATTCTCCTGTAATCCAATTTACGGCTAGTTTCATGTCACGGTTTTTACCCATTTTGGCAACAACTTCTTCAAAATATTTAGCTATATCGATATCAGAGACCAGTATTGTTGCATCATAAAGTGAGACTTTAAATTCATCAATAAATCTTTTCTTTTTATCATCTGGTAATTCAGGAATTTCAGATTTTAGTTTATCAATAAATTCATCCGTAACTTCTAATGGAAGTAAATCTGGATCTGGAAAGTATCTATAATCATGAGCATCTTCTTTCGACCTCATTGATCTTGTTTCATTTTTTTTTGTATCAAAAAGCCTTGTTTCTTGATCTATTTCTTGACCTTCTTCTATTAAATCGACTTGTCTATTTGCTTCATAAATAATTGCCATTTGCATGAATTTGATAGAATTAACATTTTTTATTTCACATCTTGTTCCTAAATCTGTTGAGCCTTTTATTCTTACAGACACATTAACATCAGCTCTTAAGGATCCCTCTTGCATGTTCCCATCGCAAGTTCCTAAATATCTCATAATAGATCTAAGTTTTTTTATATAAGCATTCACTTCATCTGGTGATCTTAGATCAGGCTTACTGACAATCTCCATTAAAGCTACACCTGATCTATTAAGATCAACTAGTGTATTACTAGGATCAATATCATGAATACTTTTACCTGCATCCTGCTCTAAATGTAATCTTTCTATTCCAACCTGTTTTTGACCTTCAGGCATATCCAAAATAACATTACCCTCACCCACGATTGGGTATTTGTATTGTGAAATTTGATAACCCTGAGGTAAATCTGCATAAAAATAATTCTTTCTATCAAAAACAGACTTATTATTGATCTTAGCTCTTAAACCAATGCCAGTTTTTATAGCTTGTTTAACACAAAATTCATTAATTACTGGAAGCATGCCTGGAAAAGCTGCATCAACTAAGCTTACTTGAGTATTAGGTTCAGCACCAAATTTTGTAGAAGAAGATGAAAAAAGTTTTGAATTTGATGTTACTTGAGCATGAACTTCAAGTCCTATAACAACTTCATAAACATTATCATTTCTTTCAATTAAATATTCCGAATTATTTTTAGACATTATTTCATCCACCAATCAGTTATATTATTTTTATAATTGATTTTTTCCTCCATTGAATAAGCAATATTTAAAACTGTTTGTTCATCAAACGATTTACCTATTATTTGTAAACCCAATGGGTAATTATTTTTATCTACACCTGCAGGTATTGAAATTCCAGGTAAACCTGCAAGATTTACTGGAACAGTAAATATATCATTTAAATACATTGAAACTGGATCATTAGATTTTTCTCCTATTTTAAATGCAGAACTAGGTGTTGAAGGTGTCAAAATAGCATCTACTTTATTATAAGCTTGGTCAAAATCTTGTTTAATTAATTGTCTAACTTTTTGAGCTTTAAGATAGTAAGCATCATAATATCCAGAAGATAAAACATAGGTACCTATCATTACCCTTCTCTTTACTTCTTCACCAAATCCCTCTGATCTAGTTTTTTCATACATATCAATTAAATTTTTCCCGGAAGATCTTAGACCATATTTAACACCATCATATCTTGCTAAATTAGATGATGCTTCAGCTGGCGCTACAATATAATAAGTTGGTAAAGCATAGCTAGTATGAGGTAATGAAATATCAATTATTTCTGCTCCACAATCTTTTGCATAATCAATACCTTTTTTCCAAAGTTTCTCAATTTCGTCTGGCATCCCATCAACTCTATATTCTTTTGGAATACCAATTTTTAAACCTTTAATATTTCTAGTTAGCTCTGATGAATAATTATTTCTTTTAAAATCAATTGAGGTTGAATCTTTTTTATCAAATGATGAGATCACCTCTAAAAGAATGGAGCTATCTTTGACATCTTTGCTCATTGGACCTGCTTGATCTAGAGATGATGCAAAAGCAACAATTCCATATCTTGAACAGCTGCCATAAGTAGGTTTTAGTCCTACTGTACCAGTAAAGGAGGCAGGTTGCCTAATAGATCCACCAGTGTCAGTTCCTATTGTTACAGGCGTTAAATTAGCTGCTAAAGCCGCTGAAGAACCACCAGATGATCCACCAGGAACTAAATCTTCTGCGATTGGGTTTTGAACATTGCCAAAAAAACTTGTTTCATTAGATGATCCCATTGCGAATTCATCACAATTAAGTTTGCCAAGCAATATGCCTCCTTCGTTCCATATATTTTGTGTTACAGTAGATTCATAGGTTGGTACAAAATTATTTAAGATATTGCTTCCAGCTGTTGTTCTTACTTCATTTGTGCAAAAGAGATCTTTTACAGCAATTGGAATGCCTGGAAGTTTTAAATCAAAATTTGGTTTATCATCAAACTCTTTTGAGAGTTTAAGACAATTTTCAAAATTTTCAGTTACATATGCATTTATTTTTTTTGACTTTTCAGCTCTATCAACAAAAGATTTTGCAGCTTCATTTGAAGATATTTTTTTCTCTTTAATATTTTTAATTAATTCATAAAGTGTTAAAGATGTTATTTCAGACATTACTCAACAACTTTCGGTACAACAAAAAAATCATCATTTTTTTCTGGTGAATTTTTTAATATTTTTTCTCTTATATTTTCACTTGTTATTTTATCATCTCTAAATCTTAACGTTGTTTCAGCTATAGAAGTTAATGGTTCAACATTATCTGTATTTAATTCATTTAATTTTTCAATAAATTCAAATATTGAATTCATATCAGTCGCTAGTTTTTCTGCTTTTTTCTCATCTAGTGAGATTCTAGCTAATTTTGATATGTGTTTTACAGTTTTAAGATCTATACTCATATGGTAAAAAATATTGTCGCAAACTACCACTTAAGTTAAAAATATACAATATGATCACAATTAACGAATTCAAATTAAAAGTATCAGATGGATCAAGAATTATAGGTATAGATTTGGGTTCAAAAAGGATTGGAATTGCAATAAGCGATGGCAATCAAAAAATTGCTACACCTTATAAAACTTTAGAAAAAATAAAGTCTTCTAAATTAATTGAAGATATTAAGAGTATAATCAAGGAGAACGATGTCAAAGGTATAATAGTTGGGAATCCAATAAATATGGATGGTTCATATGGAAAATCATCACAATCAGCTAAAGACATAGCAATCAATCTTGCAGATAAAATTAACATTCCTGTTTGTCTATGGGATGAAAGATTATCTACAGTTGGAGCTTTTAATTTGTCCAGTGAATTGGATATAAACGTTAGCAAAAGAGAGAAAGATATAGATAAATTTGCTGCAGCATTTATTTTACAAGGAGCCCTAGATTATTTACAGAATTAATGCTTGCATAGTTAACTCTAATTAGTTATAGAGTTAATTTTAATGGCAATTAAATCTAAAAAAGCTATTAAAATTTCCCAAAAACATTTGTTAGGTATTCAAGACTTATCAGTCAATGATGTAAATATAATTTTGAATGAAGCCTCGAAATTCATTGAGTTAAACAAAAGCAAAAACAAAAAGCTTGATATTTTAAAAGGTAAAACGCAAATAAATTTATTTTTTGAACCTTCGACCAGGACTCAAAGTTCTTTTGAATTAGCAGGAAAAAGATTAGGTGCAGATGTAATGTCAATGAATATTACAAACTCTGCTATAAAAAAAGGTGAAACTCTAATAGATACAGCAATGACATTAAATGCAATGCATCCAGATATCATCGTTATAAGGCATCAAGATTCAGGTGCTTGTAATTTGTTATCTCAAAAAGTTAATTGTGCAGTTCTAAATGCAGGAGATGGACGAAGAGAACACCCTACTCAAGCTTTACTAGATGCGTTAACTATAATAAATAGAAGAAAAAAAATAGAAGGTCTTAAAATAGCTATATGTGGAGATATTCTTCATTCAAGAGTAGCAAGATCAAATATTTATTTACTAAACATGTTAGGTGCTGAAGTAAATATAGTAGCTCCAACTAATCTTATGCCAAATGAAATAGAAAGATTTGGTGTCAATATTTTTTCAGATATGAAAAAAGGGGTTAAAGACTGTGACATAGTGATGATGTTAAGACTTCAGAATGAAAGAATGACAAGTTCTTTTCTATCTTCTAACAGAGAATACTATGAATATTACGGTTTAACACCAGACAAAATAAAATTTGCTAAGGAAGATGCGCTTATAATGCACCCAGGTCCAATGAACAGAGGAATTGAAATTGATACAAACTTAGCAGACGATATTAATAAAAGTGTAATTAAAGAACAAGTTGAATTAGGAGTAGCAGTAAGAATGGCTTGCTTAAAGATATTTTGTGAATAAATGAAAAAAAAATACTTTATAAATGCAAATATAATTGATCCGTATAATTCATTAAATGAGACAGGTGGATTAATAATTGACGAAAATGGAAAAATTGAAGGTGTTGGTAAAAAAGTAAATACTAATAATATTCCATCTCGAGAAAAAGTAATCGATTTAAAAGGTAAGCATATATTCCCTGGTTTGGTAGATATGCGTGTATTTGTTGGTGAGCCTGGTTTTGAATATAAAGAAAATTTTAGAACATTAAGCGAAGCTGCTTTATCAGGTGGAGTGACATCCGTTGTAACAATGCCTAACACAAATCCAGTGATTGATAATGTTTCGATTGTTGATTTTCTTAGAAGAAGAGGAAGAGATAAATCTAAAATAAATATTTTTCCAACTGCTGCATTAACTGTAAATACAGAGGGAGAGAACATGACTGAATTTGGGTTATTGCAAGGAAAAGGGATTATTGGATTTACAGATGGAATTAAAACTATTCAAAACCCAAGAATAATGAATAGAATTATGAATTCAGCCTCAGATTTAAATTCTTTAATTATACAACATGCAGAAGATGCAGAGTTATCAAAAGATGGAATGATTAATGATGGCATAATTGCTACAAAACTTGGTTTGCAGGGAATTCCTGTAAGTGCAGAATTGTTAATCTTAGAAAGAGATTTAACTTTATTAGAGTATAACAATTGTAGATATCATATATCACAAATTTCATCAGCGAGTTCAGTTGAAATAATTAGAGAGAGAAAGATAAAAGTTAATTTTAGCTGCGGTGTTTCAATTAATAATTTATCTTTAAACGAAAATGATATTGGTGATTTCAAAACATTTTTAAAGTTGTCTCCACCTTTAAGAACCGAAGATGATAGAAATGCTCTAGTTCAAGGGTTGGTTGATGAAACGATTGATGTAATAGTATCAGATCATAAACCTGAAGACGAGGAAAATAAAAGATTAACTTTTGCACAAGCAGAAACTGGTGCATCAGGTATCGAAACTTTATTACCTTTAAGTTTAGAGTTATATCACAATGGATCAGTAAATTTAGAAACTATTATAAAGGCTTTAACATCTAGTCCTGCGAAAATACTTAAAATTAACAAAGGTAATTTATCAATAGGTAATGATGCTGACTTTTGTATTGTAGACATAAACAAACCATGGGTAGTGAGAAAAGAAAAATTAATATCAAAATCAAAAAATACTCCAATAGAAGATAAAAAATTGCAAGGTAAAGTAATGAATACTTTTGTTAATGGAGAAGAATTATTTAAAGCTGAATAATGGATTATATAATAACAGCTTTAATATCTTATTTATTTGGTTCAATTCCTTTTGGATACATATTTACAAAAATATTTCTTAAAAAAGATATAAGAGATGTGGGGTCTGGAAATATAGGAGCAACAAATGTTTTAAGAACAGGAAATAAAAGATTAGGATATTTAACCTTAATACTAGATATTTTAAAAGCTGTTATACCTGTTATTTATGTAAAGCTTTATTATCCTGATTTAATTTTTATTTCAGCACTTTGTGCTTTTTTAGGTCATTTATTTCCAGTTTGGTTAAAATTTGATGGAGGTAAGGGTGTTGCAACATTTGTGGGAATACTAATTTCAATAAATATTTATTATGCATTAATATTTGGGATTATTTGGGTTTTAACCTTTATTATATCTAAATATTCTTCCCTATCTTCCTTAATTGCATCAATCTCAATACCAATTTACATATTAATTTTAGGTAATGGTAATTTTATTTTTTTTACCATTATGTTTGTATTAATTTTTTATACACATAGAGAAAATATAAAAAGATTAATAAACAAAGAAGAAACAAAGAGTAAAATTTATTAATTTGACAGTTAAGTAGTTATAAGTAGTTTCAACAATAATGAATCTTGTAATTGTTGAAAGTCCTGCAAAAGCTAAAACTATAAATAAATATCTTGGTGCAGATTACACAGTTTTAGCTAGCTATGGTCACATCAGAGATTTGCCATCAAAGAATGGTTCGGTTGATCCAGAAAATTCCTTTAAGATGATTTGGGAAGTTGACAGTTTTTCTAAAAAATATTTAAAAGAAATTACTGATACAGCCAAGAATTCAGACAAAATTATACTTGCAACAGATCCTGATCGTGAGGGTGAAGCAATAGCGTGGCATGTAAAAGAATTTTTAGATGAAAAAAAACTTCTGAAAGACAAAAAAGTTGAAAGAGTAGTCTTCAACGAAATCACTAAAAAAGCTGTAACAAATGGGATAGATAATCCTAGAAATATTGAGAATGAACTTGTTGATGCTTACATGGCAAGACGTGCTTTAGATTATCTAGTAGGTTTTAATATATCACCTATTTTATGGACAAAGCTACCTGGATCAAAATCCGCAGGAAGAGTTCAGTCTGTAGCACTTAGATTGCTTACAGAGAGAGAGCATGAAATAGAGGTATTTCAACCCAAAGAGTTTTGGACACTAAATGTAAATTTTTTAACAAAAGACAATTTAATAATAAATACAAATATTAATCAACTTGATGGAAAAAAAATTGAAAAGTTTTCATTTAAAAATAAAGTGGAAGTTAATTCAGGAGTAGAATTAATAAAAAACAAAAAATATAAAATTAGTGATATAACTTCTAAAACATACACTCGAAACCCATCTGGTCCATTTACTACTTCAACTTTACAACAAACTTCATCTAGTAAATTAGGGTTTGGGGCATCAAGAACAATGCAAATTGCACAAAGATTGTATCAAGGTATAGATATAGATGGTGAAACAGTTGGTTTAATTACATATATGAGAACGGATGGTACAAATATATCAAAGGATGCTGTTACCTCATTTAGAGATTTCATTACTCAGAACTACGGAAATGATTATTTGCCACCATCACCATTAAATTATTCAGGAAAAAAAGCAAAAAATGCTCAAGAGGCCCATGAAGCAATTAGGCCAACAGAGATAAGTAGAGTTCCTGATGATATGAAAAAATATCTAAGTACAGATCAATATAAATTGTATAATTTAATTTGGTCAAGATCCCTCTCCTCACAAATGGAATCTGCAAAATTTGATAGAAAAACTATTACTATCTCATCAGATGATGAAAAAAATATATTTAAAGCAAGTGGCTCCACTTTAAAGTTTGATGGTTTTTTAAAAGTTTCAAATTTAGATGGAAATAAAGATGAGGAAAATATTTTACCAGATGTAAGTAAAGGAGAAGTATCTTATAAAGATTTTAATGATGAACAACACTTTACTCAACCCCCACCAAGATATTCTGAAGCGAGTCTTGTTAAAAAACTTGAAGAATTAGGAATTGGTAGACCGTCTACTTATGCTAGTATCATATCTGTTATTTCAAACAGAGGATATGCTGATATAGAAAATAAAAGATTTTTTCCAACAGATAGAGGAAAATTGCTATCTGCGTTTTTAGAAAAATTATTTTCAAAATATGTTGATTATGATTTTACTGCAAAATTAGAAGATCAATTAGATGACATAACATCGGGTAAAGAGAATTGGATTAAGGTTTTAGAGGAATTTTGGAGAGACTTTAATTTAAATGTAACAGATGTTAAGGAAAAAAGAACAAGAGAAGTTCTAGACTTACTTAATGAAAGTCTGGGATCATTAATTTTTGAAGTAGATAAAGATGGAAATATAAATAGAAAATGTAGACTTTGTGATAGTGGCCAATTAAGCTTAAAAAATAGTTTCAGAGGTGGTGCATTTATTGGATGCTCAAATTATCCTGAATGTAAATTTACCAGACCTCTGTCTAAATCTAAGGCTGCTCAACAATTAACCTTGGCAGAGCCGAAACTCATTGGTCAAAATGATCTTGGTAAAGATATATATTTAAAAAATGGAAGATTTGGCCCTTATTTGCAATATGAAAAAGAAATAGAAGAAGAGGAAACAGCAAAGAAAAAAAGGAAATTGAAAAAAGAAGAAAATAATATGAAAAATGTCTCAATACCAAAAGGGATTGATATTAAAAGTATAGATTTAGAAAGAGCAAAATATTTGTGCTCTTTACCATTAATCTTAGGTAAAAATCCTGAAAATGATAAAGATATAACCGTAAATGTTGGAAGATTCGGCCCTTATTTAAAATGTGATAATAAATCTGCTCGTTTAGAGAATGTGGAAGAAATATTTAGCATTGGATTAAATAGAGCAGTAACATTAATTGCTGAAGCAAAACCTGGTAGAATTTCATCATCATTAATAAAAGATCTTGGAGAACACCCTGAAGATAAAAAACCAGTAAGAATAATGAAAGGTCAATATGGGCCATATATTAAATATAAATCATTAAATGCCACAATACCTGAGGAGAAAGACCCCATTGAATTAACAATGGAAGAGGCGCTTATTTTAATTGAGAAAAGAAAAGAGTACGATAAAAATAAAAAGAAAAAAAAAAGTAAATAATGAATATTGATAAAAAATTGAATGAAATGGGTATTACTTTGCCAAAAGCTACTGACCCCGTTGGATCATATGTGGCAACTAAAATCACTGGTAATTTACTTTTCATTTCAGGACAAATATCCATTGATGCTGAGGGTAAGTTAATCAAAGGGAAAGTTGGAAAGGATTTTAACACAGATCAAGCTTACAAAGCTGCGGAGAGATGTGCATTAAGTATTATTTCTCAAGCTAAAAAAGCTTGTGGTGACGATCTATCAAAAATAAAATCATGTATCAAATTAACAGGGTTTGTTAATTCCACAGAGGACTTTATTGAACAACCCAAAGTAATTAATGGTGCTTCGGATTTAATCAAGAATGTTTTTGGTGAAAATGGAACTCATACCAGAGCTGCTGTTAGCACAAATAGTTTGCCGTTAGGTGTTGCAGTTGAGGTTGATGCTATATTTGAGATTAAATAGCTATCTACCTATACTGAAATAATTAATTTTATTTTTTTTCATTTTATCTGGGGAATATAAATTTCTTAAATCATAAATTTTATAATTTTTCTTATTACTAATTTTTTTAAGATTAAGTTGTTTAAATTCATTCCATTCAGTGTGAATTATAATTAAATCGGCTTTTTTACAGGCATCTTTTATATTATTTATATATTTTACTTTGTTATTAAAATTACTTTTTATGCCCGTAGGTTCATAGTAGGAAACGTTAGATCCTTTATTTATTAAGTAAGGTATTAATTTTAAAGAAGCAGCCTCTCTCATATCATCTGTACCTGGTTTAAAAGTAACTCCTAAAAAAGTAATACTTTTATCTTTAAGTTTATTTTTCATAATTTTATTTATTTTATTTAGTAAAATTTTATATCTTGATTTATTTGAATTTATTACACTTTTGACTATTGATAGGTTAGTTTTAAATTGCTTAGATGTTGTTACTAAAGCTCTCGTATCTTTTGGAAAACAAGATCCACCATATCCAGGTCCTGCTCTTAAAAATCTATCGCCTATTCTATTATCCAATCCGATTCCAGTAGATATTTCTTTTACATCTATATTTGTATTTTCACATAGATTTGCAATTTCATTAATAAATGAAATTTTTGTAGCTAAGAATGCATTTGAAGCATATTTTATTAATTCAGCAGCTCTTCTGGAGGTATGAAAATATCTATTTGTTTTTTTTATTAACGGTAAATAAAGGTTTTTTATTATATTATTTGCTTTTTTACTGTCAGTACCAATTACAACTCTATCAGGATACATAAAGTCTCTGATTGCCTCACCTTCTCTTAAAAATTCAGGATTTGAAATAACATCAAATTTAATTTTACTTTTTTTTGAAGATAATATTTTTTCTATTTGATCACCGGTTGTTACCGGTACTGTAGATTTTGTGACTATGATTTTATATTTATTTAAATTTTTTTTTATATCGGATACAACTTTATAAACATATTTTAAGTTAGCCTTATTAGAATTTTTGATAGTAGGAGTGCCTACACAAATAAATATAATATCTGAATTTCTTATTGAATTATTTACATCTGTAGAAAAATTAAGTCTATTTTGTTTAACATTTCTTATAATTAATTCCTCTAATCCAGGTTCATAAATTGGAATAATTCCTTTTTTAAGATTTTCAATCTTTTGTTTATTATTATCGACACAAATAACTTTATTTCCTAATTCTGAAAAACATGTTCCACTGACTAAACCTACATAACCAGATCCAATAATGCAAATTTTCATAATTTGGCGATCTCTAAAGTTGATTTTATATAACCATCCATTGAGCCACAATCTAGATACTTTCCTGAAAATTTATGGCCAATAAATAATGATTTATTATCAATCATAGTTTTAATCGAGTCTGTGATATGAATTTCTCCACCTTTTCCTTTTTTTTGTTTTTTAAGAATTTTAAAAATGTCTCTACTTAATATATATCTGCCAATGACAGCATTTTTAGAGGGTGCTTCTTTAACGGAAGGTTTTTCTATTACATCAGATATTACAAAATTTCTCCTATCTATTTTATAATCAACAGAATATATTCCCCAACGATTAACATTATTTTTTTTTACTGTCATACTTGCCATAACTGAAGCTTTATGTTTTTTATGTAATCTAATCATTTCTTTTGAACAATTATTTTTCATAATTAAATCATCAGGAAGAAGCATTAAAAAATAATTATTTTTTATGAATTTTCTTGTCTTAAGTACAGCATCACCTGTTCCCAAAGGTTTGTTTTGGTATACAAATTTAATTTTTTTTTTATATTTTAAGATTTTTCTATATTCTTCAATAATTCTTGGATCTTTTTTTTTTTTAATTAGAGATTTATAAAAATTGTCATTATAAAAATATCTCCTTATCATCTCTTTTTTTTTTGAAATAATAAAAATTATTTCAGTAATCCCAGCCTCTATACATTCATCAAGTATATATTCAATTCCTGGTTTACCATTAATAGGTAGGAGTTCTTTAGCAAAGACACTTGTCAAAGGTAAGAGTCTTGTTCCCAATCCTGCTAGTGGAATAATAGCTTGTTTAATCATTTAGATAATTTATCTATTAACATATATTTATAAAATGAAAATAATTACTAGTATTTTTGATTTAAATAAAGAAATTAAAAACTTCAAAAATGTTGGATTTGTGCCAACTATGGGTGGAATACATAACGGTCATATATCCTTAATCAAAGCATCTCAAAAGAAAAACAAAGAGACTATTGTTAGTATTTTTGTTAATCCAACTCAATTTAACAAGGCCAGTGACTTTAAAAAATATCCTAGAGATATAAAAAAAGATATTCTAACTTTAAAAAAATTAAAAGTAAATTACCTCTTCTTGCCTACAACAAAAGATATTTATAAATTTAAGGCTAGGAAATTTGTTTTAAGAAAAAAAGATAAAATATTATGTGCAAAATTTAGAAAAGGTCATTTTGAAGGAGTGCTTAATGTGATGAATAGATTGATGTCTATTGTTAAATCAAAAGATTTGTTTATGGGTGAAAAAGACTATCAACAATTACAGTTGATTAGAAGATTTTTATCAAAAAAATTCGAAGTACGAATAAATGCATGTCCAACAATAAGAACGGTTGACAAAATTGCATTATCCACAAGAAATAAATTATTAAATAAAAAATCATTAGAAAAAGCCTCACATATTGCAAAATTATTAATCAAAATAAAAAAAAGAACTAAATTAAGATCATCGAAATTCAAAGTAGATTTATCTGATTATAAAAAAGAACTTGAGAAAAAATTTAATATAAAAATAGACTATTTAGAGTTCAGAGATGAAAAAAATCTTAAACTTAATAACTTTAAAAATAAATTTAGACTTTTTGTGGCATACAATATTAATAAAATAAGATTAATTGACAACTTTTAATTATAAAAAATAAGCACCTACACCTAAAAAAGAGACAAACCCTATTACATCTGTAATAGTGGTCACAAAAACGCTAGAAGAAATAGCTGGATCTATATTCATTTTTTTTAACGTAACAGGGATTAAAATTCCAAACAATCCTGCAACTATCATTGTTAAAATCATAGAAATAGAAATTATAAAAGCAAGTTGAGAATCATTAAACCAAAAGTAAACTATTATAGAACTTATTATTGCAAAAATAATTCCATTTAAAATCCCAATGTTAAATTCTTTAACAATGTTGTTAGTAAAATTATTTTTTGTAAGATCTTGTGTTGCTAATGATCTTACAGTAACTGCCAATGTTTGCATACCAGCGTTACCTCCCATTGAAGCAACAATTGGCATTAAAAAAGCTAGCACTACCATTTGTTCAATAGTAGCCCCAAATAAACTGATACAATAAGTTGCAAGAAAAGCAGTGAACAAATTTAAAAGTAACCAATTAAATCTTCTCTTTGTTTTTGTAATTACTCCATCGGTAATTTCTTCGTCACCTACTCCAGCTAATCTAAGAGCATCTTCCTCAGCCTCTTCTTTTAATACTGTCAACACGTCATCATAAGTTATCATTCCAACTAACTTGTCGGACTTGTCTACAACTGCGGCAGAACTTAAATTATAATTTTCAAATAAATTACCTACTTCCTCTTTATCCATATCAACAGGTATCAATGTTTGAGACTCAGCCATAATAGACATCATTTTTGTGTCTCTAGGTGTTCTTAACACTCTTGATGATGGAACAGTGCCTATAGGTTTAAATTCTTGATCAACAATAAATATTTCAAGGAATTCCTCTGGAAGTTCTTTATTTTCTCTAAGATAATCTATTGTTTGTCCAACAGACCAATTGCTTGGTATTGCTGTAAACTCACGCTGCATAATTCTAGCAGCTGTATCCTCTGGATAACTCAAACTTTCAAGTAAAGCAAATCTGTCTTTGGGAGGTAATGAACTAAGAATAGTATTTTTATCTTTTTCATCTACATTTTCTAAGATTTTAATTGCATCATCTGACTCCAAGTTTTTTAAAATATTTACTATTGATTCAGATGATAAATAGGCAATCATTTCAGATTGAATTGACTCGTTTAACTCAACAAAAACCTCAGGATCTACTTTAAAATTATTTAATTTTATTAAACTTTCTCTATCGTTTTGACTTAGATGCTCAACTATGTCAGCTGCATCTGCTGGATGCATATCATTAAATGAATTTGTAATAAATTCAGCATCATTTGAGGCAATTTTATCTGTAACAACTTTAATAAACTCTTTATTAAATTCAAAATTGACTTTTTTATCTTTTATTTTTTTTATTATGGACATAAAATTTACCTATAATTTAGTTGGCACTATTAATACAAAATAAAAATAATACAAATTTATAATGACAATAGAGATCAAAAAGTCAGTAAAACCAATAAAATATAAATATTCTATAGATATGCTCGAGGATAGATTGGCGCAAATCAGAGCGAATAAAAATAAAGAACTTATTTGGATACTTGAACATGAAGAGATTTATACTGGTGGAACAAGTTTTAAAAATTATGAAATTTTAGATAAATCAATAAATTTTGTAAAAACAAATAGAGGTGGAAAAATAACCTACCATGGGCCAGGTCAAATAGTTTTTTATTTTGTTCTAGATCTAAACAGACGAGGTAAAAATATAAAAACACTTTTGAATGCTATAGAAAAAACAATTATCGATACCTTAAAGGAATATAATATAAAAAGTTTTGCAGATAGAAAAAATATTGGAATTTGGTTTAAGGATAAATCAGGAAAAGTAAATAAAATTGCAGCAATAGGTATTAAAGTAAGAAAATGGATTGCTTACCACGGATTTGCACTAAATATATCTAATAATCTAGATGCATATAAAAAAATAATACCTTGTGGAATTAGCAATAGAAAAGTTACAAATTTAAAAACAATTAAAGAACAAAACTATAAAAACATTGAAGCTACCTTAATTAAAAATTTTTTATTAAATATTAAAAATTGAGTCTTTTTACTTTTAACATATTTCTAAAATAATCAGGTGGTGTTGCTCTAAATGTATATTTTTTTTCATTAATTTTAAATTTTATTTGATAAGAGTGTAACATCAGATTTTTAGTACTCACTTTTGAGTTATTTGTTGTATTGTATTTTTTATCTCCAATAATTGAGTTTCCAAGATTAAATAATTGTTTTCTTAATTGATGTTTTCTGCCAGTAATTGGATGTAATTGTATAAATGTAGCAATATTATTCTTATCTAAAATTTCATATTTTGTCTCTGCTCTTTCTATTATTTTTTTTTTATTTTCAAATCTTAATAAATCATCTTTAATTAAACCCTCATTTTTTAAATTTAGTTCTCCATTACAGATAGCGAGGTAAGTTTTGTAAACTTTTCTTAGTCTAAAAAGTGATGTTAGCAATTGAGCTGTCTCTCTATTCTTTGCAATAATAAACACACCTGATGTATCTTTATCCAATCTATGCACAGAAAATGGTTTAGTATCTTTAAACAAATCACTTTTTGAAAAAATATCGATTAAATTTTTTTTAGATTTTGTACCACCCTGTACTGAAATTCCAGATTGTTTGTTTAAAACTACAAAATTATCATTGTTTTCTATTATTAAATCTTCATTTTCTTTGATTATGTCATTTGTAGGTGCAAATTTTTGTTTATTTTGATTTAAACTATTTTTAAATTCAAAGTTAAATAATTCAATTCTATCGTTTAATTGAATTTTTTTAGAACTTTTAATTTTTTTTTTATTTAACTTTATCTTTCCGTTTCTTAAATTTTTTTCAATAAGACTTTGAGGAATTTGTCCAAACTGATTTCTTAAAAATCTATCAATACGCATACCGTTGAACGTCTTTTCAACGCGTATTAGTTTTTTCATTTAGTTTAGTTAAGCAGTTGTTTCTTTAGGTGTTTCTTTATTTTGATCTTTAGTTGTATCTTTTTTCTTTCTATCTACTTTTTTTGCTTCAATATCTCTATCTACAAACTCAATTACTGCCATTGGTGCGTTATCACCATATCTAAAACCAGCCTTAATAATTCTTGTATATCCTCCTTTTCTATTTTCATATCTCTTAGAAAGGGTTTTTTTAACTTTGTTTGTAGATTTAATATCCTGTAGTTTTGAAATTAAGGTCTTTGTATTAGATAATGTATCTTTTTTGCCTAGTGTAATGATTTTATCTGCTTGAGGTTTTAAAACTTTTGCTTTGGGTAATGTGGTTGTTATTTGCTCATACTTAATTAATGAATTTAGCATATTTTTAATTAATGCTTTTCGATGTTCTGATGTTCTATTGAGCTTTTTATAGCCCATTCTATGTCTCATTAGATAGCTTCCTCAAGTTTTTTTGATAATTCAGCAATGTTGTCTGGAGGCCAATTTGGTATCTCCATTCCAAGATAAAGAGACATCCCGGTTAAAACCTCTTTTATTTCATTTAGAGATTTTCTTCCAAAATTTGGAGTTCTCAGCATTTCGCCTTCAGATTTTTGAACTAGGTCTCCGATGTATATAATATTATCATTTTTTAAGCAGTTCATTGATCTAACTGAAAGTTCTAATTCATCAACTTTTCTTAATAGGTTTTTATTGAATTCTGGTTCAGTAGGTTGTTCTCTTACAATTACTTCTTGAGGTTCATCGAAATTGACAAACATGCCTAATTGATCTTGAAAAATTCTGGCAGAATATGCAACAGCATCCTCTGCTGAAATTGATCCATTTGTCTCCACTTCCATTGTTAGTTTATCATAATCTAGAGCTTTTCCTTCTCTTGCTGTGCTAATAGAATATGAAACTTTCTTAACAGGGCTAAATAGTGAATCTATTGGTATAAGTCCTAACGGTGGCTCTTCGGGTTTATTCATGTCTGCTGAAACATAACCTTTTCCATTGCTAACTGTCATTTCCATATGAAAATTAGTATTTTCATCCAAATTGCATATTACGAGATCAGGATTTAAGATCTCTATATCAGATGAGGTCGTAATGCTTGAAGCTTTTATTTCGCCAGGTCCTTTAGCATCCAAAATTAATTTACTTATTGTCTCGGAATTACTTTTTAAGGCAAGTGATTTTACATTTAATACTATATCCGTTACATCCTCTCTCACGCCTTTGATTGATGTAAATTCATGCAAAACTCCATCTATTTGTATTGCAGTAACAGCTGTACCTCTTATAGAAGATAGGAGAATTCTTCTTAGAGAATTTCCTAAAGTAAGTCCATAGCCTTTTTCAAGAGGTTCAGCGATAATTTTAGCATATGATTTATCTTCACTTAAATTAATATCGAGTTTTGGAGGCTTAATTAGTGATTTCCAATTTTTTATATTAACTTCTGATGTATCCATTTATACTCTCCTTTTTTTTGGTGGTCTTGAACCATTATGCGGCATTGGTGTTGTGTCTTTAATTGAAATTATTTTGAAACCCCTTGCTTGTAAAGCTCTTAAGGCGGTTTCTCTGCCTGATCCTGGACCTTTCACTTCTACAGATAAAATTTTCATTCCAACCTCTAGAGCCTTTGATGCTGCAGAGTCTGCTGCAACTTGTGCTGCATAAGGAGTTGATTTTCTTGAACCCTTAAATCCCTTTTGTCCAGCGGAGGCCCAAGATATTACATTTCCATTTGTATCTGCAATTGAAACAATTGTATTATTAAATGTTGACTGCACATAAGCAATTCCATTTAATATATTTTTTTTATTTTTTTTTTTCTTTGAGTAAGAACTTTTTTTTATTTTTTCAGCACCTTCTTTGTTTTTATCTTTATTTTCAGTTTTGTCTTTTGGCATATTATTTCTTTAATGGCGTTAATTTTTTACCTGCTATTGCAATTGCTTTACCTTTACGTGTTCTAGCGTTACACCTAGTTCTTTGACCTCTTACCGGTAATTTTTTTCTATGTCTTGAACCTCTATAAGAAGCAAGATCAATTAATCTTTTAATATTTAAAGAGGTGTCTCTTCTTAGATCTCCCTCAACAGTAAATTTTTGATCAATATATTCTCTTATTTTTAATATTTCATCATCTGTAAGTTCGTTTACTCTTTTAGTATTAGGGATTTCTAAAAATTTGCAAATATCGTTAGAATTTTTTTCACCAATACCGTAAATGTATGTTAGGCCAATCCTGACCAATTTATTTTGTGGTATATTTACACCTGCTATACGAGCCATAATTATGAGATAAAATTTAGCCTTTTATATAAGAAGTTTATTCAAAGTCAATGTCTTAAACAGTTAGAATTTGCTCAATTTTACTAGATATTTCAACAATATTTTCACTTCCATCTATTTCATAAAAGTTTGGTTTTTTTGAATAGAAATCCAATACTGGTTTTGTTGTCATCATGTATGTGTCGTATCTTTTTAATATAGTATTTAGATTATCGTCAGCTCTTTTTTCTAAAATTTTCCGTTTCTCAATTCTTTTAATTATCATCTCTTTTTTCACATTTAAAAAAAAAATAAAATTTATTTTCTGATTTGATTGTTTTAATAGTAAATCTAGATTTTCTGCTTGGCTAAGCGATCTAGGATATCCATCAAATATTAATTTATTTTTTTTTTTTTCATCAAAAATAACTTTTTTTATTAATTCATTCACAATCTCATCAGTTGCAAAATCACCTTTTGAAATTATATTCTCAATATCTTTACCAATTTCTGTTTTATTTTTAACTTCAGCTCTTAATAAGTCACCTGTTGAGATTTGATATAGATTAAATTTTTTAACTATATTAGATGCTTGTGTCCCTTTTCCAGCTCCTGGTGGACCAAATATAATAACATTCACTTATTATCTACCAAATTTAGTTTTTTTTATAAGTTGTTCATATTGAGAACTCATTAATCTTGTTTGAACTTGTGTAACAGTATCAATGGCAACAACAACAACAATTAAAACAGATGCTCCTCCTAAATAAAATGGTATAGGATAATTAGCAATTAAAAACTCAGGCATTAAACAAACTAATGTTAAATATAATGCCCCTATAGTTGTTAACCTTGTCAAAATTGTATCTATGTATGCTGCAGTACTTTCCCCCGGTCTTATACCTGGTATGAAGCCTCCATATTTCCTCAAATTTTCTGCTGTTTCATTTGGATTAAATGTTATCGAAGTATAAAAAAATGTAAAAAATATTATACCTGACGCATACAAGATCATATAGAGTGGCTGACCTTGAGAAAAATACGATGAAATATTTAAAAATAATTCATTCTGTGAAACATTAAAATTAGAAAATGTTACAGGCAATAACAACAAAGCAGACGCAAATATAGCTGGTATAACACCTGCTGAATTTATTTTAAGTGGTAAATGAGATGATTCTCCACCGTACATCTTATTTCCCATTTGTCTTTTTGGATAATTAATTAGTATTTTTCTTAATGCTCGTTCCATAAATACTATAAATAAAATTGTTAGAACTAATAAAACAAATATAAATATAATCATTAAAGTTGAAATTGCTCCTGTCCTACCCAATTCAAAAGTTGTAACTAAAGCTCTAGGTATTTCAGCAACAATTCCAGAGAAAATTATTAAAGATATACCATTTCCTATACCTCTTTGAGTAATTTGTTCTCCTAACCACATTAAAAATATTGTTCCAGCAACAATTGTTGTAACAGTGGATATCTTAAAAAATACTCCCGGATTTATAACGAGATCTGCTGAAGATTCTAATCCGACAGCAAGTCCATAACCTTGAACCGTTGCGAGTAAAACGGTTCCATATCTTGTAATTTGAGTAATTTTTTGTCTTCCAATTTCACCTTGTGCTTTAAGATTTTTAAAATAGTCAGTAACCCCTGTTAATAGTTGTATTATAATTGACGAAGAAATATAAGGCATTATACCAAGCGCAAAAATTGCCATTCTGCTGACAGCACCTCCCGCAAAAACATTAAACATTCCTAACAACCCTTTTTGATTACTTTCCATCATAACTTGTAACTGATCTGGATCTATGCCAGGCAAAGGTACAAATGTACCCAATCTATATATAGCAAGTATAAAAATTGTAAAAATGATCCTATTTCTTAAATCATTTGTTTGTGACGACTCACTCATTCTATTTTGTTTCTTTAAGCTTTAAAATACCACCAATTTTTTCGATTTTTTCTTTTGCTTTATTTGATGAAGAATCTGCTTCGATATTTATTTTAGTTTTTATATTTCCATTAGCGAGAATTTTAAATTTTGAATAAGATTTATTTATAATCTTACTTTTTTTAAGACTCTCTAAGTTAATCTGACTTTCAGGGTCAATTTTTTTATTATCTAAATAATTTTGCAACTGATCTAAATTTATTTTTGCTACTTTTTTTTTATTAATTGGGTTAAATCCTCTTTTTGGTAATCTTCTATAAAGAGGCATTTGACCACCTTCAAAACTTTTTATTGCAACTCCTGACCTAGACTTTTGCCCTTTGACACCTCTTCCAGAAGTTTTACCTTTGCCAGAACCAATACCTCTACCAAGTCTTTTTTTTGGAATTTTAACTCTGACAGTATTACTCAAAATATTCATTATCCTCTTTTTTCAATAATTTCTGAAATTTTTTTATTTCTTAATAAAGAAATATTTTTTGGCGAATTCTGACTAGAGAGAGCTTTCATACATGCTCTAATTACATTGTGTGGATTAGCTGTTCCTAAGGATTTTGCTACAATATCTTTAATACCAAGTACTTCACAGACTGCTCTGACTGCTCCACCTGCAATAATCCCTGTGCCTTTAGGAGCTGCTCTTAATTTAATTTTTCCTGCTCCATCTTTGCCGTATATGTCATGATGTATTGTTCTTCCTTCTCTTAAGGGTATTTGAACTAAGTTTCGTCTAGCGAGTTCATTTGCTTTTTTTATAGCATCAGGTACTTGTTTCGCTTTTGCATGCGCAACACCTATTTTTCCGTTTTGATTTCCAACCACAACTAAAGCTGAGAAACCAAATCTCCTTCCTCCTTTCACAACTTTAGTAATTCTATTGATGTGAACTAATTTTTCTACAAATTCTGTATTTTTTTCCATTTTTAAAATTCCATCCCATTTTTTCTAAGTTCATCTGCTAAAAGTTTAACTCTACCGTGGTATTTATAAATACCTCTATCAAAGTAAACTTTTGTTATTTTCATATCCTTAGCCTTTTTAGCCAGTGTTTCGGCTACCAAAGTTGACATATCTTTTTTATTCTTTTTCAAAGATCTAATTTCTTTCGTGTTAGATGAGGCTGATAAGATAGTTATATTTTTTTCATCGTCAATAATTTGCACGCTTATATTTTTTGTAGATCTGTTAACACTTAATCTGTATCTATCTGTTTTAGAAACCTTTTTAATTTTATTTCTAACTCTAAATCTTTTTCGTTCTATTTTGGTTATTTTCATTATTTTTTCTTACCTTCTTTTCTCAAAATATATTGGCCTTGTTCTTTTATACCTTTGCCTTTATATGGTTCAGGTGGTCTTATGCTTTTTATTTCTGCAGCAACCATTCCTACTTGTTGCTTATCTGTGCCAGAGATTTTTAAAATATTTTGCTTTTCGACCTGTATCTTAACTCCATCAGGAATAGCAAAGTTAATATCGTGACTAAAACCAAGTTGTAAATTCAATACGTTGCCTTTCAAAGCTGCCCTATAACCAACTCCAGTCAATTCTAGAATTTTTTCATATCCTTTACTTGCACCTATAATTGCATTATTTATCAAACTTCTGTTCATTCCCCACAATCTTTTTGTATTTTGATCTTGTTTTTTTGGTTTAATTGAAACCTCTTTACCTGCATCAATTTTTAAATCAAAAGTTTCAATATCAATATTTAAAGATTTTTTGCCAAGAGGACCTTCTATATTTAGAATATTTCCGCTTAACAGCACTTTGACTTTTTCTGGAATTGAAATATTTATTTTACCGATTTTTGACATTAAAATACCTTACAGATTACTTCTCCACCAACCTTTTGTTTCCTTGCATCAATATCAGTCATAACGCCTTTTGGCGTTGAGATAATAGCTATTCCAAGACCGTTGTTAACTTTTGGCAAGCTCTCAGCACTTGAAAAAATACGTCTTCCTGGTTTTGAAACTCGCTCTATTGAATTTATTACAGGGCTACCAGAATTATATTTTAGACTTATATGTAGATTTGCTTTATTTTGATCAGATTTAACTTCATAATCAATTATGTATCCTTCAGATTTTAAAACCTCAGCAATTTTTGTTTTAAATTTTGATGAAGGAAGTTCAATTTTCTTATGATTTCTCATTTGAGAATTTTTTAATCTAACTAACATATCTCCAATTGGATCACTCAAACTCATATTATCCTTTCTACCAACTTGACTTTACCATACCAGGAATTTTACCTTCTAAACCTAATTGTCTAAGTGCAATTCTTGATATTTTTAATTTTCGATAAACACCATGCGGTCTACCTGTTATTTGACATCTATTTCTAACTCTAATCTTTGCGGAATTTCTCGGTAATTTTGACAATTTTTGCTGTGCTTTAAATCTTTCTTCAAAAGATATTTTTTTATCCATAATAATTTTTTTTAATTTTTCTCTTTTTTTAAAATACTTGTCAGATAATTTTATTCTTCTATTATTTTTATTTATTGCACTTAACTTTGCCATTAGTTGTTCTTTCCCTCCTTAAATGGAAAATTTAATTTTTTTAGAAGTTCAAAACTATGTTTTTTATCAATTGACTTTATAACAATAGTAATGTCTAAACCTCTAATTTTATCCACTTTATCAAAATTTACTTCAGGAAATATTATTTGTTCTTTAATTCCAAAAGTATAATTTCCAAATTTATCAAATCCATTCGAATTTAATCCTCTAAAATCTTTAATTCTTGGTAAAGCTATATTCACTAGTCTATCAATAAATTCATACATTTTATTTTTTCTTAAAGTAACCTTTAAACCTGAATTTGTATTTTTTCTTGTTTTAAAATTAGCTATTGATTTTTTGAATTTAGTTATGACTGGTTTTTGTCCAGTGATATTTGCAAGATCTTCCAGGCAAGAACCTAATATTTTAGTGTCATTACCATCTAATCCTAATCCCATATTTAAAACAATTTTTTCAATTTTTGGACCCATATACATATTTTTATATCCAAACATTTTTTTTAAAGTTGGGTTGATTTCTTTAATGATAATTTCTTTCAATCTAGGTTGCATTAATTTTTAGCCTCCTGTTTATTTTTATTATCTAACAATTTTAAATTAGATAAATGTATAAAATTTTCTTTTGATACAATTCCACCCTTTTTTTCTTTAGTAGTTTTTACGTGTTTTTTGATTATATTTACTCCTTTAACTTTAGCTCTATTATTACTTCTGTCTATCTCAATAACCTCGCCTTCTTTATTCTTATCTTTGCCTGACAATATTTTTACTTTTAAGCCTTTTTTAATCATTATAATACCTCTGGTGCCAATGAAATTATTTTCATTTGTCCTCTATTTCTTAATTCTCTCGTTACTGGCCCAAAAATTCTTGTTCCTATTGGTTCTCCCTTATCATCTGTTAGAACAGCTGCGTTATTATCGAATCTAACTTTAGAACCATCGTTTCTATGAATGCCTTTTTTTACTCTTACAACAACTGCCTTATGCACAGATCCTTTTTTTACTTTTCCTTTAGGTATTGCTTCTTTGACTGCAACAACAATTATATCTCCTATACTGGCATAACGTCTTTTCGAACCACCTAATACTTTTATACACTCAATTTTTTTAGCACCAGTATTGTCAGCTACCATTAATTCGGTTTGAACTTGTATCATTTTGCATCTCCAATAACTTCAAATTTTTTATTTTTAGAAAAAGGTCTACTTTCTCTTATTGAAACTTTATCTCCAATTTTAAATTTATTTTCTTCATCATGTGCATTGTATTTCTTTCTAGCTTTCATAACTTTCTTTAGTACAGGATGTTGATATTTTCTTTCTACTAAAACTGTTATAGTTTTATTGGGTTTATCGCTGACAACAACTCCATTTAAAATTTTTTTAGGCATTTTTTACCTCTATTAATGTTTTTAATCTTGCTATATTCTTTTTCGTTTCTGAAATTTTAGCTGGACTTTTTATCTGTCCGTTAACTTTTTGAAATCGAAAGTTGAAGAGATCCTTTTTAAGTTTTTCAAGATTTTCTAACATTTGTTTTTTTGTTAATTTTTTTATTTCTTTTTTTTTCATTTTAAATTCTCTTAATAAATTTACATTTAATGGGTAGTTTTGCTGAGGCTTTATAAAGCGCTTCTTTAGCTATCTGCTCTGATACACCATCTACCTCAAATAATATCCTGCCTGGTTTTACTCTGCATGCCCAAAACTCTGGTGATCCTTTCCCTTTTCCCATTCTTACCTCTGTAGGTTTTTTTGATACTGGTATATTTGGAAACATTCTTGTCCATACTCTTCCCTGCCTTTTCATATGTCTTGTTAAAGCAACTCTAGCAGCTTCTATTTGTCTTGATCTAACTCTTTCGGGTTGAATTGCTTTTAAACCAAATGAACCATAATTCATTATGTTGCATCTTGATGCATTTCCATGAATTCTTCCTTTATGTGCTTTTCTGAATTTTGTTCTTGTTGGTTGTAACATTTGTTATGCTTTGTTCCTTTCTTGACTGAATTCCTTTGTAAAAATTTCTCCCTTATATATCCAAACTTTAATACCAATTATACCATAAGTAGTTAACGCCTCTGCTTCAGAATAATCTATATCAGCTCGCAAGGTGTGAGAAGGTATGCTTCCTTCTCTTAACCACTCTGTTCTTGCAATTTCATTACCTCCTAATCTACCACTAATTGATACTTTTATTCCTTTAGCGCCTAATCTTAAAGCAGATTGCATTGCTCTTTTCATGGCACGTCTGTACGAAACTCTTTTAACCAATTGTTGTGCAATATTTTCTGCTACAAGATAACTGTTTGTCTCAGGTTTCTTTACTTCTTTAATATTTAAAACAACTTCATTTGTGCTCAATTTCGAAAGATTGCCTTTTATTTTTTCAATGTCTGTTCCTTTTTTTCCTATTACAAATCCAGGTCTAGACGTGTAAATTGTTACGAAACATTTTTTAGATGTTCTCTCTATCATTACTTTAGATACACCTGAGTTAATTACATTTTTTTTTATATATTCCCTTATCTTGAAGTCTTCTATAAGATTATTTCCAAAATCTTTCTTCTTAGCATACCAAACTGAGTCCCAGCCTCTATTTATGCCTAGTCTTAAACCTACTGGATTAACTTTTTGTCCCATGTGTCTCCGTCTTTTTTTGTTGTTCAGTTAAGATAATCGTTAAATTTGAGTATGGTTTCATTATCTCAGCAGCTCTACCCTTAGCTCTTGCTCTAAATCTTTTCATAACAACTTGTTTTCCACAGTATGCTTCTTTAACAACAAGTTTATCAATATCATATTGATAATTATTTTCTGCATTTGCAACAGCTGATGAAATTGTTTTTTGTATATCTTTTGATATTCTTTTGTCTGAGAATGAAAGATTTCTAATTGCTATATCCACTTTTTTTCCCACTATAGATTTTAAAATAGGATTTAGTTTTCTTGTACTAGATCTCACATTTTTGTTTACAGATTTAACTGTTTTTGTATCAATTTTTTTTTTTAGTTTAGACATTATTTTTTATCTGCTCCGCCTTCTACTTTTGCTTTTTTATCTGCTGGTGTGTGACCAAAAAATTGTCTTGTAGGAGCAAACTCTCCCATTTTATGACCAACCATGTCCTCAGATATTGTTATTGGTATGAATTTTTTTCCATTATAGATTAGAAAACTTACTCCAACAAAATCTGGAATAATAGTAGATTTTCTTGACCAGGTTTTTATGGGTTTTTTAACACTTTCATTTTTCATTTTTTCAACTTTTTTTATCAAGCTTTCTTCTACAAACGGTCCTTTCCAAACTGATCTTGCCATAATTTACTTCCTTTTTTTCTTTCTTCGTCTAATTATAAACTTATCTGTCCTTTTATTATCTCTGGTTTTTAAACCTTTAGCTGATTGACCTGTCGGTGATACTGGATGTCGACCTCCAGCTGACTTACCCTCACCTCCTCCGTGTGGGTGATCTACAGGATTTTTCACAACACCTCTTGTATGAGGTCTTCTACCTAACCATCTTGATCTCCCAGCTTTTCCTATTTTTATGTTTTTTTGGTCAGGGTTTGATAATACGCCAATAGTTGCCATTGAATTTGAATTAATTTTTCTAACTTCTCCTGACGTCATTTTGATAATTGAATAATTTCCATCAATACCGGAAATTGAGACTGATGTTCCAGCTGATCTAGCTATTTTGCCGCCTCCACCTGGATTAATTTCAACATTATGTATATCCATCCCAACTGGTATGTCTTTTAGGGGTAGGCAATTCCCAATTTTTATCTCTGAGTCTGATCCATTTTGGATTTTATCTCCAATCTTAATATCTTTTGGGGCTAGATAATAAAATTTTTCACCATCGTCGAATTTAACTAACATTATGTGACAAGATCTATTTGGATCATATTCAATTCGTTCAACTTCAGCTGTTAATCCGAATTTTTTCCTATAAAAATCGATTTTCCTATACTTATGTTTATGACCACCGCCATGGTTTCTAGAAGTTATTCTTCCATAATTATTTCGACCTTTTGAAGAGTTGTTTGTGGAGGTTAAGGATTTAAATGGTTTACCTTTCCATAAACCTTCCCTGCTAACTAAAATTGTTCCTCTTGTTGATTTTGTATAAGGTTTAAATGTTTTAAGAGCCATATTTTAAATTCCTGTTGTCAAATCGATATTTTGACCTTTTTTTAAAGTGATTATTGCTTTCTTAAATCCTTTTACTTTTACTTTTTTTCCTCTTGTTGTCTTATACCTCGTTTTTTTATTTATAATATTCACTTTTGTTACATTAACTTTAAATATTTTTTCAATATTATTTTTTAAATTTTTTTTATTAGCTTTAGCATGAACCTTAAAAATAATTTTATTTTGTTCAGATATGTTTGTTGACTTTTCAGTAACAAGCGGAGAAATAATTTTATCGTATAGATGTAGCTTTTCCATATTTAATATCTTTTTTCTAATTCTTTTATTGATGTTTCCGTAAATATTATTTTTTTAAATTTAGCTAAATCGAATGCACTAAAATGATTTATGTCTGTAATTTTGACATTTGGTATATTTCTCACAGATTTAAAAATATTATTTTTTGATTTTTTATCAGCTATAATTATAGAGTTTTTCGCTTCAATTTTGATAAGAATATTATTCATTTCTTTTGTCTTTAATATTTCTTTTTGGAAGTCATCTAATACTATTAAGTCTTTCATTTTATTTTTCTTTGTTATTAATGATGCGATACTTAGTTTTTTTTCACTTTTATTAAGCTTTCTAACTTTATAATTTGACTCTCCTTTTGGTCCATGTGCAACACCTCCACCTACAAAAATTGGAGCCTTTTTACTTGCATGTCTCGCATTTCCTGTTCCTTTTTGAGAATAAATTTTAGATGTAGATCCAATAATTTCATTTTTTTGTTTGGTTTTTGCTTTTCTTCCTTTGTAGTTAGCATTTGTTTTGTACAATACAGTACTTACAAGTTTTTCATTTATTTTAGCTCCAACTATTTTGTCTGAAACATCAATAGTGTTTTTTTTTCCATCTATGTTCATTTTTTCAATTTTCATGAATTATTTTTTTTTATCCTTGGTTTTTTTTGATTTTTCTAATATTTCTATTTTTTCACCTATTGTAAGTTTGTTTATATTTTTAATCGCCTTTTTAAGAAAAACCTCAGAATTTTTAGAGCCTGGTATTGAACCTTTTAAGTATATTAACTCATTTTCTAAATCAGTTTTTATAATTTCAAGATTTTGCATTGTTCTTAGTTTGTCTCCCATATGACCAGCCATTTTTTTTCCTTTAAAAACTTTGCCTGGATCTTGATTTTGTCCCGTAGAACCATGTGCTCTATGGGATATTGAAACTCCATGAGATGCTCTTAGGCCGCCAAAATTATGTCTCTTCATTGCTCCTGCAAATCCTTTACCAATTGTCTTTGACTTAACATCTAAAAATTTTGTGTCTTTAAAAATTTCAATCCCAAATTCATTTCCTTCTTTATATTGGTCTAAATCCTTTACTTTAAATTCTTTTAAAATTTTTCTTGGTTCTGTATTTTTTTTTGAAAAATAGCCTTTCATAGATTTTGTTAGTTTTGAGTTCTTAATTCTTCCAAAACCAAGTTGTATGGCTTTATACCCTCTTTTTTCTTTATCAATTAATTGTATTACTCTTCCTTTTTCCACTTTTAAAACAGTAACTGGTATAGATTGACCTGTTTTAAAAAATTCTCTAGTCATACCAATTTTTTTTCCAATAAGGCCTATTTCACTCATTATATTTTAATCTCCACATCAACTCCTGACGCTAAGTCTAATTTCATTAAAGCCTCAACTGTTGCTGGTGTAGGTTCAATTATATCAATTAATCTTTTATGTGTTCTCGTTTCAAATTGTTCTCTACTTTTTTTATCAATATGAGGAGATCTGAGAACTGTGTACCTCTCTTTTTTTGTTGGAAGTGGTATAGGTCCTTTAATGTTTGCACCTGTTCTCTTCACCGTGTTAACTATTTCTTCTGTCGACTGGTCTAGAACTTTATTATCGTATGCTCTTAGTTTTATTCTTATGTTTTGCTTTTCCATTTTATCCTGTTTTTTTTGTTACTTCATCTTGAACATTTTGAGGGACTTTGTCATAGTGATCAAAAAACATTGAGTATTGTGCTCTTCCTTGTGACATAGATCTTAAATTGTTGATATATCCAAACATATTTGCTAGTGGAACCATTGCTGTGATTACCGTTGCATTACCTCTTTGCTCTTGAGTGCTAATTTGACCTCTTCTACTATTTAAATCACCAATTACGTCTCCCATATAATCTTCTGGAGTAACTACTTCAACTCTCATTATTGGTTCTAACAATTTAAGTGTTGCCTTAGTGCATGCTTCCTTGAAACACTGTCTTGAAGCTAATTCAAAAGCCAGAACACTAGAGTCCACATCGTGATGAAGACCATCAACAATTGTAACTTTGTAGTCTATAAGAGGAAATCCTGCAAGTATTCCACCATCAGCAACAGTCTCGACACCTTTTTCGACGCCTGGAATAAATTCTTTTGGTATAGCTCCACCTTTTATTTTACTTTCAATTTCTCTTCCTTTGCCAGGTTCAAGGGGTTCAACTGTCAATTTAACTCTTGCAAATTGTCCTGCTCCACCACTTTGTTTTTTATGTGTGTAATCATTTTCTGCAGATGAAAGGATAGTTTCTCTATATGCAACTTGTGGAGCTCCAACGTTTGCTTCGACCTTAAATTCCCTTTTCATTCTATCAACAATAATATCTAGATGAAGTTCACCCATACCTTTTATAATTGTTTGACCCGACTCTTCATCTGATGTTACTCTAAATGAAGGATCCTCTTTGGCCAATCTTCCAAGGGCTTCCCCCATTTTTTCTTGATCAGCTTTTGTTTTAGGTTCAACAGCAATTTCTATAACAGGATCTGGAAATTCCATTGGTTCAAGCAAAACAGGTGTCTCTTTATGAGCAAGAGTATGACCTGTGATTGTATTCTTAAGTCCAGCAAGAGCTACTATGTCACCTGCATTTGCCTCTTTTATATCTTCTCTTGAGTTTGCATGCATCAAAAGCATTCGACCAACTCTCTCTTCTTTGTCTTTTGATGTATTATGAATAGCTGTACCTGATTTTACTGTACCTGAATAAATTCTTATAAAAGTTAGTGTCCCAACAAAGGGATCATTTGCAACTTTAAAAGCCAGGGCAGAAAAAGGAGCTTTATCATCAAACTTCATTTCAATTTCTTCCTCAGACCCAGTCTTACTTCCTTTGATTGAGCCTATATCTTCAGGACTTGGTAAAAAATTTACTACCGCATCTAAAAGAGGTTGAACACCTTTATTTTTAAATGCTGAACCAGTTAAAACTGGAACAAAATCAAACCCCAGGCACCCTTTACGGATACATTTGATTAAATTATCTTCTGAAATATCTTTACCACCAAGATAATCCTCCATAAGTTTTTCGTCTTGTTCAACCGCAGTCTCAACTAATTCTTGACGATACTTTGAGGAAATTTCCTTTAAATCTTCTGGAATATCAGTTAGTTCCCATGCAGCACCTAAATCCTCATTTTTCCAAATAACTGCTTTCATCTTAATTAAATCCACAACACCTTTTAATTCTGACTCAATGCCAATAGGTATCTGCATTACTAAAGGTTTTGCTCCAAGACGATCCTTAATCATTCCAACACACCTAAAAAAATCAGCTCCAGTTCTATCCAGCTTATTAACAAAGCATATTCTTGGCACTTTATACTTGTCTGCTTGTCTCCATACTGTTTCTGATTGCGGTTCTACTCCAGCCACTCCATCAAAAACAGCTACTGCTCCATCAAGTACCTTTAATGATCTTTCTACTTCGATTGTGAAATCCACATGTCCAGGTGTATCAATAATATTAATTCTGTGATCATTCCAAAAACAAGTTGTTGCAGCTGAAGTAATAGTAATACCTCTTTCTTGTTCTTGCTCCATCCAATCCATAGTCGCCGCACCGTCATGTACTTCTCCGATTTTATGACTTTTTCCAGTATAATAGAGTATTCGTTCTGTAGTTGTGGTTTTGCCTGCATCGATATGGGCCATAATGCCTATATTTCTATATTTATCTAAAGTATGTGTTCTTGACATAATTTATTACCATCTAAAGTGAGCAAAAGCTTTGTTTGACTCTGCCATTTTATGAGTATCCTCTTTTTTTTTGATAGCTGATCCTTTATTTTGATAAGCATCAAATATCTCGTTAAATATTTTGTCTGACATTTTTTTATCTTTTCTTTTTCTAGAAGCGTCAACTAACCATCTTAGAGCTAGTGCTTGTGATCTTTTTGATTTTACCTCAACTGGAACTTGATAAGTTGCACCGCCTACTCTTCTTGATCTTACTTCAACAGTCGGTCTTATATTATTTATTGCATCATTAAACACATTTAAAGGTTCCTCTTTTGACTTGCTTTTAATTTTATCAATCGCATCATAAATTATTTTTTCTGCAATTGTCTTCTTACCATCATACATTATAGAGTTAATTAACTTCGGAATAATTGAGGATTTAAATTTTGGATCTATAACAGGTATTTTTTTTGGAGCTTTTCTTTTTCTAGACATTGATTACTTACCTTTTTTTGTCCCATAAAGAGAACGTCTTTGTTTTCTATTAGCAACACCTTGTGTATCAAGGTTACCCCTAAGTACGTGATATCTAACACCTGGTAAATCTTTAACTCTTCCACCTCGAATTAATACAACTGAGTGTTCTTGTAAATTATGGCCCTCTCCAGGAATATAAGCTGTAACTTCAAAACCATTTGACAATCTTACTCTTGCGACCTTTCTTAAAGCTGAGTTTGGTTTTTTTGGAGTTGTTGTATAAACTTTAACACAAACACCTCTTTTGAGGGGTTGCTTCTGCAAGGCCGGAACTTTGTTTCTTGCTACAGGTCTTGTCCTACTTTTTCTTACTAACTGGTTAATTGTCGGCATAATTTTTTAATTTATTTAATGTTTTAGGATAGGAATAACTGGCATGTTATTTATGGCAGCGTTTAGTGATCTATTCACTACATTCCAACCAAAAACACCGCCAAAATACATAAGAAATTGAGTTTGTCAATTTAAATAAAGTTACAAAATGCCTATAATTTACTGGTTTATTTGCGCTTCTGAAGTTTCAGCAGTCTCTTGCTCAGATAAAAATTTTTGATCATCCTCTATAGCTTTTTTATTCCAAGAATTTTTAATTGCACCAGTTCCTGCTGGTACCAGTCGTCCAACAATCACATTCTCTTTTAATCCAGAAAGCCTGTCAATTTTGCCTTTAATTGCGGCATCAGTTAAAACTCTTGTTGTTTCTTGAAAAGATGCTGCGGATATAAAGGACTCTGTTTGCAATGATGCTTTGGTAATTCCCATTAGAACTCTTTCTCCAACAGAAGGATTTTTTCCCTCTGCTTTTAATTTCTCATTCATATTTTCAAATTTAATTCTATCTATTATTTCTCCAGGCAACAGTTTACTATCTCCTGACTCTTTAACTTCTATTTTTTTAAGCATTTGTCTCAAAATGACTTCAATATGTTTGTCATTAATAATAACTCCTTGCAATCTATAAACATCTTGGACTTGATTAACAAAGTACTCAGTTAGCTCTTCGATACCTAATATTCTTAAAATATCATGAGGCAAAGGTTGACCATCGAGTAAATATTCTCCTTTTTTGATTTTTTCACCTTGGTTAAAATTTATATGTTTACCTTTTGGAATTAAGTAACTTGATGTTTCGCCATTTTCAGCTTCTATTGTAACTCTTTGTTTTCCTCTTACTTCTTTTCCAAAAATTACACTACCGTCGTTTTCAGCAATAATAGCGCTGTCTTTTGCTTTTCTTGCTTCAAACAATTCAGCTACTCTTGGTAGACCTCCAGTAATATCTTTTGTTTTGGTGGTTTCTTTTGGTAATCTTGCAATAACATCTCCAGCAGAAATTTTTTGTCCATCTTTAACTGAAAGTATTGAGTCTGGAACTAAATAATATCTTGCTTCATTATCATCAGCTTTTTTGATTACATTCCCCTTTTGATCTCTTAAAGTTATTCTTGGTTTTAGGTCAGTATTTTTTGATTGAGTTTTCCAATCGACTACAGCTTTTGTGGATATTCCAGTTGCATCATCTACTGTTTCTGCAATTGAAACTCCATCTATCAAATCAACATAGTTAGCTATACCATCTTTTTCGGCTATTACTGGTGTTGTATAAGGGTCCCATTCACAAATCTTAGCGCCCTTTTTAATTTTTTGCTCGTTTTCAAAAAATAGTTTGGATCCATAAGGAACCTTATAGGACGCAACTTGTAAACCATTAATATCCTCAATAGATATTTCTGTATTTCTTCCCATTACAATTTGATTATTTTTTGAATCTTTTAGAAGATTAGTATTCACAATTTTTAGAATACCGTCAGAACTTGAGATAATTTGTGACTCTTGTTTAACAGAAGCGGTTCCACCTACGTGAAAAGTTCTCATGGTAAGTTGTGTTCCTGGCTCACCAATAGATTGGGCAGAAATCATTCCTATAGCCTCACCTACATGTACCATTTTACCTCTTGAAAGATCTCTTCCATAACATCTTGCACAAACACCCTCTTTTGAACTACAAGTCATCACAGAATAAACATTTAAAGTCTTTACGCCAGCAGCATCAATTTTTTCACAACCGGCCTCATCAATCATTTGATTTTTTTTAATAATAACTTCACCAGATAGAGGATTTTTTACATCGGTAGCAGTAACTCTCCCCAAAGATCTTTCTGAGAGACTAACCATTATATTTCCACCCTCTAATACTTCTGTTAGTTTTATATATCCTGGGTTATCGCATTTTTCTTTTGTGACTGTTAAATCTTGTGCAACATCGCATAGTCTTCTTGTTAAATATCCAGAGCTTGCGGTTTTAAGAGCTGTATCAGCTAAACCTTTTCTTGCACCATGTGTTGAATTAAAATATTCTAACGCAGTTAAACCCTCTTTAAAATTTGATGTTATAGGAGACTCGATAATCTCACCTGAAGGTTTAGCAATTAAGCCCCTCATCCCAGCTAATTGTTTCATTTGTGCAGCTGAGCCTCTTGCTCCACTATCTGCCATCATAAACACTGAATTTATTTTCAGACCCTCTTCTGTTATCTCTGTAGCTGAAATTCTTTTCATCATCTCAGAAGCAACTCTATCAGTACATTTTGACCAAGCATCAATTACTTTATTATATTTTTCTCCTCTAGTTATTAATCCCTCGGCATATTGACCCTCATAATCTGCGATTAATTTTTTAGTTTCATCTATTAGTTGCTGTTTGTTCTCAGGTATTACTAAATCATCTTTTCCAAAAGAAATTCCTGCTTTAAATGCGTGTTTAAATCCAAGATCTTTAAGTTTATCGCAAAATATGACTGTACTTTTTTGACCAGAGAATCTAAAAATGTGATCTATAACCTCAGATACAATTTTTTTAGGAAGCAATCTATCAACTAAAGAAAATTTATTGTTAAAATTTTTAGGAATTAAATTTGATAACAGAAATCTTCCGGCCGTGCTAATATGTTTTTCGAATTTTTTATTACCATTTTCATCAATAGTTTCAAATCTAGAGACTATTCTTGAATGAACTTTAATTTGTCCAGACTCTAGTGCATGTTCAATTTCAGATGTATTTACAAAATATCCTTCTACTCTCTCTGTTTGCACTGGTGGTTGAGACAAATAATAAATACCAAGTATCATATCTTGACTTGGTACAATAATTGGTTTTCCATTTGATGGACTTAGAATATTATTTGTAGACATCATCAAAACTCTGGCTTCTAACTGTGCTTCTAAACTCAAAGGTACGTGAACAGCCATTTGATCACCATCAAAATCTGCATTAAATGCAGCACATGTTAATGGATGAAGTTCAATGGCATTACCTTCGATAAGCTTTGGTTCAAAAGCTTGAACTCCTAATCTGTGAAGTGTCGGCGCTCTGTTTAAAATAACCGGATGTTCTCTCACAATGAGTTCTAATGCATCCCAAACTTCGTTTCTTTCTCTTTCAACCAATTTTTTTGCTTGTTTTATTGTTGAAGCCAGGCCCAATTTATTTAAACGTGCGTATAAAAAGGGTTTAAATAGCTCCAAAGCCATTTTTTTTGGAAGCCCACACTCGTGAAGTTTTAAATCTGGTCCAACAACGATTACTGATCTTCCAGAATAATCAACTCTTTTACCTAAAAGATTTTGTCTAAATCTACCCTGCTTTCCTTTTAACATTTCAGCTAAGGATTTTAGAGGTCTTTTGCCTGTTCCAGTTATCACTCGGCCTCTTCTACCATTATCAAACAAGGCATCAACGGACTCTTGTAGCATTCTTTTTTCATTCCTAACTATTATGTCAGGAGCTTTTAAATCGATTAATCTTTTTAATCTGTTATTTCTATTAATTACTCTTCTATATAAATCATTTAAATCAGATGTAGCAAATCTTCCGCCATCTAATGGAACTAAAGGTCTTAGTTCAGGAGGTATAACTGGCACAGTCGTTAAAATCATCCATTCTGGCTTGTTACCAGTTTCGATGAAAGACTCTATTAATTTTAATCTTTTAATTGATCTTTCTTCAGATACTTTAGATTTTGTCTCTTTAATACTTTTAATTAATATATTTCTCTCTTCTTCTAGATCAATTGATTTTAATATTTCTAATATTGCTTCGGCACCAATTCCTGCGGTAAATGCCTCTTCTCCATAATCATCCTGATACTTAATTAGTTCCTCTTCTCCTAGCAATTGGTTCTTCTTTAATCCTGTTAAACCCGGTTCAATAACTATAAAATTTTCAAAGTATAATACTCTTTCAACCTCTTTTAGTTTCATATCAATAACTAATGAAATTCTGCTCGGTAATGATTTTAAGAACCATATATGAGCAACAGGTGTTGCAAGATTAATATGACCCATTCTTTCACGTCTAACGTTTGATTTTGTAACCTCAACACCACATTTTTCACAAATTATCCCTCTAAATTTCATTCTCTTATATTTACCACAGAGACACTCATAATCTTTAATTGGTCCAAATATTCGAGCACAAAACAGTCCATCTTTCTCAGGTCTAAATGTTCTATAGTTTATAGTTTCTGGTTTTTTAATTTCACCAAAGGTCCATGATTTAATTTTTTCAGGACTTGCTAAAGTAATTTTTATACTATTAAAATTTTGAGCTTCTGATATTTCTGATGATTTAAATAGGTCTGATAATTCTTTACTCATATTAGTTAAGCTCCACGTTTAGTGCTAATGATTTTATTTCTTTTACTAAAACATTAAATGACTCAGGTATTCCTGATTCAAAATTTTCTTCGCCCTTCACAATTGTCTCATAAACTTTTACTCTTCCTGCAACATCATCTGATTTAACAGTCAAAATTTCCTGAAGTGTGTAAGATGCCCCATATGCCTCTAATGCCCACACCTCCATTTCACCAAATCTTTGACCTCCTAACTGGGCTTTACCTCCCAAAGGCTGCTGTGTTACTAGACTGTAAGGACCTGTAGATCTTGCATGGATCTTGTCTTCAACTAAGTGATGGAGTTTAAGCATATAAATAATACCCACGGTTACAGGTCTATCAAATTTTTCCCCTGTTCTTCCATCCCATAATGTAGCTTGTCCTGAATTTGGCAATTTTGCCAAGTCTAACATATTGGTAACATCTTTTTCTTTTGCTCCATCAAATACTGGTGTTGATATCGGAACACCATTTTGAATGTTTTCACACAAGTCTTTGAATTCTGTGCTTGTAAGAGTCTCGATATCATTAGAATAAACTTCATCACCATAGACCGATTTTAGAAATTTTGTAATTTTATCAACTTTTTCAATTTTTTTGTTATTTTCAATTATTAAATTATTTAATTGTTCACCTAATTCTTTACATGACCATCCAAGATGCGTTTCCAAAATTTGGCCTACATTCATCCTACTAGGTACACCCAATGGATTTAAAACAATATCAACAGGCTTTCCATTCTCTCTATAAGGCATATCTTCAACAGGTACTATTTTACTTACAACACCTTTATTACCATGTCTTCCAGACATCTTATCGCCAGGTCTCAATCTTCTTTTTATTGCAACAAAAACTTTTACCATTTTCATAACACTTGGCAATAGGTCATCGCCTTGTCTAATTTTTAAAACCTTATCCTCAAATCTCTCCTGTATATCTTTTTTAGCATTTTCATACTGAGATTTTAACTGATGTAAGGCAGCTATTTTTTTATCATCGTCTATAGATATCTTAAATAAGTCTGAAACAGATAAATCAAAAATAATAGTTTCTGTTAAACTAACACCAACATCATATGATTTTATTTTTTTTAATATTTTAGTATTTGTTAGTATGGATGAGGCTCTTTGCTTGATGCTTCTCTCTAAAATTTCTTCCTCAACATTTTTATCTTGTTGAACACTTTCTATTTCAGCTCTCTCAATTGTAATCGATCTTTCGTCTTTTTCTATTCCATGTCTATTAAATACTCTTACATCTACAACTATTCCACCACTCCCACTTGGCATTTTTAAAGATGTATCGGTTACATCAATGGCCTTCTCACCAAAAATTGATCTTAAGAGTTTTTCTTCAGGTCCTGAAGCAGAATCTCCTTTTGGAGTTACTTTTCCAACTAATATATCTCCAGGCTTAACCTCGGCTCCAATATAGACAATGCCTGATTCATCCAAATTTTTTAAAGACTCTTCATTAATATTTGGAATATCTCTAGTAATATCTTCCTCTCCTAATTTTGTATCTCTTGCCATCACCTCATACTCCTCTATGTGAATTGATGTAAATACATCATCGGTTACACATCTTTCAGATATTAAAATTGAATCTTCAAAGTTGTATCCTTGCCAAGGCATGAATGCTACAGTAACATTTTTTCCTAGCGCCAATTCTCCAGTTTTAGTTGATGGTCCATCTGCTATAATATCTCCAGCTTTTACTTTATCTCCAACTCTTACTAAAGGTTTCTGATTTATACATGTATTTTGATTTGATCTCTTAAATTTTTGTAAATTATAGATATCTACTCCTGATTGTGAATAATCCTTTTCATTGGAAGCTTTAATTACTATTCGTTTTCCGTCAATTTTATCAACAGAACCATCTCTTTTAGCAACAATTGTAACACCTGAGTCTAAAGCAACATCACTTTCTATTCCTGTACCAACAAGTGGTGCTTCCGGTTTTAGTAAAGGAACTGCTTGTCTCATCATATTTGATCCCATTAATGCTCTGTTTGCATCATCATTTTCTAAAAATGGAATTAATGATGCTGCAACAGATACTAATTGTTTTGGTGAAACATCTATATAATCTATATTTTCTGGTTTAGATAAAATAAAATCTAAATTTGCTCTACTAGATACTAACTCTTCAACAAACTTTCCGTTCTTATCAAGAACCGAATTTGCTTGTGCAATTGTAAATTTAGTTTCTTCCATGGCTGACAAGTACTCGATTTTGTCCTGCACAACTCCATTTTCAACCTTTTTATATGGGCTCTCTATAAATCCATATTTGTTAATTTTTGAGTATGTAGATAGACTATTTATTAAACCTATATTTGGTCCTTCAGGAGTTTCGATTGGACATATACGTCCATAATGAGTTGGATGTACATCTCTAACCTCAAATCCTGCCCTCTCCCTTGTAAGTCCACCTGGACCTAAAGCTGAAACTCTTCTTTTGTGAGTAATTTCAGATAAAGGATTTGTTTGATCCATAAATTGAGATAGTTGAGATGTCGCAAAAAAATCTTTTAAAGAGATTGTCAATGGTTTAGCATTAATTAAATCTTGTGGCATTGCAGATTCTACATCTAGAGTTGTCATTTTTTCTTTTATAGCTCTTTCCATTCTATAAACTCCAAGTCTAGCCTGATTTTCTACAAGTTCACCAACTGATCTTACTCTTCTATTACCTAAATGATCTATATCGTCGACTTCATCTCTTCCATCTCTTAAATCTAACATCTTTTTAATAATTGCAAGAATATCATCGTTTCTAAGAATTGTGATTTTGTCTGAGCAAGTAAGATCTAGTCGAGAATTCATTTTTACTCTTCCTACATCCGATAAATCATATCTGTCAGAGCTAAAAAATAAATTGTTAAAGATTTGTGTGGCAATATCAATAGTTGGTGGCTCACCAGGTCTCAATATTTTATAAATTTCTGTTATAGCATCATTTTTGTTATCATTTTTATCATTTAGAATTGTCTGCAATAAATAAGGTCCTTTTGAGATACTATTGGTTTTTGAAATATAAAATGATTTTACATTTTCCTCCAACATTTTGTTAATTATTGTCTCATTAAGTTCAGTACCAATTTTAAATTTATCTTCACCAGCTGTTATCTCCTCATGCAAAAATTTACCATAAAGGGCATTATCAGAAACTAATATTTCTTTTAATCCATCATTCTGAAGTTTTTTCGCTGTTAAAAAATTTATTTGTTCACCAATTTTGACCAGGGTTTTGTTGTTTTTAGCATCTACTACCTCTTCTGAAAAATTCTTTGATTTATAATTTTCAGGATCAAATTTTGTTCTCCATTTTTTTAGGTTTTGATCATATGTAAAAGACACTTTCTCATAAAATTCGTTGACTATATCAGATTTACTATATCCTAAAGCTTGTAATAAGGTTGATACAAATATTTTTTTCTTTCTATCTATTCTAAAATATAAGAAATCTTTAACATCAAATTCAAAGTCTAACCATGATCCTCTATTAGGTATCACTCTACAATTAAATAGAAGCTTACCACTAGCATGTGATTTACCTTTATCGTGATCAAAAAATACTCCAGGGCTTCTATGCATTTGATTAACAACAACTCTTTGAACTCCATTTGTAATAAATGTACCACTGTTTGTCATCATTGGGACTTCGCCCATATAGACTTCTTGCTCTTTTGCAGACAAAATATCTTTTGTATTATTTTCTTGATCTATTTCATACACAACTAACCTTAAAGTACATTTAAGAGCGGCTGAATAAGTAAGTCCCCTTGTAATACATTCATCAACATCAAATTTTGGTTTTTCCAATCTATATGAAACATACTCAAGTGTTGCTTTGTCATTAAGGTCTTCGATTGGAAATATACTTTTGAATACTCTATGGAAACCTTTAATCAAATGTTGTTCAAGATCGTCCTTAAATTCTGTGAGTTCCTTATAAGAATTTTTTTGTACCTCTATCAGATTTGGTATAGATAGGCTCTCTTTAAGTTTACCAAAACTTTTTCTGATATTTTTTTTTTCAGTAAAAGATAACTGCATAAATATTTTATTACTGAATTTAGGTTCAGTAATTAAATTCTCTCTGTTTATAATTACTTAAGTTCTACTGTTGCGCCTGCTGCTTCTAGCTTAGCTTTAATTTCTTCAGCTTCTTTTTTGTTTACTCCAGATTTAACTTCTTTTGGAGCACCCTCTACTAAATCCTTTGCTTCTTTCAAGCCTAGTTCTGTAACAGCTCTAACTTCTTTGATAACATTAATTTTTTTATCACCTGCAGCCGTAAGCATGATTGTAAAATCATCTTTTTCCTCTGTTGGTTCAGCAGCACCTGCAGCAGCTGGAGCAGCTGCAACTGCAGCAGCAGCAGTAACACCCCATTTTTCCTCTAGTTGTTTTGAAAGCTCAGCTGCCTCTACGACAGTTAAGCTAGATAAATCCTCTATAATTTTATTTAAGTCAGCCATAATAATAATTTTTGTTCCTGGTTTATTTTTTTGATTTTTCGAGCGCTAAAATAGCGATTTTTGACGCCGGTGCAAGTAAAATACTTGCAATTTTTTGTGCAGGAGACCTCAAAATACCTACAATTTTGGCTCGTGCCTCCTCTAATGATGGTAATGTAGCAACATTTTTGACGCCGGCAACATCTAAAATATCAGTACCCATGATTCCGCCCAAAATTTTTAGATTTTCATTTTCTTTAGAAAATTTGGTTAAAATTTTTGCTGATGTAACAGCATCATCAGATAATGCAATTGCTGTTGGTCCTGTAAATAATTCTGATAATTCTTTACATCTAGTTTTTTCCAGAGCGAGCTTTGTTATTCTATTATTTGTAATTTTAAATTTAATTCCATGTTCTCTCATTTTTGTTCTTAAATCGTCAAGTTGCGCAACTGTTAATCCTTGATAATGTGTAACAATTACTGCTTCAGTTTTGTCAAACTGTGAAGTCATATCATTAATGTACTGCTTTTTTCGTTCTTTGTTCATCATAACTATAAACTCTTTTCCATTTTTATTTTATACGATACTCCCATACTTGATGTAATAAAAACTTGTTTAATTAGATCACCTTTAATTGTTAGATTAGATTTTTCTTTTTCTAATGCCTCAATAACTGCATTGTAATTTTTTATTATTTTATCATCATCAAAAGATTTTTTTCCGATACTTAAACCAATATTTCCGTCTTTGTCGTTTCTTATTTCTACTTGTCCAGCTTTTGCTTCCATTATTGCTTTAGAAATATCATTTGTAACAGTCCCAAGTTTAGGGTTTGGCATTAAACCTTTAGGTCCTAAAATCTTTCCAAGTTTTGACAATTTTACCATCATTGATGGCGTACATATTAATTTTTCAAAATTAAGTTCCCCATTTTTAATTTTGTCTACTAAGTCGTCACCCCCAACCATATCCACGTTTGCTTTTTTTGCTTCATCTATTTTGTTATCTTCACAAACTACAGCAACTTTTACAGTCTTTCCAGTACCACCTGGTAAGTTAACAACTGTTCTTAGATTTATTTCATTTTTTTTTTGTTTGTTATTTATCCTAAAACTCAAATCTATTGACTCATCAAATTTTGTTGTACAATTAGATTTGACTGCGCTTAAAATTTTATCTATTGTTTCAGGGTTAAGTTTATTTGTTTCTACTGGCAATTTTTTGAATCTTTTTGATTTCATTATTCTTTTACCTCAATACCCATTGATCTTGCAGAACCAGCAATTATTTTTGCCGCTTCATCTAAATCGTGTGCATTTAAATCTTCCATTTTTTTTTCAGCAATATCTCTAAGTTGTTGTTTGGAAATTGATCCTATAATATTTCTTCCTGGTTCTTTTGATCCACTTTTTAATTTCATTGCTTCTTTGATAAAGTGTGATGCTGGTGGTGATTTAATAACGAAATCGAATTTTTTATCTTTGTAAACTGTAATAATTACCGGAACTGGTTTTCCTGCAAATGATTTAGTTTTATCGTTAAAAGCTTTACAGAATTCCATAATGTTAATGCCTCTTTGACCAAGTGCTGGTCCAACAGGTGGAGCTGGATTTGCTTGACCACCTTTTATTTGTAATTTTACGTAACCGCTTATTTCTTTTTTTGCCATTAGCTTGCCTTTTCAACTTGATTATATTCTAAATCTACAGGTGTCGGTCTTCCAAATATGGAAACAGAAACCTTCAGTCTTAATTTTTCCTCATCTATATCTTCTACTAAACCACTAAATGATGCAAAAGGTCCATCTATCACTTGAACTTTTTCACCCACACTATACTCTATGCCTGATTTTGGTTGTGCTACACCATCCTTGATTTGACCTAAAATTTTTTCTATTTCTTTATCCGATACTGGTATAGGGGCTCCTTTTGATCCTAAAAAACCACTCACTTTTTTTAAATTTTTTATCATATGATAAATGTTATTATCCATCTCACTTTTAATTAAAATATATCCAGGAAAGTATTTTTTTTTCCTTTGAACTCTTTTGCCTCTCTTAACTTCTGTTACATCATGAGTAGGAACTATAATCTCCTCAAACTTTTCAGAAATTTCAGCCTTTTCAGCCTCTTCTCTAATTAACTGAGCAACTTTATTTTCAAAACTTGAGTGAGATTGAACTATATACCAATTTTTCATTATATCCCTATTTTAAGAATTATTTCTAAAAAGAATTTTAATATTTGATCTAACAACAAAAAAAATAAAGAAGCTAAAACTGCCATCGCAAAAACCATTAAAGCGCCTTGAACTGTCTCTTTAGCAGTGGGCCATGTAACTTTAAAAGCTTCTTGTTTTACATCCTGAATAAATTTTAAAGGGTTTTTCATAATTAAACATTTAATTTATGGCAGGAGCGAAGGGAATCGAACCCCCAACCTCCGGTTTTGGAGACCGGCGCTCTACCAATTGAGCTACACTCCTATTGAGTTTACTCTATAATTTTAGTTACTACGCCTGCTCCTACTGTTCTACCACCTTCTCTAATTGCAAAATTTAGTTTTTCATCCATTGCAATTGGTGTGATAAGTTTTACTGTAAATTTAGCATCATCTCCTGGCATTACCATTTCTGTTCCCGCCGGTAATTCAACTTCTCCAGTAACATCTGTTGTTCTAAAGTAAAATTGAGGTCTGTATTTAGTAAAAAATGGTGTGTGTCTACCACCTTCCTCTTTTTTCAAAACATAAGCTTGAGCCTCAAATTTTGTATGAGGTTTAATTGATCCAGGTTTACATAATACTTGACCTCTTTCAACGTCTGTTCTTTCTACACCTCTTAATAATGCTCCAATATTATCTCCGGCTTCACCAGAATCTAAGAGTTTTCTAAACATTTCAACTCCGGTACAAACTGATTTCTTGGTCTCTCTAATACCTACTATTTCAATTTCTTCACCTGTTTTAATAACACCAGACTCTACTCTTCCAGTTACAACTGTTCCTCTTCCTGAAATTGAAAATACATCTTCAACTGGCATTAAGAAATCTTTATCTTTAGGTCTGTCTGGTTGTGGAATAAATTCATCAACAGACTTCATTAACTCCATTATAGAGTTTTTACCTATTTCATCATCTCTACCTTCAACTGCAGCTAAAGCAGAACCTTTTATAATCGGAGTTTTATCTCCAGGAAATTTATAAGACGTTAATAAATCTTTAATTTCTTCTTCGACCAAATCAATCATTTCTTTATCATCAACTTGATCTACTTTATTTAGATAAACAACAATAGCTGGAACTCCAACTTGACGAGCAAGTAGAATATGTTCTCTTGTCTGTGGCATTGGTCCATCGGCTGCATTTACAACTAATATTGCTCCATCCATTTGTGCTGCACCCGTAATCATATTTTTTACATAATCTGCGTGACCAGGACAATCGACGTGAGCGTAATGTCTATTTTCAGTTTCGTATTCAACGTGAGCTGTTGAAATAGTTATACCTCTCTCTTTTTCCTCAGGCGCTTTATCAATTTGATCATACGCAACAAAATTTGCTCCACCACCCTCTGATAACACTTTTGTTATTGCGGCTGTTAAAGTTGTTTTTCCATGATCAACGTGTCCGATTGTTCCAATGTTACAATGCGGTTTATTTCTTACAAATTTTTCCTTCGACATTACTTTTTTTCCTCACTTTGTTTTTTTTTTACATTTTTCTGGAGCGGGTGATGAGAATCGAACTCACGCAACCAGCTTGGAAGGCTAGTGTTCTACCACTGAACTACACCCGCATACCCAAGAGCGCACTCCAAAGTTATAAAAAGTTTTATTAATGGTGGAGGGGGAAGGATTCGAACCTTCGAAGACCGAAGTCAACGGGTTTACAGCCCGCCCCATTTGACCGCTTTGGTACCCCTCCCAAATAGTAGGGGAAGCGTCCCCATGTTCAATAAAGCTTTAAACAACATGCGTTTTATATATTTTTATTGTACAAATGCAATACGTGAATTTCAGGAAAAATAGTGTAAAAACCTTATAAAATCATAAATTATGACACAAAAATCATCCTTTTTTATAGCTGGGCGTCATGCAGTAATAAGTGCATTGAAAAACCCTAAAAGAAGGGTTTTAAAAATTTTCTTAACAGAAGATAGTAAAAAAAATATTCATAAACTAAATCCCAATAAAAATTTATTAAAAGATGTAAAAGTTTTTTTTAAAACAAAAAAAGAATTAGATAAATATTGTAGAAGTGAAGATATTCTTCATCAAGGATATGTGGCTGAAATTGAGCATTTAGAAAATATGGAACTAAAAGAATTTATAAAAGATAAAAATAACTTAACATTTGTATGTTTAGATGAGGTTACAGACGCAAGAAATATTGGTTCTTTAATAAGAAGTGCAGCTTCATTTGATATTGATGGTTTAATTGTAAAAGAAAGGCATTTTCCTAGTGAAAGTAAATTATTGTATAAATCTGCAAGTGGTTGTGTTGAAAATCTAAATATTTTTAAAGTATCAAATATAAACACAACATTAAAATATCTTAGAGATAAAAACTTTTGGGTTTATGGTTTTGCCGCAAATAGTGATAAAGATTTTACTCAAATTAAATGGACTGGAAATAATATTTTATTATTTGGCTCTGAAGGTTATGGTTTAAAAAAACATACGGAAAAATACACTGACTTTTCAGTAAAAATTAACATAAATAAAAATGTTGAAAGTTTAAACATATCTAATAGTGCTGCAATCGTTTTTCACTACATAAATCAACAAAAATAATTTCTTGATAATATATCAAATGATATTACAAAACCCTTTATGCCCTTGTAGCTCAGCTGGTAGAGCAATTGATTTGTAATCAATAGGTCCGCGGTTCGAGTCCGTGCGGGGGCACCATTACTACATTAATGATTTTGAGGTAATAAGTTTTTTTGGATCAAAAAATGGTTTCTCAACAACCTCGCATTTAAAACTTTTATTATCAATTAGAAACTCCATTTCTAAGCCAATTTTTGAGTAGTCAATATCTACTATTGCTAAAGCAATATTTTTTTTTAAACGTGGTGAATAAACAGCTGAAGTTACTTTTCCAATGATTTTATTATTAGCTCTTAATGGCCAGAATTTTGTGTTAGGACCAGTTAACCTCTCACATTTAAGTTCTAAACCTACTTGTAGTCTTTTTATTCCACTAGTCTTAATTTTTTTAAGTGCTTTCTTGCCTATAAAATTTATTTCACTATCTAGGTTAACTAAACGATCTAAACCCAATTCAAATGGATTTGTATTAATATCAGCATCTGCATGATAAGAGAGCATACCACCTTCTATTCTTCTTATTGAAGATGTATGACCTGGTTTAATCCCAAAATCTTTCCCTGCCTCCATTATTTTTTCGTAAAGATCATTACCTTTTGATCCATCTCTCAAAAATAATTCATAGCCAAATTCACTAGACCAGCCAGTTCGAGACACTATTAATGGAATTCCATCTAATTTTAATTCTCTAAACCAATAATATTTTAAATCTTTTATATTATCCCCAAATAATTTTATCATAATTTCAGCTGACTTTGGCCCTTGTAATTGAAGTGGAGAAACATCTGGTTCTGATATTTTTACATCTAATCCTGAATTAATTGCAACCCCTTGTGCCCATAGCAAAATATCACTATCTCCTAAAGATAACCAAAAATGATTTTCTCCTAGTCTTAAAAGAACAGGGTCATTTAAAATACCACCCTCTGAGTTTGTAATTAAAACATATTTACACTGACCGATTGATAATTTTGATAAATCTCTTGGCGTTAATAATTGAATAAATTTATAAGCATCAGGTCCAGTAATTTCTACTTGTCTTTCAACAGCTACATCACAAAGAATTGCTGTTTGTATAAGATTCCAAAAATTCTGCTCTGGATCTCCAAAATCGCGAGGTATATACATATGGTTATAAACTGAAAAACCTGTTGCTCCCCACCTTACTGTTGCATCAAAATATGGAGATTTTCTAATTTGAGTACCAAACCCAAAATTTTTATTAATCATTAATTAGTTTCTTTTCTGATTTGCTCTATTTTTATTTTTTTTTGAAGACTTCTGTTTGAATCATATAAAAGATTAAACTTAACTCTTTTATTTATACTAATTGATATAGTCTTTGCATTTCTAACTTCGTAATTGTCAGCAACCGCACTTATTGGTCTTTTGTTAATATTTAAATTTTTAATTGTAATTTTTGATTTATCGCTCACAATTCTACCCTTCCATCTTCTAGGTCTAAAAGCACTAATAGGCCTAATAGAAAGTTTTTTAGAGTCTAAATTTAATATTGGTCCATAAACTGACATATTATACGCGGTACTTCCTGCTGGTGTTGATATCAATACACCATCAGAAACTAGTTTTTTAATAATTTTTTGCGAACCGTTAGAAATTTCAAGCGATGCAGTTTGTCTACTTTGTCTTAAAATTGAGACTTCATTGATAGCAATAGACTTTTTAGTTTTATTATACTTATTTTTAACACTCATTTCTAAAGGAGAAATCGAAACTTGTTTTGCTTTAGATAAATTTCTAATAGTGCTTTTTGATGAAAATTTATTCATTAAAAAACCATAACTACCAGCATTAATTCCATAAAAAGGTTTTTTATATTTATTATATTTTTTTAATGACGAAAGCATGAAGCCATCTCCTCCAATAACAATTATTAAATTGCATCTATTAAGAGAAACATTTTTGATATTGTGATCTAAATAATTTTTAATCTTTTTTGACTGTTTGGTATTATCAAAAAGAATATGTGGATTAATCATTTAGTGGTGCCCTCGGCCAGACTCGAACTGGCACTCCATAAATGGCAAGGATTTTAAGTCCTTTGTGTCTACCAATTTCACCACGAGGGCATTAATGAGTTTCATGAGTGTTTATGCTAATATTTATAATTGAACAAGTTTAATAAGTAAAATTTATTTATTTTATCTCTCTAGATCCGAGAATGATCCGAGTTGTCCCATAATATCCTAGAAATAATTTTAAGAATTACTCAAAATCTTTTCACATTCACTTATGAATTTATCTTCATTACTTCCAATATGATCAGCTATTCTTCCAGCCGTCATTTCCATATCAGGATCATCTGACCCATCATTTTTAAGATCTTGAACTGCTAATTTGTATTCTTTTGAAAATTTGCCTTTTAAATGTTCGACTAAACTTTCTTCATTATCAGAACCATATTTTTCAATAAGTTTATTTAATTTATCATGTACAGCCATATAATCTCCTTTTAGGAATATTTAATCACTATTATAATTATTTATCAATGTTGAAATTGATTTTTTTACTTCATCCAAATTAAAAATCTTAGAACGCCATTTTCCACTATAAGGGTAATTTGAGTTGTTTTTTACTATATATACATAAGGTTTATATTCTTTACTCAAAGGTTCTTCAAAAAAATTAACAACTTTTTCTTTAAATAATTTTTTTGAATTTTGCCTATCATTATTGTTAGAAAAATAATCCATCATCAAATTATCAAAAAAATCTACTTTAAGATAATATGCATAAAAATGTTCATTTAAAATAAATTCAAAATTTTCATCTTTTTTAAATTTATTCCAATATATATTTGCATATGAAAGTCTATTTTGGTCTGAGGTTGTGCCAGTATCTTTATTAGGTATCTTATCTTTAAGTGTATATAATTCTTCATTAATTTTATCACACTTATTAAACCAATCTTTTTTACTGCTTGAGATTCCTATTCTAGTACCTCTCATAGTAAGACTTTGCAGATGTTTTATAATTCTTTCCTCATCTACAAAATTTTTATTATTTGGATCTTTTGAAAGATTAATTCCAATATAAATCACATAATTAGTGTCTTTCTCAATAATAAAATATATACCATTACTAGATAGATTAGACTTATCTTTTTTTTTAATTTTACAATTAAACTTAAAATTTAGTGGATATTTATATTTATCGTCTAATTTAATACTAAAATAGTCTTTTATGTTAATCTTAGATGATATCATAATTTAGTTTAAATGTTTTTCTTTATATTCCCTGTAATTTTTGATTAGCTCTAAGACACCATTATATGTTTCGTCTTTTTTAATTTGTTCTATTATATATTCTTTAGCCTTTTCAACATTTCCATTTTTTTTAAACTCAATCCCATATTTAATTCTATATCTCTGCATAATTAGTTTTGAAATAAGAACTAATTCTGAGCACACTTCTAGATCTCTATCTATATTTTCCCTGTCATATTGCTCTAAAATAAAAGCTAAGACTTCCATTGCTTTTAATTCAGAATTTAAAAGCTCATCTTTTTTCATTTAAACTCCTTTAAATAATTGCAAACTCCACAATTTGATGAAGACTCAGGTTTATCTTCTGAATACAATACATCTTGAATTTTAGTGATATATCCTAATAGATCTTTGTCATCTCTTGGTATTTCAAACCACTGCGTTTTCATTCTAATATTGCAATCTTTATCATCTGCTTTTGAAATATCTTCAGGTTCAAAACAAAAAATGCCTAATCTTTTAATTGGTGTTAATTTTAGACTACCATCTTTAGGTTTTTCCATCATCAAAGCATAGCTTTGCAGTTGAGTTGCATAAGCATCTATTTTATTTTCACTTATTTTTGTTGTTTTAAAATCAATTATTGTGAATGAATCTTTGTGCTTAATGTATCCATCAATTTTACCACTCATTGCAAATGGTCTATCTTTAAGATCATATAGGATCTCTGATTTTAACATTTTATTAAAATCTCCTATTATTTCACCCTCATCTAGACTGTCAGACAAAAGTTTGCTTGATTTTTTGTGATAATATTTTTTTTGCAGACTATCAAATTTAGAAAATATTCCTGGAAAAGGAACTTTAAGCTCTTTGCCGTATACTTTCTTATCGTAATAACATTTCTTACATCCTTCAAAACCAAATGCAAATTCACTTGGTGAATAATTAAAATATTCTCTCAAATTTTCTCCTTTTTTGTTGTTTTTAAAATCCTTTTGCAAAAAGTACTTTCGCGTCTGGAAACTTACTTTGAACGATTCTCATTGCCTCAGAAGCTGTTCTGCCTTCTTCAACCACTTTCATTGGAGCTTCATTTGGAAGAGTAACCCAAAACTCATATCTTTTCATTTCTAATGACATGATAGTTATTAAAAATACTACACCACTTTCTGAATCCGTCAACCTACCTCCAAAAAGTACTAGATAATAAGTATTTAAAGTAATTAGTCAGGTCTATCTATTTTAGTAATTATTGGTGTCCAATATCTTCTACCGGTACATGTAACTCTCATATGCTGAGTTAAACCATTTTTTAACAACCTGCCTCTTTTATAAGGTTTGGGTTTTTTAAAACGTATAGGTTTATAGTTAGGTTTTTTTCTTATCTTTAGCTTAAAGGGTTTATATGTTTTCATAATTTACATTAAGTCAAAAACCTAATCTGTCAACCTGCCTCAAAAAGTTACTGTTTAAAAAGTGTTTAAATCATATTTAATTTTTATCTCCATAGATCCGAGAATGATCCGAGAATCAGAAAATCTATAAGTTAGATTTTCCAATAAAAATAATCCAATGTTTTAATAAATTATAGGATTATAAGGGATTAAGACCATTAGAGACTATTAGAGACTCTGAAATTACTCAATTCAAACTATTTTAAGTCCTTTGTGTCTACCAATTTCACCACGAGGGCATTTGTGAATTTCATGAGTATTTATGCTAATATTTACTTTAATGAAACAAAAAAAACAAATCATAATTTTCACCGATCTTGATGGATCTCTTTTAGATAAAGACACATTTGAATTTAATGAAATTGAGGACTACTTTAGAGAATTAATTTCAAAAGGTATTAAAATAATTCCAAACTCTAGTAAAACAGAAGCTGAATTATTAGATTTTAATGAACAGAATAATTTAGATTTAAGTTTTATTGCGGAGAATGGATCATCTATTCATAGATTAAATAAAATTCACCAAAATTTACCTGACAAAATAATAATAAGCAGAACAATAGATGAAATACGAAATATATATGAAGAAAATATCAGCCTAGATTTTAAAAATAAAATTACTCACATTTTAGAATTAGAAATAGAAAAGCAGCAAAAAATCTTAGGACTTCCATTAGATAAAATTAAACTAGCAATTAAGAGAAACCATTCAATACCAATTAAATTTAATGGAACTGAAAGTGAAAAAAATGAATTTACAAAAATTTTAAAAAACTCTGGATTAACTATTCAGACTGGTGGGAGAATAATAAATGTCTGTGACAATGTTAATAAATCAAAAGCAATGTCCAGAGCTCTTCAATTAATAAGAAAACAATTGGATGATGAAATCATAACAATTGGTGTAGGTGATAATGAAAATGATATAGAAATGATAAAACAGACTGATTATCCATGTTTGGTTAAAAATGAAAATTTTGATAGTTCGTTGATAAATATAGATAATTTGATCAAATCTGACGAGCCATCTCCTAAGGGATGGTCTGATGTGATCAAAACGGCTCTACAAAAAATATAAGTTAATTATAAATTCCAGTCATGAGTGATTTTTATCAAGATGGAACTATATCTACCCTTCATGACTTTGGAACTAAATCTACCAAGGATTTAGAGAAAGAATTATTAAAATTTTCCAAAGAAAGAAAGATGGAACTAATTTTACCATGTCTTTATTCTGAATTAAAAGGTGACGCGCTTCCTAAAATTGTTACTGAGATTAGTAAAACAAATTATCTTAATCACATAATCATAGGCTTAGATAAAGCAACTGAGATTGAAGCTAGAAAAGCTTGGACTTTCTTTGAAAAATTAGAAACACCTTTTACAATTCTTTGGAACGATGGACCCAGTCTTAAAAAATTAGATAAAGAATTAAAAAAATTAAAACTTGCTCCAAATGAATACGGAAAAGGTAGAAATGTTTGGTATTGCATTGGCATGTCAATTGCAAGAGATAGTGCAAGATCTGTTGCTTTGCATGATTGTGATATAAAAACATATGATAGAAGAATGTTGGCTAAATTGTTCTATCCTGTTGTAAATCCACTATTTAATTTTGAATTTTGTAAAGGCTATTACCCAAGAGTTGCAGATAATAAAATGAATGGAAGAGTTGCAAGACTACTTGTTTTTCCATTACTAAATGCTTTAGAAAAAACAATTGGTAATAGCGATTACATAAACTTTATGAAATCTTTTAAGTATCCCTTGGCGGGAGAATTTTCATTTAGAAGGAATATTTTGCCAGAATTAAGAATATCCTCTGATTGGGGAATTGAGATTGGAATTTTATCAGAAATGCAAAGAAATTTCTCTCCACAAAATATTTGTCAGGTAGATTTAGCTGATACATACGATCACAAACATCAAAATTTATCTATTAATAATGAAAAACAAGGACTATCAAGAATGTCCATTGATATAATTAAAACTTTTATAAAAAAATTAGCAACTCAAGGTCACTCGTTTAGCAAGGAACAATTTAGATCACTTAAGGCGACTTATTATAGAGCGGCTTTAGATTTGATAGACGCTTATAGAAACGATGCTCAAATGAATGGTTTAAAATTTGACTCACATACTGAGGAAAAAGCTGTAGAACTTTTTGCAGCCAATATAATGAAAGCCGGGGATGCATTCTATCAAAATCCTATGGATACACCATTTATTCCAACATGGAGTAGAGTTAAAAGCGCTATACCTGATTTTTTGATAAGATTGGAGAAAGCCGTGAATGAAGATAATATGCGATATATTTAGTTTAGATTAATATAAATACTAAAAAAATCATTTGTACAAAATTAATAACTACAGATACAAAATGAGAGTACTTAAATTTTTTATCTTGTTTTTCATCTCTATATTTATTTATTAAAGGCATTAATAAATAGTTAGAGGTAGCAAATAGAAGTGTAACTATTAAAATTAAATAAAAATCTATTCCAAAATTATTCAAGACTAAAAATAATATTAAAACGATAAAACTAATCCCTAAATTTACTTTGTAATAAAAAGGAAAAATTCTCCTTATAAATTTTCTAGCATTTTCCTCATCTAAAGTGGTGAAAACAACAGGAGCTATCACAAAAGAAAAGAAAAGCATTATACCTAAAATCATCGATGTTAAATAAATGCTAACTTGATCAAACATAATTTAGTTTTCTATTGAATTTTCTTCTTTCATTAATATTGGTCTACCATCGTGAGCAGTATTAAGAGGTATAATTTTTCCTTTATACTTTGCACATAATGTAGGAGCACTTCTTACTTCGTCCCCTAGCCTTACTTCTAGATCAACTATGGCTAATTTAGCATCATCCAACTCTTTTAATATTTTCATTTATCTCCTTTGTTTTTGATTATTTAGTGACAGGCCTGATTATGTTTTTTTAATCTCCAATAATTGTATGGCCAAGGTGTAACAAAACCAACAGCGAGCATTATAGGGACAACCCACCAAGTAAGTATTGCTCCACCTGTTAAAGCATAATCAGTTACATTCATTGCTATTTCCATACTAATCATAGAAATAAAACTCATGCCTAAAGCTGTCTTTAATGCTTTTTGAAAAGAAAAATCTTGTTTCATTAAAATAAATGTTTCTAAGATGATGCTGGTTATCAGTCCGTTAATGATTGCCAAAATCATAATACTTAAGACTGGGAAAGGAATTTTTGTTATTTGAAAAAATAATATGGTACCAAAATCACCTATTGCACATCCTAGTAAACACCAAGCTGTATTTTTGGCACTTCTTTTCCAAGTATGTTTACATTTCCAGTTAAAACTAATTGTTTCTGCGCTCATATTTATTTACTCATACTTATTTGGTACTCATATATATCATCTGCCCAATAAGATTTAATATATGATAATATATTATCAATACCTGCGTCATCTATTTTATCACCAAACCCATTCATTTTACCCTGATAATTTTTTATTAATTTAGGAAAACCATGTTTTATAATTTTATGAAGTAATTCATCATTGTGGTGCCAAGTGTGACCTGTTCCATTTAAAGGTGGTGCTTTTCTATGACCATCTTTATCTACACCCTTCCAATCAACTGCACCGGCTAAATTAACCATATGACATGAAGCACAATGCTGCTCATACAAAACTTTTCCATTTAAAATATCTGAAGATGAATCTCTTGTTATTGGAAAATGGTTATGAGCATATGTAGATTTGATAAAAAACGTAGATACAAGGAAAATTGCCAATAGTTTAAATCTCATGATATACTTTAACAAATTAATATACCATGTATGGTGTATATAATTGACATACCTATAGTAATTAAAAAATTTTTATGGATAAAATATTTCAGACTTTTTGTAATCTTTTTCCTCATTACAAAATTAATACTAAGTTTAAAAAAAAAATTTTTTATATTTTTTTTTCTTTATTAAAACCATTTATAAAAGGTCCAATTAAACTTAATTTTAAAAACTTTTTCTTTTATGCATATCCTCAAAGAAAAAACTACAGCAGATCCTTATTAAAAAAAGTGGAATTACATGATGAAAGGGAAATTAATTTTTTTATAAAAAATATTGATGATAAATCAATATTTTTTGATTGCGGAGCTAATCAGGGTTTTTACACTATACCTGTAGCAGCATCGAATAAAAATTGTAAAATAATTGCTTTCGAGCCTTCAATTCAAGAAATGGATTATTTAAATCAAAACATTTCATTAAATAATTTAAAAAATGTTGAAACCTCTTTTTTAGGGATTGGAGATAAAGAAGGCACTTTCAAATTTAAAAATGATAATTTAGAGAAAAACTCAACTAAAGGAGGATTAATAGTTGAGGATGAAAATAAAACAGATGGGATTAAAGTAATTGAAGTTACAACGTTAGATAAATTTGTAAATGATCGTAAAAAAGATATTTCTCTTGATAAAAGGCTATTTATTAAAATCGATTTAGAGGGTTATGACATAAATGGTATCTATGGATCTAAAGATATAATTAATAGTTACCATACAGTATTATTGGTCGAATTTTCTAAAATGTCAGTTGCGAGTGAAATATATTCAAGAAATGGTTTTAATACATTTTTAAAGGAAAATGATCTTTGTATTTTTGATATATCTGGAAAAAGACTTACTTTAGATAACATTCATTCAATGTTAGATAATCTTAAGGGAAATCACCAAGTTTGTGGAAACTTTATAATAGCTAAAGAAAACTTAATAAAAAATTTAAAGTTTTAAATTCTTAATAAAGATTTAAAGTATGTATTTATCACCTAAATACATTGCAAAAGCTAAAGCAGCACCTAATAAAATATATTTCATATAATTAAACTATAACAAATGATCTGTGTTTAAAATGTGATTATTATTCATATTCATAACTAAATTAGAACCTAATTTTAACAAATCAATATTCTATAAATAGAATAATGAGATTATCATTATTCTTTTTTCTCCATTTAGTTGTTTTGATTATTTTATTAATTGTCCATCCACATGCACGTGCACATGATGGATGGGTAATTGATGAATGTAATAAAAGTCTAACATTTTTAATTCATAAGAAGTAATTATGTTTGTTGGAATGGAAGCCTTATTAATACTTAGTCTTTTTGGCTTAATTTTTTAATTAACCACTAATTATTGTCCTAATGCTTCCCTAGCAGTCTCTGTTGTATAATTAGTTCCATGCTCTGCATTATAAGCAGCTACAGCATCTGCAAAACTATCATATCCCATACCTTGAAATGTTGAATCTAGATCAACCGAAACTCCAGCTGATGATGCCGCAATAATAGTATCGGCAACTTCCTGCAAACTTGTATTTGAGGCTGCAGCAATTTTGCCAGCATCAAATGAGCTTAAAGATCCTGATTGAAGTGCGTTTATAATATCTACATTTTCCTGATAGGCTGCCGCATATTCCTCGACAGACCAATTTGCGTTATGTTGAGCATTTGCCAAATCAGTAAGATCAGAGTAATTATTTATATCAATACCGTACGTATCACCAAATGATCTTGCAAAGTCATCGAGAGTAAATGAAAATCCAAAAGTATCAGAATTGATATCTAAATTCTCAGCAATATTATCAAAATTTTTTGTTTCATTTTGTATTAAGTTACTGAATGAATCTAAATCTAATAATTCCTTAAAATTTTTCATTGCTAATTGGGCTTTGATAGACTCAATTTCATCAGGAGATAGTGAAACTTCAATTCCTGCTTCATCAATAATAGTTTTAGGAATTGGACTCTTCCATGCATTAGCCCAATCACTTATTGTCCAATCCATCATTTTAGATGCTGATGCAACTTGAAGATTAATATCATCTAGTTTCACATTTAACTCGTCTCTATAAACTTCTAAAAACCTATTAACTGGTATTCCGCTATTCTCTAAATTCATAATTTGTAATTGAATTTCATTTGATTTCTCATTTTTGTTAACTTTCATTGATTTCGTAATATCTCCTAAAATAGATAATTCTTTTTGGGTAAAGACATCGAATTTGGCATTTGAAAGATCTTGCTCATATTTTTTTATTATTTTATCATTTTTAATTTTTTGCAGAATATATTCTGCAATTTTATACCCACTCAATAAACTTGAATTATTGATATTTTTATATTTATCAATCTCAATAATAAAAGAAGTTAACAACTCATAATCTTTAATTAAAATTGCCTGTTTTAAATTTTTAGATAATTTTTTAAAATTTTTTAAGTACTCTTTATTAAATTTCTTTTCAGTTAATCTATAACTTATTCTATCATCAGTAATATTTTTTAATTGAGATATATTTTTTGAGATTTTGTTGTGCAATTTCGTTTTGTTTTTATCTTCTATAGATAACTTTGTCTCCTTAATAACTGCCTGATTTAATAACTTATATAAAACATAATATCTCTCAATAGCTTCTTCAGGTGTATTTTCTAAAGATAAACCCAGAGCTTCTCTCATAGATTTTCTTGCTTTATTTAAGCTATAAATTTTATGAACATTTTTTTTAGTAGCTGCATTAATTTTAGGATATTTTTTTATAAATGTTTCTAAAGATCTTTTATATTCTTTTAATTGTTGCATATAAAAAAATTCAAAATATCCCATACCTAAAATAACGTTATGAGTATTTTTTTCCATTAGACCCTTTTGAGTAATAAAAATTCTTATAAACTCTTTCTGTGAAATTTCTTTTTTATCATAGAATGATTTAGCATTTTCAGGAAACATGCCTAACGGAGAATTATTGATCTTTTTAAATTCTCCAAATTGTTCCAAATCCTCCATAAAGACACCAATTTTTATTTCATTTTTTGATCTTTCGATGCCGAATGCTTCAAACGAAATAATAAAAAATGAAAATAAAAGGAAAAGCTTACTTGCTTTTTTGTAATTGATATATCGAAACATAATGTTTTTTTTTAGGTAAAGGAATGATTACAGGAACATCAGTACATCTGGGGACTAATGATTTTTTTCCAGAGATAATATTTTTATCATAATTGTCAAAGTTTGTTTCTGGGTGTGGATTTCCATCATTTATTAATGGCCACGCATCAGTAGCTCTATAACCAAATAATATTAAAGGTCTTGATCCATTAGTATAATTTAATCCTGATCCATGTATTGATCTACAATGGAAAAAAACAACAGTGCCTGCTTTTCCAGTTAATGAAACTGACTTATTTAAATTAATTTTGTTTTTTTTAGTATTAATTTTACCTATAAAGTAATTATTATTACTATGATGACTAAATAGTTCTTTTTTATGAGATCCTTTAATAATTTTTAAAGAACCATTTTTTTCAGAACAATCTTCAAGATAAATTCCTACAGTAATCAAATCGTCATTTGTGTGTGGATAAAAAGCAAAATCCTGGTGCCACTCTACTAAACTCCCCTTTTTCTTGTTTGGTAATTTAAAGTTTAACTTTCCAAGATGAAATCTTACTGTTCCTCCAATTAATTTTTTAACAATATCAATAATCTTTTTATTTCTTGATAAATTATAAAATAACTTATTATTATTTTGAGGGTTATTTAATCTTAATATTTCTTTGTTCTTAGAAGAGTTGCTAGTGAATACAAAATGGTAATTATTGTAACTTTGAGTTCCACCTTGGTCTCTAACTTTTCTTCTGCTGTTCTTTTCTTTATTTACAATCTTATTAATAAGAATATTTAATTTATTAATGTCTTTTTTTGAAATAAGCTCATCTTTAACTAAATAGCCATTCTTTTTATAAAAGCTTGTTTCTGATCTAGTGATACTCATGTATAAATTTTATAATAAAATTATTATTTTTAATAGATTAATTATCTATAAGGATCACAAGCTCTTTTAACCTTACGATTTGCATTAAAAGCTTTGGTATAATGAGTAATAAAATTTTTTGAGGTTACATCATTTCTTCTACTTAATTTTTTTTGCTCTTTTGCTATTTTGCAATCTTTATTTACAACCTCTTCAGTTCTAAATTTGAATTTGATTGTATTTACTTCTTTTGGAGTGCACCCAAAAATAATTACAAAAAACATAATAAAAGTTACAAATTTCATTTATTTAGTATTAATTAATTGGTTGATTTTACAATAGAAAAATAATGACCCAGTATGAAGTTAATCCAGATAATATTGTCGCTATTACGCTTCTTGAAAAATAACCAACTAATATTGCAACAATCGCTCCAAAAATTTTAGGATCATTCATTTCTATAAATGTTCCATAATCATTAATAAATATTCCAGGAAAAATGATTGCTGGAAATACTGCTGAAGGTACAAAGGCTAAAACCGCTTTAACTTTTTCCCCAAGCAAATCTCTATCCACTAGAGCAATCATAGTCATCCTCGTAAAGTAAGTAATTATTCCAGCAATAGTAATTGATAACCAGGTCATTTTTTTAATCTCAAAACCAACGCAGCGACAAATAAAGCAATTATAGGTGAAATTATTATGTAAGATTTAAATGGAGCATTAAAAAATAATAAAGAACTTAAACCACATGTAATCATTACTATTACATGATCTAATTTTTTTAAATCTTGAACAACGATTGCTATAAAGGTTAGAGGTATTGCAAATTTTAAACCTAACTCTTCTGGAACAAAAGACCCTAAAACTATACCTGCTAAAGTTGATAATTGCCAAAAGATCCAAAGTGTGACCCCACTTCCAATTAGATGATAGTGTAAATGTGGCTCAGTTTTATTCTTAATGAAAAATTTATTACTTTCAGCGAAACCTTGGTCAACGACAATGTATGAAATTAATAATTTTTTTATAAATGACAACTTTTCTAGATATTCAGATAAGACTGCACCATACAGCAGATGCCTAGAATTTATTACACCAACAGATGTAACTGCAATTAAAGCTGAAGCTCCACCGGACAATAATTGGAGAAAAACTATTTGAGATGCACCACCAAAAATAATTATAGACAATGCATAAACCAGAATAGGATCAAAACCCAGTTCTATGCCTATAGCCCCACAAATAATCCCAAATGGAATAACAGACAGCATATGTGGTGCCACCGATAAAAAACCTTTTGAAAATAGTTGTTTTTTTGTAAGCATTTTTGATAGCGGAAATTATATTATTTTTTTTTTAAATTATATCTTTAAATATCAATAAAATGAAAAATATTCTCATATATAATTCAGGTGGTGGACTTGGGGATAGTATCCAATTATTTGATTTAGCTACAAGTTTAAAAATAAATTTTAAAAATTCTACCGTATTTTATTTAGGCGCGCATGAGAACCACTTCCAGGAAAAATTAAAGGAATATGGAATAGATATACCAACTTTGAATTTAGATGTTAAATATTTTGGTTTCAGATGGAAACATTTATTTTTAGTTAAAAAATTATTAAAAAATAATCCTATAAATAAATTTGATTTAATAATAGACCTTCAATCAAAAATTAGAAATACATTAATATTAAAAAGAATTCCTAGCCAGTACTTTTACTCATCCACTCTTAATCATTATTTAACTACAAAAAAAAATGATTACGTAAATACAAAAGATAATTTGAATTTGATTTTAGACAATGTTGGAAAATTAATTGATAAAGAAATAACTCCTCATAAATACGATATAAAAAAAATTAATGCAAAATATTTTGATGAAGCCAGAAGATTGTTGCCAGAAGATAAGTATATAGGAATATCTCTTACTCAAGGAAATGCTTACAGAAAAAAATCTTGGTCTTTAAAAAAATTTATTAATTTATCAAAATCATTAACTAAAAAAGGTTATAAACCAGTATTCTTTCTAAATAATAATGATAAAGATTTAATAGATAATATAAAGTTGGAGACTAATTCAGCCTTATTCCCTGAGCTAGAAACTAATTTATCATGTCCAGCTTTAATAACTGCAATGGCAACAAGGCTAGAAAAAGCTATCTCTATAGATAATGGAATAATGCATATGATTGGTCTTGCAAATATTCCTATGATTGTATTATTTGGTCCTACAAATTCAAAAAAATTTGCCCCTAAAATAAATAATATTCAAATTCTTGATTCAAAAATTCTTAATAATTCAGAAGATATTGAAACAATAAAGGAAGAGGATGTGTTAAAATTTATTTAGTGCTTTAAATAAATAATCAGTATTTAATTTACAATCTTTATAGCCCTGTTTAACCACATTTAGATATCTTTCTGTTGGATATCTAAACTCTGTTTTATTCACCATTATATAAGTCATTACTGTTTTATTATAATAAGTAAAATATAATTTCTTATAAAGAATTGGAAAATCTTCATAGACATCTAATTTTTTTTCATCACTTTTTGATATTTCATATAATGCACCAGGAACTATAGAATTTTTACTCTTTTCAATGTCCGCTGCTCTATATTTGCTTCTAAAATTTAATTTGTAACCTTTAAGTTCATATTTTTTTAAGAAAACAGAGTCTTTACATCTCCGTTTCATTTGAAAAAGATTAAGATTACTTCCATATGCAAAATACAACATTAATCTAGATCAACCACTTCAATATTTTTTTCTTTTACAAATTCAAGTATTAATGAATTGCACAAATCAATTTTATCTTGATGTTTGGATCTTAAAACAATTGAAACGCCTAATTTACCTTGTCTGAAGAAAGGATAACTTCCAATTTCAACATCTTTGTTGTTATCTTGAACATTTGTTAATGAGGCTGCAATTTCACTCTCATAAGTTCTTAAATTTATAGTTTTGCTCAAAATTGGATCTCCTCCTACAAGGATATTGCTTAGTCCGCCAATCATTGCTTTTAAAATTGACGGAACACCTGGCAGAGAAAATACATTTTCGACATAAAATCCTGGCGCCCCACTGGTTGGGTTTAAAATCAAATTTGCAGAAACCGGCATTTTTGCCATTTTCTGTCTTCCATCATTAAAATTTCCAGGTTCATAATATTTTTCTAAAATCGCAAAAGCTTCTTTGTGAAATCCATACTCAATACCAAATGCTTTTGAGATTGATTCAGCGGTAATGTCATCATGAGTGGGGCCAATACCACCTGTAGTAAACACATAGTTGTATCTAATTCTTAATTCATGAACTGTATCTATTATGGTTTTTTCTAAATCAGGTATTACTCTAACTTCACCAACTGAAATACCTAAAGAATTAAGCCAAGTGGCTAATGTACTTGTATTTAAATCTTTTGTTCTGCCTGACAATACCTCATTGCCAATGATGATAATTGCTGCAGATATTTCTTTTTTATTAGTCATTTCTAAATATAAATAAAATTCTATGAAATTTACCAACACTTTATTAAAAGGCAAATTACAACGGAGATATAAGAGATTTTTCACAGATATAGAAGTAAATAATAAAATAGTTGTTGCCCACTGCCCAAACACAGGTTCTATGTCTGGTTTATTAGATCAAGGAAATGAGGCTTGGATAAGCGAACACAATGATCCTAAGCGTAAATTAAAATTTACTCTTGAGATGATTAAAGTAAAAAAAAGGATAATTGGAGTAAATACTCATAGAGCTAATAGAATTGTTGAGCATGCTTTAGAGAATAAATTAATTAAAGAATTTGCAAAAATTAAAAATATTAGAGCTGAATTTAAATATTCAGAAGATACAAGATTTGATTTTTTATGTGATAAAAAAATATTAGAGGTTAAAAATACAACATTAATTAGAGAAGATGATATAGCAGAATTTCCAGATGCGGTAACGTCCAGAGGGGCAAAACACTTATTAAAATTGAGGGAATCTATTAAAAAGGGCTATAAGCCTTATGTCTTATTTTTAACTCAAATTCAGGGTATAAATAATTTTAGAATAGCAAAAGATATAGACTCTAATTATTATAAAGAATATTTAGTGGCTAAAAAATCTGGTGTAAATTTTCTTGCTTACAGATGCAGCTTAAATTCTAAAGAAATTAAAATTGAAAAAAAAATTAAAATTATAAATGAGTAATTATTCTGAAAAATTTGAAAAAATGAGAATTGCTGGGAAACTTGCATCTAAAACTTTGGACATGTTAACAAGTGAAGTTAAGGAGGGTGTTTCTACAGATAGAATTGATCAACTCAGTTATGAATTTATAAAAGATAATGGAGGTCACTCTGCACCATTATATTATCGTGGCTTTAAAAAATCATTGTGTACATCTTTAAATCATGTTGTTTGTCATGGTATACCCTCTGATAGAATTTTAACTGAAGGGGATGTTGTGAATATTGATGTGACTGCAGTAGTTAATGAATATTATGGAGATACAAGTCGTATGTTTGCTATTGGAGATATCCCAATTAAAGCAAAAAATTTAATTGAAACAACATATCAATCGATGATGAAAGGTATAGAAATATTAAAACCAGGTATAAAGCTAGGAGACATTGGATATGAAATTCAATCATTTGTTGAAGAAAGAGGGTTTTCAGTTGTAAGAGATTTTTGTGGACACGGTATAAGCAATACTTTCCATGAACCTCCTAATATACTTCATTATGGAAAGAAAAATACTGGTCACGAATTAAAGCCGGGAATGACTTTTACAATAGAACCTATGATAAATGTTGGGAAATTAGATGTTAAAGTTCTAAATGATGGATGGACGGCAGTTACAAAGGATAAGTCTTTATCTGCGCAATTTGAGCATACAATAGGAATTACGGAAGACTCTTATGAAATTTTCACAGAATCTGTTAAAGGTTATAAGAGGCCTCCATATAATTAATGATTACAAGATACTCTAGAAAAGAACTTACGGATATTTGGTCAGAATATAATAAATACAAAATCTGGTTAGACGTAGAGATAGCTGCTGCAGAAGCCATGGAAAAATTAGGCACTATTCCAAAAGGCGTTGCAAGTGCTGTTAAGAAAAAATCTAAAATTAATGTAAAAAGAATTCACATTATTGAAGCTAAAGTTAAACATGATGTGATTGCTTTTCTAACCTCAGTTACTGAAAAAGTTGGAATTAAAGCTAGATATTTACACCAAGGAATGACATCTTCAGATGTTTTAGATACAAGTTTTAATATTCAATTAGTACAATCAGGCAGGATATTAGTTAAAGATATTGATCAAATATTAAAAGTATTAAAAGCAAAAGCTAAAAAATATAAATTTACGCCATGTATTGGTAGGAGTCATGGCATTCATGCTGAGCCAATTACATTTGGACTTAAATTAGCCTCTTATTATGAGGAATTTAAAAGAAATAGAAAAAGACTTCTTGATGCAATAGATGATGTATCAACATGCGCTATATCTGGAGCGGTTGGCACATTTGCTAATATAAACCCTAATGTTGAAAAACATGTTGCAAAAAAACTTAGATTAAAAATTGAACCTATATCAACTCAAGTTATTCCAAGAGATAGACATGCACATTATTTTTCTGTTTTGGGTATTATTGCAGGTTCTATTGAGAGAGTTTCAACAGAAATAAGACATTTACAAAGAACTGAGGTTTATGAATTACAAGAATTTTTTTCAAAAAAACAAAAAGGTTCAAGTGCAATGCCTCATAAAAAAAATCCAATTTTAACTGAAAATTTAACTGGATTGGCCAGGATGGTTAGAAGTTACACTATACCAGCTTTAGAAAATATTGCTCTTTGGCATGAGAGAGATATATCTCACTCTAGTGTTGAACGTAACATAGGTCCGGATGCAAATATAACTTTAGATTTTGCTTTAGTCAGATTAGCAAATGTTTTGGACAAAATGATAGTTTACCCAAAAAAAATGCTTCATAATCTTAATATAACGAAGGGAACTATTTTTTCGCAAGAATTGATGTTAGAACTAACAAAATCAGGATTAAGTAGAGAGAAATCTTATCGATTAGTTCAAGCACATGCCAAAAAATGCATAGCTGATAATCTCAACCTTTTAGATGTTGTCATGAATGATAAAAACATTACATCTAGGATACCTAATAAAAAAATGAAAAAAATATTTAATTATTCCAATCACTTTAAGAATATTAACTTAATATTTAAAAGAGTTTTTAAATAATGAAAAAAGGTAAAAAATTATACGAAGGTAAAGCAAAGATAATTTATGCTACAAATGATAAGAATTTAGTTATTCAACATTTTAAAGATGATGCAACTGCTTTTAATAATCAGAAAAAAGACGTAATTGAAGGAAAGGGTATTTTAAATAATAGAATTTCAGAACATATTCTCACTCAATTAAGCAATGTTGGAATTAAAAATCATTTAGTAAAAAGACTTAACATGAGAGAACAACTTGTTAAATTAGTAGAAATTATTCCAATTGAATTCGTTGTAAGAAATATAGCAACAGGATCTTTAACTAAAAGATTGGGTATCGAAGATGGTACAGTTTTAGATTATCCACTAGTTGAATATTGTTTAAAGAATGATGAATTGGGTGATCCTTTAGTCAGTAGAGAACATATTTTAGCTTTTAAATGGATGGATGTATTTGAATTGGATTTTATTTACGAGGAAGTAAGGAGAATAAATGACTTCTTACAAGGTATGTTTAGAGGTGTAGGCATTAAATTGGTTGATTTTAAAGTTGAATTTGGAAGATCAGAAGTTGATGGAAAGAGAGAAGTAATGTTAGCTGATGAAATAAGTCCCGACACATGCAGGCTTTGGGACATGAGAACTGATAAAAAACTAGACAAAGATAGATTTAGAAACGATCTTGGAAATCTAGTTGAAGCTTATCAAGAAGTTGCGATTAGACTTAATCTACTACATGAACAATCAAACATTAGACCTTTAAATTTTCCTAAACCAAAAGCTGTTAAAATTAAGAAAAAATGAAAGTAAAAGTAATAGTCACGTTAAAAAATGGAGTGCTTGATCCTCAAGGCAAAGCTATACAACAAACCTTAAATGGTATGTCTTTTGATAATGTTTTAGAAGTGAGACAAGGGAAATATTTTGATATTGAGGTTAAAGAGAGTGATGAGAGTAAAGCCAAAACTCAAGTCGAAGATATGTGTAAAAAGCTTTTAGCCAATCTAGTTATTGAGGATTATAAAATCTTGTAACTATTTAATGAAATCGTCTGTAATTATATTTCCTGGTTCAAATTGTGATAGAGATATGGATGTAGCTCTAAAAAAATTTGGTTTTAAAAATCAAATGGTTTGGCACAATGATGATGAAATACCAAAAAGTGATCTAATTGTTTTGCCTGGTGGCTTTTCTTATGGTGATTACCTAAGATGTGGAAGTATAGCTGGAAAATCAAAAATTATTAAATCTGTGATTGATTTTGCAAATTCAGGTGGATTAGTTTTAGGAATTTGTAATGGTTTTCAAATTCTAACAGAGACAGGTTTATTACCTGGGATACTTCAACAAAATAAATATTTAAATTTTATTTGTAAGAATGTTTTTGTAAAAATTAAAAATAAAGAAAATAAATATTTCAAGAATATCAAAAAAGATATTTTGGAACTGCACATTGCCCATAATGAAGGAAATTATTTTTGCTCAAAAGATGAATTAAAGTTAATTGAAGATAATAATCAAATTGCAGTTACTTATTGCGACCAGGAAGGTAATGATAATGAAGCAAATAATCCTAATGGTGCATTAAAGAATATTGCTGGCATTTTTAACAAAGATAAAAATATTTTAGGAATGATGCCTCATCCTGAAAGAATGATAGATCCATTTTTATCTGGTGAGGATGGATCTTTGTTTTTTGAAAATTTAATTGGAAGCTTATGATGATTGAAGTTAATGAAAAGATAGCAATTGAACATGGGTTAAAAAGTGAAGAATATAAGAAAATCTGTGACCTTTTAAAAAGAACTCCAAATTTTACTGAATTAGGTATTTTTTCAGCAATGTGGAATGAACATTGCTCATATAAATCATCAAGATTACATCTTAAAAAATTACACACCAAAGGTGAACAAGTTATTCAGGGACCTGGTGAGAATGCTGGTGTTGTAGATATTGAGGATAATGATGCAATTGTATTTAAAATAGAAAGTCATAACCACCCATCTTTCATAGAACCCTATCAAGGTGCAGCTACTGGGGTTGGAGGAATAATGAGAGATGTATTTACTATGGGTGCTAGACCAATTGCTAATTTAAATTCTATTCATTTTGGATCAACTGATCATGAAAAAACAAGAAATCTATTAAGAGGAGTGGTTAAAGGAATTGGAGGATATGGAAATTGTATAGGTGTTCCAACTATTGCTGGTCAAACATGTTTTGATGAGTCTTATAATGGAAATATTTTAGTTAATGCAATGACCTTGGGTTTGGTTAATAAAAATAAAATATTTTATTCAAAGGCTGCAGGAGTAAATAAACCGGTTATTTATGTTGGCTCTAAGACTGGAAGAGATGGAATACATGGTGCAAGCATGGCATCAGCTATTTTTGATGACAAAATTGAAGAAAAGAAACCTACCGTTCAAGTTGGTGATCCATTTACAGAAAAATTACTTTTAGAAGCTTGTCTTGAACTTATGGCAGGAAAATCAATCATTTCAATTCAGGATATGGGCGCAGCAGGTTTAACCTCATCAAGTATTGAAATGGCTTCAAAAGGTGATTTAGGAATTAAAATTGATTTGACAAAAGTTCCTTGTAGAGAAGAAAATATGACACCTTACGAAATAATGCTTTCTGAGAGTCAAGAGAGAATGCTTATAGTTTTAGAGGAAGGAAAAGAAAAAGAAGCTAAAAAAATTTTTGATAAATGGAATTTAGATTTCGCAGTAATTGGAAAAACTACAGATAGCAAAAATATAGAATTATTTTTTAAAAATGAAAAAGTAGCCGAAATACCAATCGACTTTCTAGCTGAAAATGCTCCTATGTATGACCGAAAATGGATTAAGTCAGAACTTCCAAAAGAAAATAGTTTTTCGAAAGAACAATTTAAATCTTTAAAATTAGGTGAATGTTTAAATAAAATTTTACAAGATCCAAACATTTCAGATAAAGAATGGATCTGGAACCAATATGATCACACAGTTATGGGTGATACAATTCAAAAACCTGGAGGTGATGCAGGTGTTGTGAGAGTTCATGGTACAAATAAAGCTATAGCTGCAGCAGTAGACTCATCTGCAACCTATTGTAACGCTCATCCATTAACAGGTGGTAAACAAGTTGTTTGTGAAAGCTGGAGAAATATGATTTCAGTAGGTGCCAAACCAATAGCAATCACTAATTGTCTTAACTTTGGAAATCCAGAAAAAGAGAAAAATATGGGTGAATTTGTCGAGTGCGTTGAGGGAATTTCTGAAGCATCAAAGTATTTAAATTACCCTGTAGTTTCAGGAAATGTATCATTTTATAACGAAACAAAAGATAAAGGTATAAAGCCTACCCCTTCAATTGGAGGTATCGGTCTTTTGGCTAATTATAAAAAAATGATCACAATGGAATTAAAAAACAATGGAAATTATCTTTTTGTAATTGGAAAAACAGAGGGACATTTAGACCAATCAGTATTTGCTAAAAATATATTATCTAAATCTGAGGGCCCTCCTCCAGAAGTAAATTTATTTAATGAAAAACAGAATGGTTTGGTTATTTTAAATTTAATAAATAATAATCTTATAGAGACTTGTCATGATGTGTCTTTAGGAGGAATTTTAACTGCATTGTCAAAAATGAGTATTAAAGGAAATAAAGGTGTAAATATTTTTCCTATCAATGGTTTAATAAACAAATTTCAGTATTTTTTTGGTGAAGATCAAGGAAGATATATAATTGAAATAAAACCAGAAAATTTAGAAAATGTAGAAAAAATACTAAAAAATGACTCAATACATTTTGATAAATTAGGCCTAGTTGAAGATTATGAAATTAATTACGGAAATGATTTAAAAATATCAATTGACGATATCAAACAAGGCTATAAAAAATGGTTAAGGGAGTATATGGTAAGCTAATGGCAATGGATCTAAAAGAAATAGAAAGTTTAATTAAAGAAGCCTTACCTGATGCAAAAATTGAGATACAAGATCTTGCTGGAGACGGAAATCACTATTCAGCGACAGTAATTTCGTCGCAATTTGCAGGAAAAAGTAAAATTCAACAACACAAGATGGTATATAATTCGTTAAAAGGAAAGATGGGAAATGAATTACATGCATTAGCTATAAAAACGAAGGAGAACTGAATGGATGATCAAACAAAAGAATTAATAAATAACGAAATAAAAGATAATGAGGTATGCTTATTTATGAAAGGTACTCCAGATGCTCCTCAGTGTGGATTCTCAATGGCAGTAACAAATATTCTTAAAATTTTAGAGGTAAATTTTAAAGGTGTAAATGTTTTAGCTAATCAAAGTCTAAGAGAAGGAATTAAAGTTTATAGTGATTGGCCTACGATACCTCAACTTTATGTTAAAAATGAATTCATTGGAGGTTGTGATATAGTTAAAGAGATGTACGAAAATGGAGAATTAGCAAAACTTTTTGAGGATAGTGGAATAAGTTTTAAAAAGAAAAGTTAAGAATAATTCTATCTAAAAATTAGATTATCTAGAATAATACTCAATTACTAAGTTTGGTTCCATTACCACAGGATAAGGAACTTCCTCAAATTTTGGCACTCTTACGAATTTAACTTTTTTATTTTTTTCGTCTAATTGTAAATATTCAGGAACTTCTCTTTCTTTGTTAGCTAAAGCAATATCAATCAACGCCAACTGTTTTGATTTATCTCTAATTTCAATGCTATCTTCTTCTTTAACTTGGTAACTAGAAATATTTACCTTTTTTCCATTAACTCTAACATGGCCATGATTAATTAACTGTCTCGATGAAAAAATAGTATTTGATAACTTAGATCTATAAATTACAGCATCTAATCTTCTTTCAAGTAAACCAATTAAATTTTCAGCAGTATCACCTTTTTTCATTATAGCTTTTTTATACATATTTCTAAATTGTCTCTCATTCATATTGCCGTAATAGCATTTTAGTTTTTGTTTTGCTTGCAATTGAATACCATAGTCAGATGGCTTTGCAGATTTATTTTGGCCATGTTGTCCTGGAGGGTAAGCTCGTGTATTAAAAGGACTCTTGGGTCGTCCCCACAAATTAACTTTTAGTCTTCTATCTACCTTGTGTTTTGAGTTTAATCGTTTTGTCATACTATGATTATGGGGTTTATAGACATGAAAATATTTTTGTCAATCAAGGTTTTTTTCCAAGACCCGCAAATACGCTTGATAATATGCGTATTTCTTTTTGTGAAAGTTCCATTTTATAAAAAATGCTTCTTAAATTTTCCAACATTATGGGTTTTTTAGCTTTTTGTTTAAAAAAATTTTGATTTTCTAAATTTGATAAACAAAAATTTAACATTTTAGATATTTCTTTCTTTGTAGCTTTTTGTATTTTTTTTGACTTTTGAAAATTGTGGGTATTTTTTTTTACCAAATAAGAAACTACTTGGGCTACAATTACCAAGCTATGAGATAAATTCAATGATCTAAATTTACTATCACTTGGTATCTGCAAAGTATAATCAGCATAACTAATTTCATTATTAGTTAATCCAGATGCTTCTGAACCAAATAAAAAAGTTACTTTTTTATTAAAATTTATTTTTTTTAAATCTTTTAAGGAAATATGTTTTATATTTTTATTTCTAAATCTTGCTGATGTTGCAATTAAAATATCTGTTTTGTTTAATGATCTTTCTAAGTTAGGATATACTTTTGATTTCTTTATAATATCTTTAGCTCCAACAGATGTTGCTATTATTTTGTCATTTGGAAATATTGGTTTTGGATCAATTAATAACAAATTTTTAAAACCAAAATTTTTTATGCCTCTAGCACACAAACCAATATTTTCTGACAATTGTGGTTTGTGAAGAATGAAAGATATATTGTTTAAATTCATTAAGAACTTGCTGGAGCATTATCTTTAAACAATTTGTAATCAAGACTATCTATTAGAGCTTTAAATGATGCATCAATAATATTTGGTGATACGCCTATTGTGAACCAATTCTTTCCTTGAGAATCTGTACTTTCAATAGAAACTCTAGTCACTGCCTCTGTTCCTGTATTTAATATTCTAACTTTATAATCAACCAACCTTAAATCTTTAAGGTAATCAGAATACTTAGAAATTTTTTTTATGTTGGTTCTAATCGCATTATCCAAAGCATTTACAGGTCCATTACCCTCACCCTCACATACAATGGTTTCTCCATCTACTTCTAACTCTGCTTTAGCAGAGGAAATTATCTCATCTGACGAATTTTTTTTCACTGATACATCATAAGCTTTAATGATTAAATATCTTGGTATTTCGCCAACTATTCTTCTGGCAAGTAATTCAAATGATGCATCAGCTCCATCATAACTATATCCAATAAATTCTCTTCCTTTAACTTCTTCAAGAAGTTGTTTGATTTTTGGATCATTTTTTTTAATATCAATTCCTATCGTACCTAGTCTTGACAAAATGTTAGACTGTCCTGCTTGATCTGATACTACAATATTTCTTACGTTACCAACTTTGCTAGGTTCTATATGCTCATATGTTTTAGGATCTTTTTGAACAGCAGATACATGCATTCCTCCTTTATGAGAAAAAGCTGCCGCACCAACATATGGCAAGTGCTTGTTCGGTTTTCTATTTAAAATTTCATCAAGTAGTCTTGAACACTGAGTTAAGTGTTTAATATTTTCACTCTTAACATTAATTTCAAATTGTTTTGAAAATTCATTTTTTAAGTGTAATGAAGGAATTATTGACATTAAATTAGCATTTCCGCATCTTTCACCAAGACCATTAATAGTTCCTTGAATTTGTCTAACACCAGCTTGAACGGCTATTAGAGAATTTGCAACTGCATTTTCAGTATCATTATGAGCATGAATACCTAAATTTTTTCCAGGCACATGCTTAATTACATCAGTAACAATCTCTGAAATTTCATGTGGCAAAGTTCCTCCATTTGTATCACATAAGACAATCCACCTTGCACCATGATCGTATGCTGATCGAATACAATTTAAGGCATATTCTTTATTAGATTTATAGCCATCAAAAAAATGTTCTGCATCAAACATAAATTCTTTTCCAGAATTAATTATATGCTTAGCGCTTTCACTAATATTTTTTAAATTTTGGTCTTTAGAAATGCCCAGAGCTACATCTACATGAAAATCCCATGATTTTCCAAATAAACAAATCGAATTTGCTTTTGAATTAATTAAGGATGAAATCATAGGGTCGTTTTCAGCACTATGCTCAGTTTTTTTTGTCATACCAAATGCTGTTAGGGTTGAATGATTAAATGAATATTCTTTATTAAAAAACTCAGTGTCCGTGGGATTTGCTCCTGGCCATCCACCTTCAATATAATCCACACCCAGGTTATCTAAAGCGGTTGAGATTTTTTCTTTATCATCTAAAGAAAAATCAACTCCTTGTGTTTGCGCACCATCTCTTAGGGTGGTATCAAAAATATATATTTTGTCTGTCATTATTTAAATTTCCACGCGGTTTTACCATCTTTATCCTCTATTTGAACTCCTTTTTCTAAAAGCTCATCACGAATTTGGTCAGCTAATTCGTAATTTTTTAGGTCTCTTGCTTCATTACGTTCTTTAATTTTGGCATCTATAAATTCTTCACTGACCTCAGATTTTGCTTTTTTGAAGTTTGTCCACTCACCTTGATCTTGAGTCAAAAGTCCGATAAAATTGCAAGCTGATACAAACAATTGTTTATCTTCCAAGTTTCCATTTTGTGATTTTTCAAATAATTTATGAAGATTAGCTATATACTTTGGAGTATTCAAATCGTCATATAATGGATAAAGATCCTCATCAGAAATTAATTTTTGTTTATCAATTTTGATATAGCTTTTGTACCATTTGTCTATAGTCTTTTGACTTTCCTCTAAAAGTTTTTCATTCCAATCCAAAGGTTGTTTGTAATGGGTACTTATTAGAGCTAATCTTAAAGCTTGGCCATTTATAGTTTTTTTAAAATCACTTATTTTTAAAATATTACCTTGTGATTTTGCCATTTTTTCATTTGAAAGTGTAATAAAACCATTGTGTACCCAATAATTTGAAAATACATCAGTTTCATTAGCACATCTTGATTGGGCAATTTCATTTTCATGATGAGGGAATATTAAATCTCTCCCGCCTCCGTGAATATCAAATTTCAATCCAAGATATTTTTTTGACATAGCAGAACATTCTAAATGCCAACCTGGTCTACCTTTTCCCCAAGGGGACTGCCAGCTAGGTTCGTCGTCTTTGGATGGTTTCCACAATACAAAATCCTCTGCATTTTTCTTGAAACTTGATACCTCAACTCTAGATCCAGATATTAAATCATCAATTTTTTTATTTGATAACTTTCCATATTCTTTAAATTTTTTTACTTCAAAATAAATATGATTATTGCTTTCATAAGCATAACCTTTGGATATTAAAGAGTTTATCATGTCAATCATCTCATTTATATTTTCTGTTGCTCTTGGTTGGAAAGTTGGATCTTCACAATTGAGATATTTGCAGTCGTCTTGGAAATTTTTATTTGTATTGTTTGTTAAATCTGTAATTGAAATCTTTTTTTCTTTCGCTGACTTTATAATTTTATCATCAATGTCTGTTATATTTCTGATGTAGGTAACTTTATCATTGCCATATTTACACTTTAATACTTTGAAAAGGATATCAAAAACAACTAGAGGCCTTGCGTTACCTATATGTGGATCATCATAAACAGTTGGGCCACAGACATACATTTTAACGTTGTTGATATCTATAGGCTGAAATTTTTCTTTATTACCTCCATAACTGTTTGTTAAAAAAATATCTTTATTCATTATTTAAGGAATATACTTTAATTTTAGATTTGTGAATCTATTTGATTAGCTTGGGATCTTACATACTGGAATAGGATCCATTTTATGTAAGTTTGCGTTTCTAATTTTTATATATTTATCTCTATTTATTGAATTTTTATTTTCCATGGCCTCTTCAAGCTCTTTATAGCTTAATCCAAGTTGGCCTTCATCAGTTCTTCCATCATCCCATAATCCATCAGTTGGAGGAGCATCAATAATTTCTTGTAAAATATTTAATTCTTTTCCTAATTCCCAAACTTCAGTTTTATTACAATCTGCAATTGGAGATATGTCTACGCCGCCATCTCCATACTTTGTATAAAAGCCTACACCAAAATCCTCCACTTTATTTCCTGTGCCTACTACTATTCCATTATTAGCGGCAGCTACTTGGTAAAGTGTAGTCATTCTTAGTCTTGCTCTTGAATTTGCCATACCATGCAGACTATCAAAATTTTTTAAAGTTTTTTCAAATGTTGAAAAAAGACTATCAAGCTCAACAGTAATTCCCTCAACATTTTTAAAATTTTCTTTTAACCATTCTTGATGTTTTAAGCTCAAGTCATGCTGTGAACTTTTTTGTTTAATTGGCATAGATAAAACAATAGTTTTAAGCCCTGTCATAGCGCTTAATGTACTAGAGACAGAGGAGTCTACACCTCCCGAAATTCCAATAACTAGAGATTCAGCTTTTTTTGGCATTGAATTCACATAATTCAATATCCAATCTTTAATAAATATTATTTTTTTTGCAGGATCCATAATGAAAATATAATAATAAATTTAAAAAATTAAATGATTAAGATGCCGCTCTAATACCATTTTTAGCATACAAGGTATTCTTTTTAATCTCATCAGAAATTAAAAAGGCTAATTCAAGAGCTTGATTAGCATTTAATCTTGGATCGCATTGAGTGTGATATCTGCTTGATAAGTCTGTATCTGATATCTTTTGTGCTCCGCCAGTACATTCTGTCACATTTTGTCCAGTCATTTCAATGTGAAGACCTCCTGCATAAGATCCTTCGCTTTGGTGTACAGCAAAAACATTTTTAACTTCATTAAGAACATTGTTAAACGGTCTTGTCTTAAATCCTGTTGAGGATTTGATTGTATTACCGTGCATTGGATCACATGACCAGATAACATTAAGACCTTCTTTTTTTATACCTCTTATTAGTTTTGGCAAAAACTTTTCAACTTTATCATGACCAAATCTAGAAATTAATGTAATTTTACCTTTTTCATTTTTAGGATTAATTAATTCACAAATTTTAGCAATCTCTGATGGATCAGACGTTGGTCCACATTTTATTCCAATTGGATTTTCAATTCCTTTACAAAATTCAACATGACCCCCATCAATTTGTCTTGTTCTATCCCCAATCCATACAAAATGGGCAGATGTATCATGATATTCACCAGTCGTAGAGTCTATTCTAGTCATAGCTTCCTCGAACGGTAAATGTAAAGCCTCGTGTGATGTCCAGAAATTAACAGTATACAATCTTCTATTAAAATCAGATGTTATTCCACAAGCTTCCATAAATGCAAGTGCATCAGCTATTTTATCCTCTAATTCCTTAAATTTTTTAGCTTGAGCTGCAGATTTTATATAACCTAAATTCCACATATGAACATTTTTTAAATCAGCAAAGCCACCATTGGAAAATGCTCTTAACAAATTTAATGTTGAAGCTGATTGAGAATAAGCTCTAAATAATCTTTTTGGATCATATGCTCTACCTTTTTCAGTAAATTCTATAGAGTTGATATTGTCTCCTAAATAACTAGGTAACTCAACGTCTCCGATTTTTTCTGTTGGTGCACTCCTAGGTTTAGAAAATTGACCTGCAATTCTCCCAAGTTTAACAACCGGTAAGGATGCAGAATAAGTAAGAACAAGAGACATCTGCAACATTAATTTAAAATAGTCTCTAATATTATCAGGATGAAATTCTGCAAAACTTTCTGCACAGTCACCTCCTTGAAGCAAAAAAGCTTTACCATCAACAACATTTGCCAACTGATCTTTAAGATGTCTTGTTTCACCTGCAAATACTAAAGGAGGAAAGTTTTTTAATTTACTTAAAACTAAATTTAATTCATCCTCATCCTCATATTTAGGTATGTGTTTGACTGGATAATTTCTCCAACTATTAACTTTCCATTTTTTCATAATACAATCTCAAGGTGTATATATATCTATTTTAAAAAAAAAAAAATAAAAAAATCTTTTAAAAAGTTTAATATAACATGATTTTTTAAGTATTATAACTAATTCATATTAAAATAAGTTTGTGGGCAAAATTAAGTTCATTTTTTTTTAATAATTTCATTAATTTCATCTTCTGAAATATTTTTTTTCCGATCAATATCTGACTCATATAATTCACTGAAACTGAATTTTTTTGGAATATCTATATTTGGGAAAATTCTTAATATATTTAAAGCTTTTATTAATTCATCTGTTGAATGAAGAATATCTTCATAAAAAATTATTTGAACCATGTTAGGATCTTTTTCATTAATTTCTCTCCAAAAATCATAATAAGCAACATAATCATTTTGGATAGATAATATATTAGTCTTAAATTTTTCATCCTTATGTAAAACTTTTTGATTTAAAAAATAATTTGTAATAGATGTGACAGCAGCTAATTTTTTCTTTTTTATTATTAAATGTTTTGTGTCTACAAAGTATTTACATATTTTATTTATTTCATTAATATTAAAAGCTGTTATATCATTTAATAATGATCTTTTCATACTAGGAATTAAAGATTTATCACGATACCATCTAAAATGTTTATGAGATGGATGATTTTCTGCAGGATCAAATTGGTTTATCAAATTAATTTTTAATTCAATTAAAATTGCCCTTAAAAAATTAGTACCACTTCTTTCAATTCCATGATGAGCTATCCAATTGTTCTTAACAAATAATTTTTTAATTTTTAAATTTTGCTTTGCAATACTCCTTAAATATTTTCCGCCATAAAAATTTTTTTTTACCATATTGAATAATATTAAATAAAATTTTATTATTCTACAGTTACTGATTTAGCTAAATTTCTTGGCTTATCAATATCATATCCCTTGTCCAGTGCTGTATAGAAAGCAAGTTTTTGTAAAGGAATTGTCATTAAAAAAGGAATTAATTCGTCATCTAGTTGATCAACTTCGATTTTTTCCCAAATATTCTCTGAGATAACTTCATCCTTATTTTTATTTGTAATCAATAAAACTTTTGCTCCTCTTGCAATTACTTCCTGCATATTAGAAATAGTTTTTTTATAATGTTCATCTCTTGGAGCCAAGACGACAACAGGCATACCTTCTTCTATGAGTGCCAATGGTCCATGTTTCATCTCACCTGCAGGATATCCTTCTGCGTGCACATAGGCCAATTCTTTTAGTTTAAGAGCGCCCTCTAAAGCAATTGGAAACGAATATCCTCTTCCTAAAAACATCGAACCTTTTGCTTCAGCAAAAACTTTTCCAATATTTAATATTTTTTGATCTTGTTTAAGAGTTTTTTTGGCTGAATTAGATAAATTTAATATATTTTTTACCTTTAATGTATATTCATTTTTGTTAATGCATTTTTGTTCAAAGGAAATTTTAGTAGATAAAATATATAAAACTAGCATTTGACCCATAAATGCTTTAGTTGAAGCTACTCCGATTTCTTGCCCACAATAGATAGGTAATACTAAATCAGCGTCTCTTGCAATTGAGCTTTCTATGACATTAACAACTGCACAAGTTTTCATTTTGTTTTTTTTACACAAATCAAGTGCTGCGTAAGTATCAGCAGTCTCTCCTGACTGGGAAACAAAAATATATAGACAATCTTTTTTAAATTTAACTTTTCGATATCTAAATTCAGAAGCTATATCAACACTTATATCTAAATTTGTATTTTGTTCCATCCAATATTTTGTAATTAAGCAGGAATGAAAGGCTGTGCCACAGCCAATTAACATTACAGATTTAATCGAACTTATTTTCCAAGGGAAATTATAAATATTGATTTGATTATTAAACTTATCAACATACTCATTTATACAATTATTTATGGTAGAAGGCTGTTCGTCTATTTCTTTCTCCATAAAATATTTATAATCACCTTTATCGTAATTTAGTTCATCCTTAGACAAATTCATAACTTTTTTATTTACTTTTATCCCCTCGCTATCAAAAAATTCTATTTGATCCTTTTTAACAAAACAAAATTCTCCGTCATCTAAGTAAGAAATTTTATTAGTCATAGACTTTAAAGCATAAGAATCTGAGCCAAGATAATTTTCATTGGGTCCATAACCAACTGCCAAAGGGGATCCTCTTCTTGCTCCTATCATTAAATCATCTTGTCCTTTAAATATAATTCCAAGTGCAAAACTTCCATGAAGTTTTTTAAGTACTTTGATTATTGTTTCTTTTAATGAATTCTTTTTTAAATAGTCTGTAACTAAATGAGCTATTACTTCAGTATCTGTTTGTGATTTAAATAAATAACCTTTTTTTTCCAAAAACTTTTTTAATATTGTTGAATTTTCTATAATTCCATTATGAACAACTGAAACTTCCTCAGATGAGTGGGGATGAGCATTAATCTTACTAGGTTTGCCATGTGTTGCCCACCTTACGTGTCCTATACCTATTTCGCCTTTGAGATCAAATTTATTAATGTCTCTCTCTAAAACATCTACCCTACCTTCGCATTTAACTTCATTTATATTTCCTTTAACCAATGTAGCAATACCAGCTGAGTCGTAACCTCTATATTCAAGTTTTTTTAAAGAATTAATAATTCTCCCTGATACTTCTTTTGAGCTGATTATTCCAACAATGCCACACATTTATTTTTTTCTATTATATTTTTTAACTTCAATTTGATTTGATCTTGTTAATGCCAATGAGCCTTTAGAGACTTTTTTTGTAATAACAGATCCAGCTCCAATTACACTTTTTTTTTCTAGCTTAACTGGAGCGACTAAAGATGTATTCGATCCAACAAAAACATCATCATCAATAATAGTTTTCATTTTTTTTACACCATCATAATTACATGTGATTGTTCCTGCTCCAATATTAACTTTTTTACCTAGCTTTGAGTCCCCAACATAAGATAAATGATTTAATTTCGAATTTTTACCTATTATACTTTTTTTAACTTCAACAAAATTTCCAACTTTTGATCCAGTCTTTAATATTGTGCCTTGCCTTAATCTTGCATAGGGACCAACATTTACATTACTCTCTATTTTTACTCCCTCTAAATGAGAGAAAGATAAAATTCTTACATTATTACCTAATGAAACATTGTCTGAAATAACAACATATGGATCAATAGTTACATTTTTGCCAATTTTAGTATTTTTAGAAAAGAATATAGTTTCAGGAGCAATCATTTTCACACCTTTTTTAATAAATTTTTCTCTAAGTTTTTTTTGTTCGCTTTTAATTTTTTTTTGATTCATTTGATATTTTTATATATTTGAGTATTAGTTTAATTAATTCACAATATATTTCTTAATAATACCTTTTATGAGGCAAAAATTTACAATTCTTTTTGATTTAGATGGTACTTTAATTGATACTGCACCTGATTTAATACGTGCTCACAACCATGTAATGAGAAAATTTGGATATCCAACAAAAACACTGGGTGAATTAAAAAATGCTGTTGGCAAAGGTGCAAAGGCGATGATGGCTAAAGCTAATGGTCAATGGAAATGGTTTGATGAAAAAATTCAAAATGAAATGACAAATGAATTTTTAGCTTACTATGGAGACAATATTTTACATGAGAGTAAATTAATTAATGGTGTTAAAGAATTTCTAAATTGGTGTAAAAAAGAAAATATTTCGATGGCTGTTTGCACTAATAAGACTGAACATTTAGCGATTGATCTTTTAAAGAAAATTGGAATTTATGATTATTTTGAATATGTTGCAGGTTATAATACTTTTGAATATTGTAAGCCAGACCCCAGGCACTTAACTACAGCCATAGAAATTTTAGGTGGTGAAATAAATAAATCAATTATGATCGGAGATAGTGAAACAGATGCAAATGCAGCTAAAGCTGCTGAAATCCCAATAATTTTACTCAAATATGGGTATACAGAAAAGCATTCTAATGAAATTTATCATAATCACCTGATTAAAGACTTTGTTGGAATTGAAAAAATTATAACTGAATATCTTTAATATTGATTAATTTAATTTAACTATTAAAACAGAATAACAACCTAGGAATTATTTTGTTGTTAAACACTATTAAAGTATACCCGTCAAAAATCAAACTTCCAAAGAAGAAACAGCTTGCGTGGAAAATAGCGATGATTGCTAGTGATAATGCAAAATTAAATAACGACTCAGCAGAAATGGTAATCAACAGAATAATAGACAATGCTTCTGTAGCGATAGCATCCTTAAACAGAAAACCGGTTATGTCAGCAAGAGAAATGGCTAAAGGTCATATTAGAAAATCAGGGTCTACTGTTTTTGGAATAAACTCTAAAACCAGATTTGATCCTGAATGGGCTGCTTGGGCAAATGGAACAGCAGTTAGAGAATTAGACTTTCATGATACTTTTTTGGCAGCAGATTATAGCCACCCAGGTGATAACATTCCTCCAATATTGGCTGTTGGGCAAAAACTTAAAAGAAGTGGATTTGATCTATTAAGAGGTATAATTACTGCTTACGAGGTGCAAGTCAATTTAGTAAAAGGAATCTGCTTACACAAACATAAAGTTGACCATATTGCTCACTTGGGGCCTAGTGTTGCAGCTGGAATTGGTTCAATGTTAAAATTAAATACTGAAACTATTTATCAAGCTGTGCAACAAGCTCTTCATGTTAGTATTTCAACTCGTCAATCTAGAAAAGGTGAAATTTCAAGTTGGAAAGCTTATGCGCCTGCACATGCAGGAAAATTAGCTATTGAGGCAGTTGATAGAGCTATGAGAGGTGAAGGCGCTCCTAGTCCTATTTATGAAGGAGAAGACAGTGTTATTGCTAGAATACTAGATGGAAAGAATGCAAAATATTATGTTCCATTACCTAAAAAAAATGAACCAAAAAAAGCTATTTTAGAAACTTATACAAAAGAATACTCAGCAGAATATCAAGCACAAGCATTGATAGATATTGGTAAAAAATTAAATAAAAAAATTTCAGATTTAAAAAACATTAAAAAAATAGATATTTATACTAGTCACCATACACATTTTGTAATTGGAACAGGTGCTAATGATCCTCAAAAAATGGATCCAAATGCATCAAGAGAAACTTTAGATCATTCTATTATGTACATTTTTGCTGTAGCTTTAGAGGATGCAGATTGGCATCATGTAAAATCATACACAAAATCAAGAGCTAATAGAAAAAGTACAATTAAAATATGGAGATCAATAACAACTCATGAAGATAAAAAGTGGACCAAAAAATATCATCACCCAGATCCAAAAAAGAAATCATTTGGGGCAAAAGTTATAGTTACTTTAAATAATGGTAAAAAAATATCTGAGGAGCTTGAGAGAGCTGATGCACATCCATATGGAGCAAGACCTTTTGAAAGAAAAGATTATATTAAGAAATTTTTAACTTTAACTGATAGGATATTATCTAAAAAAGAAAGTGATAGATTTTTAAAAACTGTGCAAAATTTAAAAAGGTTAAAAAAAGGGAGTCTTGATAAATTAAATATCGAAGTGAACAAGAAATATTTAAAGAAAAATAATAAAAAAGGTATTTTTTAAAATGCATTTTGTTGAAAAGGATTTAACTCAAAAAAGAATTGATTTAGATACAAAACTTAAATCAAATAAAATTCTAAGAGTTCCTGGTGCCTACAATCCTTTAACAGCTAAATTGATAGAAGAAATCGGTTATGATGCAGTATATGTGTCTGGTGGTGTAATGGCAAATGATTTAGGATTTCCAGATATTGGATTAACAACTCTTCAAGATGTTAGCACAAGATCTTATTTAATTTCTAGAGTAACAAATCTTCCAACAATTGTTGATATTGATACTGGATTTAAGTCATGCAAAGAAACAATTGAGACATTTGAAGAATTTGGAGTTGCTGCTGTTCATTTGGAAGATCAGATTGAGCAGAAAAGATGTGGCCATTTAGATAACAAAGAACTTATCTCAAAAGAGAAAATGGTTGAAAAGATAAAAGAATGTGTGTCCGCAAGAAAAGACAAAAATTTTAAGATTATAGCAAGATCTGATGCAAAAAGTGTTGAAGGAATTGATAGCATGATTGATAGATGTAAGGCTTATATTGATGCAGGTGCCGAAGTAATATTTCCAGAAGCTCTAGAAGATGAGAAGGAATTTGAACTCGTTAGAAAATCACTTAATTGTTACCTTTTAGCGAACATGACTGAGTTTGGAAAATCAAAATTACTCAATTATAAGCAGCTAGAAGACTTAGGATATAACATAGTTATTTATCCTGTTTCTACACAAAGACTAGCAATGAAAAATGTTGAAGATGGTTTGCGTGCCATTTTTGCTGATGGACACCAAAACAATATTATTGATAAAATGCAAACGCGGAAAAGATTATATGATTTAGTAGAATACGAAAAATATAATGCTTTAGACGAAAAGATTTATAATTTTAACACAGACGGACATGAATAATGAGCGATGATATCAAAAAAGGTTTACTAGGTATAGTTGTTGACGAAACAGAAGTTTCCAAAGTAATGCCAGAAATTAATTCTTTGACTTATAGAGGATATGCCGCTCAAGATTTATGTGCGAAATGTAAATTTGAAGAGGTCGCTTATCTAATCCTTAATGGTGAACTACCAACCAAAAAACAATTAAAAAAATTTGAAAAAGAAGAAAGAAAAGAGAGAAAGCTATCTAAAACATTATTAGATGATATCAAAAAGTTTCCAAAAAAAGCTCATCCTATGGATGTTGCTAGAACAGCAGTAAGTATTATGGGACTTGAAGACAAAGAAACCAAAGATAATTCCCCTAAAGCCAATATGCGAAAAGTTATGAGAATTTTTGCAAAGATGCCAGTTGCCCTAGCTGCATTTTACAGAGCAAGGAAAGGAAAGAAAATTATTCCACCCAAAAAAAATCTATCTTTTTCAGAAAACTTTTTTCATATGTGTTTTGGAAAAGTTCCAAACAAAGATATAGTTAAAGCGTTTGATGTATCTCTAATTTTATATGCAGAACACAGTTTTAATGTTTCAACTTTTACAGCAAGAACAATAACAAGTAGTTTATCTGATATACACGGTGCAATTACTGGTGCAATAGCAAGTTTAAAAGGACCTCTACATGGAGGAGCTAACGAAGAGGTTATGCATATGATGAATAAAATTAAAAAACCAGAAAACGCACTTAAATGGATTAATAAAGCTTTAGACAATAAAGATGTTGTTATGGGCTTCGGGCATAGAGTTTACAAAAGTGGAGATTCAAGAGTTCCTACAATGAGAGAATATTTTGGTAAAGTTGCAAAGATTAAAAAAGACAAAAAGTTTGAGAAAATTTATGACATTGTTGAGAAGGTAATGATTGATAGGAAAAATATTCATCCAAACGTGGATTACCCTACTGGACCGACTTATCATTTAATGGGTTTTGACACTGATTTCTTTACTCCAATTTTTGTTATTTCAAGAATTACTGGTTGGTCTGCTCATATTATAGAACAACATGCTGCTAACAAACTGATTAGACCATTAGCTAGTTATAAGGGCAGTAAGCACCGTAGGGTTCTACAATTAAATCAAAGATAACTTTATGAAAAAGCTTCTGTCCAAGATCCTCTTGTAGATGCTTTAGAATATTCAGTCGCTCTACCTTCAAAGAAGTTCATATGTTCGACAGCGTTCAACATAGTGTCAAGCCAAGTTAGTGGATTTTTTTGAACATCATAAATAGGTTCTAATCCTAACTGAGCTAATCTTCTATTTCCTATAAATCTTATATAATCCTTTACTTCTTTTGCAGTTAATCCTTCCATTGGACCCATTTCAAATGCTAGATCAATAAATGCATCCTCATGTTCAATAATAGTTCTGCATGCTTCATAAATCTCTTTCTTTAATTGAGGAGTCCAAATTTCAGGATTTTCTTTAATAAAATCTTTAAAAAGTCTGATCATTGAGTTGCAGTGCAAAGTTTCATCTCTTACTGACCAAGTAACAATCTGCCCCATTCCTTTCATCTTATTATGTCTTGGAAAATTCAGTAAAATTGCGAAACTTGCAAAAAGTTGTAAACCTTCAGTGAAAGCACTAAATACAGCAATTGTTTTGGCTATATCATGATTTGATTTCATATCAAAACCTTGCATATAATCATACTTATCTTTCATTTCTTTATACTTCATGAAAGCTGAGTATTCTGACTCTGGCATACCAATGGTATCTAGCAAATGTGAATAAGCCGCAATATGAACAGTCTCCATTGAAGCAAAAGATGACATCATCATTAATACTTCAGTTGGTTTAAATACGTTCATGTAATGTCTTATATAGCAATTGCTTACTTCAACATCGGCTTGTGTGAAGAACCTAAAAATTTGAGTAAGTAAATTTTTTTCTGATTGAGATAAGTTTTTTTGCCAATCTCTTACGTCATCACCAAGAGGTACTTCCTCTGGTAACCAGTGAATTCTCTGCTGGGTTAACCAAGCATCATAACACCATGGATATCTGAAAGGTTTATAAACAGGATTTCCCACAAGCAATCCATTATTTTTTTTTGGTTGAATAATTTCTTTCTGAACTTTTTCTGCTACTGACACGATAAACACTCCTCATAATCTTGTTGGTTATTACTTTCTTCTTTAGATTTATAAACGTTGGCTGAAATGTCGGTTGAATTTGCATCATTAACATTTTCAGCACGTTGTATTGATTTAGACCTGCAGTAATAAAGACTCTTCAAACCTTTCTTCCAAGCCTGGAAGTGTATTTGATGCAAATCCCTTTTGTGTACGTCTGCAGGTAAAAATAAGTTAATAGATTGAGCTTGAGAAATGTGAGGTGTTCTATCCGCGCTTAAATCTACAAGCCATCTTTGATCTAACTCAAAAGCTGTTTTAAAAACGTCTTTTTCATCTTGAGTTAAAAAATCTAAATGTGAAACAGACCCTTGGTTAGTTGTAATGCTTGACCAAACTTCATCTGTATCTTTTCCATGTTTTTCTAATAATTTTCTTAAATATTTATTACGCACGTTAAAAGACCCTGAAAGTGTTTTATGTGTGAAACTATTTGCAGCAATTGGTTCAACCCCAGGAGATGTGCCGCCACATATAATGGATATAGAAGCAGTCGGCGCTATTGCAGTTTTGTTCGAAAATCTCTCCATGATGCCATAATCTGCTGCATCTGGACATGGTCCTCTTTCCTCTGCTAAATCTTTAGATGCTTTATCCACATTTTTATGAATGTGCTCAAAAATCTTTTTGTTCCAAGCTTTACTCATAACAGATTCGATTGGGATCATTTTCTTTTGATAATAAGAATGTAATCCCATTACACCTAATCCTACACTTCGTTCTCTCATTGCTGAATATGTTGCGTCACTAAATTGTTCAGGTGCATTTTCTATAAAGTCTGTCATAACATTGTCTAAAAATCTCATAACATCTTGAATAAAATTTTCATCATCTTTCCATTCATCATACTTCTCTACATTTAACGATGATAAACAACAAACAGCAGTTCTATCTCTTCCATCTTTATCAATTCCTGTTGGAAGTGTAATCTCACTGCAAAGATTTGAAGTTTTAACATTAAGACCAGCAAGTTTGTGGTGTTGAGGAATTTGTCTGTTAACAGTATCAATGAAAACAATGTATGGTTCTCCTGTTTCAATTCTTGCTGTTAATAATCTTATCCATAAATTCCTTGCAGAAACTGTCGCTTGTACCGCTCCATCTTTTGGACTTTTAAGTCCCCATTGTTCATCTAGTTCAACAGCTCTCATAAATGCATCTGAAACTAAAACACCGTGGTGTAGATTTAATGATTTTCTGTTTGGATCTCCTCCAGTTGGTCTTCTCATTTCAATAAATTCCTCGATCTCTGGATGATCTATTGGAATATAGCAAGCCGCAGAACCTCTTCTTAATGAACCTTGGCTAATTGCCATAGTTAGAGAATCCATTACTTTAATAAAAGGAATTATTCCTGATGTTTTTCCAACTCTTCCTATTTTTTCACCTATTGATCTAAGATTACCCCAATAACTTCCAATACCACCTCCTCTTGCAGCTAGCCAAACATTCTCACTCCACAAATCTAAAATACCATTAAGGCTATCACTAGCTTCATTTAAAAAACAAGATATCGGTAGTCCTCTAGTTGTTCCTCCATTTGATAAAACTGGTGTTGCTGGCATAAACCATAAATTACTGATGTAGTTATAAAGTCTTTGAGCATGTAAATTGTCGTCAGCGTAATGACTTGCAACTCTTGCAAATAAATCTTGAAAAGACTCGTTTGCACCTAAGTATCTATCTTTAAGAGTAGCTTTGCCAAAGTCAGTTAAGTTGTCGTCTTTGCTTCTATCAATTTTGATTGTTATGCCTTTTGAATTCTGAAATAATTCTGTTTCACTGTTTAGAGAAAATAAATCCAGTCTTTTATCTTTAGGATCATGATTCACATTTGGTGTATAATCGGAGACAGCTTTCCTAATAGCTTGTGATAAAATCTTGTTCATTTAGCTCCTTTTTTGTACTATACTTAATTTAGTAAAACAACTAGATGTTGTATGATGGTTTGGTAATTACACTATATAACCAACAAATCAATAGAACATTTATAGAACTTGTAAAAAAGATTATCAATAAAAAAATAAAAAAATTATAAAAATATCAACATGAAAAATTCAATAAAAATTGATCCTTTTGGCTTTAGAGAATACGACGCCCGATGGTTGTATCCAGATGACATCAATTTAGAAGGTGTGACAAATTTGGGGAAAGGGTTAGGAACCCAAGTAATTAATCATACAAACAAAAAAAATCCAAGAATCATTGTTGGTCATGATTACAGATCTTATAGTGAGGAAATAAAAACAGCACTAAAAAAAGGTCTCATATCAACCGGATGTAATGTTGAAGACATAGGGTTGTCTTTGTCGCCTATGGTTTATTTCGCACAATTTAATTTAAAAAGTGATGCTGTGGCAATGGTAACAGCAAGTCATAATGAAAATGGATGGACTGGTGTAAAAATGGGGATTAAAAAAGGATTAACTCACGCTCCAGAGGAAATGAAAGAGCTAAAAGAAATAACACTAAATAATAAATTTATTGAAGGAATTGGTAGTGAGAAAGAGGTAAGTAATTTTCAAAGTATTTACAAAGATGATCTAATTAATAGAAATAAAATTAATAAAAAAATTAAAGCTGTTGTTGCTTGTGGAAATGGAACGGCAGGAATATTTGCGCCTGATATGTTAAGAGGAATTGGCTGTGAAGTTATAGAATTAGATTGTAATTTAGACTATACGTTTCCCAAATATAATCCAAATCCAGAAGATTTAGAGATGCTACATGCCATCAGCAAATCTGTTTTAGAAAACGATGCTGATATAGGTTTTGGCTTTGATGGAGATGGTGATCGTGTTGGAGTTATCGATGATAAAGGGAATGAAATATTTTCAGATAAAATTGGCTTGCTAATTGCTAGAAATTTATCGAGTAATCATAAAAATTCAAAGTTCGTAGTAGATGTTAAATCAACTGGTTTATATTCAACTGATGAAATTTTAAAAAGTAACTCTTGTGAAACAATATATTGGAAAACAGGACATTCTCATATTAAAAGAAAGGTAAATCAAGAACAAGCACTTGCTGGTTTTGAAAAAAGCGGACATTTCTTTTTTAATCAACCTTTAGGTTATGGATATGATGACGGGATAAATTCAGCAATACAGGTATGTCATTTACTAGATAACAATAATAAAAAAATGAGTGAGATAATTAATGAACTCCCTAATACCTATCAATCTCCAACAATGGCTCCTTTTTGTAAAGATGACGAAAAATATAAAGTTGTTGATGATTTGCTGAAGCAAATAGAAAACTTAAAAAAGAAAAATATTAAAATTGATAATCAAGAAATTGAAAATATTCTTACGGTAAATGGTATAAGATTTACTTTTAATGATGGGTCATGGGGTTTAATAAGAGCTTCGTCAAATAAACCTTCATTAGTGGTTGTAACTGAGAGTCCAACCTCAGATGAAAGAAAGAAAAAAATCTTCGATTTTATTGATAATTTGCTTCAAAAAACTGGCAAAATTGGTGAATATGATCAAAAGATTTAATTAAAGATCTAAAAACCTTATTAAAAATAGAGTTCCTATAACATAAAGAAATACCCCAAACATTCTTTGTGTTTTATTTTTATCTGTAGTGTGGACCATATTGGCACCGACACGGGCCATTAATGATGTTATGGGGATGAATATCAAAAAAGCAGGAATATTTACAAATCCGAGACTTAAGGGAAGATTTGCTTTAAGTAAAAATCCAGAAGTTAAAAAACCAATAGAACCAATAGATGCTATTACAAATCCTATAGCGGCTGAACTGCCTATTGCTCTGCTAATTGGATATCCAAAATATCTTAAGATTGGCACATTCATCATCGCGCCCGTTATCCCCATAGGTGCAGATATAAATCCAGATAAAAAACCAAAAGTTGCTCTCGGAAAAAACTTAAATTTTTTATTTTTTTTTAATTCCTGTTTAACTATCAATAAATATCCACCAAAAAAATAAACAACAACAGCAAAGAACAAAACTAAAGATTTTGTATTTAACAATGCAGCCATATATGTTCCTAGTAAGACACCAAATATTACAAATAGACCATAAGTTTTTAAAATATTTATATCTACTGCTTTATGTTTCCTGTGTGTCATTACCGAAACAAAAGATGTAAAAATAGTAATTGAAAAAGCAGTACCAACAGATAGATGCATCAAATAAGATTCATCTATATCTGCAGTTTCAAAAATAAAAAAAAGTACCGGAACCGAAATCAATCCACCACCAATACCAAAATAACCAGCAAAAAAACCAACTGGAAATGCAGTAAGTATCATTAATAAAATTAGTAGGTAATACTGATTTGAAAGAATTGTATTAATCAATTTGACCTGCCGAATGTAACTTAGGAGAAAGTTTTACTTTGTCCATAATATGATCAATTTTTTTTACATCCGCATCTCTTACACACATATTTTCACTTAAATATCTTTTCCAATGGCTTGAGCCAGTTTGACCATGAAATAAACCAAGAGTATGTCTCATCACTTGATTAACTCTTGTGCCTTTTTTAACTTCAGTTTTAACATAGTCAATTAAATCTTCTATAACTTCCTCTCTTTCTTTAATGTCATAGTTATTAAATATTTCATTTTCGATTTCTGCTAAAAGGTATGGGGAATGATAAACAGATCTTCCAATCATAGTACCATCAACTTTATCTAAATGATTTTTAACCTGTTCTGTTGAAGTAATACCTCCATTAATTATTATTTCTAAATCTTTAAAATCTTGTTTTAATTTGTAAACATAATCATATTTTAAAGGAGGTATATTAAGATTTTGTTTTGGGGTAAATTTTCCGAGCATTGCTTTTCTTGCATGAATAATAAATGTCTTAACGCCTGTTTCTTTAAGTGTACTTATAAAATTATAAAAATGCTCATAATCGTCAACATCATCATAGCCAATTCTAGTCTTAACAGTAACTGGTAGTGATGTAGAATTTATCATTTCTGATAAACAATCTGCTACAAGATTTGGCTCTTTAATCAAACAAGCCCCAAATTTATTTTTTTGAACTTTTTTACTAGGACATCCTAAGTTCAAATTTATTTCATCATAACCAAATTCTTCACCATTTTTTGCTGAATTTGCTAACAATTTTGGAGTGGATCCACCTAATTGAAGAGCAACAGGTTTTTCTCTGAGATCAAAAGATAATAATTTCTCTTTATCTCCCCTATCAATAGCTTCTGAAACTACCATCTCAGTATAGAGAAGTACGTTTTTACTTATTAACCTTAAGAAGTATCTTTCATGCCTATCTGTGCAGTCCATCATTGGAGCAACTGATACAAGTCTGTTAATTTTAGACATATTTTTTAACCTTATTTGAAATATTTACCTTTTTTTCGTTCACATATTCTTGGTGGTTCTTTTCAATTTTAGCTAATTCGTAACGATAATTTACCATAACACCAAAAGATCTTTTAAAACCAACCTCAGAAACATTAGCATTTATGGCGATATCGTCTATGTCAGCTCCATTTTTTAGGTGAAATCTACAAACATCATTAATCGGAAATCCAAAATCATTTTTTTGTTTTGCTAAATAATTTAAAGCTAATTTACTAATTAATACTTTGCTATCTGCAATTCTTTTATCGCCTATTTTTAAATCATTTGATTTTAAAAAGTCTAAACTATTTTTATTTGCTTCTCCAAGTATTGCAGCTGCTTCAGAACTTTCCATATTTTTAAACCAATCAGCAAAACCTACCATTGGTGATAAAGTTCCAAAATATTTTACATCTGGTAGCTCCTCTTGGAGTTCATAAACAACTCTTTTTATAAGGAAATTTCCGAGTGTTACTCTTGAAAGCCCTTCTTGACAGTTGCTAATTGAATAAAATGTTGCAGTGTCGTAATCTTTAATTTTTTCTTCTGACGGTCTTGTTAATTCTTGTATCGACTGACTTAGACCTTTTGTTAATGCTATTTCAACAAAAATAATTGGCTCATCTTCTAATGCAGGGTGAAAGTATGCAAAAAATCTTCTGTCCTTACCGAGTCTTCTTTTCAATTCATTCATATCCTTCATAGAATGAACTTTCTCATATTTAAGTAATTTTTCTAAGATTGCAGCTTTAGTATCCCAAGTTATTTTTCTTAGTTTTAAAAATCCTGGATTGAACCAGTTTTTAAATATGTCTATCAAATCATAATCTAAACTTTTTAACTCTGGATTGTCTTTTAACAATCTTTGTAGATCTTCTCTAAGAGATACAATCTCTGAGGTTCCATTTGGGGCCATATTTAATCTTACAAACAACTCTTTTCTAGTTCCAGCAGCTACTCTAGATAAATTTAAAATTGAATAATCGTCTTGAGCATTACTGTATTTTTTAATTGCCTCATCAATTTTTAATGGATCAGGTTTATATTTGTCATTAACCTGAATTAAAAACTTGTTTTTTTCCTCAATAGATAAATTTTGATATCTAAATAAAATATCTCTTGCCAAAGTAATTCCAAATGCTGCACCTTTTGTAGATAACAAGTCATCACAAAGATCAATCAAATCTCTCTTTTTTGTAATACTCTTAAAAGATTTTTTTTCTAAAATCTTTTGGCCAGCATCAGCAATGCTTTCAAAAATTCTTTTTATATTTAGCATGGTGTTTTTTATATATTAAAAACCTAAACTTTTACCCATTATTTTATCTGGTAACCAAGTAACTATTTCAGGAAAAATACACAAAATTAATATAGCTAGAGCCATAATTATCATAAATGGTATAGATCCCTTTAATATTTCTGACAGACTAACATCTGGTGTAATGCCTTTAATTATATAAAGGTTTAATCCAACTGGTGGCGTAATAAGACCAATTTCCATATTTATCGTAAATACAATCGCAAACCAATAAGGGTCAAAACCCAGAGTAGTTATAACTGGCAGTAATATCGCTGAAGTCATCACAATTACTGCTACTGGTGGTAAAAAGAAACCTGCAATTAAAAGAAAAATATTAATTAAAATAAATACAACCCATTTATTTGAACTCAAATCTACCATGCTTTGTGCTAGTGATTGAGTTACATAAAGCTGTGATAATGTGAATGCAAATAGATAAGATGCAGCAATGATAAACATTATCATCACACTTTCTTTCATAGATACTTTAACAATATTCCAGATTTTTTTTGGTTGATAAATTTTGTAAACTACAGCGATTAATACAAAAACTAAAAAAGCTCCAACGCCAGATGCTTCTGAAGGTGTAGCTACTCCACCATACAAAACATAAAGAACACCAGCTATAATTGCTAAGAAAGGTAAAATCCTTGGCAATACTTCAATTTTCTCTTTAAAAGTAGGAGGCGTTCTGTTCTTTAAGGCTTTTGCTGAGTCTTTATCAATAAAATAACTATGTATGAGAGCCCATATAGCAAACATACCTGCTAACATAAATCCAGGTATCAAGCCACTTAAGAATAATCTTCCAATTGATGTTCCTGTAGCAATACCATAAACAATTAAAACAATGCTTGGAGGAATTAAAACTCCTAGCGTACCACCAGCTGCAATAGTCCCTGTTGCTATTTGATCGGAATACCCTCTTTTTCTCATCTCAGGTATTCCCATAGTTCCAATTGCTGCACAAGTTGCTGGACTTGATCCACTTAAGGCAGCAAATATTGAGCAAGCTCCAATATTAGAAATTACTAATCCTCCTGGTACTCTCCAAAGCCATCTATCTAATCCTGTATATAGATCTTTTCCTGCTGGTGAATTGGCAACTGCCATTCCCATTAAAATAAACATTGGAATTGAAAGTAAAACAAAAGAGTTTAGTCCCGCATAAAAGGTTTCTGCAAAAACATCTAACATTTGAAAACCCTCAAATGCAACTAACAATGTTATTGAGACAAAGCTCAAACCAAACGCAATTGGTATTCCAGAAAATAAAACTACTAAAGTGAAAACTGCAACGATTATTGCTATTATTAATGGATCCATTAATAACCACCTTCCTCGTCAATAAGTTTAATTATTTCTGCAACATATTGAAGTATCATTAAGGCAGCGCCAATCATCATTGATGAATAAGGTATCCATAAAGGAGGATCCCAAACAGTTCCTGTTGAATAGTTTTTTGTAAACGCTTCCTCAACCATCAAATATCCAAAATAAAATAAAATTAAAAAAAATAATAAACTTATTAATGATGTGAAAATTTTAAGTCTAAGAATGTTTTTCTTTGATAAAAAATCATAAATCCACTCCATGCTAACATGCGCTTTTTCGCTTAAAACATAAGCACTTCCTATAAAAGTTGAAGCAACTAAAAGCATCGTCACTAACTCTGTTTGCCATGTAATCGCTCTTTGAAAGAAATATCTTTCAAAAACTAATTCTACAATAACCAAGATTGACAGGAGCAGGGCTAAAACAGCAAATGCACCACATGCTTGTGAACTATAATTACAGAATTTTAAATATTTTTGCTTCATAAAAAAAACCCCTATTTAATATTTTTAAATAGGGGTTCTTTATATATCTTTTTATTTAACTGCTAAAGCCATTTCCATTAGCTTATCGCCACCTGGAACTTTTTCAGCAAATGCTTTATGAGAAGATTGTTTAGCAATCTCAACCCAAGCCGCATGGTCGTTTGCATCCATATATACTAATTTTACTCCTGCTGCTTTATATGCGTCTTCAAATTTTTTATCTAAATTTTCAACTTGCGCAGTCATATATTTTTCAGCAACTTTACCAGCTTTCATTAAAGCATCTTGTTGTTTTGAATTTAATTTATCAAAGCTCATTTTTGACATCAAAATTGGCTCATACATAAACCATAATCCGAATTTCCCTGGAGGTGTTGCGCATGTTACTTGCTCATAAATTTTGTAACTTACAAAACTTCCTGAACTAGTATTTGCACCTGTTAATACTCCAGTTTGTAATCCAGTATAAATTTCTGATGAAGGCATACTTTGAATACCAGCACCAGCTGCTTCTAACATTTGGTTAAAAGCTTTACCAGCTGCTCTCATTACTTGGCCTTTAGCATCTGATGGATTTTTAATACATTTTGATTTAGATGCAAAACCACCACCAAGCCATGCATCAGATAGAACAACAACACCAGCATCATTTATAATTCTCTTAATTTCAGTCATCATTGGACCTTTATTAAATCTTAGTGCATGATCATGATTCTTAACAGTTCCTGGCATTAAAGTTGCGTCAAATTCTGGATGGAATTTCGATGCATACGCTAATGGAAATGCTGAAATATCCAATTGACCAGTTGTCATTGGTTTCCACTGCTCTTTAGGTTTATATAAAGATTTTGCTGGATAAATTCTAATATCTAAATCTACTCCTGCTTTTTTAACTTCATCAGCAATTATTTGAACCATTTCATGTCTTGGATCATAAGAACCGTCTGCTCTAGGAGTTCCAGGCCATTGGTGACTTGCTTTTAGTGTCACTGCATATGCCGATCCAATTAGTGAGAATGCTAAAAATAATGTTGTGAAATAAAAACTTATTTTTTTTAACATGTTTTCCCCTCTTTAAATTAATTTAATAATGATATTAAATTGAACTTAAGGGTAAGAGTCAATATAAGGAAATGTCATATATTTTATTATGGATGGGCCACTAAAAAATTTACTAGTTGTTGATTTAACAAGGGTTTTGGTAGGACCCTATTGTACTATGATACTTTCAGATTTAGGTGCAAGAGTTATAAAAATTGAAGCACCTGAAACAGGTGATGACTCTCGAAAATTTGGCCCTTTTGTTAAAGATTATTCTGCATACTTTATGTCCTTAAACAGAGGAAAAGAAAGTATAGCTTTGAATTTGAAGAACGATGAAGATAAAAAAATATTTGATAAAATATTATCAAAAGCAGATATTTTAGTAGAAAACTTTAAACCTGGCACATTAGAAAAGTGGGGTTTTGGTTGGAAGGATGTGAGCAAAAAATATCCTAAATTAATTTATGCATCGGCATCAGGGTTTGGCCAAACTGGACCTTTAAAAGAGCTACCAGCATATGACATGGTTGTTCAAGGTATGGGAGGATTGATGAGTGTAACTGGCCATCCAAATTCTGAGCCAACAAGGGTTGGAACCTCTATTGGTGATATCACAGCAGGTCTGTTTACGGCAATTGGAATTAATGCAGCTTTATACGATAGACAAAAAACCGGTAAAGGAGCTTTTATAGATGTGTCTATGTTAGATTGCCAAATAGCAATTTTAGAAAATGCAATAGCAAGATATCTTTCCAAAAATGAAATTCCAGGACCAATGGGTTCCAGACATCCATCTATTGCGCCCTTTGAAGCTTTTAAAACGAAAGATAGTTATATAATTATTGCTGCAGGGAATGATAAACTTTTTACAAAACTTTGTGATGTATTAAAAATTCCTGAAACTGCAAATGATGAAAGATTTAATTCTAATTCACTAAGATGTGAAAATATGGATCATTTAAAAGAAATTTTTGAAAAACAATTGAGTTCCAAATCTACAGATGAGTGGGTTAAAGAAATGGAAGAATTGAAAATTCCATGTGGGCCAATTTTTAATATTAAACAAGCTGTAGAAAATCCTCAAATTCAAGAACGAAATATGATTGTAAAATCTTACCATAAAATTATTGGTGAATTTAAATCTGCAGGAAATCCTATTAAAATGTCTACCTATAAAGATGAAAATACTAGGGGTAATATTCCTGATTTAGATGAGCACAGGGAAAAGATAATAAAGGAATTTAGTTAATTTATTCTTGGTTTTCTGTTTCGTCGGATACAGTCTCTTCTTGATCTTTCATTTCGTCCAATGAAACATCAGTCTCGTCTTCTTGTAAGTCCTCAACAGGTTCAGATGAAGGTTGTTCAGCTGTATTTTGTAACTCAGCTAAATCATCTTTAGAAACTTGAATTTTTTCTGGAATTTTTCTAGCTCTCTTAGATGGAAGAATTGGTACGCCGCTTTTTGAAATTTCACCTTTGTAAAGATTTTCAAAATCATCGCCAATATCATCTTCGTCCTCTGAAGTATCATCAATTTGCTCGACATGTTTTCTTAACTTGTAAACTGCAGCATCTGTTAAATCAGGAACTTTGATTGTCTCCTCAGCTATTTCTCTTAATGCTATGACAGTGTTTTTGTCATTATCTCTATCTAAAGTAGGCTCTAGTCCTGAATTAAGTTGCGTTGCTCTCTCCTTTGCAACTAATACTAATTCATAAGGACTATCAACTTTATCTATACAATCTTCAACTGTAACTCTTGCCATGGACGGTTTGATACACCTCGATTATTAAAAAATCAAGCAGTATTAGAGATAAATTGGATTTAATTTTTTTCGTATAGTGAAAAGTAAAGCAATAGAGAATGCTATAGCAATTGCTGCAATAAATGCGATTTTTTCAATTGAAAATCCTGCATCTATAAAAAAGCCAAATAATGCTGTGCCAAAAGCAGTTGCAAATACCATTAAAGCAGTAGTCAAAGCTTTAATAGATCCAATATATTTTACACCATAAATTTCTGCCCATGTTGATGATCCTAGTAAGTTTGCTAGACCGTTTGATATTCCTACTAATCCAAGAAATAAAAAAGCAGTTTGCGGAGCATCAAAATATATGATGACTAAAGTTCCTAAAAATAATGGAATATTCATATAGATTAGTAATTTTCTACTTGTAAACTTATCAATTAAATAACCGGCAACAACTAAAGTGATTACAGAAAAAATTGAGTAAGACATAAAAGATTGCGCAATTGTATATTCACCCCACCCTTTTGAATTAGTGACGAATGATTGATAGACAAATACTCCTGTTGCTATCCAGGGCATTGCTAACATATTTAATGAGACAATGTAAAATCTATAATCGCCAAGAACCTCTATTCTTTTCCAGTTTTTAATATTTTCTTCTTTTAAAAATTTGTTTTGACTGCCTTCTCTAGTATCTAATTTGACATCTTTAACTAAAATATAAGATGCCAAAGGTAGGCAAATTAAAACTATTAAAGAAAAGATTACCCATAAATCCTGCCAAACAATTAGAGTTAAAAGATAAACAATTAAGACAGGCATTATGAACTCTGCAGAGGATAAACCAAACCAAATAATGCTTAATGCTTTTCCTCTCGATTTTGTAAAATATCTTGAAATAGTGGTTGAAGCTGTGTGAGACATTAACCCTTGTCCAGAAAATCTCATTAAAAATATTGCTACAAACAAAAACGCTACAGAGGATGTTTTGGAAAAGAAAAAAGAAGAAAAAGATAGAAGTAAAATAACAAAAATTGCAAATTTAAGTACATTTACGTCATCAATTTTTTTTCCAATCCATATTAGAAGCAAGCTGCTAAATAAAGTAGCTGATGCATAAATCGTGCCAAATTGTCCATGTGTAATAGAAAGTGTTTCTCTGATGCTTGAATTAAATAAACCTATAAAAAAACTCTGTCCAAAACATGAAAAAAATGTAAAAATAAATCCAAAAATAATTACTTTTAAACTTAAATTTTTAAACATATAAATAATTTATGACTTGTAATGTTGCTTTCATAGGTCTCGGGGTAATGGGTTATCCGATGGCTGGTTATATATCAAAAGCTGGGCACAATGTAACTGTTTTTAATAGAACAACTGCTAAAGCTGAAAAATGGATTACTGAATATAAAGGTAAAATGGCTTCAACCCCAAAAGAAGCTGCGGAAGGTGCTGATTTTATTTTTACTTGTGTGGGTAACGATGAAGATTTAAAGCAAGTTACATTAGGTGAAAACGGATTATTTCATAGCGCTAAAGAAGGTTCTATCTACGTAGATAATTCAACTGTTTCAGCTGAAGTATCAAGAGAACTTTATAGTAAAGCTAAAGAAAAAGGATTTGCATTTTTAGATGCACCAATTTCTGGTGGTCAATCAGGTGCTGAAGGTGGAATTCTTACTGTTATGGTTGGGGGTGATGAAGAGATTTTCAAAAAAGCAGAGCCAGTAATTGATTGCTATAGTAAAAAAGTAAAATTAATTGGTCCATCAGGAAGTGGTCAACTTACAAAAATGATGAACCAAATGTGTATTGCAGGTGTTGTACAAGGTCTATCAGAAGCTATAAACTTTGGAATAAATGCTGGTTTAGATATTGATAAAGTAATGGAAACAATATCAAAAGGTGCAGCTCAATCTTGGCAAATGGAAAATAGATATAAAACTATGGTTGAAGACAAATTTGATTATGGTTTTGCGGTAGATTGGATGAGAAAAGATTTAAAGATTGTAATTGAAGAAGCAAAAAGAAATGGTTCACCAGTCCCAATTACTGAAATAGTTGATGAGTATTATGCTGATGTTCAAAAAATGGGTGGTAACCGTTGGGATAGTTCTAGTCTGATCGCTAGACTTAAAAAAAAGAAATAAACTAATGACAAATACTGTCCCATACTATGAGGACTTCTCCGAAATAAAAAAAAAAATTTGGTTAATGCTTGATGATGCTGTAACGAATAGATCGTCACCATTTAGAATTCCAATTTTTGTTTGTGGTGATCAGTCAGACTTTGATGGAAGAATTGTTGTTCTTAGAAAATCAGACCAATCTAATAATATACTCCAATTCCATAGCGACATTAGATCAGACAAAATTCCAAAATTAAAAAAAAATAAAAATGCTGCGCTAATATTTTATGATAAAGAAGAAAAAATTCAGCTTCGAGTTAAAGTCAATTGCATAGTCAATCATGAAAATGAAATAACTGAGCAATCATGGTCAAAAACTGCACATGTGAGTCGAAAATGTTATTTAGTAAATAATGGACCAGGAACAGAAATAGAAGAACCAGGCTCAGGTTTAAGTGAAGAAATTGAAAAATCAGGCTTTACTATGGAACAAAGTGAAGAGGGTTATAAAAACTTTACTGTAATTCAATGTAATATTGAAAGTATTGAGTGGCTTTATCTTGCAGCAAAAGGTCATAGAAGAGCAAGATTTGATTTTTCAAATAATAAACAAAACTGGCTAGTTCCATAAAAATGCTAAGTGGATTTATTATTGCTGTAGCACTTGTTTTAGGGGGATTGGCAGTAATGAGGTTTGGCATTTTCCAAATCAGAAAATTCAAAAAAGGAGATGCTAAAGTCACAAAAAAAGTAAGTGAGCAACTAGCTTTTATAATATTTTTTGTAATTATTTTAGGATTAATTATTTATTCTATTAACGATTTATTGTTTTAAAAAATTGATTTAGAATATTTTTTCCAGTTTTCTTGGTACCTAATTGCATTTTGCTTAACAGCTTCAATTTCATCCTCAGTTAACTGCCTTATAATTTTTGCTGGGGATCCCATAACTAATGAATTATCTGGTATTTCTTTTCTTTCTGTTACTAATGATTTAGCGCCAATTATACAATTCTTTCCAATTTTTGCTCTATTAAGAACTACAGCTCCGATTCCAATTAAAGAATTATCATCAATTGTGCAACCATGAAGCATAACCATATGACCAATCGTTACGTTCTTTCCAATTTTTAAAGGGTAGCCTGGATCTGTATGTAATACACTTCCATCTTGAACATTTGAACCTTCTCCAATATGTATATTTTCAATATCACCTCTTAGTGTTGCATTAAACCAGACACTAGAGTTTTTTTCTAATGTTACGTCTCCAATTATAACAGCGTTAGGTGCTACCCAATTTTCGCCAAGGTTTTTTGGTTTTTTATCTTTTAAATCGTAAAACATAAATTATATAGTCTTTTATCATGGCATTAACAAAAACACCAATTTGCGACTTCGGTAAAAAAGCTGATTACTTTGAACTTAAATCAATAGACAATAAAATAATTTCATTGAATGATGTAAAAGGTGAAAATGGAACATTAATAATGTTTATCTGTAATCACTGTCCTTATGTTTTGGCCGTGATCAAAAATGTTGTAGAAGACTGTAAGGATTTAGAGAATGACGGTATTAAATCTCTAGCAATAATGTCAAATGACCCAAAAAGATATGAAGAAGATTCATTCGATAATATGGTTAAATTCTCAAAAAATCATAATTTTAATTTTCCGTATGTAATAGATGAAACTCAACAAGTAGCAAAAACTTATGGTGCAGTCTGTACTCCAGATTTTTTTGGATATAATAAAGATCTTGAACTTCAATACAGAGGAAGAATAAGAGAGTTACAAAACTTAAAACCTACAGAAAATGGAGATAGTGAACTTAAAAAAGCTATGAAAATGATTGCAAAATCCAATAAAGGTCCTAATGAACAGTTTCCAAGTATGGGCTGCAGTATTAAGTGGTTTTAATAAATAATGTATTTATTAATTACTAGAACCTTTCCGCCAGAATTAGGAGGTATGCAAAATCTCATGTGGGGATTGGCAAGATCTCTAGCAAAAATAAATCTAATAAAAGTTTTTGCAGATTACCATGAAAATCACGAAGAATTTGATAATTCTGTTTCATTTTCAATTGAAAGAGTCAGTGGAATTAAGCTAATCAGAAAATATAGAAAATCTTATTTAATTAATGATTATCTTGAAAATAATAAAAATGTAGAATGCTTAATTGCAGATCATTGGAAAAGTTTAGAATTAATTAAAACAAATAAAAAAAAAATTTGTCTAATTCATTCAAAGGAAATAAATCACCCTAAAGGCTCTGGATTGAATAAGAAAGTACTATCTGTTTTAAATAATGTTGATCATGTTGTTGCAAATTCAAATTATACAAAAAACTTAGCTATAGACCTAGGGGTGGATGAAAGAAAAATAATTGTTATTAATCCTGGTGTAGACCCAGTAGTTGAAGTTCCAAAAAAATATTTGGATGAAGCTGAGGAAATATTAAAAGGAAAGAAAAATAGACTAATTACAGTTTCAAGATTTGATAAAAGAAAAAATCATGAAAAAGTAATTATGTCTGTTAGAAACTTAAAAGAAATTTATCCAGATATAATTTACACATGCATCGGGTATGGAGATGAGGAAGAAAAATTAAAAAAATTAGTTGTTGAGCTAAATTTAGAAGATCAAGTAACTTTTTTAAAAGATATACCAACTGATTTAAAAAATGCTCTTATTGCAAAATCAAATATTTTTGTAATGCCATCTGTGATTTATAAAAAATCAGTTGAAGGATTTGGAATTGCTTATGTGGAAGCTGCACAATATGGAGTTCCATCAATTGGAGGAAAAGATGGAGGTGCGGCAGATGCAATTATACACGAAAAGACTGGTTTAATATGTGATGGGAATAAACTAGAAGATATTTACTCAAGTATAGACACTCTTTTTATAGAAAATAAATATTTAGAATATGGTAAAGAAGCTAAAAATTATTCCGTAAACTTTCTTTGGGATAAGGCAATTGAAAAATATAAGAGAATCTTATAAAATAATAATATGATCGCTAAATTTAATAACATTTTCTACTTAATTATATTTCTTGCACATTTTATAGGAATAGCTGCATATTGTTTTCAAACAATTGTTGGAACAAAAAAATTTATGGATAAGTTTGGTATAGATCATAGTGCAGCAGTTATGGTTAGATTTGTTGGGGCGCTAATGCTTGGTTGGGTAATAATGGCTATTTATATAATGTTTGTAAGGCCGAATGGATTAGAAGGTACTTGGGCATTTTTTAATTTAATATTTATTATACATGCATGCGTTTTGGGAACAAATTTCTACTCCCTTAAGATTGATAAAACAGGTCTTAATGAAAAAGTTACAGATGAAGGGATTATAGCGCCTACAGTGTTTCTAATAATGATGGCTATACTTTGTTACGGTTTGTCTGATAAAATTTATATCACTTAATTATTAGTCTTTTTAAACATAGTTTTATAAACGTGCCAAATTACAATTAAAATTGTAATTAATAAAATGCATGCAGTTAAAGCTCTGTCCCATAAAAATTCCCAAGAACCATTGCTTAATAATAAAGATCTTCTCAAGTTTTCTTCCATTAATCCTCCTAATACAAAAGCTAGTATCAGAGGTGGCATAGGAAAATCATATAATCTTAGAAATGTTGCAACAACTGCAATTCCGATCATTAAATAAATATCAAAGTTATTGAAAGACATTACATAAATTCCTGTAACTGAGAAAAATAATATTAAAGGTATTAAATAATTTTTAGGGACAGCAAGAATTCTTGCAATATATGGAATTAAAGGAAGATTTAAAATCAATAATATAACCATACCTATATACATTGACATTATTATTGACCAAAAAATTTCTGGATTTGTCATATATAATCTTGGTCCAGGTTGAACTCCAAAACCTAATAGTGCACCTAACATAACTGCTGTAGTTCCGCTTCCTGGTATACCTAGCGTTAACATGGGAACAAATGAACCAGAACACGCTGCATTATTTGCGGTTTCAGGAGCTGACAAACCATTTACACTTCCTTTTCCAAATTTTTCTTTTTCTTCATCATTAACTACATTTCTTTCCATTCCATAAGCTAAGAAAGATGCAATTGTTGCACCTGCGCCTGGTAATACTCCAATTAAAAAACCAATTATGGATGATCTTGGGATTGTTTTGTACATTTTTGATCTTTCTTCTTTATTGATTTTAATTGAACCAAGTTCTGTCAATGAAACTTGTTTAGCAGCACTAGTTGGATCATTTCTTTTTAAAATAATTGTAAGTGCTTCGCTCATTGCAAATGTAGCCATTACAACAAGAACAAAGCTAATTCCATCGGTTAAATTCATATTACTAAATGTAAATCTTGTAATATCGGATAAGCTATCTTGGCCAACTGAAGCTAACATTAAACCTAATACTACCATCATCATTGCTTTTAAAAATTGACCTTTTGACGAAAAAGCTGCAATTGCAGTTAAACCTAAAATCATTAAAGCAAAATAATCTGGCGATCTAAATGATAAACTTACTTTAGATAAACTAGGTGCCATAAACAAAAGATAAATAGCAGATAATGTTCCACCTGCAAAAGAACTCCAAGCAGCAATTGCTAACGCTTTACCTGCCTTTCCTTGTTGTGCCATTGGATAGCCATCAAATGAGGTAGCAACTGTACCTGGGACACCAGGTGCATTAAGCAATATTGAAGAAGTAGAGCCACCAAATACAGCGCCATAATAAACACCTGCCATAAGAATTAACCCTGTAGCAGGGTCAAATCCATAAGTAATTGGTATCATTAAGGCAATTGCAGTCATTGGACCAAGACCTGGCAACATTCCAATAATAGTTCCAAAAAAACACCCAACCATTACCATTAAAATATTTTGAAGTGTAAGTGCTGTGGTTAAACCAATTAAAATCCCTTCAATCATCCCATAACTCCAATTGATTGCAAGAATGGATCTCTTAAATAAATATCAAGAATACCATGAAGAAGGTACATAAAAGCTGCTACGAAGGGAAAAGATAATAAAAACATTAAGACCCACCTTCTCTCACCTAAAAAATAATAAGATGAAAATAAAAATAATGAAGTAGTTAAAAAATATCCAACTTTTAAAATTGTAGCCCCATAAATAATTGCAATTATTATAAGTATCACTGTTTTTTTATACTCTAGATTTTTATGGTCTACTTTTATGGTGTTAGGCTCAGGTAGAACAACTTTTAACCCAGAAAAAAATAATCCTGCATAGCCTAAATAAATTGGAAATGTTCTAGCATTAAATGGCGCATTTTCATCAAATGCAAAAACCTGAATTTGATAAGCGGTGTATAGATAGAATGCTGAGAAAATAAAAAAGAGCAGTGATATAATTTTTGTTGTATTTATATTCACTGCTCTATTTTAAATAATCTTAAAGATTAAATTACTCCTAGTTTTTTCATAAGAGCTGTCATTTCTTCAGTTTGTTTTTCTAAGAAAGAAACAAACTTTCCTTCTGGGTTATAAATATTTACCCATGCATTTCTTGCTCTTACAGTTTCCCATTCAGGAGTTTTTTGTACGTCACCTAACATTTTAGCAATTTTTGATTTATCAGAATTGCTCATTCCTGGAGGACCAAAAAAACCTCTCCAGTTTACGAATTGTACATCATATCCTTGTTCTTTTAATGTTGGTGCATCTGGAGCATCAGATACTCTTGATGGAGCAGTAATACCAATAATTCTTACTTGGTCTCTTGCACCCATCAACTCACCTAAGCCTGTTGATATAATTTGAGTCTCCCCAGATAAAAGTCCAGCTAATGCTTTTCCTCCAGCATCATATGGTATATATGCAACTGCATTCGGATCTGCTCCTGCAGCTTGAAATGCTAAAGCACCAATTAAATGGTCCATGCTTCCTCTTACAGAACCACCAGCCATCTTAACTGAATTAGGATCTTTGTTGTATGCATCAACTACATCTTTAAAGTTTTTAAAAGGTGAACTTTTTGCAACTGCAATAGCTCCATAATCACCAATAACTCCAGCAATTGGCACAACATCTTTATAAGATAAAGTACCATTACCTTTTACATAACCTTTATGTCTTGTGATTGATCTTAATACTAATGGTGTTGATTGAACTAGAATTGTATTAGCAGGTTTTGTGTTAATCATGTAAGCTAAAGCTTTTCCACCTCCACCACCTGACATATTTTCAAATGATGCACTTTTTAACATTCCAGCTTTTGTTAAAGCTTCTCCTGTTCCTCTAGCAGTTCCATCCCAACCACCTCCAGCACCACCACCAATTACAAAGTGCAATTTATCCATTGCTACTGAGCTTGAGGTTGTTGCTGAAATTAAAAGTAAAGTTGAGAATAAAACTGTAATTAAAGATTTAATTAGTTTCATTATTTCCTCTCTTATTATAATTATACCTGATATTAAACATAGATTTATATTTAGTGTCAATAATGATTACGTAAATGTTAAATACTTTATCATTTCAAAACTTTTTTAAAGATTTGAGCACCAGCTATAAAGCTCTCGCTATTGGTATTATAGGTGGTTATATTGGAACTATAATTGGTCTGCCTTTACCATGGTTATTAGGTTCTCTAGGTTTGAATCTTTGTGTTGCTTTTACAAAATTTAACATAAAATTTCCCACAAAATTATTAAATCCTATTTTTTTAATGGTTGGAATAATTCTTGGCGGGACCTTAAATGTATCTTTATTATACAAAATACATTTGTGGGTATTTTCATCTGTAGCTATGTTAGTATGTACAATTGTAAGTACAATATTGGCTGGTTTATATTTTGTTAAAGTTTGTAAATTTGATAAATTTATTGCTACTTTAGCAGCTCTGCCAGGTGCATTTGTTCCAATTGCAGCAGCACTTTTAGAATATGGTAAAAAAGATAATCATAAGCAAGTATTAATACCACAAGCAACAAGAGTAATTTTTATTGTTAGTTTTGTACCAATTCTATTTATTAGTAATTTGGGTTTTTCAGAGATCGAAGGATATAATTACGATAATGTCTATAATCTAAGATATTGTTTTGAAATTATATTTTTAATTTTAATTTGTTATTTATTTTCAATATTTTTAAAAAAAATAAAAATTCCATCTCCAATTCTTGTTGGAGCGATGGCTTTGTCGGGATTATTTTATACTTTTGAAATTGTAAATGCTAGATTTCCTGATTTTATAATAAATATTGCTTTTATTTTTTTAGGAACAGCACTCGGAAGTAGATTAAATGGTTTAAAACTAAAAGAATTATTTTTTTATATATTTCATGGGGTTATGGTGACTTCAATTCTTGTAATTGTTGCAATGGTAACGGCTTATTTTTTACAATTTCTTGGCTTTGATTTCATTCCTACATTTCTAAGTTTTGCTCCAGGAGGCATACATGAGATGGTTGTAATAAGTGTAGCTTATAATATTGATCCAATTTTTGTTAGCTATCATCACTTTTTAAGAATATTAATTATTGTAGCTTTTCTTCCTATTATACTTAAAAAATTTACTGATGAAGTTTAAATATTTAAATAAAGTCTATAATGAGTTTAGTGCTACTTAAAAGAATTAATGCATAAAGAATATTATAAAATAAATTTTCTTCTATAATTTTTAATAATTTGTAGCCAATAAATATTCCAATTATAGCTAGAGGGAAAAGGGAGATGGATTGATACAATGTATCAAAACTCATCATTGATAAATAAATGTATAGTGGAAGTTTTATTAGATTAACACAGCTAAAAAAAATTATTCTAGTTCCAACGTAAACTTCTTTTTTTAATCTTAATGGTAATAAATAAAGACTCGTAGGAGTTCCACCTGCATGTACACAAAAACTTGAAAATCCTGCTATTGATGAGCATATAGCACCTTTTAAAAAATTTTGCTTAGCTGGAGTTGTTTTTTCTTTTTTAAATAAAAAATAATGTCCTGCAAATAAAAAACCCATTATTCCAACAATAAATTTTAATAAATTTTCAGGAAAAAAACTAAAAGTAAGTGAACCAATTATAATTCCAACAGCTGCAAAGGGTACTATTAACTTCAGGATGTTAAGATTAAATTCCTTTCTAAATCGATAAACAGCTATCATGTCTGAGAAAATTAAAATTGGTAAAATTATAGCAAGTGCTTGTTGTAATGGCATCACAACAGTCATTAAAGGAACAGATATCAACGATATTGAACCTCCTAAACCAGATTTTGCAATCCCATATAAAACAATAGCAGGAACAACACTTATAAAAAAAAGCGAATTTATTTCCATTAATTTAAAGATTGTAAAAAATATTCAAAAACTTTTTCTGGTGAAAGTTTATTAAGATCTGTTACTTGGATTGCTTTAAAATTTTCTCTTTCTATACTTACTTTGTATGCTGTTGTATGTGATCCAAATAATGCTACTCCTTTAACACCAAGGTGTGAAGAAATATGTGCTGGTCCCGTATCATTTGATATAACAAAACTACTTCCTTTTATTAAAGATGCAAGTTCCTGTATACTTAAAGATTTTTTTTGGTTTAAAATTGTAATTGCATTAATCTCTTTTGTCATATCAATCTCTTTAGGACCTGGAGCAACAACAATTTGATATTCATCTTCAAATTTTTTTTTTATTAACTCTATGAGTTCGTTGTAATAAGGCCATTTTTTTATTGTTAAATGTGGTGAACAGAAAGGGAATAAAACTATGTATTTATTTAAATCAAATTTTTTTTTTATATTCTCTATATTTGAGCAAGCCCACCTAAAATCAGGAAACATAGTTTTGATAGTTTTTACACCTGAAGTTTCTAATTGATGTTTAAATCTATCTAGAACAGGATTTTTATCAAATTCATCTTTAGACTTACCATTTGGTAATGTAGTTTCAGAAGATGACCAAATATGATTACCAACATTAGGAAATAATATTTTTTTATAGAAACTTGAACGAGAAGAATTTTGTAAATCAAAAACTTTTATAAATTTGTATTTTTTCAATTTGCGCATTAGATTTAATAAATAAATTAAGTTAAATCTTGATAATCTCTTATCTAAAATTGTACCTTCTAGATGAGGGTTTTGCTTAAAAAGCTCAATGTAAGGCTTTGATGTTAATAAATAGATTTTATCATCTTTATGAAAATCAGAAATATCTTGAATTGCACCACTTGCCTGGGCTATATCACCTAAAGAACCATGTTTAATTATGAGAATATTAGACATATTTTAAACAACTTAACACACTATAAAAAATTATGAATAAAATACTAGTTGAAGTATCAGTTGGTGAACTTTTAGATAAAATCTCTATTCTGGAAATAAAAAAAGAAAAAATTAAGGATCTTGAGAAACTAAAATTTATAAACGATGAATATAGTGTGCTTAAAGATCAATTAAATAAAAATGTTGAATCAGATGAAAAATTACTTGAATTATTCAATTCATTAAAAGAAATTAATTCAAAACTCTGGGTTATTGAAGATAATAAAAGATTATGTGAAAAAAATTCTGATTTTGGTGAAAAATTTATAAAACTTTCAAGAGACGTACATTTTTTAAATGATGAAAGAGCAAAACTTAAACTGGAAATGAATAATCATACAGGTTCTAAAATCAAAGAAATTAAAGAATATACAAGCTATTAATCAATAAGTGAGCGATAAATCGTCAATCAGATACATATTAACTCTATCTATTCCGATATTTTTTGCCAACCTTGCAATTCCCCTGGTTGGAATTGTTGATACAGCATTAATGGGAAACATGAGTGATCAAAGTTATCTGACTGCTACGAGTATAGCATCTAGTTTTTTTTCATTAGTATTTTGGAGTTTTGGTTTTTTAAGGATGGGAACTGTGGGGCTAGTAAGTCAATCATATGGAAGAAATGATTATAAAAGCATCTTAAATATAGTTTTTAGAAATCTACTATTTGTAATTTCAATATCGATTTTATTGATACTATTCCAAAAACAATTATTAAATTTATGTCTAATATTTTTTGATTTATCAATTGATACAAAAAATAAATTTAATGATTATTTTAATATAAGAATTTACTCATCTCTTTTTGAATTAACAATTTATATTGTAGTGGGCTTATTTATTGGATTACAAAAGACAAAAATTTCAAGCCTTGCAATTGGTTTGTTATCAATTCTAAATATCTTATTTAGCACTATTTTAGTATTAAAATTCAATTTAAATATTAAAGGTGTCGCTTATGGGACCTTACTTGCCACAGGAATAACATCACTTTTATTTTTATTTTATATTTTCTATTATTTAAGAAAATATGTCTCTTTTAACTTTAATTTACAGGAAATTATAAATACCTCAAAATTAAAAAATTTATTAGAGATAAATGTAAATATATTTTTAAGGACTATATTATTAACTTTTTCTTTTTTTTGGTTTACTTATCTTGGTGGAAGAATTGGCGAAGAATTTATTGCAGCTAATACAATTTTAATAAATCTTATTTTTTTGTCTGCATTTATCTTAGATGCTTATGCCTTTTCAACAGAAGGTATAGTTGGATATTCCATTGGTAAAAAAAATAAACTTCTTTTTATAAAAATAGTTAAAAATTCATTTATTTTGAGTTCTTTAACAGGGATATTGATTTCTTTATTTTACTTATTTTCCAAAAATTCATTTATAGATTTTATGACCGACATAGAGAATATAAGAAATATTAGTTACCAGTATTCATTTTGGGTAGTGTTATTACCTTTTGTTTCATCATTTTGTTACCAATTAGATGGAATATTTATCGGAGCTTCTCAAACCCAAGAGTTGAGAAATGCCATGTTTGTCTCTGTTATTATTCACTTAATAAGTTCATTTATACTTGTTGAAGGTTTTGGTAATCAAGGTCTATGGATTTCTTTCACTATATTTTTGATTTTACGAGCGCTCACATTAACTTTTTATTTAAATAGAATTTACTTAAAAATTTAAATTAATTATTTTATACTTGGAATTATTTTTCTTAAATCCATAGCTATTTTTGGTTTTATATTTGAATATATAATTCCTTTTCCAAATTTCTTGAGAGCCATTATTTTACCATCGGGTGAAATAATGACCGTATGTCCAAAAGTTTCTCTTTTAATCGTATTTTTTCCAGTTTGATTTGGAGCGAAAATATAACAAAAGTTTTCAATAGCTCTTGCTTTTAACAAAGTTAACCAATGTCTTTGGCCAGTTGTTTTGGTGAATGCCGACGGAACAGTTATAAAACTTAAATTTCTTTTTGATAAGTTTCTGTAAAGTTCTGGAAATCTTAAATCATAACAAATTGAAAGACCTATTTTTCCCCATGGCAAAGTAGCTGATACTAACTTTTTACCTGCCTTAAATACTTTACTTTCTTTATGTTGTTCTTTTTTTGAAACTTTAACATCAAACATGTTTATTTTATCGTAATAAGTATTTATTTTTCCATTTGGTCCAATAAGAATAGATCTATTTCTTAATTTGTTTTTTTCTTTAATACACATTGAGCCAAGGAGTATCCATTTTTTCTTTGATTTAGCTGTTAGTTTTATTTTTTTTATTATTGGATCATTCTTCATTTCAAATGAATATTTAAATAAATTTTTTTTATCAGCCGACATTAATGAAGAAGTTTCTGGTGTAATTATTAGGTCTGCTTGGTTCTTTATCGCTTGATTTACATATTTAATAATATCTTTAAAATTTTTAGTATAATCTTCCCCACTAGATAATTGAATACAAGCTACTTTCATGTTTGAAATCCGTATTTTTTTTCTAAATTCTTTACAATATTGTGAATTATAAAAGTTAAAAATAAATATATTATTCCTGCAGTAATAAAAGCTTCGAATGGCTTAAAAGTTAAAACGTTTACTTTTCTAGCTTCTCCCATTAAATCCATAATTGTTATTACACTTGCCAAAGATGTACCTTTTAGCATTAAAATTATCTCATTACCATAAGCAGGTAGTGATTGTTTTATTGCTATTGGGATTTGTATTTTATAAAAAGTAATTTTCTTTGAGACGCCTAAACTTTGTGCAGCCTCTATATAACCCTCTTTTATTGTTTGGAAAGCCGATCTTAAAATTTCAGATGTGTAAGCTCCAGTATTTAGTGAAAAGGCAATAATTGCACACCAATAAGGTTCTCTAATAACTACCCATAAAAATGAATTTCTTAGAAATTCAATATTAGCTAAACCATAATAGATTAAATATAATTGAACAAGCAATGGTGTGCCTCTGAAAAAATAAGAATATCCGTAGGCAAACTTATTAATTAAAGGATTATTGTTAATCCTTAGAATTGCAAAAAATAGACCAATTAACAGTCCAAAAAACATAGAGGATATTAAAAGTTTTAGAGTTATAACTGTCCCGTTTAACAAGCTAGGAAAAATACTAATCATTAAATTTATATCCATTAGTAACCTTTATTAAATCTAACTTCTAATTTGTTGATTATTTTCATGCTAAAAAATGTGAGAACTAAATATAGAGCTGCAGCAACAGAATAAAAAAATAATGGATCTCTTGTAGATCCTGCAGCGATATAGGACTGTCTCATAATTTCTACCAACCCTGTCACAGATATTAAAGATGTATCCTTTAATGTAATTTGCCAAACGTTACTTAAGTTTGGAATAGATAATCTCAACATCTGTGGTAAAATAACTTTATAAAATTGAATACTTTTCTTTATTCCTAAAACTTGAGACGCTTCGAATTGACCTTTGTCAATTGACAATATTGCTCCTCTAAAAACTTCTGTTGAATATGCTCCTGATATAATCCCTATCGCAAGAGCACCAGTTATAAATGCATTAATCTCAATATAACCATCATATCCAAAAATTGAGGCAACATACATTACTGCTCCTGTGCCGCCAAAAAATAATAAATAAATTACTAATAGCTCTGGAACACCTCTAATAATTGTAGTGTAACAATTTCCAATTACATTAAGTGTTTTATTTTTAGATAATTTTAAAGGAGTAAATATTAATGCAAACACAAATCCAATTGCCATTGCAGCGATTGATACAGCAATTGTCATTAGGGTTGCGAAAAATAGTTCGTCTCCCCAACCAGTATCTCCAAACGATAGAAGTTCCATATAGATTGGCGACTATATATTATAGTCGCCACATCTAAAATTAATTACATAGAAGCGTCAAAACCAAACCATTTAATAGCAATTCTACTAATATGGCCGTCTTTTCTTGCTTTATCTATAGCTTTATTAAAGGCTTTTAAAAGTTTAGTGTCATCTTTTCTAATACCTACTCCAACACCATTACCAAATGCACCACCTGAAAAAGTTGGTCCCACAAGTACTACAGCTTCACCAGACTTTTCAGCATAATCGGTAAATGCAACCGCAGCAGCTAACGCTACATCACACCTTCCGTTAGATAAATCAAGGTTAACCTCATCTTGTGTCTTGTAAGTTTTTAAATTTACTTTTCCCACATCTCCAGACTCAAGAAAGTTTTGGTGAATTGTACCAATTTGAGTACAAACTGTTTTTCCCGATAAAGCAGATGTTAATGTTTTCATTGCTTTATTAACAGCTGATCCGCCAAGGTTTAAGTTTACAGCATCTGGAGTGTCTATTCCTTCAAGATCTGAACCTTTCATAACTGCTAAAGATGCAACTTCATCTGCATATCCTTGTGAAAAATTAATTGTTTTCATTCTTTCCTCAGTGATTGACATTCCGGCCATGATTGCATCAAATTTTTTAGATGTTAATGCCGGTATCATTCCGTCCCAATCTTGTTCAACTATTTCACATTGTTGACCGATATATCTGCATAACTGCCAAGCTAGTTCTACTTCAAAACCAATTAATTTCCCTGAAGCATCTTTTGAATTCCAGGGAGGATAAGCGCCCTCTGTTCCAATTCTTATTTTATCAGCATTAGAACTGCTGATTAAAAATAAAGAAATTATAATCGAAAAAAAAGTTTTTTTTAATATATTCATTATTTCCTCCGTTAAAATTTAATTATTTCATAAATTGATAGAATAAAAAAGAAAATTCTAATGATTTATAGATGATGAAAAGTTCCAAGAGCAGTCAAAACTAGGTATGTAAACTCTCGATAATTTTGTATTACCAAAATTTTTATTAAATACATTAAGCCAGTTATTTACTTGATCAGGTTTTTTATCCTGACTGCCTACTTGAGCTGTTATTACACCTTTTGGTTTTAATATTCTTTCTAAAGCATTCATATTTTTTGCAGCTAGATCGATGCAGTACTGATCATCATTTAAATCAACAAATATTTGATCATAAGTATTATCGTTAACTGTTTTAATGCTTTCAAAAGCATCCCCCCAAACACAATTTACTGAATTTTTTTCTGTAGCTTTGTTTCCAATTTTTGCTAAGTGTTTGTCGCAAACATTTACAACCTCTGGATCTAATTCAAACCAATCAATAAAGCCAAAATTTTTTGAAATACACTCTCTTGCAACACCTCCGTCACCTCCACCAATTATTGCAGCTTTTTCTTTATTTGAATTTAGATTAAGTCCAGAGTTAACAAATGTTGAGCTATATAAGTGCTCATCACTCTCTGCCACCTGAATTTCATTATCTATGAATAGTGCTTTACCAAACTGTTCTAATTCTAAAATTTCTATTTGCTGTCCAACCTCAGATTTAAATTTTTCTAAAATTTTTTTAACTATGTAAGACTTCTTTAGACCCGGCGAGCTATAATTGTCATGATAATGGTCTATAGTATCCCTATTAAATTTTTTAATAATTATATTTGTATGATCTATTTCCTCTTTAATAACATCCAAAGCTACTAAAGGGGATACTTTTGCACATGTAAAAAAATCAAAACTTATTATGCCTTTTTCAGGAAATGTATGAAAACTTATATGGCTTTCTGCAAGTAAAGCTACAAGGGTAAATCCTTGTGGTTCAAACTTATATTTTGTTATTTCTAATACTGTTACTTTTGCAATTTTTGCAATTTTATAGACTAATTTTTCATAAAAAGCTGGATCGTATTCTTTCTTTGTTCCTAAAATATCAAGTGTAATATGTTCTCCAACTTTTGTTGTCATTCTAATTTTTTTTATATGTTTTGCTCTTATTTAAAACTTTTTTCATTTCATTTAAACTTAAAAGTTTAGGCCGTCCCAATAAGAGAGCTTTGATGTACTGTTTGGCAAGATTATCTACTTCCTCTGCTAATTCAAATGCTTCTGCAAGACTAGATCCAAATGTAATCTGTCCATGATTAGCGATTAAACATGCAAATCTATTTTTTAAAGCTTTAAGAATATTTTTTGATAATTCTCTCGTTCCATAAGTTGCATATTTTGCACATTTAATATCTGATCCACCAGCTAAGGCCACCATGTAATGAAATGAAGGTATTTTTTTATTATGTGTTGATAGAGCTGTAGCATTTGTAGAATGAGAATGAACTATTGCTTTAGCATTTTTTTTTGAAATATAAATATCTTGGTGGAACCTCCACTCAGAAGAAGGTTTCTGATTTTTATTATATTTTCCATTTAGATTAACAAATACGATGTCCTTAACTTTTAATAATGAATATTTTTTTCCAGAAGGAGTGATTAAAAATCCACTTTTATATCTTAATGATATATTGCCAGATCTTAGAGCTGATAATTTTCTTTGATTTAATAGTTTGGCAAATTTAATAATCTCTTTTTTTTGAATTAGCATTTTATGTATTAAGATTATTTTTATCTTTATTAATTTGACTTAAATAATAAAAATATAAATAACCAAACACAATTCCAACTAAGACTAAAATATATTGATAAAATTTAAGTAATACAAAAACAATTGGCAGTTCTTTATTTGGGTTCTGATTAAAAAAATTTTCTGTTCCATCCTTGTATAAATCAATTGGACCAAATATTAAATAACATCCATAAATAACTAAATACACACAAGGTAATATTGATAATTGAAGCAGTATTTTACTCTCTTTTATTAATTTAATTAAATTTGCTGTTATACCAACTATAACTAAACATATTAAAGATAGAATAAGAGGGTTCATAATTTACTAAACATTTGTTTTAAACCATTTGTAGATGCTTTGCATATACCTTTTTCTGTTATTAAACCTGTCACATATTTTGCAGGAGTTATATCAAAAGCAAGATTCATAGATTTACTCCTTTCAGGATAAATCAAAACTTTTTTTATGTTATTTTTATCATCTTTTCCTTCTATATAAGATAGTTCTTCGGCATCTCTCTCTTCAATTGGTATCTCATTATAATCTTTTGTTTCCCAATCAATAGTGGAACTTGGTAGAGCTACATAGAAAGGTACATTATTATCATATGCAGCCAAAGCTTTTAAATAAGTACCAATTTTATTACAAACATCACCTGTTGATAAAGTTCTATCAGTACCCACAATACACATATCTACCTCGCCTCTTTGCATTAAAATGCCACCTGTATTATCTGTTATAATTGTATTTGGTATTCCTTCTTCATTCAATTCAAATGAAGTTAAATTTGCGCCTTGATTTCTTGGTCTGGTTTCATCGACCCATACATGTACGGGAATACCTTTTTTATGTGCATGGTAAATCGGAGAGGTTGCTGTACCCCAGTTGATTGTTGCTAACCATCCAGCATTACAGTGTGTAAGTATATTTACTGTATTTTTCTTTTTATTGTATATTTCCTCAATAATGTTGAGGCCATTTAAGCCAATATTTTTGCAGAAATTTATGTCTTCACTGCATATTTCATCAGCTTCTTTCAACGCAACATCAAATAAATTTTCAGGATTAACAAATGATAATTTATTATTCATCCTGTGGACTGCCCATTGTAAGTTAATTGCGGTTGGTCTTGCATTGGCTAATTTTTCTGAACTTTTTTTTATAAAATCTAAATCATTATTTTCTTTGATAGCCAAAACTATTCCATAAGCAGCAGTAGCTCCTATTAAAGGAGCCCCTCTTACTTCCATAGTTTTTATAGCAATAACTGCATCGTTCCATGTCTTAAGTTCTTTAATTATAAAATTATGAGGAAGTTTTGTTTGATCAATAATTTTTACAAAATTATTTTCAAACCATATAGTTCTATATTCTTTTCCCTCTATTCTCATTTATTAAGCACTCTTCCAGCTATAGTTTTAAGTTTATCTGTAGTATTTTTAGTTCTTTTTTCCGGAGCTGTTATTATTGCCACATCTAGGCAATTATTTGTTGGATCTTTAGGATCTATATGATTCTCAAAATTATCAATTAAATTTTTGATCATGCTTTTTGCTTTGGAAGCATTTTCTAATAAGACTTTTATTACTTTCTGGACATCAACATTTTCATGACCTGGATGCCAACAATCATAATCCGTTACCATTGAAACAGATGCATATCTAATTTCTGCTTCTCTTGCCAATTTAGCTTCTGGCATATTAGTCATTCCAATTACATCAGCTTTCCAAGATCTATAAAGATTCGACTCAGCTAAAGTTGAAAATTGAGGACCTTCCATCACTACATAAGTCCCTCCTCTTTGATAATCTATTCCCTCCTTTCTAATTGCATCCTCGCAAGCATTCATTAAACCTTTAGAAGTTGGGTGTGCCATTGATACATGGGCAACTATTTCCTCATCAAAAAAAGTTTTATTTCGTGCAAAAGTTCTATCGATAAATTGGTCAATAATTACAAATTTTCCTGGAGGCAAATTTTCTTTTAGTGAGCCAACTGCAGATATAGAAACAACATCTGTTACACCCAATTGTTTTAATGCATCAATATTTGCTCTAAAATTTATATTTGATGGAGATATAAAATGCCCTTTTCCATGTCTTGGTAAAAAATATATCTCTTTATTATGGTATTTAGTTTTTAATATCTTGTCCGATGGTTTTCCCCAAGGAGTATTTAAATCTATTAATTCTCTGTCCTCAAACTCTTCAACGTCGTACAGACCGCTTCCTCCAATTATTGCTAATTTATTATTTGCCATGTAAAAACTACTTATAATGTATTTATAAATAACATTTATGGATTTAAAAGATTATATTCGCTCAATTAAGGATTATCCCAAAAAAGGTATTTTATTTAGGGATATCACCACTTTGATTAAAGATGAGCACGCTTTTGAAGAAACAATTAATCAAATCATAGAGAGATCCAAAAAGTATAAAGTAGATAAAATTGCAGCAATTGAGTCTCGAGGTTTTGTTTTTGCATCCGCTGTTTCATATATATTAAAAAAACCATTTATTATGTTGCGAAAAAAAAATAAACTGCCTGCTGATGTACATTCTGTTGATTTTGAACTTGAATATGGAACAGCAACAATAGAAGTTCATAAAGATTCTATTTCTAAAAATGACTCAGTATTAATAATTGATGACTTAATTGCTACAGGAGGTACAGCAGAAGCTGCAGCAAAGCTAGTTGAAATATCAAAGGGTAAAGTTGCAGCCTTTATATTTGTTATCAATCTCTTTGATTTAGGAGGCTGTGATAATCTTATAAAAAAAGGTTATAAAATTGAAAATTTGATGGACTTCCCAGGTCATTAACGAATAAGATACTAAAATGAGAAAGTTATTTTTAATATTAATTTTAATCACATTTTATCAAACTAACTCATTAGCAGGACAATACTCTGATAAGTTCGCAAACTGCCTAATGCAAAAAACAACTGATAGAGATAAAATTGTTTTAGTAAGATGGGCGTTTTCTGCATTAGCGCACCACTCTGCTTTAAGAGATGAGTTTAATATTCCTAAAAGTAAATTTACCAAACACGAAATTGCCGTCGCAGATTATGTTCAATATATATTGGGAACAGTATGTTTTAAAGAAACCAAAAATGTTTTACGATACGAGGGAGATGAGGCTTTTCTAAAAGGATTTGAACTTCTTGGAGAAATCGCTTTTTTATCTTTAACAAATGAGACTGCAGTTGCTGAGGCATTAGAAAATTACGTAATACATATAGATCCTGAATTTATAAAAAGATTTGATTAATGGTAGCGGGAAGTGGGATCGAACCACTGACCTCGGGCTTATGAGTCCCGCGCTCTAACCAACTGAGCTACCCCGCCTTTAATTAAATGATGATTTACACTAATTTTAATTTTTTTTCAAATTAGAAATCTTAGTTAATCTAAATAATTAATTTATCCACTGTGTGAATGCAAAAACTTTTTGACTTCAAGCATCTTTGTTGAATTTTGTCGATATTTTTAACATAAATAGTATTTCCATTTTTATTATAACTATTAAGTAATTTTAATTTTCTTGTTGAAGGTTCATAGTTTATTGGAAAAAAACCAAATGAAAGTATAAGTTTATGAATATCTTCATCCTCTATATTATATAATCTACCACTTCCATTTAATTCAACTATCAGCGAAATTACATTTGGATTTAAAAAAAAATTTCTTCCACCTTGAAGTATGTTATTTTCATAACCTTCCACATCTATTTTTACAATTGAAGAACAGCTGGGTGTAAAATTATTATCTAGCGTTATTGTATCTACATATGATATATTGTTTTTGCTATCAATATTTACCCTATTTTGCGTGCCGAGATTGTTAATAAACTGAATTTTTTTATTTTTATCTCCTAATCCAACGTTTCTTGCATCTACCAAATAATTAATATTATTTAAATTAATATTATTTTTTAGTTTTACAAAAGTTGAAGGTATTGGTTCAAAACAAATTGTTTTACACTTGTTTGCACCACTTGCTAAAATAGTATATGAACCAACATTCGCACCTATATCATAGAATTCGTCAGTTTCTCTCAATACATGAAGAACAAAACTCATATCTGAATATTCCATTAAACCACAATAAAGATTTCCACTCATTCCATGCTCCTTTTTCTGAAGAATAAATTTTGTATTGTCTACCCAGTTATAGATACACTTAGAGTTTGTAAAAAAAACATACAACTGCCATTTTATAAAACGCAATAATGCTTTAATCTTATTTTTTTTATTTAGAGGATGACTTAGAATAAAATAAAATATGTTGAAGATTTTATACAAAGGTTTAAGATTTAGGTTTTGTTAACTCCAGTTGAATGCTCGACTCCATCAATTATTAGTTTTGGTTCTATACCAACATCAATTAATTCTGGTCGATTATTTAAATAAGATTTTACACTCGTAATTAACATCATATCTTCAAGAAATTTTTCCAATCTAGGAAATTTTTTTATAAGATTTGGATCCAGTAATTTTGATAAATCCAAATGATGAAATGTTACAAAATCACATGCTCTAGGTTCATCATAAATGAAAAATTTTTTATCATTTTCTATTACTATTTTTTCAAGATCTTCAAACCTTGAAAGCAAAAAGGGCATCATAACATCTCTTTTTTTTTTAAATTTTTCACCAGTTGTAAAATTCACTGTTGGATTAAGAGGCATAAAAAGTTCTTGGGCACTTTGCATAATAGCATTTGCTTTAGCATTTAATATAGGATCAGTAATATTTATACCTGCTAGATTTTCTATAAAAGTCATAATCGCCATGCTTTGACAAATTTTATATTTTTTGTCTACAACAAGCATTGGGAGTTGTTTAAAGGGAACATGAGGCTTTACATCTGACCAATCCTTGCCATAATAATCCCAAGACATTAGATCATCATATTCAATACCTGTATAATGCAAGAACATACGTGGAGCTTCCGCTAAGGCCCTCATTTTAAAATAAATTAATTCTAGTTTGTGTTTCATTTGCATTTAAGATGCAATAAATTTTATCAAATAATAAAGTATGCCAGTAATTATTGTTGCATAAATGAAACCAATTACAAATAGCTTGGTAATTTTTATTCTATCATCATATTTTGATTTTAAATATACATAGATAAGTGTGTAGATGCCTACAATCGCAATACTCAGTAAAATATCTGTTGGATTCATATTTTTGAATTTAAGTTTATTTCAATATTTTATTTTATTCAATTTATATTAGAATAATTTATGATTGTCTTATCTTTTTCAAATAATAAACTAGTTTTATTAAAAATAAAATGAGAGAGGAAAAAATGATTAAATTAAAATCAATAACTAAAGCATCTATGAGTATAGTGTTAGTTGTTTCATTTTTAGTATCTTCAACAGCTGCATTTGCTGAAATTGTAGGTAGACTTTCAGTTCACTGGAGTCCTAAGCACCATAGTGCAAAGCATGCTCAAATATTTGCTGATGAAGTTAATAAAAGAGCAAATGGAAAATTAAAAATTGAAGTTTATCCATCAAAACAACTTTTTGGAATTAGAGAAGTAATGGGAGCTGTAACTTCAGGTGCAGTTGAATTAGGAGGAATTGTTGGTGTAGTAAGTTTTCCACCAATTAATAAAAACTTTAATGTAGCTTCTTTCCCTGGTTTATTTAATTCTTGGGAACAACAAAGAGGATTTTTTCAAAATTCTCCTAAAGGAAAAGAAATTTGGGGAGAATTAACAAAAAAAACTAATTCAACATTAGTTATGTATAACCCTGTTGGACCAGTAATGTCTATTTCTAGTGCAAGGGAGCTAACTGGTATTGACGCCATGAAAGGTTTAAAGGCAAGAAGATTGCTTAAAAGTGAGGAGCCAATGTGGGATGCTCTTGGAGCAAATCGTGTATCTTTAAAAACTGGTGAAGTATATAATGCACTACAATCTGGTATGATTGATACAATAAATAGTCCTCCAGGAAGTATTAAAGCATATAGTTGGTGGGAATTTTTAAAATATGCTCAAAAACCTTACCAATACTATGCTGATGCATATATCATGGCAAATTCTACTTGGTTTAATAGTTTGCCTGCAGACTTGCAAAAAATAATCATGGATGTTGGTAAAGAAGTTGGAACACTTTCTACAGATAGAATTATGGATCACGGTGAAACGGTTCTAAAAGAATTTCAAGACAGAGGTGGTGTTGTAACTACTCTTTCAGGAGCTGAAAAAGCTAAATTTGATAAGTTAATGAAAGATAAGGTTATGCCTGCTATGGCGAAAATGATTGATGCTGATGCGTTAAAGGCAGCTCAAGAGTACGCTAAAAATAACTAAGTTATTTGTCTAGTCTTTAAAAATGAAAGCATTGCGAGCAGTTAACAATTTTTTAGCTTCAGCATCTTTAACTCTCGCAATGTTAATAATATTTATAATGGTTGCTGCTTTATTTTTAAGCGCAACTACGAGATTTATAACAGGAACTGGATTTGCTTGGTTTATAGAATTACCACCTGTTTTAGTTAGCTGGTTAGTTTTTCCACTTTTGGGCCCATTATTAAAAAAAGGACAGCATATTAAAGTAGATTTTTTAACACCTTTATTATCAAAAAAAAATAAAGAATTTTTATTTTTTGTTGTAAACATGGTTGCGTTGATATCTGCCTGTATATTTTTTAAGGCAGGTTTAGATGCAACAATAATGTATTTCAATTTAGGTCAAGTAATGGAAATTGAAATTAGTATTCCAATATGGTGGATGTTTTTGGCCTTCCCTGTAGGTTTTTTAATATTAGCTCTTACATCCTTAGAGTTATTATTTGAAAATATAACCAATTTGATAAAAAATTAAATGTTTGCGTTAGCATCGATTTTATCATTATTAACATTGGTTATTTCAGTTCCAATTTTTTTAGTTTTTGGTTTAGGAAGTTCTATTGCTGCAATCGGTGGTCTTAATTTACCTTGGTCAGTTTTAATTCAAGTCTCTTTCGGAGCACTTACTAAACATGTACTAATTGCCGTTCCATTATTTATTTTTAGCGGAATGGCGATGTTAAAGGGTGGTGCAGCTCTTAGACTTGTTAAATTTGCAACAACGTTAGTTGGACATTGGCCAGGAGGACTAGGTGTCGCCATGGTTATTGCAATGGGTTTCTTTGCAGCCTTTTGCGGATCTATATTAGCTGCAATTACAGCTGTTGGAACAATAATGATGCCTAAAATGATAGAGCAAGGATACCCAACTCCTTTTGTAGTAGTGCTTGCAGCATCAGCAGCATTGCTTGAAGCTTTAATACCACCTTCAAATGCTGCTATTTTATTTAGCGCACTTACATATGTTCCAGTTTCTAAAACATTTGCAGCTGGAGTTATTCCAGGAATTATTCTTCTTATTTTAATGGTCTTACTAGTTTTGTTTAAATGCAGACACATAAGAGCAGACAAAAAAGCTAATTTCAAAGAGAGATTAAGTTCATTTATTGCTGCGCTTCCTGCTTTAATTACTCCAATAATAATTTTGGGTGGAATATATGCTGGTTTTTTAACGCCATCAGAATCTGCGGCTATTGCGGGTGTTTATGCGGTAGCAATAGGTTTTTTAATTTATAGAGAGTTAACTTTTTCATCATTATTAAGTTGTTTGAAAGATACAGCTATTATTACTGCTGTAATATTTTCTATTATTGCAACAGCAACTTTTTTAAGTGTTGTTCTTACCTATACGCAAGCACCTCAAAAAATTATAACTTATTTTACAGATATGGGGGTAAGTGTAAATTTATTTTGGATAATGTTAGGCACAATATGTTTAATCTTAGGAACATTCATAGAAATAGTACCAGTATTTTATTTAACTGTTCCAATTTTTGCAGCGTTAACTTTATCATTTGATCAAAGCTTACTTCATTTATATGTAGTTTTTGTAGCTTTTGCTGGAATAGGCATGATAACTCCACCTGTTTGTGTTGGAATATACACTGCAGCTGGAGTCATAAAAGAAAATCCTGCTAATGCATTTAAAGAAGTTCCATTATTTACAATAGTTGGAATAATTTATGGGATATTAATGATTTTATTTCCAAAATTTTCGACTTGGTTACCAAGTCTTCTTTAATTAATCTAACTTTTCTCTAATTTCTTTTTCACAAATATTTCTAGCTTCTTGAGGCGATATTTCTTTAGTAATTTTACTTTTTGCAAGCACACAAGCTGAAATGGTTTTTTTTATGCTAAATTCCTCATATTTATTCATGCTATAATAAAGAAAAATTACAGCTATGACTAAAAATAAAAATAATTTATAATTTTTATACATTAAAATATTCTATATTTAAATAAAACAAATATTGCCCTTATACCATCGTAAAATGAAATTTTTTTTCCTTGTTTATAGTTTCTACCAAAATAACTAATTGGTACTTCTAAAATTTTTAATCGTAACTTTGAAATTTTTGCTGTAATCTCTGGACAAAAAGCAAAATCGTTCTCACAAAGTTTTATATTTTTAAAAATCTCACTATCAAAAGCTTTATAACAAGTATGGGCATCTGTTAATTTTTGGTTAAAAAGAATATTTGTAATTATTGTTAATGCATGATTAGCAAAAACTCTGAAATTTGAAATAAAATTTTTTTCATTATATCTTTTTTTATTCAAAACTCTTGAACCGTAAACAACTTTTTGATGGTTTAGAATAATTTGATCAAGAATTATTTTATAATCACTGGGATCATATTCTAAATCGGCGTCTTGTATAATAACAATATTGCCAGATACATACTTCTGAGCTGATTTTATACATGATCCTTTTCCAAAATTAGATTTATGTCTTATCAGTTTATACTCACTTATAAATCTAAATTTATTTATTAATTTAAATGTTTCATCACTTGATCCGTCGTCAATAATAATAATTTGCTTTTGTATATATTTTATACTTTCAACTCTTTTTAATATCTCTAGAATTGTTGCTTGTTCATTATAAACTGGAATAATTATAGAAAGTTTCATAAATTAAAATTTGATATATGTTTAGTTTATTATCATCTATATTGATTACCAACACAATTTACTTATTTTTTGGTAAATTATTTTCAAAAACTAATAATTTCAATTTAAAAAATATTTCAGAGATAGCTATCAATGGATTTATTTATTTATCTTTATTATCACTTCTAATTAATTTTTTTACTCCATTAACTATTGAGATTAATACGTTGGTAATTGTTTTAATTATTATAATTTTTTTTTATAAAAAAAAAAATATTATTAAAAAAGAAATTTATTATCTGGTAGTTTCTGTCTTTTTTTGTTTTTTAATTCTTTTATTTGACACTGTTTATAGGCCAGACGCCGGTCTTTACCATTTGCCTTTTATAAAAATATTAAATGAAGAAAAAATAATATTTGGTCTTGAAAATTTACATTCTAGATTTGCACACATATCTATAATTCAATATATATCGGCAATAAATTATAATTTTTTTTCTAATGAAATTGGAATTCTAATTCCTTTAATATCGATTTATGCTTTTATAACTTTCTATTTTATTGGAGATATTGCTGATTTTTTATTCAGTGTAAGTAAAAAGGGTTTTAATTATTTTTCAGTAATTTTCTCTTCTTTAGTACTTATCTATATATCTTACAAGATAAATAGGTACAGTGAATTTGGTAATGATGCTATAGGTCATCTTCTGTATTTTTATTTAATATCAAAATTAATTAATTATAGAAAAAAAGATTATTCAAAGTTTAGTAAAATTTATCTAATATCTGTATTTGCAATATTAAATAAATTTACTCTTATTTTTTCACTGATGATTCCAATTTATATATTTTTTAAAGATAAAATTGTGTTTAGAAAAGTTTGTTTTTCATTACCAACTATCTTTTTATTTTTATGGATTTTAAGAAACATAATTACATCTGGATGCATTATATATCCTCAGATAAATACATGCTTCACTGATCTCACATGGTCTAATGAAAAATCGATTATTTATAATAGTGTCTCAGCTGAGGCATGGGCAAAGGATTGGCCAAATAGAGAAAATAAAACTTTATCAATGAGTGAATATAACAAAAATTTTAATTGGTTAGTTACATGGAAAAATAATCATTTAAAAAAAATAATAAAAATTTTATTTCCTTACTTTATAATTTTACTTTTAATATTTATTTCTTTTAAAATTAAAAATAGAAAAATATATTCATTTGATACAGACGGATTTGTTTTTAAAATTGCCCTTTTCACAAGTATTTTAGGTTCTTTAATTTTCTTTTTAAAGTTTCCAATTTATAGATATGGATACTCTTATTTTATTACTTCTTTAATTTTAACGTTAATTCTATTTATTAAATATTATGATATAAAGAAGATGCTAAAATTGAGTATTTTTGCTTTGTTTATTTTTTTTGCATCATTTGCATTCAAACAAATAGATAGATATGTAGAATTTCATAAGATAAGAAACCCTATTCCAGAAATATATAATATAAAAAAACAACATGTGAAAATAGATCTTCTAGGTGGTGGTTATTATAATTTGTCATTAAATGGATCGTGTATGTATGATGCAAATTTATGTACATTATTTAAAAATGATAAACTTAAAATGACAAATAAAATTACATATAAAATATTTAATATAAGTCCCTAATTTATGAAATTTTTTAAAAATTTTATTGTAATTATTTTATTAATAGTTTTTTTTGACTTGCTGATAAACATAATTTTACCCAATAGTATTAAGAAAAAAATAGGGACCACTAAAAATTACTCTTTAAAATCTGAGAGATTTCATCATGAAATTTCAAACAATATTGATCTCCCTGAATTTTGGGGCGAAATCAAATATCAGGTAGTCACAAACCAATATGGAATGCGAATAGGCAAAAATTACAAAATTGATACCAATAAACCTTCTATGGGTTTTATGGGTGATTCTTTTGTATTTGGCTCAGGTATAAATTTTGACGATCACTTCATTCAAAATTTAATTGATAATAATGAAAACTACAATTTTTTAAATCTTGCCTATGTAAGTTATTCTCCGTCAATTTATTATAAAAAATTGAAGTTTTTTATAGATGAAAAAAAATTAAATTTCCACACTATCTATCTATTTGTTGATACGTCCGACATCCAGGATGAGGGCATATTTTATAGAGAAGATAAAAATGGAAATATTGTAAGAAAGTGGAACACAGATGAAAAAAATGAAAGCAAAAATTTTAAATATAAATTTAAAAATTATTTTAAACAGAACTCTTTTATATTTAAATTTTTTGAGATAATTAATGCTAGTGCTGTGCAAGACAGAGCGCTTAATTGTGTTAAAAATAAAAATAGCATTTCTAATTTCAATAAATACTTGGATTACGAAAGATTTGGCTATGGATTTGATAAAAAAATTCAAGAGAAACCTTGGGTTTATGAAGGTAAAAAAAAGGTATTATTTTATTTATCAAAAATAAACAAATATCTTATTTCAAAGAATATAAATTTAGTATTAGTATACTATCCTTCAGCGATAGAAATTTTAGAAGAAACTAATCCATATGAGAGTGAACATTACAAGCTTTTAAAAGCATGGTCGAATGAGCACAAAATCAAATTTATTGATACAACAAATGAATTTAATTTGCTTAGTTCTGGTTTAGATAATTATAAAATTAATCATATTTTATGTGATGCTCATTGGAATCAAAGTGGACACAAAATTATTGCAAAAAATATCTTAAAAAATTTAAATATGTAGAATATCAATCTAATTCAAATTCAGACGAATAGTCTTTTTTAAATTTAGAATCCTGTTTCATTTTTTCTAAAACACAATTTCCAATTATTAAATAATCTAATTCTGTACCCATGAAACAATTAAAAGCATCCGTTGGAGTATTAACAATTGGCTCTCCTCTAACATTAAATGATGTATTTATTAATACGGGACAACCTGTTTTTTCTTTAAATTTTTGAATTAAATCATAATAACGCTTGTTTGTATTTATATTTACGGTTTGAACTCTCGCAGAGTAATCTACATGTGTTACTGCTGGTATTGAAGATCTTTTAACATTTAGTTTATCTATACCAAAAAGTTTCTTTTGCTCTTTAGTCATTTCAATTTTCTTATTTGAATTTATGTTGGCTACTAAAAGCATATACGGTGTATCAACATTTATCTCAAACCATTCTGATAAATCTTCTCTTAAAACAGATGGTGCAAATGGTCTAAAACTCTCTCTGTATTTAACCTTTAAATTTAGATTTTTTTGCATTTTTTCTGATCTAGGATCCCCAAGTATTGATCTTGCTCCTAAAGCTCTTGGACCAAATTCCATTCTTCCTTGAAACCAACCTATTGCTTTTTCATTTGATAAATATTCTGAAGTTTTATGAATTAAATCCTCATATTTTAATATTTCAAAATTTGCCCCTATGTTTTTCAACTCTTTTTCGATTTGTTCCTGACTATATTCAGTTCCTAAATACGATCCTTGCATATCATCTTCTATATTCACCGTTCTCTCATTAGAGAGTTCAATATGCCAAAGCGCTAATGCTGCACCTAATGACCCTCCAGCATCACCAGCTGCAGGTTGTATCCATATATTATCGAATATTTTCTCTTTTAGAATTTTACCATTTGCAACACAGTTTAATGCAACACCTCCTGCTAAACATAAATTTGAAATATTGTATTCATTTCTTATTGATCTAGCTAATTTAACCATTATTTCCTCTGTCACTTTTTGAATTGAAGCTGCAATATCCATATGAAATTGAGTAATTTTATCTTTTTCTGGATTGCGTGGTTTTTGGCCAAACAATTCATCAAATTTTTTATTAGTCATTGTAAGTCCAGTGGCATAATTAAAATATCTTTGATCAAGTCTAAAAGTCCCATCATTTTTGATATCTATCAATTCCTTTATTTTATCTTCATATAGAGGATCTCCATATGGAGCTAAACCCATTAATTTATATTCACCACTATTTACTTTAAACCCGGTATAATATGTAAAAGCTGAATAAAGTAGACCAAGAGAATGAGGAAAATGTATTTCTTTTTTGATTTCTAAATTATTATTTTTTCCCACGGCAACAGTTGTAGTAGCCCACTCACCTACACCATCTGCTGTTAATATCACTGCTTCTTTAAAAGGTGATGGAAAAAAAGCACTCGCTGCATGACTTAAATGATGATCAGAAAAAAAAATATTTGTGTCTGAAATATAATCTTTGTCATGTTCTTTGAGTTTATTAAATAAAAAGTTTTTCTGAAAAAGTTTATCTTTTATCCATAAAGGCATAGCTTTTGCAAATGAAACAAACCCTCTTGGTGCAAAAGCAACATATGTTTCTAGCAATCTTTCAAATTTTAAAAAAGGTTTTTCAAAAAAAACAATGTGATTAACTTCGCTTAATTTTAAGTTAGCATATTTTAAAACAAAATTAATGGCATTTTTTGGATAACTTGGATCATGTTTTTTTCTAGTGAATCTCTCTTCTTGTGCAGCTGCAACTATTTTACCATCTACAAGTATGCATGCAGCACTGTCATGATAAAAAGCAGATATTCCTAAAATTGAATTCACTAAAAGATTGTATATATAAATGGAGCAACAGCTGATCCTTGGCTAAGTACAATTAATCCTCCAAATAAAACTAAAACAATAATGATCGGAAGTAGCCAATATTTTTTTCTTATTTTTAAAAATTCCCAAAATTCTTTTATAAAGCTCATATTTTAAAATTGGTTCTTCATTTTACTTTTAGGACCTGATTTATCAATCCAATAAGTATTATTTTCTTTAAACTTTAAATTAAGTAAATCTTTTTTTAATAGTCGCATAATTACAGCTATTGGCGTTACTACTAAAAAAAAAATAATTCCCATAATTATTGGTGAAATTATTTTTCCTAAGAAAAGACCAAACTTAAACCATAATTTATTTAATGGACTTAATAAATTTGAGTTTAAAAGTCCTAAAACTAAAAAAATAAAAGATATTATTAATGACCATATTCTAGTATTCCCATCTTTTAAAAATGGATAAATTGCAATCAACAAAAACACTACAAAAAAAACTAAACCAAAACTTCTATTAGACCCAATCTTAATATCTTTATGATCCATACAGTCAAATATATAGATTATAATAAAACTTTGTATAAGAAATATCTATTATAGGATTAAATTAAACCTTTTTGAGATTTCATATCGCTTTTATTAATTCCAGCAACTTGTACCGGTTTTTTCATAGCATCTCTTCTAAATGGTTCGCCTAATTCTTGATTTAAAATAACCTCAATAAATGTGGTAATTCCTTGTTTTTGATCTTCACAAGATTGTTTTATGGCTTTTGTAGTTTCTTCCATTGTTTTTACAGTAACACCTTTTAAACCACATGCATTGGCTACTTTTGCGTAACTTAATTCAGGATCGAGTTCTGTACCTACGAAATTATCATCAAACCATAATATTGAATTTCTCTTCTCAGCACCCCATTGATAGTTTCTGAATATTACCATTGTAATAGCAGGCCATTCTTCTCTAGCACAAGAACTCATTTCATTCATACTTATCCCAAAAGCACCATCACCGGCAAAACCTATTACTGGAGTATCTGGACAACCGATTTTTGCACCTAATATAGATGGAAATCCGTATCCACATGGGCCAAATAAACCTGGAGCTAAATATTTTCTTGGTTTTTCAAATGTAGGATAAGCATTACCTATTGCGCAATTATTACCAATATCACTTGACATAATTACATCCTCTGGCATTCCTGCCTGAATAGCTCTCCAAGCTTGTCTAGGAGACATTCTATCTGCGTCTCTTTCTCTTGCTTCTTTATTCCAAACAGTTCCAGGATCGTCTTCTTCATGATCTAAACCAGTAAGTGTTTGAAGCCATGCAGATTTAGTTTTATGAATTAAATTTTTTCTTTCCTCTCTACCACTGTCGCCTGCAGTTGGTGAAAGTTTTTCTAATATTTGTTGAGAGACCATTTTAGCATCTCCACAAATTCCAACTGTTACTTTTTTTGTGAGACCAATTCTATCTGGGTTCATATCTACTTGAATAATTTTTGCGTTTTTTGGCCAATAATCAATTCCATATCCTGGTAACGTTGAGAAAGGATTTAATCTTGTTCCCAATGCAAGAACAACATCGGCTTTTGAGATCAATTCCATACCAGCTTTAGATCCATTGTATCCTAAAGGTCCAACTGCTAAGGGGTGGCTTCCTGGGAAGCTATCATTATGTTGATATCCATTGCAAACTGGTGCATCTAATTTCTCTGCAAGCTTTTTACAATCTTCTATTGCATTACCAATTACAACCCCAGCTCCTGATAGTATTACTGGGAATTTTGCCTCTGATAATAATTTTGCAGCTTTATCAATTGCTTCCTTACCTCCACCTTGTCTTTCAAATCTTACTATAGGAGGTAGTTCAATATCTATTACTTGAGTCCAATAATCCCTAGGAACATTAATTTGTGCTGGTGCTGACCCCCTAAATGCTTTTTCTATAACTCTATTTAATACTTCAGCCATTCTTGAAGGATCTCTAACTTCTTCTTGATAACAAACCATATCTTTGAATAAATTCATCTGCTCAACTTCTTGAAAACCACCTTGTCCCATTGTTTTATTGGCTGCTTGAGGAGTAACTAACAATAATGGAGTATGGTTCCAATAAGCTGTTTTTATTGGAGTTACTAAACCGGTTATTCCTGGCCCATTTTGAGCAATAACCATTGACATTTTTCCCGTTGCTCTTGTATATCCATCAGCAATTAAACCACCATTTGTCTCATGAGCAACATCCCAAAAGGTAATACCTGCTTTAGGAAATAAATCAGAAATTGCCATAAAGGCTGATCCTATAATTCCAAATGAATGTTCAATCCCATGCATTTGAAGAACTTTTATAAACGCTTCTTCAGTTGTCATTTTGGTCATAGTTAAGCCTTTCTAAAATCTTTTTTTATTTGTTAAAGTGTCCGATTAATATATAAGATTAACGAAAATTCAAATAAAGAAATCGTCACAATGTCTAACACAGATATAATAATTCACGATGAAAAAGATAATGTAGGTGTTGTTGTTATTGAAAAAATAACGCCAAATCAAGACTGTAATTGTTGGATTATGGAAAATGATAAATCTGTGTCAATTCAATCAAAAAATGAAATACCTTTAGGTCATAAAATTGCAATGATTGACCTTAATGAGGGGGATACAATATTAAAATATGGTCATGATATTGGAAAAGTAGTTAAAAATATTAAAAAAGGTGAGCATGTTCATGTTCATAATGTTAAAACAAAAAAATGGTAAGTAATGGAAATTCCAAAGAGTTTTTTAGGTTATAAAAGAGAAAATGGTCGAGCTGGAACACGTAACCATGTCATAATTCTTCCAGTTGATGATATTTCAAATGCATGTGCAGAAGCTGTAGCAAATAATATTAAAGGTACTATAGCTTTACCTCATTCTTATGGACGATTACAGTTTGGTGCTGACTTAGAATTACATTTTAGAACAATGATCGGAACTGGAAAAAATCCTAACGTTGCTGCAGTAATAGTAGTTGGTATTGAGCCTAAATGGACAAAACGAATTGTAGATGCAATTGCAAAAACAGGTAAACCGGTTGAAGGCTTTAGTATTGAAGGAGTTGGAGATATTGATACGATTGCAAAAGTATCCAAAAAAGCACAAGAATTTTCAATGTGGGCATCTGAAAAACAAAGAGAAGAATGTCCTCTAAGTGACTTATGGATTTCAGTTAAATGTGGTGAGTCTGATACAACATCTGGACTAGCATCAAACCCAACAGTTGGAAATCTTATGGACAAATTGGAGCCATTAGGAGTTCATTTATGTTTTGGTGAAACATCAGAATTAACAGGAGCTGAAACTGTTTGTGAAAAAAGAGGTAAAACACCTGAGGCACAAGCAAAATTTAAAAAAACATGGAATGATTATAATGATTTTATTTTGAAAGAAGCAACAGACGATCTGTCTGAAAGTCAACCTACAGCTGGAAATATAGCAGGTGGATTGACGACTATTGAAGAAAAGGCTTTTGGTAACTTTCAAAAAATTGGTGGATGTCAATTTATAGATGTACTGGAACCTGCAGAGGAGCCAACAAAAGGAGCTGGTTTATACTTTATGGACACATCATCAGCTGCAGCAGAATGTGTTACTTTACAAGCTGCTGGCGGCTTTAATATTCATCTGTTTCCAACAGGACAAGGTAATATTATTGGAAATCCAATAGAACCAGTGATTAAATTGACAGCAAATCCACTAACTGCAAAAACTATGAGCGAGCATATTGATGTTGATGTATCTAAAATTCTTTCAAGAGAAATGAATTTAAGTCAAGCTGGTGATGAATTGATAAAATCAACTATTAGAGTTGCAAATGGAAGATTAACCTGTGCAGAGGCATTGGGTCATAAAGAGTTTGTAATGACTAAACTGTATAGAAGCGCCTAGTTACTTTTTCAATTTAGCTAACCTTGAGTCGTTCCAATTGGAATAAACTCTTCTTATCATTGCTGCGCCAACTCCAAGAACTACTGCAAGCAGCACTGAAGTAAGGCCATAAAATATTGGCATATCTTCTGAAAAACTTAAAATAAATTGACTTAAAGCTCCTAAGTTTTCGGTTGTATTTACACCAGCATTAATAGAATTTTCATCTTTGATAAAAGTATCGTATGCAATAGCAATACCAACTAGTAGTAAAAGAATTGCTAAAATAGTTTTGAATTCTGAACTATCAATTTTTTCTCCAATTTTTTGACCAAACTGTACTCCAATTATTGATCCCAAGATTAAAACAAAAACTAAAATTAAATCTATTGTCCCATAATTTAATGCATGAAGAATAGTTACAATTGCACTTATAAATATAGTTACAAAAAGAGAAGTGCCTGGAATTAGTCTTGTTGGCATTCCTATAATGTAAATCATTGCAGGAACTAATATAAAAGCACCTCCTATACCCATAATCGCTGCTATAAAACCAACAATTAGACCAATTATAATAGGAGTGAACGCACTTTCATAAAGTTGAGATTTTTTAAAACGCATTCTCAAAGGCAATCCATGTATCCAATAGTGTTTATGTAATTTTTTTCTTTCAGTAATTTTTTTTCTAGCTTTATCAATTTCTGAAACACCTTGAATTAACATAAAAGTTCCTAAAATTGCTAGGATGTACATATATGCAAGAGAAATAACTACATTTATTTTTCCAATATCTTTAAAATATGAAAAAGTAATAATTCCAAGAACTGTTCCTACTGTCCCACCTATTACAATCATGAACCCCATTTTATAGTCAAGCGTTCCTTTAAGATAATGTGTTGTAGAACCTGAAACAGAAGTTCCAAGAATGTTGCTTGCTTCATTTGGAACAGCATAAATTGGTGGCACACCCATAAAAATTAAAAATGGTGTCATTAAAAAACCTCCACCTACTCCAAACAAACCTGATAAAATTCCTACAGCTAAACTTAAACCAAAAATGTATAAGATATTGATTTCAACTTGTGCAATTGGAAGAAAATACTCCATAAGCAGTAACTATTCTTCTAATAGTTGAAAGTCAATAAATATGAATGTTTTATATAAAATTTTGAGCAGTGCTTAAAATTATAATGCCCCAAGCAAAGAAAATAAAAAGATATAAAAATGATTTAATTATTTTGCTTAATTGATTTTCAAATAATGAAGGTAATTTTTTTAAATTTTGATTTATTATTTGAAACATACTCGCGGGATACCACAAGTTGTATTAAAAGCAAATAATTTTTTACTTATTTAAAAGATTGTTGCCCCAAAAACTTTAACCTCGTCCCCTTCGTCTCCAAGAACAAGTCGACCTAAGAAATCTCCTGGTATTTCAGTGCTAGTTTGTTTGTAAAGTATAGTTATATAAAGTCCACGTCTTAAGCACCCTATTGCCTTACAGCCTTCTGCTAAACTTGAAATAAGTTTATTACTTGCCCATTGCTTACCTAACTCAACCTCATTTGCTCCGTACATCATCTGTGATGACAAATCTCTTGTAAATCCACCATAATCTTTAATATTTGAAGATTTAACTAAGTTTGCCCAAATAGGTTCGGCTATTTTAATAATTTCCTCATCGGATTTATCTAATAAAGCCATTTTATGATCTATTGAGTTCTAAGAAGCTTCTTTTTTCTCTTTTTCATCAACTATATGATAAACAGGTGCCTTTTCCATAGTAAACTTACCTGTCTTTGGGTCTCTTCTAGATAAAGTTAGGCAATGCCAATTTTCATCATCTAGTTTCATATAATCGCCTCTGTAGTAATATCCTGGCCAACGAGTTTCTTGTCTAAACAAGGTATGTTCTGTAACGCATTGAGATGTGATAGTTCTATGTTTAAGCTCCCAGGCTCTCATCAGTTGATGATAGTCCTCGGCTCCTACATTTTCCAGATCTTCTTCAAGCCATGCAAGTAGTTCTAAACCTTTTTTAAGAGTATTTTCGTTAGTCATGTAATTGTAGCTAATACCACCTACATACTCATCCATAATTTTTTGCAATCTTTGTAAGCCCTGGATTGGTGAAATATAACTCGGAGACACAGTTCCTCCAGTTATTTCGTTTCTTCCAACAGTATAATTTTCGAGTGGTTTGTAGATAGTTTCTTTAAAATCATCACACTGCTTATCGCTTACCTTAATATCATTAGCTTTTTGATCTTCAATATATTTTACAGCAGCTTTTGCAGCTAATCTTCCCTCGGTAAATGATCCAGAAGAGAATTTGTGAGCACTTCCACCCACTGTATCGCCAGCTCCAAATAAGCCCTCTATTGTCGTCATTCTGTTATATCCCCAGAAATATTCAGGCGGAGATAAATCTTCTGGTCCACTAACCCATGCGCCTGAGCATGTAGCATGAGAACCCATAACGTATGGTTCAGATGTTGTTAATTCGGGATTTGTATATTTTGGATCGATATTTTGAGAAGCCCATACAACTGCTTGTCCAACTGTCATTCCTAAGAAGTTTTCCCATCCAACTGTTTCTAGGTGTGGATCTTGGAATGCTTCTTTCGTAACCATATGAATTGGCCCGCCACCTGCCATAGTCTCTTGAATAAAGGCATGGTTACGTAAACATGTAGGAGTAGGATGATGATCAATGTATTCTCCAACTAATTCTTTTGTTTTTTCGTACCATTTTTTCTCATAATTTTCACCATTTGCATTTTGAGTATATGTTTTTAAATGTAAAAAATATGCTCCAACAGGACCATAACCATCTTTAAATCTACAGAGTACAATTCTATTCTCCATTTGAGTCATTTTAGCTCCTGCAGCAATAGGTAATGCATATGCTGATCCATTACTCCATGGCGCATACCAAGTTCTTCCCATTCCCTCACCAACAGCTCTAGGTTTGAAGATATGTGAAGCCCCACCTGCAGCGACAATAACTGTTTTTGATTTAAATACGTGGTAGTCACCAGTTCTCATATTAAATCCAACTGCACCACCAACTCTATTTTCATTGTTCTCATCCATTAAAAGATGAGTGATCATTATTCTATTGTAAATTTTATCCGCAGATTTTTTTGCTGCTTCTGCAACAATTGGTTTGTAACTTTCACCGTGTATCATTATTTGCCATTTACCCTCTCTTTGATAACGGCCTGTCTCTTTATTTTTCATCATAGGTAGACCCCACTCATCAAACATGTGAACAGTTGAATCTACATGACGCGCCATGTCATATCCAAGATCCTCTCTAACCAAACCCATTAAATCATTTCTCGCATATCTTACGTGGTCCTCTGGTTGGTTTTCACCCCACTGCATTCCCATATAGCAATTGATTGCATATAGACCTTGAGCTACAGCACCACTTCTATCTATATTAGCCTTTTCAACACAAACTATTTTTAAATCTCTTCCCCAATGTCTAGCTTCGAAAGTTGCTCCAGTTCCAGCCATGCCTCCACCGACAACTAAGATATCACAATTTTCTACAATCGTTTTTCTAGCCATTAATAATAAACTCCTTTTTTAAAAGCACTCTTATCAACTTTTGGTAACTCTTTATTTGTATTTAATCCCTCTGGTTCTGAATATAAAATTTGAGAGTTAATCTCTCCTTGATTTGGCTTATCACCATCTGCTAATTTTGGAATAAACTTTCCCCAAGGTTTGGTTGTTATAGGCGAAACAAAATTCTTCTCAGTTCCATTTCTAAATTTTATTCTCCAAGATATAGTTCCTTTTTCTTCTTCTCTTCTAACTCTTACACTATGACCCATAGGAGCAAAATCTGCATAACCTCTTACATCAATTGCATGGTTAGGGCATGCTTTTACACATGAATAACATTCCCAACAAAAGTTTGGCTCAATATTTTTTGCTCTTCTTATCGTTTCATCGATATGCATTATATCTGATGGACAAATATCCACACAATGACCACAGCCATCACATCTAGTCATGTAAACAAAAGTTGACATAATTTATATTTTCTCCTTTAAGTTCTTTATCATATTAATAATGTTTTGGCTCTTCTCTTTTTATACCTAGGCCAAATTGCTCAGGAGCATCAGCTTCTGGTGGAAGATTATCTCTAGATCCGTCAGCTTCTGCTAAATTTTTCTGTAAAGCGGCACCAGGTTTATAAAACATATGTGCAAATTTAGACCAATATACGCCGCCAAATAAAACTAAATTTGCAATTATAAATAATCCTAAAAATACAAAATCATCCCATCTGCCTACTAAGTTTAAAGATTGAAGATATGACCAAATTAATCCGAATAATGAGGATGCAATCAATGCAAGTACAAATAAGTCTGCTTGGATTATTCTGTACCATGGTTGAGCTTCCGAGTAGACATCAACTCTTAAAAAAAACCAAAACCAACCACCACCTAGAACTGTTAAAGCTGCACCAACATGCCAAATGATTGGCCAAATGGCAGGTGTTACTGAATTTGGAGAAGTATAAAAAAATATCATCACAACTGATCCAACCCAAAACAGAATTGTTCCATACATTCCCATTACATGTGCCAATCTTCTTTTACCTGCTCCTAACTCAGAAGTAGTTGCTATATCACTTGCAATAGTCTTTGATATTACTGATATTCTTTCATATGTTGTTAACTCCTTTTTAGCTGACAATTTTGCTTTTTTTGCATTTTGAAAAAAGTATTTAACATTTTTTTTATGGATAATATCCATAACAGTCCCCACTAGTATTAAAACACCCATAAGTATAACGAACGATTGCATTAAAATAGCCGGTACACTCTGGGATAAAATAAAAAATGGATTTGTTGAAATCATTATGGTGTTCCTTCCGCAATTGGATTCTTAGTATACTTATTAAAATAGATCAACTACGATAAAGTGACATTTTAGCACTGGTATATTGTAAAAATTTATTTTTTACGCTTATAATGCTGTTTTGAAGGTATAACTCCCCTCACACCTCCTTGCGGGTTATCCACATCATTTTTTCTTCGTGGAATCAAATGTATATGGCAATGCATTATTGATTGCCCTGCTATTTTACCTGAATTTGTGCCAATATTAAAACCTTCTACTGTTGGATCAAGTTTTTGAATTTTATTTTTTATTTTTTTTATTAGCTTATTACAGGATACAACTTCTTCCTCTGACATATCAAAATAGTTCTCAACATGTCTCTTTGGAATTATTAGCGCATGATATTTTGAAACTGGATAAGAATCAAAAGTAGAAAAGGCTAAATTATTTTTAAATATATACTCACTTGATGGAACATTACAAAAAAGACATGGATTATTTGGGTCTCTCATTAGTTATATTTATATGTATTTTTGCTGAATTCATTTTTAAAAGTTTTAAAAATTTTATTAAACGTTTCTTTACTTTTTCTTTTCCAATTATAACCTTCTATAAAATTTACAGATACAACACCTTTTCCTGATCCAACTAATATAATTTCTTCAAACTGCTTGATATTCTTTAGGTAAATATCCTTTTTAATAATACGAAATTTTTTTTCATAAAACTTTATATTTGTTCCTTTATAATAATTCGATTTTGGCGAATAAATCTTTTTTTTATAAACAAACAAAAGATTTGAAGTTCCAGTTTCAAGAATTTTATTATTTACACATAAAGCGATATCCTGTTTTGATGTATTCATTTTTGACAAAAATTCTAATATTTTTTTATATTTCAGGTTTTTATACTCAGGTTTTACTCTCTCATATTTTACTAATTTCAAACTAAATTTACTTTTTGGTATTACTCTTTCCCTAATAGAAACAGATATAATTTTTTTATTTAAAGCAATTCTGAGTAAATGATTGTAAGAAATTTTTTTATTAACATTTTTTTTTATTAAATTTAAAATAATATTTTTAATATTATCCTCGCTAATTTTATAAGCTTTTAAAGATTTTATTAAATTTTGAATATGTGATTTAAAAAAAAGAATTTTTGGTGGCTTGCTGTATATCCACATTGTAGTAAAGACACCATTTTTATTCCAAAGATCATTAAATTTAATCTCTTTAAGTGTATTACGCTGATAGGATTTTTTTAATAAGTAATTTACCATTTTTTGTTAAAAAAGATTCTGGGTGAAATTGAAATCCATATACATCATCTTTAATGTTTTCAAAACCCATTGCAATACCAGTGTTTGAGCATCTGATCGTTATTTCAAAATTTTTAGCTGAAAATGGCTCTTTTAATTTTAATGAGTGATATCTGCCAACTTTAAATTTTGAATTTTTTTTAAAGATTGATTTGTTGTTTGTTACTTTAACTTCCGATTGATATCCGTGGAAAATATTTTTTTGTTGAATAATTTTTGCTTTTTCACAAAATAAAATTTGTTGATAGCCGAGACATATTCCTATTATTTTTTTTCTTCCCTTAAATTTTTTATAAAGCTTTGATGTACTTGGATAATCTTTGGGAGATCCAGGACCTGGTGATAGAACTATTGTGTCAGATTTTTCAAGTAAGTTATTATTTAATTCAAAATAATTTGTGCAAATAACTTTATCAAATTGGGAAAATTGATGAACAACGTTCCAGGTAAAAGAGTCTTGATGATCAATTATATATATCATTTAAATAATTCTAATAATGATTTCGCTTTTATAAAATTCTCATAAAATTCTTTTTTTGCTGCACTGTCTAAAACTACACCTGATGCCGCTGAAATTTCTGATTGTTTTTTGAAGTTTAAGATAGATCTTATTATTATATTAAATCTCATATCCTCATTGAATTTAATAAAACCAAAACTTCCAGTAAAAATATTTCTATCCTCTTTTTCCTGAGAGTTTAATAATTGTAACGTCTTAATTTTTGGACATCCAATAACAGATCCGCCTGGCATCATGGCTGTAATTATTTCCTTAACAGATATATTTTTTTTTATCTTGCCTGCAATACTTGTTACATAGTGATAAAGATGCTTATATTCTTCAACATATTTTTCTTTTCTAATCTTTACAGTCCCAGGCTTACAAATTCTAGACAGATCATTCCTTTCAAGATCAACGATCATGTTATGTTCTTTCGTTTCCTTATTATTGTTTCTAAAATATTTAAGCGCCTTTAATTTATTATAAAATTTATTCTTTTTTAGTGTACCTGCTATTGGTTTAGTAATGATTGTATTACCTTTTCTATCTATCAATGTTTCTGGGGAACAGCTTACTATTGAATAATCTTTATCTCTAATCATAAATGATTCAGGGGACGAGTTAATTTTCATTAACTTCCAAAAGAAGTTTACAGAATTTATTTCGGATTTATTTTTATATTTAGTGCATATTTTTATTTGATAGGTTTGTCCCTCACGTATTTTCTTTGAAAAAAGATCAAATATTTTTTTATATTTTGGGTAGCTAATATTTAATTTAAATGGACTTGAAATGTTTGTTTTTTGAAAACGATAATTGAAATTATATTTTTTTTTTGTTGAATATATTTTAATTTTATCTCTAATTTTTATAATCGTTTCTGGTTTATAAAACACGCCTTTGTAAAAATTTATTTTTTTTTGATTTTTAATTTTAATATTTAATAAATTACAAAGAATTTCGTATCCAAAAAAGCCAATAAAAATATCAGTTTCTCTTTTGTATTTTTTTTTTTTAAAAGAATTTAAAAACTTTTCTACATTTTTGTTATTAATTATTATTTTTTGTGAAAAATCTGTAAACAAATCATAACCACCTTCTACTTTATAGATAATTAATGGTTTATCAGATTGATAAAGATTTTCTAAAAATGGGTTAAATCTTAGTTTATGCTGTTTGAACTCTTTCAATTGATTTCTCTTTAATTGGTAAGTGTATCAAACCTGCAAAGATTGATAATGCGATAGAAACGTACCATGCGTAATCGAAATTTCCATGCATTTCATAGAAAACTCCTCCTAAATATGCTCCAAGAAAAGATCCTATCTGGTGACTTACAAATACTATTCCATAAAGAAGACCAATATGTTTTGTTCCAAAAATATGTCCTACCAAACCATTTGTAGGTGGAACAGTTGAAAGCCATAAAAGACCAAATGTAACTCCAAAAACAACTGAGTTAAATATACTTGGTGGTAAATATAAAAAATATATTAACGAAACACCTCTTAATAAATAAATTGCACTTAGTACTTTCTTTTTACTAAACTTAGTCGCAAGATAACCACTTCCCATAGTTCCTATCATGTTGAAGACACCGACTAATGCTAAAATCATAGCTGCTGTCCAATCTGGCATACCTCTATCCATCATATAAGTTGGGATATGGGTAGCTACTAATGCTATATGCCAACCACAGACAAAAAATCCTAGGGTTAAAAATATAAAACTTTTATTATTAAATGCTTCTTTTAAAGCTTCCTTAGCAGTTTGATTATTATTATCATTATTTCCAACAGGTGTTTTAGGTGTGCTAACAAATAAAGCTGTTATTAAGCCTAATCCTAAAAGAAAACAAAAATACAAAATTGTTATTTCCCACCCAATTTCAATTAGAGAATATCTTACTAGTAATGGCGATACAAAAAAACCAAATGACCCTGCACAAGTCACAATACCAGTAGCAATTGTTCTGTTAGATGATGGAAAATGTTTTGCAACTACAGAAACTGGAATACTTATGGCTGTGCCACCTAATCCAATTCCAATCAAAAGTCCTATAGTTAAAGTAAAAAAATAACCTGTATTTAATCCAGAGTAAAACAGGAAAAGTCCTGCCAAATAAAATAAAAAACCTATAAAAATTGCAGTAGCGCCTCCATATCTGTCGGTTATGAAACCAAATATTGGGCTAAAGACTCCCCACATCAATAATTGCAGCCCAATAACAAAACCGAAATGAGAAATTGAAATATTTAGATCAGCATTAAAGTCAAAAAAAAATAATCCAAATGTCTGTCTTATACCAAGAGAAACTATAACAACTAGCGATGCTGCTATTAAAGTAATTAAAGCTTTTTTTGTATTGAAAAATTTTTCAGAACTCATTTAATGAATTTAAGCGATTTTCGCAAATCTTCAATTAAATCTTTTGGATCTTCAAGACCTATATGTAGTCTTACAATTTTTTCATCTTCTTTTATATCCGAATGAATTCTATTCCCTCTCTCTGCTTTACTTTGATGTAGCGCTAAACTTTCAAAACCTCCCCAACTATATCCATACCCAAATAATTTAAGAGAATTTACGAATTTGATAACAGATTTTCTGTCTTTTGTTTTAATTTTAAGTCCCATTAAACCAGACGCTCCTGAGTAGTATTTTTTCCATAATTTATAATTAAGAGATCCTTTTTTATAAGGGTATAAAAGTTTAACTTTTTTATTTTTTGACAAAAATTCTGCAACTTTTCTTGCATTTTCTTGGTGCTTATCTAATCTTACATCCAATGTTCTTAAACCTCTTGTTATCAAATATGCATCATCAGGTCCTAATCTTAAGCCAATAATTTTTTGTGCTTTCTCAACATGTTTAAAAACTTTTCTATTCACTGCCAAGCTACCACCCATCACATCTGAGTGTCCTGAGTAATATTTGGTAGCTGAAACAATTGACATATCAAATCCAAGTTTCATTGGTTTAAAAAAATATGGTGTTGCCCAGGTATTGTCTATTGCTGTAAACACTTTCTTTTTTTTAGCAATAGAAATTATTTTTGATAAATCTTGAAATTCAAAAGAATTACTTCCAGGATTTTCTACAAAAATTAATTTTGTTTTTTTATTTATAATCTTATTAAGAGACTTTAAGTCATGAGGATTATAAAAAGTTGTTTTAATATTAAATTCTTTTAAAAAATCTTGAGTTAATACTCTTGTTGGATTATATACAGGATCAGCTACAACAATTTCATCTCCAGGTCTTACAACACTAAAAATTGCTAAAAAAACAGATCCAAAACCTGTGGGTGTTAAAAAAACATGGTATGACTCCTCAAGTTTATTTAAAATTTTTTGCAAGATATGTGTTGTTGATGTTCCTTGCCTTCCATAATCAAAATGTCCACCTCTTGGATCTTTTTTGTATTTAGACTGAGTGCGTCTAATGTCGTTCATTGATTTAAATATTATTGTAGATGCACGAACTACTGGTGGATTAACTGAGTGATTATGGAAATCTTTTGCTGTATGTTTCAAGAAAGTCTTAAACGATTTGCTCATAAAAAAATTGCTATGTTGATTGGACAATGCTATATCCACCAAATAAGTCAATAAAATAGTAAAACTAAGGAGATTATGGGATACCCAAAGAAACATAGAGGCCGAAGGAAAATGGGCTCAAAAAAGAGAAGAGCTAGAAAGAAAAACAAGAAAAAGTAATTAGAGTTAATAATAATGTCATACAAGCTAAGATTTATATCACTGGCTTGTTTTGTCCTGCCAGTTTTTACCGTTATCATCTCATATATTATCTCAATAAATCTTGATTTAGTTGCTAAATGTATTCCAAATTTTGAGGGGTGCACCTCAATATCTCGGGTCGGGCGTTATGAGCCTGTAAAGTTCTTTTTCAAACCGATGATGTATTTTTATTCACTAATTATTTTTTTTTTTTGGATTACTTTTTCTAAAGAAATTAATAATTTTAAAATTAAATCTAAAAACTTAGTTATTTTAACTTTTATAACAGTCATCTTTTTATGTTTATACATAACCTTTTTGGGTGAAAGTAATCTTTATTCTTTTTTTAAAAGAATTGGTATTTATTTTTACATAATCTCAATAGTATTGCTTCAATTATTCTCAAATAAAATACTAATTAGCAACCAAAAAAAACTATCAAAAATTTTCAATTATAAAATTGTTAAATTAAATTATGGCTTATCCTGGCTTTTAGTTATTTCTGGTTTAATTTTACTTCCAATTTTAGTTATTAAAATTGATACTTTTCCACAGATTAAAAATATAATTTCTTGGAACTATTTTTTATTAATACAGTTATTTTTTTTATTATTTTTTATTTCTTTTAAAAAATTAATTTATCCAACCGCCACCTAAACATTTTTCACCAGTTTCATCGGTTTTATAAAAGACACATGCTTGTCCTGGAGATATACCATATTCTGGGTTATCTAAAATTACCTCAGCATTTTCACTATTAGTTAAATTAACTTTGGCGTCTAAAAGTTTACCTGTAGATCTTACTTTAACTTTAATTTTATCTAAAAATACATTTTTATTATCTAATAAATTCAATTTATGTAGATTTATTTTATTTTTTGCTAAATGTATTTTTTCTCCAACTATAATCTCATGTTTATCTGGATCAATTTTTATCACATAAAGCGGCTCTTTATTTGCAATCTTAATTCCTTTTCTTTGTCCAATCGTAAAATTTATTATCCCGTCATGAACCCCTAAAACTTTACCATTTAAATCTTTAATATTCCCTTTCTTAAAAGAGTCAGGTTTAAATTTTTCAATCACTGAAGCATAATCACCATTAGGAACAAAGCATATATCTTGGCTATCAGGTTTATCTGCAACATTTAAATTTAAATTTTTTGCAATCTCTCTTGTTTTGTCTTTAAGCATTCCACCTAAAGGAAATCTTAAAAAATTTAACTGTTCTCTTGTAGTGTTGAACAAAAAATAGCTTTGGTCTCTATTGGTATCTAAAGCTCTATACATATTTGTTTGGTTATTTCGAGTGAAGCTTTTCACATAATGCCCTGTTACAAGTGCATCAGCATTTAAATCTTTTGAAAATTCAAATAGATCTTTAAATTTTACAGTTTGATTACATTGAACACAGGGTATTGGTGTTTCACCTTTTAAATAACTTTCAACAAAATTATCTATCACTCCTTGCTTAAACTTATCTTGATAATAAAGTATTTTATGTTCAATACCTAATCTATGTGCGACTCTCTTTGCGTCCATTATATCTTGCCCAGAACAACATTGCTTAGATGCTGAGACCTCTTTTCCGTCATTATATAATTTAAGTGTAATACCGATTACTTTATAACCTTCTTTTTTCATAATTCCTGCAACTGTGGACGAGTCGACACCACCAGACATAGCAACAACAACTGTTGTTTCGGATGGTTTTTTTAATAGTCCAATTGAGTTAGTTTCTAAATTCATTTGATGGTATTTATACTTATTTCTATTATAAGTTAAGTTAAATGATTTTGGATTTTGAACCAGGTGACAAAGTTATTAATCCCGCAAATAAAAGCTGGGGTATTGGTCAAGTACAATCGATAATTAAAGACAAAGTGACTGTAAACTTTGAAAATGTTGGTAAAAAAGTAATTAATGCAAATAATATTGAGCTAGAGAGAATTGATATCAATGGATGAAAATGAAATAAAAAATATTATTGAAAGTTTAATTGATACTTTCTTAATTGCAGGAGATTTATCCATACAACTTAGAAATGAAGGGTTACAAAAAGAAATTAAATCTGACAATACTCCAGTTAGCAATGGTGACTTAGAAGTAAATAAAATTCTTACAAAAAAAATATTGAAATTGACACCCGATATTCCAATTGTATCTGAGGAAACCTCGCATAATAAATCTAAAGATGATCTTAAAGATTTTTGGCTTATTGATCCTATTGATGGAACGTATGATTATATAAACAATAAAGAGGAATTTACATTAAATGCAGGTTTGATTTTGAATAGAAAAGCTGTTGCAGGATTAATTAATGTTCCAGCAAAAAATAGAATGTTTTATTCGTATGGAAAAAATAATTCCTTTGAGTTTACTAGAAACAAAAAGACTAAGCTAGATTGCAAAAAATTAAGTCCTTTAAATTCTGTAAAAGTGGTTTCTTACTCTGATAAATTAAAACCTGAAATTGAAAAAATTCATAAAAAACTTGGTGTAACAGAATATGTTAAAATGAAGAGTTCACTAAAATTTTGTGTTATTGCGTCAGGAGAGTTTGATGGTTATGTTGCGGAACCTAGAGCATGTGAATGGGATATTGCTGCAGGACATGCAATATTAGAAAACGCTGGTGGTATAATTACGGATTTTGATGGAAATGAAATTACTTATGGAAAAAAAGGGTTCAAAAACCCCAGCTTAATTATTAAAAGAAGCAATTCATTAAAATGAGTGAACAATTAAGAATAATATTAATTATAATTGTTTCGGTATCAATATTTGGTTTAATTGTTTTTGTTATAGTTAAAAATTATATTAAAAATAAAATCCAATATTATTTAGAGGAAAAGAATAAAAAATCTAAAGAAGATTTATAATTTTTAAATATTCATCTTTATCTAAATCCATTACTCTTCTGGAAACTTCAAAGTCAAATCCTGATCTTGCCAATACTCCTATATCTTTTTTGTAAAATAAAGGTCTATTATCCTCCTGTCTTGATGGTCCTATTCTTTTTTTTTTACAAATTTTTATTGCTGAAAAAAAATCCTGATCTTCATTTTGATCTTTTATTTTTTCAATAGTATTTTTTATATATTTTTCACCAACACCTTTGTTTATTAGATAATTTCTGATCTTGTTTATTGAGGAGCCTCTCTGTATTAAACTTTTTGCTTTTGACTCTGAATAAAATTTATCATTAATAAATTTTGATTTTTCAAGATCTTCAAGCACAATATCAATCAGATTTGAGACATCAGTTTTTTTAATATTTGGTGTTCTTGAGGTAAGATATTTTTTCAATAAGTAGGTCCTTAATTGTTGTTTAGATGGTGCAAATTTTTCAACATAATTTAGTGCAAAATTAGTCATCTCTTCAACAGTAACTTCTAATGACTTTTTTTTATTTTTTATGGGAATCATTATTTTATTTAATATAATATAAAATTAATATGTTTGAACAATTTGCAACTTTTTTTACCATAGAGATGATATATTTATGGTTAAATATTGGTGTAATACCTTTCTGGCTTATTTTAATTATTTTTCCACAATCTAAAATTTGTGGATTATTAGTAACTTCCATTTTGCCTTTTTTTATATTGTCAGCTGTATACGCTTATCTTGGTTATTATTTCTATATTTCTGGATATGATTTTGGTTATAATTTTACATTGTATCTTGGTCTATACGACTTAAGAACTCTATTTGAGTCTGAGGCTTTTTTAATAATGTTTTGGACTCATTTTCTTGCTGTAAATTTATTTTGTGGTGCTTGGATTATGAAAGATAGTCAAAAATTGTTTATGTCAAAATATTTAGTCTTTATTCCTTTAATTATAACTTACTTTATTGGTCCGGTTGGTATAGTAATTTATTGGATTATTAGAATGTTTTACGCCAAAAGGATAAATTTATTAGATTAATTTCAAAAATTACTTAACAACTTTAAAGCCTGAGCTTTGCATTGAACCAAAGCCACCATCAACATGACAAACATTTGTAAAACCCATATTTTTTAGAGTTTTCGTCGCTAACGCAGATCTTAGTCCACCTGCACAAAATAATACAATTTCTTTATTCATGTCGATTTTTCCATCTTTAAAATATTGACTATCTGGATCCATCCAAAATTCCAACATTCCTCTAGGTACGTGTAAAGAATTTTCTATTCTACCTAATCTCTCTAGTTCTCTTACATCTCTTATATCAATAAGATTACAATTATTATTGTTTAATTTCTCCAAAGCTTCATTGGGTGTTATGGTCTTAATTTCCTTTAAAGCTTCTGATACTAAAGTTGATGATGATTTAATATTCATATAAATTAAATTTATATTGTGAAACAGTTAAAAATAAAGAAAAAAAAATCATTTTTAAAAAAATTATTAATACAAATTAATAGATTATTCGGTTTTGAAATCATTGATCAAAGTAATTATTCAGTAGAAGGTATTGAAAAATATGGATATGAAAATTTATCAATAATTGGTGAACAATCAACTACCTTGCCTTTAGGTGAATTTAAAATTTCAAGAAAAGTAAATTCTCTGCATATAATTTTTAGGAGTTGTGCCTCTGTTAAAATGCTTAGCCAGTCAAAAGAACGTGTATTTAGTGAGGAAAAACAAGAGTATTCAATAAGAAGTTTAAATTCAATTGTAAAGTCACTTAATCACTCAAAGCATTTGTTTAATAAAATAGGTCTGAAACTTACAATAATAGACCATGAGTCTAGTAAAGTTGTAATTGAAAAGTATAAAAAAATTCTAAACAATCAATTTTTTAATTTCGATATAAAAAAATTAGAATTTGAAAAATATAAGACGATTATAAATAATATTAATCAAGCAAATAAAAAGGTTTCTGAAAATCAAAAATCAAATATGTCGAATATAGGTCAATCTTTGGATCTTTCTTTAAATTCAGATGACTTAATTTATTTTGTTGAGGATGATTATATACATAAAATTAATTCAATTGAAGAAATGATTTACACTTATGAAAAATTTTCAAGTCTAATTAATAATGAACTATTTTTGTGTCCGACAGATTATCCTTATCTTTATATAAATCCTACTAAAACAAATGTTTTATTTGGAAACAAATCACATTGGAGAAGAATTGATCAAACATTGTGTACTTTTTTAACAAGTAAGAAAATGATAGAGAAATATTTTGATAATTTGAAACTGATGACGACTATAGAGCATGTCCCATTTGAGAAGCCATTACATGACATTTTTAGTAATGAGTATTGTTTTAGTCCAATACCATCTTTAGCGATACATTTTACTAACATTAATTCTATTTATGGTATATCACCTAATGAAAATCTAAATAAATTGTGGAGTGAAAATGAGTTTATTGAATAAAAAAGCACCAAATTTTAAACTACTATCAACATCTGGTGAAGTTATAGAATTAAGTAAAATAAAATCTAAATTTATTATTATCTACTTTTATCCAAAGGATAACACCAGTGGGTGCACAATTGAAACAAATGACTTTAACAAGCTATTAAGCAAATTTGAAAAACTTGGATGTTCTGTTTTTGGTATTTCTAAAGATAGTGCAGAGAGTCACCAAAAATGGAGTAAAAAACTTAAGTTAAAATTTGAGTTGTTGGCTGATGAAGATAAAGTTTCTCTAAAAACTTACAAAGTGTGGGCCAAAAAGAAATTTATGGGCAGAGAGTTTATGGGAACTATAAGAAGTACTTTTGTAATTCAAAAAAACAAAATTATTAAAGAATGGACAAATGTTAAAGCAGCAGGGCATGCTCAAGAGGTTTTAAATTTTATTAAAAGTATTTGATAAAAAAGGCCCCTTTTCAGGGGCCTTTTCTTAACTATAGAGAGAGAGATAGTTATTCTTTAGTCTCTTATTGCGTATGCAATTACACCAGACTCTGAAACGTCAGTTCCAAGTCTTTCCGCTTCCTTACTCAATCTAATACCCATTGTGCCTTTCATAATTCCCCAAACTATTAGTGAAACTATAAACACAAATGCATTGATTGATATTACTCCAAGAAGCTGCGCTCCAAATGATGCATCACCATTTGTAAGTGGAACAGCTAATGTTCCCCAAACTCCAGCGAATAAGTGAGCTGGTATTGCTCCAACTACATCATCGATTTTAAGTGAGAATAATAATTTAGTTCCGAAGACAACTATTAGTCCCCCAATTGCACCTATAAGAATTGCTGCTAGCGGTGAAGGCATTAATGGCTCAGCTGTAATTGCTACTAGACCACCAATTGCTCCATTAAGCATTTGTATAACATCAGTTTTACCTGCCATTAATCTAGTTACTGCTCCAGCTGCTAACACACCACCACAGGCTGCTAAGTTTGTATTAATGAAAATATTTGATACTGCAACTGCATCGTCAAATGTTCCCATAGCTAATTGTGATCCACCGTTAAATCCGAACCAACCTAGCCATAAAATAAATACACCAACTGTAACTAATGGTACAGATGACGCCGCAAATGGCTTCATAGGTTTAGCCGCTCCAGATTTATCAAATCTACCTGTTCTAGATCCTAATAGAATTGCACCAGCTAATGCTGCAGCACCTCCAGTTGAGTGAACAAGAGTAGAGCCAGCAAAGTCTGAGAAACCAGCAGCTGCTAACCAGCCACCTCCCCACTGCCAACCCATAACGATTGGATAAATAATACCTGAAAGGATAGCTGCAAATAAAAAGAAAGGCCATAATTTAATTCTCTCAGCTAAAGTTCCAGATACAATTGAAACTGTTGTTGCACAGAATACCATTTGGAAATACCAATCTGATCCATCAGCATAGCCAGTATCCACTGAACTTGCATCTGACCAAGGAGTAAAGCTTCCAATATATCCACCTTCTGGAATTCCGTATGCTAAATTATATCCAACCATCCAGAACATAATTCCAGCTATTGAAAATAATCCGATATTTTTGGCACATATCACTGATACACTTTTTGATGTTACCATTCCTGATTCGAGCATGGCAAATCCAGCTGCCATAAACATTACTAGAAAACCACAGACCAAGAAAAGAAATGTATTGAATATGAAACCTACTTCAGCTGAAACTGTAGTTTCAGCGTAACCAGCACTAGTCATATTTAATAAGAAAAATAAACTTATTAATGGACCAACCAGTTTTTTAAAAAGTTTAACCATTTCACCTCCGTTTAATTAAAGATGTTCTTATAAATTTATTAGGATTAATAACTAATGATAGTTAGGAAAAATAGGTATGCAGTAAGTGCATGTAGTAACAGCCTTTTTCAAGTTTTTAATCTTAAAAAAGGCTGTTAAAAAAAAGTTTATTTATTAAAAACTTCTTTAAGTGCTTTTGCAGGTAAAAATTTTACCTTTTGAGAAGCTGCGATTTGGATTTGTTCTCCAGTTCTTGGATTTCGTCCAATTCGGGCCTTCCTTTTAGCCACTTTATACGTACCAAAACCAGCAATTTTCACATTATCGTCGCCTTTTAAAGCATCCAAAATAGTGTTGGTAATTGTATCAAAAGTTCGCTCTGCATCAGCTTTACTTTGATTTAACGACCCAGCTAGTTTCGCTATAAGTTGTTTTTTGTTCATTTTAGCTCCGGTTTTAAAGGTTATATTTATATACTTTACAAAATCATTGATAATTCAAGCTTTTTTTTTGTGTCTAAAATAATTTTTGGCACAACATATAGTTGTAAAAAAGTGTTGATTTATATAGGTTTTTTTAACAGTCTAAAATGCCTTTAAAATAAGCCTAAATCTTTAAGGTCGTTGAAAGTTGCAAAAAACATCAAAGTTAACAATAAAAACATTCCGATTCGAAAAAATCCTTCTTGTGTTTTTTGGCTTAACGGCTTTCCTAATACTTTTTCGAAAGCATAAAACATTAAGTGACCACCATCTAAAAGTGGGATGGGAAATAGATTAATTAAACCTAAACTAATTGAAATATAAGCCATCATGCTAATAAATGGGAGTATTCCAAACTCTGCGACTTGACCTGAAATTTTAGCTATTCTAATTGGCCCTCCTAATTGAGAACTGTCTCCGGAGCCAGTAATCATTGAACCCATATATTTAAGAGATGAAGTGGTAACAAAGTAAACTTCTTTAATAGACTCAATTAATGCCTTCGCCGGTCCTAATTTTTTATGGTTTATTTCATTGTTATATGGACTAAGTTTTATTCCAATAATTCTTTTGTTGATTTTATTTCCTAGATTATCAACTCCAGAAACAATTTTTGGTTTTACTTTTAATAATAATTCTTGATCATATCTAGAAACTTTAAAATCAACTATTTCAGATGTTGACATTAAAATTAGCTTAGAAACGTCAAGAATACTCTCTACTTTATTGTTATCTATTTCAAGAATTATATCATTTTTTTTCATTCCAGCAATTTCTGCAGGACTATCTTTTTGAACTTCATCGATAATTGCTGGGGTAAAGTCTTTTCCAGCAAACATATATATGAATAAAAAAATAAATATTGCTAAAACAAAGTTTGCAATTGGACCACCTGCAACAATTAATGATCTTTGATATAATGGTTTTGTAACAAAAAGCTTTTCTTGATCTTCTTTATTATATTTTTTTAAAAGTTCTTCTTGATCAGCCTGGGAAAAAACATTTCGATCACCAAAAAATTTAACATAACCACCTAGTGGTATCCAGCAAATTTTCCATCTTGTTCCAGACTTATCATTCCAACCAAATAATTCTTTTCCAAAACCTATAGAAAAGTCAGTTACTCCAACACCATATTTTTTTGCAAAATAGTAATGTCCATATTCATGAATAAAGACTACAACAACGATCAAAACAATAAATGGCAATATAAAACTCATAACTTGATTATAATATATTTATATAAACAAGATGTAAATGGTGGTTTATTTTAGTTTACAAGTTAAAATAGGTAAAAATGTTGCAACAACAAAAGAACAAAATAGTAAGGATTGAGAGACAAATATAGGCAAAAAGTCTATTGGCAATATTATTCCAACCAAAATTGATTTTGAAAAGTCTGGACTTGGAAAAAAAAGAATTCCTCCAACCAAGCCAACTATAATTGAAACATATGCATTTTTTTCATTAAATTCTTTGGAGTAAAAACCATAAAAAACACTTAATACAGCTGCACAACAAAATAAATCAGCTAATAAAAATAAATACAAAATACTTAAGCCCTGTGATGCCACAAAGAATGAGATCAAGGATATTAATATTATTATTTGCTTAGATAATTTTAAATAATTACCTTTGAATTTGATAACTTTATTTCCATCAACAATTATTAAACTAGAGATAGCATTTACCAAAGTATCTATACTACTTACTGTTAATGAAATTGCTAAAATTATTATTATGATTGATAGAAAAAGAGCATTATCTTTAAGTAACAAAGAAAAAAACGCTAGATCAGGAATAACATTTGAATTTTGAGTGGTGGCAATTAGCCCTGTAAATCCAATCAAAAATACAATTGGTATAATAATTAAAAAAGAATAAATAAGACTACTTTTTAAAACTCTATTGTCTTTAGCTGCATAAACTCTTTGCCAATTACCTTGATGAAAAAGATTTGTCGCTGCAACAGCTATAAAAAAAGTTAGACCTGCAGTAAAATTTGGTAAATAGTTAAAGCTTAATAAATTAGGTTTATTTTGGTTGATAAATTCAAGGCTAAACTCATTAGAGTTTAAAGATATCAAATACGAAAATGATATTAACAAAAGTAAACCAAAAACTATAAACTGAATATTATCTGTAAATATTGAGGCTCTCAACCCACCATACAAAGTATACAAAAGAGAACTAATGATCACAATAGATGCTGTTATCCATAAGTTTGTTCCAGATATATAATTGATTAATATAGAAACAGCTGTCACCTCTGCTGTTAAAAAAATGGACATGTAAAAAATGGATAAAAATAAAATCAGTTTAAATAATTGTGAACCAAATCTATGTCTTATAACTTCAATTAAGGATTTGCCTCTTGGATATTTATCTCTAAATTTTTTTCCTAAGTATATAAGAGCAAAAAGTGGAAATGCTGTGCCTAAAGAATATCCGATAACTGCACCTATACCTCCCCATGTAGCAGCAGATGCAGGACCAAATAATATCCATGCACCTAAAGCAGATGCGACCAAACTAGCTGTTAAAGAAAAAGTACCAACAGATCTGCTTGCAACTAAATAATTATTAAGACCTTGATATTTTTTTGAATAGATAAGTCCTATTAAGACAAAAATTATACTTATAGTTAAGGTTAATAATATTGCAGATGATTGATTTAATATATTTATGTTATCCATTTTTCCCTTTCTGAATTACCGGACAGGTTCCATGGGTATATCTCAGCCTATATAGCACCCCATTATTCAATTTAAGTCATAGTTTAAATAAGTAAAGTGCCATTTTTGAGCATATATACAGATAATACATAGCTAATATTCATAAGTAACGCTGTATCAAATCAATGTGTAAGTTATTTTTACTTATCTCTCTCTTATTATAAGTTAATTATAATACTAGGCTTCGCTAACTAGAAGCCTAGAAAAACAAAAATTTGTCTCTACTGATTAATTTTAAGCCTACATGTGTCACTTTAAAGTATGTTCATCTATTGATTTTATAATAGTAATTTAACTAATTATGAAAAAGCTCTTTGTCTTTATACTCTTTTTGTTTGCATTTAGTGCACATGCAATGGAAAAGAAGACTACATTTGATAAAGCACTATTTGAGAAGGCTCAGTCTGAAGGTAAGGTTATAGTCATTAGTTCTTGGATAGAATACTGTGGATCATGCGCAAATCAGATGAAAGTTTTACAAACAGCAAAAAAAAAAGGTGAGTTATCTGATATTAAATTTGATAACATTGAATATTTTTCATTCGATGTAACAAATAGAGATATAGCTGATGCTTTCAATGTGATTTATCAGACTACTCTATTAATTTTCAAGGATGGCAAAGAAGTTTATAGAAGTATCGGCGAAACTACAGAAGATTTAATTTATGAGGCTTTAAAAGCTTCAATTTAAAAAAATAATTAAAATTATTAAATATTATTCGTTTCTGACAAGTGGATAAACTTTTGGACTTAAGTATTTAAGGTTTGTCAATATAATAAGAGCAAGTGTTGTACAGCCCACACCGATTATTACATATAAAAATATATCAAATTCGAATAACCAATTGAGTTGAAAAATATTTTCAATAATAAACTTTGATGCTATTACAGAAAAAATAGTAGAAAATAATATTATAGATAAAAAAGATATTATGAATTCAATAATTGAAGACATTAAAATTTCTTTTTTTGAGAAACCTATAATTTTAAAAATAAGATTTTGAAATGTTTTAATTTTTCCTTGAACAATAATTGCACTTGAAATTACAACTAAGCCAATAATTACTGTGACAGCTGAAATTATACTAACCGCTACAAAAACTTTATTAAGCACATCAGTTACTTTTGACAAATAATCAGAAATTTTTATTATTGATACACTTGGGAATTGGTCTAAGAAATTAACTTCATTGAAATTTTCAGTTTCTTTAAATTTTATTGTAGATAGGTACTCATGTGGAATATTTTTTGCGAATTGTGGATTAAGCAACATTGCAAAGTTAATACTTAAATCTTGATAATTCACCAATCTAAAATTAACTACTTCTCCTTCAATTTCTCTACCATAAATTCTAAGTGTAAACTTATCACCAATTTTTACTCCAAAGTCTTTTGCAACTTTGCTATCTAATGAAATTTGCAATTTGTTAGGTTGTGAAGTGTCCCACCAACTACCCTCTAAAATTGGATTATCTTTTGGGATTGTATCTGTCCAAGAAACTCTTCTATCATTCATAATTACCCAATAACTATCATTGGTATTTGATATATAGGTGTTAGGATCTACCCCGTTAATCTTAACAATTCCTGCCGACACCATAGGAACAATTTCTATTTCAGCATCTTTATCTGTTTCATTTATAGTTTTTTGAAATAAATCTTTCTGATTATTTTGAATACCTAAAAAAAAATAATCTGGTGCAATGTCTGGAATTGATTTTGCTATTTCTCTTTTAAAGTTAGAGCCCACAAATGCTAATGTCAGCAACAATGTCATTCCTAGTCCAAGAGACATAATAGTTATTGGTGTAATGCTTTTTGATTGAGTAATATTTTTAACAGCTATTTTTGATGATATTCGAAGATTAATAAGATTGTTCCTCAGTAATAATATTAATAGACGGGAAACATAAAAAAATACAGCTAGACATACAAAGAAGGAGGCAAAATAAATCAAACTGTAATATGGGATAGAGGACCTAAATGCAAACAAGCTAATTAGAATAGCCAGTAGAAATAGACTTAATATTATTGACTTTTTTGAATATTTAAACTGCAAACTTTGAAAAACATTTCTAAACAAACTAGAGGCTTTAATTTGGTCAATAGAATTAACAGTTGGGATTGAAAATATTATTATTACCAATAATCCAACTAAAAAAACTATTGATAAATTTGTTAATGAAAAAGAGGCCTCAATATTTAATCCAAGTCCATCTGATATATATTTATCAACAATTGGCACCAATAGGAAACTTAATCCATAAGCAATTAGTGAAATAACAAATAAAATGATAAATAATTGCAAATAATAAACGGTCTTAATATTTACAGAATTAATCCCTATTGCTTTTTGAACTGCAATTGATGAATTTTTTTGATTAATAAATGAAAGAAGGGTATTTGCAATTCCTATTCCAGCAATAAGCATAGCGCTTATGGATACCAATGACAAAAATTGTGAAAAATTATCAATAATTCTTTTAATTCCTCCAGCAGAATTTTCTGGATATCTTATTTTTACTTTATTATCATCTTTAAAAATATTTATAATTTTATTTATTTTATTATCTTTGTTTTCGTTACTATCAAATCTAATTTTGTATTCATAATTCAAAAAGCTTCCCAAAGTATTTAGTTCTAAATTATCTAATGTTTTTTTTCCTGTAAGGGCAAAATCACCAAAAACAAAAGCTCCACCAATATCTGGCAGAGCTTTCACAATACCAATAACTTTAAATTCTTTATTTTGAACTTTAACGATATCATTAATTTTAAGTTTTAAGTTCTTAAATATATTTTCGTTTACCATTATGGTATTTTCAATTTTATTTAAATTTTTTAATGATCCACTTGGTTCATAAATTACATCTCCATATAGAGGGTAATTTTGATCTACTGCTTTAATTCTTGTAAATGATGTTTTATTATTTTTTTTTTTTGTTGTTGAAATCATTGTGCTGAATTCAACCATTTGCGATACTGTGGAAAAACTTCTAACCTGATTGATTAAACTTCTGTCACCTTCTTTATTATTGTAATCAATTTCTAAATCACCTCCTAAAAGAACTTTTGAATTTTCATCAAGTTCATTTTCTAAACTATCCTCGATAGTAAGAATGGCGCTAAGTATAAATAGGCTTATTAATAATGTAATAATAATACTTAATATTTTTGAGTAACTTCTAGATAAATCTCGAAATGCGTATCCAGAGTAAAGACTTAAATCATTTATTTTCACTTATTACTCCATCTTTAATAATGATTTTTCTTTTTGTTAAATTAGCCAAATTATTGTCGTGAGTAACCATTATTAAACTTGCATTTTCATCTTCAATATAATTAAAAAGTAAACTAGAAATTTTGTCTGTATTTTCACTATCTAAGTTACCAGTAGGCTCATCCGCTAAAATTAGCTCTGGTTTCATTGCAACAGACCTTGCAATGGCAACCCTCTGTTGTTCGCCTCCTGAAAGTTGGCTTGGAAAATTATTAAATCTATTACTTAAACCAAACCTATCTAAAATTTCTTTTGCTTTCGCTGTTGGATTATCAAATTTATTTATTTCTAAGGATAGGCTAACATTTTCAAGTGCAGTATAATTTGGTATTAAATAAAAGGATTGAAATACTATTCCTATATTTTTTCTTCTAATTTTAGAAATTTCATCCTCATTCATTTTAGACAACTCTGAATCTCTAAAAAAAATATTTCCTGATGATACTTTTTCTAGACCTCCGATCAACATGATTAAACTTGTTTTGCCTGAACCACTTTCCCCAACTACTGAAATAGTTTCTTTATTATCTGCTTCGAAACTAATATTTTTTAAAATATTTATAGACTTGCTGTCTATTGTATAATTTAAATTAACATTAGATAATTTTAAAAGTTTACTCATGATAAAAAAATTAATTATAAAAATAATTGTTTTATTAATACCAGCATTTGTAGCCAAAGCCGATTACAAAGTTGTCTTATTTGGTGATAGCCTTATGTCAGGTTATGGTTTAGATAAAAAATATCATTTATCGAATGTGCTTGAGAAAAATTTAAATAAAAAAGGCTTAAAAGTAAAAGTGATTAATGCAAGTGTATCAGGAGATACATCTGCTGGAGGTTTAAACAGGATTGACTGGACAATTAGTGAAAAGAATATTGACATAATTTTATTATGCCTTGGTGCAAATGATATGTTGCGTGGAATAAGTCCAAATGAAACCAAAAAAAATTTAGATCAAATTATAATAAAAATATTAAATAAAAAAATTCAAATAGTTATTGCTGGAATGATTGCACCTGAAAGTCATGGAAAAGATTATAAAAATGAATTTGATAAAATTTTTAAAAGTTTGTCTGTCAAATATGAAATGGATTTTATACCTTTCTTGCTAGATGGAGTTGCTTTAAATCCTGATTTAAATTTAGATGATGGTATGCATCCAAATGAAAAAGGTGTCATAGTAATAAGTAAAAATATAGAGAAAAAACTACTTAGTATTCTTGATTAATTTAACGCATCTCGAGCAGTTAAATAATCATATCCAAAAACGTCCGCGACTGCCTTATATGTAATTTGTCCTTTATGCACATTTAGTCCAGCCAAAAAATTATGATCCTCTTTTAATGCTTTATGATATCCATCATTTGCTAGTTTTGTTAAGAAAGGTAAAGTTGCTTTATTTAATGCTAAAGTTGAAGTTCTAGGTACTCCACCTGGCATATTTGCAACACAATAATGTACAATGTCATCAACAATATAAGTTGGTTCTGCATGAGTTGTGGGTTTGCTTGTTTCAACACATCCACCTTGATCAATTGCAACATCGACAATAACTGATCCACGTTTCATATTTTTAATCATTTTCTTAGTAACTAATTTAGGAGCCTCCGCACCTGGAATTAAAACTCCACCAACTAAAAGATCACATTTAGAAATTAATTTTTCCAAGTCTGTCTTATCACTTAATTGAGGAATAATCTTATCACCAAACATTTCAGTCAATTGTTTCAATCTAGCCTCTGATTTATCAACAACATGTACTTTTGCTCTCATTCCAGTTGCTATTATTGCAGCATTTTCACCAACTACACCTCCACCAAGTATAACTACTTCTGCTGGATCTCCACCAGGAGCACCTCCTAACAATATTCCTCTGCCCTTTTGATTTTTTTCTAAACAATGTGCACCTGCTTGTACTGACATTCTACCAGCAACAGCGCTCATGGGCGCTAATAGAGGCAGTCTCCCATTATCATCTGTAACAGTTTCGTAAGCTATACAAACTGATTTTGAATCAACTAAACCCTTAGTTAATTCTTTTGCTGCTGCTAAGTGCAGGTAAGTAAAAACTATTTGATTTTCTTTAATCATTTTGACTTCATTTGAAAGAGGTTCTTTCACTTTTACAATTACATCCGCATCATTAAATATATCCTCTGCTTGATTAACTATTTTTGCTCCAGCAGACTTGTATTGATCGTTTTCAAAACCTGCTTCGTATCCTCCATTATTTTCAACTAATACTTCATGACCATTAGATATAAGGGTTTTAACACTTTCAGGAGTTAAGCCGACTTTGTTTTCTTGAGGTTTTATTTCCTTTGGAACACCTATTTTCATATAAGTGAGTTAGTTTTTTTTACTTTTAGAGTAATTCGTAATTCCTGTTCTAAGTTTATCGATAATTTCATCAATATGTTTCTTTTCACAAATGAACATTGGAGCAATAATTAAACAATCTCCAGTAGCTTTAAAATTGACGCCAGCTTCATAACAATGTTTAAAACAAGTAAATCCAGCCGCTCCTGGTTTTTTATCCATTTTAATGTCAATTCCACCCATCATTCCATATCCTCTTATATTATCCACTACATCAATATCTTTTAAAGACATTAAGCCTTCTTGAAAATAAGGAGCCAAATTTTTTGCTCTATTAAATATGTCTTCCTTATCAAAAATATCTTGGACAGCTAATCCTGCTGCAACAGAAACTGGTATCCCAGAATAAGTATAGCCATGAAATAGTTCAATTGAACCTTTTGGTGACCCATCCATTACTGTGTCATAAATTTCTTCCTTGCAAGCAACTGCTCCTAGAGGACTAATTCCATTTGTTGTAGCCTTAGCCATAGTAATTATGTCAGGAGTTACTCCGTACTCTTGAGATGCAAATGGTGAACCTGTTCTTCCCCACCCTGTAATTACTTCATCAAAAATTAAAAGAATACCGTGTTTGTCACATATCTCTCTAAGTCTTTGCAAGTATCCTTTTGGAGGAACAAGTGTTCCTGTTGATCCTGCAATCGGTTCAACTATGCATGCAGCAATATTTTCAGATCCAAAGTTAGTACAAATTCTTTCAAGATCTTCAGCTATCTCAGCTCCAGTTTCTGGTTGTCCAGAAACAAATTTATGTTCTGGTAAATGAGTATGTCTCATGTGAACAACTCCTGGCATTAAAACACTCGCAAAAGTTTTGACGTTATTAATCATTCCACCAACTGAGGTAGCACCAATATTCATACCGTGGTAAGCTCTTTCTCTTCCTACAAATCTAAATCTTTGTCCTTCACCTCTAGCCTTATGATAAGCAACTGAAATTTTAATTGCTGTTTCAACAGCAGTTGATCCACATATAGTATAAAAAATTCTATTCAAATTTCCTGGTGTATGTTTTGAAATTCTTGTGGCAAGTTCAAATGAACCACCAAAGCCTTGTTGAAAGGGTTGAGCGTAATCAACAGTTCTTAATTGTTTTGTTATAGCCTCAATAATTTCTTCTCTTCCATGGCCTAATGGATTACAAAATAAACCCGAACTCGCATCTATTTGAGTTTGTCCTTGATGATTTTTTAAATAAACTCCTTTTGCCTCTACTATCAATCTTGGATTTGCTTTAAAATCTCTATTTGAAGAGAATGGCATCCAATGTTCATTTAATGAATTTGGTATTTGTGGTTTTTCAGAACTCATAATTATTTAAAAATTGTTAATTATACTCTCTCATAGACTAATTTAAAAAAAATAGAAAATAATTAATGCGCACATTTAATATGTGTTTAGGTAATATTCGATACAACCTACAATTGAACCCATTTTAGACATCTTCATTTACCTGTGGTTATGATGCCTACAAAATTCATTTACTTATATTCAAAATTGAACTTAAATAACGCTAATTAAATTTAATTAAGGAGACAAAATGAAGAAAATAATTAGTTTTATTTTAGGAAGTTTATTTGCTCTTAACCTATCAATTTCAGCTGCAAATGCTGCTGCAAATGAAGTTAGGGTTGCATACTTTCTAGAATGGCCTAGTCCAAATCTAGAGGACATGCAAAAAAAGAATTTTGCTAAAGCTCTTGGAGTTCCAGTAAAATGGACGAACTTCACAAATGGTGGAGCAATGACAGATGCAATGCTAGCAGGAGACATTGATATATCATATTCACAAGGTCTAGTGCCTTTTATTAATGCTGTAAAATCTAATGCACCTATCAAGTTAGTTGATATTGCTATGGAATACGGAATGGGCGGAACTACTTGTGTTACATCTAACGCTTCTGGAATTACAAAAGCAAATGCAACAGAATTAGAAGGTAAAAAAGTTGCAGTTCCACTTGGAACAATGGCTGAATATGTATTTGATGAAAGTATGAAAGTTGTTGGAGCTGACAGAAGTAAAATGGATATAATTCAAATGGACCCTGAAGAAGGTGCTGCTGCGTTAGTAAGTGGTGATGTTGTAATGGCATGTTTATTTGGTGGTAACTCTATCAAAGCAGCAGTAGCTGTTGGTTCGAGACTACTAACAGTAGATGAAGCAAGAGCAGCTGGAATTCTAGGAATAGATATTACTTCAGTAACTGATAAATTTATGAAGGAAAACCCTGGAATGTTAAGAACTTTCATAGAAGTAACTCACGAAGCAAATGACAGATACAGAGCAGGTAAGAGTGATATGAATGCTATGTCTAAAGCTTCTGAAATGAAAGTTGCAGATATGAAAGAAACTTTAAGTGGATTTAAATTTTTAACTCCAGAAGAAACTAAACAATCTATGGAAAGTGGAAACCTTGATGCATTCTTAAAAGGAATGGGAACGCCTGGTGGAAATGTAGATACAAGTTTCTTACCTTTATAATTTAAAGAGTAGAAATATTTAATAGGCGCTAACTAAAATTAGCGCCTATTTTTTTTAACAAAATTTTTATATAAAGTTATCTTATGAGTGACTTAGTTTCCCAAGATCTGAATATGATCTTTAAAACGCCAAAAGGCGAGACTGTTCATGCGTTAAAAGATGTAAGTTTCACTCTGAAAAAAGGTGAACTACTTACAGTTTTAGGACCTTCGGGTTGTGGGAAAACTACACTTTTAAATATAGCAGCTGGATTTTTAAGACCGACGTCCGGTTCTATCGTTCTTGGAGGAAAGGAAATTAATGGCCCTGGTGTAGAACGAGGAATGGTATTCCAACAGGGAGCTTTATTTGAATGGTTAACGGTTGCTGAAAATGTTGACTTCGGCCTAAGGATGAAAAAAGAAGATCCAATTAAAACAGCTAAAAGAGTTGATGAATGGCTAGAAATTGTTGGATTAAAAGGTTTTGGTAATACTCCTACATACCAATTATCAGGAGGTATGCAGCAGAGAGTTGCACTTGCAAGATGTCTTATAAACGATCCAGATTTAATATTAATGGACGAGCCATTGGGTGCTCTTGATGCTTTGACAAGAGAAAAAATGCAATCTTTAGTTCTTAAGATTTGGAAAGAAACGGGAAAAACAATTATTTTAATTACTCACTCAGTGGAGGAGGCATTGCTGCTTGGTGAAAGATTATATGTAATGGCACCAAGACCAGGTAGAATACATAAAGAGTACAATCTTCCTTTTGCAGAAATGGGTTTAAAAGAGGATTTAAGAGAAATTAAAAAGAATAAAGAATTTTCATCTAAACGTGAGGAAATATTATCCATGATTTGGAACATGGAAGAAGAAATAATGGGGAAAGAAAATTAAATGTTAACCCAAATAGTAACAATACTAATTTTTGTATCTATTATTGGATGTATACTTTATGGGAGAAGACTTATTCAAACTGAAAAAGTTGATGCAGTATTTGGTAATCCAGAAAGAGCCAAAGGAGGAACACACTGGGTTATTGTTGGTAGTGCTGCAATATTATTAGTTTGGCTTTATTATTCATGGGATATTGCAAAAGGGTTTTATCCAAAATCTGCAAATGAATTATGTCAAGTTGCAAAAATAAATGAATCGTTATTAGGATTAAAATATCAATTTCCTATCGAAGAAAGAGAATTTAAAAGTACCTCAATTATTAAAATCGAGAACAAAAATCTAAAAAAAATTACATCTGAAATACAGAATTCTAAAGATTTAAATAATCAACAAAAAACAATTTTAGTTAGTTTTATAAACAAGACTAAACAATTAATACCTCTTTTAACAAATGAAGATTTAATTGAAATGGATACAAAAATAAAAATTGATGAGATGACTAAAGAAATAAGACTTTTAAGTTCTAATTTTAAAAAGCAAGATTATCCATTTGAAACTAATGATCAAAAAAATGATAGACTTAAAGCAATTTCAGAACAGGGTGAATGGGGTATAATTACAGTAAGATCTGGAACAGGATCAATAGAAAATACAATAGAAGTCCCATTTGTTGCTGAAACAGCAAAAGGATTGAAATTTCAAGCAGCAGCGAAAGAACTTAAAATCATAAATGATAAATTTTTTAAGTTGAGAAATCACAATCCACAATTCAAAAATTCTATAAAGCAATTAAAAGATGAAGTAAAAGCTTATAGAAAAAATCTAGATGACTCTGAAGAAATTGCATCTGATTATGCAAAAAATATTGTCAAAATTGCAAGAAGAATAGAATTTGCAAGTATTTATCCACCAAATGCTCTAAATGAAATGCAAAAAGCAATTATTGAATTTGATAACCTTCAGGAAAGTGAGCAAGCTGACCTAAGATTAATTGACATTCTTTTATTTCCAGCTGGAACAATTGTTGCTAGTGGACCAAGTTGTTCTGAACAAGGATCAGGAAGATGGCTTCCTAAACCTTCAGATACTTTTAATAAATTTATATTAATGTCTAAACCAAGTGTAGGTTATAAAAATATCCCTCTTCTTTGGATAGAAATGATAGATGTTAGCTCAATTATTGGATTTATTTTACCAGATTGGATTGCTGATATTTTACCAGGTGAATATCCTGTTCATACCAGTGAGGGGATTGTTAAAGAAAACTTTAAAGGAAAAGTATTAAAAATTGTAACAGGTGATTTTAAATTATTTAAGATACCTGTTCCTTATGGTCATATCTGGGACTCCTTCTTAAGAGTATTCTTAGGATTAGTTTTTGGAATAATTATTGGAGTGCCATTGGGTTTATTTATGGGACTAAATAGATTTGCCAAAGGTTTCTTTGATCCTTTAATCGAACTATACAGACCTGTTCCACCATTAGCTTGGGCACCTTTGATAATTTCTGTTCTTGGAATTGATAATACAGGTAAAGTATTTTTATTATTTATGGTTTCATTATCAATTATGATTATATCAGCTAGAGCGGGAGCATCTGGGACACAACTTTCTAAAATTCATGCTGCACATTCGCTTGGGGCATCAAAAAGACAAATACTAAGGCATGTTATTTTTCCAAATTCTTTACCTGAAATTCTTACTGGAATAAGAGTCGCTGTAGGAATGTGTTGGGGAACTTTAGTTGCAGCAGAATTTTTAGCTGGAACAACAGGTATTGGCTTTGTTGAAAATGTTGCAAAAAAATATTTTCAATATGAGGTAATTTGGATAACAATATTTATAATGGGTATGCTTGGTTTATTGTTTGATGTGACCTTAAGAAAAATAATAGACAAAACTATACCTTGGAGAGGCAAAGGTTAAAAATAAATTTTAAGAACTAAACCTTTTTGAAAAAACCAATTGCAGCACCAATGGTCGTCAAAAATCCAGCTAAAGGTAAGATTGCAACTGCATATTTTTTGGGCATATAATTTGGTTTGAACTCAATACCTTGCATACTAATTTCAAAATACCACATTTCCCAGTACTTTCCTCGCATACCCTCTACAAGTTCAATTCCATAAATAATTAAGACTACACCAATTATCATAATCATAATTTTCCAGAACTGACGTATATATAAAGAAAATCTGTCTGGTAATTTTTCATAAATTAAATTTAAAGCTACATGTTCATTATCTCTTGCTGTTAGAGAAAGTGCTATAAACATCAACCAAATATTACTTAATACTGTTAGCAAATCCCCCCAAACAGGAGGGTTGTTAAAAACATATCGCATCGTAACATTGTAAAGAGTGAAACCAACCATCGCAGCTAACAAGAGTGAGCACATAGCTTCCAACGTGCGGTGAACAAAACGGTCAATGTTATTTAAAAAATTTTTCATATAACTAATTACTTAATAGGTTTGGAAGAAACATTGTCAACTGTGGGATAATAAGAATAAAAAATAAAAGTAAAAATAATCCAATCAAATAAGGAATTAACGCGATAGCAACCTTTTCAAGGCGAACTTGTGCTATTGTTGCAGATGTAAAGTAGGCAACACCAACTGGTGGTGTTACTGATCCAATTAAGAATCCAACTATTACAACCATAGCTGCTTGCACCTCTGGGAATCCTGCTTGAGACATAACATTCACCAGTACTGGACCAACAATGATAATGTTAACTGCAGAGTCCATTACAGTCCCAAGAAGAAAAATGAATAATATCAAAGCCAAAATAAACAATATAGGAGAGTCTGCTAAGCCTAAAAGCCAGGTTTCGAGGTCACCAATTGCTCCAAGGGAAGTAAGCAACCAACTAAACGGTCCTGATGCAGCAATTATAATAAAAACCATTGCTGAATTACGGAATGCTCGACGAAAAGCACCAGTACAATCTTTCCACTTGATAGTTCGATAAACAAATACACCTGTAAATAAAGCAACCAAAGCAGTTATGGCTCCTGCCTCAACAACCGATGCTACACCACCCATAACTGAACCTACTAAAACTAAAGGTATTAAAAGGGCGAATGAAGATCTATATAATTCTTTTCCAGCTCGTCGTACTGAGAATGGTTCATCGCTACGCTCAAAGTTATGTTTAACTGCGAAGTAATGATTGATTACCATTATCACAACACCAATCAAGATCCCTGGTATAATCCCAGCTGCAAATAAAGATGCAATCGAGATTTCGGTTGCGTTAGCAAGTACAATCATCATGATACTAGGCGGAATGATCCCTCCTATTGTTGAACTTACTCCTGTAACCGCTGCTGAAAATGCAGCGGGGTAACCAGCTTTTTTCATTGCTGGCAGAACTAATGCTCCAACTGTAGCTGTATCTGCTACAACAGAACCGTTCATTCCAGCAAAAAACATACTCACAAGTACATTTACTTGAGCCAACCCTCCTCTAATACGACCAATTAATGCCCTACTTAAAGCAACTAAACGGTCAGTAATCGTAGCACTTGTCATTAATTCACCCGTCAACATAAAGAATGCTATTGCTGTTAATGGCACTGAGTCAATAGCGGTAAACATTTGACTTGGAATTAAAACAAGAGGAACAGCGTCTGTTAGTAAAATGTAAACAAATGGTATAAGTATTAATATAAATCCAATAGGAGCTCCTAATAAAATAAGAAAAAGGAGTACTACGAGTAAAATAATACTTTCCATAAATATTTTTAAGTTATGACTTGTTTTTTTTAAAGACCATCTAATTCTTAAAAAGAACTAAATGGTCTTTATATAGTTTTCGAACGATTTATAGAGCTCCTGCTGCTTCTAACTGAGCAACAAATCCATCCATACCTTGTTCTAGAAGTACTCTTTTAGCTACTGCAGGTTCAAAAGTACCCTTAGCGTCTAACCAGGCACCAATTGCACCTGCTCTCCACTTAGTCATTTCCGCTTCTGTTGGTACATACCACTCTTTAGCAGATGCTTTAATTGCATCCTCACCATTCTTAATCCAAGCGTTATCTAACTCGTTTACTTTCTCTCCATAAGCATCGGCTGCTTGATGCAACCATTTTCTTTGTTGATCAGTCAATGCATTATATTGCTTAGCATCCATCGCTAAAATATTTCCAGACCACATTCCACCGATCTCAGTAAAATACTTTGCAACTTCATGAAGTTTTGCAACGTGCTGCCATGGAGATGCAACATACTGTCCTTCAACTACACCAGATTGAAGACCTTGATATAATTGACTCCAGTCATAAGGTGTTGGAGTTGCACCCCAATTTTTAACTAACATGAATTCAACCGGACTCTTAGTAGTACGCCATTTCAATCCCTTCATATCATCAGGTTCATGAACTGGTTTAGTTGCATTTCCAAGTTGTCTAAATCCACCACTTGAATAAACTGAAAGGCAAATATGACCAGCATTTTCAAGAGCGAGTTTACACTGTCTTTCAGCTAACCATTCATCTGAGATTCTTTTCGCATCTTCAAGTGATTTGAAAATAAATGGTAAATCGAAAATTGCTAACTCTGGTCCAAAATTACCATAATTTGCAGTAGAGCTAGTCCACAAAGCTATAAGTCCTTGGTTGGCTTGTTCACCACATTTTTGCTCTGCGCATAAGCTTCTTTGATAATGAGGTTCAATCTTCATTTTACCCCCAGATGCTTTCTCCATTGCTGGTATCAACGCCTGGTCTATAGCGTCACCAATTGGCATACCCAATCTTCCAGTAGTACCAAGCTTTAGAGTTATCTCTGCATAAGCAGCTTGAGCAAAAAATGCAATCGCAAAACCTGTGAGTAATGTCTTACAAATTTTTTTAATATACATATAATTTATCTCCTATAATTTAATTAAATTATTGATATTTAAATTCAAATCGAGCGCGAAGTAAAACAAAAAAGATAATTTTATTATCAAAATGGGTTTGCAATCAAAAGTTGTATTATTAATTTTAGTTAATCTATTTATTTTAGTCTAAAGGTGCCTTAGATTTAAAATTATTAAATAAAATAAAATAAAATTAAATTTATAGAAAGAATTTTATGAGCTCAGGAAACAAATATAAATCAATAGCCAATAAACTCAAATTTGAAGGAAGAGCATTCATCAATGGTAAATATGTAAACGCAATCGATGGAAAAAAGTTTGAAACTATCAATCCTGCAACGGGTAAAAAACTTTGCGCTGTTGCAAAATGTAATCACAAAGATGTTAATTTGGCAGTTAAAGTCTCAAGAAAAGCTTTTAATAGTGGAGTTTGGTCTAAGAGTTCACCTGAACATAGAAAAGAAGTTTTATTAAAATTTGCTGAACTACTTAGAAAACATGGTGAAGAGAATTCAGTTTTAGAGTGTATAGATACAGGAAAACTTATTGGAGACTGCATTAATGAGGTTGCAAATGATGCGCCAATGCATTTTCAGTGGTATGGAGAATTAATTGATAAAGTATTTGGGAAAGTTGGCCCAACTGAACCATCCATTACAAGTTTAATTGTTAAAGAACCAATAGGAGTTGTTGCTGGAATTGTTCCTTGGAACTTTCCGTTAATGATGGCTGTATGGAAGATGGCGCCAGCTCTAGCAGCGGGTTGCTCGGTTATAATTAAGCCAGCAGAAGATACACCGCTTACAGCAATAAGAGTTGCTCAAATTGGAAAAGAAGCTGGAATACCAGATGGTGTTTTAAATGTACTCCCAGGTTATGGTGATGTTGGAGAAGCCCTAGGTAGACACAAAGATGTTGATGCAGTTTCTTTTACGGGATCAACTGAAGTGGGTGGTTATTTCTTAAAATACTCGAGTGAAAGTAATTTAAAACCTGTCGCATTAGAGATGGGAGGAAAAAGTCCATTTATAGTTTTAGAAGATGCTAAAATTACAGATGATCTAATTGATAATGCTATGAATTCTGCATTTTGGAACGGTGGACAAAACTGTTCAGCAAATATGAGACAGATAGTACATAAAAAAGTAAAAGACGAATTTTTAGACAAAGTTATAAAAAAAGTTAAAAAACTAAAAGTAGGAGATCCGTTAGATTTAAAATCGAATATGGGATCTATGATTTCAAAAGGGCATTTACAAACTGTTGATGGATACATTCAAAGAGGTATAGATGAAGGTGCAAAACTTTTATCTGGAGGAGTTTCAAGTAAAAACCAAAAAGGTTTTTATGCAAAACCCACACTTTTTGATGGATTAAAAGAAAATATGACTATTGCTCAAGAGGAAATATTTGGACCAGTGCTTGGTGTTTTGACAGTTAAAAATGACGAGGAAGCTTTGAAAATTGCTAGTAATTCGAAATATGGATTGCATGCTAGTGTATTTACACAGGACATCAATAGAGCGTTTCATTTAGCTAAAAGTTTGCCTTGTGGAACTGTATCGGTAAACACTTTTTCTGAAGGAGACATTAAAACTCCATTTGGAGGCTATAAACAATCTGGCTCACTAAGTAGAGATCAAGGTACTGAGGCTCTAAATTCGTTTCTTCAAACAAAAACAATTTGGATAAGTCATAATTAATTGATGATCAAACAATACAAAATAAGTGTGCCTAAAAGCACACTTAACGACATTTATAAAAGAGTAAGAGAATTTCCTTGGAATGATGCTCAAAATATGAGTGGTTGGGAGTATGGAACCAACTTAAATTATTTAAAGAGTATATCTAAATACTGGATTTCAAAGTACAATTGGAAAAAATTTGAAAACAAAATCAATTCATTTAAAAATTATAAAACTAAAGTTGAAGATATAAACTTACATTTTATTTTTGAAAAAAGTAAAAATCCTAATTCTAGACCATTATTACTTTTACATGGATGGCCAGGAAGTATATCCGAATTTTTAAATATCATTCCAAGACTTGCTCACCCAGAAAAATATGGAGGAAAAATTGAAGATGGATTTGATGTAATTGTTCCATCTTTACCAGGATTTGGATTTTCTTCTCAAATCAAAAAAGCCTTAGGACCAAGAAAAATAGGAAAAATGTTAAATAAATTTATGGTTAAAAACTTAGGCTATAAAAATTATTTTGTACAAGGTGGTGATTGGGGAGCAACTATTGCCGGATGGATTGGTCTTGATAGCTCAAAGAATTGCAAAGGGATACACATTAATTGTTTACCTCTTAGACATCCAAAAGGACCAAAAAATAGTAAAGAAAAAAAATGGGAGAAAAAATTTAACTTTGACCAAATTATGCAAGAGGGATATAGAACTCAACAAGCTACAAAGCCTCAAACCTTGTCTTATGCAATGATAGATAGTCCTGTAGGAACAGCAGCATGGATTTTGGAAAAATTTCACGGTTGGTCAGATTTAAAAATGGGTAAGATTGAAAAAACATTTTCAAAAGATGAATTGTTATCAAATATAATGATTTATATTATAACTAAAAGTTTTAATACTGCCAGCTGGATATATTTTGGTAGAAGAAAAGAAGGTGGAAGATCTTTTCCAAAAAACTTTAAAAGAATAAATGTGCCTACAGCAATAGCAATTTTTCCAAAAGAAATGCTAGAATGGCCTCCTAAATCATACGTAAATAGAATTTTTAATATAAAAAGATGGAGGAAATTTCCAAACGGTGGTCATTTTGCAGCTTTGGAAGAACCAGATATTCTAGTGAGCGATATACTTTCATTTTTTAACAAGGATTTAAAAAATTTTTAATGGAAAAAAATAAACTTAAAAAAATCATAATTGAAATATTTAGAAAACATAAACTATCAACAAATCACTCAAAAATATGTGCTGACGCAATAATTAATGCCGAGTTAGTTGGCGCTCCAACTCATGGTTTGTCTAGACTAAAAATGTACTGTGATCGCATAAGACATAAATTAATTAATCCAAAGCCTAAAATAAAAATTAAAAATATTTCTCAATCTGTGGCTCATATAAATGCTGATGATAGCATTGGTTTTGTTGCAGCCGATGTAGCAATAAAAAAAGCGATAAAAAATGCCAAAAAAAGTGGAATTGGATTAGTAGCTGTTAAAAATAGTGGTCATTATGGAATGTCAGGATATTACGCGGAACAAGCAGTAAAAAAGAATATGATAGCTTTGGTATTTACTAATGCCCCACCTGCAATTGCCCCCCATGGTGCTATCAAGTCATTGTTTGGTACAAATCCAATTTGTTTTGGATCGCCAACAGGATCAAATGCACCATTCATTTTAGATACATCTGTTTCAATGATCAATAGAGGAAAAATTAGAGTTGCATCTAGAACTAATTCAAAAATTCCTGAAGGGGTTGCTCTAGATAAGTTTGGCAAACCTACAACTAATGCTATAAAAGCGCTTGAAGGTGTTCAGCTTCCTATTGCAGGTTTTAGAGGTTCTGGTCTTGCATGGATGGTTGATATATTAAGTGGGGTTTATACTGGAGGTAATCATGGTGGAAAAGTAAAAGATCCGTTTGATGATTTTTCAGGACCACAAAATATTGGTCATTTATTTATAGTAATGAAAGCAAATTTGTTTCAATCAAATTTTAAAAAAAGAATTAAAGAAAATATAAAAAGAATAAAAAAACTTCCAAAACTAAAAGGGTTAAAAGAGATATTATATCCCGGAGAAAATAAATTAAGAAGATACAAAAAAAATTTTAAATCAGAAATAAAAATACCTGAAAATATAAAAGAAGATATTCGAATTCTTGTTAGTAGTAAAAATTTTTAGCCTGCGCGTCCTAAATAATTTACCATTATAACTCCAGTCACAATTAAACAAATCCCAATAAAGCCATATACATTAGGTACTTGATTATATTTTAACATTCCAAATATTACTACTCCCGCTACTGTCAAACCACTATAAGTAGAGTAACTAAAAGCAACAGGTATAACTGACATTGCTTTAGCTAATGAAAACATTGTTATAGTCATTAAAAGTAAGCATGCGATTGTAGGAGTTAATTTTGTGAAACCTTCAGAAATTTTAGCAAAACTATTCGCTGCTATTCCTGTTGTTATTCCTAAAGCTAAAATTAAATAACCTGTAAATGGTTTCATTGAATCATTATTAACTAATTATTATTAATTACAACAATAGATAATAGTTTAAAATTCAAAGGTTTTTTAAAAATTAATTTTGAAAATATTAGTCAGAAACAAAAAAACCAATAGCACCTAAGACTAAAAAAAATGTGAGAGTAAAAGCTCTAGTCTTTAAAGTCTCTTTTTTTTCTTTTTTGATAATTCTTAGTTTAAGAGCACTGATATTTACTTTTTGAGGGGTATCAATATTTACGTCACCTGTTAATTGAGAAGAAATTTCAATATCAGATGCTCTTCTGTTATTATTATAACTCATATAGGTTTATTAAAACACATCTTTAATTTTAAAAATTTTATACTGTGTCCAAAATGGGTTTTGTACTACTAATTTTATGTCCATTTTGGGTTTGAAGTAATAGAGTAGTTATCTTTCAATATGATTATAGACATTTGTGATTTTAACAAAAAATATATTCAAAAAATAATTGAAGAAAATTTTGAAAAAATTGCACCAACATACTACAGATTGTTGTCTGAATGGATGAATTCATCTTATGAGGTTTTTAACGATATAGATAAGTACCGGATTGTTCTTTATCTAATAAATAAAGATTTTGATCATTATATACAAATTAAAAAAATAGAGAACTATGATAATTTTTTTATGTTTGATAAATCTTTAGAACTAGATCGAATAAATATAATTGAAATATCAAAAAATTTAAATATTCCAAAAGAAAGTGCTAGAAGAAAAATTCTTGACCTTGAAAAATTAGGTGTGCTTCAAAAAATTGGAAAAAAAATATATATAGATAGATCAGCTTATAAATTAGTCCGGCCTAGAAATACTCTTAAAAATTTAAGTGTTTTATTGTCAAATATTTCTGAGGTATTTAAAAAAGTAGAATTTACAAATAAATCTTTGAATGTTGATGAAGTATCAGAACATTTAAAGAATAATTTTACATATTGCTGGTACTATTTTTATATATTTATTTTTACTTTAACCTCAAGATGGAAAAGACAACTAGGAGATCTGGAAATTTATTCAGTAGGTATGGTTATTACTTGTCACTCTATTGTAAATAAATCTTACGAAGGGATTGGTTTAAATTTTTCAGAATGGAAGAAAGACATTTTAAATATTAATGAAAGCGGAGTAAACACTATGTCAATTTCAGAAATAACTCATATTCCAAGACCAACTGTTGTTAGAAAATTAAATTATTTATTAAAAAATAAATACATAAGTGTTAATAAAAAAAAACAATTTACAATAAATATGAAAGATAAAGCCTTAGTCGATACAATTAAAATCCAGGAGCAAAATATATCGTCATTATCAGATTTGGTTTTAAAAATATTTCAAAAGATTAAAAATTAATTAGCCCTTCTAAGTATAAGAATAAATATAAAACCTGTTAAGTACATTATAAGTGCGTATGCGGCTGTAGGTATTACATAACTAATATCGTTAAATATTTGTGTAGAAACAAATATTGCCAATGTTCCATTTTGAAGACCGCATTCAATTGAAATACATTTTCTTTGTTTTATACCACTAGCGAATAATTTTGCGATAAAG